>NZ_JADOEQ010000002.1 GCF_016745255.1 Enterococcus sp. BWR-S5 | reverse complement strand
GTGATCACCGTACCGGTTCGATTCCGGTCCTCGGCATGAGAATAACTTGCACCCATAGCTCAACTGGATAGAGTGTTTGACTACGAATCAAAAGGTTAGGGGTTCGACTCCCTTTGGGTGCATAGTAAAGACTACAAACTAGATGAGTGGTCTTTTTTTATAGCTAAATATAGCTTCGGGAAGTAGCTCAGCTTGGTAGAGCACTTGGTTTGGGACCAAGGGGTCGCAGGTTCGAATCCTGTCTTCCCGATAAGTGTAAAACACCAATAAATATTGGTGTTTTTTTTTGTTTTATTCAGTCCTTACTTTTTCTTTGCACGTGCAATAATCCTATCAAAGTTCTCTTTCGTATAGGTGATTGCCGATCCGTGTCCACAGAATATTTGCTTTGGAGAGCTCTTTTCTATTAATTGTTCAACTGATTGAATCGCCCTGTGTTTGTCCACTGTCGCCATTGCGGGAAAGGGGAAGAGCCAGCGTATATCTCCGGATATGGATAGACCTCCCTGGGACTGAAGCAGGTCGCCTACATAAGCGGTACCAACTCGTTGATCAATTAGTGTAATCGATCCATTGGTGTGTCCCGGAGTTTCTTGTACCAGTAGATTGCCGATTCTGTCGCCTTCTGATAAGAGCGTGGTTGGTTTAATTGGCATGCGGATATTATGTACGTCGTTCTGGCTGTCCTCGTACTCTCTTTTTCCAATACAAATTTCTGCTTCCGGAAAATGGAGACTGATTTTTTGAATGTCTCCAGTATGATCTGAGTGAGCATGGGTAAGAATAATATATTTCAGAGGCAGCTGGGTTTTTTCAATGGCTTTAATAATTGATTTGACTGTCCCGCGGTTGCTGCAATCAATTAGCGTGCAGTAATTGTCTTCCTCTACAATATAACAATTGATTGGAAAAATTGGGGTAGTCAGCTGTAACGCATATGAGGCTGAGTGCTTAATGGTTTTCATGAGAGACCTCCTTGATTTCATTAAATAATTGTTCTATAAAACTGTCTAAGCGCCGAGCATTTCCCGTTCCAAGCTCTTCAACCAGCTGTTGAAAGCTTCCAGGATAAGGCAGTTGCTTTAACAAAACTAAGATTGACTGATAATGCTGAATCAGCTGTTCTAAATCATGAATCTTCTTATTTAGCAGCTCAGTGCCGTCCTGATTACATTCTTGAGATAGCTCCTGATCGAAAAGTGTCATGAAGCTTTTTATCTCTTTTATCGAAAACTGAGCATATTTCATGACTGAGATATATTTTAATTTTAATAAATCTTCCTCTGTATAGAGTCGGTAATTATTATCTGCTCTTTGCGGTGTTAGCAACTGTTCTTTTTCGTAATAACGAATCGTATCTTTTGGTAATGCTGTTCGCTTAGCAATTTGGTTAATGGTCCATCCTGTTGTCATTCTATCAGCCTCCTGATGCAATGATAACATTGGATAGAACTCCAAGGTCAAGAGGAAATCGTCGATTTTTTCTGAAAACTTCTTGTTTTTCTGTAAAGTACAAGCTTTCTTCTTTATTTACTCCTCTAAATTCGATATAATTATGGTCAGTAATAGTCAAGGGAGAAGGATGGATATTATGAACAATCAAAATACTTCTGATTTGATTGAAGCCTATTTAAAGAAGATTTTGGAAGATAATAGTAAGATTGAGATTCGTCGTGCAGAAATGGCAAATTTATTCAATTGTGTCCCTTCCCAGATAAATTATGTGATTAATACCCGTTTTACTATTCAACGAGGGTATTCTGTTGAGAGTAAACGAGGCGGTGGCGGCTACATTCGCATCGCAAAGGTCACACTGTTGGATAACACACAGCTATTGAAGCAAATCGAAGCATTTATCGGCGATCAGTTGTCAGAAAAAGATGCATTGACCTTTGTTCAGAAATTATATGAAGAAAAAGTTGTCACAAAGCGGGAAGGCAATATCATGCTTGCTGCGTTAGCAAAAAATGTACTAGGAAAATTTGGTGTCAAAGAAGATTTTTTACGAGCTCAATTGATGTACTCCTTTCTGGAACGCTTGAGCTATGAGGAGGAATAGTTATGGATGAGTTATTTACAGATAGTGCCAAGGCCGTTTTAGCCATTGCGCAAGAAGAAGCAAAATACTTTAGACATCAGTCCGTGGGCTCTGAGCATTTATTGCTGGCATTAGTGATTGAGTCAAAAGGAATAGCAGGAAAAACACTGCGTCAACTGAATGTTGACAAAAATGATATAAGAGAAGAAATTGAACATTTGATGGGATATGGTGTTGTAAAGTCTTATCCTAAAGGGGCATATCTCCCTTATTCTCCTCGAGCAAAACAGATTTTTGCCTATTCCGGTGAGGAAGCAAAACGTCTGGGAGCGCCAAACATTGGCACAGAACATTTACTATTAGGTCTGCTTCGTGATGAAGATATCCTTGCTTCACGTATTTTGGTGAATCTAGGTTTGAGCTTAATTAAAATCAGACAGCTGTTGATGAAGAAGATTGGTATTAATGATCCGCAAATGGCGATGTCCGGCAATAAGCGAAAGAGTCAAAAAGGTGGTGCACCAAAAGGCGGTACACCGACATTAGATTCATTAGCAAGAGATTTAACAAAGCTTGCGAGAGAAAACAATCTTGATCCGGTTGTCGGCCGTTCAGATGAAGTTCGCCGATTGATTCAGATTTTGAGCCGCAGAACAAAAAATAATCCCGTTTTGGTTGGAGAACCAGGCGTTGGTAAAACAGCCATTGCTGAAGGGCTGGCTCAAAAGATTGTTAATGGTGAAGTACCTAAAGCAATGCAGGAAAAGCGTTTGATGATGCTGGATATGGGCGCTTTAGTGGCCGGAACTAAATATCGTGGTGAATTTGAAGATCGGATGAAGAAGGTCATTGATGAAATTTATCAAGATGGTCAGGTTATCCTGTTTATCGATGAGCTGCATACGCTAATCGGCGCTGGTGGAGCTGAGGGTGCAATTGACGCATCCAATATTTTGAAGCCTGCATTGGCTCGTGGTGAGTTGCAAACAATCGGTGCGACGACATTAGATGAATACCAAAAATATATCGAAAAAGACTCAGCTTTGGAACGCCGTTTTGCTCGTGTGCAGATCGATGAGCCGACGCCAGAGGAAGCCAATGAAATTCTTAAAGGCTTACGCTCAAGATATGAAGCCCATCATGGTGTAGAAATCACAGATGGCGCGTTACATGCAGCTGTACAGCTATCTGTTCGATACATCAATTCTCGTCAGCTGCCGGATAAAGCAATTGATTTGATGGATGAGTCAGCAGCGAAGGTCCGTTTGGATTTAGCGGATGAGCCATCTGCAGTCAATTCATTACGAACAGAGATTCAGGAATTGGCTGATGAAAAGGAAGAAGCCATCCACGAACAGTCCTTTGAAAGTGCAGCTCGCTTGAGAACCAAAGAGAAAAAACTACTTAAAAAGTTGGAAAATCTGCTTCTTTTAGAACAAAAAGAAGCTTCTGGCTATACAAATAAAGTAACCGAAGAAGATGTGGCATCTGTTGTTTCACAATGGACAGGTGTACCATTGCAGCAATTAGAGAAAAAGGAAAGTGAACGTTTGATGGAGTTGGAATCAATTCTTCATCATCGTGTGGTTGGGCAAGACGATGCTGTGAAGGCAGTTTCCAGTGCGATTCGTCGGGCTAGAAGCGGCTTGAAGGACCCGAACCGCCCAATTGGTTCATTTATGTTCCTTGGACCTACAGGGGTAGGTAAAACTGAACTTGCCAAAGCATTGGCAGAAACGATGTTTGGCAGTGAAGATGCTTTGATTCGAGTGGATATGTCAGAGTTTATGGAGAAATATAGTACCAGCCGCTTGATTGGTTCACCTCCCGGCTATGTAGGCTACGAGGAAGGCGGTCAGCTGACAGAGAAAATTCGTCAAAAACCATATTCTGTTATCCTATTGGATGAAGTAGAGAAAGCCCATCCGGACGTGTTCAATATTCTATTGCAAGTACTGGATGATGGTCATCTAACGGATTCTAAAGGTAGAAAAGTCGATTTCAGAAATACAATTCTGATTATGACTTCCAACATCGGTGCGACGGCTATTCGAGAAGAGAAGAATGTTGGTTTCAACGTACAGGATTTAACGAAGGATCATAATGCGATGCAAAAACGTATTTTGGAAGAGTTGAAGAAGGCTTTCCGTCCGGAGTTCCTGAACCGTATTGATGAAACAATCGTTTTCCGTTCACTGGATCAGGATGAAATCCATGAAATTGTGAAAATTATGAGTAAAGCGATTATTACCCGTATGACTGAACAGGATGTTTATCTGAAAATTACAGCAGCGGCGATTGATGTTATCGGTAAGGTTGGCTTTGATCCTGAATATGGTGCAAGACCGATTCGCAGAGCATTACAAAAAGAGGTCGAGGATCGTCTGAGTGAAGCCTTGCTTTCCGGTCAGATTCATCTAGGTGATAAAGTCACAATTGGAGCCAGCAAAGGGAAAATTACCTTGAGCGTGAAGGCGCCTAAAGAACAGAAGGAATTGCAGCCGGCGAATTAAGCAGGTCAGCTTTCCTAAATGAAGAATTTTAATACCCTGTAGCATCAGTGGTCAGTCACTGTTGCCGCAGGGTATTTTCTACTGAGCTGTCTACTTATACAAGCTGTTCAATGCCTCACTTGCCGTTATCAAATGGTTCGTGCGCTACAGTTTCAAAAGCGATTCAAAGAACGGAGAATAGGGAATAAAAACTTTGTGAAAAAATGATGAAAGTCCCTGATACTATTGGAAAGTTTGTGAACCTGTGATACTATGAAACAGTCGCTAAAGGAGGAAATTAGATGATAGAAATTATTGCTACAGCGGAGTCAATCGATCAGGCAAAGCTGTTGCTGACTGCAGGAGTAGACACATTATATATTGGGGAAGAAACCTTTGGCTTAAGACTGCCGGCTTCTTTTTCCAGAGAGGAACAAAAAGCGATTATCAACTTTGCGCATGAAGCTGGAAAACAAGTCATCGTTGCGGTGAACGGAATTATGCATCCGGAAAAAATGAAGCTGATTCCGGAATATTTGGAATTTTTGAAGGAAGCTGCACCAGATAAGCTGATGGTTGGAGATCCGGGTGTGATTTTCACTTTGCAACAGCAAAAGGTAGAGATTCCCTTTATCTATGATGGCGAAACAATGGTAACCAGCTCCCGCCAAATTAACTTTTGGGCGAAGAAAGGTGCTTCGGGTGCTGTTCTGGCTCGTGAGGTTCCCTTTGAGGAAATGACCGCCATGTCGGAAAATTTGCAGGTTCCTGTTGAGGTGTTGGTCTATGGCGCAAGCTGTATCCATCAATCGAAACGCCCATTATTGCAGAACTACTACAATTATACGCAATTGGGTGAGGACAAGAGCAAGGAGCGTGGACTGTTTTTATCTGAACCGAAAAAGGAAGAAACCCACTACTCCATTTATGAGGATAGTCATGGTACGCATATTTTCGCAGACAATGATATCAACATGATAAATGAGCTAGATAAGCTGTATCAATATGGATATAAAACATGGAAGCTTGACGGCATCTATGCCCCAGGGGAAAATTTTGTGGAAGTGGCTAAATTATTTGTCGAAGCCAAAGCTGCAATAGAAACAGGAAGCTGGTCAGAAGAACAGGCGCAAGTATGGAGCAAGCAAATCCAAGTGCTGCATCCTGAAAACCGTGGTCTGGACACAGGCTTCTTCCATTTAGATCCAAACGAAATTAAGTAGAAAGAAGGAATAAAGAAAGATGGAAAAAGAACGAACATTGAAGCGTCCCGAGGTGCTGGCACCAGCCGGGACGCTGGAAAAACTAAAAGTAGCAATTCATTATGGCGCAGATGCTGTATATATCGGTGGGAATGCTTACGGGCTGAGAAGTCGTGCCGGTAATTTTACGTATGAACAAATGCAGGAAGGTGTAGCATTTGCTAAAGCGCATAACGCCAAAGTATATGTTGCGGCGAATATGGTTACCCATGAAGGGAACGAAGAAGGTGCAGGGGAATTTTTCCGTGAGTTGAGAGACTTGGGTATTTCAGCTGTTATCGTTTCTGATCCGACCCTAATTGAGATATGTGCAGAGGAAGCTCCGGGATTGCCAATCCATCTTTCAACACAGGCTTCAGCAACAAACTACGAAACGTTGGAATTTTGGAAAAATGAAGGACTGGAGCGTGTTGTGTTGGCACGTGAAGTTTCTATGGAGGAAGTAGCGGAGATACGTAAAAATACCGACGTAGAAATCGAAGCCTTTATCCATGGAGCGATGTGTATCTCTTATTCAGGGCGTTGTACCTTGTCTAATCATATGTCGATGAGAGATGCGAACCGCGGCGGCTGTTCTCAGTCCTGCCGTTGGAAATACGACTTGTACGATATGCCTTTTGGAACGGAAAAACGCAGTCTGACGTCTAAAGGTGCTGTCGAAGAAGAATTTTCCATGAGTGCGGTGGATATGTCTATGATCGAGCATATTCCGGAATTAATCGAAAATGGAGTGGACAGCTTCAAAATCGAAGGCCGCATGAAGTCAATCCATTATGTATCAACTGTAGCGAATGTTTATAAGAAAGCTGTAGATTCGTATATGGCTGATCCGGATAACTATGAGTGCAAACAGGAATGGATTGATGAGCTATGGAAAGTGGCGCAGCGTGAGCTCTCTACTGGTTTCTATTATCATACTCCTACAGAAGAAGAGCAGCTTTTTGGGCCGCGCAGAAAAATCCCTGAATATAAATTTATCGGCGAAGTGATGGCCTATGATTCTGAAACAAAAATGGCTACAATTCGTCAGCGGAATCATTTCAGTGTTGAAGATGAGATTGAATTCTATGGTCCCGGGTTCAATCACTTTTATCAAACGGTAGAAGTAATGTACAATGAAGATGGCGAGTCAATCGATCGGGCACCAAATCCGATGATGATTGTGACGATGCCGGTTGTTCAGCCAGTTTCTGTCGGTGATATGATTCGAAAGAAAAAATAATAAGTAACATCGAGACAGAAGTATTTTGCTTAAGAGACAATGGAAGATTCTTGAATTCATGTGCTGAATTTAAGTGATGCCGTGTTTCTCAGAGGCAGCTTTTGTCTCGTTGTTTTTATGACTGGATGACTGGAATAAAAGCAGTGAATGAGGAGGAAGACAATGGTAAAGCAATATGATTATATCGTAATTGGCGGCGGCAGCGGTGGGATTGCTTCTGCGAATCGTGCGGGGATGCATGGAGCGAAGGTATTACTGCTGGAAGGCGGAGAAATCGGCGGTACATGTGTCAATGTCGGCTGTGTGCCGAAAAAAGTGATGTGGCAGGCAAGCACGATGATGGAGATGATGCATCGTGATATGGCAGGTTACGGTTTTGACGTGTCTGTTAATACGTTTGATTTTCATAAGCTGGTTCAAAACAGAGAAAACTATATCGATTTTCTACATACAGCATACAATCGTGGACTAGACAGCAACCACGTAGAACGAGTACAGGCGTATGGCACGTTTGTCGATGGACAGACAATCAAGGCCGGTGATGAAACATATACTGCCCCTAATATCTTGATAGCGACAGGTGGACGACCTAAAAAATTAGGTATACCGGGAGAAGAACATGCGATTGATTCTAATGGCTTTTTCGCACTGAAAGAACTGCCGAAACGAATTGTTGTGATTGGTGCGGGCTATGTCGCTGCCGAGCTGGCAGGAACGGTGCTGGGATTGGGAAGCACGACACACTGGGCGTTCCGTAATGACCGTCCGTTGCGCAGCTTTGATGAAATGCTATCAGAGAAAGCCGTGGAGCATTATGAAAAGGCTGGAATGACAATTCATCCTAATTCTGTACCGAAATTTATTGAGAAAAAAGACTCTGGAGAGCTAGTCATTGGTTTTGAAAACGGCATAACTATTGCCGCAGACTGTGTCATTTTCGGCACAGGGAGAGAGCCGAATACAGACCAGCTTGGCTTGGAAAATACAAGCGTTGAGCTAGATGAAAAAGGCTATGTGAAGGTCGATAAGTACCAAAACACAACCCAGGAAGGAATCTATGCTGTAGGGGATGTCATTGGCAAAATTGATTTGACACCAGTGGCTATTGCTGCAGGTCGTCGATTATCGGAGCGCTTGTTCAATGGGAAAACAGATGAGTACTTGGATTATGAGACAATACCGACTGTAGTCTTTACTCATCCGCCAATCGGAACAGTAGGTCTGACAGAAAAAGAAGCTGTGGAAAAGTATGGCAAAGAGCAAATAAAGCTGTATACTTCTACGTTCACACCGATGTATTTTGCGTTAGGTGAGTACCGACAAAAATGCGATATCAAGATGATTTGTGTGGGGAAAGAAGAAAAAATCGTTGGGCTTCATGCAATTGGTCTAGGTGTTGATGAGATGCTTCAAGGCTTCGCGGTAGCAGTCAAAATGGGGGCAACAAAGAAAGATTTTGACAATACTGTAGCAATCCATCCAACAGGTGCGGAAGAGTTTGTGACGATGCGCTAAAAGCTGAAATAATAAATAGAAAAAAGTCTGAAATTGCAGCAACAGCTAGAGCAATTTCAGACTTTTTTTAACTTGTTCGATTTAGAATTTTGCTGGTAATTTCCAACAACAGGTCTTTTGTATGAAGGTCATTGTCCGGCAGTTTTTTAATAGCCTTTAAGGCCTTCTGTGTATATTTTTCAGCCAGCTTTTGAGCGTTATCCACACCACCAAGACTGTGGACAAGTTCATACACTTCTTGAGTTTCCACTGTGGATAAGTTTTCGCGTTTTTCAAGATATGGCAGGAGCTTATTCCTATCTTTTTTCAACGCATAGAGTAGAGGCAGGGAGTACACTCCTTGTTTGACATCCTCCAATACGGGCTTACCAATATGGTCAGAGGATTGTGTGTAATCCAAAACGTCGTCAATAATCTGAAAGGCGATACCAATATTTTTCCCGATTTCTCGGCATTTGTTGGCAAACTGATCCGAACAGCCGCTTTCATAAGCGCCGATGAAGCTGCTTAAAGCAAATAGCTCAGCAGTTTTTCCGGAGATGTTATCAATATACTGATCGATTGTCATATTCAAGTCATAATGAGTGTCCATTTGTCCGAGCTCACCGGAAAGAATTTTTTCCATACTCTTTGAGTTTAGCTGGATACTCTTCAATGATGAGGAGTAATCTGCTAATAGTTTGAAACAGCAGATAAACAGATAATCTCCTGCATAGACGGCGGTCTGATTGCCAAACTGAGATCGAATGGTTGGCAAGTTTCTTCTAGTATCCGCATGGTCAACAATGTCATCGTGAATCAACGTTGCCGTGTGGAGCATTTCGATGGATGCAGACAGAGCAATCGCCTTCTGCTCGTCCTTTGCCGGACCAAACTGAGCAAAAAGCAGCTGATAGGCAGGACGCAGCAGTTTACCGCCGGAGTGTATCATGGCCAGTATAGCTTGCCGTACCTCTTTATTTTCTATTTGGATACCTTCCTCCATAAGGTGCAGTGTTGCTTCCAGTTCTTCTGCAAGTAGAGGATAAGGCATCCACATTTGATGGATATTCATAGGATAGCTCCTTCAGTTCTTATTAAAAAATTTCCCGTTTTTGTTTGGTTGTTTGTTCGTAATCCAGTTGAAACTTTTTCAGCGTCTGTACGTGCTTCAATAGGTAGTTTGCGGCAATACCAATGGCGATTCCTGATAGCAAGCCTAGAAAAGACAAAATTGGCAGATAGAGCATCGGCGCCCATGATTGAGCAAAAAACGAGGTTGTCAACAGCTGTCCAACATTGTGGAGAAAGCCGCCAACGGCACTGATACCGATAATGCTGACCCGTTTTGGCCCCAGCTGTTTGATTAGCAGCATCCCAAAAAAGCTAAGAAATGCTCCGCTTGCGCTGTAGAAGAATGTTGAAATTGTACCGCCAAGCAACGTGGCTAAGACTAGCCTCATAGAAATAAGAAAGACTGTTTCTCTTTTTTTCATCGTAAAAATGGCGATGATTGTTATCAAGTTTGCCAATCCCAGCTTAGCTCCCGGAGCAAAAGCAAACGGATAAGGAATCATGTTTTCAATGAGTGAAATGACGACTCCTTGAGCGACAAGCATGGATATATAGATGTTTTTTTGTAGTTTTGTCATGATTGGTATAGGCAGCATCAGTAAATCAGACTGCCATCCTCATTTCCGTCGGAAGCTTCGACCGTAATAAATAAGTTGTGCGGCAAACAGGCGATGGGTGTTTCACCGGATTTTGAAATCCACCCGCGTCGGACGCAGGCAAGGTCTGTACAATTCGCCTCTTTGATTCGAATCCGATCACCGTCTACCTCAATCAGGTTATAGTCGCCGTCGGGGTCTTCATATTTGTATGTATAGGCAGGTGCTCCTTCTTTTAATTCAAAGGTCTTGATTACCTTTCCATCTACCTTTAGAACAGCCTGTTTTGTTATAGTATCTGTGTTTTGCATACTAGAAACAACAAGGGGCAGAAAAGAACTGACAACCAATACCAAAATGATGATGATATCCCAAGGGCGCAAATAGCTTTTCTTGATGAAATCCTTCATGTTCTTTCCTCTCCTTTGTAGTTCCTAATTTTAACACATTCAAAGAAAAAATCAGCGTAAAAAACATTGTTTGTTTCTGTTATTTACACTTGATAAAGTCATGCTGAACGTCAGACAATCAGTTAACACCTTTTGCTCCTGGAAAAATGTTCAAGCTTATTCCGCTTTTCTTCTTGTCTAGCTTCACGAACTAGCTCCTCTCAACAATAAGTCAAAACATGTCTCATGGTAAAGAACACCATGTGCCAGTTTTGTCTTATTGTTCAGGAGCTGTTCAAGTTCGTGAATCTTTTCTTTCTTTAAACAAACGGCGGGACAGAAGTACGTCTCGCAGAGATAAGCCGAAGTTTCGCAAAAATTAAGGAAAAATTTTCGGAAATCTCTTCTTATTTTCCGGAGCTGTGTACGTCTGTCCCGACCTCTTTCTGTTACTAATTATGTGGTAATGTTATTTGGTTCCGTATCTGGATTTTGGTGTGCCATACCACCATTTTCCAACGGTACGTTGAAGCCAAGGGATAACCCAGCGGTCCAGTCCTAATGCACGACCTGAGCCGTTCATTAAAGCAAAGGCAACAAAGACGAACCATATATTTACCCAGTAGAACATACCGGATAGGCTGAAGGCAGCGACTAATCCAATGGTTGCTGCACTACATAACCAAGTGAACAATCCTGCAATCAGAGCCAAGGCAATCAGAATTTCAACAATTGTCATGAATTTCTGGAAGAATAAAGCAACTTCCTGATTTGGCATCATGAATTTCATTACACTTTCAAACCATTTCGGCATATGATCGAATACTAGCATCGGTTCTTCACCATAAGCATAGTTCAAACCGAAGTGAGCTGCTTGAGTAGCAGTTTCTGCTGCAGCATCTGTGGCTCCACTTGCGGCAGTTGTTGTATCTGCTGCGGCGGAAGCCCCGGTTGTTACTTGTTCTTGCAGCCATGGGAATGGGAAGACTACTGTGTCAGAGAACCATGATCCTTCACCAAACCAAGTACCTGGTTTCAGGTATTCACCGTTACCAACGACTTTCTTCGCCGCTTCTACAAACCACATCAATCCATAGAAGACACGTAAAGGAACACTCCATAGAATGTTACCGTAACGAGAAGAATGTCCTCTTGCTACGTTTCGGTCGTCTTTAATATGGAAAAATTCATGCATCATGTATTGGAACATATAGTAGCCTGAACGGATATCGAAGAAATATTTCAGGTTGACGATATGTTTCATGATAATCGCTAAAAATCCGCTTAGATGGATTTTATCGAATAAGTTCGCAACGCCCCATTTGGCACCGATGGAAACCATGAAGCCTTGATAGTTTCCTTTGAACTTGTGTTTTTCTCCACCTTTAATATCTGCAACAATGTTTGCCGCTGCAGTATGTCCGGTTTGCTCAGCAGCCTGGACGATTTGCGGTGTTGGTGTATCCGGGAACTCCTCGTAATAAACAAGGTCACCGATGATGTAGATGTTTTTGTCTTCATAGCCTTTAGCCTGCATGAACTCATTGGCGATTAAACGATTGCCGCGAGCCGCTTCCAGACCAAAATCAGCAGCATCAGAAGTTGCTTTAACGCCGGCTGTCCAGATAAGTGTATGAGTAGGTACTTCTGTACCATCCTTCAATTTGATATGGTCGGCAGCCACTTCAACGATTGGAGAGTTTTTCATTAGTGTTACTTGTTTTTTCTCCATGTAGCGTTCTGCTTTCGCCGCATCATTGCGTGTCAGCATGTTCAGGATTGTCGGCATTGCTTCAACAACCATCAATGTGATTTCGTTTGGATCGATTTTTGTTTCTTTTGCTAATCGATCTTTCCAGTCAATCAGCTCACCGATCATTTCAATTCCTGTAAATCCAGAGCCGCAGACAACAAATGTCAGCATTGCTTTGCGAACTTCCGCATCAGGTTCAATCGCTGCTTTTTCTACAGTTTTTTCGATATGTTCACGAATTCTCACTGAGTCTTCAAATGACCATAAAGTAAAGCCGTTTTCTTTCACGCCTGGTGTACCGAAATCATTCGGTTCGCCACCCATACCGATAATCAGTTGGTCGAATTCATAAGAACCCAGTTTTGTTTTAACGACTTTTTTGTCTTTATCGATGCCAGTTACAGTATCTGTGACAAGCTTAACATTCTTTTTGCGTGAGAACAGTCGTTGCAAATCGTATTGAATTGCGCTTGGTTCTACGCGGCCCCCAGCCACTTCGTGCAGCTCCGTCATCATAGTGTGGTAAGAGTGACGATCAATCAAAGTGATCTCTACGTCGTCTTTTTTCAGCTTTTTAGCTAGAAATTTGGTTGCTGATACGCCAGCATACCCTGCACCTACAACGACAATTTTTTGCTTTGTCATTGGTAATCCGCTCCTTAAAAAATAAAAGTATAATTGATCATAATTTCGCAATCGAATTCATTATATAGTGAGTTTAGGCTTTTGTCTAATAACAATTCCTATAATAAAGCAAATAAACGATTTCAGATTAGAATCATATGAAAATGTGATAAGTTTTACGAATTATTCTAATGTGCAGTTGACAGAAAGAGATAAATCGTTAGAATGTTAATTGAATCACAAAGTTTTTGTGAAAAAATTTGTGACTATATGAGTATTGTTAGCTATTTCATCTCACAAAGATTAACAAAAGGCGATAGTTTGACTATTGATTTGATGATGGTCCTTGTGTGCATTTACTAACAAAGTTCATATGGGGAAATGTATTATTACAAAGGAAAAGGTGGAAAAAAATGAAAGCGAACAAATTTATCAAGAGCTTTGCGGCAATCGCATTGACAACAGTAGTATTGGCTGCGTGTGGATCAGACAACAAGGACACAGCTGAATCTTCAAGTGCATCATCAACAGCAGCTTCATCTTCAGTAACGGAAGAATCTTCAACAGAAGCTGTAAAAGAAGCAGGTGCGGATTTACAAGACGGCACTTACAAACTAGAAGAAAAGAACTATTCAAATGATTACCGTGTATCATTCGAAATCACTGTAAAAGACGGCAAAATCGTAGAATCAAAATACGACAACATCAATGAAGCCGGCGAATCAAAAGTTGATAACACAGACTACAACAAAAACATGAAGGATAAAGCTGGCGTGAGCCCAGAAGAATTTATTCCTAAATTCAACGAAGAGCTTGTTGCAAAACAATCTCCTTCTGATATCGATGTAGTATCTGGTGCGACACATTCATTTGAATCATTCCAAAACTATGCACAACAATTAATCCAAGCGGCTCAAGCTGGAAATACAGATACAATCGAAATCGACAATGGCGCAGAACTGAAAGACGGTTCTTATACATTGAAAGAGAAAAATAATTCAAATGGTTACCATACTGAATTCACAATGGTTGTTAAAGACGGAAAAGTAACAGAGTCTAACTACGACAATGTGAACGATGAAGGAAAATCAAAACAAGATGACACAGAATACAACGAAATGATGAAGGAAAAAGCTGGTACTGATCCATCTGAATTCATCCCTACATTCAATGAAGAGTTTGTAAAAGCAATGGGCGAAGAAGACGGCTCTCCTGCTGGAATGGACGTTGTAACCGGAGCGACACACAGCTTCCATTCATTCGTTATCTACGCTGAGCAATTAATTAACGCTGCAGAAAAAGGCGATACAACTGAAATCGTCGTTGATAACATTGTAATGAAAAAATAAGAGGTTATAATGAAGCACTTGTCTTGATCCCCAAAATATCAAGATATCGATGGTCTTTGCCAATCAGCTGATTCACAGAGACCATCCATTATACCGTTAGTTATTCTTTGAAATACCGTTCTTGCAAAAGGAGAGGACAGGGCAACTTTCGCTAGGAGGATTGTCCTGTTTTTTCTGCCGTTTAATAGGCAGTAGAGGGGTAGTGGTACTTGTTGTTGAGAAATTGTGAGGACATCATTTTTATAAAGTATAGAAGGAAAAGGTAAACTACATAATTTTACGCATTGCAGAAAGAGGTTTTGCTAGTGAAATCTCCAATTCTGCATTATACTTGAAAGTGTTTTGTTAAATGAAAGAAATATATTTACAAAATTGATGAATTCGCTAAAATAGGAGTATCATTACTGATAGTAAAAGAAAATACCGTGCGTGTTTCAGAATTATTTTATAGAATACATATAGATATATTGATGAGGATGTGGCATAACAATGAGAAATCGACGATTATGGGTAGGAATCAGTCTGCTGTTTGTAGTAGTAGTTATGATTGTCGGCTGTTCAGGCGGTCAGAAAGAAGAAACAAAAATCAATAAGGACCCTTATTCAAAGCAAGAACTGCTGCTGGGGACATATGTACAGATACGAATTTACGATGATGGGAAAGAGGCTGTTCTTGACCAGGCCTTTGATCGAATTAAAGAGTTGGGTGATAAAATCACAGTCAACGAGTCTGGCTCTGAGATTGATGCCATTAACGAAAAAGCCGGAATAGAACCGGTCAAAGTTTCTGACGATGTATATACACTATTGAAGCGTGCTTATGAGTATAGTGAAGACTCCAGCGGCGGTTTTGATATGGCGATTGGTCCAATCACTCAGCTATGGCATATCGGTTTTGATGATGCTCGGAAGCCATCGCAGGAAGAAATCGATCAAGCATTGAAACTGGTGGATTATCATAAGGTTGTCTTGGATGACAAGGAAAAAACAGCGTATCTTGAAGAAAAAGGGATGGAGCTGGATTTAGGCGCAATTGCGAAGGGCTATATCACTGATGAAGTAGTCAAGGTATTGAAGGATAACGGCGTAACCACAAGTATTATCGATTTGGGTGGAAACGTGTATGTTCTGGGGCATAGTCCAAGAGGTGAGGATGAAGACTGGAATGTTGGTATTCAAGACCCGAATAAAGCAAGAAACACAGTAATCGGTACCATGAAAGAGCGAGATAAAACATTGGTGACTTCAGGTATTTATGAAAGATATTTGAAAGTTGATGGAGAGACATATCATCATTTGTTTGATCCGAAAACGGGCTATCCTTTTGATAATGATATTGCCGGTGTGACAATTATCACAAATAAGTCGATTGATGGTGATGGCTTATCTACGGCTGTATTTTCTATGGGTGTAAAAAAGGGACTGGAATATGTAGAAGGTCTGGAAGATGTAGATGCAATTTTTGTAACGAAGGAAGATAAGGTCTATGTCAGTAAAGACATAGAAAGTACATTCGCTTTAGGCGAGGATTCCGGCTACACGATGGGCGATCGTTCAGAGCTGAAGTAAGGAGCAGAATGCATGTCAATAAAGGTGTTTTTAGAAATAGTGGAAATACGGACGAAGCTGGCCAGTCTGTTTCCCTTTTTGGTGGGTGTGTTGTTTTCAATCGCCTATTTTAATCAGGTCTCATGGGCACATACAGTCCTGTTTTTTGTAGGGATGGTGGTCTTTGATATGGCGACAACAGCAATTAATAACTATATGGATTTTCATAAGGCAAAATCTGAAGCTTATAAATATCAGGAGAATATTATTGGCGTTTCCGGTGTGTCACCAGTCTTGGTAAGAAACATGATTTTTGTCATGATTGGCTTTACAGCGGTCATTGGCGTGATTTTGACGATTCAAACGGGTTGGCTGCTGCTGCTCATGGGCGGACTTTGTTGTTTGATTGGGATTTTCTACACATTTGGACCGATTCCGCTTTCTAGGATGCCGCTGGGGGAAGTGTTCAGCGGTGTAACAATGGGACTGGGGATTTTTGCAATGACAGTCTATCTGAATGTAGGAGAAAATCCGCCTTTCTATTTGGACCTTTCTTTTATAAAAGGAACGTTTGCTTTAACAGGAAATATCTGGCAAACGCTGGCGGTTGTTTGGGCGGCCCTGCCACTTGTGCTGACAATAGCGAACATCATGCTGGCGAATAACCTGCGAGATTTGGATACGGACATAGAGAACCATCGGTATACGCTTGTCTATTATATTGGACGGAAAAAAGGTGTGTTGTTGTTTCAGCTGATGCAGTTGTTTTGCTATGGGATTATTCTATTTGGGATGGTTTTTGGCGTGTATGACTGGCCAATTTTATTGGTGCTTTTCTCTTTTCCAAAGATTCGTAAGAATTTGCAGCAGTTTAAAAAGGAGCTTCCGCAGCCAAAAAGCTTCCGTTTTTCCATCAGTAACTTGATTCTGTTTAATGGCAGCTATGTTATTGGTTTGTTGGGTATGATTATTTTGAAGAAGTTCTCATAGCTGGAAAAGTTCTGGGAGTAAAATAAGTAAATACGAATCCTCTGACTGCAAGCTGGCAGCCGGAGGATTCTTTGTTTGAAGGGGAGTAGCTGGCTTTTTTTGTTTCTTTCTTGGGGTGTGAATTATCTGACTTAGATTGCTAGTGGCAAGGATTTTTGATATAGTATTTCTGGTAGTTAAAAACGAAAAAGAAAGAGGAGAACGAAAAAAATGAGAAAATTAGGGTTATCATTTATTTCATTATCAGCAGTATTTTTGCTTGCAGCGTGTAATACTTCAGGTGATGCAGGCAAAACAGAAAAAGAAAACGGCGGGAAGTCGGATGTTGCTTCTATCACAATTGAGGAAGGGGAATACATTATTCCTCAAGCCAGTGAAGCAGAAGCTGCAGAAGGGGACGGATTCCTGGCATTGAAAGTTAAAATCAAAAATGAATCAGACAAAAGTATTGATTTGGCTTCAGACGATTTTATGCTTTATGATGAGGAAGACAACAAGATTTCTTTAGAAGATTTCTATATGAGTGATACAGGAATCAAAACACTTTCTTACGAAAAAATTTCAGCTGGTAAAAGCAAAACCGGCTACATTATTTTTGAAGTGGGCAAAGATGAAGCGTATCAACTACATTATGAACCAATGATTTACGAACTGGATAAAGAGCTTGATCCTGTCATTTTAGATGTAAATACAGGTGATTATGAGGATAATAGTGAGGATGCAGTAGATGCAGCCACAGCCTTCATTGATGAAGTATTCCTTGCAACAACAAATGAAGACTATAATACATTAGTTAGCAACGATCGTGATGCTCAGATCAGCACATTTGATTCAAACTTTGCTAAAGGCATCAAAAATGCTTTCTACTACTACAAAGTAACCGATGAGGAAGCTAGTTCACTTGGGAAAGCATTTAAGCAGGCAAACGGAGAGGTAGCGGAGATTACTTACGAAATCATGTCCTATTTCCCAGACTCAGCTGAGCTTGCCATTAAGGCAAATGTTTTATCCTTTGATGAAATGGAAGATGAAATTGAACGTATCCAAGAGGATTACGTAGATACGAACACAGAGCAAGATTATGATGCACGTTGGGAAGGCGCAGACAAAGCTGTAGTGGCGAAGCTTCCTGAATTGTTCAAAACGGCGTTCCCGGTTGAAGCAGAAAGTTATAGCGATGCATTCAAACTGGTATTAAAGAAAAAAGACGATAAATGGGAAATTCAAACAAAGAGCTCTTACTCAAGTAACTATGATTACTTGGAAGAAGCGTTCCGAGGCGGTCTTTATAAAAACTAATCGCCGAAACTATTGAAAAAGTCCCCTGAAAGCTATTGATAAAATGGCTTTCAGGGGATTTTTTCTATTTCTGTAAAGTCAGTTGATGGTGCTTAGACTGATTTCGCCGGAGGACAGGATTTTCTGGGTATCGTCCTTCAAACGGACGATTAGCTCGCCTTGATTATTGATTGTTTCGGCAGTACCTTGGAAGAGCGTACCTGCTTGAGTAAAGGTGACATCTTTTCCAAGAACAAAGGATTTTTTACGATAGTAGTCAAGAAATTCTGTGTTGTCTTGACTTAAAATGGCATAGAAGCGATTCCATATCGCAGCAATCAGCTCATTTCTAGTCAATGTTGGCTGGCAGTCGCTGAACAAGGAGGTTGCTTTCTCCTGTATTTCTTCCGGAAATTCTTCTTGCCTGATGGAAAAATTGATACCCATGCCAATGACAATATTTGTGATTTGTCCGGATTCGACATCGCTCATGGCTTCCGAAAGAATGCCGCAGATTTTCTTTCCGTCTTTATAAATATCATTGACCCATTTGATTTCCAAAGGAATATCAGCTGCTGCTTCGATGGCTTCCACAATGGCAACAGCCATAATAATCGTATACTGTGCCATCTCCTCAAAGCTTTGGTTTGGCCGTAAAAGAATACTCATATAGATACCGCCGCCTTCACTGGCAAAGAAAGGTCGGCCGAATCGGCCCTTCGGCGCTTCCTGCATGTCTGCAACTACTAAGGTATTGGCAGCTTCGCCGTTAAGAGCCGCCAGCTTGGCATCCTTCATCGTGGAGGAAGAGGATTGCAGCAGTTTGATTGCCAGCTCCGGCGTTTTATCTGCGAGGTGAAGCCGAATCCCTTCAACAGATAAGATATCCGAGGATTGGTATTGATAGCCTTTGCGCGTACTGTTAATGAGGTGACCTTCTTTTTTTAGTTCGTTGATAGCTTTCCAGATAGCTGTTCGGGATACCTCCAGCTGTTGAGCCATCTCTTCTCCGGAGATGAATTCCGGTGCTTTTTCCATCAATAAAGAGAGGATACTGCTTTTAATTGTCATTATGTCACGTCCTTTGTTGTTCATCGGTTGTCGGATTAGAAGAAGGCACTGTTTTTTGGCAGGGCGGTTCATCCGTTATAAAAAATCACTGAAAAAAAGTAAAAATTCATTCCTTAGATGTATGTGTAATTCATTTGATTTTGATATAATTTTATCAACAACAACAGAAAAGAGGAAGAACAAAATGGAGAAAAAACAATATGTTTGTGATAAATGCGGGAATAACCACTATGTATCGGATCAATTTCAGGCGACTGGTGGGAACTTTGCTAAAATCTTTGATGTACAAAACAAAAAATTTATTACCGTTAGCTGTACTCAATGTGGATTTACAGAACTTTACAGAGGACAAACGTCAGATGGCTGGAATGTTCTGGACTTCTTAATTGGTGGATAATGAGTGAAAAAAGTACGGACAAGCGTTCCATTTGGAACAGCTGTCCGTACTTTTTTATTTTCGAAAAATCAGACAAGCAGCAGCTGGTCGTCCTTTAATTCTGTTCCGCTGTTTTTGTGGAACATTTCCATCAGTTCGTTAACGGTCAGGTGCTTCTTATCCTCTGCATTGACATCAACAACAATATTTCCTTGATGCAGCATGATTAGACGGTTACCGTAGCGGATGGCATCTTCCATGTTGTGAGTAACCATGAAGGCAGTCAATTGCTGTTCCTCGATTAATTTATCGGTCAACTCCATAACGGTTGCCGAGGTTTTTGGGTCAAGAGCCGCTGTGTGTTCGTCCAAAAGGATTAGCTCCGGCTGAATCAATGTGGCCATCAATAAAGTGATTGCTTGCCGTTGTCCTCCGGAAAGCAATCCGATTTCAGCAGTCAAACGATTTTCCAGATTCAGATTCAATTTTGCCAAATGTTCTTTGAAAAATTCCCTATCACTTTTGCGAACACCGCTGCCCAAGCCGCGCGTCTTCCCGCGTTTCATTGCTAAAGCCATGTTTTCTTCTACCGTTAATCGGACAGCAGTTCCCATCTTGGGGTCCTGAAAGACACGACTGATTTGCTTAGAGCGAGTCATAACCTTTTGTTTCGTGATGTCCTTCTTATTTAAGGTCAGTTTTCCTTCTTCAATTGGCAAAGTTCCGGCGATACTGTTCAGAAGGGTGGATTTCCCCGCTCCGTTTCCGCCGATAATTGTGATGAACTCGCCTTTGTTGATTGTCAGGTTGATGCCCTTCAATACATGATTTTCATTGACAGTTCCTCGTTCGAAGTATTGATGCAGGTTTTCGATAGTCAGTACGGCTTCCATTAGCGAGTGCCTCCTTTTTTAGGCAATTTCATTTTTTTCTGAATAAGTGGTGAAGAAAGGCAGACAACCAGAATCAATGCGGAAAACAGCTTAAGGTCTGTCGGGTCTACATTGAATTCCAGAACTAAAGCCAGAATGAAACGATACAAAATCGCACCAACGACAATCGTAATCATGCGAGAAAGCAACGGTCTGTTTCTAAGCAGTACTTCCGCAATAATAATAGAAGCCAGCCCGATAACAATTGTCCCGATTCCTGAATTCAAATCGGCGAAGTTGTTGTTTTGAATCAGCAATGCACCTGCTAAAGCGATACAGCCGTTAGAAAGCATATAACCAATCATTTTCATGCTGTCTGTATTGATACCGTTCGCCTGACTCATTTCGATATTATCTCCGGTTGCACGAGTAGCCAATCCGATTTCTGTTTTAAAGAATAGTGTTAATAATCCGATAACGATAGCGACAACAATTAAACCAACAAAAATAACGCTGGTTACTTTATCGATTCCCAGCTTTTGTGCTTGAGAAAAAATCGTCTCAGCGCCTAGCAGAGAAATGTTTGGTGCCCCCATAATTCGTGAGTTGATACTATATAGACCGGTCATTGTAATGATTCCAGCCAATAAAGCCGGAATTTTCAATTTGGTGTGTAAAATTCCTGAAACCAAACCAGCAGCTGCGCCTGCGATGAAAGCAAGAATAAGAGCAAAGATAGGCAGGACTAATGGATGGCTGGTAAGAATCGGTTGTAAAGCCGACGGCCAAGTATCAGGTTCCTTCACTAGGATGACTGCCGCAACGGCTCCCCCTAGAGGAAAGCTTCCCTCTGTTGTTAAATCAGCAATATCCAGAATACGGTAAGTCAGAAAAACACCAATAGCCAGTAACGACCATAAGAGTCCTTGTGAGGTAGAAGAAAGTAAAATGTCTATCAAAAAAATCAGCTTCTTTCCAATAAGTTTATGTATAGCAATCGTAATAAAAGGGAGCAGAAAATCAGTAAGCGGATCAGCTATCTGTTCCCATGTTTATCCTATCACTTAGTTATAACTTGGAGCAAGAGCGGAGGAGCTATCTGCTTCATTCTCGTAACCGCTCTTAGCTGCCAAGCTCAGTAATTATTTAGGTGCTTGAATGCTGTCAGGGTCAATGCCTAAAGCAGCAGCCATGTCTTCATTGACGTATAGCTCAAGCTCGTCCGCACTTTCAACCGGCATTGTCGCTGGTTCTGCATCGCCTTTTAGGATTTTCGCCGCCATCACACCTGTTTGTTTTCCTAAAGAGTGGTAGTCAATACCGATTGTAGCCAAGCCGCCTTCTTTTACTTGGTCAATAGAGGCTGGAACAATTGGAATTTTCTGTTCTTTGGCCACATCACCAATCACTGCAGAAGCAGAAGCGAATGTGTTGTCTGTCGGGATGTAGATACCGTCAACGTCTTTCGCTAAGCTGGTTGTGATTTGCTGTACATCGTTTGTTGAGTTAGCGGTCAATACTTTGACACCAACTCCGGCCTTTTTCAATGCTTCTTCTGCTAAGTCCGCTTGAATCTTAGAGTTAGCTTCCCCGGCGTTATACATAATACCGATTGTTTTTGCATCAGGAACGATGCTCAATAATAGTTCAATCTGTTTTTCAATAGAAACCATATCGGTTGTTCCAGTGACATTGCCGCCAGGCTCTTCATCTGATTTGACTAGCTTCGCACCAACTAGGTCGGTTACGGCTGTTACAACCATTGGGATTTCTGTTGTTTCATTCAGTAAGGACTGTGCAGCTGGTGTGCCGATTCCAAGCAGCAGCTCCGGTTTTTCTTTCACCAGCTTTTCACTCATCGTTTTTAACTGAGATTGATCGTTTTGGGCGTTGCTGTATTCGAAGGTCACATTTTCGCCTTCTTTATAGCCGTTTTCTGCAAGACCTTCCTTGAAGCCTTCATAAGCAGCATCTAAAGAACCGTGCTCAACAGGTTGCAATACCCCAATCGTGATGCTGTCATCGCTGCTGCCGCTGTCCTTTTTGTCATTGCCGCAGGCGCCAAGAACGAGTGCCGCTGTTGCCAATAGGCCTAATCCAATTATTCTCTTTTTCATCTTTTATTCCTCCATTTTCTATTATAAGTCGTCATTGAAACAAAAAATCCATTTAGACAATATGCCTAAATGGATGATAAGAACAGATGAAATGCATCTCTTATATTCATAGCCACTTAGAAATATCGTCTACGCGGCTGTTTGTTCAAAACAAAGTGCTCTAGCCATCATAGATACAAAAACGAGTTTGTCGTTTGTACCCATGAAGTATGAATACAAACCTATCTAAAATAGCTAAAGTAGTAACTATTCAATTGTGCGTGATCTGATAAGTGTCTCATAAGGATTCTCCTCCGCAAGATTGAATTGTTCTCAGTATATACAGACGAGGAAAAAATGTCAACTGATTTTTAGAATTTTCTGACGAATTAAAGAACGGTTGTTTTTTGATGGGAGAATGAAGGGAGTAGGATTAGTTAGAGTGTGCACTTAGTAATCCTACAAAATCAGTAGGAATAATGAGTGAAAAATCGTCTTTTTTGCAAAGGGGAACCTGATTATCATGCAACAAGAAACCCCTTGACTTTTACTATAGAAAGAAGTAAACTATATAGATGCAAAAACTATCTAAAAAATGACGAAGCAGGAGCGAAATATTGTCCGTTCCGGTTTTAAATAAGGAAACAAAAGTAGAAACACTTGATTTTTTTAATCATGAGGCCGTTCTATTTTTGGTTTTTTTTTGCCTAAAAACCGCAAAAAATGCTTTTTGTTACGTTGATTTAATATTCGTAACTTAAATGTAATTATTTTGGGTAGAGTTTTGACAGACTTATATCTAGAGGGGTGAAGAGCTTGGCTGGACACGTAGTAAAATACGGAAAGCATCGCGAACGTAGAAGTTTCGCGCGTATCAGTGAAGTGTTGGAATTACCAAATTTAATCGAGATCCAAACAGACTCTTATCAGTGGTTTTTAGATGAAGGGTTACGCGAAATGTTTGAGGATATTCTGCCAATTGAAGATTTTCAAGGAAACCTGTCCCTGGAATTTGTAGATTATGAATTGAAAGAACCTAAGTATACTGTTGAGGAAGCACGTGCGCATGATGCGAACTATTCGGCTCCTTTGCATGTGACATTACGTCTGACAAACCGTGAAACCGGCGAAATCAAATCTCAGGAAGTATTCTTTGGAGACTTCCCGCTAATGACTGAAATGGGAACGTTTATTATCAATGGTGCGGAGCGTGTTATCGTTTCCCAGTTGGTTCGTTCTCCAGGTGTTTACTTCCACGGAAAAGTGGATAAAAACGGAAAAGAAGGCTTCGGCTCAACAGTTATTCCAAACCGTGGTGCATGGTTGGAAATGGAAACAGATGCAAAAGACATCTCTTATGTTCGTATTGACCGTACACGTAAGATTCCATTGACTGTTTTAGTGCGTGCTTTAGGTTTTGGTTCTGACGATACGATTTTCGAAATCTTTGGCGAAAGCGAAGGACTTAGAAATACAATCGAGAAGGATTTACACAAAAATGCAAGTGATTCTCGTACAGAGGAAGGCTTGAAAGACATTTACGAGCGACTCCGACCAGGCGAACCGAAAACAGCTGACAGCTCACGTAACTTACTGACAGCTCGCTTCTTCGATCCAAAACGTTATGACTTAGCAAACGTTGGTCGTTACAAAGTAAATAAAAAATTAGATTTGAAAACTCGTCTGTTGAATCTGACATTGGCTGAAACGCTGATTGATGCGGAAACAGGAGAAATCTTGGTTGAAAAAGGCACTGTCCTGACGCACCAAGTAATGGAAACATTAGGTGCGCATATCGATAATGGTTTAAACAGTGTGACTTACTATCCTAGTGAAGATGGTGTTGTAACAGAGCCGATGACCGTTCAAGTAATCAAGGTGGAATCACCAAAAGATCCTGAACGTATCATCAGCGTAATCGGTAATGGTTATCCTGATTCAAGTGTGAAAACAGTTCGTCCGGCAGATATTATTGCTTCAATGAGCTATTTCTTCAATTTGATGGAAGATATCGGCAATGTGGATGATATTGACCACTTGGGTAACCGTCGTATCCGTTCTGTTGGTGAGCTTTTACAGAACCAATTCCGTATTGGATTGGCTCGTATGGAGCGTGTGGTTCGTGAAAGAATGTCGATTCAAGACACTGAAACATTGACACCGCAACAATTAATCAACATCCGTCCGGTTGTAGCAAGTATTAAAGAATTCTTTGGTTCTTCTCAGTTGTCACAGTTCATGGACCAAACCAACCCATTGGGTGAGTTGACGCACAAACGCCGTCTATCTGCCTTGGGACCTGGTGGTTTGACTCGTGACCGTGCCGGCTATGAAGTTCGAGACGTTCACTATTCCCACTATGGTCGTATGTGTCCGATCGAAACGCCTGAAGGTCCGAATATCGGGCTGATCAACAGCTTGTCAAGCTATGCAAAAGTAAATAAATTTGGGTTTATCGAAACACCGTATCGTCGTGTGGATCGTGCAACTGGTCAAGTAACCAGCGAAGTTGACTACCTAACAGCCGACACAGAGGATCACTACATCGTAGCTCAGGCTAACTCTAAGCTGAATGAAGATGGAACATTCGCTGAAGATGTTGTTATGGCACGTCTGCAAAGTGAAAACTTGGAAATTGCCATCGATCAAGTCGATTACATGGACGTATCGCCAAAACAGGTAGTTGCTGTAGCGACAGCATGTATCCCGTTCTTGGAAAACGATGACTCCAACCGTGCCTTGATGGGTGCGAACATGCAGCGTCAGGCCGTTCCTTTGATTCAACCTCGTTCGCCATTTGTCGGAACAGGGATGGAATACAAAGCAGCGCATGACTCAGGTGCTGCTTTGTTATGTAAACACGATGGTGTTGTAGAATTTGTTGATGCTTCTGAAGTCCGTGTCCGTCGTGACAATGGTGCTTTGGATAAATATATGGTAACAAAATTCCGTCGTTCGAATTCAGGAACAAGTTATAACCAACGTCCAATCGTAACACTTGGTGAAAAAGTGGAGCGTGGGGACATTCTGGCTGACGGACCATCTATGGAAGAAGGAGAAATGGCTTTAGGACAAAACGTTCTGGTCGGCTTCATGACATGGGAAGGGTATAACTACGAGGATGCGATCATCATGAGTCGCCGTTTGGTGAAGGATGATGTGTATACATCTATTCATATTGAAGAATACGAATCAGAAGCTCGTGATACTAAATTAGGACCTGAAGAAATCACTCGTGAAATTCCAAACGTCGGTGAAGATGCACTGAAGGATTTGGATGAAATGGGTATTATCCGTATCGGTGCCGAAGTAAAAGATGGCGATTTATTAGTAGGTAAAGTAACTCCTAAGGGTGTAACTGAATTATCTGCGGAAGAACGCCTATTGCATGCAATCTTTGGTGAAAAAGCGCGTGAAGTTCGTGATACGTCTCTGCGTGTGCCTCACGGCGGCGGTGGTATCGTTCATGACGTGAAAATCTTTACTCGTGAAGGCGGCGATGAGCTGTCTCCAGGTGTAAATATGCTTGTTCGTGTATATATCGTTCAAAAACGTAAAATCCACGAAGGAGATAAAATGGCCGGACGTCACGGAAACAAAGGGGTTGTTTCCAGAATCATGCCGGAGGAAGATATGCCGTTCTTACCAGACGGAACACCAATCGATATCATGCTGAACCCATTAGGGGTACCATCACGGATGAATATCGGACAGGTGTTGGAGCTGCACTTAGGTATGGCTGCTCGTCAGTTGGGCATTCATGTTGCGACTCCTGTATTTGATGGCGCCAACGATGATGATGTATGGGAAACAGTTCGTGAAGCCGGCATGGCCAGCGATGCGAAGACTGTCCTTTATGATGGTCGTACAGGTGAACCATTCGATAACCGTATTTCTGTCGGTGTGATGTATATGATTAAATTGGCCCACATGGTCGATGATAAATTGCATGCTCGTTCAATCGGACCATACTCATTGGTTACACAACAGCCATTGGGTGGTAAAGCACAGTTCGGTGGACAGCGTTTTGGTGAGATGGAAGTTTGGGCACTGGAAGCTTACGGTGCTGCTTATACACTTCAAGAAATTCTGACATACAAATCAGATGACGTTGTTGGACGTGTGAAAACATACGAAGCGATCGTTAAGGGTGAACCAATTCCAAAACCAGGCGTACCGGAATCATTCCGCGTATTGGTGAAAGAGTTGCAGTCACTTGGTCTGGATATGCGTGTCCTTGATATTGAAGAACAAGAAATTGAATTGCGTGATATGGACGATGACGACGATGATTTGATCACTGTCGATGCATTGACGAAGTTTGCTGAACAGCAATCCGCAAAACAATTGGAAAAAGAAGCGGCAGCAGCGAAAGAAGCAGCTGAAGCTGATGTTGTTCAAAGTATAGAAACTGCCGAAGATCGTCAAGATTAATGAGGTCATGTCTGGAAAATTCAATTTTCCAGACATAGCCCAGGTATTGAATTACTGATGAGTTAGGCGACTTGTTCAGCTTTTCATTGTCTAGCTTTACAAGTCAACTCTATCGACGATAAGTCAAACGACTCTCATGATAAAGAACATCATGCGTTTCGTTCGAGCTTATCGCTCAAGAGTTAAGCGACTCGTTCAGCTTTTCGCTGTCTAGCTTCGCAAGTCAACTCAATCGACGATAAGTCAAACAAACCTCATGATAAAGAGCATCATGTGTTTCGTTTGAGCTTATTGCTCCTGAGTAAGACGACTTGTTCAGCTTTTCTTATTAAGAAATGGAGGGAACCCCTTTTGATCGATGTAAATAAATTCGAGAGTATGCAGATCGGTTTGGCTTCACCTGAGAAGATCAGAAGCTGGTCGTATGGGGAAGTAAAGAAACCAGAAACGATTAACTATCGTACTCTTAAGCCTGAACGTGAAGGCTTATTCTGTGAACGTATTTTCGGTCCTACCAAAGATTGGGAATGTGCTTGTGGGAAATATAAACGTATTCGTTACAAAGGTATCGTCTGTGACCGATGTGGTGTAGAAGTGACTCGTTCTAAAGTTCGTCGTGAACGTATGGGTCATATTGAATTGGCTGCGCCAGTATCACACATTTGGTATTTCAAAGGTATTCCTTCTCGTATGGGTCTTGTCTTAGACATGAGTCCTCGTGCGTTGGAAGAAATCATTTATTTTGCTTCTTATGTTGTGATTGATGCCGGTGATACTGGACTGGAGAAAAAACAACTGCTGACAGAGCGTGAGTATCGTGAAAAACGTGACCAATATGGTCAAGGATTCTCAGCAGCAATGGGTGCAGAAGCAATCAAACAATTGTTGGATGCTGTTGATCCTGACAGTGAAGTAGCCAGCTTAAAAGAAGAGCTGAAAACAGCTCAAGGACAAAAGAGAACACGTGCAATCCGTCGTCTGGATATTTTGGAAGCTTTCCGTTCATCTGGAAACCTGCCAAGCTGGATGGTTATGGACGTTATTCCAGTTATTCCTCCGGATCTTCGTCCGATGGTTCAATTGGAAGGCGGACGTTTTGCGACAAGTGATTTGAACGACTTATATCGTCGTGTAATCAACCGTAACAACCGTCTGAAACGTCTATTAGATTTGAATGCACCAAGTATCATTGTGCAAAATGAAAAACGTATGCTTCAAGAAGCTGTCGATGCTTTAATCGATAATGGTCGTCGCGGTCGTCCGGTAACAGGTCCTGGTAACCGTCCATTGAAATCTCTTTCTCATATGCTGAAAGGGAAACAAGGTCGTTTCCGTCAGAACTTGCTGGGTAAACGTGTTGACTACTCTGGTCGTTCAGTTATCGTTGTTGGACCTAACTTGAAGATGTTTCAGTGTGGTCTGCCAAAAGAAATGGCAATCGAACTGTTTAAACCATTCGTTATGCGTGTCTTGGTTCAACGCGAAATCGCAACGAACATCAAAAACGCAAAACGTAAAATCGAGCGCGGAGAAGATGAAGTATGGGATATTCTTGAAGAAGTGATTCAAGAACACCCAGTTCTACTGAACCGGGCACCTACGCTGCATAGATTGGGTATTCAGGCATTCGAACCGGTATTGGTTGAAGGTCGTGCAATCCGTCTGCATCCATTGGTATGTGAAGCTTACAATGCCGATTTCGATGGAGACCAAATGGCCGTCCATGTACCGTTGAATGAAGAAGCACAGGCAGAAGCACGTATGCTGATGCTGGCTGCTCAGAATATCTTGAATCCGAAAGATGGTAAACCGGTTGTAACACCATCTCAGGATATGGTCTTGGGTAACTACTACCTGACAATGGAAGAAGACGATCGCGAAGGCGAAGGTATGGTCTTCCGTGACATGAACGAAGCGGTATTGGCTTGGCGTAATGGCTATGTCCATTTACACTCACGTATCGGTGTTCAAACAACCTTATTGGGAGACAAACCATTTACAGATTGGCAGAAAGAACGTCTGTTGATTACAACTGTCGGTAAGATTATCTTTAATGAAATCATGCCTGTGGAGTTCCCTTACCTGAATGAACCAACAGATTACAACTTAACGGTTCAAACACCTGATAAATACTTTGTTGAAGCTGGAACAGATATTCCAACATACATCAAAGAGCAGGAACTGGTTTTACCGTTCAAGAAGAAAAATCTTGGAAATATCATTGCAGAAGTCTTCAAGAGATTCCATATCACTGAAACTTCTAAAATGCTTGACCGTATGAAAGACCTTGGATACAAGCATTCTACTCATGCCGGTATCACTGTAGGTATCGCTGACATCATGGTTCTTCATGAAAAACAAGAAATCATCGATGCAGCTCATAAACAAGTAGAAACAATCACGAAGCAGTTCCGTCGTGGTTTGATTACAGATGATGAGCGTTATGAACGTGTTATCGGCGTTTGGAACGGTGCAAAAGACGAAATCCAGTTGAAACTGATTGAAAGTATGGATGCAAAAAATCCAATCTTCATGATGTCAGATTCCGGAGCCCGTGGTAATATCTCCAACTTTACTCAGCTTGCTGGGATGCGTGGATTGATGGCAGCGCCAAACGGACGTATCATGGAATTACCAATCATCTCCAACTTCCGTGAAGGACTATCTGTCTTGGAAATGTTTATCTCTACCCATGGTGCTCGTAAAGGAATGACCGATACAGCCTTGAAGACAGCCGATTCAGGTTACCTGACTCGTCGTCTGGTTGATGTGGCACAGGACGTTATCATCCGTGAAGACGACTGTGGAACAGATCGTGGTCTGGAAATTGCAGCAATCAAAGAGGGTAATGAAATCATTGAATCACTGGAAGAACGTTTGCTTGGACGTTACACACGTAAAGCAATCAGCCATCCTGAAACCGGTGAAATTATCATTGGTGCAGATGATTTGATTACAGAAGATATTGCGAAGGAAATTATCGATGCTGGTGTTGAAACAGTAACGATTCGTTCCGTATTTACATGTAACACAAAACACGGTGTATGTAAGCATTGTTACGGACGTAACCTTGCTACCGGTTCAGATGTTGAAGTCGGAGAAGCAGTTGGTACAATTGCCGCTCAGTCTATCGGGGAACCTGGTACACAGTTGACAATGCGTACGTTCCATACCGGCGGGGTTGCCGGAGACGATATCACGCAAGGTCTGCCCCGTGTTCAGGAAATCTTTGAAGCGCGTAATCCGAAAGGGCAAGCAGTCATCACAGAAGTTACCGGTGAAGTTATCGATATTTCTGAAGATCCTGCAACACGCCAAAAAGAAGTAACTATCAAAGGGAAAACAGATACACGTACGTATACTGTTCCATATACTGCCCGTATGAAAGTGGCAGAAGGCGATACAATCCACCGTGGTATGCCGTTAACAGAAGGTTCAATCGATCCGAAGCAATTGCTGCAGGTTCGTGATGTTCTTTCAGTTGAAAACTACCTGCTGCGTGAAGTGCAACGTGTTTACCGTATGCAAGGGGTGGAAATCGGCGATAAGCATATCGAAGTAATGGTTCGCCAAATGCTTCGTAAAGTCCGCGTCATGGATCCAGGTGATACAGATATTCTGCCTGGTACATTGTTGGATATTGCTGAATTTAAAGACCGCAACTACGATACATTGGTTGCCGGCGGTGTTCCTGCAACAAGCCGTCCAGTATTACTTGGTATCACGAAAGCCTCTCTGGAAACAAACAGCTTCTTATCTGCTGCGTCCTTCCAGGAAACAACTCGTGTGCTGACAGATGCTGCGATTCGCGGTAAGAAAGATCCTCTACTTGGTTTGAAAGAAAATGTTATCATCGGTAAGATCATCCCTGCTGGTACAGGTATGGCTCGCTACCGTAACATGGAACCAAAAGAGGTCAAAGTTGCCAGCGAGAATGTGTACAGTATCTCTGATATTGAAGCACAAATGGCTGCAGAAGACGCTTTAAATGAGTTGAATAAATAAGGTTGTGACAAAAGCGTTCAGCTCTGAGAAATAAGAAGAATAAACCCAAAATAGCTTTCTATATTTTGAGATTATTCAGCTTATTTCCGAGGAAGCTGCTTTTAAAACACCGTCTAATAAGGTTGTGACACTGCAATCTTGATAATGAAAAACCGTTCAACCAACTTTTATGAGTTGGTTGAACGGTTTTTTTATAAACTTATAGAATCCAGATAGTTACTTCATAATCTTCTTCAAGGCAAATGACAAAGCAAACCAAAGTATCGCACTGAGAACGATTGTAATCATCCAACCAGAGGCATTTTTTTCTAAAGGCAGAGGCATATTCATTCCGAAAAAACCGGTGATGATGGTTGGTACCGTCAGTAACACCGAAAGAACGGTCAAAACACGCATCCCCTCGTTCAAGTTATTATTCAAGATGTTGGTATATGTGCCAGACAGCTGCTGCAGAATTTGTGAAGAAAGCTGAGTCATTTCAACTAGCTGCTTGGCTTCAATTACGACATCTTCCAGTTCTTCCTTTTCAACCTCAGAAAGACCTTTATAGAGCTGATGCGTTTTAACCTGTTCCAGTAAAACGACATTCTGCTTGGAAGCAGAGACGAAATAAACGATGCCTGTTTCTAAATCGGATAACAGCAGTAAATTTTGCTTGCTGGTCTTTTCCTTCAGCTTGTCATTTACCTTCTTGCGTCCATTATTCATTTCTTCGATGTATGGGAAAAAGAAATCTGTCACTAGAAACAGACTGCTAAACAGGAATTTAAAAATGGTAATATCCGGGTTAGCGTCTAAGTAGCGCTCCATCGCCGCAATAACGTACTTATTTTTCTTGTTGGCAATGGTGATAAAGCGATTGTCCTTAATAATGAAGGTCATCGGGATTGTCTCGTAATGATTGTCAATTTTTTGCCGATTTGGTACGTTGAAGATAAGAACAAAGGTGTTGGTCTTTGCTTCATAGTCTAAATGAGCACGTTCGTTCTTGTCCAGTGAATATTCAACGATTTCGTCGTCAATTCCATATTCCGCATAAATGTTTTTCAATATCTCTTTATCCTCAGTATTTATATTGATCCAGCTGGATTGTTTGTTATTAAATGGTATTTTTGTAATCATATTCGTTCCTCCTGATACAATGTAAAAGCCCTCAATAGTGTACCAGTCTTTAGAGGGAAAGCATAGAATAAAAAATAATCAAATGTAAATTTACTTGTATCAATGGTTGTTTCCCCCTAAAATAATAGCTGAAGGTCGTCGTTGGCTTGGAGATGTTTGATAGAAATTAGAGCACTTGAGTCGGCGAGATAGAGCATGTAATTGATGTATCGATGGGTTGAAGCTATCTATAAATATAGAAATCAGAAAGTGGGGAGTGGTCATGCGTATTTTAATAGCGCCAGATTCATTTAAGGAAAGTCTTTCTGCCTTGGAGGCCGCGCAGTGTATCAAAAACGGCTTTGAAAAAATTTTTCCAGAGGCAGTCTATGAGCTGTTGCCGATTGGGGATGGTGGTGAAGGGACCGTCGCAGCGTTGTCTGCCAATATGAGGTTGACCTATGCCGACAAAGAGGTTACCGGTCCTTTTGGAGAAAGAAAGCAAATTGCCTATACCACGGATGGACATACAGCCTTGGTTGAGATGGCTGCTTTGGTTGGTTTGGAAGACATCCCCAGAGAGAAGCGGGACCCGCTGCGTTTATCAACAAAAGGATTAGGTGAGTTGATTTGTTTATTAGCAGAGGAAGGGGTCAAGCAGCTTTTTATTGGTGTTGGTGGTAGCGGAACGAATGATGGTGGCATTGGTATGGCGGAAGGCTTGGGTTATATATTCTTTGATGCGGCAGGCAATCGGCTTGAAGCAGTAGGTGAGAATCTTGGCAAGGTTGCTTCTTTTCAAAAACCGTCCTGTTTAGAGCAACTGAAACAAATGGACATTACTGTGATTACCGATGTAACGAACCCTCTTTGCGGTGAAAACGGTGCAGTGTATGTCTTTGGCCCTCAGAAAGGACTGGAAGAAGCCGAGTTGGCGGCTGCCGATGAAGACTTGCGAAATTTTTATTCATTAATAGCACCGAAAATTATTGATAAACCAGGCAGCGGTGCCGGAGGAGGAATGGGTGCCGGGTTAGCGACTTTCGCTCAGGGAGCTATCGTATCAGGAATTGATTATGTCTTGGATTTGTTGGATTTTGATAAGCGAGTGAGGAAAGCAAATCTTGTGATTGTCGGTGAAGGACGTATGGATGGGCAGAGTATGGAAGGCAAAGCACCGGTTGGGATTGCCCGCAGAGTACCAACGGAGATACCAGTAGTGGCTATTTGCGGCAGTACGGGAGCGGGGAGTGAGCAGGCTGTTGAGCATGGAATTGATGCTGTTTTTTCAACCGTTCACGAGGTCGCTGATTTACAGAAGGTATTGGCAGAAGCGGCTGTTAATCTTGAGCGAACAGCTGAAAATGTTGCTGCGCTCATTAAAGTGTCAGGTAAACTGTCTGATTGATGAACAATGGAGAAAGGAGGGATCATTTGAAGAAAGAGCAGATACAGTGGCGCACGTATCAAGCAAGGGTGCTTGCGAATGTGGAAGATTACTTAGACGATCAGAGTATCCATCTGATTGCGCCGCCTGGTTCAGGGAAAACATTGCTTGGTGTAGGGATTATTCATCGCCTGCAAAAAAAGACGCTGGTCTTGGTCCCTTCCTTGATTTTAAAAGAACAGTGGCTGGCAGCTTTGCGACGATATGATGATTTGTTGACGGTGTCTGATGAGCTGCTTAGACCAACGGATATAACGGTTACGACGTATCAGGAGCTGTATAGCAAGAAAAAGGAAGAGCCAATGTATTTTGAAGAGCAGGGGATTCAGTTTTTAGTGTTGGATGAAGCGCATCACTTGAAAAGCAGCTGGTCTGACGTGTTGCTTCAGCTAAAAATGCATACCCCTCAGCTGCAAACCTTATCATTGACTGCAACGCCGCCCTTTGATGCCAATAGGAAAGAGTGGCAGCGTTATTTGGCACTGAATGGGGAAATTGACGAGGAAATTTCTGTGTCGGAGCTGATTAAAGAACAGGTTCTTGCTCCTTATCAGGACTATGTTTATCTTGTGTCGGCAACAGCTGAAAGCAATCAGAAGTTTGAACAGTTTTTACTGGAACAGAATCACATTGTTCAGGTGCTCTGTAGTGATTCGGAGGTTACCGAATATCTGCTGCAGCAAGCCTTTTTACAAACACCTTTAGAAGAAACTGCATTTATTTATAAGAACTTTGATTACTATTTGAGCTGTCTGTTCTATTTGAATGAGCAGGGATACACGTTGAAAGAAGAGCATTGGACCGTGCTTGGTTTAGATAAACGAACAGCGATTCCTGAACAAACAAAACAATCATTGAGGGATTTATATAGTTATCTGTTTAAGGTGCAGCCGGATTTAGAAATTTTCAATTATTTGAAAAAGAAAAAATGGCTGTATGAGGATGTGCTGCATTTATTTCCGGAGTATACTCTGAACAATGAGTACAAGCAGAATATTCCACAGTTAAAAGAAGCCATCAGCCATATCGTGGTGAAGGAAGAAAGCTATTTAGGGCGAGCGTTTTCCTGTGTCATTTTTATGGACCGCATCAAAAAAGAGGTGTTGCAGGGGGAAGAGCAGGAATGGGCTTATGGTGTCGTACCGATATTTCTTGACTTGAAGGAGTTGCTTCAACCACAGACAGAGCTGGCGGCAATTTGCGGAGAATTTCTGTTAATCAGTTATCATATTGGGACAGATCACTATTCGGCGTATCGCTCCTCTTTTCAAAATCATCCACTGTACGAGGGATACTACTATCTGCCATTAACAGAAAGAAACAAAGCGAAGGTTCTGGCACAGACGACGGAGCTGTTGGATCAAAAAGTGATTCAGGTTTTAGTTGGGACAATCAGTTTACTTGGAGAAGGCTGGAACTGTCCGGCTGTCAACACGGTGATTTTAGGTAATCGTTCCTCTTCTTACGTACAGACGCAGCAAATTCGTGGGCGCGGCTTGAGAAAAACTTCTGAGGATAAGCTGACCAATATTTGGCATCTGGGGCTGGTGTTTCCTAATATTCCGCTGGCTGAACAGCCGGATTTATCTCCTATTACCAGACGTTTGTCCTATATTGAGGGAATAAATAATATAGAAGAATTACCTCTAATCACAACTGGCAGCGAACGATTTGATTTGCCGCAAGCAGCAACACTGGAACAGATTGACACCTACACACATCAGCAATTGTTCATAGCAAAAGAAAGAAAGCAGCATCTGGAAACGTGGCAAACAGCCTTGCTTCAGGGAACGCGTTTGTCAATGCCACTTTTCCTTAAGGAAACAACTGAAGCAACAGAGCCAATCAACTCTTTCTTGTCGTTGAATGAGCAACCAAAAAAAGGTTTTTGGGCTTCTTTGACGTCAGGAGAATTGGCCAGTTATTTTAGTGAGAGAAGACGAGAAAAAAACTGGCGAAAAAAATGTCAGCAAAAAGGACAGCTGCTGGAGGCACTCAGCCATTTACTGACGGAGGATCAATTGATTAAGGTGGAGGATCAGTTGGATGTGACGGTGACATCAAACAGCTTCCGGTGTGAATTAAAAACAGCCAGCTATCACAATGAGCGGTTATTTATTGAAGCGGCAAAAGAGCTGCTTGGCGAAATTGAAGAGCCGAGATATCTGTTGCTTGTGGGGCAGAACCGTTACGCAATACCAGAACGTTATGGCAAGAAAAAGCAGGAAGCGGAGCGTTTTTTGAAAGAAGTTCAAAAGCGGCTTCCCACAGCGGCAATTGCCTATACTAAAAACCCTAAAGGACGTAAACTGCTGATTGAAGGTCGGCTGCAGACTTTGACCAATGAGAAAAAAGAGACTGTTATTCAGCGGAAAATATGGCATTAACAGATAGAGTATAATAAAGAAAAAAGGCAAATAGCCTCCGATTTATCAAGCATCGGAGGCTATTTGTCTTTTGTTATTCGCTGCCTAATATCTGGTTAATTTCCTGACTGAAGAGGTCGGCTTTTCCACCGAAAACCGCTTGAATGCCGCCGTCAATTTCCAACACGGCAACAGCACCCAGACGTTTGATCTGTTCCTTGTTGACAGTTGTGCTGTCTTTAACTGCCACTCTTAAACGGGTAGCACAGGCTGTAACGGAATCGATATTCTTTTCACCGCCAAGGGCTTCGATGATAATAAGTGAATCATCATATAGTGCATTCGAGCCTTTTGATGCAGGAGTAGTGGCCGCTTCGATTTCTTCATTGCTCTCCATTCCGGGAATCGCTACCTTAAATTTCTTAATAAAGAACGTGAAGACAAAATAGTAGACTGCAGCCCAAGCAAGACCTAAAGGAATGACATATAGCCAATGCGTACGGTCTTGTCCTTGGAAAACACCAAACAGTAAGAAGTCGATTAATCCACCGGAGAAGGAATTACCGATGCGAATATTTAATAAATCTGCTGCCAGGAAGGAACAGCCGTCCAAAAAGGCATGGATGACATACAGCCATGGTGCACCAAATAAAAACATATACTCAATCGGCTCAGTGATTCCTGTTAGAAAGGATGTTAATGCACCACTGGCATAGAGGCCACCTGTGTTTTTACGGTTTTCTTTCGGGATTGCCCGATACATTGCAAAACAGGCTGCCGGAAGACCGAACATCATCGTCGCAAAACGTCCGGCAAAAAAGCGTGTACCATACGTAAACAAACCGGTATGGTTCGGATCTGCCAATTGAGCGAAGAAAATGTTCTGTGCGCCGACAATCTGCTCACCGGCAACAGTTTCTACGCCACCTAAAGAGGTATACCAGAACATTGGATAGATTGTATGGTGCAGACCAACTGCTCCTGTTAGACGGAGTAGGAAGCCGTATAGGAAAGTGCCCAGACTGCCCATTCCGGCAACCGCTTCTCCGGCACTAGTCATTACTTGCTGGATGGGTGGCCAAATTAGAAAGAAAATGACACCGATTACAATTGCGGCTAAAGAAGAGATAATTGGAATGAAACGGGAGCCGCCAAAGAAGCCTAAAAATCTAGGCAGTTCGATTTTTCGATAGCGGTTGTGAAGAAAGGCAACAGTTCCGCCGATGGCAATTGAGCCCACGACACCGGTATCAATCGTGTTATCAGGAGAAAACAATTGCAGTAAACCACTGATTGTTGCCGTGTATACAAGAAAGGATACCCCACCGGCCAGACCAGCAGTTCCTTTATCGCCATTTGCCAGACCAACAGCTAAACCGATAGCAAAAATAAGTGCTAAGTTACTAAATACAGCATTTCCTGCGTTACTCATGATGGTTAATATCGTTTGCAGCCACTGCTGATCCAGCCAAGGATATGCCTGAATAGCGCTGGCATTAGATAAGGCACCGCCTATCCCCAATAACAGACCGGCAGCAGGTAAAATGGCAATAGGCAGCATAAACGCTCTTCCTAACTGTGAAAACTTCTTAAACATAAAAATCCTCCTCTGATATTTTTATAGCTGTTCAGCTAATTGCTTCAATAAAGCGTGCAGCAATTTCTTTCGGACGGGTAATGGCGCCACCGACAACGATACCGGCAACACCCATTTGTTGGATAGCCGCTGCTTGTTCGGGGGTATGGATTTTCCCTTCTGCGATGACATCGACACCTGCAGCAACTAACTGCTGAATCAAGGTAACATCGGGTCCATTCGTACATGTACTTTCTTTGGTATAACCTGCCAATGTTGTTCCCACAATATCTGCTCCTGCCTCCCAAGCATGGATGCCTTCTTCTACAGTGGCAATATCGGCCATTAAAAGGATGTTCGGATACTTCTGTTTGATTTCCTGTAAATTTTGGGCAACAGTCTTTCCGTCAAATCGCTCTCTTGAGGTACAATCTAATGCAATCACAGGGACACCTGTTTCTGCCAGCTCATCCACTTCTCTCATGGTGGCTGTGATAAAAGGTTCTTGAGGTGGGTATTCTCGTTTGATGATTCCGATGATTGGCAAGGAGCTTACTTCTTTGATTTCTTTGATATCACGCACAGAGTTGGCTCGGATACCTACTGCACCGGCTTCTTCGGCTGCTTTAGCCATAAGAGGCATGATTCCACCCTGTTCAGAATATAACGGTTCTCCCGGCAGTGCTTGGCAGGAAACGATAATGCCGTTTTTTATTGCGGCTAAAAATTCGTTCTTTTTCATTTTCTCCTCCACAAATTTATTTTCGGAGAAAAACTCCGAATTTGATTATAATATACTACACTCCTCCATAAAAGTAAATATGGAGGAGTGTGAAAATTTGACAAAAATTGTAAATCAATAGAAAATAGAGAAAACATGAAAAAGCGGAGTGTACCTATGAGCTATTTAGAAAATATACATGCCAATTACAGCTATCTGACAAAGTCCGAAAAAAAAGTAGCTGATTATATTGTTTCTTCCGGAGAGAAGGTCTTGCATCAAACATTGGTGGACATAAAAAAGGCAACAATGGTCGGTGATGCGACGATTGTCCGATTTTGTCAAAAGCTTGGTTATAATGGTTTTTCAGATTTGAAAATTGATATTGCCAAAGAAGGTTTTCCTTCTTCCCATTCGAACCATTCGGATTCGGCTGAAGCATCGTTCGTTAACATAGTGGAGAACCGCTTAATCAAGGCGATTCAAGAAACCAGTGTATTGGCTGACGAAGAGAAGCTGAAAACGGCGGCTGACTATATTCACAAGGCTAAAAATATTTATATCTTTGGAGTAGGTTCCAGCGGGATAACTGCCAGAGATATGGAGTCTCGTTTTTTACGAGGCGGAGTTGAAGCAAAAGCAATTACCGACTCTCATTATCAGGCGATGAGTGCGTCACTGTTTTCAAAAGAGGATGTTGTGATTGCCTTAAGTCTTACCGGAAAAACCAAGGATATCTATGATGCGCTATCTATTGCAAAAGAAAATCAGGCCACAATTATCGCTATCTCGAATTATGTATTGTCTCCAATCGCTCAAATCAGTGATGTTGTATTGCAGACGGCAATTGAGGAATATTTATTGAATGGCGGATCACTGACTGGAAAAGTCTCTCAGGTATTTGCTATCGATTTGCTGATTACCTACTATGAGAAAGCATACGGTATCAATGAATTACAAATGCGTGAAAAAGTAGCACGTTCCATTATCAATAAGCAGCTGAACTGACAGCTGGTAGGAGAGAGAGCCTTGCTTCTTTTTGAAGGAGGGCTCTCTTTTTTGAATGCACCTAACTGTTTTTCTTTTTGAAAAGGGGGTATGATGAAGAAAAGAGTGGAGGGAAGAGTATGGATACTCAGTATGAAAAAGCCATTTTTGCTGGTGGCTGTTTTTGGTGTATGGTTCATCCATTTGACGAACAGCCTGGTGTGATTTCTGTTATTTCTGGTTATACAGGCGGACATGTAGAAAATCCGACCTACGAACAGGTGACCACTGGAACAACTGGTCACACAGAAGCGGTTGAAATTACCTTTGACCCAACGATTTTATCCTATAAGGATTTGGTAGCTACGTATTGGCAGCAAACAGACCCAACAGATGCACTTGGGCAGTTTGCGGATAGAGGAGATTCCTATCGTCCGGTAATTTTTTATATGAGTGAGAAGCAGAAGAAGACGGCAGAGGCTTCAAAAGCAGCGCTGCAGAGTAGTGGTCGATTCACTAAACCAATCGTCACAAAAATAGAACCGGCACAGCCGTTTTATCCTGCTGAGGAGTATCATCAGGATTATTATCGGAAGAACAGTCTGCACTACAACCTATATAGACAAGGCTCCGGCCGGGCTAAATTTATCAAAGACAACTGGAAAAAATAGATAAGAATCAATTGTTTGCTTGGATTGCTTGAGAGTTTGGGACTTTATTTCAGTCCCAAACTCTTTTCGCATCTCAACAAGGGGAAATGGTGAAACTGACATCTCGAAGCCGATTGCTTTTATTCCGACCTCTGGTTGATATGGATGTTCTATTTTTCTATATATCTTTTGCCTTATCTAAATAGAAATACAATAAATAGACCAATCGTCAGAAAAGGAACAAAGGGCAGCTTCTGAACCCTGCTACGAAAGCAGCACCATTGAAGTAGGGAGTAAAACAGTGCACTTGTACTGGCTGCAAATAGGAGGAGCAATATAGACTCCCATCCCAGCAGCAGACTCCAACAAGCTAACAATAAGATATCTCCACCTCCAATCGAATGAGGGTGAAGGCAATTTAGTGCATAAAGAAATCCGGTAATGGCAAGGCAGCTCCAAAGGTGGATAGGTAGTGAAAACCAGAGGTGCCAAAGAAGTAAAACAGAAAAAAAGAAATATAAAATTTTCGGCTCAACAATCAAATAAAAGCTGTCGGTCAGCGAGAGCAGCAATCCCATGCTCAAAAATAAAAAGGAATAAAGGGAGGTGAGATGAAAGCCCTGAGTAAAGCAGAAAATAGTGAGTAACCCGCTTACCAGTTCGCTGATAAAATAGATGATTGGAAGTTGTGCCGAGCAAGCTCGGCATTGGAATTTTTGGGTCATGATAGACAGCAATGGAATCAGTTCATAAAAAGCAAGTCGATGGCTGCAATAAGGGCAGTGAGAAGCCGGCAGCAGAATTGATTCTCCTTTCGGCATTCGTTCAGCTATCAGACAAAAGAACGATCCCAGACAACATCCCAAAATGAATGGTACGATAGGTGTCATTTATTTCCTCCCTTCAAAAGAAAATACGCAAAAATTGTGAATTTTTTTATTTCAGGTAGACTTTTCTGAATCTTTTAGGAATAATAGAGTATAAGAAGCAATTGGGAAAAACACTGAAGACAGAGTACATAGATGGAGGAAAACACACATATGAAGAAAACAATGGTACTTATGATTGCTTTTGCTGCACTTCTGCTTACTGGCTGTAATAAGGCCATTCCCGCTGAAGAGGCAGGGGAGCTGTTAATTGATCGGCTAATCTATCAGGAACGGACAAATGAGTTCGCTGATGCCTTTGAAGATGGAGCAAAAACCGGGGAAGAGCTGGATAAAAATGCGGAGAAATTTGAGGACGACTTTTTAGAAGGTCTTTTAGAAAGCGATGAAGCAGTATCTGAACGAGATGTAACCGGCTTGACGCAGGAATTATTGAAACAAATGAGAGAGAAGACCAACTTTAAGGTTGCTGGAATCAAAGAAGAGAAGAATGGCGCCACCATCACCTATTTCATTACAGGTCTGGATTTGGTTAATGCAGTTAAAGAAATGACGCGTACTTTGATTAGAGAAGCAAGCGAAACGGCTGAAATGACAGAGGAGGAGCTGAATGGAGAAGAGACGCTGCAATCAGCGATTACTATTCTAACCGAGCGAATACAGGTAATAAAAATTGAGAATGACTCGATTGAGATGGATTTGAAATTAGAAAAGGAAAAAGGAAAGTGGTTTATTCCAAAGGATCAGGAAGAAGTAGTCTCCAATATTTTCATGGCCTTTATCTCCGGTACAGAAAAACCGGAGGAGCTGGACGAAGCGTTGAATGAGGTCACTGATGAAGTGATGAACGAGCTATTAGATGACTTGTACAGTCAACCGGCGTTGGATGAAGAAACCTCAGATGACGAGTTGAAAGACGCAATTGATGATTTATTGAAGGAAGCTCAGGAAAGTACGGAAGAATCTTCTGTACAAGAATCCTCAAGCAGCAGTTCTAACTAGAATATAATTATTATCAAAAAATAAATATTCTAATTTTGAGTGATTTTGTTGTACATTCGCGTCATTTCATAATACAATGTTAATATAGAATATTAGGTATATGAATCGTGCGAAATAAGCCGTACACAAAGAGTGATAATTGTTTATTTCGTCTTATTCATAATAGAAGCAGGAGGATGAAGAAATGAAATTTGAACAAACAAAAGAAGTATTGAATCAGTTGGTTGCAGACTTAAGTCAGTTTTCTGTAGTTATCCATCAAACACATTGGTATATGCGCGGACCTGAATTTTTGACACTACACCCATTGATGGACGAATTCATGGACGAAATCAATGACCAATTAGATGTGGTTTCTGAGCGTCTGATTACGTTGGATGGCTCTCCTTATTCTACATTAAGAGAATTTGCGGATAATACAGGAATCGAAGACGAAGTTGGTAACTGGGATCGCACAATTCCGGAACGTATGGAAAAATTAGTAGAGGGTTACCGCTACTTAGCTGATCTATACCAAAAAGGAATCGATGTTTCCGGTGATGAAGGCGACGATTCAACACAAGATATTTTTATCGCCAACAAAACAGATATCGAAAAGAAAATCTGGATGCTTCAAGCCAAACTGGGCAAAGCACCTGGAGTCGATGCAGATACACGTACTAAAACCAGATAATTAAGACTTTAAACGATAAATAGCTGGAAAAAGAGCGAGATAACACCTCCTATCGGAGGGAATCTCGCTCTTTTTTCCTTATTCTGCTGCTAGTTGGGCTGCAGCTTTGTTCACGGCGGCTTTGACCTGCTTGAAGCCGGTGCCGCCTAGAGAGTTTCGACGTTCAACGGCTGTTCGAGAAGCCAATGCGGTATAGATATCCTGTTCAATCAAAGGTGTAACACTCTGATAGTCTTCTAAAGGAACCTCTTGTAGATAGATACCTTTCTTAGTACATTCCAGAACGAGCTTGCCAACTACTTCGTGTGCTTGTCTGAAAGGCATTCCTTTAGTTGCTAAATAATCAGCCAGCTCGGTTGCATTAGAGAAATCTTTTTCTGTCGATTTTTCCATGATTTCTTCATTGATCTTCATGGTGTCAATCATCCCTGCCATGATATCCAGACTGGTTAAGATGGTATGGGCAGTATCAATCATACCTTCCTTGTCCTCCTGTAAATCCTTGTTATAAGCAAGAGGGAGCCCCTTCAATACAGTTAATAGACCAAACAAGTTACCAAAAACACGTCCTGACTTTCCTCGAATCAGCTCAGCCATATCCGGATTCTTCTTTTGCGGCATAATTGAGCTGCCTGTAGAGAAGGTATCGGTTAATTCGATAAACTGAAATTCATGGCTGCACCATAAAATCAGTTCCTCACAAAATCGTGTCAGGTGCATCATTAAAATTGAACTATTGCTCAAAAATTCCAAGATAAAATCTCGATCGCTGACGCCATCTAAACTATTTTCATAGATAGCTGAGAAGCCCAGCTCTTCAGCAGAGTATTCTCTATCAATTGGGAAGGTGGTTCCCGCTAACGCAGCACAACCCAACGGTGAGATGTCGATTCGCTTCATACTCTCTGTAAAGCGTTCTTGGTCTCTTGTCAACATACCATAATAAGCCATTAAATGATGTGCAAAGGAAATTGGCTGTGCATGTTGCAGATGTGTGTAGCCCGGCATGATTGTTTCAATATGCTTGTCTGCTTTTTCCACCAACACATGACGGAAGGTATGAATTTTTTCAATGGTTTGTTGCACAATCATTTTCAAATATAAGTGCATATCTGTAGCAACCTGATCATTTCGACTCCGACCGGTATGGAGCTTGCCGGCTACCGCACCGATTTCCTGATGAAGAAAGGTTTCGATATTTAAATGAATATCTTCATTTTCAACACTGAAGGTCAGCTCATTATTTGCCAATTTTTTTTGAACAGCCAGTAAACCGTTTTTGATTGTTTCTGCTTCGGATTCACTGATGATGCCAGTGTGCCCAAGCATTTTTACGTGAGCAAGACTTCCTTGGATATCCTGTGCTGCCAACGCCTGATCGAAGGAGATAGAAGCACCGAATTCATCAATCCAACTCTCGCTTTTTCCTTCAAAACGTCCGCCCCATAATTTTTTCATGATTGTCACCTCAATATGATTTGTTTTGCTAAAAAAAGACGGTTCATCTATTCCTGTTTCATCGACGAACCGTCTATCTATTCATTACTTAGGGGTAATCACTTTCCCTTTAGCACAAAGCTACAATCCAAAGGGAAGGTGATTCTTGATGAAAGCCTTGCTGCACTCTTTATTTCATTCCGCAGAACAAAAGGAGTGTCTCTAAAAGCAAGTATCGAAAACCTGTGTTGAATGCCCTTGTTCACCGCGCACAGTGAAGGGGATTTCTCTATAAACACATGCTATTCTTCTTTGTTTACCTTTTTTTGGACCTCAGCGTGAACCTTAGTTGGCAATCCCCATAATTTAATGAAACCAATTGCCGCATCCTGATCGAAGGTATCTGCTGATGTATAGGTCGCCAAGTCTTCGTTATAGAGACTATTCGCTGATTTTCTGCCTTCTACGATGGCATGTCCTTTGAAAAGTTTTACCCGAACAACACCATTAACATATTTCTGTGTAGATTTCAGGAATGCAATGAGTGCATCGGTTAACGGATTAAACCATAAGCCATCATAAATGACCTGTGATAATTGGTTTTCAATGATTGGTTTAAAATGAGCAACCTCACGTACAAATGTCAGGTCTTCCAACTCTTTATGTGCGGTCATTAACGTGATAGCTGCCGGGCATTCGTATACTTCCCGAGACTTGATACCGACGAGCCGATTCTCAACATGGTCAATCCGACCAACGCCGTGTTTTCCAGCCAAATCATTTAGGTGAAGAATCAGTTCTGATAGAAGCATTTCTTCTCCATTGACGGCTGTTGGTACGCCTTCAACAAAAGTCAGCTCAATAATATCTGCTTGATCCGGCGTTTTTTCCAAGCTGGCAGTCAGCTCATAAGCCCCTTCAGGAGGTGTTGCCCATGGATCTTCTAAAATGCCGCATTCATTTGCTCTGCCCCAAAGATTTTGATCCACAGAATAAGGATTATCCAAGTCGGCCGGAACAGGAACACCTTTTTCCAACGCATACTTGATTTCTTCTTCCCTAGACCATTTCCACTCCCGTACAGGAGCAATAACCTTGATATTTGGTGCTAAGGCATTAATCGCTACTTCAAACCGTACTTGGTCATTTCCTTTACCGGTACAGCCGTGAGCGATAGTTGTGGCACCTGTTTCGTTCGCCAGCTCAACAAGCTTTTTCGCAATCAACGGTCTGGATAATGCAGATACCAGAGGATAGGACTGCTCATAGAAGGTGTGTCCCTGTAATGCAATCAAGGCAAACTCCTGAGCAAATTCTTCTTTGGCATCAATGGTGTAGGATGCCGAAGCACCTACCGATAAGGCCTTATTCTTGATAAATTCCAAATCTTTCTTCTCACCGACATCCAGACAGCAGGCAATGACATCATACCCTTCATCTACTAACCATTTAACTGCTACGGAGGTATCAAGCCCTCCGGAATATGCTAAAACTACTTTTTCTTTCATCAAAACATGCACCCCTTGCTTAATCTCAAAATTGAATTGAATCTATCATAGCACCTGAAAATTCAAAAAGCAACCATTTTTGTAAATAAATATGCAAAAATATGTAATTTAGTAATAAAATATGCATAAAATATAGGGTGGGGAACAAGTATAGCTTACAATCAAGCTGTTTTTATCAATAGATAGGAGACCGAATATTATACATTTTCCTTCTATAGGAATAAAAAAGATCGCATACAGAAATCAGCAATTATTATCTTTAGATACAACCGTCATGATTTGGTTTGAGGATGGCAGTGGAGCACTTTGTGGGACGAAGAATGGATGAAGCGATTGCCTGAATCGTTCTTTATCTGCTGCTTCGAGTCTCTTTTTTAATTATATTTCCTTGTGAATGATTCGATTTTTTCTAAAAAGAAAGTTTCTTTTCCTGCTGATAAAACGCTGGTATATCAACATGCTTAGAATCTTTGCGTGGTGTTTCCAGTTATTGCTTATTTTCTTTTCTTGTGAAAATGGTATGATTTTCTTATAGTGAAAACAGAAGGAGACAACAAATGAATTTAGGGGAAAAACTAAAAGAGAAAAGACAGGAATATCATTTTACACAGCAGGAGCTGGCGGACAAGATGCATGTATCCAGACAAACGATTTCGAATTGGGAGGTGGGACGCAGCTATCCGGATATTGAAAGCCTGATTCAGCTAAGTGAAATTTTTTCAATCTCTTTAGATACATTATTGAAAGGGGATAAAAAAATGGTCAGCAGTTTAAAAAGAAAAAATATACAGGAAGTTCTTTATATAGTGTTTATGAGTACATTGACAGTCAGCGGTCTGATTTGTCTGGGAATTGACTTCATCTACACTCAGAAGTTTACCTGGTCGTTAATCGTCGTTGTTGGTTGTATGATTGCAGGAGCGATTCTTTCTATTTGGAGATATACAGAGGAGGAAAGATTGCTTAAAGCGGGAGGTGCCATCAGCCTTCTGATAGGAGTGTTAATGGTCGTTATTCAACGCTACAACCAACAGCTGGATTTGAGACAATTGCTCACTGTGGCAGCGGTGTGGGTTGGCTACAGCTGGCTGCTTATCGTGATGTGGCGGTTTACATCCATTGGCTTCTGGTGGCTAACAGTAATCGCCCTATTTTTTAGCTTTGGTGTAGAAGGTCTTTCAATTCTTTTTACCAGAGCGGCGATTAACCCAACCGAATTTCTTCTTCATAATATAGTAGAGGTTCTTGTCATGATTGGGCTGGCTGTGTGCGGAGTACTAAAAGTTGATGGTGGTCGAATGGACAAGGTATTGTCTGCCTATAGGAAAGTATAATCATAAATAAAAGAGGCTGAGCCAAAAGTGTTTTGCTTCAAGAAATAAGGCGAATTATATGAAAATGGCTACTCACATTTTCAGTATAATTCGCCTTATTTTTGAAGACCTTCAAAGACTTGGCTCTTTAGAGCTTAGCATTTGATGAGATCGAAACGAAGTGTAGTGCAGCTTTTGGATCACCGTTTATTCGGATTTTAGGTGTAAGAAGAGTTGGATGTTTATTTCTGTCCCAGACACCTTTTTTTATTATTGGTGGATGTGTCTCTTTTTATCTTCGGTAATTTTTAGAAAGGCAGCAAGGAGAAGCATACCTACAGTAATTATCACAAAGAAGTATCTTCCAATGAATGATAAGAAAGAGTTTGCGGGCGGCAAGTTCCGGTAATAGGGAAGGAAAAGGGCTGCCAGAAAAGGCAGAAGACTCCATTTTAGCAGAGCAGCCGATGCTCGATAGCTTCGTTCCTGTTGTGATTGGTTATCTGAAAATAGTACTTTTGCAGGATCAGTAACATTATAAAAGTACAAGGCATTTGTCACATTGTTATAGCTGAAATCCTGGTTGAAATGCTCCCAGCCATCTTCCTTGAGAAGAGCCAAATAATCAGCGAAGGCTTCTTTTGAATCAAAGGAGCGGTAATCAATTTTGTAGTGAAGGTGCTGGTACTGTGTTTTTTTAAATTTATATATTCTTATTTCTAAAGGTACAAAGAGGCGGAAAGGAGTGATTGTTTCAAGTTGATAGCCTTTTTGAGCGTACTTATTTAACCAATTTTCTTCGGACTTTACAGGCAGCCATACTCTGATTCTGTTCATCGTTTTACCCTCCTAATATTTCTTGGCTTACAGCGACGAGTTCTTTTAATCTTTTGAAATCCTCTGCTAATGCTTTGTGACCTGCTTCTGTCAGTGTATACTCCTTTTTCTTTCTCAAACTGCTCTCTTTAAAAAGTTCGATGTACCCCTTTTTTTTCAATGTTTCTAAAGCGCCATATAGAGTACCGGCAGCCAGGTTTACTCGCCCGTTACTTAGCTCCTTTACATTATTAATGATGCCATAACCATGTAAAGGTGTTATCAGCGAGAGAAGAATGTAATAGGTCGTCTCAGTTAAAGGTGTATTCATCGAATCAGTCCTTATATATAGTTTCTTTATATATAGTTATGCTATATATCGTTCGACTACATATTAACATAAAAAGATTTTCTCTTCAAGTGCTCAAAATATTAAAAAAAGTGATAATTATTGGAGTTGTATTTCTTTTAGAGAGGTGTTACTCTTAAGCATGAAAAATGGATAGTTGACTAGTTGGACTATTGAGTTTACTAAGAAATGGATTCGCATAGTAATACGCAATAGAAAATGGGATGCGAGAAAATAAGCAAATGTAATTATTCAAGGCTTAGAATAATAAGGGACTATATGGGGTCAGCTTGCTTATATCAACAAAGGGGGAATTTCCATTTTAATGTTTACAGAGAAAAGTTTTGAAGTATTTGAAATTGAAGGCCTGGAAGCAAGAATGGATGGGATTAGACGGTTGGTACAACCGGTTTTTCAAGAATTAGACGATTACTTTGCATTAGAACTGGGAACAAAGCTTGAGAAGGAGCTTTTTGTTCATATTGCTCAGCATCGTCGGCGGACAACCTATCCACCGGAGAATACATGGTCAGCGCTAAGCCAGAAAAAACGCGGATACAAAATGGAGCCGCATTTTCAATTGGGCATTTGGCCTGACTATGTTTTTATGTGGTTGTCTCTGATTGATAATCCTAAAAATGAGCAGAAAATTGCGGAGGCGTTTTTGAATAACCAGGAATTGTTTGATCATTTGCCGGAAGATTTTTATATGTCCTTGGATCACACACAGCCTGAAATTGAAAAATTGATGGAGGCGGATGTTGAAAGAGGCTTACTTCGTTTCTGTAATATAAAGAAGGGAGAATTTCAAGTCGGACGAATCATTAAAAGAGGTTCTGCGATACTGGAAAATCCTGAAGAAGCAAGGGAATATATGTTGGAAACCTACCAACAGCTGTTGCCGCTGTATGAGCTGGCAATGGAGCAATGAGAAGAAAAAAGCTGCTTATCATAGGTAACCATAGAAATACGAGTTGTTTTAAAGTAAAAGAGACACAAAGCTTTGCAAAGTCTACTACTAAAGACTGTAAATGACTGCATTCAATCTATATTCAGTATTAAATGAGGCCGTGACAAGGCTTCTTCTACAACGAAATTGATGGAGAAGGAGTGTTCCGGTCTGGAAACCAAAGGCTCCAGTTTAATAGTGTTCCGTTTTGAGAAAGCAAAAGCGAATGAAATATAGTTCGGGGGCGTTAGCCATGGTTCTCTAGGAGTACATAAAGCTTAGGATGCTGTATATTCGGTTTTTAGAGGCTAGGACATGCAAATGTCAGAGTCTCTTTCTTTCGATGTTCTATTTACCCATATATGAAAGTAGCTGAATGCAAGGACCTATAGTTGTGTAATTTCTGTAAGTCGAGATGTACAAAAAGAAAGGAATGGGCGTTGCTGTTGTTTCTTGCCCAAATAATTAATAAACTATATGAAAAAGGAAATATTGATTCATGAGGTGACTGATATTTAAATTGATATTATTTGTGATTTTTTTAAATTAATCATTTTTCTAATGAAATAGAAATAAAATATTTATTTTTATGTGGTAAAATCGTAAATGGGGAAGAAAGCGGTTTATTCTAAATGATTTACAGAATAGTTGAATAGTAAACGGGTGTTTTGAATAGGGGAAACTACATATTATTTTTGACGACAAAATAAAAAATATTTCATAAAATAATTAGTTCTGAGAAAAACGTTGTTTTTACTATAATGTACGAAAAATTTTATGATTCCAATAGTATTTTAACTGAAATAGGCACAGTAGTCTATCGTTTTTTTGTCTTTTTGTTTTCATATTTTTTATAAAAAAGCGAAAAAAATGATAAAAAAGGGTTCCAAAGCATTTGTAAGCAGTAAATAATCAACAAATTTGATGTATTTTGTTTTTAATAATTAATAAGCCGTCGCAAAAGCCGTCAAAATTAATAGTGGGAAGTGATCTTTTGGCCAGAAAAGGTGAAAATATCTATAAAAGAAAAGATGGCCGTTATGAAGGCCGCTATATAAAAAATAGAACAGAAAATGGCAAAATAATTTTTGGATACGTGTATGGAAAAAAGTATAATATAGTAAAAAATAAATTAACTGTGTTGAAATCTCAATACAATCAAGGGACGAAAACACAGTTGGTATTTCAAGGAAAGCTGACGGACTGGCTATGCCAATGGCTTGAGTATACCGTAAAAAGGAGTGTCAAGGTCACGACCTATGCTGCGTATTCAGGCCGAGTAGAGAAGCATATTCTCCCTTTTCTAGGGAACAAAAAAATGAACGAGTTGGGAACAGCGGATATCAATGATTTTATCTATCATTTGCAGCTTAAGGATTTATCTCCGACAACGATTAAAGGGATTATCACCGTACTAAAGCATGCTTTGAATCAAGCCTGTAAGGAACGATATCTTGTCGAAAATCCTTGTGAAGCCGTTATTCTCCCCAAAAGCAGGAACGAGCGTGTCAATGCATTAACTGTACAGCAGCAAAGGCAATTAGAGGAAATGGCATTACAGGAGAAAAGCTGCTCGCCTGTAATCTTAGCTTTGTATACAGGAATGCGTATTGGTGAAATTAGCGGACTGAAATGGAGTGATATTGATTTTCAAAAAAATACGATTCAGATTCGCCGAACGCTTTTAAGGGTTAACTGCGAGGATTCTGTTCAAAAGACAAAGCTGATTCTGAGCACACCTAAAACAGAAACATCCAGACGGGATATCCCATTGGCAGAAAATTTGAGAGAGTATCTACTGGAAAACAGAAAAAAGGCCAATTCGGAGTTCCTAATTGCCTGCAAAAACAGTTTTGCAGAGCCGAGAGTAATTAATTATCGTTTTAAGAAAATTATTGAAGCGGCTAATTTGAACATTCATTTTCATGTTCTGAGGCATACCTTTGCGACTCGATGTATTGAGGAAGGTGTTGATGTAGCAACATTAAGCAGGCTGCTGGGCCATTCCTCTGTTAAGCTGACACTGGATACATATACAGATTCTATGTGGGAAAACAGACAGATTGCTATGTCTAAGCTAGATGCCAAACTAAATCTAAATGATTTTGAGAGAGAAGTTTCGTGAATATCACGGAGCTTCTTTTTTATTTCTAGGAGTCGTGACTCTCTCCGGAAACTAAGAAAGCCGTCAAATAAACCGTCAAATCTACTATTTTTCGTTTATTTTTCTGTTTTTTGTAAGTTTTTCTCAGAACTAATTATTTAAAGAAAAAAATTGTATGGTGTGTATGGAAAAAAATATTTTTAAACGGCTGAGAAACAGTTGCTTTTTAGCTGGACCAAACGTGACTATTGCTGTAATTATAGCAGTAAATAAGGAATAATGCTTTGAAAAAGATTTAATATGACACCGTTTTCGCAGGAGGAGGAAAAGTTATGTATCAAATTGGGTTTGTTTCAAATAATGGGCTTCCGGATAATCGGCACGTGGAAGCTCTGAAGAGCGATGAGTCATTTAGTTTACTGGAAATGCCGTTAAAAAACAATGTTGAAGAAGTTGGAGAAATGGATGCATTGATTATTCAAAGTGACTCCGAGGGGGAGGTAGGGAAGGTTTGTGAGCTGCTGATAAAAATCAGGAAGCATACAAGCGCCCTAATTTGGATTTTTTCAGATGAGCTGCCAAAGACAACGCGAATCATTTTGCTGCAACTGGGTGCAGATGGCATCGTTGACTCTCAGATTGATCCCGAAGAGTATCAACTGATACTGAAAAATTCGTTGCGTCATGGTGCTTTGCAAAACATGTCTCCATCTTTGGCAGAGGCAGCATCAGGAGTAAAAGAGTTTAAGCTGGTTCCTAGCAATTTGAGTGTAGTAGTCGATGGTAACAGAGAAGTTGGGTTGACCAAGCTGGAATTTAAAACGATTGAGCTTTTATATAGAAAGAAGTCAGAAGCCATCCCTTATCAGGCAATCTACAGGCAAGTCTGGAATAACAAAGAAGAGTCGGAAAACTTAAAGTTTCGAGTAGCTAATCTAATTTTTCATTTACGAAGAAAAATTGAAAAAGACCCTCTAAAGCCGGAGTATATCAAGACAGTTCGGTCAAGAGGATATGTGTTGAACGTTTGATTGAAAAAGAGAGAGGGATAGTGTATCCCGTTCTCATACATAGACCGGTAGTAGAGCGGTAATGGACTGACTTTATAAGTTCTTGAGGGAATAATAGTAGAAAAATAATCAGTTTCTTAGCTTTGGAAGCATGTGGGTCGTACGCTTGGCGTACTTATAAAAACATAAAGAAGGTTGAGAGTGGAAAATGAAAAATAAAGAAAATTCTTATATGGGTGTGATATGCGTCTTTCTCCTATTCACGTTGCTGTTTATCTGGGGCGGTGCCAAAGAAAGTCAAGCATCGGAAAATGAAACGATCATTACCGCTCAGCCGACAACTGAAGCTGGTATGCTATCAGTAACTGTGCGTATAAACAATCCTAAACAAGAAAAATATACTCTGTCCTACGAAGGACTGACGGACGCAACCATGGAAACAGTTGAAGCAGCGCTCGACAACAAGAATCAGGAGCATGTAATCTTTTCAGCCAATCCGTTGAAAAAGGAAGGAATCCTTGAATTTGTTGCAGAAAAGCCTGCTCCATTTGAGGTAACCTTTGATGTTTCTCAAGAAGCCGGTGCTTCCTATTCAAAGATTCTCTTATCCGATACGACGGGAGAAACGAAAATAGAAAAAAAGTTGAATTTTACTTCCTTAAAGGATTTTTCTAGAGAGCAAGGGCTTTATTTGGATGTTCAAACAAGAGCTTGGTCGGGAGCAGATGCTTTTCCGGCGAATACAATCCCGTTGAATGCTGTATTTAACCCTGCAATAGGCTCAGGACCTGTTTATTTAGATGATGACAAGGTATTGCAAATAGTGGGTAGTACCGGACAAAAAGGGGCAATCTGGTCAAAACGGCAGATTGATTTGACGAGAGATTTTCGTTTTACTACTTTTATTTATTTAGGTAATGGAACAAACGATTCCGGTAGTACGAGTACCAGCGTTGCGGATGGCATTACGATGACCTTTCATAATGACCCTAGGGGACAGGCGGCTATTGGAGAAGGCGGTTCAGCATTGGCTGCCTATGGTAACGGGAGTAATGGCAATAACCATATTCGAAATGCATTGAGTCTGGAGTTTGATCCTTATGGTACCTCAGGAGCCAGCAGTGATGGCATTCTAAGTTTGGCTAATCGACGTGGTGGGCACATTGCTGTACTGATTCCGGCTGCCAATAATACCTCGGGTAGTGCGCGAACACATAACGGATTACTGAAAACGACGACAACAGCCAATGCAGCAAATCGAATGTCTAACGATACTTGGCGAGCTTTGGACATCACTTGGGTAGCAAGTACGAGAACACTGAAGTATACAGTTGAAAATTTTGGTGAAGCCTCTTATACGGTAGCTAATCTGCAAACGATGTTTGGCGGAACAAAGGTTTACTGGGGATTTACCGGTGCGACCGGTGGTTTATGGATGGATGCTCGAATAGCTATGCTGGAGATTCCGGGTAGTGCGGATCATGACTTGAAGGTTCAAAACCTGACTCAGAATCCGACTGCTACCCCTGCCTCTCAGGTTGTGGGCTATAAGGATGACACGGTTCGTTTTACAGACTCGATTACACCCGATGAAGATGCCATTTTAAGTGGTGATGGTGCCTCTGTGATTATTACGATGCCGGAAGGCTTAGACTACAAGCCAAATACCCTGTTTTTCGAAGGAAATCAGATTAGTGACACAGACTTGGAATTTTCAGGTCAAACAATTAAGCTGTCAAATAAGGTACTTATTGAAAATAGACCTTACGAGCTAACTTTTGAGGCTGAAGTAGTAACAGATGAGGTCGCTGCTCGCTTACCTGTATCGGTAGAGGTCTTCTCAGTCTCCGGTTCGACGTGGGGAACCTCAGAAGAAGCTGCTGTTGAGATTCCTGACGAGAGTAGTGTGACCTTTCATTATTTTGATGAGAACAGTCAGCCAATAGCAACAGCAAAAACGATTACGGATATTATCGGCAAGCCTTATTCAGAAAGTCCATCGACTATTCAATACTATACTTATGATCGTACCATCGGTGAAGCCAGTGGCCATTTTACAGAGGATGCGAAGGATGTCTATTTCTATTATAAGAGAAATCAGACTGCTATCACTGTTGCTTTTATCGATGACGAGGGTCAATCGCTGTGTTCAGCGATAAATAAAACATATGCTGCCGGCACAACGGTGAATTTAGCAGCAGAGATGGATATTCAAGCGCAAATTGATGAGCTGATTGCCAACGATTACGCATTGATTCAGCGTCCTGAAAATGAGACACAGCTGACTGTACCTGCACAGGCTGTGACAGTTAACTATGTATTCAAGCATACAGGCAAGCTGTCTCTGGTTTCAGCGCCGAGTGTTCTCCAATTCGGCTCGCAAGCCAATCGATTGACGACACGTGTTGAATCGCCAACCTATGATGAAGAGCTCGTTATTTCTGATGAACGAGTCACGCGAACTAAATGGCGCCTCACAGTCGAGCTGACCAAGCCCTTAACTCATATGGAAGATACTGACAGGATAATTTCTGAAGCGATACGGTACAAGCGAGGCACCACAGAGTATAAATTGTCGGAAACGCCCATAGAGATTTATGAGGAGCTCAATGGAACAGCTGGTGAGGTCTCAATCAGCAACACGTGGTCGGATGGTGGCGATGGATTTAAATTAGAGGTGTCAGGAGGCAATGTAACGAAACTGGGACGCTATCAAGCAGAGCTTCTTTGGCAGCTGATTGATGCCTACTAACAATACAGCTGAGCAATTTCAACTAAATAAAAAGAGGAGTGGAACAAGCAATCAGTTCCACTCCTCTTTTTATTTAATTAAGGGGCACCGATTTTTTCCAATGGAAAGAACCGGAAGAAAACAACGCCTGTAATGTCCTTTTTGTTTACAAAGCCGAAATAGCGGCTGTCATCCGTGTTTTGTCGATTATCGCCTAGGACAAAATAGCTATCCTCCGGCACAGTTGCAGAGGTGATAGCCGGATAGGTGTCGAAGGTGAAGTCCTCCGTCAGCAGTTCTGTTTCTGCCGCTTCTTTGAATTCATCCAGATAGGGTTCGTCAAAAGGGGTATTGTTGATATATAATTGATCGTTTTCGTAGTAAACTGTATCTCCGGGAAGACCAATGACACGCTTAACAAGAGATTTTCCGTTTCTCGGACTTTCGAAGGTAATGACATCGAAACGACTGGGTTTGATAAAGGTCGCTTGCCATAAACGGTCTGCATCTTGATAATTCGGTTCCATTGATGTACCGGATACCTCAACAGGATTGAATACAAAGTGTCTCAAAACAAGAACGAAGCCAATTAAGAGAACAAATTCTGCTGCTGTACGAAATACTTTCTTTCTGTTCAGTTTATTCACTACTTACCCCTCCAGCCTTTTTTATCAGTAAGAACGACACTAACTAATTGATTTTCAGTGATACAGGTCTTGGATACCTGTACACAATTCGTATTCAGTCATATGTATCTATTAGTATAGCTTGTTTTTCTTTACTTTTGAACAGATTTTTTAGAATTTACTGAGAAAAAAGGTAATCTCTCTCTTAGCAGGATACCGAGATAGGCAGCTGCCACAGCTTTTATTGCTCCGGGGATAATAAAAGGAACAAAGCCCCCTTGAAAGGCCCCAATCCAGTCGAGCTGCCCAGACAGCTTTAGCCAAATAGTGCCGAACAGAAGGGTAAGAACGGCACCGATTAGATTGGCTATTACAGCCCATTTGTAGGTGAAGCTGGTACGCTCCAAGATATCGCCGGTAACCAAACCATTGATGATAAAGCCGACTAAATAGCCGCCGGTTGGTCCAAATAGAACAGCGACACCACCGCTCATGCCGGCAAATACGGGGAGACCGATTAGGCCAAGCAGTAGATAAATTAAAATGGCATAGGTTCCGGTTTTACGCCCTAAGATTGTTACAGAAAGACCAATAGCCAACGTTTGTCCAGTTAAGGGAATCAGTCCGAAGGGAATAGTAAATTGGGAAAGAACAGCGATAATTGCTGCAAACTCAGCAGCTAGAATCATGGATCGTAAAGATTGGTTCATGATAGGCACCTCTTTTTTTCGTAAACTAATTTATTTTGTTGGTTAACGAATAATATAAAGCATATGCTAAAAGAAGTAAAGAGAAATTTTTGCAGTTTTTAAGAAAGCAGTTATTTTGTAAGAATAGCAACCATTTGCTATACTCGTCCTGTTGAAGTTTGAGGAGGGAATAGCATGTTTTTAGCATGGAATGAAATCAAGCACTCTAAATTAAGATACAGCTTAATTGTCGGTGTGATGTTCTTAATCGCGTATCTGGTCTTTTTCTTAACAGGGCTGGCGTATGGTTTATCTCAGGATTATCGGATGGCCATTGATAAGTGGGATGCGGATGGCATTATTTTATCAGAAGAATCAAATGTAAATCTAAATATGTCTATGCTGCCGATTAAGTCATTAGACAAGGTAGAGGCTAAGGAAAAGGCGGCATTTGCTCAGAACGCCGGTATTATTAAAACCGGCAAAGAGAACAAGGAAAAAGTAGATATCAGTTTTTTTGGTATCGATAAAAATGAATTTTTAGCACCGAATATTGTGGAAGGCCGCATGTTTGAAAACGAAAAGGAAGCTGTGGCGGACATTACACTGAAAGAGGAAGATGGTGTAAAACTGGATGATGTCGTGACATTATCTGGCAGTGATGAAAAAATAAAAATTGTTGGTTTTACTGAAAATGCTCGTTATACCGTGGCACCTGTTCTGTATGTATCTATCGAAGATTTTCAGGTGATTCGCTTTGAACAGGATGTCCCGGCAGACAAAGCCAGAATCAACGGAATTGTTGTACGGGGAAAGGATAACACAATTGATCAGGTCAAGGTTACCGATGATGATTTGTCACTGTACAGTATTCAGGATTTTATCAGTCAACTGCCTGGCTATAATGCGCAGGTTCTTACCTTCGGCTTTATGATTGGCTTTTTGATTATCATTGCTGCGATAGTCATTGGTATTTTTATCTATGTGTTAACTCTTCAAAAAATCAGTATTTTCGGGGTGATGAAGGCACAAGGGATATCAAGCAGTTATATTTCTGCTTCTGTTATCATGCAGACCTTCCTGCTGGCAATAATTGGTGTCGGTCTGGGACTTTTGGGCACGATTGGCACAGCTTTAGTTCTGCCGGCAGCGGTTCCGTTTAAAGTAAATTGGTTGTTTTTTGCCGGAATCAGCGGAGCGATGCTGATTGTTGCAGTATTAGGTGCGCTATTTTCTGTGCGGACGATTGTTAAGGTCGATCCTCTTAAGGCTATTGGGTAAAGGACGGTGGAAGACAAATGAAAGCAATAGAATTCAAACAGGTAGAAAAAAGTTTTTTAGATGGAGATGCAACAATTAGTGCACTAAAATCAACGGAGTTCTCTTTGAAAAAAGGAACCTTTGCAGCGGTAATCGGTCCTAGCGGCTCAGGGAAAAGTACATTTTTAACCATCGCGGGAGGTCTTCAAACGCCGACAAAAGGCGAGGTCGAAATCAATGAGCAGCCCTTCAGCAGTGTAAGTGAAAAGAAGCGCTCCCTGCTCCGTTTTTCTGAAATTGGCTTTATCTTGCAAGCCTCTAATTTAGTTCCGTTTTTAACCATCGAAAAGCAGCTGCGCCTAGTGGATAAGGTAAAGAAAGAAAAGGGCACAGGCAATGGGATTCAGGAGCTTTTGGAACAGCTAGGTGTAGACAAGCTGAAGAACAAGTATCCTGATGAGGTATCCGGCGGTGAGCGGCAACGGGTTGCTATCGCACGAGCGCTTTATAATAATCCTTCAATTATCTTGGCAGATGAACCGACGGCCAGTCTGGATTCTGAAAAGGCCTTTGAGGTTGTTGATATTTTGGCGAAGGAAACAAAAGAAAAAAACAAGGCAACAATTATGGTGACACATGATGAGCGTCTGATTGAGCAATGCGACCAGGTCTTTGTGATGAAAGATGGTGTATTGCAGCTTAAAGAGGGATAGATTTCAACTTTTATAAAAAGTAAAGCACCCCATGAGAAAATTGTTTAGGATAATTTTCTCATGGGGTGTTTTTTTGTTTGCCTTCTCATAATCTGCCAATCAGCTCAGGGGCAGAAATCAGAAAATGATTCTCCGAGTTCGCTTCGACCAACTCGTGGATTACACAGTTTCTGTAATAACCTTTCTGAATAAAAGGATCGCTGAAAAAAAGCAGCTGGGCCTCCAAAAGTGAGTCTGCTTGCAGCAGCTGAAAGGCTTGATTGCTGTCCTTCAGAGGGCCGCACAGAAGGAGTGCACCAGTCTTTTCTAAATAGTGGAGATGTCTGACGTGAGAAAGTAGTAATTCGTCTGTCAATAACTCAGGTGTTTTTTCTTGTAAGGAACCAATATATTTTTTCATTATTTATTTACTCCCAATAGCTTATCTCATGTGAAGTCCAGAGATTTCAACTTCTCAAAAGGCAGCCATCCGATAACTCCGTCATTGTTTTTTACCAATGCCCACTCATAGACCACTTCCAGTAATTCCACGATACTGTTTTCAGCAGCAACTAGTTCTGTAGGATTGTATTCCCGTATCAATGTATCTTTATCAAGATAGTCTAAGGGGAGATAGGTAGCATAGCCGTCGATTGTTCCGGCTGTCCAGTTTTTATATTTGTTACAGGGGATAAGCTCTGTGACCTTTGCTCCGGCAGGAAATGCAGGAAAGATTCCTTCTCCTAGATGACGTTCAGTAACGACCAATTTCATTTGTTTTCCTCCTGTTTCTTATCATTATTTAATGATGCTCATTTACCATTATAGGAACATATGTTCTTTTTGTAAAGAGAAAATTAAGAAGTTTTTCAGTTTATTTTGCTTTGGTAAACATGGGGGAGGTCTTCGGACTTTTGCTTGTATTAAATCATTATTCTTAGAGCGATAAAGCTGCTATTGCTGTTATTTTAGAGAGTAGTTTTTTGAGGAGATTCGGTGATTGTTAAGGGGACAAACTAAAAGAAAAAAAGCTGTCCTAGGAGAAGGACAGCCAAAAAGGAGTATTACTCAATTAAGAGTAAATGAAAAATAAAAAGGTTGTTGGTTGTTACTTTGTCTATAGTAATTTATATCGACCTAAATGTCAATCTATAAGACTGAGGAAAATAATAATTCTTTTTGGGAAAAATTTTAGCAGAAAATAGAACAATAATTTTTCTTAAAAGGTTATTAATAACTGCGGCTAAATTGTGTATACTGTAGTTATATGTAAAATGGCATTTCGGTGAAAGGATGGGAAATAATGTCATCTATTTTTCAGAAAATTAAAAATCCGGCTTTTGTGAATGCGAAAGGAATATATCTGTAACGATACTTAGTAGTAATTTAACAATGAAATAAACAATAAAAGGGACAAAATCAGGATAGGGTAAATGAACATAGAGAGGTGTGAATGAAATGGATGAGTTTACTTTTGGTGTACCGAAAGAGGAAGAAAAGGAGCTTGAACAGCTGCTTGATATCAAAAAAACAGAAGAGCCAATTCAATTGACAGAGGCTCAGACAAATGCGATTACCGGTCTCAAGGATCAAATCGATATCAATGATGCATTAGGTGTGATGAACTATGGCGCAGCCGAGCAAAAGAAGTTATCAGAATTCTCAGATCAGGCATTAGTTAAGGTAAAGAGCAATGAGCTGGGAGATGTTGGAAAGATTATCAATGAATTGGTGATTGAGCTGGAGAGCTTCACCCCTGAAGAATCTGAAAATGTATTGACAAAATTATTCAAGCGAGGCAAGAATAAAATCAATACAATGATGATTCGCTTTGAAGATGTGAATGCCAATGTTGCAAGAATTGTTAATAATTTGGAAGCCCATTATGTTACCTTAACAAACGATATCATTAGCCTGGAAGAGATGTCGGAAGCAAACAAACTGTTTTACCAAAAGCTGTCTGTCTACGTAGAGGCTGGACAAGCAAAGATTATTGAATTGAAAGCGACGACACTGCCTGAGCTGCAGCAAAAAGCACAGAGCCAGAATCAAGAGGACTTGAATACATTATCTGATTTCTCGGATAAGCTGACACAGTTTGAGAAGAAGGTTCATGATTTAGATATGACAAAAATGATTAGTCAGCAAATGGCAACACAGATCCGGGTCATCCAAAATGCAAATAAGGCAATGGCCTATAAAATTCAATCGACACTGACGAATACAATTCCGATGTGGAAGCAGCAGATGGTCATTGCGTTGTCAGCTCAGCACACCCTGTCTGCGATAGAAGCGGATAATGCAGTATCTGATATTACCAATGAGCTGTTTAAACGAAACGCTGAAAAGATTCATCACGTGTCTTCACAGGCAGCAGAATCAGCAGAAAAGAGTATTGTAGATATCGATACGCTTAAGGAAGTAAATACACAGACAATTCTTGCGTTGAAGGACATTCATACAATCCGCGAAAAAGGAGCGGAGAATCGTCAACATGCACAGGAGGAAATGGCAAAAATGCGTACAGAGCTGGCGACAGCGCTGATTGAGGCTTCTGCCGGAAAATAAGGAGAGATGGGAATGAATAAAAAGAGAATACAATTATTTTTGCTCATTCTTGCTGGGATAGGTCTGGTCGGAGGTCTGTTTTTCAAGCTGAGACTTCTTGATATCGATCAGGCAATCATAAACTATGGTTCTCAAACGGTTAGAATGTATCAAACATTAGGAAATGTCTTATTAGGAATTTTTGTTTTAGCCTTACTTTTGGTAGTAGGTGTTCAACTGACTGTAAAGGCGAAAACGGCACGGACAGTAAAAGAACAGGCACAGGCAAAAAAACATAATCCTAACTATGACGAAGCGGATGTTATAGCAAAATTAACGAGCTTAGCGCAACAGAATGTTAGTTATGAGTCGGAACTTAGACAGGCTGATCAGCTAATTAGTCAGATTAACGGCTGCTTAGAAGATTTGAAGGAGCTGCAGGTGAGCAATGACTATGAGCTTTTGGAAAAAATTAACTATTCGATGATTCAAGCCAAAACACAAATTCTGCAAAATGCGAAAAGTATCATCAATCGTGTGACAATTGAAGGAGATCGTCAGGAAATCAATAAACGTCTGGAAAACAGCGGGGAAATTGTTCAGCAGGTCAAGGGGCTGTTAAATGAGACAGTTAATTATTTAGATTCTAAATCACCATCAACGAAGGCTGATTTAGAAAGTATGACAAAGGCGCTGAAAACGTTGAATAAGACAATTGAGTAAACCAAAGGAGAAAATGAGATGAAAAGAAAAAGTGGGCTAATTGTCCGTATAATGTGTTTGTTGCTAGTGGTATTGTTTGCGGGCTGTACAACAGGAAATGATGGGAAAATTGATAATTCTTCAAATGATATCAAAAAAATATCCGAGGCGGATGCCAAAACAGAATTGAAGAGCTATGTGAAAAAGATTAATCCGGATACCGCTTCCCCTAAAAGAGATATTGACAGCGGAACGATCGACACAAAGGCAGAGCTGCCGGATATCGATAAAACGTATCCTCTAAGTGTAGAGGGAAGCAACCAGATTGATGCAGAGATTTTTGTCAGTCCTGAGAAAGCAGGTAGCGGAAAAGACGGTTTATTCAATGAGCTTGCGGAAGCCTTCAACAAGAAAAATTTGAAAATCGATGGAAAAACAATTTCGGTCTCTGTTCGTTCGATGGCTTCTGGAACAGGTTTGGACTATATCAGCAGCGAGAGCTATGTTCCGGACGCGTACACGCCATCCAACCTACTGTGGGGCAAAATGCTGGAATCACAAGGAACAGGTCTTACAACGATTGCTGACCGTACCATTGGGAATACCGGCGGCTTGTTGATGAAAGAAGCAACCTATGATGAAATTATGAGCAAGTATAATGAAGTAACCGTAGACTCTTTGGTAAAAGCAGTTATTGAGGATGACTTATTGTTGGGGTACACGAATCCATACACCTCATCCACAGGCTTGAGTCTGTTGACACAGTTGATGAATCATTTTGACAGCAGCAACCCTTTGAGTGAACAAGCAGTAAATTCTCTGCGGGAGTTTCAGAAGGATCTGCCATCCACACTGTACAATACATTGCAGCTTAGAGAAGTAGCGAAGAATGGCTCAGTAGATATTCTTTCAATTAGCTATCAAACGTATATCAACACGCCAGAATTTAAGCAATACAAATATGTTCCGTTGGGGATTCGTCAGGATTCACCAATGTATGTGATGAACACAGCGTCTGCCGAGAAGCAGCAGGTCGTTTCAGAATTTACTAAATTTATCGCTGAGCAAGGGAATCAGGACACTGCCTCTAAATATGGCTTCAATCAACTGGATGACTATGAGTACAAGCTGGAGGGCATCGATGGCGCAACAGTTACGTCAATTCAAAAGCTATGGAAAGAGAATAAAAACGGCGGAAAACCAATCATTGCGGTCTTTGTTGCGGATGTATCCGGCTCAATGGATGGTGCACCAATTAACTCTCTGAAGCAGTCTCTGCTAAACAGCGGCAAGTATATTGGTGATGATGCCTATGTTGGGCTGGTTTCGTATAGTGACGAGGTAACAATCGAATTACCGATCGAGCGTATGGATTCCAAGCAAAGAAGCTACTTCACCGGTGCAATCAAGAACCTGACTGCTGACGGAGGAACTGCGACCTATGATGGTACGTTGGTTGCGCTTAGCATGATTCAGGAAAAGCTGGAGGAAGTGCCCGATGCGCGCCCAATCATCTTTGTTTTATCTGATGGTGAAACAAATGAAGGCTATGAGTTCAATAAAGTCGCACCAATCATAAAAAGTCTGGGTGTATCAATCAATACGATTGGGTATAATGCACAGCTGGATGAACTGAAGAAGCTATCTGCAATCAACGAAAGTGCAACAATCAATGCAGACAACGATGATGTAGTTTATCAGTTGAAGCAGTTGTTTAATGCAGAGCTTTAAAAATTAAACGATCGAAACGAGAGTCTGAGGTACACCAGTACGCTTGGGCTCTTGTTATCATTTGAAAAAATTTCCGCTGAGCTGTGTCCTATGAAGGATGTGGTGATTTCGCATGGTTGTTGAAAAAGCGGCAGTTTCAGAATAAAGGAGAAAAAAGAATGGAAAAAAATAACAGACATATGCCGGAGCTCTCTTCAGAGCTGCGCCAAAGTATCATTACTATGCCAAAGGTGATTCGTGAATGCAGTGGTATCAGCATCTATGGGAAACGAATCAAAAGTATCATTTATACAATGGATGTCGCGGTTATCGCCAATAATGATGCGGATGCCGTATTGGCTGTTTATCCATGGACACCCAATACACGAATTTTGAGCGCGATCTCTCAAGTTGCTCAGGTACCAATTCTAGCCGGAATCGGCGGAGGACTGACATCTGGCAACCGTTCCTCTCGATTAGGGACATTTGCGGAGGAGCATGGCGCGTATGGTGTCGTGTTGAACGGACCGAGCGACCTCAACACAATCGAAATTGTCAATGAAGCCGTTGATATTCCAATCATTTATACTGTGGTCAATGACAAACGAGATTTAAGTAAGCTGATTTCCGCCGGTGTCGATATTTTTAACGTGGCAGGTGGTTCAAAAACGGTTGAGTTGGTAAAATGGATTAGAGCGCAATATCCGGAATTTCCAATTATTGCTTCCGGAGGGAAGACCGATGAACAGATTAGAGAGACAATCGAAGCCGGAGCGAATGCGATTACGTATACGACTTATGGCAAAACAGAGACATACTTCCAAGAGAAGATGGAGCTGTACCGCGATCAGGAAATGAAGGATGAATAATCCGAGCATTCGCTAAGTGAGCCGTTATCAATTGATTCTGTAACTAGAGGCTTTCAAAATAATCAGGATACCTAGTCATTTTGACAGGTATCCTGATTATTTTTTATCGTTCAATGAAACAAAGCGAATAAATAATGCAACAAACCGCAAAAAGGTCGAATAGGACCTTATTTTTCTTTAGTATAGAGTCATCAGGAGGGGAAAGAATGAACATCATATTTAAAGCAAAGGAGCAGCTTGGTAGAGAAGAAGTGCTGATTCTCACACATCCTGAAAAGGAAAGAGACTGGCAGCAGCTTCGTCAGGCGGTTGAAAAAACGGAAAGGGGACTATCTGTCATTGATGGTAGGAATGACCGTACGCTTCAGATACCTATTAGTTCAGTTACAAGTATTGAATCAGAAGATCGTTGGTGCAATATAAAAGTAGTAAGTGGCGGAATGTATCTGTATCATAAGCGGTTGAAGTATGTGGAAGAAGAGCTTACGCCCTACGGCTTCATGCGAATTAACAACCAAGTAATCATCAATCACAAAGAAATCAAGCAGTTTTCAGCGACTACAAATGCAAGAATCGAATTACTGATGAAGGACGGCTCGACTTATTTTATCAGCAGACACTATATTAAAGCCTTTAGGAGGGTATTTTCATGATGAAGCAACTAACACAATCATTTTTTCAAGTATTTACAGTCACATTTGTATGGGTTACATTTTTACTGACCATTTTCTTTGGAGGACAGGAAGTCTCCATCTATTATCTTTGGAATTTAATCGGAATCGCGGCTAGCTGTGGGGTGATGTTCGGTGTAGTATACAGCGCACTGTGGAACTACCTGACGTTTAGACCTCTCTGGAATATATTGATTTCCTCTGTGTTGAATATTGCCTTTGGCCTATTGGCAGTCTACTTGTTTTCAGCAGAGATGTTCTCTTTTATCTTGCCATGGTGGCCGGGGATGCTGGTGCTGTCTATTGCTTTACATGTGTTAGCCTTCTATGTATATGCAAAAATAGATGCGAAAAAAAGCAGTCAGGAATTGAATCAGCTACTTCATAAGTAATAGGAAAAGCTGAACAAGTCGTTCATGAGCTGACTTGTAAAGCTAGACAATAAGAAAAGCTGAATAGGTTGTTAATTAACAAAAAAACCTTGTCGAAAAAATTCGACAAGGTTTTTGATTGATACGATATTACATTTTTTGGTTGTAGTATTCAACGATAAGTGCTTCGTCGATTTCTGCATAAAGCTCTTCACGCTCTGGTAAGCGAGTTAGGCTTCCTTCCAATTTTTCAGCATCGAAGCTAACGAAAGCCGGACGGCCAAGAGTTGCTTCAACAGCTTCTTTGATTGTTACAACGTTTTTAGATTTTTCACGGATAGAAATCACTTGACCAACTTCAACGTGGTATGAAGGGATATCTACGCGCTTGCCATCAACAGTCACGTGGCCATGGTTAACCAATTGACGTGCTTGACGACGAGTAGTTGCAAGACCTAAACGGTAAACGACGTTATCTAAACGTTGTTCCAGCAAGATCATGAAGTTAACACCGTGTTTACCTTCTTTGATTTTGCTTGCTTTAACGAACACGTTCACGAATTGACGTTCGTTCATACCGTACATATGACGTAGTTTTTGTTTTTCAGTTAATTGCAAACCGTATTCAGATAATTTACCACGGCTGTTTGGTCCGTGCTGACCTGGTTTGTAAGGGCGACGTGCTAGTTCTTTACCAGTTCCTGATAGAGAGATACCTAGACGACGAGAGATTTTCCAAGATGGTCCTGTATAACGAGACATTAAAAATTCCTCCAATAAATTAAGTTTTTTGGAGTAAAATAATCTTCTGAAAAATTCATATTCGTGCAGTCCATTCTTCAACCTTCACCTTTGCAGCCGCGGTTACGCAGTTGAACCATCATGAGGCAATGAACTGTTGACGAGCTATTATTCTTCTTGCTGCATTATTTTACACGAAGAATATTATACCTTGGAAATGCCAGTAAAGTCAAGGTGGTTCAGTATTTTTACTGAGAGAAAACATGAGAAAATGAGGAAATATGACAATAAGAGTAAAAAATCACTGGACAAATGGCTTCAAGGTCATTAAAATAAAAAAGGATATTTTGAAAATACATAGTGAAAATCAATTGAAAAGGAGCAGTAAATAATGAAACCAGTATCTCCTCTTTTTGAACAGATCGATAAATCGATTAACAAGAAAATGAGTTTGTTTCAAAGCAGTGTTGTCCGTTATGCCGTTCGTGCAATGCTGGCATGTATGTTTTTGACCTTGGGAACAGCAGTAGCCTTCGCTATCGCAATGAAAGGTGAGGACATCGCGCACGGTTTAGGGAAAATTCTTTATGCTTTTATGTTCAGTTGGTCTCTAGTAATGATTCTTTACATGAATGCTGAGCTGGGCACATCGAATATGCTTTATATGACCGTTGGTGTCTATCGTAAGAAAATTTCATTCCCATTTGCAGCAAAGATTTTGTTCACCTGTATTTTGTTTAACTTGGTCGGAGGCGTTTTATTCGGTTTCCTTGTTTCTCAAACTGTTCCATTTCAAGATTTAGCTTCAGATAACTTTATGTTTACTGCGATTTCCGGAAAACTGACAAAGAGTACCGTACAGATTCTTGTTGAAGGTATGTTTGCCAATATCGTTGTAAACACGGCAGTATTAGTAAGTATGCGTATGAAAGACGATGCAGGTAAAGTTGCAGCAATCATTTTCATTATCTTTATCTTTGCCTTCTTAGGCTACGAACACGTTATCGCAAACTTCCCGGCATTCACGTTGGCGTATTTTGCTTCACACGGAACAATGGCTGCTTTGACAGTTGGTAACGTCATTCACAACCTTGTCTTTGCCTTAATCGGAAACTTTATCGGCGGTGGTCTGGTAATGGGTCTGGGCTATGCTTGGCTAAATAATGCAGACACAAACTATTTAGATTAATTAATAATGACCGAAAACAGCGAATGCCGAAATCAGGCGTTCGCTGTTTTTTTGATGTGTGGGCGTTTATTTGTGTAGAGATAAAGCTATTAAGGTGATTGTCAGTGCTGGTGCGCAGTTTATAAGTCTGTTTATTTGGATATTTTAAGTTTGAGAACAATTCATCTGTGAAGTAGGATTCTTGATATTCATCCAAATAAACGTTGATGATTAGCTTGTTTTCCTGATGTACCTATTATCTGATACCCAAATATTTTTATCCTCTTACAAATAATATGAATACTTAGTCGCAATACACTTGTAATCTATCCACTGTTAATGAGACATAGCCGCCCACCAAGTATTGGTAGTCTTCGAATAACTCGCTTGTAATGTAGAATCCGACATCTAAGGTATTTTCGTCAAGTAGCTTTCCACAAAGGTTGTAAGTGAAATTATTGATATGTTTGACTTTTTTATCTTGGGTACCTTCTTGATTTTGCATCTCTAAAAAATCAATCATAAATATATCTATTTCAGCTTCATACACTTTCCCAACCTCTAATTCTTGTGGTGATACATTAAAACCAACGATTTCTAGGTCATTAACAGAAAAAAATACTTCTTCTTCAATAAGTGAATCAATCTTATTTATTTTTATCGTGTTATTCATTTTTTTAGCCTCTTTTCAACTGGATTGATAACAGGGATATTCTTTTTGTTATTCATCATTTTCCAAAAAGTTTTACCGCTTTCAACATGGTAAGTCGTAATTTCTCCAAAACGATTTGTTCCTACAAATTCAAACTTAGCATAACTTTTTATTGGGACTCCATTTGAATTAGTTATGCTACTATTTCTCATAAACTTGACGTAGCCAGTCCTTATTTCGCCTTTATACTGATACTGAATTTTTGTACCATATTTCATTAGATTATTTGCTCCAGCTAGATACTCATTTGCATTAGAATAAGCTTTTCCAAATTCGCCTCCGTGTTTTGAAAAATGAGACTCTAATTGATCGATGCTTCCAAAGTTAGATCCTTTAGTATTTATTTGAATATTCCTAATATTAGCAAAGGTAAAACCAAGACTCCACATTGTCTCCCAAGTCCCATCCGCCTGTCTCTTGCCGACGAAGTCTTGAATGTGTCCTAGACCTTGGTAGAACCAAGGGACATCTGTTCCGTTGAAATATTCTGTCCCATGTTTCCATTGGTTGTCGATGCGTGTTTCCCATTCTTTGGGACTCAGTTTTAGTATATCATAGTCTGATTCATCTAAATATTCGCCTACTTTTTTCAAATAAGCTTGTAATTCAGCGTTGTCTAAACGTTTTCCATTATGCTCAATGGACCAAGTGATACTATCGTTGATTTCATCGTAACACTTGATTAATGTGTACTTTTTCAGTTCCTCGTTGCGTTCACTATCCATTTTTGGTTGATTGCGTGTGTTCCACTTCTCATTCAACGGTTGAATCCATGACAGACTCATACGGTCCAGTTCAAAAGTACCGGTACTGGCATTCCATGCGCTGCCCTTTCCTACCTCGGAAATTCCTTGGTTAAGCTGACTTAATAAGCTTTCAACTTCGGAAAAAATGCCGGCAGAGGAAGCGTTGAACTCATACAGATGCTTCCGCGTCTCTTCTAATTTCGCAATCGCTGCCTGTGTTCGCATAATGCTGCGCTCCAATGCCGGGTCAGCCTTTTCCAGGCTATTAATCGCAGCATATTGGGCCTTTAGTACTTGTCCTCCCTGTGCGATTTTCTCACTGAGTTCACTTTCCTTCACATCGCAAGTATCCACTGAACTTTCAAACTCATTCGGGAATTTTTGATGTGCTTCAGTCAGAGCATCGCAAACCATTGTTACTCCGTTGACCAACGGCGGGTAGACGGTGGTGAAATATAGTTTAGCTGAATCATAGGTATTGCCAGATAGCGGTGCACGCATGAACGCATGGCAGCTATCAGCGAGAGCACCAATGGCCTGGCTGTAAGCATTCGCTAATTGTACCGCACTGTTGGTCTGACTTCTGACCTCGGAAAGATACATATCAATACTCATCAGCTGCATCCTCCCTTTGAAACAATACACTTCTTTCATCCAGCAAGTCGTTTTCCTTTTCAACTAAGGTCAGTTTTTCCTGCTGCAGCGCTTCAAATTGTTCCTCCAACTGTGTGAAGCTTCGATGTTTACACTCACGATGCTCTTGCTCACTGTCATGCAAGAATTGAGCGGAATCAGAAGTATGGAAAACTTCAGACAAATCAATTAGAAAATGCTGTTCCATTGCGTAGGCATCTTGGACAAAACGTTCTGACTTATCAAGCTTTCTAAGAGAGGTGTAGTTTTCTTCTTGCTGCTCATTAATTAATCGGAGCTGTCCGTTCAGCTCCAGTTCTTTATCGGCTATATTTTCTGTCATTAGGGTATCCACCGTCCTAACGGGTTGACCGCATCAAACGCGTTGAAGGCTTCCGCCCGTTCTGCATCCACTCGAGCAAACTCGCTGGCAACTGTTGTAATTTTGCCAATGTCTGCATTGAAAGCAGCGACGATAGTAGTCAGGGCTTCTGCTGTTTGTTTAATCGTCTGTTGTGCATTCGTATTGCCGGTAACGGTTGTTTGCCCAGCTGCTACACTAGGTGCTTGAATCGCACTCAAAGTATTTGCCGCCTGACTCATCTGTGCTGCAGTAGTACTGGCTACACTCATTTTACTATTTAATTCTGTCATATTGATAAACACTCCTTGTTGAAGAGGTTGTGACAGGAGCGATCAGCTACGAGAAACAAGAAGGAACATACGAAAATAGCATTCTTCATATTTTCGGTATGTTTCAGCTTGTTTCCGAAGTAGTTGCTCCTGGAACACCGTTTTTTTCAGAGATGATTCCGATTCAGTGTACCATAATCATATAAACAGAAATTCTCAATATTTTATCAATATGTAAAAAAATGAGGTGAAATTAAAAGAAAAATATTTTTATTGATTTATATATCCTATTCTTAATGGGTTGGCTTTTTTCATAAAAGTATGTAAAATAGATGGGGAAACTACGGATTGTGTGAAGCGGCTATTGCGACGGTTTAGGGTGAAGTATCTAAATCAGAAAGGCTGTGCTAATTGGGTAACGCAATCAAAACTATAAAAGAAGGCAGGCAAAGTGAAATTCCATGAAGAGAAAACTTTTTGCATTCGACATCGACGGAACGTTGCTGGGGACAGATAAGCAGGCATTGGACAGTACGAGAGAAGCGCTGCAAAAGCTTAGAAAACAAGGTCATTTGGTGACGATTGCTACGGGAAGAAGCCGATATATGGCTCAAAAGGTCATTTTAGATTTGGAATTTTCGAACTATATTTTGTGTAATGGTGCGGCCGGCTTTTTAGATCATGAGCAATATTATCAAAACCTGTTAGATCAGGAAGAGCTGTTACGTTTTTCATCAGAGCTGGAAAACCAGAAGCTGGGTCTAGCTTATGTAGGTCTGGATGACGTGAAGAAAACCAATAGCCATCGAGCAAAGGAAGTCGTCACTGCAATGAAATCAATTGATTTTGATGATTTGGATTTTGATGAAAATTTTGCTCAATCAGCAGATATTTATCAGGCATTGGCATTTTATGACGGTTCTTGTGAAGGAAAATTCGATACGCTGTTTCCAAAGTTCCGTTTTGTCCGTTGGCATCCTGAGAGTGTGGATATTCTTCCTCAAGGAGGCTCAAAGGCTGCGACCATTTTGAATCTTGCGGATAGAGTAGGAATCAAACGAGAAGATGTGATTACCTTTGGCGATGGCGATAACGATCGGGAAATGCTGCGTGAAGCAGGGATTGGTGTCGCAATGGGAAATGCGGAGACGCATGTACAAAAAGAAGCATCAATGGTAACTGATACCAACGACCAAGATGGTATTTGGAAAGCATTGAAGGAATTGAGCTTTATTTAAATAATAAAAAAGTCGATTAGATGAACAGTCTGATCGGCTTATTTGTGCTCAAAAATAGGAGAGAGGCTGAAATGTATAACAACAATGACAGAAATGCAACGAATGATATATTGTTGCGGTACATCACTTTTGTTAGGATAGAGGTGTAGAAGAGAGTGATAGCAGCTGTTGCAAAGCCTTAAAAGAATATAGAAGAAGGAGGGAAGGCAAATGTTTAATGACAAACTGAAAATGCTCAGGAAAATGCAGCATTTTTCTCAAGATAGGCTGGCTGAAGAAATCGGTGTTTCGCGGCAAGCGGTAGCAAAATGGGAGTCGGGGGATATTTTTCCGGATATCACAAACCTTATTGCGTTGAGCCAGCTCTTTGATGTATCAATTGATTTTTTAGTGAAGAAGCCGGAAGCGTGTACCAAAAGAGAAGGACCTCTGGAAGAAGTGGCGATAGATCAGGACGAGCTGCAACGATTTTTATACAAAGCCAAAATCAGAACCTATGCTTCAGGGATTGAACAGGATATTGACGGGCTGCGAGAATATTCCCATGACTATCTCTATGAAGATCCGCCGTACCACTACCATGATAGCTATGTAGGAAATGAAATTTTTTCCGGGCAAGAGGTTGTGACCTTTGAAGGGTATCCAGTCTGGGCGCTGAGCTATCAGGGGCGTGTGCTACACTCGAATTTTTCTTCAAAATTTCTGAAGGAGGCCCTCTTTCATGTCACGCCGGAACGTCCATTCAAGGGACCGGTTCATTTTCAGAAAGGAGCGTCCGTCTATCATTGTCAAAGCGATGGTGATTTAGCATGGGTTACTGGTAGGGAAGAAGTCTATTTCAACGAAGAAAAGGTGTATGAATTGGTGTTCCATGGTGGACTTTTAAAAGAATAAAGGAGGAGTGAAGATGGAAATATTCGAAGCTGAGCTTGAGAAGGTATTGGCAAAAGTTGCCAAAAGAGGGATTGTTGTTCTAGCAACCTCTGCGGAGAACTATGTTACTTCGAGACCGATAAGCGTGGTTGTTTATGATGGGAAAATCGTTTTTCAAACGAGTACCAAACTGCTAAAGTATCAGCAGATACAAAAAAATCAGCAAGTGGCTTTATGTGTTGATAATATTCAAATTGAAGGGACGGCAGTTTTGGGAGGGTCGCCAGTGGAGGATGATCGTTTTTCGCAAGCATATAAGGAAAAGCACCTTGGCTCTTATGAAAATTATTCTCACATGGCCTCTACCAGAGTGATTGAGGTACAGCCGAAGAAAATCACGATGTGGGTGTATAAAGAGAAGGAGCCTTATATTGTGACTTTTCAAATGGATACACATGAGCTGGAGGCGGAGTATTACGCGCATTCGCGAGCGGATTAAAGCAGCTGCGACATCTTGCTTTTTTTTGATGGTAAGGTTATTTTTGGAAGTGAGTTTATCGGATTTTAGAGTGAAGTGTTGGCTACGAGTCAACAAAAAAAGAAGAAGAGTCTGGGACATAAATTAAATGCCCAGACTCTTAGTGTATCTAACCCGAATAAACGGTGGGACAGAAGCTGCTTCTGTCCCAACCTCTTCTTTTAGTGTACGGTATTAGTTTGGTTGATTTAACTTGTTAAATAATCCGTAGATTGTAGGCTCATCAAGCGTAAGCTTTTCGCCATCGACCAATGCTTCAGTCACGTGGAAGTAATCCTCTAAATCGGGAACCTCCCGTTGTTGTGCTGCAACAAAATCAGCTGCTTTTTCATATTTTTTTACACTTTCAACAGTGTCGTCTTTGGTGACAAGATAATGGATTTCCAGCATCATACTCATTCCTTTCGTTTCTCACAACGACAGTATAACGCGTGTGCGGGAAAAAAGCGGAAATTTTGTCTCGCTGGTGAAAGCCAAATTCTGTCTATTTTGAAAGTGGAGTAAGCTGTTCATTCAATAAAAGAGCTTGCCACGAATGTATCAGCTATGAGATAGCTGTCTATTCGATCACCAATACGCCGTCTTTTAGTGCAAATGGATTTTCTGCATTGATATGATCGTAGAACATGACACCGTTCAAATGATCGATTTCATGCTGTACAACGATTGCTTCGTAATTTTTCAATCGTTTCTTCTGTTTTTCCCCGTCAGCATCAAAATAGGAAATCGTGATTTTGTTGTGACGTACAACATAACCAGGGACTTCACGGTCCACAGATAAACATCCTTCGCCTTCGGCCAGACACGCATCCTGAACAGAGTGGCTGATGATTTTCGGGTTGTACATTACTGCGCTGAGCGTCGGCTCAGGGTTTTCCAAATCGCCACTAGGTACATGGACCGCAATAACTCGCTTGGAAATGTCCAGTTGAGGCGCGGCTAATCCGACGCCCCCTCTTAATTCCAGCTCAGCAGCTTTCTCAGGGTCTTGACTATTTTTCAGAAATGTCATCATTTCTTTTCCTAATTCAACATTTTCCTCAGATAGCGGGAAAGTGACCTCTTCAGCAACCTTACGCAGCGTCGGGTGACCTTCTCGGATAATATCTTTCATTGTGATCACTAGGATAATTCCTCCTTCTATAGCATCGAAACAGTAAAAACAAGTGCTTTTACTGACAATTGATGGTTTCGCGTAATTAAGTGTATCATAAAACGAATAAAAATGGGGAGTTTTCTATAGAAAAACGCGCGTTTCTCTACGCTTTGTCTTGCTTTTTAAGGGGCTATCCTGTAAAGTATAATCTGTGTGGAAACACACCGTCTTTTACTTGGTTGTACGAATCACCAACGTATTACTCAGTAAGCAGATGATATTTTAGAAAGAGGTGGAAAACATGGCAATGTCAAAAGAACAGAAAAACCAAATCATTAGCGAATACGCTCGTCATGAAGGAGATACTGGTTCACCGGAAGTACAGATCGCTGTATTAACTGCTGATATCAATCACCTAAACGAACATGCACGCGTTCACAAAAAAGATCACCATTCTTACCGTGGACTAATGAAAAAAATCGGTCATCGTCGTAACTTGTTAGCTTACTTGCGTAAAACTGACATCCAACGTTACCGTGAACTGATCCAACGCTTAGGTTTGCGTCGTTAATCAAACATGCGAAAGTGAGATTCACCGAATCTCACTTTTTTGCTATGAGACATATCGGTTGATGGTGTCTCATAGCATTGATTTTATCATTGGCTTCTCATTGAAAATGTTTGGTTTGGTGAAACCGAAATGAGGAACATTCCAATGCATGAAAAGGAATCAAGAAGCAGCTAGTGTTTAGTCGAAGTTCCTCGAAAAGCAGGTCAGAACTCTACTAATCAAATGAAAGAATCTAACCGTGTTCGGATTTTTCCATTTGTTTAGTAGCGTCTCGCTTTTCTGAGGGCGGAAAAGAATCGTTGTGTTTATCGTATGCAGTGTATGTTGCATCATCGTGAGATTTTATCCGGACTGTCAGTTAATCGCTGAGAGTTGGTTTGAAAGACCAGGGCACAGAAGTAGAAAACGAAAGTAATTCATGTCTGAATTACTTAGGTAAAATCAAAGAATTGCTCTCAATAGAGAAAAGGAGATTTTTTATGTCAGAGAAACAAGTATTTAAAACCACTTGGGGCGGTCGCCCACTGCAAGTTGAAATCGGTCAAATGGCAAAACAAGCGAATGGTGCAGTATTGGTTCGTTATGGGGATACTGTTGTCTTAAGTGCTGCTGTAGCTTCTAAAGATGCAAGAGACTTTGATTTCTTCCCGTTAACTGTTAATTATGAAGAAAAAATGTATGCAGTTGGTAAAATCCCAGGAGGATTTATCAAGCGTGAAGGTCGTCCAAGCGAACGTGCAACATTGACAGCTCGTCTGATTGACCGTCCGATTCGTCCGATGTTTGCGGAAGGTTTCCGTAACGAAGTACAAATCACTAACGTCGTGATGAGCGTGGAGCAGGATTGTACACCGGAAATGGCAGCGATGTTTGGTTCATCGTTAGCTTTAGCGATTTCAGATATCCCATTTGCCGGACCAATTGCTGGTGTAAATGTGGGTCGTGTTGACGGTGAATACGTATTGAATCCAACCATTGAACAATCTGAAAAAACAGGTATCGAGTTGACTGTTGCCGGAACGAAGAAAGCAATCAACATGGTTGAAAGCGGCGCTAAAGAAGTATCAGAAGAAGATATGCTTGGTGCTTTGCTGTTCGGTTTTGATGCAATTAAGGAACTAGTTGCTTTCCAAGAAGAAATCGTTGCAGCTGTTGGTAAGCCTAAAATGGAAGTGAAGCTTCTACAAGTAGATGCAGACTTGAAAAAAGAAATTTTCGATGCATACTACGGTACAATGAAGGAAGCTGTTATGACAGAAGAAAAGCTTGCCCGTGAGGACAACATCGACGCTGTCAAAGATAAGGTAAAAGAAGTTTACGCTGAGAAATTCGCTGATTCAGAAGAATTGGATCAGATTTCTAAAGAAGTGAAGCAAATCGCAGAAGACCTTGAAAAAGATGTTGTGCGTGAGTTGATTACAATTGATAAAATCCGTCCTGATGGTCGTAAGCTGGATGAAATTCGTCCACTAGCTTCAGAAGTAGGAATCTTACCTCGTGTACACGGGTCTGGATTATTTACACGTGGACAAACACAAGCTTTGTCTGTTTGTACTCTGGCTCCATTAGGGGAGCACCAAATCATTGATGGCTTAGGTTTGGAAGACAGCAAACGATTTATCCACCATTATAATTTCCCACAATTTTCTGTTGGTTCAACAGGTCGTGCCGGTTCTCCGGGTCGTCGTGAAATCGGACATGGTGCATTAGGTGAGCGTGCGATGGCGCAGGTTATTCCGAATGAGACAGATTTCCCTTACACAATTCGTGTAGTATCTGAAGTGCTGGAATCAAATGGTTCTTCTTCACAAGCAAGTATCTGTGCTGGTATTTTGGCATTGATGGATGCTGGTGTACCAATCAAAGCACCAGTTGCCGGTATTGCTATGGGCTTGGTTAGCGATGGCGAGAACTATACAATCTTGACTGATATTCAAGGCTTGGAAGATCACTTGGGCGATATGGACTTCAAGGTTGCCGGAACAAAAGACGGTATCACTGCTTTGCAGATGGATATCAAAATTCAAGGGATTACAGAACAAATCCTGACAGAAGCATTGACTCAAGCGAAGAAAGCACGTTTGGAAATTCTTGCAGAGCTTACTTCTACGTTAAGTGCTCCTCGTGAAGAGCTTAGCCAGTACGCACCGAAGATTGAAATGATTCAGATTAAACCTGCCAAGATTAAAGATGTTATTGGTAAGGGTGGCGAAACAATCAACGGTATCATTGATGAAACTGGTGTGAAAATCGATATCGACCAAGAAGGAAACGTAAGTATTGCTTCTGCGGATGCTGATATGATTAAGAAAGCAATCAAGATTATTGAAGAGCTGACGAAGGAAGTTGAAGTTGGTCAAGTTTACTTAGGAAAAGTCGTTCGTATCGAAAAATTCGGTGCTTTCGTTAACCTAATCAAAGGGAAAGATGGCTTGGTTCATATTTCTCAGCTTGCCAATGAGCGTGTCAACAATGTTGAAGACGTTGTGAAGCTTGGCGATGAAGTACTTGTAAAAGTAACCGAAATCGACAAACAGGGCCGTGTCAATGTCTCAAGAAAAGCGTTGCTAAATGAAGAAAACAAAGAAAAGTAAACAATAGATAAATAGAACATGATTTTCTGAAAAACGAATGGGGCGTGAATGCAAACAACCTATTCGTTTTTCCTTATTCATAAATTCTGTAAAAGAATTTGGCGTAGGTCGTCCTTTGTTCTTATTGGGATGTCAGAGACATTGATTGTGTAATAAGATTTTTTGTAAGACTAATAGAGTAAAAAATGATAAAAAAAGTTAAAGAGCACCCGCGGCTCTTTTGTTTGCAATGAAATAGTGGTAAAATTAATGCTATCAGTTTGAAGACTATCTGAGGTGTCGTAGTGAAAAAATTTAACCCAAATAAAAATATAATCATTACTTTAGTATTAGTAATTATCGTCGTTATTGTTATCAGTGTAACTGCCGCGCAACGGGCAGGCGGAAAGAACAATCCTGTTCAGTCTGCTGTGAATGATGGGGTAAGCGTTATAGATAAAATGATTTCCGCTCCGGCAAAAGCTGTGGCAGGAAGTCTTGCTTCATTGACAGACCTCTTTAATACATACGATGAAAATCAACGTTTGAAAACAAAAATTGACAGTTATAATGAACTGGCCATCCAAAATGATAACTACCAGAAGGAAATTGATGCATTAAAAGCTGAACTGGCACTCAATGAGACCTTAACGAACTATGAGAAGGTGACAGCGAATGTAATTAGTCGTTCGCCGGATACTTGGCAGGACGTTATGGTTGTTGATAAAGGCAGTGCTGACGGCATTGAAGTGAATATGGCAGTCATGTCGCAAAAAGGTCTGATTGGTCGTGTCATCGAGGTCAATACGCTTTCGTCCAAAGTCGAGCTGCTTACATCAAAAAATCAAAATTCCAATCATTTTCCAGTGCGTGTCAGCTCTGAAAATGGTGATTCCTATGGTTTGCTGAAGGAATTTAATGATAAGGAACAGGCGTTGGTGGCAACACAGCTTACCGGAGATACTGAGATTACTGTTGGTTCCGTTGTTCAAACATCGGGGTTAGGCGGCAACTCACCGGCTAATCTACCAATAGGAACAGTAGAAAAGGTTGAACCGGATCAGTATGGTTTGGATCGTGAAGTGTATGTGAAACCCTATGCAGATTTGTATGGGATTACTGTTGTGACAATTATTCAAAGATCGGCAGGGGGAAATGAATGATTCCAAAGGAAAAGGTAAAATACTTTGCGCCTGCCCTGCTCTTTCTTTTGTTGCTGATTGACGGGCAGCTGACTATGGGAGCCGAAACATTATTGGATAATGCGTATTATCCAAGTGCTCATTTTCTACTTTTAGTCTATTTATTGCTGATACCCAATCTATCTAAGCGTTATGTAATCATCAGCTCTTTGATTATTGGTTTGATTTGTGACAGTTATTATTTAGGCGTGTTGGGTATTTATACGGTTGCCCTGGTTAGTACAGTTATGTTGATGTACACTTTTCAGGGAATTGTAGAAACGAATATACCCACTGCTTTTTTCGGTATGGTCATATTTGTGACTAGTTATGAGCTGATAGCTGTTGCACTACAGGTCATTTTTCATTTATCAAAAGTTGGACCAATCATCTTTGTCACGCGTGTATTGGGTCCGACGCTATTGTTTAACATGTTGATTTTTGTGTTATTTTTCTATCCGTTAAAGAGACTGCTTTCTACAAAGTAATCTCTTTTTTTGTTATATTTATTGGATTTATTTTTATATGACGTGTTATTTTAAAAGACTCGATGAAATAGTTCTGTAACATTCTCTTTATATACATGACATAAATCTGTGTTACAATTTGAATGTCGTAAAATTAGGAAATTAAACGAATCGTGAAAATATATACGCACTTATGCATAAACGTGGAGGAATAGTTTAGTGAAGAAGAACCTTTTATCTACTTTGATGGTTTGTTCATTGGTACTGACGGCAATAAGCCTGCCGACAGCTGTAAAAGCAACAGACTATGATACACAAATCAAAGAGCAGGATCAAAAAATCAATGAATTAAAAACGAAGGAAGCAGAAGCAGAAGCTGCCTTGGCGAAAATCGAAGAAGAGTTGGAAACAACTGCGAGAAAGATTGAAGAGTTGTCAGAGACAAAGGATGTTTTGACAGAGGAAATTAAAGCTCTTTATAACGAAATCTCCGATTTGAACGTTCGCATCCAAAAAAGAGATGTCCAAATGCAAAAGCAGGCAAGAGATGTTCAGGTCAGCGGAAATGGGACGAACTATCTGGAAGTACTATTGAATTCAGAGTCTATTTCTGATGCGTTGACAAAAGTACAGGGGCTGACTACTTTAGTAAATGCGAACAACGATTTGCTGGAGCAGCAGACAGAAGATAAGACAACGGTCGAAGAGAAGACTGAAGTGGTTGAAGGACAGATTTCTGCATTGGAACAGGCAGAAACTGACTTGAATGAAAAGCAGGATTCTTTGGATACTCTGAAAATCGAGCAAGAGATTGCCAAAAACGATTTAGAAGCACAGCGTGCAACAGAGGAAAGCAAGAAATCTGAATACATTTCACAAAAAGAAGCAGCTGAAAAGAAATTAGCTGATGAGCAAGCAGCGCAGAAGAAGAAGCAAGAAGAAGCGGAACGTCTTGCGCAGGAAATTTTAGCACAGACAAACAAAGTGAATGTGATTGAAGAAGATGGCACAACAACTGCTGTGGATACACCATCTGGCGGAGTAAGTAATGGCACTGATGTTTCTATACCGGAAAGTGCGGGAGAAGTCTCTGCAGCGAAGCAGGCAGCAATTAGTGCAGCTTTGGCTGATGTAGGCAACAGTTATCCGACTGGTTGGGGGGCACAAGGTGAGTGCTTGGTTTCTGTCCGACGCTGGTTGAATGCCGGTGGGATTAACTTTGCGGTAGGCGGTCCCCATAGCGGATATGTAGCTTCCGGCGCCAAACAAGTTTCTTTATCTGAGATAAAACCGGGAGATGTTATTCAGTACGAGAATATCTATACTCCGGAAGGCTGGATTGGCGGCGTTCATACAGTATTGATTGTTGGCGTGAGCAACGGGACACTTCACATTGTGGAAGCAAATAATCCTGGCGGCTCAGGCTATGTGTCAACAACAAAGGGCTGGATGCCTGCACCACCTGCGAACTTCAGAGCGGTTGTCTGGCGTTTTCCAGGTTAAATAGTTGAATCGAAGCCCTGTAAGAACAGCATTTCTTACAGGGCTTTTTAAATTTGGAGATAGAGTTGGAACTTTAGGAATTTTTCTGAATTTTGAAATATAGAATCAAAATTCAGTTAGTTGTAGCACCATTTTCTCTCTATTTTTTGATTTGAAACATTTTTGTAATATTTCTATTATCTGTATGACATAGGAGTATGTTAAACTGATGAAGTCATTAATTGAAAAAAGAATTTTTTACTGTTATAGTTAACTTTAAATAATTTGTCGGAGGAATGAATAGTGAAGAAAAGTGTAATCCCAGTGCTGATGTTAAGCTCGTTAGTACTTTCAACAGTTGGACCTTCTACAATTGTATTCGCGGATGATGTAGATTCAAACATCCAGCAACAGGACCAAAAAATCAGTGGGTTGAAATCACAGGAAGCAACTGTACAAACACAAATCGCTTCTTTACAGAATGAAATTGCAGGAATTGCCGTGCAATCAGATGAACTACAGACACAACAAACCGAGTTAAGAGATCAAACAGCAACTCTTGAAACTGAAATTGCTGATTTAACAAAACGTATCGAAAAACGTGAAGATGCGATTCAAGGTCAGGCACGTGACGTACAAGTAAATGGTAATTTGAGCTATATGGATGCAATTTTATCAGCAGATAATTTTTCTGATGCAATCAGTCGTGTGCAAGCAATGACGACAATCATTGGCGCAAACAACGATTTAGTTCAACAACAAAAAACTGATCAACAAGCCGTTGAAGCTAAAAAAGCTGAAAACGACGAAAAATCAAAACAAATTCAAGAAAACCAAGTAGCTTTGGAAGCTCAAAAGGGCGACATCATCAAAGCGCAGCTTGATTTAGAAATCTTACAAACAGGGCTTGCAGCAGAACGCGCGACTGCTGAAGATCAAAAATCTTCATTGGTTCAGCAAAAAGCAGAAGCAGAAGCTCAAAGAGCGTTAGTGGCTCAGCAAGAAGCGGCAGCTCAAGCAGCAGCAGAACAAGCAATTGCAGCTGAAACAGCTGTTATTCCTGAAGATACAGGTGCATCAGCAGCAGAAGATACAGGTACTGACGCAAGCAATACAAATAACGGTAATGGAAGTAATACTGGCAATACAGGCGGCAACGAAACACCTGCACCAACGCCAACGCCGGAACCAACACCTACGCCGACACCAAATCCAACACCTACGCCGACTCCGACACCGGAACCAACACCGGCGCCAGATCCAACTGGCGGCTCAGCAGTTTCTGTTGCAGCGGCACAGGTTGGTAAAGCATATGTTTGGGGAGCAAAAGGTCCAAACAGCTTTGACTGTTCAGGTTTAGTGTATTATGCATATATGACTTCTCAAGGTCGTAATGTAGGTGGCTATACAGTAGCACAAGAAGGTGCGGGAACTCGTATTTCTGTATCGGAAGCGCAAGCAGGAGATTTATACTTCTGGGGTTCACCAGGTGCTTCTTGGCACGTAGCGATTGCTACAGGTGGCGGCGGCTTCATTCATGCAGCTAACCCTAGCCAAGGCGTATGTTACGGAGATGTAGGTTCATTCCCACCAAGCTTCGCTGTACGTATGTAATTTAATTTGACTAATCAAAAAGGTCTGGAGATTTCCAGACCTTTTTTTGTTGTAATTAATTATACAGTTTATTCCATAATCAAAAAGAAACGACAAAACGTTATTCTTACTACTAACGTTTTGTCGTTTGTTGTGTTGTTTATAGATAATCTTCAGTGAGTGTCAGAAACTCATTAATATCTGCGATAACCAAGTCAACAGCGTGCTGCCAGAAATCAGGCTTCGTTAAATCAACCTGCAAATGTTTTTGAGCCAGCTCTTCGGAGCTCATAGAAGCTGTGTCTCGCAGTAAATCGATATATTTATCTTCAAAGTCTCCATTACTTTGCTGTGCAATTGCATAAATGCCCATGCTGAATAGATAGCCAAAGGTGTACGGGAAATTATAGAACGGTATATCGTCAATAAAGAAGTGAAGCTTGCTGGCCCAAAAATGTGGGTGGTATTGATTGAGGGATTCCTGATAGCTTTCTTTTTGTGCTGAAAGCATCAATTCAGTAATCTGTTCTTCCGTCAGTAAGCCTTCTTTTCTTGCTTGATAATAGCTTTTCTCGAAAATAAACCGAGCATGGATGTTCATAAACATAGCATTCGCATTTTGTAGTTTGGCATCTAGCAGGTTAATCTTTTCTTCTTTGGTTTTTGCTGTTTTCAAGGAAGCATCTGCAACAATCAGCTCAGCGAATGTGCTGGCTGTTTCAGCAACATTCATTGCGTAATCACGATTCAGTGTTGGTAAATCCCACATAACACTACTATGAAAGGCATGACCCAGCTCGTGAGCCAATGTAGCTACTTCATTAATTGAACCGCCGAAGGTCATGAAAATACGTGATTCCTGCGTTTCGGGAAGCTCTGTACAGTAACCTCCAGGGCGTTTTCCTAGTCGATCCTCTGCCTCTATCCAGCTTTTTTGAAAGGCTTCCTTTGCGAAGGTCTCCATTTTAGGACTGAACTTCTCGAAGTTTTCAAGAATGAATGCTGCAGCCTCATCAAACGAGAATGTCTTTTCCTCTAAATCGCCTAAGATGATAGGGGCATCCTGATCCTGCCAATCCATCTTTTCTTTACCGAATAATTGTGCTTTTCGAGTAAGGTAATTGATAAAATGCTGTTTGTTTTCTGTGATGACCTGCCACATTGTTTGTAATGTTTTCTCACTCATGCGATTATAAATCAACGGTTCGCTTAGGAAATCATCTATGCCATGCAGCTGATAATCACTGAGACGAAAACCATCTAGGTGATTTAATGTGTCTGCCAACAACGGGGCTTTTTCACACCAAACAGCTTCCCATTTATCAAACAATTCTTGCCGAACTGCCGCATCAGGATCGCTGGTCATGCGATTAAAGGCTTGACCGGCAGATAGCTGAACGACTGTTCCATCTTTTTCAGTGTGGGAAATGGATACTGTGGAGACGATTGTATCATAGTGGCTGCTCCAGGCAATTAGTCCATTCAATGAAAGGGTGTTGATGATATCTTCTTCTTTTTCAGAAAGCAACCGTTGTCCTTCTGTCCGCAGTTCGCTTAATCGAAAAGCGATTTCTTCTAATGCATGTTGTTCAATAAACAATGACCATTCGCTGTCGCTGATTTCTGTCAATTTCTTTTTCAGTAAGGTATCTCCCAGCTGAATACCGGGAAACAAGTCATTAAGAGAGCCGAGCAGCACTTTGGCAGTATTGTCACTCGTATCTGCAGACAGTAAGGCATTGATATAGCTGCTGCATTGAGTGAGACCATTGTATATATCACTTTGTAACGTGATGATTTCCTTTAACTGCTCTTTTTGGTCAGTGTTGCCTACCTCCCACTTTCGAAGACATGTTTGATACTTGCTGATTTCTTCCTTCAGCGTGTCCATTCTTGCTTTTAACTCTTTAGAGGAGCTTCCTCCGGGAAAGATACTATCTAGGTCCCAAGTAAGGGAATAGCTCATAAAACAACCTTCTTTCTTTTCTGTAGTTATTTATCTATTATAACGTAAAACCCATTGTTTCTTGTAACGAAAAAGGCTAATATTAATAAGATGGGGTGATGAAATGAAAGGTTTATTGAAAAATAGCAATTTATATTTAGTTATAGCATTTATTATCATGGGGATTTTATTTTACAGTTCTTCGCAAACATATGAAGAGCAGTCGCAGCTGGTCTTATTACAACGGCTGTTGGCTGATGAACCGTTTAGAGAGCGATTAAGTGGGGTTTCCTTTGTCTATGCTTCTGAGGAAGTCAGTATACAGGCCAGAGGATATTTTAGCTTTATTGAATTTTTCGTTCGAAAAGGTGCTCATTTTGGTACCTATTTTCTTTTGTCATGGAGCTGGATTCTTGGGTTGAAGCCGCGTATCAATCAATTGGTGTTGACAGCAGTGGTTGCTTGGTTAGCTGCTACCGGCTATGCGGCACTAGATGAGCTGCATCAGATGTTTACCGGAGGGCGTTCCCCTTTGTTTCAGGACATCGCTTTAGATTCGATTGGCGCATTGACAGCTGCCATTCTTTGCTTAATAATTATTGGTTGGAAGAGTAGAAAAAAATAATTTTAGGACAGATATCGTTTTTTCGGTGTCTGTTTTTTGAAATAATTTAATAGGTGTTTATGAGAAAAATTTTGCCCTTATAAGAAAGAATAGTACAATGATAGAATAGATGACTCCTGTAAAAGAAGAAACTGATACTCAAGTAGTAAGGACAAAAGCGGCTTGAGGATTCACAAGGCTTGTGTAGGCTTTTATATTCATTCTATAAGGGCTGTGCAGTTATGTCCTTTGCTTGATTGTACAAAAAACAGACATGTTTCGTGTAATGAAATCTTTTGCCGGATTATTGAGAGGAACGTATGTAGAGGAGGAAGAGGCTATGGCAGGACATAGTAAGTGGAAGAATATTCAGGGGAGAAAAAATGCACAGGATGCGAAAAGAGGAAAGATATTTCAAAAGCTTTCCAGAGAAATCTACATGGCAGCAAAAAACGGTGGGATTGATCCGGTGATGAATCCGTCCCTGCGCCTGGTTATTGATAAAGCAAAGGCGGCTAACATGCCGAATGACAATATCGATCGTGCTATAAAGAAGGCGGGTAGTTCAGGGGATAATGAGCACTATGATGAAATCACCTATGAAGGATATGGTCCTGGTGGTTCGGCGGTGCTGGTTTATGCATTGACAGATAATCGAAATCGCACAGGGACAAATGTCCGCACACTATTTAATAGAAATGGCGGCTCGTTAGGGGAAAGCGGCTCAGTCAGCTATATGTTCGATCGAAAAGGGTATCTTGTCATTGAGAGAGCTGGGCTTACTGTTGATGAGGATACCTTATTAGAACAGGCATTGGAAGCGGGAGCAGAAGATTTGGAAACGTCAGAAGAAGTCTTTGAACTGTATACGGCTCCTGAAGACTTCACAGCGGTAAAGGAACAGCTGGAGGAGCAAGGCTATGTATTCGCTCAAGCTGAGCTGACGATGGTCCCGCAAACGCTTGTGACTCTTACTGAGGAACAAAGTGAGAAGTTGCAGAGCTTGATTGATAAGCTGGAAGAAGATGATGATGTTTCGGAGGTATTTACTTCAGCTGAGTTATGAGTGAAGTGATGAAGGGAAACAAGTGTCGGAAATAGAAAGCAGCAGATGCTGGTAGAATTTGAGAATTGGTTGGGAGAAAAAGAGGACAAGTCGATTGTTACAGAAATCGACTTGTTTTTTTATTTGGAAGAAGCCTTCTTTATGCCCGGAGTCCTGTATAATTAAAGTTGGATTAAACAAAAGAAGACAAGTCAGGAGCATCACTTTGATACACCATTAAGTGTAGGGAGAGAAAATTTGGAAAGTACATAGAAGTTGCAGTATGGGGTAAGCTGAAGTACCTAAAGGAGCCGTTCTTTTGTAATTGAAAGATTTAGCAGAAAATATAGAAAAATAAAAAAGTTTCCAACCTTTTTGAAGGTTCAATCGTCTAATAGGAAAAGAAGGTGAAAAAATGGAGAACGTACTGGTTGAAAAAGCAATCGAGGGAAGTCGTGATGCGTTAGAAGTACTTCTGAAAGAGCATTACCAGCAATTATACAAAACCGCATTTCTTTATGTAAAGAACGAGGCCGATGCGCTAGATGTCGTACAGGATGCCGTAATCAAAATTATGAATAAAATAAATACACTTCAATTTCCTGAATATTTTACGACGTGGGCGGTACGAGTCGTGATTTTTACGTCTCTCGATCATTTAAAAAAGAACACAGCATTTATGGAGGAAATGGATGGACAGGTTTGTGATCCCGAACATGGTTTATCAAGTGAAGAACAGTTGGATATTTACGAAGGGATACGCAGGTTACCGCAGCATCTGCAAGAGGTCACGATTCTTCATTATTTTTATGGTAGAAAAGTGAAAGAAATCAGTGCAGTATTGAATGAGCCTTTAGGGACAACAAAGTATAAGCTGCACGAAGCGAGAACGAAACTAAAAGGATATCTTGAGGAGGGAGCGCAATGAAACTGAATCAAGAATGGCAGCAACAATGGGAATCAATCGAAGTGCCGGAGCAGAAGCTCACGCAAATGATAGAAGAGACCGTAGCTGAGCCGAAAAAGCTGACACTGAGTGAAAAAATCAAGGCAGCTGTTCATACAGGAAAGTCTGTGAAAACGAAGTTTCGTCGTCGGACATGGTATGTATTGGCAGCCGGTGCTGTTGTACTGCTTGCCGGAACAGGGATGTATTGGTCACAACGGGAAACGATGAAGTATTCGTCTAATTCTGCATCGATGAATGCCGTACCAACAGGGGAAGGCATGATAGAGATGGAAGAAGCGCCATCAAATGCTAAGACGGAGGCTGATACAGAATCAGCGACGCAAGCAGCGGGAGCGGGAGAAGCTGAAAAAGCTGAGGCAAGTATTGTTTCTGAAAAGACTGCACGATTCTATAACTATTCCAAGCAAACAACGGATTTTTCCGGTGATATTGAGAAGCTGGAAAAGCTGATTGACGAAAGCGGCAGCTATATAGAAACATCTAATAGAAGCAATTGGTCTGGTGATTTACAGTCCGCTTATTATAAGATTCGAATTCCTGAAAAGGAAGGCAACAGTAAGGACACGTTGGAGAAGTTGCGGAAAATCGGCGATACCATCGATGAAACTGTACGAACAGAGAACTACTCTGCAGCGTATACTGACAATGAAAGCCGAATCAAGGCTTTGGAAACAGAAGAAACTGCGTTGTTAGGAATGTTGGAGAAGAGTGACAAGCTAGAGGACATGCTGAAAATTCAGGAACGTCTGTCAACGGTCAGAGCAGAAAGAGAAAATCTTGTTCGTGCCAACAAAGTCATCGATAATCAGGTTGATTATGTAACGGTTGAAGTCTCAATCGATGAGGTGAATCAGGTTGAGAAGAAGCAGGAAAGCCCATCGTTGACAACACGGATTTCAGGTAACTTAGAGAAACAAAAACTATTTTGGAAAGAAAAAGCAGAAAATGTGATTGTATTTGCAGCAAGCAATAGTATCTATTTCTTAATAGGTCTCGTAGCTATACTAATTGTAGTGTATAGCGTCAGGAAAAAATCCAAAAAAAAGGGTAAGAAAAATACAGATGTTGAAAAATCTGAATAGACAGTTGAACAGTTAATTTTTGATGGAGTGGAGAAATCCACTCTATTTTTGTATTTACCAAGCAGATGATTCAAGTGATAGTAACAGCTGGTTTGAATGATATATTCTCTACAATGACGGATTTTTAGCGTACTTTTTGATTGTTGAATGATGATACTATAGATTCGTGAAACAAGAGTACAATTCTTTATCAAATTTTTTCATGTTGATTTAAGGGAAAAGGGGAATGAAAATGACTGCGGAAGAAACAGCATTAATTACAGATACGCAAGGGTTGCAAGGAAATATTGATATCTCTGGTGTGTACGATACATTAGAAGATTTGCAAAATTCTTATCCTAATGGGAAAGAAGGCTTTTTTAGAATTTCCATTGATGACTCTTTATACACCTATTTAAATGGTTTGTGGATTAGATTAGCAGAAAAAAACAAGGATGATTTAGAACAAAGGAATAGTCCAACTCCTACCCTTCCAGTATATGTTGCAGCAGAACAGAGGTCATCAACATTGATTGACCCCAAAGCATTACCCTTCGGAAATTTTCAAATACAAGTAGTTGCAGGTGTGACCGAAAATATGCCTAAAAATCATTTAGTTGGACAGCACTATATTAGCAAAACGGGTGTTGCCGGCGGGGCCAGAGAATACTATGACTTGATAAATGCTGTTCAGCCTGTTCGTTGGACCGGGGTTAGAAGTGAATACATGAATGAGGAGATTCAATGGACCTATCATGGCTTAAACCATGATGCCTATCTATGTGCATTATCTGCGTACATGTACGATGTAAAAACTAAGAGGGAGAGTTATGAGATAACGAATCGGTTAACTTTTATCCATGAGACAGACACTCATGTTGCCAGACATCAGCATGATATTGGAAGAAATACGATTGCACCATTAAATATTGATAGATTTGAAGAAATAACAACACTACTAAATGACGATTATGATTTTAGATGTCATCTAGGCGACTGGTTTGATGGTGAAGTTCCTAAAGCTGAATCATTTGCTGATCTGTATAGCATTACTAAGGTCTTTTTTCATCGTGATAAGAAAAGCTTTGGTGTAGTTGGTAATCATGATTATAACTGTGTCTATCCTACTACGGTAGTTCCTGCTGACCAACCGAAGGACTTCTTTTCTCATGAAGAGGTGCTAAACTTTTTCCATAAATCAACACATCCCGATACAGTCTATAAAGATAATATGTATTACACGGACTTTATTGATAAGAAAATAAGGGTGATTGTCTTAAATGCGTTCGACAATAAAGTCGTGCCCAATGCTTCTGGCGCTATTAATATTTTAGTTAGAAATACTAGCAGCTATGGAAAGAAACAAGTTGCTGATTATTATAATACGTTAGCGAATACCCCTGCTGATTACAATGTGATTGTTCTAACACATAACACGTTCCAAAACATCATGAACACAACGAAGCAAATTAACGGAACAACAATGAAACAAATAACAGAAGCGTTCCAAAATTCAAAACAGGCTCATGTAATTGAAACAGGCATTAAGTCTGATAATATTGAATACAATTACTATCAATTAACTATGGATATTGACTTTACTGGCAAACCTGCTAATAGAATTATCGGTGTTTTCTCAGGGCATTTGCACGCTGACTATTACAAGAATATTGAGAATATCAATTACATTGTTTCAAAAAATGCTTACTTTTCCGGTGTTGGTCAAGGAGGGATTATTAATACGCTAACTGAATCAGCTTTCGATATAATCGATATTGATTTGGATAAAAAGATTGTCTACTGTAACCGGATTGGATGGGGAAGTGATAAAAAATTTGTTTATGGGGATAACCTATTGATGAATCAAGACCAAGTTTTTACTGCTACTAGTAATGGTGGGGCAAATGAAGTGACCACCCTGGCTCCGTTTTCTGATACTACAATCAATCTAGGATTAGCGAACGGCCAAAAATGTGAAATAAGCATGGATGTGACTATAGATACCCCTGTATCAGGCAATTTTAGAATTGAAACATCCGGTAGTGTTGTTCAATCAATTTTACCAACAACTCAAATAAATACTTTTGAACCTCATGTAACTCAGAGAGTAAGTTATATTATGACCGTTGGCACGTCATTACTCAGCGCTACGAATATCTTGAAAACGGCTATTCGTTGCAATTCGGTTCAGACTGCAACCAGTATTAAATTATCAAATATGAGGATAACACCTCTATAACAATTTCGATTAATTCATATTTAGTGCTTGGTAAAGCTTGGATTAGACCATGGCAAGACTGTAAAAAACGATAGTTAAAGAAGTGCGTTATTGAGGAATGACCTTTATCCTCAGAACTTCACTTCAAAGCTATCGTTTTTAACGTTTAATAAATCGGTAAGGGATAGATGTGTGGGTATTTGCAGGCTCAAATAAAAGTCGAAATGCTTCTTCTCCGCAACGGTCTAAATGGTGATCGACGGTTGAAAAATTCAGGAGATGCCCGGCAAGAAGGTTCTCTTCGCCGATAATGGTGATCGTCTTTTGGTCAATTGTTTGAAGGATACCGGCAGCGACCTCATCGCTGTTAGCGAAAATACCATCCAACTGCGGCAGCTGAGCAAAAAGCTTACCGGCTTTTACGCCGCCTTCGTAGTTACGACAATCAGAAATGACTAAAGAATCTTCCGGAAATCGTCCGTAGACTTTTTTATGGGCATTCAGCATCAAAGCTGTGCTGGGACTGATGGATTTATGTCGCCCGACTGCCAGTCCAATATGCTGCAGCCCAGCAGCCTTGAAATGCTCAAAAACTTCTACGTAGGAGGCTTCTCGGTTAAAGGAAACACAGGAAATAGGATAGCTCCCCGTATCTTCGCAACAGACAATTGGTCCGTATTTCAAATGCTGTTGGATTGTTTCAAAGGAAATAACCTTTGATGTAATGATGAGTCCATCAAAGGCTTTAGCAGCAAGCTGCTTCAAATAATAGGTTTCTTTTTCTGCCTCATAATTCGTCGGCAGCAAGGTGATTTTGTACTCCTCTTTAAAGGCTGCATTCAGCACACCGCTGACAATTTTGTCATAGTAAGGCACATTTGCATAGGGAATTAGTACCCCGATATTTTTTGATAGTCCATAGCTTAAATCTCTGGCCTGTGCACTGGGGACATAATCCAGCTCGTCGATGAGCGCAAGAATTTGTTGTCTTTTTTCTTCAGATACATAGGGGTGTCGATTTAAGACACGAGAAACAGTGGTGACAGAACAATCAGCGAGCCGAGCAATATCACGAATAGTTGTCATGTGGGTCTCCTTGTCATCTGTTTGTTGATCGATACTGAAAGCTTTCGATAGAACGGGGTATCAGCAAGCATACCGCATTTCTTGAAGAGTCGAGTCAGAAGGCTGTAAAGATCGTAAACGAAAACTTCATGCTTAACAGTAGATCACGGTTGGTAATCTGGTTTCTATATAGTGAACGACGCCATTGCCATAATCGACAAAGCGATACTCTTCGTTTTCGCAGGAAAAAGAGAGAGAGGGGCAGTCGTCTTTTTGTACAGCTAATTGAGAGAGCTGAGTCAAGTCTATCGTTTTATTGAAGGCTTTACAATAGCTGTTTAAGCTGTCCAGTTCCATTATACCGTTATTGATGCTGACAGTAACAAAATAAAAATCCATCCCTAAAGTATCGCTATATTCTACAATTGCTTGAATCATGGTCAATTCCTCCTTCGTTTTCTTTACTATACTTTCTGAAACGCGTAACAGGTCAAGCAGAAAATCATAAAAAGGCTTCTCTTTTGTATTTTTCTTAGGGCGGGCATATACTCAAAGCGAGTAAGAGAATTGAAAGGAGACTATCGAATATGTTGAAATTAAGTGAAGGAAAAAAGGCAGCACTGGAACGCTTGTCCTCTGAAAATGGCATTATTGAGGCATTGGCAATTGACCAACGAGGCTCTTTAAAGAAAATGATGGCCAGTTTTGGTGAAAACAATGCAGAAGAGGAAATTATTCATTTTAAAAAGGCGGCTTCCAAAGAGCTAACCAAATATGCATCTGCCATTTTACTTGATCCGGAATATGGTCTGCCGGCCGCTGAAGAACGTGCAGTGAATGCCGGTTTACTTTTAGCTTATGAAAAAACAGGATATGATGTCTCTACCCCAGGGCGGATGCCGGATATTCTCGAAGACTGGTCTGTTACCCGATTGAAGAAACGAGGTGCGGATGCTATCAAGTTTTTACTTTACTACAATCCGGATGATGATCGAAAAATTAATCACTTGAAGCATGTATTTGTGGAACGTCTGGGTAGTGAATGTGAAGGTGAGGACATTCCGTTCTTCCTTGAAATCGTGACCTATGATAGCGAAATTACAGATGTCCATTCTAAGGATTTTGCTCGTATCAAGCCTCGAAAAGTAATTGAATCAACAAGAGAGTTTGCGAAACCGCAATATCATGTGGACGTGTTAAAGCTGGAGGTTCCTGTAGACATGAATTTTGTGGAAGGATTTTCGGATACAGACCCTGTTTATACAAGAAAGGAAGCCTTGAGCTATTTCAAGGAACAAAGTGATACTGCCGACATGCCGTTTATTTTCCTAAGTGCCGGTGTAACAATGGAGCTGTTCCAGAAAACAATCAAATTTGCCAAAGAGGCCGGATCGACCTTCAATGGTGTTCTTTGTGGTCGTGCCACATGGCGTGATGGTGTAAAACCATATGTAATGAACGGCGAAGGGGCTGGAAAAGAATGGTTCCAAACGCAAGGAAGAGAAAATATTGAAACACTAAACGGAATTGTGGAACAAAGTGCCAGCTCATGGCGTGAGAAAGTAGAATAATTCAAAGAATGTCCAAACTGCTGAAGAAGTGAGTGTTTTTCGCTTCTTCAGCAGTTTTTTTAAGTCTAACTGGTATCTAAAAAGATACCTTTTTCATTTTATAAAAGGCTGGTTTTTACATAAAAACGACTATAAATCTAAGTTATCGGTTGACTTTGTAAGCGGTTTTCTATTATACTCATATTGTGGTTACTACCAGTTGGTTTTTTTAAGATTAATTGGATTTGGGAGCTGACCAAGCTCATTCAGCTTTTCTGGTTGTCTAGCTGCACAGAGCAACTTCTTCGACAATAAGATAACTTGTCTTCGACGATAAAGAACATCATCGAGCCAAGTTCCTATATTGCTTAGAAGTAAACCGCTCTGTTCCGCTTTTCTAATTGTCTAGCTTCATGAGTCAGCTCAATCGACGATAAGATAAATTGTCTTCAGTGGTAAAGAGCACCACTGAGCCAATTTTCTATATCGCTCATGAGCTCCCGACTCATTCAGCTTTTCTTATAGTGAAAGGATGTGAAATAATGATTGGTTGTATTTTGACAGGGCACGGTAGTTTTGCTCCTGGGATGATGGGGGCGGTCGAGATGATTGCCGGACCTCAAGAGTTTTTTGAAGTCGTACCTTTTCATGAAGAGGAGGCATTGGAAGTCTTTGAAGAGAGGATTACTCAAGCGGTAGAAAAATTGTCATCCGCGGAAGGCATCGTCATCTTTACGGACCTTCTAGGAGGAACACCGTTTCGAACAGCGATGCTGGCTGCAGCAGATAAGGAACAGGTACAGGTGATTGCAGGAACAAACTTACCGCTATTAATCGAAGGCAGCGGACTGCGTCATGGGTATGATTCTGTTGAGGCGTTTATCCAAGCGATTCTGACGATTGGCAAAGAGGGCTTAGTACACGCAACACTTGATTTGAACGAGAAATCAACGGCAGACGATGAGGAAGAAGGGATTTAATCATGTGGCAGAATATCTTAGCATCATCAATCGTAATGATTGTCTTTCTGGGAGTGATGGCACTTGTTTATTATCTTCTCAATTATAAAAACGTCAAAGCTCAGAAAGACCATTACCGTAAGCTTCATCAAGAGCTCGCTGTCGGTCAACAAGTTATTTTCTTAAATGGAATCTACGGCACGTTAACTAGAGTGGGAGATGAGACCGTTGATGTAAAAGTAAAATCCAATGCAGTAATGGAAGTATCAAGGTTTGCTATTTCGGAGGTTGTAAAAAAGGCGTCTTGATTTTGAGATTGTCAGTGAAGCAGTATAGCTTAGTCACGCTTTAGTGAGAATCAGTTAACAGCTTTCGGAGCATGAAGTGTTAAGCTCCGGAAAGTAGAAGGACCTTTTATTACAGTCTTTTTAATAAATAGCGCAAGAAAGGGGAAGAGAAACATGCCGAATATTTTACTGACACGTATCGACAATCGCTTGATTCATGGACAGGTGGCAACACAATGGAACGGTTCAATTGGTTCCAATCTGATATTGGTGGCAAATGATAAGGTGGCAGGAGACAAGGTCAGACAAGGTTTGATGGATATGGCTGCGCCAAACGGTGTTGCAACACGCTATTTCACCTTACAGAAGACCATTGATATCATTCATAAGGCTTCAGCAAACCAAAAGATTTTTATTATTGTTGAGAATCCGGAAGATGTGCTGACGCTGGTGGAAGGTGGTGTACCGATTAAGAAAGTCAATATTGGCAATATGCACATGGCTGAAGGAAAAAGACAAGTAGCAACGACTGTAGCAGTTGACGATCAGGATGTAGAAGCATTCAGAAAGCTGCAGGATGCAGGTGTGGAATTAGAAATCCGACGTGTACCGACAACGCCTGTAGAAGACACAAAGAAACTTTTTAGTTAGAGCTGGAAAGGAGATAAAAAAATGGATTACAGTATTCTGCAAATATTATTAGTGTTTTTAGTAACCTTTATTGCGGCAATTGATCAGTTCAGTTTTTTAGAGTCCTTATATCAGCCAATCGTAACCGGGATGGTTATTGGGTTGATTTTAGGAGATTTACAAACGGGTTTGATTGTTGGCGGAACCTATCAGTTGATGACAATTGGAAATATGCCGGTTGGAGGCGCACAGCCGCCAAATGCGGTTATTGGTGGGATTATGGCAGCTGTACTGGCCATCACACTGAAGCTTGAACCGACTGTAGCTGTTGCAACAGCGATTCCATTCTCATTGCTAGGGCAGTACGGCGTGACATTGATTTTCTCATTGATGTCTCCGGTAATGACAGTAGCAGACAATTATGCACATGAAGGAAATACAAAAGGAATTGATAAAATCAATTACTTGGCAATGCTGGCTTTGGGAAGTATTTTCGGTATTATTGTTGTTTTATTCTTTATTGGTGGTCAGGCATTTGGACAAACCGTGGTTGATGCGATTCCTGAATGGCTGATGGGCGGTCTAAGTGCTGCCGGTGGTATGATGCGTTATGTCGGGTTTGCCATTTTGCTTAAGGTGATGGTATCAAGAGATATGTGGGGCTTTTACTTCTTCGGTTTTGCCATGGCAGTTATTGTAATGGCTGCACCAAGCTTGAGTGGTCCGGCATTGATTATTCTAGCATTCATCGGCTTTGCACTGGCTTTCTGGGATTATCAAGTTCAGACGAAATTCAAACAGTCCGCAGCTACTAATGTTGGAGGTGACGAAGATGGCATATAACATTCCTGATAACTATCAAAACACCACACCAGCCAATCAGCTGGATAAAAAGACGTTAAATAAAATGGTCTGGCGTTCGTTGTTCCTGCAGGCATCCTTCAACTATGAGCGGATGCAGGCTGGTGGTTGGCTGTATTCGATTCTTCCGGGGTTGAAAAAAATTCATGGAGACAACAAAGATGATTTGTCTGCATCTATGAGTCATAACCTTGAGTTTTTCAATACACACCCATTTTTAGTGACATTCGTGATGGGGATTGTGCTTTCGTTGGAACAAAACAAAGCGGATATCCCGACAATTCGTGCGGTTCGTGTAGCAGCCATGGGGCCTCTGGGCGGTATTGGTGATGCCTTGTTCTGGTTCACGTTGGTTCCGATTACTGCTGGTATTACATCAAATATGGCCATCGACGGCAATATTGCTGCACCATTCATTTTCTTACTGGTATTCAACATCGCTCAGTTCGCTTTACGTTTCTTCCTGATGAATTGGTCGTATAAGCTGGGGACAGATGCAATCGGTGTGCTGACAGAAAATGCCAAAGAGTTCACTCGTGCAGCAAGTATTTTGGGGATTTTCGTTGTAGGTGCGTTGACCTGTGTGTATGGTGCAACCAAAGTAGATGTCAAGATTCCAAATGGAACAACCAGTGCGCTGTACTCTGTTACTGAGGTGGTGCCTGCTGCCGATGTTCATAAGTATGATGAATATATCTACAAAAAAGATGATAATGGCAAGCTGACAGATGAAGTACAAGATGCCGGGGCAGATGAAAAAGCGCTGGGTGTTAAAGAATTAGCTACTGGTAATTTTGAAGTAACGTACAATCAAAATGAAACAAGAGATGTAACAATTAATATTCAGGAAATTCTGGATGGTATTCTACCTCAGATGATTCCATTGGCGTTAACGATGATGCTATACTTCTTCCTGGCAAAACGTGGCTGGACACCGCTGAAATGTATTGGGCTGGTATTAGTCATTGGATTAGTCGGCTCCGGATTTGGTCTATGGCCAACTATCTGGCCGTAAGAGCGACTGTAACAGAAGGAATCAACGAGAACCAATGGCAAGCTGATTGGGAAGCAGTTTCTTATATTGCTTATGAGCTCCCAAGTCTGTTCAGCTTTTCTGATTGTCTAGCTTCATGAGTCAGCTCAATCGGCGATAAGATAAATTGTATTCAGTGAACATAATACAAAATTTATAATATGTATCTACGGTTCTCATTTTACTGCGATCCTCGATACAAAACGTTACACTTGGTCCGTTTTCCTATATCGCTCATGAGCTCCCGACCCATTCAGCTTTTCTCACAATCTCTGTTCAAACCATTGTATTTCAGTAAAAGAATAGGTAGACTTATCATGTGGTAATTACCACTTGCTAGTAGCAGGAAAAAAATCGTCGATTTTTATAGATAAATGATAGATAGACTCAGATTCAACACTCTGTTTTTCCACATAAAGTGTGAGTGTTGAACTGGCAAAATCGGCTTTTTGCAAGCTGCTTATTCGGGAGGGGAAGACTTTGGAAAGAAAGAGAAGACAACCATTGTATGACCAGTTGGTTGATTTATTGAAAGAACAAATTGAAAATGAATTGAAACCGCATGCGATGCTTCCGTCAGAACGCGAGTTATCCGAGAAATACGGACTGAGCCGGACGACGGTTCGCTTGGCATTGCAGGAATTAGAAAAGATGGGCTATATCTATCGTCAACACGGCAAAGGAACCTTTGTCTCTTCAATCAGTCAAGAGGTGACTAATCTGACTGGAGGGTACAGCTTCACGGAGCAAATGAGGTCTTTAGGCAAAGAGCCGGTGACAACCATCTTGGAATTTCGAATTGTGGAAGCAAACAAGTTTTTTGCAGAGCATCTGAATCTTTCTCTGGGAGAAAAAATCATCAAAATCAAGAGATTGAGGAGTGCGGATGGTTTGCCAATGATGGTAGAACGTTCCTATCTGCCTTACAAAAAGTTTATGACGATGAAACGAGAAGATTTAGAAGTAAAACCGTTGTATGATTTGTTTGCGGAAGATTACGGTGAAACAATCAAGCTGGCGGAAGAGGAATTTTACGCAAGTATTGTAAGTGATAATGATGCGAAGCAGTTGGATGTGCCTTATAGCGCACCGAGTCTCAATCTGGTTCGGACAACCTATAATATAAAGAATGAAGTGATCGAGTTCACGTTAAGTGTTGCTCGTGCAGATAAGTTCCGCTATAAGGTACGCCATGTTCGCTGACTAAAACAAGGAGGCGCATGCTGAATGTTTGAAAAGAATGCCGACATTTTAGAAAAAATGGGTGCGGATATCACAACAGGTGAAATCAAACAACAGCCTGAATTATGGCAGGAAACACTGGAAATTTATAAAAAAAATGAGGAAGCAATCCACGCTTTTCTCGAAAAGATAAAAAAGACGACTGACCGAAAAATTCGCGTGATTTTTACCGGAGCGGGAACCTCTCAATACGTTGGAGATACCTTGGTTCCTTACTTAACGCGAAACGGCGACAACCACAGCTTTTCATTTGAGAGTATTGGTACAACAGATATCGTGGGTGCACCTTACGACTATTTATTACCGGAGGAACCGACGATTCTCGTATCCTTTGCCCGCAGCGGCAATTCTCCGGAAAGCTTGGCGGCAGTTGCTGCAGCAGATAAAATCGTCAAACAGCTCTACCATATCACCATTACCTGTGCGGCGGATGGTCAGTTGGCATTGGCAGCTGAAAATGAAGAGAACATCTTATTGCTGTTGATGCCGTCGAAATCAAATGATAAAGGCTTTGCCATGACAGGCAGCTTCACCTGCATGACCTTGGCGGCATTGTTGATTTTTGATCAGGAATCCTTGGAACAAAAAACAGCATATGTTCAGGCGATGCAGGAGCTGGGACATGAAGTAATTCAGCGGGAAGCAGAAATTGAAGCAGTGTTGGCTCGTGACTATCATCGAATCGTTTATCTGGGCTCGGGCTCATTAAGCGGCTTGACGAGAGAAGCACAGCTGAAGGTGTTGGAGCTGACAGCGGGAAAAATTGCGACGGTGTTTGACTCTTCGCTAGGGTTTAGACATGGACCAAAATCATTTGTCGATCAGCAAACGTTACTGTTTGTCTTTATCAACAATGACCCATATACAAGAAAATATGATGTAGATATTTTAAATGAGGTTCATGGTGACGGTATTGCGGCAGCGATTGTAGGTATTGGTCAAGGAGAGGCAGCATCTTTTGCCGGAACACCATTTACTTATTCGAATCAAGAGGTTCTGTTGCCGGAGGCCTATCTGGTATTGCCGGATATTCTATTCGCACAGACTGTGGCACTGCACAGCTCGATTAAGGTAGGGAATACGCCGGATACACCTTCTCCTACAGGGACCGTCAATCGTGTTGTTCAAGGGGTGACAATCCACGAGCTTTAAAAAACAGTGATTGGGAGAAATATGGAGGAAACGGCCTATCTGCTTCTATTCCTCGAATGCCCATATTAGTCAGGAAAGTATTTTTCTGAATAGGTATTCGTTACATGGAAGATATAGCTTTGCGTGAAAGCTGTCGTAAAAAAGAAGCGGTCATATCCTCATCATATTGTTCAAGGGGCCGGGATATTAGTAAATGGGCTAATATCTCTGTCACTGTTTTTAGTGTACCCTTTTACTCAAAAAGTTGATTTTTTAAGAGCCACGAAATAAGAGAGAAAAGGAAGCAGGCTTGCATTATACACAAATCAGAATAAACGGTGGGACAAAAGCAACACTACACTTCGTTCCGATCTCATCAAATGCTAGGCTCTAAAGAGCCAAGTCTTTGAAGGTCTTCGGCAATAAGCCGAAATTTAGCAAAAATTTGTAAAGCAATTTTCGTAAATTTCTTCTTATGGCTTGAAGTTAACCGCTTCTGTCTCAGCCTCGATAACAGAAAGAAGGAAATAGAATGAGTGACTACTTTATTTATGCAGATCGTTTCTTTTTGAAAGGTGGTGTAGAAACGGCTGGCTATCTGAAAGTGACTGATGGCTGCTTTGGAGAGTTTACAAAAGATAAGCCGCTAGGAGAAATTGTTGATTACAGCGGTTGTTGGATTGCTCCGGGGCTGGTGGATACGCATATTCATGGATTTATGGGACATGATGTGATGGACAATGACTTTGATGGGATTAAGGAAATCTCAAAAGGCTTGCTTAGCTGTGGCGTGACCTCCTTTTTACCAACTACGCTGACGGCAGGGGTTGAAACTTTGAATGAGGTAACAGCTTCAATTGGTGAACATTACCAAGAGGTTGAGGGTGCGAAGATTCGAGGCATCTTTTTTGAAGGACCATTTTTTACAGCGGAGCATAAAGGGGCGCAAAATCCTGATTATTTTTCTGATCCGGATATCGAGGTGTTTAATCACTGGCAGCAGTTGGCAAATGGATTGATTAAAAAAATTGCCTTGGCACCGGAAAGGCCAGGTGCAACTGAATTTATCGAGGCTGTTACTAAACAAGGTGTGGCAGTCGCTTTGGGACATAGTGCTGCAACGTATAATCAGGCAAAAGCAGCTATTCATGCCGGAGCATCTATTTTTGTTCATACCTACAACGGCATGAGCGGGTTGAATCATCGCGAGCCTGGAATGGTCGGAGCGGCGATGCATACAAAAGAAGCCACGGCTGAATTGATTTGCGACGGACATCATGTTCATCCCGCGGCAGCGGAAATCTTAATTCGAACGAAGACGCCTGAAAAAACAGCGTTGATTACTGATTGTATGCGGGCAGGTGGTATGCCGGAAGGGGAATATACATTAGGTGAGTTTCCAGTAGAGGTGAGGGCTGGTGCGGCACGTCTGACCTCTAATGGTAGTCTGGCTGGGAGTATCCTCCAGCTGTTTGATGGCGTGAAGAATGTTGTAGCCTGGGACATTGCGACAGTGGAGGAAGCGATAAAAATGGCTTCCTTTGTACCGGCACAAAGTGTGGGAATCGATGATTGCTGCGGTAGTATTCAATCTGGTTTAGCCGCAGATTTTCTAGTTATTCGTCCGGATATGACATTGCTGGAAACCTATTTAGACGGAAAAGCTGTTTATAAAAATGAAGAGAACGATTGAGAAGGAGATAGAAAGATGCTGAAATTAAGTAAAGGGAAAAAAGCGGCAATAGACCGCTTATCAACAAAAGATGGTTTGATTGAGGCGTTGGCCATTGATCAGCGGGGCGCATTGAAAAAAATGATTACAGCATTAGGCACTGAAGCCACCGGTGAACAAATCAGTGATTTCAAGGAACAGGTCTCAAAGGATTTGACACCCTTTGCTTCTGCCATTTTACTCGACCCTGAATATGGTTTGGCAGCAGCTAAGGCTCGTGATGAGGAAGCGGGCTTGCTGCTGGCCTACGAAAAAACCGGTTATGATGCTTCAACACCAGGCCGACTGCCGGATCTTTTGGAAGACTGGTCGGTTCTGCAGTTGAAGGAACAAGGCGCAGATGCCATTAAATTTTTACTCTATTATGATGTAGATGAAGCGGCAGAAATCAATCATTTAAAGCATGTCTTTATTGAACGACTAGGTAGTGAATGTATTGGGGAGGATATCCCATTTTACTTGGAGCTGGTTTCTTACGATGCACAGATTTCAGATGCTTCATCACCGGAATATGCGAAAGTTAAACCTCATAAAGTAATCGAAATGATGAAGGAGTTTTCGAAGGAGAAATACAAGGTAGATGTTCTAAAGGTTGAAGTCCCTGTCAATATGAACTATGTGGCTGGGTATGCGGATGAAGGGGTTGAGACTGTTCATTCAAGAGAAGAAGCGTTGATGTATTTCAAGGAACAGAGTCAAGCAACACCTCTGCCGTTTATTTTCCTAAGCGCAGGTGTTTCAGCAGCTTTGTTCCAACGGACGTTGGAATTTGCCAAGGAAGCCGGCTCAACGTTCAACGGTGTTCTTTGTGGACGGGCGACATGGAAAAATGGTGTTCAGCCTTTTGTGGAAAATGGAGCAGGCGCTGCGCATGATTGGTTGCTTTCAGAAGGAAAAAGTAATATTGAAACCTTGAACGAGGTGGTTAACCGTACAGCGTCTTCTTGGCATGATAAGGTGGAAGTGGAGTAGCAATTGTAGGGGAAGAGTCACATAATGATCTAGAAAGTAAAATGAAAATAGGAATAGAGGTTTGGCGGCTGGCAAAGGGTTTACGCCAGTCGCTGTTTGTATAGAAGGAGGATGTCAAATGATAGTGACAATAACAATGAATCCATCAGTGGATATGTCTTATCCATTGCCTCATTTAAAGTTAGACGATGTCAACCGTGTGGCAGAAGTATCCAAGACAGCAGGAGGGAAAGGGCTGAATGTTTCTCGTGTGCTGCATGAGCTGGGGAAAGAGGTTTTGGCAACAGGCGTCATCGGCGGACATCTTGGTGCATTTATCAAGGATCAGTTGACGGCAGCAGGGATTCTCCATGATTTCACAGAGATAAAGGAAGAGTCGCGAAATTCGATTGCCATTCTCCATGATGGAGGGAAGCAGACGGAGCTTTTGGAAAAGGGACCATTTGTCACTCAGGAAGAGGAGCAGCGATTTATCCTCCGCTACCAATATTTATTGAAAAAATGTTCTTTGGTGACAATTTCCGGAAGTCTTGCGGCAGGTTTATCAGTAAATTTATATGAACAGCTGATTGAATTGGCTAATAGAGAACAGGTACGTGTATTGCTGGATACCTCAGGAGAATCGTTAAAGGCAGCTGTAGCCTCTAAAAATAAACCTTATTTAATTAAACCGAATGAAACGGAAATTGCGGAGCTGTTAGGGATTGCGAAAGCAGAGAAAACGTCCTTGATTGAGCAGCTGCAGCACCCATTATTTGATGGAATTAGTTGGGTTGTTGTTTCTATGGGCGCGGCGGGAGCAATAGCTAAGCATCACCAAAAATTTTATCGTGTGACGATTCCCAAAATTGACGTGGTCAATCCTGTAGGTTCTGGGGATGCGACGTTGGCAGGACTGGCAGCTGGAATTAAAGACGGCTGTTCTGATGAAGAGCTGTTAAAATGGGGGATGACGACGGGGATGCTGAATGCGTTAGAAGTGAAAACAGGCCATATTAATCCGAAGAAGGCGGCAGGCCTCTTCAAACAAATCACTATCGAACAGGTCGAAGAATAACGTTTGTTTGCTCATTCGGTCACAAATATTGGAAATCGCCTTGCACATCGCTTTTTCTTACCTTATAATTTTTACATGACGATGTAAGCATGAAAAAAATGAACAGAAAAGAAGGTAGAGCGTATGAAAATTGGTATTCCGAAAGAAATAAAAATTGGTGAGAACCGTGTGGCATTACCTGCAGCAGGTGTTTTAGACTTAGTGAAGGCCGGCCATGAAGTATTTGTAGAGACAAATGCGGGGGCAGGCGCGTCAATTAAGGATGAAGAATATACAGCAGTTGGTGCCACGATTGTAGCGTCCGCTGAAGAAGCATGGGCACAGGAATTGGTACTGAAGGTCAAAGAACCGTTGGCAGAAGAATACCGATTTTTAAGAGAGGATCTTGTTCTGTTCACCTATCTGCATTTAGCAGCGAACAAGCCATTGGCGGAAGCGTTGATGAAGAGCAAAATTAAAACAATCGCTTATGAAAGTGTGCAGCTTGAAAATGGCGCATTGCCATTGCTGTCTCCAATGAGTGAAGTAGCCGGTAAATTAGCAACACAGATTGGTGCAAAATGCTTGGAGAAGGTTCCGGACGGGAAAGGAATCTTGTTGGGCGGCGTACCGGGTGTACGTAAAGGGAATGTAACGATTATCGGCGGCGGTATCTCAGGTACGAATGCAGCGAAGGTTGCTTTGGGGATGGGTGCAGATGTTACAATTTTAGACGTCAGCACAAAACGTCTGCAGGAGTTGGACGATCAGTTCAGTGGTTCAGTGAAAACCCTGATGTCCAACCAATTCAATATTCAAGGGTCTGTTGAGCATGCTGATTTAGTCATTGGTGCTGTTCTGCTGCCGGGTCACAAAGCACCGGTACTGGTAACCGAAGACATGGTTAAATCAATGCCTGAGCATTCTGTGATTGTTGATATTGCCATCGACCAAGGTGGTATCTTCGAGACAATCGACAAGGTAACAACACACGATCAGCCAACATATACGAAGCATGGCGTTATTCATTATGCAGTAGCCAATATGCCGGGAGCAGTACCGCAAACCTCTGCGTATGCTTTGGCAAATGCGACATTGCCGTATGTGATGGAGCTGGCGAACAAAGGCTTTACAGAAAGCATCAAACAAAATTCTGCATTGAAAAAAGGAGTCAATACAATCGGCGGTGCGATGACAAATCCGGCAGTAGCCGCAGATTTAGACTTGCCGTATACGGATGTTGACACATTGATTGGGTAAAAAATAAAAAAACGGAAATCCTGAGAGAAACAGGATTTCCGTTTTTTTATTTATAGTTCAGCTGTTTCTTGCAAATCAGCCCATTCTTTTCTCAGCATCGAGTAGTACAAACGATCAACATACGCACCGTCGATATAAAAGAACTCCCTCAGCTTTCCTTCATAAACAAATCCGCTCTTCTCTATGACTCGCTGAGAAGGCATGTTTGTCGATTTGTGGCAAACCTGTACCTTATTCAAGTGAATCTGTTCGAATCCATAATGTAGGATAGCAGTAACGGCCTCGGTCATTAGCCCTTGATTTTGAAATGCTTCCCCGATACAATACTCGATTTCACCAAAATGGTTGGTATCATCAACTAGAAAATAAGCAATTTGTCCGATACATTCATTGGTTTCCTTCAGACAGATAGCCCAACGATAAAAGTTTTTACCGGCGTAAGAGGTGATCCACTTGTCTAAGAGTGTGGCAGTCTCTGTTTCTGTTGTGTAAATCGGTTCAGAATACATTTTCTGAATAGCCGGATTTGCAATCCAGTTTTTCCGCATCGCTGCGTTATCCTCACGTTTAAATGGCCGAAGGGTTAATCGTGAAGTATAAATTGTTTGTGTTCCTGTATGTGTCAATGTCATAAGCATTCCTCCTATGTATAGTTGTTGCGTATAAAATCTAATTTTGGTGAGCAGAGAAAGGAACGGGACTATGTTGTTTTCTGATTGCCCATATCCCCAAGGTAAACTGAATGACGCCCACGCAGAAGAAAATGACATGAAGTGCCACAATATCCCAAATCATTACGCATTGAATGATAATCCAAGAAAAGAGAATGGCACCAACCAAACACTGATAATAAGGAAATTCAGGCAGTTTTTTTAGTGTCAGAAAACCAACGAGAAAGTTACCGCCTCCAAGTACCAGCAACAGAAACAGCCCTGGGATTAAAAAGCTTGTAAACGGTGAATTGACCAGCATACTGGAATCAATACCAACAGCTTCTCTTGCTCCGGCATTCAAAGCCAGAAAGCTTCCGGAAGATGCCCCAAACCCCATGAGCAAATTGAAAAAGAGAAATACCCAACGCATCATCATTTTTTCCTCCCTAATTTCTAATTTATAGCGAGTATACCATGTTTCATCCGTGAGGGAATGAGGCTGGGGAATGATTTTTTTCAAAAGAAAGAAGGAAAAAAGCCGCTTTTGATTTGTAAGGATAGAGTAAAAAGGTGTATGATTTTATGGAATCTGTATTTAAGTGGAGAGTAAAGACAAAAGATGAACGATTTTTTCAATAAGAATATTATCTTTTACTGGGCGAACACTAATGACAGAGATGAAAATTAAGGAAGGTTTGTTTTTTAAAGAAAATGAAATATTACTGATTTAAAAGTGATATCATAGATGTATTGAAAGAAAGTAAGCATGTAATACAACAGTATGTTGATTGAATAGTTGGGTTCAATCGTTCGTTTCATTTTCTGTGTTGCCACTATGGGTTGGTGAGCAAAATAGAAATAAGTAAATGATAGTGTATGCTGTTTCTGTATGATTCAGGTAGCGGTGCTACTGTCTCTGAGTTATATAGTCAATGTTCCTGAATATTTGGGAGAATTATTTAGGATGATTGTATGAAGTGAATAATCGAAGAAGCAATCTGATTTTATATAGGCAGGTAATTTCTTCTTATCAGTTCATATGAGGGTGAGTTTGGAAAGTAGTAAAAAAAGTGAGGAGAAACATATGAAACGTATGGATAAAAAGGTTTTGGTTGAAGAGGAAGAAAGACGCAGCATAGTGTGGATGCTTGGTGTGCTATTTTTTTGTGCGCTGGTGTTCAGCTATTTCATGCCAAATACGCTTGGAGATGATGTGACCTATCTAAATAGGCTCAATAGACTCGGTTATTTTGGTGGAGCAATTGATCATTACATGGGGTGGAGCTCAAGAATTATCATTGAGACTGTACTGATGTTTTTATCAAAATATTTTATTCTATGGAAATTGTTGAATGCAGCGATAATGACCGGTACTGTTTATTTTCTAAATAAATACCTGCTATCAACGATAAATACGAAAACATTGCTGCTTACTTTCAGCGTGTACTGTATGATTCCCCTGAAGATGATGGGAGAATCCGGCTGGGTTGCTACGTCATTGAATTATCATTGGGCGGTTTTTTGTGCTTTAGTCGCCTTTTATCCATTTTACAAACGGCTTAAGGATGAGGAACTGTCGACGACGGCCTTTGTGTTAAGTATCATCGCATTGATTTATGCGGCAAATCAAGAGCAAGTAAACTTATGCTTCTTGGTGTTTACTATTTTGGTAAGTATTTATTTAATTAAAACGAACCGTTTTGATTTTAAATTGACCACTTTTCTTATTATAAGTGTCGTAGGGCTCTTTATGTTTCTGCTGTCTCCGGGAAATAGTGCCCGACTTGCAGTAGAATTGAAAGCTCACTATCCGGATTTTGGCGATTATTCATTTATTGAGAAAATAAATTTGGGTGTCTTATCTTTTGGAAAGCCGTTTTTCTTAGATTTCAATATTTTGTTCTTTTTGATATTTGCATTAGTTTTCTTCTTAGTGTTTACAAAAAGAAAAAGCTACAACGCATGGATTTTTGCAGGCTTCCCAGTAGTATTGAATCTTGCCATATTTCTGGGCAACTCGACGAAACCGGGATTTTCTCATTATGCAGCAAGTGAGAACACGCTAACTTTCTCTTCCGAGCAGTTAAGTGAATGGTTTTCAGGAGCACGACCTAGATTGTCATTTCTGCATCCGGCTAGTTGGATGGCTATGCTGCTGATTTTAGGGCTGCTTGCTTGTTTGAGTATTGGATTGATATTAAGCTTCGATAATCCGAAAAAGAGGATGGCAGCAGTTCTGCTGTTGCTGATGGGTGCCTCTGCACGGATAATCATTGGATTTTCTCCAACACTTTGGGTATCTGGTATTCGAACATACTATGTTACGTATGTGGTTGCTGCCATGCTGGTGTTGATGCTCATAGATGAGTTAGAGGGACAGAAACGAGAGCGGTTTACTGCCGTCGTGACGCTGTTGGGAATTTGTGCATTTATCCTGACCTTTTTTAACAAGTAGCTTTACTGTAGCAGTGGATTCAATGACTCATTGCTGTAAAGAACGAGTCTTAAGAAGCTGATAGGAGCAGCTGCCGCAGTATTGAATTTTTTACCGACTTAAAAATAGAAAAATCTTCCGGAACAGTGGGTTCCGGGAGATTTTTTATGTTATTAAGCAGTTCGACCAGAGGGACACTCTGGTATATTGATTATAACTGATGCGTGGCTTACTCCGGCTATGCTTGTCCATATACATAAACTTAACCATGCTTTTAGAAATTGATAGAATTACTAACGAAATAGTTTCAAATGCTTGGCGTTTGTATTTCTTCCAATTGAAGCGGAAGAAATGTCTACTTTTTAATTTGTAAGCGGAAACATATACTGATATCAGAAAGGAAAATACTTTTATGAAAACAAGAACAGTTGAGTTGCTTCAAAAAGTGAGTTCATCAAAGTATCCAATTAAAGCAGAAGTGCTGGCGGCTGATTTCAATGTGAGTCAACGCACGATTCGGACCGAGATTCTTGAAGCAAATGAATGGCTAGCCAATAATCAGTTACCTGAAATAATGACAATCCGAAGCAAAGGCTTCTTCATAAAACAGAGTGAAACTGACCGGAAATTATTGGAGGCTGCGCTGCAAAATCTCAAGGGCGATTTGTTGAATCGACAGGAGCGGACCTTTGACATCGTTCTGTCGATTGCCTACGGAAAAGCTCCGATTTATCTCAATCGAAAAGAAGAAGAGTTTCAAATTTCCAAAAGTACCATAGATGAAGATATGCGTCGATTGAGAGCTGATTTACTGAAATATGGAATTGAAGTTGTCAGCTATGGAAAGCAAGGATTGTCGTACAAGGGACCGGAACGATCCATTCGAACGATGCTGTATGATTTGATTAATCAACAGTTGGGAATGATTGATTTTTCCATGAATAAAGATCCGAAAGTAACACCCGTGCAACGAATCTTCAATACGTACTTTGATTTAGAAGACATCAGGAAGCTGGGGGAAATTTATTCGAGTAAGCTGCCTAATCAAGAAGATGATATCTACAAAAATCAGCTATTGCTTTTCACGTTAATTTGGATTCAACGTGTAAAAAGACATGAGCTCATCTCGGCAGTAAGCTGGAAAAATGCAGATTTTGAAGATGATAATTTCTCTGACTTCATTGATTTAGTTGTTACTGAATTTCAATTGACAGAGGTACCCCAGGTGGAACGAAATTATATCCATTTCACGATTGAGACGTTCAATACAAGAGATATATCCAACACGTTGGAGTGGGTGCAGGCACAGCTGTTGACGATTCAGCTGATTCAATTTGTAGAGCATGAGACACATATCCCTTTTCATCTAAAGGAAGAACTATTGTGTGAGAGTCTCTATAAACATATGGCAGCGCTCATCATTCGAATAAAGAATGATGTTCAGGTCTTCAATCCGCTTAAAGAAAACATTCGAACCAATTACTACCCAATCTATCGAGCGGTTTCTCAATTTGTTCCGACAATTGAAGAGGTAGTTGGTGGACGAATGACAGAAGATGAACGTGCCTTTCTCGTTATTCATTTTTCGACCGTCGCCAGTGCAATCAATCGTGATTTGACCTATATTTATAAATCGGTTGTGGTGTGTAATCACGGAATAGCAACCGGAAACCTGTTGGCGGAAAATTTAAAAGAGAAGTTTCCGCAAATTGAGGTAGTGGCAGTTTTGAGTTCTAAAGAGGTAGAACTGGTAGATAAGCTGGATGTTGATTTGATATTCAGTACGTTCAATCTTACTTACAGCAACAAACCGTCACTGGTGATTGACCCAATCCTTACAGAGGTCAACAGTCCGATAATCGAAGATTTTTTGCGGAAAAACGATGAGCTTCTACGGCTGGAGCCGAGTGGTAATGAGTCTACCGAGCTGTTTACTAAAATCTTGACCATTGTAGAAGAAAGCGGCGGTCGAGTTGATCGAAGTATTTATTCTCAAATGGAGACGCTGTTTGAAGACAACAATCTAGAAATCAATAAAAGGGAGATTCAACCAATGTTAAAAGACATCCTAACAGATAATCACATCATGATTAGAGAAGCAGCAGCAACTTGGCAGGAATCAATTGAGTTAGTCGCAAAGCCGCTGCTGAAAGAAAATATCATTGAAAAACGTTATGTTGATGCAATGATTCACGCAGTAGACGAGTACGGACCGTATATTGTGATAGGCAAGCATCTGGCTCTGGCACATGCAAGACCGGAGGATGGTGCCAACAAACTGGGAATCAGTGTTGCTACGATAGACCAGCCTATCAACTTTGGGAATCTCGATATGGACCCGGTAAAAATTATCTTCTGTCTTGCGGCTGTTGATTCCTATTCGCATTTGACAATCATGAAGGAGCTGATTGAGCTGATTAATGACGAGGCCAAGCTGAACCAGCTAATAGATTGCACAACGATTCAGGCATTTAAGCAGCTGCTTTTTACAGAAGAAGGAAAATGAAAAGGAGGAGATTAACGATTTAGGCGCAAAAGAACACAAAAATGTGCAACAAAGCCGGTCAAAAATAATGACAAAGAGCAAAGACAACGAATCGTTGGAAAAAAAGAATCAGCCAGTTACCTGAATTATTTCTACAAAAATATAAAGGAGACCAAACAAATGAACAAACTAAATATTTTATTCGTATGTGGTGCAGGACTGGGCAGCAGTTTTGCAGCACAAATGTCAGCAGAGGACGTACTGAACAAACTGGGGGTAGAAGCAAAACTGGACCATTGCGATATTTCTTCTGCTGTTTCCATGAAGCCGGATGTGATTATTACGGCTGAGAATTTCCGTTCGCAATTCGAGAAATTTACGATTGACCCTGATACAGCAATGATTTATTTGAAAAATATTGTTTCCAAAGTTGAGATTGAAGAGAAAATTACTCCGGTCTTACAGGACAAGGGAGTTATTTAAAAAAAGAAATGAGGGGAAAGAAAGATGGGTATTATCAATTTTATTATTGAGAACATTTTGACACAGGCATCAATCACGATTGCACTGATAGCGATGCTGGGGCTGATTCTGCAAAAGAAATCAGTAGGCCAGATTATTTCAGGAACGTTGAAAACTCTTTTAGGCTTTCAGGTATTAAGCGCCGGTTCAGGGATTATTGTTGGCAGTTTAACGTATTTTGGTCAGATTTTTACTGAAGGTTTTCAAATGCAGGGGATTATTCCTTCGATTGAGGCAATCAACGGTCAGGCTATGAATGAGTTAGGATTGGGAAGAGATATTGCTTTAACCTTCTTAGCGATTTTCGTCTTTAATATTTTGCTGGCTCGTTTTACGAAATGGAAATACATCTTTTTAACAGGTCAGGCGATTTTATGGATGGCAACAATGACGACTGTGTTTGGGTATTTTGCAGGATTACGAGGCTTGGTACTGATTTTAGTAGGTGGATTTGTCGGCGCTGTTTTTGCAATCGCCATGCCGGCCATTGCACAGCCGATTATCCGCAAGGTGACTGGTTCTGATGATATTGCTTTAGGACATTTTTGTACAATCGGGTATTTGTTCGAAGCAGGTGTTGCTAAGATTTTTGGCGAAAAGGGCGAGAATAAGAAGTCCATTGAAGATATTAAGCTGCCATCACATTTTGAATTTTTACAGGATACGTATTTGTCAGTAATGGTGGTTATGGTTCCTTTGTATATCGTTACGGTATTGTTTGCCGGAGAAGCGTTTGCCGCTGAATTATCCGGGAATCAAAATTATATTATGTTTGCTTTTCTTCAGGCGATTCAGTTTGTGGTCGGGGTGTACGTATTGCTTGCCGGCGTTCGTTTATTGCTGGGCGAAATTGTACCGGCATTCCGAGGGATTGCGATGAAGCTGGTTCCAGATGCGATTCCGGCATTAGACTGCCCTGTGTTTTTCCCTTATAGCCCAAATGCCGTGATATTAGGATTTATCACGACAACGATTGGAACCATCATTGCCATGTTTACATTACCGATGTTTGGTCTTGCGATGATTCTACCGGGCATGCTGACGAATTTCTTTGCTGGTGGGACTGCCGGGATTTTCGGGAATGCAGTAGGAGGGAGACGCGGCGCAATCATTGGAGGAATTGCACATGGTTTCTTTATTACATTGCTTCCGGCATTATTGGTAACAATTTTTAATTCAATGGGCTTTGTTAATGCAACTGCAACAGATGTAGATACGGTTGTAGCAGCACTACTGTATGCATGGCTGCTGAGCCCGATTTTGAAAGCATTCTAATCTGAAAGTAGGGAAAGTCAATGTTCGGACTTTTTAAAAAGAAAGACAAAAAACCGGAGAAAGAAATCGCAGTTCTGCCTCCGGAGGTAGTAGAAAAACTTCAATCAGAAATTGAACAATTGAATCAAGAAATTTTAACCACCCAAGATAATAATAAACTGGCAGAACTTTTTGAGCAAGTGGGACTTAAATTATCCGATGTGAATGAAAAAGATCAGGCCATTGAAAAGCTGGAAAAAAGCTTGGAAAGTAAGCAAAGCATCGGTGATGGCTATAAAAAACTGATGAGTTTGTATAACGAAAAACGAGCTGAGGCAGCAAGAGCCGGTGACGATCAGGGCATCGATTATTATATGGGAAAAATGGACGAGATGCGTCAAATAGCGAAAAAAGTAACGATTACCGGAAATAACTAAAAAGAGATAAGGCGGATTTAATTATGTATACAACATTAAAAGAAGTAACAAAAACAGCAGAAGAATTGAACTTTACAGTCGGTGCATTTAATACACATAACTTGGAAATGCTGCCGGATATGTTGCGGGCGGCGAAAGAAATGGGTGCACCGATTATTATTCAAACTAGCGTAGACACAGCGAAATACATTGGTATGAAGGTCTTGGTGAATGTGATGAAATCCATTGCGGAGGAAGAAATGGTAGATGCCGTACTCCACTTGGATCATGCCCGTGATTTTGATGATATTAAAGAGGCCATTGACAGTGGTTATACCTCTGTCATGTACGATGGCTCCCACTTACCATTTAAGGAAAATATTTTGAAAACCAAAGCAGTTGTTGATTATGCACATGCAAAAGGTGTCTCTGTTGAAGGTGAGCTTGGAACAATTGGCGGTACAGAGGAAGGAATTCATGTTGCTGAAGATGACAAGGTCTATACAAAACCGGAGGATGCCGTGGAATTTGTTAAGGCTACAGGGGTAGATGCCTTGGCGATTGCAATTGGTACCAATCATGGACAATTCAAATCTAAAACAGAGGTGAATATTCCATTGTTGAAAGAGATTGATGCGGTTGTCGATGTTCCCTTGGTTATCCACGGTGGTACAGGGGTGAAGGAGGAGGACTATCCGGAGCTGATAAATAACGGTATACGTAAGTTTAATGTCGGTACAGAGCTGTTAGTAAATTGGACAAAAACCGCAAAAGAATCCTTTGGTGAGACAGAGGTCAATAAATCATTGCGTCATAATGTTATTCCGGCGAATGAGGTAGTAAAAGAAATCGTTTCTCATAAGATTGGTTTGTTCATGAATTTGGAAAGTCCGACAAATTTGGGGAAGTGAGGGCAATGAAAAAGTATTTTATCCTCTTGGCAGGAAGCCCGGGTACAGGAAAAACCTATCTGATGAATAAGCTTCGAGAACGATTTCCTGATATGTATGCCATCACGTTGGATGAAATCAAGGAGTATTATGCAGAGTCCATTGGTTTTAATCACTTGGAGGAACGTGCGGCACAGGAGCAAACCAAGGTTTATCCATTCTACTATAAGGCGTTAGACCTCTATATGGAGGCGGGGAAGAAGGTAGTTGTGTCGGAATATCCTTTCAGCGACAAGCAAAAAGACCAGCTGCAGTCGCTAGCTGAAACGTATGGCTATGAAGTAATTACTATCAGGCTTACCGCCGATTTTGAGGTACTATGGGAGCGCCGCTGCAAACGAGATCGAGAACCGGAGCGTCATTTGAGCTATATTATGACGCATTACCATTATGGCGATGTTTTGGAGGATCGTTCTCTGGCAACGAATCACATTACCAAGGAAGCATTTAAGAAGATTATCTCAGATAGAAAGTACGATGACTTCGAGCTGGGGACGCTTTATGAATTTGATGTGACAGATTATGGGAAGGTTGACTATGCCCCGCTGCTGGATAAGCTGGAGGAGCAGATAAAGTCCGAGGAATAAAAAATACTAAAACCTGAGAAGGAAACCGACTTGCAGCGGCTTTCTTCTCAGGTTGTTTTTTCTCTTCGATTTTTAGTCTATCTGTTTATTGTTGCGCATCAATCAGTCGTTCCGCTAAAGCATAATCCCCTTCGTAAGGAACATCTTCCTTCCCAACTTTTTGGAAAAGGTCAGCACCCTTTCCGGCAATCACGACAGCATCTTCAGGCTGGCTGGCAGTCAACGCCGCTTGAATCGCTTTTTCCCGATCAATGATAATTTGGAAATCAACAGTTGGTTCAATATGTTCGGCGATTTGTTCTGAAATCTGCTGCGGGTCCTCTGTTGCGGGATCATCTGTCGTTAGCAAGGCGATATCCGCCAAGTCAGACAGGACCTCCCCGAAATCTTTCCGACGTGAAATAGCTTTATCGCCGGGGCTTCCCAATACAACGATGATTCGTCCGTTCGGATGCTCTTCTTTGACGAACTGTAGTAAGCTTTGAAGGCTGACATAGTTATGGGCATAATCCACATAAACCTTTGCGCCATTCGTGTGGGTTAACTGCTCCATCCGGCCGGGAACCACTGTATCTGCAATTCCCTGCTTGCAATCCTCACCGGAAGCACCGGATAAGCCGGCAGCGATTGCGGCACTTAGCGCATTGCCCATATTGAATTCACCGCCAAGACGAAGCTGATAATCTCCGGCAAGATGAAGTGTATCCAGTTTAGAGCTTACAGAGAAAGCCAATGAGTTTTGTGAATCTTTTGTATATACATAATCTGTTTCTCCATCTTCTGTATTGCCATAGGTAACCATTGGTGTTTCGGTCATTTCAGCAGTTTCTTTCAATAAATGGAAGTAATCAGATTCGCGATTAACGATGATTTTCTTTGAATGAGCAATCAACTGTCGCTTGCAATAGAAATAATCATCAAAGGTTGGGTGTTCGATTGGGCTGATGTGGTCCGGCGAAATATTCAAAAAGATGCCGACATCGTAAAACAGTCCATAAACACGCTGCACCTTATAGGCTTGAGAAGAAACCTCCATGACAAAATGAGTCATCTTGTTTTCAACCGCCTCCGCCATCATACGATAGAGATCCATTGATTCCGGGGTAGTCAGTTGAGATTTGAAAAAGTTTTTTCCGTCTAATGTAGAGTTCATTGTAGAAAGCATCGCCGTTTTGTTATTGGTTGTATAATCCAGAATGAACTTTGTAAAGTAAGCGGCGGTCGTTTTCCCTTTAGTACCGGTGAAGGCAATCAAAGTCATCTTGGTTTGAGGATAATCGAAAAACAACATGCTCAGAACAGCCATGGCTTTGCGGATATCGGTTACGATGAAGCCTAATTCAGCATCTGTTTCATAAGGTGTTTCGGAGACATAGAATTTCAAGCCGTCAGCAACAGCTTTTTTTAAGTATTCTTCTTTGAAGCCTAAACCTTTACAAAAAAAGAGGGTACTCTCAGAAACCTTTCGTGAGTCATAAGAGAGCTCGTGGATTTGTGTTGCAGTCAATTTATCAGGAAGAGACAAAGACCAGTCTGTGGTGGTTACAATCTCTTTCAAAAGCTGTTCTTTTAGTAAGCAGGTGCGGATATCTGTCAATGTGATACTCATGTTATCAACCTCCATGTGATGAGCCGTCGTTTTCCGTCCAGTCGCTCGATTGGCGACGTCACTGTTTATCATACAATTTCAAGACAAAAACATCAAGGCAGCAGAACGCATCCAAACGGTCGAATCGTTGGACTTGCGACGGGAGTAAGAGAAGCTGCCTGATAAGTGAGTTGGAAATAAAAAGAACAGAAGCTGATAAGCCTCTGTTCAAGTATTTTTTATTCTGTGTATTCCTTTGAAATCGCAATATTGTCATCAAAATGGAAGGTTACTCCTTGTTCCATGTTAGTTGCCCACATGGCTGTCACTGCTTGCACACCATTGATTAGTGAATCGCTGAGAGAATCGGGCGTACCAAAATATTGAACAGCTTGCTCGTAGGTATAGGTACCGTCAAAAGGAATCGCATCTACTTGGGCAGTAGTAATCTTTTTCTTCTTTTCTTCTACAGGAATTTTTGAGATACTCTTGCCTGTCGCTTGATCGTCTTTAAAGGTCACACTAATTGTTGCTGCACCATTAAAATTATTCCAAATAACCATTTTTGATGTTGTTCCGCTGATTTCGGAATCTACATTAGAGCTTGGTTCGCCAAGAATGGCAACCACATCATCATAGCTGACACCTTTTGTATCCTCTACTAATGGATCGCCCAATGCAATCGATTTATAGTTTTCTATGATTTCAGCAGCGTCGTCTGCCGTGATATTATTTTCCGAAGATTCTTTTGTTACTGAGGACTCCTGTGTCGCTGCTTTACCAAAATTAAAGTCCAGCGGAATTGGAATCAGTTTTACAGCAGCAAAGCCGCCTCCTGCGAGTACCAGCAGAATCAGGAACCAGAACCATCCTTTTTTAGTTATCGGTGTTTTCATCGATTGTCTGTCTTCTTTTCTTCCCATGTTTCTTCCCGCCTCCGTTAGTTTAATTCAGCATTTCCATCATACAAATCTTTAATGTGAAATACAAGCTGTTTTCTAACTTTTTATTAATTTTCATGAGAATGAATCAAGTGAAGAGAAAAAACCTCAAATCCAATAATTGAATTTCTGTCGTCATTCGAAGCAGACAGAGATTGGACTTATCGTCTATTTGGTTTTTGGGAACGAAAGCACACGGATATCACTACTTTGTTAGACAGCGACAAAAGAAAAATGACTCAACGATGATGGGATATAGGCACTGAGAGTTCTTTTTTTCGTCTGGCACTAAGAACAAAAGTACCGATAAGCAAGGTCATACTAAGAAATAGCAGCAGAAAGATATTTTTTCGGATGATAGAAATTAGAAATGGAAAAATCATTAGACTGGAATATGTCGCGATAAAGCTGAGTGTGACAGATAGAACAGATAGATGCATAGCTGGAGTACCTAACTTTTGTATGACAAAGCCCTTTCTTTAATGGTAAAGTGATTATACACATACTAAAATGGAAATAAATGGTATCGAACCTATTCTTTCAAAAGAAAGCAGCAGGTTACGGTTCATTCTTCTAAAGGAAACTATAGTTTCTTTTGGAAATGCAGAAAATCGGGAGAAAACAATATGGAGCAATTAGGGCAGGTATTTAAAGAAATTCGTGAGAGGAAGGGCTTCAAGGTGGCGGAAACTGCGGAAGGGATTGTTACGCCGCAATTTTTGAGGAAGTTTGAGCGTGGAGATAGTAACATCAGCTTGTCAAACTATGTGCTGCTGTTGAATAGAATGAATACCTCGGTAGAAGAGTTTATTTATGAATGGCCCGGTGAAACAGTTGACAGTTGGCTTCGGGAAGTAGAACATGACTTGGATGTGGTCGGACATTCCGGAAATTCATTGGTTTTTAAACAATTAATTGGCCGCTATGAAGAGTTGTTCGAAAAAACAAAGGAACAGCGTTTTTATCATTTGACGATAATTAGTAAAAATCTTTATAATAAAATTTTTTCAGGCTCCCTTGATGCGGACATAACCATTATCACTACGTATTTGAAAGAAGTCGATGAATGGGGACAATACGAGTTCTTTTTGGCGATTTATGGATTGATGCCATTTGAGGTGGAGGAGCTTTTTCTACGTACGCTGCAAGTATTTCGAAGGAAAATGGACAAGCATATTGTGCTTCGCCATCAGGTAACTGACTTTCTGCTGCATGTTGCGGCTCACTTTATAACAATCAATCAGCTGGAGTATGCGGATAAAATCCTACTTGCATACAAAAATAGCGAACCTGTGAAAAAAGATTTGTATGATTTACCTTTTGATACTTATGCTGAGTTTTTGATGGGCTTGCTGCTGATTAAGCAAGAGGACCCCGCAGGGATTGCCCGCTGTCAGCAGGTCATTTCCTTTTTCCATCAGACGGTTCATCATACTGATTATGCCAATCGTTTGAATATTGCTTATGAACGTGCACTGCATGAGTCGCAGCTGTCCGAACAATAGTTAAAAGAATGCTTAAAGATGTGGCGTTCAGCCAGTGATTTTATCGGAAAACGTTTCACAGGATAGCACTAAATGTTAGTATAATATGAAGGAAATATTCAGTGAGAATTTGAGGATTGACTATTGCGAGCAGCAGCGTCCGTTATTTCTTAGCGGTAATTCTCAAGCATCAAATAATTATTTTATAAATCCATTGCATATACTCGATTTTACAATTAAAATAAGAAGAGTATGTTTAAGAGAAAGTTGGAGGAGTTAATGATCAATCAACCTGGGTCCAATGGACAGGCAACGTTATCCAATCAAGAAAAAATGGTCAAAGGATCAGCTTGGATGACAGCCAGCAATATCATTTCCCGCTTATTAGGAGCGGTTTACATTATTCCATGGTATGCCTGGATGGGGGCGCATGGTGATGAGGCAAACAGTCTGTTTTCTATGGGCTATACTGTCTATTCATTGTTTTTGCTGATTTCGACTGCCGGTATACCTGCCGCGATAGCGAAACAAACAGCGCATTATAATTCAATGAATGAATACAAGATCAGTCGCCAGCTATTCCGTAAAGCGTTGCAGATGATGGCTGTCCTTGGTGCGGTATTTGCACTGGTGATGTACTTGGCTGCACCGGCACTGGCAAAATGGTCCGGTGGTGGTGATGAGCTGATACCTACAATGCAGTCATTAAGTTTAGCGGTTCTGATATTTCCTTGTATGAGTGTTATCAGGGGCTATTTCCAAGGGAATCAGGACATGATGCCGTTTGCTCTGTCACAAATCGCTGAGCAGGTTGCTCGTGTCTTCTATATGCTGTTGACAGCCTTTATCATTATGAAGGTACTTAACGGTAATTATGTGGATGCGGTCACGCAATCGACATTTGCGGCATTTATTGGAATGATTGTCAGCTTCCTTGTGCTGTATTTCTATATGCACAAGCAACGACCAATGTTTGACTATTTGGAGGAGCATAGTGCCAATAAGCACCAAATCTCTCCACAGGATCTTTTGATTGAAACGTTCAGGGAAGCTATTCCTTTTATTATTGTAGGTTCAGGTGTGACGGTATTTAAATTAGTGGATCAGTTTACCTTCTCTAATTTCATGCGAACCTTCACAACCTATTCTGACAGCCAGCTTCGTGAGTTATTCGGGGTATTCAATGCCAATCCGGATAAACTGACCATGGTGGTCATCGCCTTGGCAACATCGATTGCATCAACAGGGCTGCCATTAATCACAGAGGCAATGACCTTGAAAAATTATCGTGAGCTGTCGAAGCTTATCAGTAACAATCTACAGCTGTTTGCATTTGTGATGCTGCCTTCTACCTTTGGGATGATTGTCTTGGCGAAGCCGCTCTATACATTATTCTATCGTGCCGATAGCTTAGGGACGAATGTGTTGATTCAGGCGTGTTATGCTGGACTGTTCCTAGCATTGTATATGCTAGTATCGAATATGCTGATGGGGATGTACGGAAATCGTGCGGCTATGCAGTATTTCGGTATTGGTCTGCTGGTTAAGCTGCTTGTTCAGTATCCAAGCATTCGTATGTTTGAGGTTTATGGACCGTTAATTGCTACAGTGATTGGTTTTAGCGTTTCTTGTTTCTTAATGATTCGTAAGATTAAGCAAATTGCCAAATTCAACCTGAGTTTGACGCTTCGGCGGAGCCTGCTGGTCTTTATCATTACGCTGATTATGGTTGTGTTTGCCTTTGTAACAAGACAATTTCTATATCTGTTCCTTAACCCGGATCGTAAGATGCAGGCCTTCCTGATTATCTTACTGGTGGCGGCAGTTGGTGCAGGCGTTTATGGCTATATGACTTTAAAAATTCGACTGGCGGATCGATTGCTAGGGAAGAATGTGAATAAGCTTCGTGCAAAAGTGAAAATTAAATAATTGTACTGACGGGACAGGGAAGCTTCATATCAGAAGTATTTTCTGTCCCGCCGTTTATTTACAGCTGCTATTGTGGGATGAAGAGCTGTGAACCAATGATGGAGGGGAAAGGCATGCGTTTGGATAAGTTTTTATCAGAAACCGGCTTCGGCAGTCGAAAAGAAGTAAAGAAGCTGCTAAAGCAGGGAATTATTACTGTAAATAATCAGGTAGTGAAGGATGCGAAAAGTCAGGTCAATGAATGGGAGGACCAAGTGGCCTATGATGGAGAGCCTTTACACTATCAAAAATATTTCTATTACATGCTGCATAAGCCTCAGGGAGTAATTTCCGCAACTGAGGACAAGTATGATGAAACGGTTATTGATTTGCTTTCAGATGAAGATTTTCGAGAAGATTTATTTCCTGTTGGCAGACTAGATAAGGACACGGAAGGCTTGTTGATTCTGACCAATGATGGACAACTATCGCATCGTCTATTGTCGCCTAAAAAGCATGTGGATAAAGAATACTTCGCTCGTATTTCCGGCGTCGTAACCGAGGAGGATATCAAGCTGTTTGCCCAAGGATTGATGCTGAAAAGTGGTGAAGCAGTGAAGCCGGGGAAGCTGGTTGTGGACGCGGTAGATGAAGTCAAGGGAGAGTCCGAGATTCGTCTGGTGATTCAGGAAGGGAAATTTCATCAAGTGAAACGAATGTTTGAAGCGGTAGATAAGCAGGTTGTCTATTTGAAGCGGCTGCGAATGGGTGAGCTTTATTTGGATGAGGCACTTGAGCTGGGAGACTATCGTCCGTTGACAGCAACAGAGCTGCAACTCCTAGAGCCTTCTAAATAGGGGAAAACCGACTGTATCAGCAAGCTAATTAACTTGCTGATACAGTCGGTTTATTTTTTATTGGCTAAGGTTCTCGGCTTTGAGATAGGCTTTCCAGTGTCCATATCACTCAACGATTACTCAGTCTGCTCAGCTTTTCTACTTATCGCTCGAAGTGTTTCATGTAATAAGGCAGTTGATTGGCCAGTTCGGTTGGAAGGACGACATAACGCTTTTCTCCAAGTGTTTCACCAATCAGGCTGTGAAGATACACTGCGGCGCCGATGGCCTGCTCCTTGTTGTCAAATTGTGCAAGAAAGGCGGTAAGTATGCCAGCTAAGGTATCCCCCATACCACCAGTTGCCATCGCAGCAGTTCCAAGTGGATTTTTGTAGGTCTCTTGGGGTGTGTAGATTTCTGTTCGGTGGCTTTTCACAATGACTACAGCCTCCAAGTGACGTTGACTCTGCTGATTGTTTTCTGTCGTTTGCTCTTCAATAGGCAGTCCGCTCAGACGCTCCCATTCCATTTGGTGTGGAGTAAAAATCGTCTGGTCAGGATAATTTAATGTGTGCGGGTGTTTGGCAAACAGAGTGATTGCGGAACCATCAATAATCAACCATTGGTTTTCGGTCTGCTTTTTGAGGAGAAACTGAAGCATGCGCTCGTTCTGCTGCTCGATGCCCATTCCCGGACCAATCAATACGACATCTGCATTTTTTAGCACCTCATCAATCAAAGGCTGATTTTCCCAGTCAACAACCATTGCCTCCGGCAGTCGAGCGTGTAGGGGTGAATGATTTGCTTTGTCGGTCACGACGGTCACCAAGCCGGCACCTGCTTGAACGGCTGCCTGTGCACTCATAATGATGGCCCCTCCGTATTGGGCATTACCGCCCACCAGCACAACTTTGCCGAAGGTCCCTTTATGGCTTTTTTCGGGTCTTTTACGAATGACCTGTGACAAGAGTTCGTTGGATAAATTCTGCACGTTCCTCGCTCCCTTCCTTTTTATTTATTATATCAGTCAACCCACAGTGTTTAAAAATAAAAAACAACCGGACTCTTTTTATTTTTTTGCCAGATAATGGTATGATGGGAAGGTAGATTAATGAATAGGAGTGACGAATAGAATGACAATCAATTGGCAAAAAGAAGTAGAGGACCGCAAAGAAGCGCTTCTTGAAGATTTAAAGGCTTTACTACGTATTAACAGCGAACGTGAAGACGATAAAATGACAGCGGATGCTCCGTTTGGTCCCGGACCAAAAGCAGGGTTATTACACATGCTGGCTTATGGCGAAAGAGACGGCTTTGTGGTAAAAAATGTGGATAACTACGCAGGTCATATTGAATATGGTGAAGGTGACGAAACCTTGGGTGTGTTCGGACATATGGACGTAGTACCCGCAGGTGATGGCTGGGATACCGATCCTTATGAGCCGGTAATCAAAGATGGAAAAATCTATGCGCGTGGTTCAAGCGATGACAAAGGGCCAACAATGGCTGCCTATTATGGACTTAAGATTATCAAGGATTTAGGCTTGCCACTATCTAAAAAAATCCGTTTTGTCATTGGTAGTGATGAAGAAAGCGGCTGGGGCGATATGGATTACTACTTCCAGCATGAGGAAGCACCGGACTTTGGCTTTTCTCCTGATGCAGAGTTCCCAATCATTAATGGGGAAAAAGGAAATGTGACGCTTTACGCTGAGTTTGGCGGTTCCAGCGAAGGTGACGATGAATTGGTCAGCTTCCATTCAGGCTTGCGTGTGAATATGGTTCCGGGAACAGCTGAGGCAGCAATCTTAGTGAAGGATACAGTAACAATTGCTGAAATGAAGGAACACTTTGAAGCGTTTGTTGAAAAACAGCCAATCGAAGGGACATTTGTTTCTGATGAAAATGCAGTAGCAATTACTGTGACAGGTAAAGGCGCACACGGGGCCAGCCCACAATCAGGAATCAATGCAGCGACATTTCTTGCGACATTCCTAAACAACTATTCATTTGGTGGCGCAGCAAAAGAATTTATTCATACAGCTGCATTCATCCATGAAGATTTCTATGGTGAAAAATTAAGTGTTGCTCATGAGGACGAAAAAATGGGTCGCCTGACAATGAATGCCGGCTTATTCAAATTCGAAAAGGATGTTGAAGAGGGCAATATGATTAGCTTGAACTTCCGTTATCCAAAAGGAACAACAGCAGATACTCTTGAAGAGGGTGTACGCAAAGCGATTGGTACTGAGGGCGTGAAAATTGTTCAAGACGATCGCAACCAAGAGCCGCACTATGTACCGGTGGATGATCCGTTGGTAGCAACCTTACTAAGCGTTTACGAAGACCATACAGGTGAAAAAGGTGAAGAAAAAGTCATCGGCGGCGGTACGTATGGACGTTTACTGAAACGCGGTGTTGCTTATGGTGCGATGTTCCCTGGCTATACAGATACGATGCACCAAGCAAATGAGTTTATGGAGCTGGATGACCTGTTCCGTGCAGCAGCTATTTACGCAGATGCGATGTATCGCTTGGCAAAATAGGGGTTGGAAACAAGTAAAAATTAGTTTGAAACTATTATGTCCTTCGGGAATATAATAGTTTCTTTTTTTTGAGAACATTTAGTATGGTGGTATTGATTGAGTTGCTGATGTGGAAAGTAGAAAGGATGAAAATGAACGAATGAGCCTGTTTTTATATGTAATTGAATGACGATGGGAGAATCAAGACCAAGTGCATTTTCCTTTCGTTTTGAATTATGCTATAGTCGCAACAGAATAGTTTTTTATAGGAGGAAATAAAATGACATTTGAAGAGATTTTACCGAAATTAAAAGCAGGGGAGAAAATCATTCGTGAAGGCTGGGGCGGCTTTGAGCTGTATGTTACTCTGGTGGAAGGAGAGGTGTATGATAATGCACCGGTCACTCCCTATTTTCTAATTAAAACAGCAGACGAAGGGTTTTCCAGCTTTGCGCCAACGGTTTGTGACATTCTTGCCACTGATTGGAAAGTCGTGAAATGATTCAATACACAGAGTTTAAGAATCGTCTAGTCGTGATTACCGGTGCGAATTCAGGGATTGGTCATGCACAGGCGAAAGGCTTTTTAGCACAAGGGGCAAGAGTTATCGGTTTGGATAAGCAGGTGTCAGCGATGGAAAATCTGGCTAATGACTATACGACATTTTCATTTTATCAGCTGGATGTCACTAATCATGAAAGAATGCAGGCGATTGTCTCGGAAATTTTAGAGAACGAGGTGCGCATTGATTGCTTGATTAACACCGCCGGCATATTAGATGATTATTTGCCAACACTGGAAACCTCAGAAGAGTTGTGGACACGAGTCATGGCAACCAACGTGACAGCGGTGTTTCATCTGACGAATCTCGTGCTGCCTCATATGCTGAAGCATAAGCAGGGAGCAATTATCAATACCGCATCGATTGCCAGTTTAGTGGCAGGCGGCGGTGGTGCTGCCTATACAGCAGCCAAGCATGCATTGGCTGGCTATACGAAACAGCTGGCATTGGATTACGCCGAGGATGGGATTCATATCAATGCCATTGCTCCCGGTGCAATACAGACACCGATGAATGCTGCCGATTTTGTAGGGGATGCTCAAATGGCGAAATGGGTGGCGAACGAAACCCCGTTGAAGCGGTGGGCACAGCCGGAGGAGGTTGCTGACCTGACCTTATTTCTGGCAAGCGAGGCATCTTCCTATCTGCAAGGGGCCGTTGTTCCAATTGATGGCGGCTGGTTGTTGAAATAGTCAATTGTTTTAGGTAAGATAGAAAGTAGCGATTTATCGCACTGCGGCACTTCAATGAGTTTGTATATCAATTATTTTGATGCGTGAAAACGTTGATAAATGATTTTACTTTTGCGAGGATTCATCGCATAGAGTAAATCCATCACAACCTCTTTCCTTTGGTCGCAGTTTATTAAGGCAGACAGCCTAAAGGAGAATGACAAATGAATAATGAGAAAACCCGCACGACAGCATGGAGTGTGTCCGAGCTTACGAAGATGGCGCTCGTGACCAGTCTTTATGTTGCCCTTACCATCGTACTAGCCCCGTTTGGCTACGGCTGGCTGCAGATTCGTTTATCTGAAATGTTCAATTATCTGGCGCTCTATAACAAACGCTATATTGTTTCTGTGACACTAGGTGTTGCAATCGCCAATATGGCCTCTCCGCTTGGTTGGATTGACGTCGTTTTTGGCAGCATCTGCACATTTATTGTGTTGCTGATTTGCCGAGCAGTGACAAAGCCTATCAAAAGTCAAAAGGTGAAAATGGGCATCACAGCGGTACTCTTTGCCTTATCCATGTGCACGATTGCCGGACAGCTGACCTTCTTGTACAATGCGCCGCTTTTCTTCAACTGGCTGACCATCGGCTTGGGCGAACTGGCTTCTATGACAGTAGGAGGGATTATCATTTATTTTGTCGGAAAGAAAATCGATTTGACGGATTAATTATAGATTATGATGGAATGCTGTATTTGAGCGTTTCTTTAGTATAAAAGGTCTCAACGAATAGAAAACTATTCGTTGAGACCTTTCGCGTTTTTTTTTAAATAAGAACCACTTTTTCCATTGGTGCTCCCGGTAGATGACTACCTTCTAAATCATATTCACCGCTAAAACGAGCAACCTTATCCATGTTCGTCACTACGACAATAATTGCTGAGTCCTTTTGTGCATCAGCTAATCGCTGTAAATCAATCTGTGCCAACTTTGTCTGAGTGGTTACAAGCTGTCCTTCCTGAACAAACAGTTCGAAACCGTCACCGTTTAAGCTGACTGTGTCGATACCCATGTGAATCAGGATTTCCAGACCGTTATCCGCAGTAATACCAATTGCATGTTTCGTTGGAAAAATAGTAGTGATTTTACCTGAAACAGGTGAGAAAACCTCTCCTGACAGGGAACGCATGGCAAAGCCGTCACCCACCATTTTGCTGGAAAAGACAGAGTCGTTAACATCCTCCAAAGGGATATACTCGCCATCTGTAACGGCGGTCAGTTCAAGCTCATTCGAAAACGTTTCACCATCTATTTGCTCTTTAGGAACAAGGAAATAGGCAATCGCAAAGGAAGAGCCCAGCGCGATAATAATCCCTAACACAGCAAAGATAAAATATTCGCCGATATAGGCCGGTAAGCTGAAAATGCTGGATAAAATATACCCATAGATACGTACGCCGAAAAAGCTGATGAACGCTGAAGCAATCGAGCTGCCGACAGTTGCTGCAAGAAACGCCTTTTTATAGCGAGTCAAAACACCGAATAAAGCCGGTTCAGTAATTCCCAGCAAGCCTGAGACAGCGGAAGAGACAATGATTGTTTTCTCTTCTTTTGATTTTACTTTTGTATACATTGCAGCAGTGGCTCCGGTAATCGCCATATTTGCCATAAACATCATAGGCATCAGCATATCGTAGCCTTGGTTGGCAAAGTTTTGCAAAGCGATAGGTGTCATTGCGTGATGAAGTCCGGTCAGGATTGCAATCGGACGGATGGCGCCGACAATTATACCTGCAAGCACCGGAGAAATGGAGAAGAGCCAGCTGACACCATCGGCTAATAAATTCCCTAAATGAATCCCAATTGGTCCGATAACGACCAATGTCAACAGCCCGGATAAAAACAATGAAAGTGTCGGCGTGAAAACAGTTCGTAATACTTCTGGAAGTATCTTATCCACCCAACGATAAATATAGCTTAAGCATAGGACTGCAAAAATAATCGGAATGACTGTGCCGGCATAATTAAAGACGGGGACTGGTAGGAAGCCAAACACCAGAAATTGAGAAACATCACCGGAGGCTAACGCCTCAGTCATTGTTGGAAACTGTAAGGTTGCGGCAATCGCAATCGCTAAGTACTGGTTGGTTTTAAATATCTTAGCTGCTGAAGCGGCAACAAAGAATGGCAGGAATGTGAACACACCGCTTGCCAGCATATTGATAACAATATACGTAGGGGATTCCGCAGAAATCAGATTTAATGCAACTAATCCGGCAGTTAACCCTTTAATCATACCTGCGCCGGCGATGGCGGGAACGATCGGTCCAAATACCCCAGAGACGGTATCCATAAATAAGGAAACCGGTCCTTTTTTCTGTGTATCAGCGACTTCCTGCTGATCCAAATCCAGCAGCTTTGCCAGTGTACTATAATATTCTGCAACTGTTGTGCCAATGACAATCTGCAGCTGATCACTTTGATACTTCGTTCCTACGACACCTGGAATCTTTTCCAATGCCTGATAGTTTATTTGTTCTTTGTCCTTCAAATTGAAGCGCAGGCGGGTCATACAGTGCCAAGCATTGTTCACATTGTTTTTGCCGCCAATTGCTTGAATCATTTGAGAGACAGCTTGTTCATGTTTCATCTAATCATCCTTTTTTATTTATTTCATTCGGCCGATTGATTCCGTTTACAAGCTTGATAATAGCATGGATTTTTCTATTTGAAAACCAGTCCTAAAAATGAGTTTTTTATTATAAATCCTTTTTATAAAGGGGTTTGTTTGGTTTTTTGTAAATAATTGGACTGGTTTTATGTGTGTTATCATCTGAAGTTCAGTCCAAATTGACAAGGGCTGTGTCGGCGTGTTTCAATAGCCTGTGTAAAACAAACATGATGCTGAGGATGATGATAAATGACACCGACAATAATTACTGATGTGAAAAGCTTTGCAATTAAACCGGATCGTCACAATCTGGTTGTTGTAAAAATCGAAACAAATAAGGGTGTAGATGGTTTAGGCTGTGCCACCTTCCAATTTCGACCATTGGCTGTAAAAACAGTGGTTGATGAATACCTGAAGCCGCTGTTGATTGGACGGGATGCAAATGCAATCGAAGATTTATGGCAGATGATGAATGTAAATTCTTATTGGCGTAACGGTCCTGTGACAAATAATGCAATTTCAGGTGTGGACATGGCATTATGGGATATTAAAGGAAAGCTGTCAGACATGCCATTGTATCAGCTTTTAGGAGGGAAAGCACGTACGGCAATACCTGCCTATACTCATGCTGTAGCAGAAGATTTGCCTTCTTTATTCAAAGAAATCGATCAAATTCGCGAAGAGGGCTATCAATATATTCGCTGCCAATTAGGTTTTTATGGCGGCAGTCCTACGAATCTACAAACACCTGAGGCTCCGCTTGAGGGCTCCTATTTTGATCAGCAGGAGTATATGCAAACGACGTTAAAAATGTTTGAAGCAATTCGTGAAAAGTATGGCAACAGCTTCCAAATCCTCCATGATGTTCACGAGCGGCTACATCCAAATCAGGCGCTGCAATTTGCTAAGTCTGCAGAGCAGTATCAGCTGTTCTTTTTAGAAGACATTCTGCCGCCAGATCAAAATGAGTGGTTGCAACAGCTGCGCAGTCAATCGACTACGCCAATCGCTACAGGAGAGTTGTTCAATAATCCGATGGAATGGAAAGAGTTAGTGATTCAGCGCCAAATTGACTACATGCGGGCTCATGTTTCTCAAATTGGCGGAATTACTCCGGCAATTAAGCTGGCTCACTTCTGTGATGCAATGGGGATTCGGATGGCTTGGCATACCCCCTCAGATATCACACCTGTTGGCTTAGCGGTTAATACGCATTTGAATATCCATCTGCACAATGCGGCTATTCAGGAAAATATTCCGATTCAGGAAAATGCAGAACGTGTTTTTGGAAACATACCAAAGCCTAAAAATGGTTATTTTTATCCAATAGAAGAAGCGGGAATTGGCGTAACCTTTGATGAAGCGGCAGCACAGGAGTTTCCTGTGGTGTACAGACCTCATGAATGGACACAGAGTCGAACACCTGATGGAACGATTGTTACGCCGTAATGATAAAAAAGAAAAACAGCTGGTCCTGAAAAGGGTCAGCTGTTTCTTGCTTCATGGACTTCTCTGTCAAAGGGACGTATATACGTACAGGTGTAGTCAATGGCAGTAATTTCACTATATTCAAAAACGCGACCGTCCTTCAGCAAGCATCGATTTTGAATTAGCATGGCTGGCGTTCCTCTTTTGCATAGCAGCAGTTCTGCTTGATTCCTTGTTATCGATGTAGGGGTATAGCTGGTGATATAGTGAGAGATTTGATAACCTTTCTTTTCAACATATTCTTGAATCGAATGCTCAATGTGCTTTTTTGAGAGATCAGGAAACAAACGAACCGGCATTTTCGATTGCTCGATTTGCTCAAAAGAATAATCAACGATACGTGCGCGTTCAAACACCCAAATTTCTTCGGGCTTTTGAAATTGAAAAACTTGGGCTTCCTCAGCTGTTGATAAACGTTTTTCAAGGGAAAGCAGCTTGGAGCTGATTCGATTATAGGGTGTTCGAGTCAATGAATTGAAAATCAAAGGATTTTTTTTCAAGCGTTCTTGGATATACATACCAGAGCCCTGTACGGTTCGGATGACACCGATTTCCTGCAGGTTCTTAATCGCTTCTTGAATCGTGAAGCGAGAGACCTGATACATAGCGGCAAGTGCTCGTTGGTCCGGAAGTTTTCCATCTTCAAAATGATTTTGATAGATTTTGCTTAAAAGATCCTGAACAATGAAATCTCTTTTTTTCAAGGGGTTCCCTCCTTCGTCCTCTTTAGTATAAGTGGAATTTAACGGCTGTCAATAGAGGGATGGGAACTGTGTAGTGCGTGCCTCTGGGGTTACTCGAGGCACCGTGTGACACTTGGCCCGCTTTTTTCCCCGCCGTTTATTTGGATATGAGCATGCAAAAAAGGTCTGGGAATTGATTATATCCCAGACCTTTTTGGTATAGCTAATTAACGCTTGTCTTCATCCAGCAGGTTATCCAGCTCAACAACTTTGCTGTACTCTGCGATTTTTGAGATGCCGATAACCTTGTCTAAATCGATAACGAAGGCAATCCCATTGCCCGGCTGACAAATTTTCATCTCAACACTTAATGCATCCAGCACTTTGTTTGTCAGTGCTTCCGGCACTAGTGTCAGGACGATGTCTTTTTCCGGTTCGATTTCAATGCCAAGGAAACGTCCGGCATCATGCACACCGGCACCTCTTCCGTGAAGAATTGTACCACCGGAGGCTCCGGCTCCCTTGGTAATATCAATAACATCTGATCCGCTGCCGCCGTCAACAATCGTTACGATCAGCTCTAGATTTAATGCAACTAGTTTTTTCATCTTTTTATCCTTCTTCCTCCAATAATTTTTGTCTCTCCAGTTTTTGTTTTTGGTCACGGTCATCTTTCAGCTTGTAAATATAGCCCAGTACAAGCGTAGAGAGAATAGGCGCAAGGGCAATCATTGCCACTACTCCGAATCCGTCAACCAAAGGATCACGGCCGTCAATTTGTCCGGCAATCGCAACACACATGGATAAGATGAATGTGGAGCACATCGGGCCAGTTGCTACACCGCCATTATCAAATGCCATCGCCAAGAACATTTTATCGACTTTTCGTCCTAAAAGAAAGACCAAAATGTATCCGGGAATCAAAAAGTAGTAAAGAGAGAAGCCGGCTAATAAGCGCCACATAGATAAACCGACAGCGGCTCCAACACCGACAGAAACGAAAAGCAGCATAATTTTACTACGAATTCGTCCTTCACTGATGTTTTCGATTTCTTTAACCATTACATGGATTGCCGGTTCAGCGAAGCCTACCAGAAAGCCCATCAGGAAGCCTAAAGGAATGAGAATATAATTGTTTTCCAGTGCTGCAAGAGACGCACCTAAATGTCGTCCGACAGGAACATAAGCGATGTTTACGCCATGAAGAAATAGGATGAGGCCGACGACTGTAATGCCAAAACCAATCATGATTTTAGCGAAGCGGCGCTTTCTTAGCTTGAAGCTTGTGAAGTTTAAGAGAATGAAGATGATGATGATTGGCGAAACGGCCATCAACACCTCTTTGGTTACAGTCCCCAGACCTGTAAACAGTCTGGCTTGAATCGTATTAAAATTCATCGGAAGATAACCCCCAATGCCATAACAGCCAGAATAGGTCCCAGTGAGGCAACGCCCACCATGCCGAAGCTGTCATTTTCATGTTTGTTTTGCTTGATCATCGAAGTGACTCCGATTGCCAGTGAAAGAATAAATGGAACGGTGATAGGTCCGGTTGTTACGCCGCCTGAGTCAAAGGCGATTGGCATAAATTCGGGACTGGTGAAAAATGAAGCGATTAGAACGAATAAGTAACCAATCAGCATCATTTTGTAATAAGAAAATTTAAAAACAACACGTAACAGTGCCAGTGCCAGAAATATTCCTGTACCAACGCTGACGACACCCAGAATCAGTGTCCGTGAAATCGCCCCTTCAGAAATTTCGTTGACCTGTTGCCCCAGAACTTGTACGGATGGTTCGGCAATTGTGATTACGATACCAATCAAAAATCCCAAACCGAGAATAATACCCAGATTTTTTTTCTTGACCATAAATTTTCCGACAAGCTCACCAACAGCCATCATAGAGTGATCTGCACCAAACAGAAACAGTGCCATTCCAATAATCATAATTCCGGCACCGAAAAGAAAGACAACCAAGTCTTCTGTCGGTAATGGTGCAAATGCAAAAGACAAAATGACAATCAGTACAGTCATTGGCGTAATAGCCATTAGAACGTCTTGAAAAGATTTTCGCATGTATCCTCCCCCTTAAATAATTTAGTGTACATTTTTAGTATAACCTAAAATAAATGTAAATAGGGACTTGACTTCCGATTGTTACCTAATGTTAAAATAGAAACACGGAAAAGAACGTACGTTCTTTTATATTCTTTTTGAATCGAATGATGGTGGAAGGGGCTCGATTGATTTCTCAGTATGGATGTTTGTTTTCCTGAGAAATAAAACAAGATATTCGTAAGAAAAAAAGGGATACCGTATACTTAATTAATGAGAATTTTAGAATGTAGATAGAAATTGAGGTGGAAAAATGATTGAATTTCAACATGTATCGAAAGAATATGGAGGTCAGAAGGTATTGGCAGAATATGATCTTTCGATTCAAGATGGAGAATTCTTTGTATTGGTCGGTCCCAGCGGAAGCGGGAAGACGACAACGTTAAAAATGATTAATCGGCTAATTGAGCCGACAGATGGGGATATTTATTTTGACCATAAACGAATCATTGACTATGATTTGAAAGACCTGCGCCTGCGAATTGGGTATGTGTTACAGCAGATTGCGCTATTTCCCAATATGACGGTTGCCGAAAATATTGAGCTGATACCTGAAATGAAGGGCTGGAAAAAAGAAGAGCGTACTGAACGAACGAAAGAGCTTTTGACGAAGGTGGGACTTTCCCCGGAGGAATATATGAACAGGAAGCCGGCAGAGCTTTCCGGTGGTGAGCAGCAGCGAATTGGTATCCTACGGGCAATTGCTGCAAAGCCGGATATTATTTTGATGGATGAACCCTTCAGTGCACTGGACCCGATTTCCAAGGGACAGCTGCAAATGCTGATTAAGGAGCTGCACAAGGAGCTGGCCAGTACAATCATTTTTGTGACCCATGACATGAATGAAGCACTGCTTCTTGGCGATCGTATCTGCATTATGAAGGATGGAGCCATTGTTCAAGTCGATACACCAGAGCAAATTAGAAAAGCGCCTAAAAATGACTTTGTTGCGCAATTCTTCAAGCATGATACACCAAGCTTGGCGGATTATCAGGTAGCTGAGCTACAGCGGAGAAGATTGCTGGAACCTGGTGTTAGTGAGAGTGGCGCAAAAGTAACTCTGGACACGCCGTTATCCGAGGTGGTTCATCTGCTGACAGAAGAAGCGACAGTAACCGTTGTTTCGCAGGAAAGTGACTATTGGGTTATTACATCTCAGACGATTGTACGTTTCTTGAAGGAACAAATGGAAGCAGGTGAGCCGCTAAATGACTAATCTGATAGAAACCTTTACATCCAGACAGGATGATTATGTCCAAGCATTAGTAGAGCATATCCAGCTGTCATTGCTATCGTTACTGATTGCGATTTTGATTGCCATTCCGATTGCTATTTTACTGACAAAATACAAAAAAATTGCTGAAGTGGTTTTACAGATTACAGGGATTTTTCAGACGATTCCTTCTTTGGCACTGTTGGGCCTGCTGATTCCGCTGATAGGTATCGGAACACCGCCGGCAATTATTGCGTTGGTGATTTATGCGCTGTTTCCTATTTTACAAAACACCTATACCGGATTGACTGAAATTGATCCATCCTTAGAAGAAGCTGCTGAGGCTTTTGGTATGACAAAAAAGGAAAAGCTGGTAAAGTTTGAGCTTCAGTTGGCCTTGCCGTACATTGTTTCCGGTATTCGAACAGCAGCAGTAATGATTATCGGTACAGCCACCTTGGCAGCATTGATTGGTGCCGGCGGTTTGGGAACCTTCATTTTGCTGGGGATTGACCGCAATAATATCTCGTTAATTTTGATTGGTGCAATTTCTTCTGCCTTATTGGCTGTTCTATTCAATTATGGTATTCATTTACTGGAAAAAGCCAGTGTGAAGAAAATTGTTGGTTCCTTTGTTTTACTGTTGGTTCTGTTGGTTGGTTCTTTTGCATATTCCAGCTATGATGGACAGCAAAAAACATTGACGATTGCCGGGAAGCTGGGGGCTGAGCCGGATATCATCATCAATATGTACAAAGAGCTGATTGAAGAAAACAGTGATGTCCATGTTGAGTTGAAACCGAATTTCGGTAAAACCAGTTTCTTATATAATGCGTTGAAGTCAGGAGAAGTTGATATTTATCCGGAGTATACCGGAACCGTATTGGAGACCTTTATTTCAGAAAATACAAATACATCGAATGATCCAAGAGAAGTGTATGAATATGCGAAAAAGGAAATTGCCAAGCAAGACAAGCTGGCTTATCTGGAACCGATGAAATTTCAGAATACCTATGCGGTTGCTGTGAAACGAAGCTTTGCAGAAGAGCATAACCTGAAAACAATTGAAGATTTGAAGGGGATTGCCAGTCAGCTGAAAGCTGGATTTACTCTTGAATTTATTGATCGAGATGATGGGTACAAAGGGATGCAGGAATTGTATGGACTGAATATGTCTGTTCAATCAATGGAGCCGTCATTACGCTACCAAGCAATCAATAATGGGGATGTCAATATTGTTGATGCCTACTCCACAGACAGCGAACTGAAGCAGTATGATTTGGTCACTTTGGAAGACAATAAGCAGCTGTTTCCGCCTTATCAGGGAGCGCCTCTTATTAGAGAAGAAACACTGAAAGAGTACCCTGAGCTGGAAGAATGGTTATCACCGTTGTCAGGAAAAATTACGGAAGAAGAAATGAGCGAAATGAATTATCAGGTTAATGTAGAAGAAAAAGACCCGCAACAGGTTGCTCATGATTATCTAGTTGAAAATAAGTTAATTAAGGAATAATCGCTGTTCCGTTGATAATCTGAAATTACGACAGAAATAAAGACTAATATAGTAATCGTGTGAAGCATTGCCAAGCTGCATAAACATAAGCAGTTTGAGGGCGATGCTTTATTTTTTTGGTATCATTAAATTAATTGTTCTTTTTAGTAATATTTATATATCTTTAAGTTGGTTTATTTGTTATTATTCTTGTTAAGAAATAATAATTTGGAGGGATTGGATGAAAAAGAAGTTATTAATCACAGCAAGCTCAGCTTTAATTTTGGGGAGTGTTATTGGCACTGTCACGGCAGCAGCGGAGCAAAATCCGTATCAGGAAATTAATGAAGGGGTATTTCTTGTGGGGGAAGATACGACAACTACTTTTCCGGATGCAACGATTCAAGAAGGCAGTGCGTCTTCATTGCTGGAGCGTGCAGCAGCAATGACTGAGGGAGAGAAACAGGAGATTTCCGGTTATCTGGAGCAATATGTAGAGGGCTATACTGGGAAAAATCCATTGGGGAGAAGTATTATGGACAGCATCCTTGATCGCGTGGTGATTGAGCTGGCCTTTGATTTTGGTTTCAAAAGAGAGGACACCTTGTATTCCATGATTGCAGGTTCGAATACAGCAGGAAATGAAGCTGATTTAGCGCCTTATGTGGAATGGTTCAACGGTTTGATAAATACATCTGAGCGCTATCAAACGGCTTATGAAGCACCGACAGAAAATGATATCACCCTGTATTCTCGCTATATCGATAATGGGGCTGACCAAACGGTTATTGTTCATAATGGGTATCGAGCGGGGCAGAATAGTATGCTGGCACATGCCAAGATGTTTTCTGATATGGGCTACAATGTGCTGATCCCTGATATACGTGCACACAACAATAGCGAAGGTTCGTATATTACATTTGGTCATTATGAGAAAGACGATTTAAATGGCTGGATTAATCAAGAGATACAAATGAAACCGGACCAGAAAATTGTTTTGGCTGGTGTTTCAATGGGAGCCGCAACGACAATTCTCTCGCAGCAGACAGCACATCCAAATGTCATTGCCTATATTGCGGATTGCGGTTATTCATCAGTTGAACAACAGTTTAAAGACACCTTGGGGCTTATTTCCCAATTTCTTAGCTCAAATGCGATGTTTGAGAATTATGATTGGAAAGGCCGAGAAGATAAATTAATTCAGAAGCTGAATGATGAAAAAACAAAACCGATTTTAGGGATGGATATTTATAGCGTATCACCACTTGAGGCAGTCGATGATACAGGGGTTCCAAAACTATTTATCCACGGTGATGCAGATAGCTTCATTCCGCAGGCAGCACAAGAGCTGTTATATGATAAAGCAATTGGCTATAAGGAAAAACTAACTGTTGCCGGCGCGGGACATGGTGTGTCAATAGCTGTTGCTCCTGAACAATATGTTGCAACCGTTCAATCCTTTTTAGAAACAAGTGGAAAATTGGAAACAAAGCATCCTGAAATAGCTGCTGATGTTAATTTGTTGGCGAACCCAATGTTTGCAGCAACAAATACACAGTTAAAAAATTGGGCGGTTAGCGTGGATAACCAACACTTCAGCTCAGCTCCGTTAGGGAAAAATGAAATCGGCGAGTTTGTTCTGAAGAATGAGCTGGTGACTGCTGTTCCAGTCGGAGAAAGCTTACGTATTTACAGTAGAAATTATCATAATTTTGGCGTAGTAGGACAAATGATTCCTGTAAAAGCCGGTGAAACCTACGAATTGTCCTTCTCCGCTTTGAATGACACATATTCTTTAGCGACGTATCCGAATGTGACCTACAGCCTAGGCGCCGAAACAAGAGATGAAGCCTTGAAGGGAACAAAGAAGCAAAAGAAAAATTTGGTCTATCAACCGCAGGAGGATGGAGAAATTAGAGCAGCATTAGGAGCGAAGCTGGGCTATAAGCTGTTTTTCTCAAAGGATTATGCTCTTACATTGCTTTCAGAGCCGAAGGTCATCAATACAGACCGTACCCCACCAGTCGCTGCAACAATCACGAATATTCTTGAGACAAATGACGGCTGTGTTGTACAGGGGACAGGTGAAAAAAATACCGAAATAATTATTGAAAACGCAGATGGCACGCTATTGGCTGCTGCTTCAACAGATAGTCAAGGCGCATTCCAGATAACTATTCCTAAAGGTCAGGAGAAACTCGTTCATCTGATTAACAAGGATTATAAGGGCAACAAAAGTGAATCTAAGGTGATTGTTTTCAAATAGTTAACAACGCAGGACAAGGTCGAGAGACTGATTGTCCTGCGTTTTTTTCAGCAGTATGGAAAAGTTTCATTTTCTGAATATAAAATTATTTGACTGTTAGCACCTTTTAAATAGGATGAAGCATTTACTCTGTTTCTATCAAGCATCCTATCAGATCGAAATGCTCCAACAATCCATAAAGGAACCTTATTTGAAATATTTCATGAAGGATTTTCGCTTATTTTGAACTTATTTTTTTTGATATATAATCCAAATCAGCCAAAGCATATTTTACATCCTCTTTTAACTCAGGGGTATCACTAAATTTTTCAATATATTTTTTGTAAGTTTGATTCCCGGAATACCCCAATATAGTTAATAACCCTGAAATTTCTACCACACTAAAATCATCAATATTTTTCGCTATTTCGCTCAAGTCACCTGTCAAGCATACAGCAACAATGTGGTATAGAGGAATGAGTGCGCAAATTGCAAGATACCTTAAATCAGTATCTGTCTCAAATAGAATATACTTAATCAATTGATTAGCGAGTTCAGGGGCAAGTTCAATTTCTTCCTTTGATGGATAGTCGTAATATATTGGGATATCGGTTAAAAAATCTTGTTTCTGATTAAATGTAGCTTTTGACGAAAATAAATTTTCTGCACGTTTTATTAAGTCCATTCATTTCTCCTTCATTGTAGAATTATTTTAATAAATCAAAATATATGATTGATTTATCTATCTTTACTCTTTTTTGTCATGGGGCTGTGGAATATATGGATAAGGTGAATTCCATATATGCACAGGTGACTGAATTGGAATATGAGTTCCATTCACTAATGCAGGATTATAACTTGGACTGTTCGGGTTAAAAACATTACTTCTAACCCAATTTCCTGTTTGCGGATCAAAATAATTCTTTCCTTGTTTAATCCTCGTTACCCATCCTTTTCCGGCATTATTAGCTGAAGATACAGAGGAATCTTTTCCATGAGCTTCCATAAAATACTTTGTTCCATTTTTTGATGTCCAATTAAACTTTCTTCCTTCTTTAATCGTTTGGCTAGGTTTAAAAGTACTTTCATTAGCATTTTTAGGTACTCGATTTATAGCATCCTCATACGTTGAGCCCTTAATATCTGAAAAATCACCTGAACCAGTTTTTTTATAATTAATACCAGTTGCTTTATACACACGATTCATAGCTATAAACGAACCTGCCATTCCAAAAGCATTTGCCCAATTTTGAGCTGTCAAGTGGTCTGTCCCAAATATGTCTTTACTGATTGTATAGCCAATATTAGATCCAATCACGCCTCCGCCATATCCAGCTGCAGCAGTTACAGCGCTTCTTCCGGTTCCTATTATAACAGCCTTTGTAACAGATGTACCTGCAGATTGCGCCATATTTACCGCATTACCAATAGGAATCATTGATCCTGCTACAAAAGTTGCAGTAAAGCCAAATGCATCATAAGCTTTCTGATTCCCCATAAATACTGTATCTCTTAAAGGATTAAAAGCAAAAGTTGTTGCATCTCCTTGAGAACCATAATAAATATGCTGTCCTGCTTCGGTTAAATTTGATACACCATAAGCGACTGAAGCACTTCCTGCAATCCAAGCAGTTGCTACAATTGGTGTTGCCATACCAGCTGTCGCTACGATAGCAACCGTTCCCACAAGTACAGTAGCAATAGCTCCTATTGCTTGCCAGATCCCTTGATTCGCTCGTTCCTCTGCTGCTTCTTTTTCTAATTGTGCAAACCGTTGTTCATCTCGCCCAGCAGCATCCTTTATCTTATTCTCCAAACCAGCTCGCCTAGCCTGTGAATTAGCATAAGCTGTGTTTAATTGCTGTGCTACAGGGATATCAGCAATGGCACCAGACTGGTATTGGATAGCTACTGACTTAGATTGTCCCATATACGAAGAAACAAGACCTTCAAAAGATGACAATAGCTCTTTGAACGAGGTTAAATCGTTAGAAGCATGTGTGTGTTCACAAGTACCAACATCTTCTCTCAGAGTTGTGATCGAGTGAATCAGCTCACCGTAGCCATTATCTATACTTAAATCATTAGGACCATATTCAGAAATCAAATCTGAAATTGTATCAACAACACTTTTTAAATCTCCTACTTCACTTTGAAACCCGTTCTGTGAATTTGGAAAGAAAGACAAGAGAGAGTCAAAGGTCGCTTCATCTAATTCTGCATGTAAATCATTATCTAACTGAAACAATTCATCTTTGTATAATAGAAATCGTACCTGATATTCTGTGATCAATTCACTGATACTTGCTAGCAGAGTACCGTGAACTTCTTGTAGATAGGCTTTCATACTATCCGCAGCTTTTCCTTTTAAACTGGGAAGGTTTGTAAAAGTCGTTACTTGTTCAGCCAATTTGCTCAGTGTTTCACCACACTTATTAAAAGACTGACTTGTTGTGACATGAATGTTTGTTACATCGTCAAAACAAATGCGATAGCTCATTTTTTCACCTTCTTTATTTTAGTAATTGGTTATCTGTTTCGACTAATGCCTCTCCTGCTTGTCGAATCATAGCCAAATCACGTACTAGTAAATTTTGATAATTAGTGAGTGCTTTTTTTAACGTATCATATTGCTCTTTGTATTGAGTAATTGTCTGAGAGTCAGATTGATAATCTGGAAACGTTTCGATTCCAGAAACTAATTCTGAGGCACTCGTTTGCATTCCTGAAACGGCTGCCAAAAACATAACTTCATCAATTTGTATTGTGCCAAACATAGAGAACCTCCTCTTTTAAAAATGAAATAGTTTTTCCAGCTCATTTCCGATACTGTTCAAACTATTCTGTAGCCAGCCAATTACGCCACCCGTCTCATTTGCTTCGTTTTCCAACCTAGTAATCTCATCACAAATCGCGTCATAGAGACGATCCACACCGTTATAATAGGTTTTATAATGATTATCCAGAGCAGACATATTTGTTTCAAATGTATCTTTCTTTGTACCTTTCCAAGCATCTTGATCTTTCTCTTTAGAGACAATACTTTTTAGTGTGCCAATATTTCCTTGAATCGTATTGACATTCTTTTTTGCTTTCTCCAGACGCTCCAGTTTTTCTTCTATCGCCAATTTATCTGATTTTGCTTGACTTAGTTCAGCCTGTTGTCGACTTTTTTGACCTTGTAAGTAAGAAATCTCTGCATCATTTTTTCCCATCTGACTACACCTCTTTTTGTTGCAACTGGTAGACATTTCCTTTTGGAATATCTGACTCCTTAATAGCAGCAGCTAAATTCTCTAGCATCAATTCATTCTCATCATTGACATATCCTTCATGAACAGTTTTTTGAATATCCTCGTGGTTAAAATAAATAAGACTATCGCCAAGCAACCCTTCTGGATATAAACAAGCACCATAATCGAAGTAGAGAGGATGTCTTTCCATAACCGTTGCAACACCTCTTGCAATGACCATCAGTTTCTTGGTGTTTCCTTTAACGATGCAAATTGTTCCCAATGGTAAAAATTCTGTCGTTTCCATAGTGATCTCTCCTCAAATATATTAATCAAATACCTTGCATTGATTTTTAATGATTACGTTTATATAATCATTATGTTTATTTAATGATACCAAAAGTTATTCGGGCAATCTATAAAATTTGTGAAAATACAACTATCTAATGTTTATCTTAGTTGACTATTAAATTTTATTTACCTTATATATGTAAGATAAAATAATATATATGGAGGTTTCTACATGAAAATGCAACAGAAAAGCCAAGCGAGAGATAACGACAACTGACCAGAACGCACAAATTCCATATCACTTGCTAAACAACTAGCTAAGCAAGATAAGTCAATTACCTTACAGATGCCACCATTTAAGACCTTACAAACAGCGCTATAAAAACATACTAAGATTAGAGAGCATAGATTATGTCCCGCTTTCTCTTACTTATATAGCTTTTTTTTACAGCAGTATGTGGCACTCTTATTCTTGAGAATTTTGTTTCGCAGTGTTTCATTTGCATATCTCTGTGATTTTATTCAGAATAGAAACGAAGGTTTTCTGAGAAATTGATAAAAAGAGTAAAATTTACCAAAAAGGACTGATTTTTTTGAAGACTTTCGCTATAATGTAAGAAAATACTAAACAGGAGCGGTGTAGATGAAGAAAACAGAGCGCCAGCGATTGATTCGACAAATTATTACTGAAAATGAGATAGAGACACAGGAAGAGTTGATTGCACGTTTAGAAGCTGCCGGTGTGAAAGCTACGCAGGCAACAGTTTCCAGAGATGTACGAGAAATGAGTATTGTGAAAATACATGGTTCCAATGGCCAAGTAAAGTATGCTATTTTTTCTCAAAAAAAGACGGATAGTCAGGAAGATAAGCTAAAAGAATCAATCAAGGATTCAGTGATTCGGATTGAACGAGTGCAGTTTACTGTGATTGTGCATACGGATATGGGTAGAGCAGATGTTGTAACAAATTTTTTAGATATGGTTAATTACAGTGAAGTTGCAGGAACGGTTGCAGGTGTAGACACCATTATTATCATTTCCCGTTCAGAGGAAGAAGCAGAGGTACTTGTTAAGCGCTTTGAAGCAATGATGAGAAACGAGTAAGCCGGCAGTAGAAAGACCTTATAAAATGAATAGACAGTAGATAAAAATGATAGAAAAAATGAAGGGAGTTTTTGTTACATGGATTTGAAAGCGTTACAAAATGGATCGGATTTTCGGGGAATTGCTGTAGATACAGAGGAGTATAAAGCCAATCTGACTGCGGAACAGGTAAGAAAAATCGGCGTTGGCATGATTCACTGGCTGAGAGATCAAAAACACTTAGCCGAAAAACAGGAAGCAGGACAGCTGCGCATTGGTATCGGCCATGATAGCCGAATCACCGCTGATAGCTTAAAACAGGCGCTGATTGACTGCTTTTCAGCGCATCAAATTCATGTAATGGATTTTGGTTTAGCTACGACACCGGCAATGTTTATGGCTACTCAATTTCCGCAATATGACTGTGATGCAGCAATTATGATTACTGCCAGTCATCTTCCATACTATTTCAATGGTCTGAAGCTGTTTACAAAGATCGGAGGAGCGGAGAAGGAGGATATTGCTTATATTGCGGCAGAGAGTGATGCACCGTTGGCTGAAGGTCCTGGAAGCGTGGAGAAAACAGAGATTTTGACCGCGTATGCTGCCGATATGGTGGAAAAAATTCGCCAAGGGATGAAGACGACAGAAGCGGCTCCTTTAAAAGGATTTCAGATTGTTGTTGATGCGGGGAATGGTGCGGGAGGATTTTTTGCTGAGAAGGTGTTGGCTGCATTGGGAGCGGATACAACAGGTTCGCAGTTTTTAGAGCCGGACGGCACGTTTCCTAATCATATTCCTAACCCGGATAACAAAGAAGCGATGGAGAGTATTCGTCAGGCTGTGCTGACCAATCAAGCGGATTTAGGTGTGATTTTTGATACAGATGTGGATCGTTCAGCAGTTGTGGATCGGACAGGAGAAGTAATCAATCGCAACAATCTGATTGCTGTACTGGCTACGATTGTTTTAGAAGAGTACCCGGGCAGCAGTATCGTGACAAATTCTCCAACATCAAGTCACCTGAAAGCTTTTATTGAGGAAAAAGGCGGGCAGCAGGTGCGTTATATTTCAGGATATCGAAATGTTATTAATAAGATGATTGATTTGAACAAGGAAGGAATCGAAACGCCGTTAGCAATTGAAACAAGCGGCCATGCGGCATTTAAAGAAAATTATGATTTAGATGACGGTGCATACGTGATAGCTAAGCTGTTGATGCTTTTACCTAGATTGAGAGAGGAAGGGCGGTCACTTGGCGAGTTGATTGCTGATTTGCAGCAGCCTGCTGAGACACAGGAGATTCGGTTCAAAATCTTAGCTGAAAATGTTCGTGCGTATGGTGAGCAGGTAATTCAAGACATCGCTGCTTTTGTTGATAAAACAGAAGGAATGGCAATTGACCCGGAGAACCATGAAGGCGTTCGTGTAGATGTCTCTGGAACCTATGGCAGCGGATGGTTTTTATTGCGGATGAGTCTCCATGAACCGCTATTGGTGCTTCAAGTAGAAAATGATGTGGAAGGGAAAAATCGATTCGTCTTCGAACGACTGAAGACCTTCTTTCAATCTTATGAAGAATTGGACCAAACGAGCCTGATTCAGTTGTTATCAAATTAAAGTATTTTCTTTATTTTATAAAAAGTTGTCTTTTTGTAAAATAACTCTTTCTTTTGAAAAGGCATTGTTTTATAATGTTTAATAGAGGAGGGATTTTATGAAGAAAATCAAATATGTAATTGCTGGATTAGCATTATGTGGGATGTTTACTTTGTTTCAAGCTGACCAGGCAGAGGCGACAGTCGTGGATACAGATGCCGTAGCTGCCAGCCGAGGCTTTGGGTACTACCCGGATGCACCAAGCTATGAAAAAACAACGAAGATTTACTTCTTTAATGTCAGCTGGGCACCTACAAAGCTAGGGTTTGGGGACATTAAAAATGGGTACCTGTACATGGGGACTTTAGAGCGTCAGCAGTATATGCCGCTAAGCTCCGGCCCAGGCTATATCACGTACAGTGGTACAATGAACGCATATAGAAAGCTATACTAAAAATTGTTGTTCGTTGCTTTAACAATAGACAGTCCTATTGAGAAGCCCCTGACGAACAGCTCGAAAAAAAGTTCTATGTCAGTCCATATAAATCAATACTATATGAATAACAGTCAATGTTCAAAATTTACTTTTATACAGTACTAAAAAGAGGAGGCATCTAGTCAGTGCTTCCTCTTTTTTGTTGTTGAAAGCTAACTATTGTTGCTCTGAATAACTGCTCCAAAATTGACTGAATTTTTCACTGGACATTTTGCCGCAAAGAAGATACGTGGTTTTTTTATTGGGCAGCGATTTTGTTTCAATCTCTATAGGATAATAGGTGGTCCGTCTTCTCCTGTGTCTTCGAACAACTTTATGCCCGAAATGGACAGAGTTGTGGTCAAGGTCGTAGGTTTTTCTACGCAGACCTAGGAATTTGCTGGCAGTTAATTTATTTTTTTCGAGATAGAATGTGGTATAGGGGGCTAAAAAAATTATCAAGGCTAAGAGGATCCCGATGGGGTAGACAAGCCCAAAGAATAGCAAAGATAGTGTATTGTTCTGAAAATGATTGATGACTGAGAAAATAGCGATGAATGAAATCATACTACAGCTTAGTACAAGAGGGATGTGCGTAATTGTTATTTTTTTCATTATTTGGTGATACTCCTATTGTTTTTCCTCTATTATAGCATAATATATCTTACCTATTGTGATTGCAATAATGAGCTGAGGCGCACCAACAGAAAAAAATCTGAGATAGACTTTCCTATCTCAGACGAATCGCTCAGTCTAGCATAAAATTACCATAAACCAGGTAAAGACTGGACAATAATTTCTTCTTTTGTAAAGGGATGCAGCAGATGCAGTTCATAGGCATGGAGCATTAAACGCTTAGCGGAGGTTCTTCCGTACAATGGGTCACCGACGATAGGGAAACCTTCGTTGCTTAAGTGGACACGAATTTGGTGTGTTCGACCGGTATCAAGTGTACAGAAAACAGCTGTTTGATTGTTTTGCTGGTCATAAGATACTTTTTCCACATGAGTGACCGCATGCTTCCCTTTTTTCGGATCAACAACATATTTGCGACGATCGTGGCGATGTCGGCCTATGCTCTTATTGATGGTCCAAGAGGGCCGCTCTATTTTTCCGGAAACAATTGCTTGATACCGTCTATAAATCTTTTTCTGCTCCAGCATTTGACCAACTATCGGCAAAACGAACGGATTCTTTGCGAAAACGATACAACCGCTTGTTTCTCTATCTAATCGATGAACGACATAGGGAAATTGTCCCTTGGGAGTAAGATACCCAGCCAGCTGATTTAGAAGTGTATCGCGTTCTTCCGGTTCATTGGGGTGGGTTTTCATACCAATCGGCTTGTTCACAATAATTAAATGTTCATCTTCAAACAAAATAGTAAGCAAAGAAGGATCACCAATATGTATATTAGGAGTAGGATAGTCCTCCTGTTCAAAATGTAATGAGAGGGTATCTCCTGCCTTCACCGGTAAGTGGAAGCGGACTGCCTGCCCGTTGACCATGACATTTTTTCTTGTGCGTAGAAAATGCCTGACTTTTCTAGGGACCAGCCAGTCCTTTTCCAGCAGCTCATCTATAGTCGTTTCTTGAAAGTTATCTGGTAATTGGATTGTGATATCCATCGTTTTTCTCGCCCCAGTTCTTTTAGCATTTTAAGAAAAATTCTTCTGCTTTAGTGTAGCAGATAAACTAAAAATAAGGAAATTGCGCTTGTCTGAGTGCCTTTAGCTCTTTAAAGCAAAAAAATACCCGTCCTTTGGGGGAGGACGGGAAAAGGAGTTAAAAATGAAAAAGTGTTGTGTTAGGGTTGTCTGCTTAAATGTGTTCAAACATTTAAACTAATTTGTTGGTATGTCTATATAATACAAAGCAAATGTGAATTTTTTATGTAGGATTTTTTTCAAAAGTGTAAACTATTTCCTAATGAAAGCTTAAGAACAGACAGATTCCTTCATCCAGTGAGAGGTATCGCAGCGTTGTAGCATAAATAGGTATGACGAAAAGGATAAACAAAATTGAGGATATCTGTGAAATGAATGGAAATTGAAGCTGCCTACAATAGCCCAAAAAGACAGCTGCAGCATTAGTCGAAAATCCAATATGCAGATTGAATTTTATTTTTTATAGATATAGAGAACAAAAAAATACCCGCCCTTTGGGGGAGGGCGGGAAAGGAGTTAAAAATGAAAAAGTGTTTGTTAGGGTTTGTTTTATTGGTATGAGTTAACTATACAATCAAGTTGTGAATTTTTTGTGTAGGAAACATTTTGAAAATGTAAAAGATTCCTTAACGAAAAGATAAGGAATCTACAATTGTATCCATTTAGTTGTGAATGTCTGGAGGCAAATGGTACACCAATCCTTTTGTATAACGATAGTCGTGGACCTGCATGCAAACACTTTTTGGTTGTTGCTTGGTTTGTCCGGCAATTTCCATTTAAGAAGCCGGAGAAAGATGAAACAGATTCAAGCACATACATTGATGTTCTTACTTATCTAGTTGATTTTTCAGCCATACAAGGACATGCTTTATTTCCTCATTCCAATAGTGCCAATCATGAGAACCTTTTGATGACTTGAGCTGCACGTGAAGGCCTCCTTTTCTAAACAACTTCACTGCTCGTTTATTTGTTTCATAGAAAGGATCTTCTGTGCCGCAAGCCAAGTAAACCTGTGGAATAGGCCTGTTTTCTGCTATCTTCTTTTCTACCAGATGAAATATATCATTACTTGATCCCTTAAAGTGATGTAAGTCTCCGAAAACTCCTTCAAAAAACTCTTTTGACGCAAATTGAAAGGCCTCGTCAAAATGTTCACCATCTACAAGGGCGCCTGATAGACTGGCAATTGCTGAAAAATTATCAGTTCCAAATCCAAGCTTCAGAGCACCGTAGCCGCCAAGTGATTGTCCGGCAGCAAAGGTTTTTTCCGGTGTAGTACTGAGTTGTGGAAAAAATGTTTGGATTGTCTGGGGCAGTTCTTGAGAGATATACTCCCAGTATTTTACGCTATAAGCTGTATCTGTATATGCACCCGATGAGGTTTGGGGCATGATTATCGCAATGTTCATTTTTTCGATATCATACTCAATCGTAGAAAAGCGTGACCAAGCTGTACTGTCACCTCCCAGACCATGAAGGAGATAGACAACTGGTATATCTTGAAGAGGGGTGTTTGGTAAAATACAAACAACTTTTGTGCTTAGGTTGAGCACCTGTGAGTAGTAGCTTAGTTCTATTAATGCCATATTTAACTCCTATTTGTTACAAGATTTTTTATTATCAACTTAACCATCCAACGAATCAGTGACCGTTTACTGTAATGAGCCATTATTTTCGCGGTCATTACACAGCGAAAAACTACACTACCTTTATAGGGACATAATAATCCATTTGTGAATATCCCAAAGCCTCTTGCGCAGTAGGCGGTGTAATCACATTGCCTAATTGTGTGCGGTTTGCATCATGGGAAAAATGGCTATTTCCTTCAATGAACTGCATAATAGCGGCAATAGTGTGCTCATTATTTTCGCCGTCTTTACCACAGGCAACCGCGTATAGACCTCCAGAGAAGTCCACAATATCAAAGGAATCAGGGACTTCCAAACCATCATGGTAGATATAGTACCATACAAAACCGCCTTGACTTTCATCAAACCACAAATAGTCTTGAGGAAATGCTGTTCTCGGCAGTGAGGATAGCCAGTTGTCAAATTCATCCAAAGCTGTATCCCCAAACATTCCACATTTAGATGATACCATCTTGCATTTCGGTAGTTCATAAACTCGTACATTTTCCATTTTATCTTCTCCTTATTAGTCCCATCTATAGGGATTAAAAATTAATTATCGCTGATTCGCTTTAACGCCCAGCATAAAGGTTTCTACTGCATATTCAAAGCTGCTTTCAACGCTGGATTCGTGAGCAAACCCATTGTGACTTTCGATACTGGCAAAGCCGTGAGCTAAGCTGCGGACAGTACGGATGATATGGGATGCCTCCAACTCGTCCATCCCTAAGTGCTCACCAATGTTATATACTACTTGTACTACCTCGGAGAAAAGAGAGTTCGCTTCTACATTCGCTGCAATGTTCATCCATTGAATAGTTTCGTAAAGCCCTGTATGTTCGCGTGCATACAGAATATAGGCGCGTCCCATTTCTTTGAGAGCATCTATACCGGTACACCCTATGACAGCTCGTACCAAGATATCACGTAATTGCTCCATAGCGTAGTGAGAGACTTGTTCGTTAAGCTCGGATAATCCACCAATATGATTATACAAAGATGGAGAACTAACTCCGAGTCTATTTCCGATTTCTTTGAGTGTGACCGCTTCAAAACCATTCTCTTCTGTCATTTGAACTGCTGTCTGTACAATTTTCTCTGCATCGACACCATTTCTTGGCATAATTCACCTCCGTTAATCGAATTAATAAAAAAACTAATGTAATTAATATTTTAAAGAAACTATTGTATAAGTCAAGCTCAATATGTGAACGAACTATACAAAAACTAAGGATAAACCTAAGTAATGGTGGATCGGCGGAGTTTACGTCTATGTATTTTTGGGTGGAATAGTTGAACGAGTATCTTCGTGGAACTATGTGTTTGCGTGAAAGATTATTCAAAATGACATATAAATGAAAATGGGTACTTTGGGTAGGACAACACTGAGGACAAAAAAATACCCGCTCTTTGGGGGAGAGCGGGAAAGGAGTTAAAAATGAAAAAGTGTTTGTTAGGGTTTGTTTTATTGGTATGAGTTAACTATACAATCAAGTTGTGAATTTTTTGTGTAGGAAACATTTTGAAAGTGTAAAAGATTCCTTAACGAAAGACTAAGCTTGCTTTAGTGGAATCGATAGACGATTGAGAAATGTGTGGTGTGGTTTATCTTCAGAAAAATAAACACATCGTGATGAATGGAGCTGGACAAAAAAATACCCGCTCTTTGGGGGAGAGCGGGAAAGGAGTTAAAAATGAAAAAGTGTTTGTTAGGGTTTGTTTATTGGTATGAGTTAACTATACAATCAAGTTGTGAATTTTTTGTGTAGGAAACATTTTGAAAGTGTAAAAATTTCCTTAATGAAACTCTAAGACGGCAGCATTCCTGCTGGGTGATTTCTTTTATTCTCGTTGCCATAGTTGAAATGAGGATAATCAGCCCCTTAAGGAATGGTACTTTCTTGTGGATAAAAAAATACCCGCCCTTTGGGGGAGGGCGGGAAAAAGGAGTTAAAAATGAAAAAGTGTTGTGTTAGGGTTTGTTTATTGGTATGACTATATACTACTCTGAGGTTGTGAATTTTCTATGTGTATTTTTTTGATAAAAAGGAAAAAAACAGTGAGTACAATGTAACGTTTCTTAATAAGAGGTTAAGTAAACTACTGATTGAAGCATTAGCTATAGGAATCGTTAGAAGAAAGCAGCTGAGATAAAATAATCACTTTTACGAGGTATTTTATAGAAGAAAATGATTGTGGTACACTGCTCTGGTTGATACAGGCCAAGCTATAATCAGCCTGTTAGCAAGGGATTGTTTGAGAAAACTTAACATTTTCTACATAAAATCGAAAGGAAATCGTGGTAGAATGAGTAAAACCTCGTTGTGTGCTATTAAAATCATACGGAGGTCTTAGTAATCAACAAATAAATTGTGTTAAAATAGTGAAAATATCTATGTAAGTCCTGCAAAAATTTTCATTCCGTGAAAAGCTTCTATTGCTTACTGGTTTAAGTAATAAACGGCTTGGTATGACTGTCGTTTTTGTAGGCTTTACAGAACACAAAAAGGAGCACTTATGGATTTTAAAGAATTTATGAGAAAGACCGGTTCGGTCATCAAGCGATTCTGGACTTGGCTTAAGCCCTACCTGGTTCGTTTTCACAAATGGAGAAAGCGAATTTGGAAAAAGTATCAGATTAATAAAATTATCGTACTGCTGGCGATGGTTGCTGTATTGGTAACAAGTATTTATTTATTTACACTGGCTAAGGCAGCAAATGTTAAAGCGTTAAAAGAAGGGCTTCAGCAGTCCACAATCATTTATGATAAAAACAATGACGAGGCCGGTAAACTGTTTGGGCAAAAAGGAACCTTTGTTGAGCTGGATCAGATATCGCCTTATATTCAGGATGCAGTTATCTCGACAGAGGATCGAAACTTCTATAGCCACAACGGTTATGACATCAAAGGGATATTTAGAGCATTACTTGGTCGAGTCACGATGGGGAAAATTGTCGGTGGCGGGAGTACCATTACCCAGCAGTTGGCAAAGAATGCCTACCTGACCTTGGATCAGACGCTCGATAGAAAAGCCAAGGAGCTGTTTCTGGCTATTGAAATCGAAAAGAAATATTCAAAGGAAGACATTTTGGCTATGTATCTGAATAACTCTTACTTCGGCAACGGGGTCTGGGGTGTTGAAGATGCGGCGAAGCGTTACTTTGGTGTTAGTGCTTCCGAGGTATCAATTGGTGAAGCTGCGACTTTAGTAGGGATGCTGAAGGGGCCGGGAATTTATAATCCTCTCGACAATTTAGAAAATTCAATCAATCGTCGGGACACCGTTCTTCAGTTAATGGTGGAAAATAACAAGCTAGATCAAGCAACAGCTGACAGTGAAGCTGGTGTTGATATGGCAAGTATCCTCAGTGACGGATACACAGATGCAGATTCTGATTACCGCTATCCTTATTATTTTGATGCGGTAGTTGATGAGGCTGTGGACCGTTACGGGCTAAAAGAGGAAGACCTGTTGACGAAAGGCTACAAGATTTACACTGCTCTGGATCAGAACTATCAGCTGGCGATGGAGCAAACCTATACCAACGATGCACTGTTTCCTCCAAATGCGGAAGACGGTGCGATGGTACAAAGCGGCTCTGTAGCATTAGATCCTAAAACAGGCGGGGTTCAAGCCGTTGTTGGTGCTCGTGGCGAACACGTGTATCGCGGGTTTAACTTTGCGACCCAAACAAAGCGTTCACCAGGGTCGTCGCTAAAACCAATTTCCGTTTATACACCGGCCTTGGAAGCTGGCTATACACCAACCAGTATTTTACAAGACCAATTGCAGGATTACTATCCGGCACAGAACTTCAGTCGGACATTCCAAGGAGAGGTACCTATGTATCAGGCACTTGGTGAAAGTCTGAATGCGCCGGCTATCTGGCTCTTGAATCAAATCGGCTTGGATAAAGGCTTCGAAAAAACCAAGGCATTTGGTATTCCACTAAACGAGGCGGACAAGCGCTATCCACTAGCTCTGGGAAGTATTGAAACTGGGGTCTCGCCGATGGATATGGCAGCGGCTTACAGTGCCTTTGCTAACGGCGGTCAGCTGGCGGAAGCACATTTGATTACAAAGATTGTTGATTCTACAGGAGCAGTCGTTGTTGATAAAACAGATGCTAAGTCAAAGCAGATTATTTCTCAGGAAACGGCGGATGAAATTACCAGCATGCTGTTAGGCGTATTCAGCTCAGGAAGCGGGATTAATGCCAATCCATATGGCTATACAATGGCCGGGAAAACAGGGACAACCGAAACGAGCTTTGATAGTACCAAAACAAATGACCAATGGGTGGTCGGTTATACTTCGGATGTGGTGATAGCTACATGGCTGGGCTACGAAGTGACAGATGAAACCCATTATTTAGAAGGAACCAGTGCCAGCTATGCATCAAGTGTCTTTAATAGTCAGGCCAGCGGGATTTTGCCGAATACACCAAATACACCATTTACAGTGGCTGATGCGTATGCAACAGGCGGAGCCGTAGTGGGAGCCAGTGAAGACGGAACGATAGATGATGGCAGCAATTGGCAAGACAATGTCAAGGATATCGGCGGTCAGGTTCAGGAAGGTGCCAAAAACATTGGCGAGCAAATCAAAGAAGGCTGGAACAATGTCAAGGACGGAGTATCTGATTTCTTTGGCGGACTGGTCGGTGAATAAGTTTTTTTGAAATGCGGAACAGAAGTGTTACAATAAAAGAAACTATTGGAAGAAATGGGGCTAAAAACGTGGCAAACATTTATGATACAGCGAATCAGCTGGAACGCGAATTAAGAGAGATGAAGGAATTTAAAGAATTAACAGAAGCCTATGGTGAAGTGCAGGCGGATGAAGCAGCACACACATTATTCAAGGAATTCCAAGCGTTCCAACAAGAGCTGCAGGAAAAACAAATGCGTGGTGAAGAATTTTCTGAAGCAGATGCTGAGAAAGCACAACAGCTGGCGACAGAGGTTCAAAATACTGCTTTGATTAGTAAAATGATGGAAAAAGAACAGGCATTCAGTATGATTGTTAATGACCTGAACCGCATCATCATGACACCAATCCGTGATTTGTATAGTAACTAATTGAGTGGGAATGAGAAAAAAAGCCTTTAAATCCTTTGTTTTTCAAGGGTTTAAAGGCTTTTCCTTTACTTGTGATAACATGTTGATAGTAGTTTGCACAGTAACTAATAAACCCCTAATTTTTAAACTTGTTTAAGTAAGCAATAAATTCTTATCTCAAAAAAATATTATTTATATCGTTGTTTGCCTATCTGCACTTATGGTAAAGTTTTTATGTACAATTAAAAAAAGGAGGTTTACTATGAGTGGGATAGCAGAAGTGAAAAGTAGTTCAGTGGTTGCTGGACAGGTTGCGACAAAGATTGCGAATTCCTTGGACAGAGCTGCCGGTGGCGGGGCGATTTTAAGCGATACGCAAACAACGGTTGGTGGAAATACGAACGCACAGGAAGCCATTCAAGCCATGCTGGGTGGTCAGAATAACATTGTGCAGGCCATCGGACAGGCATCAAATAATTTACAAAGTATTGCGAATGAATTTGAAGCCGCAGATCAAGTGGTAAGAAAATTGATATCCATTCCTTCACCTATAGGAGTGGGAGGCAGATGACGCAGTCGTTGGAGGATATTCAACAGGATGAGCGGTTGTTGGAGAAAGAACTGGACCAAGTGACGGAAGGAAGAAAGCATCTGAGACAGCTTGAAGAAGAATACGAAGAATTTTTCCATTACACCTCGACCTTGTTTTCAGAGATGCAGGAGCAGTTCCGACAGACTGATTTCACTTGGTATTTAAGCGAGCAACTAGATGGCTTACAGCATCGTGAGACTCATATTTTCGGCGAGTTGGATGAGGAACGGCAACAGCTGAATAGGAAGCAACGAGATATTGAGGATACCCAAAGTGAGCTTTCTTATGCGCGCGAAAGCATACTTGCTAACGAGGAGGTATCTATGAATGAGTGTTAATATGTTTGTAGGAGCTTCTCAAAGTCAGGCAGCCAGTGTCTTAGCCAAAAGCCAACAAGATCAGCAGGCCTATGAAAATATGTTACAGGCACTACAGCATTTCATTGGTGAGGATCGATTGAACTCTACGGCCTATAGAAATGCAAAAGGATTTTATAGTGCTGTGTTGATGCCGCTGACAAAAGCGGGTATTCTACTCTCGGAAGCGGTCGGAGAAGCCTGCCAGAAATTCGTACAGGACTATCAAGGAACCGTGGATAGTGGTGACTTGAAGTCAGAGGAACTCGAAGAAAAGATTCAACAGTTGAACGGGCAAATTAGCCATTTGGATTCCATTCGTGCAACGATTGAAGGCAAGGATTTGGCAGATAATTTCAAAATACGACAATTAAATCAAAATAGTCAGGCGAGAGGCCTGTTAGAAGATGCCAGAGATATGCTACAGAAAAAATTGGATAAGCTATTGGACTTCCATGGCACTTCTCCGGCTATTTTTTCAGCTATTTCAGAACTGGAAGCAATGGTAAGTCAAGGAGCCGCTCAAGCGGGTACTTCATTTACCGGCAGTGGATTCTCGATTCCATCAGACCTAGGCTGGACAGCAACAATCGCAGAGAAGTGGCAAACCAGAGCTGATAATATCAAGAAAAAAGAAAAAGAATTCCATGAGAAGAAAATCAAGGAACTTGAAAAGCATAATGTGTATGCTTGGCCTTATGAAGACCCGGAAACCAAAGAAATAAAAATCATGTGGTTTATCGATAAAGACGGCGTGAGAGTGTTTGATAAAGAGCTACAGGAGTATGTTGAAAGATACGGCAAGAACTTAGAAGGCATTTATGAAGTGGTCGACTGGGAGAAAATCTATGAACTGGACCTAGCCGCACGAAGAAGAGGTGATGGCAAGAATTACCTTAACTCGAACCAGCTTCCTAAAGGTTGGGAATGGTCCGGTCAAGCAAATGCACATATAGAATCTGCCTATTGGATGGCAAATAAAACAGGACTGTTAGATTTAGCCTTAATGGCCGGCTTGGTTTATTTGAATAAAAAGACAAAGGTTTCAACTTCTAAAAATGTAGCGAATGTGTTGGATGATGCCGCAGATACTAAGCATGCCAGCGGGTCTAATGATGTATTTTCAAGTAGTAAAAATGGAAAAAATTATACATTAGACAAAAGCAAGAGTACTGGAAATTCCGCTTACACTAAGGCTGGTGGGGCTAACCAGAGGGTACTTGAAGAAATTTCCCGAAGAAAGAATTTTTATAAAGAAGTCAGAGGTTTTGCTTGTGATGAAATAGCAGAAGATTTGTACAAAGCTTCTGGTGGAAAAGGAAAAATTTATGAGATTACTTCTGACACAGGTTGGATGAAGGGGATGGAATATGGGGAGATAAAAGATTATGTATACCATCATGTATATTCTGATGGTAAGTATATTTATGATCCACGATTTAATGACGTGCCTATGTTAGAAAATGCCTATTTTAAAGCTATTAGAGAATTAAATCCAGATGGGATTAATATAAAGTGATTAAGGAGATAAAATATGAATGTAAACACCGACACTTGTATTGCTGATTATTTTTATAAGCATTTTCCAATGAAACAATTGGTAAGGCAGATGTATTCTAAAAATAATGTATATAGCCAGATACCAGAACTGATATTTCGCTTCTCAGATTTATTATCTGATGAAATATATATTGATTTGAAACATTGCGTAAATTCTTTTTCTGGTAATGTTAAGTGGACTATTTTTGAAAGTTTTTATGGTAAAAAGACTCGAAACTACAGCCTAGTTCCTGAAAAACTCTATTTGATGAATAAGCAATTGTATGAAGAAAATCAAGTTATGGGAGCCGATAAATATTTTGCAGAGAAGGAGTATAAAGAAATTTGTGAAAAGAGTGTTGCTGATATTCCTGCGTTATGTGAATATATTCAACAAAATTTTCAGTGGAAGGAAAGTTACAATCAATCTTAATTATTAGCCCATATTGATTAGCGGTTGATTTAGGTTAAATCTTTAAGTCAGTTTAAAAAAGATAAGTAAAAAATCACTTTATCACAAGGCTGTCAATCAAGTGATAAAGTCCTATGCTATTACTAACTATCAAATCAAGGGGTAGAATTCAATTACAAATATGATAATGCACATAAAGGTTATGCACCTAAAAGCGATTTTCGAGATCCCCAAATTACAATACCAACAGATGTTTCTTATAGTGGATTATTGCACGAACAACAGCATTATCTAGATGACCTAGCTAATGGATTCCCTGGACCAGAATATAATTATCAAAATATCAACAGATTCAAATCCGAGTTTAATGCTTACATGAAGGAAATTCAATTAGCAGAACAGATGGGAAATTATAACTTAGCAAATCAATTATTCGAAAATTATATACTGGAAAGAAAAGCATTACTTGGTTATTGAAATTAACAGTATGGAGGAAAATATCTATGAAATCTTGGGTGAAAATAAATAAAGAACTCCGTAATGGAATTTTTACTGAACCTGAATTATTGGAATACTTGTATTTGGAAAATGACAGCATACTATACAACTCATTATCAATAATTGCAAAAATCAAAACCAAAAATGAAGTAATATTACAACGTGTCAAATGTTTGGCAAGTGGTAAAGATCCTCTTTCCACCAGAGGAATACCTAGATCAGAAATACAGTATGTAGCTATTGCTGCATTATGGTCTCTAGGGGAGGATAAAGAATCCTTTGATTTAACAGAGGATGAAATAAAAAATGTTAACGGCATTTATTACCAAAAAAGTTGGTCTAAATCATTAGATGATACGGAAAATATTTGAATGAATACAGCACGGGAGCTTGAGAAGAAAATAAAAAGTGGAAATTATGTATTAGCTGATGTAGAAAAAGCTATCCTGATTTACCTCAATTTTATTTGGAAGAAACTCAAAGGGAACAGCTAGATTTAACAATTTAAGGTGATAACACTCTGATAACAGTTTAAAGAAGTTCAAAGATATCATAACTTGCTTAACCTACTAAAAACAAGGCTTCTAATTTTAATAACCAGTCCTTTAGCCGATTGCTGAATGTTCGCTTAAAAAGTGGGCTTTAGCAATCGGCTATTTTTCTTTTAAAAATATGGTTTCAGTGAGCTTGAAATAATAAAAATCGAACAAATTTTCGTATGTTTTTACTGACCGTTTTTGCAGAAAATGATATGATAGAAGAAACTTTCGAAAGATGAGGAAATAGCCGAAATGAAATTATTGCATATCGCAGATTTACATTTAGATCGATCATTTGAAGGCCTTAAGGCTTTTCCGGAACGAGTAGCACAAAGGCTTCAGGAGACCAATAAACGAGTATTGCATACGCTTATCGACAGCGCGCTAAGAAATCAGGTAGACGCGGTTATTTTTGCCGGAGATACCTTTCACCAGAGTCAGACCTCGATTCAAACGCAAGCATATTTTTTCGAAGGGCTGGAGCGATTGATTAAAGAGGATATCCATGTGATGATTAGCTTTGGGAACCATGATTACTACAGCTCGGAGCGGTACTGGTTCGATTTTCCTGAAGAGGTCTATCTATTTGAACAGGAGAAGGTGCAGACTCATTATTTTGTCACTCGAAATAAGGAGCGGGTAGCTGTTTCCGGGTTTAGTTATGAGCATCCGTGGATTGAAGAGAATAAACTATCAGAATTTCCCTATAGATCAGCAGATGCAGATATTCATATAGGTATTTACCATGGGGAGTCAGCAGCGAATAGAGAATCTCGGTATGCTCCCTTCACAGTAAGTCGGATGAAGGAGCTGGGGTACGATTACTGGGCGCTGGGACATATCCATAAACCGGAAATATTAAGCGCAGACCCTCTGATTGTTTATCCAGGCACTCCGCAAGGTCATTCAAAAAAAGAAACCGGCGTACAGGGAGCAGGAATTGTCAATTTGGGAAACGGTCCTGCGACAATTCGATTTGAAGAAGCAGCCGAGGTGTTATGGGAAAAGACAAACTATTCTTTAAGCGATTATCCCACGAAGAAAGAGGCCTTGATGTTTTTAGAAAATGTTCTGATTGAAGAGGCCGTACAGAAGCACAAATTTTTGTTGAAGGAAATTATATTGACAGATACAGAACATCTAGAGGAGGCGTTTCATGTTTCTTGTGCTAATGGTGAGTTGTTGACCCATCTGCAAAGAACGCTCGACGGACAAAGGCAGCTTTTTGTATTTCAGCTATCTGTGGCAAGCCATACGAAAGATCAAAAAATACCGATACAGGCGTCTCCGCAACTATTGGAACAGCTGGAGAAGAACTACTTACAGGCAGAAATCTTTGCGGAGGAAACGAAAGAGCTTTTACAGCATCCGCAGTTTTCAACAATTCAATCAATCGACCGTGCTTGGCGAGAAAAATGTATTGAACAGGCAGATCGACGAATCAAAGAATCTTTTACGATTGAGGAGGATCAGCAATGAAAATCCTTTCGATAGAAATTGCCGGCTTTGGCAAGTGGCAGCAGAAGACGATTGAGTTTTCCGATGGGAATCAATTGATTTACGGTAAAAATGAGGCTGGGAAATCAACGGTTTATCAATTTGTTCAAGCTATGCTATTCGGCTTTCCGGCTAAAGGGAAAAAGAAAAAGAATTATATTCCAAAGGGCGGAGGCAGCTACGGCGGTCGTCTTTGGCTAGAGCATCCGGTATACGGAAATGTTCAAATCGAGCGCTACAAAGAACTAAATAAGGGACAGGCTAAAGTCTATATTGGCGAACAGGTTGGAGATGAAGCCTTACTACAGCAAATTCTACATCCATTAACAAAAGAGCTGTTCCAAACGGTTTTTACTTTCCAGCAGGAACAGCTGACACAGCTTGAGAAGCTGGACGAGGATGAGCTGCAAACCTCACTGTTGGCACTTGGAATTTCGGGTAGTAACCAAATGCTGAAAATACGGGAAGGCTATAACAAGCAGGCTCAGGAAATTTATAAAAGCAAGGGTTTGCGTCCGCCATTGAACGTGAAGCTTGAGCTGCACGGAAAGCTGACAGAGAAGATTCGCCGGAAGGAACAAGAAGAACAGCAGTACAATCAGATTTTAGCAGAGCTTACGGAGACAGAATCGGCAATGATTGAGCAACGGACTGCCGTCACCCAATTGAAGCAGCGGCTGGAAGCTTTGGAAAAACAACTGTTAAGCTATCCTTTATTCGAAGAATGGCAGCAGCTAAAGAAAAAACAGCTGGACACGGCTATTGTCGTTGAAGAGGATGAGAAAGACCAGCTGCTGTCTCTTTATCAGGAATATAAATTTTTGAAGGAAGAACAGGAACGGTTGAATCGAGTGATTCAATCAAGTGTGGCTCATCACGACCAATCAGGTGAGTACCTGTTTTACTTAAATGAAGAGGAGGCAATTAAAGACTTTCTCGACAAACGTTACACGATTGGTAAGCTCCTATCTGAAATTGAGTGGATGACTCAATCGCTGGAACAGAATACCTTAGATATGCGTAAATATGAACAAAAATGGGGCTGGACAGAGGAACAGCCGCCACGCCTGTTCTTTGAAGAGCAGCAGCTGGTAGAGCTTAGAGAAGGGATTGTCAGCCGAAAGGTTGAGCTGCAGACCGCTGAAGAAGATCAGCGCACCTTAGAAGCGAATATCCGCAGTCAGGAAAAAAATCTTGAGGATTTTGAGTCCGTGAATCAACGTGTCTTTCAACGAGAGCGTAAGAATAAACAGCAACCACTGCAGCGGAAAAAAATTGGCGGGTTTGCTGCTGCGGCAGCAGTCATTTGTTTTGTTGTTGGCTTTCTTTTATCCGGTTTTCTGCGTTGGGGCGTCCTTGGGCTAGGTGTCCTCTGTTTGGTAACAGCAGCCTTCCTGTTTCTTTTACCACAGAAGGATGCAGCGGACAGTATCAAGAAGCAATGGCAGCAAAAGCTGTCAAATCTGGATTATTTGAATGAACAGCTCTATCAGATAAAGGGCCAGATTGCCAGACTGCACGAGGAGGAAGAACACCTTCAGACATACATTCAGCAGCAAACAAGAGAGAATCATTTAGGCGGTATGGATCGACTGGAGTATTGGATGAATCATAAGGAAGATATCAAACGATATTTACTGCTGATTAGTACAACACAGGAGCTGCAGCGTCAAATCAAAGAGGATAAAGAGACGGCGAATCAATGGTTGAGACAGACGGAGCGTTTCGTGACATGGCTGCCGATTATTGGCAAGGGATTGGCGGAACGGCTGACAATTATCAGCGACTTCGCCGACGAGATGGAGCAGCTGCGCTTTTCCCAAGGAAATAACGCGGATATCTATACGAAGCAATCATTAAAAGAGGTTCGTGAAAAACAACAGCAAGTACTGGAAGCAGCACGACCATTGCTGTATAATTATCAAATTCTTGCAATAGAGGATGTACCTGAAAAATTACAATCCTATACGCAGAATGAAGCAGTTGGGAAACGCTTGGCGGAATTGCAGCCGCTTGTGACGAAGCTCTACCCGAAAGAGGTTGCTGAGCAGCAGCTGTTGGCGCAAAAGTATGAGCAAAGTGCCTTGTTGACGGCAGCTGAAGAGGACATCCTCCACTTACAGAAGGAAGAGCAACGATTGCTGTACAAGCGTCAACAGATGATTGAAGATGGCACGTTAGACAGTTTGTATCAGGAGTTAGCTGGGCTAGAGGCAGAGATTGAAGAGTTAGCTGTAGATTGGAGCGGCTATCGATTATCTGAACAATTGGTGTTGGATTTACTAACGGAGCTTTCCGATCAACAGCTTCCGGCATTATTAAAGCACGCAGTGAACTATTTTAAACTCTTAACGGATCAGAAGTATACAGATATCCAGCTTTATGAAGGTAAGCTGCAGTTGAAAGATACATCTGGGCAGCGCTTCGCTGTCTATGACTTATCTACTGGAACGAAGGACCAGCTGATTATGGCCATTCGCTTTGCTTTTCTTTCATTACAAGGAGAAAAAAGTATTTTTCCTATTATGGTTGACGACGGCTGGCTGCACTATGATCATGAAAGAAAACGTCATTTAGCCCGATTATTTCAACTTTTTGGCGAAAACCAGCAAATCATTTGTTTTTCTTCGGATCAAGAAATGGTAAGCTATTATCAAGAGAATAAACAATCAGTGGTCCAATTGGAGGGAAACAAGGATGAAAAAAATTCGTGAGCTTACGGTAGATGAAGTTTTTGAGCTATTTTTACTAATCAAAAACGCAGATGTACGTACGGCCAAAAACGGCAAGAAATTTATTGCCTTTACGTTTCAGGATACTTCCGGAACGATTGACGGAAAGTATTGGGATGCTTCTGAAGAAGAAATTCAGCGGTTTGAATCTGGAAAGGTCGTTATGTTGAATGGTAAACGTGAAGTATATCAAGGCAATCCGCAGGTCAAAATCATTCATCTGCGCTTAGCACGTCCGGATGAACCGAATCAACCAGCACTATATATGGAGCGTGCACCACTAAAAAGAGAAGATATGGTAGAAGAAATTAACCAGACAGTATTTGAGATTGCGAATGCTCATTGGCAGCGAATCGTTCGTCATTTGCTGACGAAATATCAGAAGGAGTTCTTTGATTTTCCGGCGGCTAAACGCAATCACCATGCTTTTGCCCACGGGCTCGCTTACCATACCTTGACGATGCTACGCTTAGGAAAAGCAATCTGTCAGGAGTATGAGGAGTTGAATGCGCCTTTGCTATACGCAGGAATTATTCTGCACGATTTAGGAAAGGTGAAGGAGCTCTCCGGAGCGATGAGTACGGAATACACGCTGGCTGGAAATTTAATCGGTCATTTGGTTCTGGTAGATGAAGAAATTACAAGTGCCTGTCAGGCATTGAAAATCGATGAAACGGATGAAGATGTAACGATTTTACGGCATATGGTCTTGTCACACCATGGCTTATTAGAATATGGTTCTCCGGTCAGACCAAGAATCATGGAAGCGGAAATCCTGCATCAAATTGATAATATGGATGCTTCAATCCAGATGATGCTGACCTCTATCAGACAGACAGAGCCGGGAACATACACGGATCGAATTTTCGGTATGGATAACCGCAGCTTCTATGTGCCGAAGAAGGATTGATAGAATAGCTTCAAGGATGAGAAGCTATTTGTTCTGAAAATGAGGGTGTCAATTGTTATTTTTGCATCTATTCGTAGGTGCAAGCCTAATCGACTGTTAAAAAATACCGCATCGCTTTTTTGTCTCAATGTAGAAAGTGATGTGGTATTTATGTTATTAGCAGGAGAGCTGAGCGGGTGATGAGGAAGAGCGAAGAAAAATAAGTAAATAAAGGAGAGACAAATGAATCAATCAGCAGAAAAATTATGGAATGAATTTATCAAAGAATATGAGATCAAAGAAGGCCGTTATACTGCTTGGAGCTTTGGCAGAACACCTGAAATGGCAGATGAACTGCTTCAAGAAGTGCTTCAGGGGGAAAAGAGAGGGACTTCTGGATTAAAGCGTGCGTATGAATTGGAACAGGAGGAAATCCCTAAAGCCGGGGATTACAGTATCCTTTTGGATGGAAGAGGGGAAGCTGCTGCGATTATTCAAGCCAAGCTAATCGACATTCTCCCATATAAATCGATAACAGATTTACATGGATATCTGGAGGGCGAAGGAGAGCGAAATTTGGCCTATTGGAGAAAGGTTCACCGCCCGTTTTTCGAAGCGGAGCTAACCGAAGCCAATGAAATATTCACAGAGGAGCATCTGGTTGTCTACGAATATTTTGAAGTAGTTTATCGAAAAAAATGAACACTATATAGCAGCTTATAGACGTAGCTGGAAACAGAGAGAAAACTGTTTCCAGTTTTTTTTGTATGTAAAAAATTACTCAAGAAAAAGAATTGGTGACTCCTAGGTGTACGTTTAAAGTGTCTATATGTTCTATTTAAAAAAAGGGGAAAGAAAATAATCATTAAAAAAACTTGTATTTTTTGTTATTTATTCCTAATATTTTTCTTAGATTTTTATTTTTTTGAGTGTAAAAAATAACCATGTTTAATTTCAAAAAATCATTAAAAAACAATGATTTTAATAACAGATGGATTGCTGATTTTTTGATAACAAATCCTTACTTAATAAAAGATTAGTTGACTTATGGTTTTTTCAGGAAACAACGAGTCATCGTGCCATAAAATAATTTTTTTAATAGGATAAACATAACATTCCTTATGCGTAATCAAAAAAAAGTTTTTTTTTGTAAGCATTAAATTATGATTATGTTTTTAACCCACCTATAATCAACTCAGATAAGTTGGCGCTAAAAAAAGACGATGAAAGGAAGAGATGGATGTGTATGTTGAGGGAGGGAGAAAACCAAAAAAGTTGAAGCGCTTTCTTAGTAAAAAAAACTTTTTTGTCTGTTACTTTGTCATTAATTTGGTCGTCGCAGGAGGATTTTCGGGCGTTTTATCGTATTTTTTTCATTCTGACGAAGCATCGGCAGCTGTGCTGAATGTGGAGATATTATCGGATATACACACTGTAAATAACAGTGGGACAACCAGCAGTCAGCGATGGCAGGCGACAGCAGCAAATCAGCCGGTTAATTTTACGATTTCCGGCGCTGGACTGGCAGATGTTTCAGCAAATTTGGTTGGGAAAAAGTATGGTGTTTTGGTTATTCCGCCGGAGCTGGCAAACAAGGTTAAAGCAAATGGAAGCTCTCAGGTACACACGAATATTACTGTCGATTTGAGTAAAGTTGGCGTATTAACAGCAACTTTGACAGCAGTCAATGACTTGGTCAGTTTGATTGATCGAATTCAAAAGGGCTTAGTTGCTGACTTGACAGGTGTTTCTTTGAATCTGGGAGAAGTAAATAAGCAGTTGGCTCTACTTGATGCCCTTAAAAATTTTGGTGCAGCTGATTTTCAACAATCCATGACCTTATCTGCAGATGGACGAGCCATTTATTTTTCGTTAGATGATGGCATTGGTCCAATCTTGGCACAAAACCTTTCGACGATTTTAACGAACCTGTCGAGTGCAGTCAGTGCATTACAGGTAACGGGAACTGGTTTGATTGGTGCAGCATCTGCTATAACAATCAATGCAGCACTTGGATTGCTGAAACCGACGTTGGTCAATGCTATTACTACAGTAAAACCTTTGTTAGCTGTGGGTGGAACCGGTGTACAGCAATTAGCAGATGCATCAGTATTAGGGAGTACAACGATCCAAATGCCTACACTGGTCTCCGGGCCAGGCAGTATCACGGGTAATCTGGATGCAAAATTTGTAGGAACCGTCATTAAATCATCAATCATCGATATCGATTTACTAAGTACGGCTAATGGTCTTTCCTATATCTATTTTGCCGGTGAAACTTTTGCGATGAACAATACGTTATTACCGGACTCGTTAAATTTTGGTGTCCATCCGATTCAAACGAAGCTGGACGAACTTTTTACTGCCACGCAGGGTGGTGTTGCCGGGGCTGCACAAACAACAGGAACGGTCTCTGTAACTGATACCCGATCGACAGTGAAGAATTGGCAGATTAAGGTTGCTCAGTCCAATCAATGGAATAGCAGTGGTGTTGAGTTAAGTACACCTGTATTGAGAATTTATGGAGGGACCTTAACAACAGATTACTCCACCGGTGTACGAAGCATCAGCGGTCAAAATATCGAGTTAATAAACGGTTCGCAACAGGAGCTCATGGCTGTTTCCGGAGTGACTGCGAGTGGTACGACTAGCTTAGCGCTGCCGAAATTCGATCTGTTTGTACCGAAAAATACTGCAAAGAAAATTGGTCAATACGAAACCACACTTATCTGGACTGTAACAGAGAGTCCATAAAGGAGGAGACATGATGAAATTGCTCAAGCAGTTAAGTTGTTTCTTAGTAATTTTAGGAAGCCTTGCTCTGATTTTCCTGGTCTCCTCACAGTTGGCTCAAGCTACTGTTACCAATGGAAACATCCGTTATTTTAAGGAAGTCAGGAACACATCAGATAGCTCTATTTCTTCGGGGAGCAGTACCACAACAGAATCCAGTACCACTGATACGAATAGTACGAGTACAGACAGCACAACAACAGAATCCAGTACGACAGATACAAGTAGTACAAGCACAGAAAGCTCTACAACAGACAGTACTGCAACAGACAGTACAGGGACGGTAGATGGTACAAGCAGTGAAGAGGTAATCATCAAGCCGTCAGGATCGTCAGGTTCCGGTAATTTTCTGAAAACAAACGACACAGTAAATTATATCTTTGTCGTTGTTGGTGTCATATTTGTTTTAATTGCTGTTTATAATCTTAAAAAAACTTAGGGGGAGAAAATCATGAAAACACAAACAATTATTGGCTTATCAACTGTTGCATTATTAGGAATTGGACTGGGTTTTAGTAGTACAAGTTATGCTGACAAAGCAACAAACGCTACTGTTGGGTATACAGGCGGGGGACTTGTTATGGACCCGGGCGGGTTATTGCCTTCCAATTTGAATTTCGGTTCTCACCCAATTCAATCAGCCGCTGATGAAACTTGGACTGCGACATCTGATGGAGTACAAGCGTCTCCTGCAACAACAGGAACTGTAGTGGTAGACGACAACCGTGGGGCAACACTACTTCCTGGTTGGTCTGTTAAAGTAACTCAACTTACTCAATTTTCAGCTGATTTGAACATTTTGACTGGTGCTGCTTTGTCTATTACTGCTGGAGCCATCACAAATAATTTGAGTTCAGCTCCAACAGGTACTAGTATGGCGAATAAAACAACAACACTAAATTTATTGCTTGCTAATACTGTAATGACAGCAAATGCTGGTGAAGGTGCTGGTGAAACGACATTGCCAATCACTAAATTCCAATTAGCTGTTCCTAAAACTGCATTAAAGGCAGAAGCGAACTATCAAACAACACTTAACTGGACAATTACAGCATCACCTCTATAAGATGCATGATTGTTTAGCGTTGACCGGGACAAAAGGAAGAAGTCCAATTTTTGTCCCGGTTTCTAAATGTTTGGATTACCAGTTTGGAGGAGAAAGATATGAAGAGAGAGCAGCGTGCATACCGACAAATTATTTTTACCGCAATTATCAGTATTATTTATTTTATGGGTCTAGTCACCTTTCCAGCCCTTGTTTACGGAGAATCAGCGACTTCGGTGGAGTCGGTGGATAATGAATCATTAAATAGTTTTGATGCGACGATTCATGTTCCAGACAGTCAAGCAGATAAGAACCTGTCTTACTTTGACGTAAAGCTTGACCCCAATCAAGAAGAGACGTTGACGGTAACTCTGGAAAACAAAACGGAAAAAACTCTTACATTGAAAGCTTCCTTTAATCGGGCAATCACAAACGCTATTGGAGTTATCGAGTATTCTGGTATCAATAAAGACACTTCAAAATCGGCACCCTATGATATTGAAGACTTGGTTACGTTGAATGACAAGGAAATTACGTTAGAACCACATGCAACAAAGGATGTTACCCTGACCATTAAAATGCCGGATAACTCATTCTCCGGATTGTTGGCAGGCGGGGTCTACTTTGAAGCAAATTCGGATGAAAAAGTTGAAGGAAATGTCAAGAATATCTTTTCAAGAGAAATTGCATTACTCATTCGGTCTGATGGAGAAGAAGTTAAACCTGACGTGACAATTAATAGTGCAAAAGCAGGACAAGAGAATTATCGAAATGTTATTGAAGTTGGAATAGAAAATAAGGCAGCTGCATATATTAAGGATATCACGATTGATTACAAGGTTTTATTGGATGGAAAAGAAGTGCTGAAAGGAACAAAAGAACAGTTAAACATGGCGCCAAACACCCTGTTTCCTTTTCAAATTCCTTTTTCCGGCGATAAGTTCGAAAATGGTGAGTATCAAGTAGATATCAAAGTAAGCAGTGATCAGGGAGAATGGGAAGGGAAGCCGAAATTTACTATTTCGGAGAAGGAAGCCTCAGATTTTAATGAAAAAGATGTTAGCATTAAAGAAGATTCAGGTGCTGAAATACCATGGGGAACTATTGCTCTAATTGCTGTGCTGATAGTATTAGGAAGTATAGTAATTCTGATGATTAATAGAAACAAGAAGTTGAAAAAGCAATTGGCGAAGAAACGGAAAAAAAGAAAAAAACGTCCAACAGAAACACCTAAAAAATAATTAAGCCAATAGAAGCATTAGAAAACGGCTGGTTCCACTCATGAGGAGTCCTTCTCTCATGAATGGAACCAGTTTTTTGCTGTGCTGTGAGAAGATGTAATCCATCGAACGTTTTTATAACAAACGTTATTTTAAAAGTGTTTATCAGCTGATTCATGCAATAATAAGAAGATTTCCCTTCTTTTATGAATAGAAAAATGATAAAAAAAAGATTTTAAAACGGTATATTTCTTTTTTGTTAATAGAATGACGAAATGAGAAATAAAAGAAAATAAAATGTTATGTCTTGTCAGTATTATATTTATGACGTCTTCTCTCTTTTAAAATAACGAGTGTTTTTATTCAAAAAAGAGAAGCTTTCTATTTTTTTTAGACCGAATCTAAAAACGTTTGTTTGCTATACTTTAGATGAATTTTGCATGTCGCATGGGTCATAGTGAGTTAGGAGGGGAATATAGTGCAAAAAAATTGGAAGAAAAAAGGAGGAGGCATCCGAAAATTTTTCAATGGACTGGTTGTTTTGTTTTTGTTACTATCGGTTGGTTTTCCATGTTCTCTTGTTTTTGCAGAAGCACTAAATCAGGAAGTGGTCAGCGAAGCGCCAACTGAAGGGATGATGGATTCCGGGGCCTCAGAGACTGACGAAAGTACAGAAACAGAACCATCGTATACGCAAGAAAGCAGTGAACCCGGTGTTCCGGAAAGCAGTACAGAATATACCGAGCCAACTGTTGAAGAATCGGAAGAACAGTCGGAGCCGGCTCCAAAAGACGACTATGAACAGCCGGAAGCTGAAGAAGTACCGGAAAAGGTTGCCGAAGAACAAGAGCTTGCTATGAGACAATCGGCAGGGCTGACAAACAGTATCGCTGTTGTTAGTGGAGGCGTTACCCAAGATATTACTCTGGAAAGTCCTGATTTTAATCCTTCATTGGTTTACGCACAAGCCGGAGACACCTTGAAATTCACGGTGATTTTTACACGTCCGGCTGATGTCAATGTGAAGAGCTATACGATGAAACTGTTCTTTGATAAACGCGCGAAGTATCAAAAAACAGATAACACTTTGGTGGAAATTAGGCGGAGCTATCCGAATATTCCAGTGTCAGATCAAATATCCTATAATACATGGGCGCCAGTAGGTGATGGAGCAGAGATGAGCGCATATCAATCGGTGGGAAGTGACCCAATCAAAAGTGATATCATCTTCACTTTTGAGTTGAATCTGAAAAATAATCTTACCGGGTTTGATTTGATGAGCTTTAATACAAACCTATCTGTAACTCTTGAAGGGCTGGGAGAACAGATTTACAATGATTCTTCTTACTATTGGATTAATTTGAAGGACAATCAACCAACTGAGCTTTCTTGGAACAACGCCTCGCTGGAGGAAAACAAGACAATCAGCTCTCACGATATCAGCGAACAGCTTTCAACGACGTTCTATTGGTCTGACCCAGATACGATGGCAGCTTATTTGCCTGATGGCTTTATTCTGGAGGATGGTAGTGGCTACGAGCATATTGAGACGCGCGCAAATGACCATGTCAATTCCGGGACAGTCACAATTTCTCTGGATGAGTACCTAAAAAGGAAGCCGTATGGGACGAATCAATTGACGGTCAAAGCATACAAAGAGGATGGGGCAGGGAGAAAAACCTATGTCTCCAATACGATCACGCTAAACCTGACTGTTGTTGGTACGGTTTCATGGGTATCGGTGACTGATAAGATGAACTGGACGTTGACAGCCGGTCAGGAAATGACAGAACCGCTTGCTCGGTCGGAAAATCTGAATGTCCTAGTTAAGGATAGTCGCTCAGACAACGATCGGACTAATGCACCTTGGAAGCTGTCAGTGTCTGCGAGGAACAATGGTTCTGAAGCCTATCCTTTTTCACTCGTTTGGAAAAATACTGGAGAGCCTGCAAGCGATTTAGGCGATACAGGAAGTGTTGTTTATACATCTGGTGCAGAATTGACTACTCCTGATCCTCAGCAGCCATTTGTTTTTCAAAAGAGCTGGCAAACGGATGAAGGCATCTTGTTGAAGGTTAATGGAACACCGGAAATTGGTAGAGTCTACGAAGAACCAATTTTAGTGAGTTGGACCTTGGTCGATGCCAGTCGTGGGACATAGAAAGGATGAGGATCATGAGATTATCAATAAAAAAACTGCTAGTCGCAGTACTTGTCGTGATCGCATTTCAGCCCATGTCAGCGGTCTGGAGTGTGACACATGATGTTCACGAAGGACAAATTCAGGTGGAGCTGAAAGATAGCGCAACGAACCAGTCAACAACTGAAAATACTGGTACAGGTCAGAATTCAACAGGCCAAGCTCCAAATAAGGCATCCGCCTCTTCAGGAAAAAATGGCAGTCTGTTAAAAGCGAATGAATCTGCCAGTTACCTCCTCTCGTTTGTCGGAACGATGCTCTTCATTTTAGGGCTATCCTATTTATTAAAAAGATATAGGGGGAGTAGGCATGAATAAAACGGTGATGTTTAGTCTGGCGGCCACCTGTCTATTTGCTGTTTTGCCCGTAGAAGCTATGGCTGAAAAAAATACAACTATGGAGGTTCAGCTGTCTAAAAGTCAATTAAGTCTAGAAAAAGTAAGCAGTCCTGCATTTGGTACGCAGAAGCTGACAGGAGAGGCGCAGATACTTGTTGCACAAGAGGATTTGACAATTACAATCGAAGATGGTCGTGCCGAAAAAACTTCTGGCTGGTCAGTATATTATCGTTTGTATGCGTATCAAAACAGCAAGGACAAAGAGAATCTTGCTCAGGCAGAAACGAAGATTGGACAGGGCGAGCTAAGAGTTAACGGTGAACTGGTTGGTAAGGAAGACTATCAGGCGCACCCACTCAGTGTGAAGGAGACCAATCAAACAGATCAGCCCTTACTTCAGTACCATGGATCGGCTACAGCTGATGCCATAACATATATTTATACAGTGACAAAGGAGAACATTTCGTTGCAACTACCAAAAGGCACTAAGGCAGGAAGTTATAGTGCACAACAAATGATTAGCTTGAGAGACCTGCCTGAAAATAACTAACAAAATGGAGGAGATCACAATGAAAAAAACAAAATTAATCGTTGCAGGTGTTTGTCTGGCAGCTGTTTTAGGAGCTGCCGCTCCGGCATGGGCAGCAAACGGCAATACGGATACCAGTGTCACGGTCTTGGCAGGAACAAATAATGGTATCCAGGAGGTTCCCGATTCTTATACTTTTTCAGGAACATTTTCTCCGGGGGCGACTGCATATACGCTGACAGGAACAGTCAGTACCGATGAAAAGGACTATTATGTACAGGATTATACTGGAAAAGACAAAGGCTGGAAATTGACAGCGACTGTTTCGGCCTTATCCGTTGCATCGGAGGAAAGTGCCGAGGTGACTAGCCTGACGATTACACCAACAACGGGTAATCCTATTATTCTTGGTGCAGGTACAGGAAGCGGTAATTTAGTCATGGAAAAAACGACAACCAATTTTAATAATCAAGGAGACTATAAGCTGGAAGTTGCGAGTGTAGCACTGGAAACCACAGCAATGGGGGATTACAAATTTGGCATTGAGGATGTGTTAACAGGCTCAATCACTTATACATTGGCGGATACTATTCGTATCAATTGATAGCAGCGTCTTAATAAAGTGAGCTGCAGGCTCGTTTAAGGAAGGGGATTTCAGTGTGGAAAAAACAGCGATGCAAGCAATCACGCAATTGCTCTTGGCAATGAGCCTGATTCTACTCACCTGCCTGAATGTACAAACTGTTTCAGGGGAAGAAATAGGCTTCAATGTACAGGCGAAGCTGCCGGAAAACCAGCAGAATCAAGAGATATCTTATTATGATTTGAGAATGCAGCCGGCACAGCAGCAGGAAATTACGATGACTATTTTCAATACGTCCAATCAGGAGCAGACCTATGAAATCAATGTGAATCAAGCCTATACCAATAAAAATGGCTTTATCGACTATGAACGCAACGACATAGAAGTAGATGCCTCTCAAAAATATCGATTAGCGGATATTGCAACCTATGCTCCTGAAATTACTGTTTCGCCACAAACAAGTATTGATTTTTCGATTCAGTTAACGATGCCTGAAGAGGTATTTGACGGAGAAATTCTTGGTGGGATTCAGGTTTTGAAGAAGACGAAGGAAGTAGAAGGAGAAATTGTGAACCGCTATGGTTATATTATTGGCTTGAGATTAACTGAAACAGACACGCCAGTTCAACGAAAGCTGGAAGTGAACGAGGTGCGGGCTGAAAAAACCTTTGGATCAACGGGAATCGTGGCAGAAATTCAAAATCCAACGATGGAAGGCATCGGTCACTTAAAATATGATGTAGAAATCAAAAATAAGCAGGAAGAGACAGTACGCAAGAAGACCTTTGACAAGGACATGTCCATTGCGCCAAACTCTACTTATGATTTTGCTGTTGATTGGGAAGAGGAATCGCTGGAAGCAGGCGACTATGTCTTGCATTTGGTGATTGCCGATGCAAAGGGAAATCATTGGACCTTTGATGAACCATTTGTAATCACGGAGGAAGAAGCAGAAAAAATTAATCAGTCGTTGCTGCCTATTGCCCCCTCAAACAATAATCCCTCATGGCCTTTTGTTTTGCTGGGGATGTTGAGCGGTCTGGCGGTATCGCTGCTCTTACTCTACTTGAGGAAGAGGAAACAACGACAGCAGGCTCTTACTGTGAGACTCATTTCAGCTGATACTTCAGCGCATATTCCAGGATCATCCGATACTCTCTAAAATAGAGGGTAGTTAGAATAATTGAATATTCTGGAGCGTGTGCAGTGAATAGACAATAAAAATGTGTGTGTGTTTTCCTCTGATACCTTATCTTACTAAGGTGCATAGGCAAACGTGAAGGAGCAGGGGAAGCTCAACCTGCTCTTTTTTGAGGTGCTGTCAGTAGAATTCTTTGCAAAAAAATAGGATTCAGCTGAACGCTGAATCCTATTTTGCTGGCAATTATTTAGAAGAAGATTCTTCTGTTGCGCTTGAAGAATCAGATGTTTTTGCAGAAGAGTCAGTTGAAGATTCTTCTTTTGTTGATTCTTTTGTGTTTGATGAAGCTTCAGTTGCTTCAGTACTTGATTCTTCAGTTTGAATGTACTGTGCTAACACATCTTTGAAGGCATCGTCCTTGATTTTTACATTTGCTTCTTTCAACTCATCACTAACCACTTTAGATTGGAAAGTTGAATCGCCTGTTTTATTTGTTGTAGCAATTTCTTCCAATTGCTCTTTGTAAGGGTCCATGTCATTTCCTTTAGCAGATGTTTTTGTCATCTTCACAAGGTAGTAGACTGTTTGGTAACCTGTGCTGTCAGTTACAGCGATTGGTTCACTTACTTCGTCATTTTTTAGTTTGAATGCTGCTTCTTGTACAGCTGCAGGAACTTCTGTAGAGGTAGAGTCAAATTTCACTTTACCACCATCTTCTTTAGTTGCAGTATCTGTAGATTTTTCTTTTGCAATTTTTGTGAAGTCGCCATCTTTGTCTAAGTCAGCTTTGATTTCTTTCGCTTCTTCTTCAGTAGCAACAGTGATGATTTGTGCTTCTACTTCCGGATGGAAAGAATCCCAAGCTGTTTTCAAGTCTTCGTCAGTAATCTCAACATGAGATTTGATTCCAGCTTCAAAAGCAAGACTTTGCTTGATTAGCGCTTTGTATGATTTTTGAGTGTAACCATATTGCTCTAAGTAGTCATCAAGGTTTTGGCCTTGTGCTTCAGCATTTTCTTTGATTTCATCGTATTTTGCATCGACGTCTTTGGTTGACACTTTATCGCCATATTTATCTTCAAATACTTTGTAGATAATCATGTTTGCAACACGTGATTGGCTGTCACTGTCGTTCTTGATTTCGTTGTAGAAATCTTCAACAGTAATTTTTGCACCTTTCATTGTAGCGATTTCTTCTGAACTGCTAGAACATGCTGCTAAAGCAAAGATACTTAATGCACCGGCTGCAGCTAAAATCAGTTTTTTCTTCATTTGGTCAGCTCTCCTAAAATTAATAGTTTTTGTATGATAGTTTTATGTAGAAAAGAATTTCTCACGTTTATTACTATACCATAATCTTAGACAGAAAAGAAACATCGAATTGAAGTTTCAAATAATTTTCGAATTTTGGACACATTTCGCGTAGAAAATGTAATTTTGATTGGTATATATTTCTTTAAGGTTGAAAAAAACATCTATCCAAAAAAATAAAACTTTTTTTGGATAGATGGCGTTTAGTCTTCTTTTTCTTCTGTGATTTCAGGCATTTCAGGAAGTTCCTGTTGGATTTTTTCCACCTGCTCCTGAATCTGCTCTAGCCGAGGTTCGGCTTGGAACTTGAAGTTCTCAATATCCTTGGTGAGTCCTTCAGCGAACGCTGGAATCATTGTTTCAGCTGTTTCTTGAAAATCAGCAAGAGTGGATTTGAAGGTGGTTAGTTTTTCATTGAAATCAGTGGATAAGTATTTCCAGTCGTCAATCTCGTCGATTATCTTCTCCTGTGTTTCTTTTCCGCTGCGAGGCGCAAGAAGCAGCCCGCCCAAACCGCCAACAACAGAACCAAATAGGAGTCCTTTGAAAAATCCCTTCATTATTTAGTCACCTGCTTTGAAATTGTTTCAGCTAATTGCTGCAATTCTTCACTTGAATACTTCTCTTGATTGTTCGGAAAACGCATCGCAAAGCCGTCGTCTTTGCTGTAGCGAGGAATCAGATGAATATGAGAATGGAAGACAGACTGATAAGCAAGCTCTTTATTGTTGTTTACAATGTTCAGACCTTCAACCTCAGGAAAAGCACTTTCTAATGCACGTGCGATTTTTGGAATACGAGCGAAAACATCTGCTGCTAAATCAGCATCATATTCAAAGATGTCAGTCACATGTTTTTTAGGAACAACCAGCGTGTGCCCCTTCGTCACTTGACTGATATCTAAAAAGGCATAAACGACCTCGTCTTCGTATATTTTATAGCTGGGAATCTCTTGATTGATAATCTTACAAAAAATACAATCTTCCATAGGAACCCTTCTTTCTTTAAATTATCTTTTTCTCTACTTTACCATATCTCAGCGAGAAAGTATAAGAACGAAATAGAGAAACGAAAATAATTCTTTATGATTGAAATAAATTTATAAGTTATACTGTTCGATAGAAAAGCAAGTCAGTGCAAAGTAGGCGGTTGTTTTCCTGATAGCCATTTTTCTGTCAAATAGGCTTGCGCTGAAGGAGGACTGAGCAGACTACTCTCCAAGGAGCTATACGAGTAGGTAACAAAAAGAAGCATCGGGAAACGACGGAAGCTTTTAATTGGAAGAAACACGAATCAGAAGCTGACAGAAATCGTAAGAAAGATGAGTCGGAAATTTACATGGGGAAGCCACTTTACCTTCTCATCATGTTATAATAGAAACATTAAAAAATTTGGAGGCAAAGACATGAGCTTGAAAATTGAGCATTTAACAGGCGGCTACGGTCATGTACCTGTTTTAAAAGATATAAACTTTGAAGTACAGGCCGGAGAAATGGTCGGTCTGATTGGATTGAATGGTGCCGGAAAAAGCACCACAATCAAAAATATTATCGGTCTGCTGACTCCTCAAAAGGGGAAGATATCTATTGACGATCAGACCCTGAGTCAAAATCCGGAAAGCTACCGTAAGAAAATCGGCTACATACCAGAAACACCTTCATTATATGAAGAGCTGACCTTGAGAGAACATATTGAAATCACGGCGATGGCCTACGATATTCCGGTAGAGGAAGCGTTTAGACGAGCGGATGTATTGCTGAAAACATTCCGTTTGGAAAATAAGCTGGAATGGTTTCCGGCACATTTTTCAAAAGGGATGAAGCAGAAGGTCATGGTTCTGTGTGCCTTTTTAATTGAGCCAAGTCTGTATATCATCGATGAACCGTTTTTAGGTCTGGACCCGTTGGCGATTCATGCCCTTCTTGAGCTGATGGATACCATGCGCAATCAGGGAGCTGCGATTCTAATGTCTACCCATATTCTGGCAACGGCTGAAAAGTATTGTGATCGCTTTGTCGTGTTGCACGAGGGAGTAGTACGTGCCATTGGTTCCATGGATGAGCTGCGTAAAGAGTTCAATCTGCCGGATTCTTCTTTAGATGATATCTATCTTGCACTGACTAAGGAAGAAAAGGTGGGGTAACTATGTCGGAACTGTTTAAGCTGCGTGCAGCCCGTCACTTGAAAAAGATGATGAAGTATATGCAGTATGTATTTAACGATCATTTTGTTATCGTCTGCGTGTTCCTTCTGGGCGGCTTGGGTTTCTATTACTCGGAGCTGTTGAAGAGCTTGCCGGAAAACTTCGTCTGGGGACGGCCGCTGATTTTAATCATTTGGCTGATGGCGCTTCTGATTGGTCAGTTGGCAACCTTGACCCAAGACGCAGACAAAGTATTTATTCTACCTAAGGAAGCAGAGATGCCAAGCTATTTCAAGCGGGCCTTTCGTCATTCTTTTCTATTACCAGCTGTAGCAATTGTGTTAATAAGCGGTATGACGATGCCATTGCTGGTTGTTTCTACCGGTGAAGAATTTTCCTCATTCTTCGTGTATTTAATTACGCTGCTGTTGCTGAAGGCAGCCCAGCTGAGCTGGCAGGAATATGATTTATACCAGATTTCAGTAAATGAAAGTCGATTGTGGCAAGGTATTTGGTTGGTTGCCAGCGCCGGAACATTGGCCATCGGTATGTATGTAAACCCGTTGATTGGGTTAGGAATTTCCGTAGTGGTTCTGGCGGTATTTATGGTTTATCTAAAGCAGAAGAAGCAACAGGTTTCTCTGGACTGGGAGAAAATGATTAAGAAGGAAAACAATCGGATGCATCGTATTTATCGGTTTATCCATCTATTTACCGATGTTCCGGAAATCACAGGGAGTATCAAACGCAGAAAGCTCTTTGATCCTGTGTTGAATCAGATAAAAAAGGAAAGCAAGAATACGTATCTGTACCTATATGCGCGCAGTTTTCTGAGAGGTTCTGAATATAGCGGCCTATTTTTAAGACTTCTAGGTGTGGCGGGTCTGATTTTATTTTTCTCAAAGGATTTTGTTTTGTCTCTGGGTGTGGCGTTAGTCTTCATCTATTTACTTGGCTTCCAGCTGATTCCGATTTATGCGCAATTTGATTACATGGTTATGACGCATCTATACCCAACGCCTGTAAAGCAAAAGAAGCAGGCGGTCAGCTACTTGTTAAATGTATTATTGATTATTGCCGCCGTTGTTTTCGGAGTGATTGCATTGTTTGTCCTGCCGAATCTACAGGAAGCGCTGATTGTAATGGCAGCAATGGCTGCTGAAATTTTTGTTTTTACGAGGTTCTATGTTCCACAACGTTTGAAAAAAATGGAGGAATAAGACATGAAAGTTCTATGGAATGATCGAATCGTTGAAAGAGAAGAAGTTAGAATTGATATGGAGGATCGCGGGTACCAATATGGTGATGGACTCTACGAGGTAATCCGTGTCTACAATGGACAGTTGTATATGGTTGAAGAACATATGACACGTTTATGGACCGGAGCAGAAAAAATCAAACTTCATCTGCCATTTTCCAAGGAGGAGCTGGTTGAGCGCTTAACGGAGCTGACTGCTGTGGAGAACATTTCAGAAGGAAAGCTGTACCTGCAAGTAACGAGAGGCATTGATTCCCCTCGTAATCATGCACTGCCTGATCCGAAAAAAGTAATCGGTGTGTTGACCGCCAATATCATTCCTTATGATCGTCCGGTAGAAAAACAGCGCAAGGGAATTGCTGTAGGTATTGTACCTGATACACGCTGGCTGCATTGTGATATCAAATCATTGAGCTTACTTGGAAATGTGATGGCGTTGGAGCATGCAAGAAGTCGCGGCTTTGAAGATGCGGTTCAAATTCGTGATGGCAAAGTGACGGAAGCTTCCGCAGCGAATTTTTGGCTGGTGAAGGATGGCACGATTTATACTCATCCGGATGGTCAACTGATTTTACCGGGGATTACGAAGCTGAAGCTTTTAGCACTTGCTGAAAAGCTTGGGCTGCCTGTGAAGGAAGAGACCTTTGATGAAGCAGAGCTGTTCACAGCGGATGAATGCTTTATCTCCGGTTCGCTGATTGAGGTTGTTCCAGTAGTAAAAATCGAAGAACACGTTGTCGGTTCTGGACAACCAGGTGAAATCACTAAGCAGCTTCATCAAGCATATCTGGCGGAAATAGACCGTCATTGATTGAAGACTGTTGCGAAGCAAGAGTTGACATTCCATAAAAAAACAAGTATAAATTTTATGATGAAAAGTAGTCGGGACAAAAAGCTTGCGCTCCGAAAGAGCTGCTTTTGTCCCCTCTTTTATTCAAGATTACGATAGAGACAATCCGTAAATAACATCAAGTAAGTGAGGAAAGAAAATGCGTGTAAGAAAAAGACCGGGTGCAGAGGAATTACTGGCTGCCCATCCGGAGTATGTAGTTGAAGGCCCTGAGCAATGGCAGGGAAAATGGCAGGAACGTTTTGGGAACACGAACCCGATTCATATTGAAATCGGAACAGGGAAAGGTCAATTTGTCGTGGGAATGGCAAAGGCCCATCCGGAAATCAATTATATCGGAATTGAAATGCAGGTAAGTGTACTGTCAATTGCGTTGGAACGAGCATTAGAAGAAGAGCTGCCGAATTTACAGCTGCTTCACGTGAATGGAGAAGCTCTGACACAGTATTTTGCAGAAAATGAAGTGGATCAAATCTACTTGAATTTTTCTGATCCGTGGCCAAAGAAACGCCACGAAAAACGACGTCTTACCTCCAGCAGCTTTTTGGCAGTGGATGAAAAGATTGTAAAACCGAATGGTGAAATTCATTTCAAAACAGATAATCAAGGCTTATTTGAATATTCACTAAGCAGCTTTTCAAAATACGGCATGATTATTGAACAGGTCTGGCTGAATCTTCATGAAAGCACCTATGAAGGGAATATCATGACAGAGTATGAGGAAAAATTCTCTGCAAAGGGGCAGCCAATCTATCGTGTGGAAGCACGCTTTCAAACAGAAGAATAATAAGAAAAAACGATAAAAACGACAGTCGCTAGTAAGATGTGACTGTCGTTTTTACTACGGATTCAATTTTATAAATTACGAAACGCGTAATCTATCAATGCGCGTACCCACTAAACATCTGTTACGAGCTGCTGGAGCTTGCAGCTGCGTTGCTCTCCTCTTGTTTAACAAAATCAATGGCAATGACAAGAGAGATGATGGTATGCTCCAATGACTCATCATAGATATCGACCTCGAAGGAATCCCCCCAAGTGAACCATTTTTCCTCGATTGTTGCAACTATCTCTCCCTTTCGAACAATTTCAAAATTTTTGTTCCACCAGTCACCTTGAATATCCAGCCCCTTAGCATCAATATGATAGCGGGATTTAAAAAGCGTCAGTTCTTTTTCAATCGTTAAAGTTTCTTCGCCATCAATCTCAATGAAAAATTTAGGCAGAAAACTGAATACTTTTTTAGTGATAGTCCCGATTCTCCGTCCTTGAGTATCTGAAATAGTGAAGGTTTTTGGGATAGCTAAAAAGCTGCCTTCAACAATATACTGATCCTGTTCCCACTCATCTTTAACAGTAAAATGACCGCCAAGGCTGAACACACGCTGTTTAATGAATAGTTTTTTCATGGTCTCCTCCTTTTTAATCAAACCTATAAATATAAACAATCAAAAAGAGAAAGAGACGCTTCTGCTAAAACAGAATGCATACCTTTCTCTTTTTATTACAATCGAGTAACATCAATCACGGTTCCGGTTTGTGCATCCGCAACAAAGGCATACTGAACCAAGCTGCCGTCCTCTATCCGAGAGATTCCACCATTATATGTTTTCGAATGAATGGCAAATTTTCTTAAAGGCTTCTTCTCAAATTCAATCCACGATCCCTCAATCGGACCTTCCTTCAAAAAGGCATCCTTGATATTTTCCAGTACGAAATCTGCATCCAGTGTTCGGTTTCTTTGGAACCACAGGGTGGACAGAACACCACTGACAATGCCCAGCCCGGCACCTATTGCCAGTCCGTTTTTAAAATAACTCAATTCATTTTCTTCACCCATTAGGAACCCCTCCGTCTATTTCAAGTATGAATAACTGTCTGTTGTCTTATTCCTATTCTAACATAGTCTAATGGAAATAAAAAAAATGTTCAATAAAATAATTTTGCGTTATAATAAATGAGAAATCTCAGGAATGAGAGAAATAAGCGACATTGATAGTTTTTATCAAAAAAATTTCGTTTGTTTCAAGGAAAAAACAAGGCGGAGGTCAAAAAAATGGATGACAAAACATTTTTACGAATCAAGGAATTGACAGAACTTCAAGGAACCAGCGGAGCCGAAGAAGACGTTCGAGCATATATGAAAGAGCATATGACGCCTTTAGTAGATGAAGTCCAGTATGATGGTCTGGGCGGTATTTTTGGAATCAAACGTGCGAAGGAAAATGATGCACCACGAGTGATGATAGCTGCGCATTTGGATGAGGTTGGTTTTATGCTGACACAGATTCAGGACAATGGACTGTTCCGTGTGGTGCCTTTAGGCGGCTGGAATCCATATGTTGTTTCTGCGCAACGTTTCACATTGAAAACGGCGAAAGGCAATTATCCATGTATCTCATCGTCTATTCCGCCACATTTGTTGCGTGGAACCAGCGGACAAAAACAACTGGAAGTAACAGATGTATTGTTTGATGCCGGCTTCGAATCAAAAGAAGAAGCAGAAAGCTTTGGTGTACGTCCTGGAGATACAATCGTACCGCAAACCGAAACAATCAAGACAGCGAACGGCAAAAACATTATCGCTAAATCTTGGGACAATCGTTACGGCTGTACCTTAGTGTTAGAAGCACTGGAAGCCTTGCAAAATGAGACATTGGGACATACCTTAATCGCTGGAGCGAATGTACAGGAAGAGGTTGGCTTGAGAGGTTCTAAACCATCTGTCCACAAATTTAAACCGGATTTATTCTTTGCTGTAGACTGTTCAGCAGCGGATGATATTCAAACCAAAGAAGGCACCTTTGGTCATCTTGGTGAAGGCACATTACTGCGTATTTTTGATCCAGGCATGATTACCTTGCCACGTGTTCGTGAATACTTACTTGATACAGCAGAAACACATAATATTCCTTACCAATACTTTGTATCGAAAGGTGGTACAGATGCTGGTGCTGCGCATACAACAAATGATGGCGTACCAAGCTCAGTGATTGGGGTTTGCGGCCGCTACATCCATACGCATCAAACGATGTTTAGTATCAAAGACTTTGAAGCAGCAAGAGAAATGCTGATTCAAGTGTTGAAGGGCTTAGACCGTACAACAGTAAATACAATTATTTACGGAAAGTAGGACACATAGATGATTATACCGAAATCGCTGGAAGAGCTGGCTGGTTTTGTTGAAAATGGCAAGAACGTTTTCTTTTTCACCGCAGATTGGTGCGGGGACTGCCGTTTTATCAAGCCGGCATTACCTGAAATTGAGGAAGCATTTCCAGATTATCAGTTTATTGAAGTTGACCGCGATGATTATATCGACGTTGCGGCAAAATGGAATATTTTTGGCATTCCAAGCTTTGTCGTTTTGGATAATGGCAAAGAGCTAGGACGTCTGGTAAATAAGGATCGTAAAACAAAAGCAGAAATTACAGAATTTCTGAAGGGCTTGACAGTCTGACAAGGAACGAATCTACTGTTCCTGTTCATCCTGTCAAAAGTGGCTGGGCTGTCATGTTCGATTGACAAACGCCCAGTCATTTTTTGAGCGCTTGGTTCACTTAGAAAAGAATTTTCCCATAAAACAGATAGGCAGATACACGCTTTTTTGTTAAGATGGAACAGAATGAAAAAATGAGGAGGCAAAGAAATGATTTTTTCTTATAATAAAGAGCATGTTGGCGATGTACTAATGGTTATCGTAGCTGATGATCAAGGACAGGAAAATCATGTTGAACGTAAAGGCAATACAGCGAAGGTCACTACAACAGATGGTACAATCGTGGCTTGGAATATTTTTGAGGTGTCGACCATTTTAGGTGAAATTAAAGGACAAGGTCAAATCGATTTGTCTCGGGAACAACTGGATAAGTTGAATGCAGCGATTGCTAAGGACGGTTTTTCAGAAACACTGGTGTTAGACCATGAACCTAAAATCGTGATTGGCTTTGTTAAATCCTGCAAGAAGCATCCGGATTCCGATCATTTATCTATCACACAAACTGAGGTAGATAATGGCACAGTGCTACAAATTGTCTGCGGTGCACCGAATATCAAAGCCGGCCAAAAGGTCGTTGTTGCAAAGCCAGGTGCGATGATGCCGGATGGACTGATGATTTGGCCAGGTAAGTTGCGTGGCGTAGAGAGTCTGGGAATGATTTGTTCTGCAAGAGAGTTGAATGTGCCGAACGCTCCTGAGAAAAAAGGGATTTTGGAGCTGCCATTTGATGCAAAGGTTGGGGAGCCGTTTTCAGCGGAGTAAGAATCAAGAATAGCCTTTTAGCACTTAAGATAAAAGAACTGAGATGTTGTTTACAGTGTGTCTTTGCACATGATAACGAATATCTCAGTTTTTTTATTTTGGTATTTTGAAGGTGCTGCAGAAGAGCTGATTGTAGGAAGAACGAAGGTGTTTCAGTCTTATTATACTCGAATGATACATCGACGGAAGCGACAGCTCTTTGTAGAAAGAACCAAGCAGCACGATTTCTATCGCAGCGTGTTTTTGACTACTGATTTTGCCGAAGCGTTTTATATAGATAAATCTTGTAAAAGAAATGGGCACCTAATTATTTTGTTTGTCCGATTATATGAGTATGGGGGAGCAATTGATGTCGAGAGCTGAATAGTCACAGTTTTTGGAGGCAGTTGCGTTTTTCATGGGACTAATACGATTTTTGGCAGGTGCACCTATATTTGGAGGCACAAGGCATTGTATCAACGCCATGTATAGGAAAGAATTTTACAGGATGAATAAAGACATTATTTTTTAGAAAGGGAATTTACGTGAAAAAAGAACAAAAAAAGAATCGTTTGAAAGAATTTAGGGAGCGTTGGGCATTGACTTATCAGGAGTTGGCAGAGGAGGTAGAGCAACTGTACTTGAAAAAAAAGGGAAGGAAAAAAGTGGTTTCTTGGCAGATGATTCGAGCAATTGAAGCAGGAAGCTATAGTCCATCTCTGGAACTGGGGATTGTCATTACTGATTTTTTTCATGTGGAAGTGAAGGAGATGTTCTTAGATTCTTGCTGAGGATAAGATTGGTGAATCTTCCAGCCTAAGAGGAGTTAAATAAGAAAAGAACGAAGAAAAAAGGCTGCTCGTTTGCCTTCTTTCTTCGTTTTTCTGTGTATCGGTATTTTTTCTGGAAAGAACGGTGATTGGCAAGGTCTTATATGCCTGCTTCTTTGGAGTAAGAATCCACAGCTCTGTTTAGAAGGATAGCTTCAGTCAGCTTGCTTACTGGAAATACTTCTCGAGGCTCTGCCAGCTCAACATCAGATTTTTCTGTGATAGTTAACCAATCTGTGGTAAGAGTCTGTTGAAAATTGATAAAGTAATCATTGACCGAGCAGGTATCCCCTTGAGCTGTTTTGTAATAGGCTGTTGCCTCAAGCACAAATTCGTAGCTGACATTAAATCGCTCTGCCATTTCTTTTAAGGAAGTATCCCCTTTACGCCAAGCGATGATGAATAAATCAAGCGGCAGCAGCTCTTCATAAATTCCTCGCTGAACATTTTTGAATTCAGGGGTATTTTCCTGCTTCAATTCAACAAGAAGCACACTATCAAATAGCAGCTGCTTCTGATTATTTCCATGAATCGCACCAAATTCATCAACAAGCCGCTTACAATATTTAGCCAATTCATAGACGGCATTATTGGACTGTTGAAGCAACAGTTTGATGCTGCTTTCAACCTCGAAGGCATCATAGTTAAATTGTTTTCTAAGGTTCATAATTTTCAAGTCATAGACAAAACGAAAAATACGATCGATATCTTCCTTTTTCAAGTCATTCATGACAGTTTGAAGCTCTAACGCAAGATCACGAATTTCATAAATATTTTGATTTGTAAAGCTTTCTAAAGTCGTTCGACCAAAGAGCGTATCAATCGAGACTTGAAATAACTGAGAAAACTCCTTTATTTTCTCGGCAGGAGGTTGGCTGATACCTCGTTCCCAGTTTGAAATATTCATGACACGAACATCTAAATACGCTGCTACTTCTGATTGACTCATTTTTTTATGTGTACGTAGAAAACGAATAATCTCTCCGATTTGCATAATAAACCCCTTTCAATTAGTGGAAAAGTATGAGACATTTTTATAAGAAAAATCATTTATAAAAATAAATTGTAAAAAACTGTTTTATTTATCTTTATTTTGTATTATAATAATAATCAAATAAAAGAAAAACATTACAAATAAAGAAAAATATTTTTTGGAGAAAGCTGATAAAAAGCGACATTTTCAGATTAGAAAAAATCAACGGAAAAGTCGCTAAGAGGTATCAACGTATAATCAAACCAGCTTTTGTCAGCTGCTTATTTTTTGATTCGTCCTGTTTTTTCACAGGGTTTATCGGGAGCCTTACCAGCTCTTTAAAAGGATAAATGATAATTGAGTAAAAAAACAATTACTGTTTTAGAATACCCGTTGTTGCCACAGCTGGATATCTGGTTGTTATCGCAGTATTTTGTCTCTGAACTCATGCAAAAGCAGAAATGGCACGAGGCCTTTGCTGCACTTTTTGCAATGTTAATATTATAACAAGTAAACAATAAAAAGAACAGGTGCAGAAGGTGATTTTTATTTTTTTGTATGAATGAGCTGCTAAAGAAATGCGCTTATTCATTTATACTGAGAAATGGAGAATAAAGTCATATGAGTAAGCTGGTAAGTTTCTATCTGCAAAAGTTTTTTGGCTAAAGAAAGGTGATGGAATGGCAAAAAAATTTCCTATCCAGCAAAAAGATGTAGAACGATTAAATCATGTAACTGTCCAGCTGTTCAACAAGAGTTTTTGGCAGATTTATCAGCAAGAGGCCAGACGCTTTATTTACCTATTTGATAAAGGAGAGCGGCAAAAGCAGGAAATTGGGCAACCCGTAGCAACAAAGCTCATCTATCCTGAAATCAAGTTATTGATGGACGGAAAGGGAACGATTATTGGAAAGCGTATGGAAAGAGCAGGACTTTTACTGAGTACGGCAGAAAATCGGTTAAAACAGGCACCTATAAAAAGAAAGTACGAATTGACTGAAACTGAACGCAAAGCTGCGATGCTTGAAGGTCAGGACTATACGGTATGGCTGCAGAAAAGGAATGCCTATTGTTATGAGCAGCTTTAGGCTGTCTAAAAGGAATAAAAGAACGAGGGCAAGAATGCTCCATAATTGAATAGACTAGGTTGATAAGAGACCTCTTCAAACTAATCAGCGTGACTACTAAAGGGTTTGGAGTAACCAGCATATATAAGTCTGGTGTGTCACAGTGCAGTATACTTCTGCACCATCATGCAAAGATTTTGCAAGGATCTCCATATGAGGGAGCAAAATATCCGACTTTGCTAGAGTTTTCGTTTCCGGTTGCTTAAAACGAGCGTGTGAATTCTTATATAAAAATGCTGCGGCTATATAGCTGGCAGCCTGTCGTTTGTTTAGATAGAGCATAATACCGTTGTTGTGAATAAGAGTAGCTGACTAAAGAATATGTGTGGATTGAATAATTGAATAGAGATAGAAATGGAACCGGCGGAAGCGAAACAGTGCTTCCACCGGTTCCGTTTTTATCCGTAAAGAACAGGGCATTGAAACATTTGATGGCCTGTTTTGTTTTGGCTTAATGTTAGGGAGAGTGATTATGAAGAGAAGTAGAGAACCGCCGGACTTATCAGAAATGGAATGGGATAAATAAAAAATTAGGAGGAAATCAAATGAAGATACGAAAAAAAGCCGTAACACTATTCTCAACCTTGCTGATGACGACACAGTTTATGATTGCACCGGTTCAAGCATTGGCAGAGCAAGGAGCTATAGAACCGACACAATCCTCGACAGAAGTGATACAGGTGGAGGAAGCTGATGATGCTCAAGCAGAGGAAGATAATACAGACAGATTAGAAACGAATCAACTGCCGTTTGAGCAATTTAATCCATTACCGTCAATTCAATCGGAAACAGAGGCGTCAGTACCGAACACTATTGTGGGGAATTACTGGGGCTATACAAATGACGGACGCATTATCAGCTATTCCAATGGTCCAAGTCTCTTGAGAGAAATAGGAATCAGTGATGGCGGTGAAAGAAAAGAGTATGGCGGTGATTACCCAATCAAAACACCGATTATTACCGTTGATGGAGCGGTAGTCTGGTGTATTGACCCGGATCTTGAGTTTCCGTCAGGTCAGCACTACACGAAAACGACCTATGACAACGAAGAGCTTTACAATATTTTGTATTTTGCCTTACAGAATAATTGGGTATCCGGTAATAATTACGTGGATGTATTTGCGGCGCTGAACGCTCACTTAGGAAGTACGTATCAAGGCATCCAGCTTTTCAATGACAGCCGTGTGACAACGGACAGTAATGTGGCGTATCTGCTGGATATGGCAGCTCGTAAAGAAGCACCAATCGGCAGGTTTAGTTTTCCGAATAGCTATCAGGAAGCTACCTACAATCAAGCAGAACAACGTCAGGAAACAGACTGGTATGTGCCGGAAACGGATAGCAGCGGCGTACAATACACTATTACCTTACCGCCAGAAATCAGTGCATTAACGAGTGATGGCCAACTATTGAATTCAGGCACACATACGCTGGACCAGACAACAAGTTTCAAGTTACTCGCTTCACCTAGCTATGATGGAACGGTAAACATTGGCGTATCTACGAATCTGAAAAGGAAGGTAGTTATCAAATATGTGCCAGAGGATGCTGCGTATCAGAATCTTGTTACTACAGGTGAAGATGAGCATAGTACACCAATTTCTACGGAAATCAGTGCGAAGTTTACGGTCAGAAATGGCGATTTTCAAATTTACAAAAAATCGGATGTAACAGGTCTGCCAATTCCCGGCGTAGAGTTCAAGGTGGAGCTTTCAACAGGAGAAACGGTTCATTTTACAACGGACAATAGCGGGATCGCAAAATACAAGGGGGAACTGCTTCATGGCACAACTGGCAGAGTAACCGAGGTCAAGGCGCCAGGTGGTTATGCCACTGTAACGGGAACATTTGACTTTACAATCGAAGCAGGAAAAACAGTAGAGATTGTCGTTACTAATGAGATTCAAGAATTTAAGCTAAAAGGAAAGAAAATAAAGGAATATTTAGACGAGTGGGAAACAATGGCACAGGGAAAGCCAGTCTATTATGAAGAATTCGCTGAAGGCATTACGTTTGAGCAAAAGGTAGCGAGCGCAACAATCACCTTACCTGATTTGACAACGATTGTTGGGAATCATGGGAAGCTCATTGATACTTTGACGACTGATCAGGATGGCAACTTTGCGTCTAATGTGACTTTCTACGGCGGTCTGCAAAACGAGTACCAGTTAATTGAAAAAAATGTTGAGGCGGGCTATCGGGAGCCTTCCGAGGTACAAACGACCTTTGCAATTCCGTACGGCAGTAATACGGAAAAAATAATTACCTATGATATAGGAACCATCAGAAATGTACCAAAAACAGGAGAGTGGACCTTCAACAAGCGAGATAAATTTACGTTTGTCAATCTTGCGGGAGCAGAATTTTATATTGAAGGTGTTTCTGAATACAATCGAAATGTTCATTTCCAGTTTACAACAGAAACCGCTGCGACAGTCTTTAGACTTCCGGAAGGTGTTTATAAAGTAACAGAAGTAAAATTCCCTGATGGCTATATCCAAACGGAAGGCGAAACAGAAACACGCTTCATTACGATTCATGATGAACAACAGACGACCACGGATTGGACGAATGCACCTGTACTACCTAAGATGAGTACACAGGCCTATGTGAACAATGGCGGAAAAGCCTTTGATCCAACGGTAGAAAATGTCTTTTATGATGAAATTTCACTCAGTGAATATTTTGCCGAAGGGAAAACGCTGGTTACAACGTTGATTGGAGAAGAAACTGGGACTGTCTACGACGAGTTTGAAGGTGAGCTGATTGTTGATGGTACAGGGAAGGTATTGGTAGAAACAGTGATTCCTGCGAATACTATCCAGAAGGAAAATGTTTATTTCTATGAAGCAGCCTATAATGACGAAGAAAAAACAGACCTTTATTGTGAGCATGATGGAAAAGGAGATTATGGGCAGACATTATTCTATAAAACAGAAGAGCCTAAAATGGGCACACAGGCCTATGTGAATAACCAAAGCAAAGAATTTGATCCAACGGTAGAAAATATTTTTTATGACGAAATTTCAATTAGTGAGAACTTTGCCGAAGGGAAAACATTGGTCACTAAGTTGGTCGGAGAAAAGACAGGGACTGTCTATGATGAATTTGAAGGCGAATTGATTATTGATGGCTCTGGTAAGGTTTTGGTTAAAACAGTGATTCCGGCAAATACAATCCAAAACGAGAATGTTTATTTTGATGAGGCGGCGTATAACGATGAGGAAAAGACAGACCTTTACTGTAAGCATGACGGAAAGGGCGACTACGGTCAGACTGTTTTTTACAAAGAAAAAGAAAAACCCGCAGCAACCGTATCTCTTCCAGTAAACGGCAGTTCGCCAACATCTTCTTATTCATTACCTAGCACCGGAGAAAAGAATGAGCTGGCCTTTAGCTTGGCTGCTGTTCTTCTGCTGTTTTCGGCTGGGATGGTGATAATTTGGAAAAGAAAAAATGACGTTGTCTAGAACACATCAATCAAATGAGCAAAGGAGCTGTACGATGAATAAAAAAATTTTCTCTCTCTGTTCGATTGGTTTGCTTATTATCAGTTGTTTTCCGGTCTCGGCATTTTCAGAAAGCATCACCGACAGTTCTTCGGCGCCGTCGATAGTGGAAGAAGGTCAAGAGACAACGGATTCCTCAGAAGAAGCAACTGTTGAAACTGAAGAGTCCTCAACAGAAGAAACAGAAATATCCTCAGAAACCCAAGAAACGACAACAGAGACAACTACAGAAACGACAACGACTTCGACTGATGAATCACAGTCGGAAGCCTCCCTGGAAACTAGACCGTCGTTTGAAAAAACTGAAACAGGTGCTTCAACAGAGGGAGCACCGGAAATTCCTGAAAAGGCTGCAAAAAATGACAGTTCTGCATTTTCAGATAAAACATTTATAAAGACAAAGGATACGGAAGCATTTATCCTTTCGTTAGGCGAACAAGCTAGGACGGTGGCACAAGAGCATGATTTATTTGCATCGATTATGCTGGCACAGGCAATTCTGGAAAGCGGCAGCGGAACAAGTAAGCTGAGTCAAGAGCCTCACTACAATCTGTTTGGAATCAAAGGAGAATATGAAGGGCAGAAGGTTGTATTTTCAACATATGAAGATAGTGATGAGGGCTACTATAAAATTGAAGCGGCCTTTCGTTCGTACCCAAGCTACGAAGAATCATTCGAGGATTATGCGAAGTTATTGAAGCAGGGCGTCCTATGGAATGAGCATATCTATCAGAAAGTTTGGAAAAGCCAGGCGGGCACGTATCAACACGCAGCAAAGGCTTTGACAGGAACCTATGCAACAGATCGAGCATATGGGAATAAACTCATCCGACTAATTGAAGTCTATGAGCTAGATAGGTATGACAGGGAAAAGCCAGAGCAGTTGGAGCTGGAAAAAGAAGGCACCAGCACATCAGCAGCAATCTCAACCGAGCTTACATTGCCACCGTATAACCAAGTAAACTATGACAGTAGGAATCAGTATGCTGCAGGGAATTGTACCCAGTATGTGTATAACCGAATTACTCAGCTAGGTGGTTCAATCGATTTGGATATGGGGAATGGTAATCAGTGGGATAATACAGGCAGATCCAGAAACTATTTAGTTAGCGCTATGCCTAAGGTTGGCACCGCTGCTTGTTTTCAACGTGGTGTATTGTCTGCTCACCCAGTTTATGGCCACGTGGCTTTCGTGGAGCGTATCAATCCAGATGGCTCAGTTTTACTTTCAGAAATGAATGTCCTCGGTATCGGTATTGTGTCTTTTCGAACACTTACCGCTAGTGAAGCGGCAAAGCTGACATATATTACACCGAAATAAAAATAGATTGTATAGAAGCATCTGTATTTAAGTGATTACTTGGGTTTAAAATCCTGTATTTAGTAAGTGCAGTAGAGGATTTTAAGCAGTAGGCTGCAACATTTATAAATTTGTGTGTGTTCAATTTTTTTTTTTGGAAGAAACGATTCGGAAGTCTCTTTCATTTGTTCGATTTTAAGAAAAAAGAGCTTGGGAATGCGCCCAAGCTCTGATACATAGTATATGTTATTCTTGTGTTTGCTGCAGTGCATCCTGATCAATCGTCAGCTTCACTGTCGCAGTTTGTTTTTTATCTTGACGGTAGTAAGTGATTTCCATTGTGTCGCCTACTTTTTTATTGTAAAGAGCGCTTTGTAAATCAGTTGTTGTTTCGATTGCTTCGCCATCGATTTCAGTAATGACATCGTATTTTTCAAGACCTGCTTCTTCAGCCGGTGTTGCTGTTTGAACGGAACGAATCACGACGCCTGTTGTTAAATCTTCCGGTGTTTTCAGAATCTGTTCTCTTTGCTGTGTAGAGATATTCGTCATGTCAACCATTGTCACGCCTAGTGCCGGACGAGTTACTTTGCCGTCTTTCTCCAATTGATTGATGATGTTCACTACATCGTTACTAGGAATCGCAAAGCCCATTCCTTCTACGCTGACAGAGTCGCTGGATTGAACGATTTTAACAGAGTTGATTCCGATAATCTGTCCTTCGATGTTTACTAAAGGACCACCGGAGTTCCCTGGGTTAATTGCTGCATCCGTTTGAATGGCATTGATATTGATTGTTTCGCCATCATCATTTTGATTGGTGATATTTCTGTTAACAGAAGAGATAATCCCTTGTGTCACTGAGTTTGCATAATCTGATCCTAGTGGAGAACCAATCGCAATAGCCGGCTCACCGATTTTCAAGCTGTCAGAGTTACCAAATTCAGCAACGGCATCAATCTTATCAGATTTTACTTTGATAACGGCTAAGTCGGTATAAGAATCTGTTCCGACCAGTTCACCTTGAACCTTTGTGCCATCGTGAAGAACGATTTCCAGACCTTGAGCACCACTAACTACGTGATTGTTCGTCACGATATAGGCAGTATCGCCGTCCTTCTTGTAAACCACACCACTACCTTCACTGGCAGCTACTAAATCTGCATCATCATCGGCAGTATCTGAGTCAGAGTTCCCGTTTTGTCCCCGCTCATCGAATAATCCGCCATATAATCCAGAAGTATTTTGGCTGGCACTTTGCATGTTGATAACTGAGACTACCGCATTTTGAACTTTATCCACAGCCTTTGTGATATCACTGTTTACATTCACATTGACATTGCTGACTTTTGTATCGCCACTGTTGTCTTCAGGCGTCAGCTCTGAAGTCGTTGTATTGTTGTTGTTGCCCATATCTGTTACAGCGTACAAGCCGCCAAATGCTAGAGAACCACCGATCAATCCGCCGGCAATCCCGATTCCAAGTTTTTTCATTAATCCATTTTTATTTTTATTTGAGTTAGGTGTAACGTCTTTTCTATCCATTAGTAACATCCTCCGATATATTATTATTCATTAACTAGTAGTAGGAATTTCGCTAACCTCATACTTGCACAAAGGACAGCTACTGTATAAAAGACAAATAGTAGTAATCAGTTTCGTGAAAGTCAGGCAGCTTCATTCTTATTATATATAAATCCTGTAAAAGATTCTAATCACAAAGTTCATCAGGACTCATATACTAGTATAGCTTTTCTTGACACTATTAGTCTACAAGAGAGCTTTGAACTTTTTATGAACAACATGAGTAAAATTTCATATAGATGAGAAAAAAATTCCCAGATTTATGAAAAAATAAAGAAGAAACATGTGGAAAAAACGACGAAAAGTTATCCACAGGTTTGTGGATAATGTGTATAAATTTGTATGGGAATATGTGTTTGTATTGAAAAAGTTGTAAAAATAACCCTGAATGAGGATGGAACCTGTGGATAAGTCTGTGTATATGTGTATAACTTTGTGGAAATACTGTGGAATACGAAAACTCTTCGTGATAAAATTGTTGATAAAGATTATGAGAAAAACTCGGAAAGATGTGAAAAAATGCGAATTAAAATAATAACCGTCGGCAAATTGAAGGAAAAATACCTTGTGCAAGGCATAAACGAATACCTAAAACGACTGCAAAGCTACAGCAAAGTCGAAGTCATTGAAGTCCCGGACGAAAAAGCACCGGAAAAACTCAGTGACGCCGAAATGATCCAAGTCAAAGACAAGGAAGGCGAACGCATCCTGTCCAAGCTTTCCGATGGCGATTACCTGTTTGCCTTAGCGATCGATGGCAAACAGCCCAGCAGTGAAGAATTTGCCCGCGACATCGAAAAGCTCGGCATCTCAGGCAAAAGCAATCTTGCCTTCGTCATCGGCGGTTCACTAGGACTCAGCGACAAGGTATTAAATAGAAGCAATCAGAAAATCTCCTTTGGTAAAATGACTTATCCACACCAGCTGATGCGCCTGATTTTAGTGGAACAGATATACCGGGCATTTCGGATACAGAAGGGGGAACCGTATCATAAATAGGGATATTTTTTGAAAGGATGACTGATGGATAAACGGGTATACAAGACGATGGAATACATTTCATTTCACGATATGACTATCACAGATGCGGTATTTAAAAATCATTTACTTATAATTAAGTTTGATGGAGTCTTTTGTTTTTTAGAAAACAATAATACGAAGGGTGTTTTTGTATCTAATGGCGAACAAAAATTAGTTATAACGGTTAAAAAAATGTTGAATTGGCATGACTGGGAGAATGATCTCCAAGATGTTAATGATTTCTCTAGTCTTAATGGTAAAATTTTCTTAGCTTTAAGCTGTGAAGAAGAAAAGAAGGCAAAACTAATTTATAGTATAGGCGAAATTGATTTAGAAATCGAAGATATTTTTGCCGAGATACTACTAACTGATTTGTATTGGTATCGAGGATTGGATGATGAAGAGAGAAAAAATACGGATATTCCAGTTTCCTCGTTACCTGTTTCTTACTTTTAAAAAGTAATATAAGTAATGGAGTTGAAGAATAGCTAAAAAACGTATGTTGATCGCCATTAAATTGGGGAGCGAAGGTTCTTTTGAAAGGAGACTATGAAGGTGAAAGGAAATTGTATTTTATGTGAGAAACAAACTGAACTTACTAAAGAGCATGTACCACCTAGAAGATTAGGAAATACTGGCGATAAAAAGACACGAACTGGAAATTTTGAAGATTTTCTTAAAGCGGATTTTACAAAAGGAGATTTTCCAAAGGGGATTAAAAGAAAACCGCAAGGAAATGTACATTATACGCTATGTGGTGAATGCAATAGCTTTTTTGGTAGTGAGTATGTTAAGGAATACATCAAGTTTGCAGAAGACAACAGAAATTTTCTTTATGGAAACATAAATGCAAAGAAAGGAACGGATAGTTTAACATATTCAGTGAAGAAAATAAATCCGATTAGAGTTGCAAAAGAAGTTGTAGCAATGTTTTTTAGTATAAATGGAGAAAACGATTCAATGGATAAACCATTCTTAGATGCGGTAAGAGGTTATCTTAGCGACCCGAAAAACAATTTTTTTCCGCATGAAGACTACCAAATTATTATGAATTACTATCTTCCGATTGGGTTATCACAAGATGCTAAAACCAAAATTCCTAATGATATTATTGGTGACAATATCCCTCATAACGTAATAAAAAGTTTTATGACTCTTGATATATCTGGTGGAAAACAAATACGATTTTCTGAAATTCAATATGATGGAATAGGTTTCACTCTTGTAGATTTAAAAAAATCAACTTTCATAATAAAAGAAGGGTATGACTTGAAAACTTTCCTTTGTGCAGATGATAAAATTAAAGAAATGTATTTATACAAAATTCCTATATTAACTCCAATGGTAATTACGATGATGGAGATGCATAATGGTATTAATTATCCTGATCCTGGGTCTGATTTATTGGTTAGGTGGCAGTTAATAGTAGATTTTCTTACGGAATTGAAACGGTTTGGTGCCATTAAACTAAATTTGTTTCAAAATTTGAAAAGTAATCAACGAAATCATAATAGAGACGGATAATCTGTTCTTGTGGTATTGTACTTTTAGCTATATTAAATTCTTATTTTTTGGAAGGGCTATCAAAAATGGATAAGGCATAGTAAAATAAAGTAAATAGTAATATATCCAAGGAGGAAAATCTATGCCTAGTCCAAAAGATACAAAAGGCCCTATTGTAAAGACTGGTCCAACTGCAGGTGAGAATAGAACAAGAAAAAGTTCAGGTGAATGGAGAAAGAAGCGTTCTGATACTGGACAAAAGAGAAAATAGAAATAGTACAAATCATAATTATATATTATAACTATGAAGACCAATCATCATTAATCGATGACTGGTCTATTTTTGTGCTTAAAGGAGTGAATAAATGTTTAAAACTAAAGAAAATCGCTATATCACGAGGGGAGTGAATGAACAGGTACCAAAAGAAATTCAGTTATATTGCTGGCAGCTTATTGACAAAAAAGTGAGCGAAGCAGAAATAAAGCTAGATTACCTACAAATTTTTGAATTCAACCGAGACAATCAACGCCAAGCAATTGAAATCGTCCATCGACAAGAACAACCATTTTTCATTAGCTATCATGAAGTAAAAATCACAGAAGCATTGTCAGAATTTCAAGTCAATAAACTTTGGGTCATTGATGACTCAGTGAATCAAACAATGTTGCTACCAGAAGAATACTAACTAGAGGAGTAGAACAGATGGAATGTATTAAACAGATTCCCTACCAGAAGATTCTTGATTTCAGAGATGAACTGGAGCGGCTGCGATCATGGGAACCGTATTTACTTGCCGTTCAACGTTACTTTTCAAATCAATCGGTTCCAGTCAATAAAAAGGTCATTGTGAAAGAGTATTATGCTTGTTCAAAGGTGTACTCCTCGTTTTGTGAAGAGTATGAACAACGACTAGTAAAGCTGGAAGAAGTAATGAATGCAATGGTGAGCAGTCCAAAAATGTAAAATGAAATTGCAAAATCATCTTGTAAAATCGTTATGGTTTTATTGGAAAATTGCGGGTGAGCATACGAAATACTGAATTGTACTAGGAAAATGGAGGGGAAAAATGCTAAGCAAAGCAATCGAAATTTTGAAAGAACAGGTTAACATCAATGCCTCAGAAAACGACTGGGGCTACGAATCTGTTTTATTGGAACAATCCGAACTAGATGGAAATTTGTTCCCAGAGAACTATTGTCACACCTTGCCCAAAAGGGTACTGGTCCATTCATATATTTATCAAGATGCAGAAGCCGCAGATTATGTGGCTTATTTTATTACCAATGAAAGGAATCAACACGAATATATTAGAGGGCTGCTAAAAAATGGGCAATTGATTTGGTGGAATAGTATAGGAAACTTAAATGAAAACGATTGAATTTTGGCAGATGATAGTTGAAATCTTAAATGTAATCGTCGAGGCGATAGAAAGAGAGGAAAACTAATATGAAATGGTTCAAGTTATTGTGTACCGTCATTACGACTATTATTGTCGGTGTGATTGAAATTCAAATGAGTGTATAAGGAGAACGTAATGATAAAAAAGAGAGTGGTTACAGCATTAACAGAAACATGGTCAGATGATGCTAGTGGAAAGCATCGGTATGTTTTCAGAAAACAATGGTATGAAGGGGCTGAAGAAGAAAAAAGTAGTCCCATGGCTGTCGTTCTAACGATTCGACCGACAAGCATTGAGCCTTATAGTGAAGATTTGACGATGTTATTGATTGAAAAGAATGTTCGGAAATTAGGATTCTCAGGCTTTATTGCGGTGAATCTTTTTTCTTCAATTGAATCAAAAGGAACAGCGACATTTAAAAACGGCAATGATGAAAATAGCCAAGAGGTATTTCAAACCGTATTGTCTGAAAAACGAGTGAAACAAATTATCTTTGCTTGTGGTTCAATCACTAAGACTAACCAGCTCGCAATGGATCAAGCAAAAATCTACTATGAGTTATTGACGGCTAAACAAAAGAAGATGACTAAAGTATTGGTTGATTCATCGGGTTCTCCTGCGCATCCATTAAACGTACGAGTCAGAAATGACTGGCAGTTAGCAGAGGAAGAGACGTTATTTCCAAATGACAAAAAAAGTGTAAAAGACAATGGCAAATAACCTGTCAGGCGAGCAGGCAATGTCAAAGAGGAACCAGTAAAATTTAGAGGAGGTTAGTTTATTAGTAAAGGAGCGATGGAAATACATGTGAAGAAAACAGAGGATATCGATGGACTAAATGGCATTTATAAAACGATTGCCCAACTAACATCCATCGATGATTGTTTATTGTTGTATCAAAATTTTAAAGGATTGACAGTAAGTTTTCCGACAAAATTGTTGGATTCAGGCTATGTTAAGGACTATTTACGAAAAGAGTTACACCAAGGAAAATCCTTTTCAAAAGAAGAAATACAACAATTAGCGCTTTCGTTTGACTATTCAGAACGACAGCTTAGACGTTTTCTAAGTGAAGCGAAAGAAGAGGTGCGGCAAATGACTCGTAAGGAAGAACCTCTTCCTTATGTTGCTCGATGGATACAGTCGCAAAAAGATGGAGGAGAGAAAAGTGGAAAATAGTCAGAGTATTTATTGTACAAATTGCGGAAAAGAAATCAATGAGGCGGCAGAAATCTGTACATCCTGTGGGGTCCGGCAAGGAAAAATAATTAATCATTGTTATAGTTGTGGTAATGAGATTGGTCCAAATCAAGAGCTTTGTCTACAATGTGGCGTGAACCCAAGAAAGTTGAAACGAGCAAGTATAATGGCAAAAGAAACAACAGTTTCAGGAGCAGTGAATGTGACCGTGGCAACGATTGTAGGTGCTCTTATTCCAGGATTACCACCAATTCTCTGGTATGGACAAAAAACGAAAGGTATTGCGTTGATTATTGCACCTATTATTTGTGGAGTGTTGCTTCCAGTAGTAAGTAATATTGCATTTAGTATATTTGGTGCAGTGGATGCATACCAATTAGGTAAGCGAATTAATCAAGGGGAGTCATTAGAAGAATGGACATTTTTTTGGAATAAATAAGGTTGAGACAAGATAGCTTTTTGTGGAGTTATCTTGTTTCTTTACTATAGTAGGGAAATTTTAGGAGGGTTTAATAAGATGAAACAGAAAATGATGCTTGCATTGGTTATGGTCGTGTTTATTTTTACTGGTTGTAGTGGAAAAGAGGCAGACGGGTTCAATTTAAGTAAAGAAGGCCAACGAATGAAAAAGGATTATGAGACCATCATAGAAATCACTTTGGCTGGTGAGTATGAAAAAGCGTATCAAGACATAGAGGAACTGCAAAGCCTCGGTAGTTATACATTGGATGCGACAACAGATGATGCGGATTATGCCAATAGTATTCGAGCGGCAAGAAATCAGATTATTTATTTAGGGAATGCTAAGAAAAACTATGATCGCTTTATACCCAATAGTAATCAAATAGCAGCCACCTATTTAGAGACAATTGTGACTGAACTAGATAAAACGATTGAAGAAGATTGTGATCAACGACTGGTTGACCATGCCAAAGAACTGAAAGAGCACTATCAAAAAGAATTTGAAACTTATTTGCCTCATGATAAGGAACTTTTAGGAGAAGAATCGAACACGACAGCTTCCAGCAGTTCATCAATGATTAATGAAATTACTGAATCTACTGATTTGTCTAATGCGTTTGATGAAACAGAAGCTACGGATATCTTATTAAAGAAATTTGATTTGTCAGCAGATGAGTATACTTGTTTTGTTAAGGGTGGTAAAAAGGAAGATGAAACAGGAAGTTATTACTTGATTGACCTGAGCAGTAAAAAGGCAGACGATACCAATGTTGGTCTGTATAAAGTTTATGAAGATGGGTATGTAGAGGTTATAGAGTAAAGAACGAAAATAGAAAGAAGTGTTGTTAACGTAATGCTTCTTTTTATTTGTTTAATACCTAGTTTAAATTTACTTATGATAAAATGAAGTATCAAACTACTAGGGGGATATTGTATGGGTAACTTATCAAATGTTTCAAAGCTAGAATTTAGCAACCCGACTGATTTCTTAAAAAAGCAATCTGATCTCAGAAATTATATGGGTTACAAGTCCCAATCTAGTATGGAGAAGGAAATCAATTATTTAGAAAAGCTCTTTGCTATTGATTTTAAAGAGAAATTTTTTAATGAAGATAGCAGAGAATATGAAATTCCATTATTAACATATGAATTGTTTAAGGTGTTTCTTCATTCAGAGGTAAAGAAAGTCACGACATTAGAAAATAAAAAAGCATTGGAAAAAAACAGACCCATAGATTTAGTTCAGTCTGCTATGGAAGCAGCGTTACTTAGTTCTATTGATTCAATGTGTGAAAATAATTCCCATTATTACCTAAGATTTATACAAGGTAATTTACAGAGTTCCGTATTTTATAAAATGAACTGTAAAAATGATGAGTTTGTACTAAAGGATTTAAATGTCTGGATGAGAAGTGTCAAGAAATTATACCAAAGAATCGAAAATGAGAGTAAGAATTATGATAAGAAAGATAACCGAACCAAAAAGAAGATTGATCAAGAATATAAAAAAATTACAATGAATACCTCGTATCAAGTAGGAAATTATTCATTTGAAAACTTATTGTATTATGAGTTAAATGACAAAGTGAGTCGAGAAAGAGGCAGTGATTGTAAATCTAACAAGGAAAAACAACTTCAAGTGTTTGAGTTATTTTTTTCTGAATTATCGTTGTCAATTAACTTGCTAGATTTGCTGAAAATGTGGGGATTTAGAATACTTCTTGCTGACAGAAAATATATAGATGAATTAGAGAATATGAAAAAAGATAATAGAACAAGTCTCTTTTTATGGTTAAAATGGTTAATACTGTCAGAAATTGAGTTGTTTCAGCAATTAAGAAAAGAAAATAGTATGACTATTGACCGTAAAGAATATATAAAGAGCATGCTGTCTATTATGCCGTATTATCAAGTTTTAATTGGTTTATCTAATCAACATTCTTTTTATTATTGGTCATGCATTGAGAAGGAAAAAAAGTATCAAGAATATTATGATAAATGTTTTACTTTGTATGAACTGTATGAAGCATGTAAAAGAAATGGATTGAGGCTAGAAAGAAGTGAACTATCTGATCGCATAGATATTACAACAGGAATCATAAATAAAAAGGGTGCAGATATTCCTTTTACTAGAATAGAAATACTAGAATTTTGTAGAAAAAATAATATTTTTCTTCCTCAAATCGGAGATCAACAATCCTATATTTCAATAGCTAAAATAAATGGAAGAAATGAAAGAAGAAGGGTAGAATTACAAATTCAGAAACTAGCATTGTATGGGAAAACAGGTCTTAATGAAAATCACATAATCAAACAGAAAAGAAGTGAAAAAGATAATAGAAAAGAATTTCAACAGAGCATGTTAATCCAAAATTTTCATAAAGACTTTTCATTGTTTTTAAAGAAGGTTAAAGAATTTTCTATAGAAAATAAGGTCGAAAATTATCGTGAAAAACTTGAAAAGGAGTATTTAGATGAGAAAAATAGTTCAGATAGTGAGTATTTAAGTAAGTATAAGTTGCAATTATTTGATTGCGCTATGATGGATGCGCAAATTGCTTATGAAAATGAATTGGAAGTAAAAAATAAAATGGAGATTGCGAGCGGTCTAGGCAACGTCTCACCTTCAATTGTTGAAGAGAAAATTTTTGGTATTTTTGAAAAAGCTCAAGGAAAAGACTATTTAGTGGATGTCATTTTTAGCTTCAAAACAGGTCAAAAGCACACTTTTTGAAAATTCCATGAAACAAAAAAGTGCAAAAAATTGTAAATATAAAAATGGAAAGCTTGAGAAATCAAGCTTTCTTTTTTTATATTCGGAATGAAGCCCTTCGATGCTAGATCTGTATTATTCTTAACTCATCGATCGAAAACAAGTAATACAAAGCGCTTTGAGAAAGGACTTTATAATGATTCAAATACCAGAAAGTATTATCAATAAAAAAACCAAATTTATAGTAGCGACTCTCGTTAACTACGAGGAAATGCCAAGCATGAGACATTTTGAAGAAATTGGCAAAGATGTCCGATTTACTTTCAAAATCATAGACACGCAAGAAACATTCTCACAGGTCTTTCATCTGGATAATCAAATGCGTTCGGTAGACTGGGGATACATTAAACCGCTGTTAAGACAGACTATTTCTAAGTACCTAAGCAATCAAGAAATTGACTTCAATTTAATGGTAGGACAAGTTTTCATTATTGGAACGGAAGAGGTCTACTCTCCTAAGACTAGACAAACGTACCAAAATATCACTGTCTTTGTACCAATTACAGATGGGCTAAAAGAAAAACTTGCTATTGCTAGCTAACACTAAATAGGCGGTAGAGCGGCGTAACAATCAAAGAATCCTTTTGTTACGGGCTAAAAAGAGTGTTGTTTCTTATACCGCATTACCGATGATTATAAACTGAATAAAAAAATACAACGGTAGAGCGGTAAATATGGGTAAGCCCTGAAATTGCTACTAGGTATGGGATTACATGTTATTTACCGTTCTACCGTAATTCAAAGGAGTGTCTTCTAGGGATGACTAAAAAAATTGAAATGATAAAAGATGAAGTTTTAAGATATGTAAAGCTGTTAGCCATGTTTGGAATTTTATATATTGAGCTGCGAATTTTGCCACACTATAACAAAAATGACAAAGTAATTAGTAAATTATTCTCGACTGATAAGGAAGGCTGCCGAAGGATGATTGATTTTATTAATGAAGGTGGCTTTCAGTATGGCTCAGTTTATAGCACGTTTAATCAATTCAATGTTGAAGAAGTTACAGATGGCAGGCCAATAAAAGATTCAGATATTACTGCAATACGTTTTATCTACATCGATTTAGATCCAGAAAGACCTACCAAAACGTCTTCTACGGATAAAGAAAAGGAACATGCAGCCAAACTTGCTGCTGAAATATACTCGTATCTTGAAAGTATGGGTGTAAAATCGCTTATCCAATTTGATAGCGGAAATGGATATGGCTTGTTAATTCCAATTGAAAATGGCGATATAGAGAGCGTAAAACAGTTGAATAAATTATTTGTAAAAGTGTTAGATCAGCGCCACAGTAATAAATTTGTTCGTGTAGATGTCAGTGTGCCCAATCCGTCAAGAATTACTAAAGTGATTGGAACACCAGCAGTGAAAGGTGATTTTACTGAAGAACGGCCACATAGACGCAGTTTTCTTATGAAAATTCCTAATGAAGTGATAGATACGCCACTTACAGTTTTGGAGAAGATTGTAAAAGAAAATACAAAAATAACTGCCTTACCAAAAAAGCAAATACAACGTACAAAAGATTTTATCATTGCAGATACCGCTATTTGGCTAGATTCTTACCATTTTGAATACTATGTAAAGGATGGTGATATCGAAGGTGTTAAACTGTACATTTTCAAGGAGTGTCCGTTAAAACAGCATTCAAACAATCAAAATGGTGCATCAATCTCTGTAACAAAAGATGGAAAGAATCGGTTCCAATGCCAACACGCTTCTGATGAAGCCAAAACGATTCATGACTTCGCAGAACAATACCCAGTCCCAGAAGAAGCAAAAACGTTGGTGAAAAACAATAGCAAAGAACCCGTGACTGCAAAGGCTTTAGATGAGGGGCAGAAATTCACTTATGGAAATTATGAATTATCTAAAAAGGGTCTTTACTATTTAGACAGTAAAAGCCAGTTTCTAAAAATTGCTGATGCATTGTTCATAGAGCAGACATCTATTGAAAAAGTGACCCATAAGGTAATGTATTTACTTTGTTACTTTTTTGATGGCGAGTGGATCAAGCAATGGCTACCTGCTTCCACATTCCAACAGCAACAGTTTAAACAGCTCGTTAATATTGGCGTTACCTTTCAAACTAGACGTGAGTCAGAAGTGGTTGACTATCTGATGGAGCAACGGAAAACAGCGCCAAAAGTATATCAACACAAAGAGCTGGGGTGGATCATAGACGACAATCATCCTGTGTACTTGTTGGATAAAAGCTACTCTAGTTCTGACCAAGTGCAGGAGTCTGTTCTTTCAAAAGAAAGCTTCTATCAGTTTGATAGCCAAGGAACATTTGGAGAATGGAAAGAGTTTGTCCAGTTGAATGTTAAACATGAAGGATTTTCACTTTCAACCGTGTTAGGATTCGCACCAATTGTCTTCGGGTTTCTAAAGACAGTATTAAATCTGGATATTTCTGTTTTTCTTATCTCATTAAGAGGAATTTCTGGTTCGGGAAAAACGACAAAATTAAAATGGATTAGTTCTCTGTACGGGAATTCAGCAGATATCATTATGACAATGAATGGGACGGCCAACGCCTTGATAAAACTGTCTGCTCAGAATTATGGGACACCAGTGATTTTTGATGAATTAGGATCAGCTTCTATGAAAGATTTAACACCAATTATCTTTCAATGGGCATCTGGACAGGAGCGTCTGAGAATGAATAAGGAAATGGGACTAACCATTCCAGAGAAAATAAAGACGTTGCTCTTCCTTAGCTCAGAGAATGCTTTGAAAGCTTATTTGCAAAATCAAATGGGGTTGTTTTCTAGATACGTTGAGTTTTCCAATATCAGGTGGACTATTTCTGCTGATCACGCAGAAGAAATCAAAGCGTTTTCTGACCAAGTCTATGGTGTTGCGGCAAAACAATTTGTCCCAGAATTGTTAAAAATGGATAGCGGCGAAGTGAAGACATTATTTGATTCCGTAAAAGTAGAGTTGAAACAGCAATTAGATGTGGACCAACTCGATCAACGGATACTCAATAACTATGCGGTATTAGCCACCACAGGTCGATTGGTAAAAAAACTACTTAAGGTGGATTTAGATACTGAAAAGGTAGAACAGCTTCTTCTTAAAACTTACAAAAGGAGTTTCGAAGAAAAGCGGACTGCTAGTACAGACTATTACGATCAGACCGTGGAATGGCTCCTTAGTAATGCTCATCGCTTTATTGATACTAGTTCTTCTGGCAACAAGTCTTTCGGACCGATATGGGGGAAAGTGGCAGTAACAAATGCTCAAGTTAAAGTGAATATTATTAGTAGTATATTCAAGAAAGAGCTGGCTAAAGAATTTAATGTGATTGATTGTGATCATATTATTAAGCACCTGTTGGAAACGGAAAAAATGGCTTCTGAAAAAGGTCGGCAAACCAAAAGAGTACGTATCAATAAAGAGAATGTAACTACTTTTGAGCTATTATTGCCACTTGAACTAAAAGACTATTTTAAATTGAATGTGAACCAAACTATAGAAAATACCGAACCAAAACCAGCTCTACGAACAGTTCAGCTACCACTTACTGATGATGAGTTGAATTTTGAAGAAACGGAAGGGGAAAATAAAAATGAAAAATAATACAGAAGAATTCAGCAAAATCTTAGCTCGACAATTGTTGCCATACTTGTATCACCATATTGATCCAGAAGAAGAAGTGAAAAGCTAACAATAGCATTGCTTTGAATTAAAAGGAGGTGAAAAAATATGTTTGAAGATGAATTTGAGGAGTTAACAGAAGCTGAGTTCTTGGAAATACTTGGCCAACACGGTGCCGTGGGCATTTCTCTAGATGAACAAGACATTGATTAAAAAAAGCTGAACAGAGCGAAGTCCGCTACTATTTCTCGCTCTGTTTCAATTATAAATAGGGGGATTGTTATGCGTGTATATGGATATGATAGGACATCTGTTTGGGATAAATTGAAGGTTTCTAATGATGCTCAATGGCAGTTGATTTGTGATAAGGCTAAGCAAGATGGTCATTTAAAACCACAACGATATAGTGAACAAGGAGAATCTGGCGGAAGTGGCAATCGAACGGCATTTCAACAACTAAGGCAAGAGATAATAAGCTCAGATGAACAAGGAATCCTTTATTTTTGGAGATATGACAGAATTTATAGAGAAACACGACCAGCTTTGGAATTCCTTCAACTTTGCCATGATCACAATATCGAAATAGTATCTATTGCAGAACCCTTTCCTTCGGAAACAAGTGACTTAGCTACTAAAAAGGTATTTATACAACTACTTTTTATTCATGCTTCTATGCAACGTGAGGCAATCATTGAAAATATTAAAAGTGGATTAGCTTACAAACGTAGTCAGGGGGAGTACATATCTTCTGCAGTTCCATATGGTTATCGTTTGATAGAAGGTGAAGTAGTTCAAGAGCTTGAAGAAGCAAAAGCAGTGAAACGACTATTTGAGTTGTATTGTTCCGGGGAGTTTGGTTATAAAAAATTGGCACAAGCTTTGGCAATGGAAGGGTATGTTTTCAAGGAGCACCCCTTTACTGTACGAAATGTTCATAGCATTCTAGGAAATAGTCTTTATTATGGTTGGATTAAAGGAGGAACTTTTGGGGGCTATCAAGGAAATTTCACGCCAATTATTACTAAGAAAGCATTTGACCAAGCGCAAGCAATTCGAAAAAGTCGGCAGGTAACAAAAACAGATCAAAGGGTTTACCCCCTTCGCAAAAAAATAAATTGTCCTCATTGTCATAGGCGGCTAAGTCCAAAGTTCCAATACAATCATGCTAAAACGCAACGTTTATACTATTACCATTGCGCCAATCGAGAATGTAAAGGAGTTTTTCTAAGAGCTGAACAAATTGAGCAGGCAGTTATTGACAATTTAAAGGAGTTTCTTCAACGAGATGGTATTTATGCAGAGTTATTGACAGCGGTAGAACAAGAAATTCATCAAATGAAGAAAAAGGAGCATATTGAAAAGAGAGCGGTTTATAGAAATAAGACTGCAATCATTGAACAGTTTGAAAAGGGGGAAATAACTATTGAAAAAATGAAACAAGAACTACATTTACTGAGTGAGATATCTAATGAATCACAATCTGGATATATAAAAAAATATGAAGAAAAGTTACAAGAGTTGTTATTGTTAAAAAAAATTACGATTCAGAAAATTGTAATGGACCAGTTAGATTACATTGAAGTAAGTCCAGCAAAAGAAATACAAGGAATTTATCTTGTTTCAATAAACGAAAATATTATGAGAAAAGGAGTATAAAGACAATGAATTTAAAAGGATTGGTGCCAGATAAAAATATTGAAAACAAAGGCAATAAGAAAAGAGTTGCTTTATATATTCGAGTTAGTACACAAGAGCAAGCAGCGGATGGGTACAGTATTCAAGCTCAAGAACAAGTTGGACGAGAATATGCCAAAAGAATGGGATATGAGGTTGTAAAGGTCTATATAGATGAGGGAGAAAGCGGAAAATCGACAAAACATCGTTTAGCATACCAGCAAATGATGAAGGATGCTAAGCTAGGAATATTTGATTTGGTTGTCATTTGGAAATTAACACGTCTTGGACGAAATATGTTAGATACTCTTATTACTGTAGAAGAGCTTTTGCTTTACAGTATAGGTCTTCATTCAATTTCTGAACAATTTGACATTACTAATTCAACTGGAAAACTCATGTTACAACTATTAGGAAGTTTTGCTGAGTTTGAACGTAATCAAATTAGTGAGAACGTTCAAATGACGATGCAAAGCCTCGTACGTGATCAAAAAAGATATGCAGGTGGTAGGCGCTTAGGCTATATTAGTGGAGAAGATGCAACAGGTAAAAAACAGCTATTGATTGAACCTGAAGAAGCTAAAATCATTCAGCTAGTCTATGCAAAATATTTAGGGGGCGAAGGTTATCGAGCGATTGCTAATTATTTGAACCGGCAAGGATATCAAACAGTAAAGAAAAATAATTTTTCAACAACAGCGGTTAAAGATATTCTCCATAACAAAATTTATGGAGGGTATCTGGAATATGCTCGATACTTAAATTGGGATACAAAACGTCGCAAAGGAAAAAATCCAAACCCTATTCTTGTAAAAGGAGAGCATCAACCCATTATTGATGAGCAAACCTATCAAGCTGTTCAGGAGAGAATTTCACTAGAGGATAGATCACCTCAATGGAATCAATCCGGTGAAAACCTACTAACTGGTTTGTTACGCTGCCCAGAATGTGGCGCACCTATGGCTGCCAGTAATGTAACGAATACAGTAAAAGGAGGAATTAAAAAGCGTATTCGCTATTACTCTTGTTCACAATTTCGGAATAAAGGAGCAAGTGTCTGTCATGCAAACTCTATTCGAGCAGATAAGGCAGAAGCATTTGTAGCAGCTCGATTAAAAGAAATCGTTCAAAATCCTATCATCTTGAAACAACTGATTAAGGAATTGAATCAGGAGCTAGTAGACCAGATCAAACCATTAGAACAGGAAGTAGCTGTTATTTCTGTTGAGAAGGAGGAAATCAATGGAAAGTTGACCAGATTGTACGAAGCTGTAGAGGATAGTCCAGAATTACTTGACTCTGTAAAAGAACGCTTGGGAGAACTAACTCTTAAGCGAAAAAATTACCAACTACGGGAGAATGAAATCTTAACAGTTCTCCAACATCAAGGAGAAGAGATTACCATTAAAAATGTTCAGTCAATTATTAATGGATTAGATGTACTTCTTACTAATCGGGAAAAACGAGAGGTTAAGCAGATATATCGAACGTTTATCGACAGAATCACCTTTGATCCATTAAACAAGAATGACATTAAACTTTATATGACATTCGATCAAACAATAATTGACCAACTCAATGAACACTATAAAGCAGTCGTATCCGAATCAACGGATGCGACTCTTTTTGTGTTGAAAACAAGATTTACATTGAGTATTTAAAGATAGCTGAAAAAGATGTTGAAAGCAGCTTTTTAGAGTAAGATAGCGGGTACCTAAAGAGAAATAGTTACTTGTGCGATTTCCTTTAAATAAGGTTGTTTAAGACGGAATTTGGTTGTATTAGTTATGATAGTCTCTTACAAAATCATTTTATCCAGTAATGTGACGAGAGAGATAACGAAACCCTAGCTATTTCAAATAGCTAGGGCAATCGTTATGGAGGTGCGTAACAGGTAGTATTGTTTTTTCTCTTAATAAATGCAGTATCAAGAATAATAGTTTGGCAAAAACACCTTGATTTTAGTATAAGAGGGATTAATCTTATCATAATTAATAATGAAAAATTATCGAATCATAAACTAAGTCATGGTATAATAAAAAATTGGTAGTATTAAAAAGCTTTGGATTCTACCTATAAGGAGGTTCACGATGCTATTATCAAAAAATTTTTTTAATGAAGAACTAAAAAGTAATAAAATAAGAGGGATTGAGAACTTTGAAGGAATGAATGATTCTGGAAGGCAGTCCAATACTATTTTTAAGTCAATTGCATATCCAAGTAAAATATATTATCCTCATATTCAAAAGTTCATACGTGAGTATACAGAAGAGGGAGCGGTTATTCTTGATAGCTTCTCTGGTAGTGGTTCTACTGGAATAGCTGCTGCAATAGAGAATAGAAAAGCTGTTTTAATTGATGATAGCCCGTATGCAGAGTTTATTCAAAAAAATATTTTTAGTGTTTTTCAATTAGATACTATCAAGAAAACATATGAAAAGATGATTAAAGATTTAAAACCTGATATTGATTTGATCTATGCTACTAAAAGTGGAACAGGTGAGGTTGGAGTACTACAAACTATTATTTCTTCCAATATTTATAAATGTCCAAGTTGTAATAATGAGATGGATTTGAATAATAATGAGACAGGAGTCAGATCAGAATATAAGTGTCCAAATTGTAATACAAAAATTAATATTGCAGAGCAAGCAATCAAAGATTTGAAGGTTGAGAGTAGACGTCCGGTTGAAGTGATACTCAAGTTTAAAGATCCAAATACAAAAAAAATAGTTAAGGAAAATAGAATTGTTTCTCAAAGTGATATTGAAAATTGGGACAATAATGTCGCTGCTGTACTAGAAAAATATCCTGAATTATGGGAACCTGATGAAAAAATTGTATATAACAGAAGCTACCCACGAGTTGGTGGTTGGCCAGGGTTTCCCATTCATTCAAAAGTCGGAGCACTCTTCTCTGAAAAAAATCTACTCGCACTTAAGATTATCAACAATTATATAGAAACGAAAATTAAAGATGATAATACAAAGTTGTTTTTTAAATTTGTATTCACTGAATCGTTATTTAGAAGTTCAAGTCGTCTTTTTAAGTCTTCTGGCATAAAAAATGTATACCATATTCCACCAATTGGTAAGGAACAAAATGTTCTTACTGTGTTCGAAAGGAAATACAAAACCCTTTTTAAATGTGAACAATTTGTTGAAGGTTTGATGACTCCAGAACAAAAGAAAAATATTGTTTCGATTAAGTCTAACGCAAGAAAACTTTCTTTTGATAGCAATTTGTTCGATTACGCTTTTATTGACCCCCCGTATGGTGGAATTGTTCCATATGCTGAGCTCAATTTATTTTATTCCGCTTGGTTGGATGAAAAAGAAGATTTGGAAAACGAAATCAATATTCCAATGGATTTTGATAAGAAACAAGAATGGGCTGAAACATGGGGAAACATGATAGAAGAAGCATTCTCTGAGGTGTTTCGTGTTCTTAAACCTGGGGCCTATTTTACATTAGTATTTCAGTCTAAGTTTGACACAATATGGAATGTTCTTAGAGATGTTATGATTAATAGAATTGGATTTGAGTTCGTTGATTTTGTAGGCAACGAAAGAGGTACGACCTTTCATACTAATAGTGTTAATGATACTAATCCGCAAAGTGCATATATCACATATATGAAACCAATGAATATTTCAAAAAAAGTTATGAGTCAACAGTTGGTATTTGATTTCATTCCAAATAACTACTGGAATGAAAAACGTACTTTTAGAGAGCTGCAAGATACAATCATTACACTAGTTCACAAACATAATCTTCAAGGGGTGCCATCTGATAAAGATATACGGAAATGGATCGAGAGCAAAAAAATCACAAATAATAATTTTGATAGCAGAGCGTGATAAAAAGACCCGCAAAACGTTAATAGTTTTGCGGGCTCTTTTTTACAGAAACTCATCCAAATTTAAATGAGCATTATTAAATTGTTTTCTTAGATAATCTTTTGATGACGAATCTACATCGCACAGAGTTACAGATCGGTTTTCTTCTATGGCAACAATACCAGTAACACAAGAACCAGCAAAAAAGTCTAAGACTTGTCCATTTTCTGGGCTTAGTCCCCTTATAATTCTTCTTATCAACTCCTTTGGTTTTTGTGTAGGATGTCCCACTCTTTCTTTAGAATTTCCGTTTAAACGTCCGATTTCCCATACATTAGTTGGGTTCTTCCCTTTATTTACATTTTCTGGGTTTAATCGTTTGTCTTTTAAATATAAACCCCTAGTTTCTTCATCATAGGGAATTCTAACTGAATCTAGATCGAAATAGTATTTTTTACTTTTGACGATCCAAATAATTTCTTCATGTCTATTTGCGAAAAAACGTTTTGCTGAAATTCCATTTTTATAATACCAGACAATGGTATTTACTATATTAAATTTTGTGTTATGACGGACATGATGAATGAGCTCGTATAGATCTCCAGTTTTTTTTCCTTCAAATTGTGTTCCTCCAAAAATCATACAGTTCCCATTTTGCTTAAGAACTCTATATGCTTCATCTATCCATAGCTCAGCCCAACTGACATAATCTGTAAAAGTATCCCAGTCTGTTAGGCTGATATTATATGGAGGATCTAATAGAATTAAGTCTATTGATTCATCGGGTATAGATTTTAGAACATTGAGGCAGTCGTCTGTTATAAGTTTTATTCTGTTTTTTGACATATCAGTATTCCTCAAATATTAAAATATCTTCTTTAGTAAACAAGAAATCAGTAGTTCCAAATCTTGAACCAAATAGTTCTTTTAAATGTTCTAATTGCTCTGATTGACTGTTAACTTGGGGATTTTTAGCTATTTCTTTTCGTTCAATCAATTCTTTTTCAGATTCATTTCCATTTATTATAAAAAGTTTTTTATATATCCCTAATTTTTTTACAGTTACTTCAGAACGATTTATTTCTAAAATACCTACACTCTCTGCTAGATTATTTAAGAATGGAACTCTTCTTCTTCGTCCCTCCACTGAAGGTATTTCAATACCATTAGATTCAATGAAACCTAGAACGTAAGGTGAATTAAAAAATGTTTCATAGAGGGTATTCTTTGATATCTTTTCTATTTGGAACTCTCTATAAAGAACATGTAGCAGTTGCTCAAAAGCATCGAATTGTAATAAAATATTCATCCAAATTTTATTTGCAGCAAAGTCACTGGCTATAAAATTAGCAATTTCCTTATTAAAGTATGATTCACTTTCTTGCATTCTCCAAGAAAGTGGTTCGGTAAGTTGTACATTTATTTTTTGTAAAAGAGGTTCAAATTTATCAACCATCTCTTTCCCTATATCCGTTAGAACAAGACTATTGGATTTTGTAATCCGTGCATCTTCTAGGATTCCTAACTCCATTAGTGCTTGAATCTTATACTTCGTTTGCCTTTGTATAGTACTTGTACGAGAGTCTTTGCTCAGGGCACCAGTCATCCGAATATACTTTTCTTCAATCAAGGAATCTTTTCTGCTTGCTATAGAAAGATGATACAGAATATACATAATGTGCCCTAGTGAAGTGCCTTGAGGATAATGGTAACTTGATTCAGTTAGTTCATTCAATTCATTTAGAAATTGATGCCAACTGCCAAAATGTCTATTGACAAAGGAAACAGGAATTTGACTTTCATTTTTCCAGTCTTCGAGGCTAACTCGTTTTCCTAAAAGCTTATCTTTAATTGAATAGTATTCATCTTTCAAGTCTTCTTTGGTATAGGTTGCGCTATCTGCATCCTGCTGATTCATGATTTGTTCAACTTTATCATCAAAATTGACCTTAATATGACCACCATAATCATAAAATGTTTTTCCTGTGAATTGCCCATCTTTATTTTTCATTTTAACAGAATCTTTTGATAACCAATCTCGTATTTTATTAGCTTTATGATAGTTTCCGATAAAATCGAGAACTATTACACTTTCTTTTCCAGCAGCTAATCTCAATCCACGACCAAGTTGTTGTGTGAATATAGTTTTACTTTCAGTAGGGCGTAAAAACATTAAACCTCGAACATTTGGTATATCAACTCCCTCATTAAACATATTGATTGTAAATGCTACATTGTATTCGTTGTTTCTGAAATCTTCGATTAATTTTGCTGCTCCAGGAGCTTCGGAATTAATTGAAACAGCGTTAATTCCATTATCATTAAATAATTTAGCCATTCGATCAGCATGTTCTATTGAGACACAGAATCCAATTGTCTTATCTCCACTAATGTATTCTTTATATTTTTCAAGAATAGCATCATTTCGACTTTGTATATTAAGCATTCTATCAAGATCTTGAACATCATACTTATTACCATTAAATTTGATTTTTGAATAGTCAATGTCATCAGTTAGTCCATGGTATTCTATATTAACAAGAAAACCAGCATCTATAGCATCATGAAACGTAAATTCAGCTATCTTTTGATAGTCGAATAGCTCCATTATATCTTTTCGGTCACTTCTATCAGGTGTCGCAGTCATACCTAGCATAAAACTTGGGTTGAAATAATCAAATATCTTCTTATATGATTTTGCTTGTGAATGGTGTACTTCATCAATCACAATATAATCAAATTCATCTGGTTCAAATAAGGAAAGATTTTTGGGGCTAACTAAAGAATCTTTTGAAGCAAAAAGAACTTTTGATGTCTTGATATTGTCTTTTTCTTTGCCATCCAATTTTCCTAACACAGTATCTGGGTCTAATATTTTTGAGAATGCTTTTTTTGCTTGATTCAATATTTCTAAGCTATGAACTACAAAAAGACCTCTGTTCTTTGGAGAGTTTTTAGATAAAAATTTTTTCATATCCATTGCTGAAAGGTAGGTCTTTCCAGTACCAGTTGGCATTACAACAATTCCTTTATCTTTTCCAATAGAACGGCTGTATTCAATTCTTCTTAGAGCTTTTTCTTGTATACCATTTGGAGTTATTTCAATTGGTGGAAGGAGATCAGGCCTATATTTTTGGAGTGCAAATTTAATAGTTTCAAAAACGTAGTCTCTCTTATTGGAATCTTGTAATTGTGTATAAGAGAATCTAAGGACATGCCAATTATTAATAATGAGTTCGTTTTGTCGAAACAAACTATCATCAAATTCATCTGAAGTAATAGCTCCTTCAGCATGGTAAGATTCACCATCTATTTCAAAGGCTATTTTATTTAATCCTTCATCATGAAAAGCGAAGTCAATACGACGCTGCTTACCTGATTGATCAATAAATGGTTCTTGTGCTTTTAAACAATGAAGCTTTTCAATTCCAATGATTGGTAGAACAAATTCAGTAACAAAAATTTTTTCGCTTTTTTGAGTGATACCATTGCTGTTGAAATAATCCTCTAAAATAGAACTCATACTAAGTAACTCTCCTATCTTTATCTATAGTGAAAAAACTACTATCAGAATTATAGTATCATATACTTGTCATTAACGCTTGATAGATTGTGCGAATAGATAGATAATAGATAAAAAGAAGAGGAGCTTATACTATGAAATTAACGAATCGTCATCAGCAAGTTTTAGAGGCATTAAGGGTGAAAGGACCTTCCACAGCACGAGAAGTTGCTGAATATATGCATGGGAAAGGTTACACTCCTTTGTTAGAGAGAAATATTGCCCACCCAAGACTTAATGAATTGGAAAATGAAAATTTAGTAAAAGTCATAGGAAAAAAAGTCGATAGTGTTACAAATAAAGAAGTTGCAGTATATGAAATAATTTAGACCATGATTACTTTAGCCGTTGTTAAATTGTAGAATTTGTAAAACTTAGAATAGATAGAAATATTTGGAATAAGATTCATAATAGATTGTGTTGCTAATTAACCACATTATTTTTGATACAGGTATGTATATCATAAATGATGTGGTTTTTTGAATAATAGGGACTCAGATTGAAAATTGAGGAAATGATGGCTGTCATAGGATTCTCCAAATATCATTCACTTGCGATACGCGGAGCCGTATCATAAATGATGGAAGGACATTAATATGGTGGAATTTTATGTGTGGAAATGTAGCTGTATAGTGTGTTTATTACAAGTTATATAGTTAGAATGAGTGGAAAGTGTATCATAAATGTTTATATGTGGATGTTGTTAATCTTCAAGGTTGGAAAGGGGTTTGTTTAATATTATTACTAAGGAGTCGTGAGTAAATGTGGTGCACGTGGGAGAGCTTTTCTTCAGTGAGCCTTTCAGGCTCTGGCCGGTAATAGAGGCTCACAGCCGCAGAGAAAACCTCCAGTTCACACTGGAGGTTTTGATTGATATTCCACGGATTTTTCAATGACAGTTCAAGTAAGGTTGGTGCTGAAAAATTTTCATAGATGATTCCTGATCAGTCATTTGTAGATACCATTTCAAAGGCTTGAGGTAAATTGGACAGTAACTTTGAAAGCTCTTGTTTTATCATAAATGCTTTCCTGCATATTTCTTCAGTGAAATTAGATTTGAATAACTTCAGGATTTTGTTATCTGACCATTCAAAGACTTCTACAGTATTTCCTTCTGAAATCATCCTCCTTTTTGCATAATCATGAATTGAAACTAGCTTTTACTAGCATAGTGTTATTTTGCTAGTGAACGCTAGTTTTTATTGATTTTTCTTGAGAAGGTAGAGGGGGCAGAATTTAAAATGACGTATTGCAGATAAATTAAAAAGTTGTTGTAAAAGTAATTTACGATTGTCGTTATACACTGGATGGTTTTAGCTATGTTTATAGTTCGGAGGATTTTTCAACATGGTAATAGAGAATCCTTTAGTATACCTACGCGTTTAATCAGTTTATCTAACATTCTTCTGTTCTATAAGAGAAGACCTATCAAACTTTCTCCTACACAACTATCCTCATTTTTATAACCACGATTGAAAATCATTTTCACAAATAACCGCTATTTTTGAAAGCGTTAACCTTTTTGTGAATCAGCTATCGAAGCATTTAATACCAGATGATAAGGTGGAATTGTACCAATCAGCTGATGGTCTTTGTTGGGTTTGGGACATAAAATGCTTCCTACCCTCTGATGTATGAATAACTGTTGAAATAGGAGGAGAGATTTATGTTAGTTATTGCTTATATTGGTTTTGGCAACAGTGTTTGTCAGTACCATCTGCCATATGTTGAAGAGCGGAAAGAAAAAATGAAGGTTAAATATATTTATCGTAGAGAAGAAGATCGAGTAGGAGATTTAGAACGTGAAAGTTGGTATCCGACAATCAGATTTACTTCTTCGATTGAAGAGGTGATGCAGGATTCGGAGGTCAATCTGATTGTGGTAAACACGCCTGACCAGTTTCATGTGATGTACAGTAGAATGGCTTTAGAAAATGGCAAGAACGTTCTGACAGAAAAGCCCTTTGCCATGACAAGTGCTGAAGCAAAAGAAATATTTGCTCTCGCAAAAGAAAAAGGACTATTGGCAATGGCGAATCAGAATCGGCGCTTTGATGCGGATATGCGGACAGTTCGCAAAGTGATTGAATCGGGTGTTTTAGGTGAATTGATTGAAGTAGAATCTCATTATGATTACTATCGCCCGGCAATTGCTGCTAACAAGCGAATGGGAGTACTTTACGGATTAGCTGTTCATCCGGTGGATCAAATCATTGGAGAGTTTGGCGTTCCTGAGAAATTGGTTTATGATGTGCGCAGTATTGATAATCCTGGTATTTCGGATGATTATTATGATATTGATTTCTTTTATCCAAACGGATTGAAGGCAATTGTTAAAACCAGCTATTATGTGAAGCTGGATTATCCAAGCTTTACAGTTCATGGTAAAAAGGGCAGCTTCTTGATGCCGTCACTTGGGCATAATTCTTCGAAAGAAAAACCCAATGGTCCTTACCCGCTACCAGCAGAAGAGTACCCTGAAGCGTTATGGGGCACCTTAGCTTATGTGGATCAAGAAGGAAAAGAAGTGAACATGAAAGTTCCTGTAGAAAAGGGAGACTACGGGATCATCTATGATAATATCTTTGATGTTTTAGCCGGTAATGCAGAAAAAATAGTCAAAGATGAGGAAGTTGTCGCTGTTTTACAAATTATTGAAGCAGCGATGAACATTGCGAGGGAGGCGAAATAATGAAAGTAGGCTTATTAGGAGCAGGAATGATTGTGCATGATCTGCTGAGCTTTGCTGGTGAAGTCAGTGATATGGAATTAGAAGCGATTTGTGCAACACCTGCTGAGGAAACAACTATTCAGACATTGGCAAAAGAGTATGGAATCAAAAAATGTTATACAGATTTCGGTGAGATGCTAAAGAATCCTGCGATAGAGACAATCTATATAGGCGTTCCAAACCATCTGCACTATACGTTCACGAAAAAAGCGCTGCTGGCGGATAAGCATGTCATTTGTGAAAAGCCTTTTACTTCAAACGATCAGGAAGCCGTTGAATTAGCTGAATTAGCGAGAGAACGAGAGTTATTTGTTTTAGAAGCTGTTTCGACTCGTTTTTTACCGAATGTATTGAAAATCAAAGAGTTGCTGCCGACATTGGGAGAAATCAAAATAATCTCAGCCAATTATTCGCAGTATTCTTCCAGATATGATGCATTCAAGCAAGGAATCACTCAACCGGCTTTTGATCCTGAAAAATCTGGTGGTGCATTGATGGATTTAAATATTTACAATATAAATCTGATGGTCACGTTGTTTGGCACAACTGAAAAGGTAAACTATCAGGCGAATATTCAAAAAGGAATTGATACTTCTGGTATTTTGACTATGGATTACAATGAATTTAAGGCAGTTTGTATTGCAGCTAAGGATTGTAAGGCGCCCATCGTTACATCCATTCAAGGAGATAAAGGCTGTATCATCATTGAAGATTCCGCAAATGTTGTAGCCAAATTCAAATTATTGATGAATGATTCATCGGTTGAAAAGGTTTATGAGCTGAATGAAGGGAAGCATCGAATGTACCATGAGTTCGCAGCATTTTGCGATATCATCGATAATCGGAAAGTCACAGAAGCCAATGCATTGATGGATATTTCACTAGCAACGATGAAAATACAGACACAGGCAAGAAGAACAGCGGATGTGTTTTTCCCTTCGGATACTAATGCTGAAAATAAGTAAATTCTACAAAGAAATATAGCGAATGAAGGGGTTGCGAAATGAAGGTGTCCGTAATCCCTGAAATAAGCTATTAAAAAATAGGAGGTTCTCCGAATGGATAAACAAAAGAAAAGCTTAATGGATAGACTAACAGATTTTACGAATAAAATATCTGAACCACTAGGTAGATTCGCCAGTACAGATATCATCTCCTCTGTTGTATCTGGTTTGGTATCAGTTACTCCGATTATTATGATTGGCTCTATCTTCTTGATCCTGTATGTATTAGGATCACCGGATGTTGGAACCAGCGGTCAGCCATTGATTGGGTTCTTGGCACCATGGGCAGGAAAGTTTGCCTGGATGAACAGCTTGACTATGAACTTGATGTCCTTATATTGTGCGGTTGCAATTCCTTATCATTATGCACAAAAGAAAAAGATGAATACATTGACTTGCAGTTTATTAGGGTTGGCGACATTCCTGATCTTTACCATCAATGGTTATGATGAGGCTGGTGGGATATCTGTCACCTCCTTCAGTGCGAGCGGTTTGTTCGTTTGTATTATCACGAGTATCATTGGGGTTCAAATTTTGAAATTTTTCCTGGATAAAAATATCACGATCAAGATGCCTGACTCTGTACCACCGAATATTGGAAATGCTTTTGGCGCATTGCTTCCTTTTGCAACGATCTTTGCTTTCGCATGGCTGATTCGGACGATTCTGGACTTTGACATGGTTGCGTGGCTGAACACGTTATTAGAGCCGATCATTACGTCTTCTGATAGTGTTTGGATGGCGATGTTGGTCACCTTTATTTGTCTGCTGCTATGGAGCGTCGGGCTTCACGGAGATAATATGTTTTTAGCGTTATTCACTCCGTTTGGTTTAATGTGGATCGATCAAAATGCAAGCGCTTTAGCTGGTGGGTCTTCAAATTATGACCTGCCGAATATTTTAGCTGGTTTAGGCAAAACCGGACTTTTACGATTAACGATTTGGACTGCTGCAGTTTGGCCATTGCTCTTTTTAATGGTCACCTCAAAGAAAAAACAGTTTCGAACGATTGGGTTGACCTCGTTAGCACCAGGTATTTTTACAATCGTTGAGCCGGTAATTTATGGATTGCCGATTGCGCTTAATCCCTACTTGATGATTCCTTTTATTTTAAGCGGAACGATTTCTTCAGGAGTAGGCTATCTTTTGATGTCCACGAGCTTCTTTGGAAAATTCTATGCGGTAGTCCCTTGGGCAACTCCGCCGTTTTTGTTAGGCCCTTTAGGAACCGGGGATATGAAGACTGTACTTATTCCGATTATTTCTTTTGCGATAGGATTCGTCATTTATCTGCCATTCTGGAAAGTCTATAATCAAAGTATTGATACTGCAGAAAAGCTGAAAGAAGATACACCGTCACCAGAAATGATTCAAGTGAATGAAGCATAGTAATAACAGATACAAGCCATATATATATTCTATGAATCAGTAATTATTTCTCGGATTAGGATGCTATAATGAATAAAAGTGGTTTCGCTTACAAAGAAAATGACTTTTGGGTTTTCCCACTGTATTTTGGTGTACATGTGTTATGGTACATCCTAAAATGAGGAGTGATGAAATGATTATTCAACAACTGCAAGAGGGCACGAACTTTACCCATCAGGAGAAAGCAATCGTTCAGTTTATTTTGGAAAATCAAGAGGCAGCTTTAGATAGAACAGCTAAAGAGCTGGCAAGTTTGACGTTAACTAGCCCGGCAACAATCAATCGTCTTTGTAAGAAGCTGGGATTTAAAAGCTATCACGAGTTTCAATTACGCTATGTCAGTGAGCATGCTCAAAACAAGAAAAATGATCGCACGAAGCTGGATGTCACGGCGTCTAATATGGAACTATCCGCGACCGTTGAGGGATTGTATCGAGAAACGGTGCGTCATACGCAGCAAATGATAGAAAAAAATTCCTTGAACCGGATCATCAATCGGTTAGTCCACTCGAAGAGAATTGACTTTTACGCAAATGATGCGAATTTCACACGAGGTCAGGGAACCTGTTTGAAACTAAGCAGCTTAGGGATAAATACGCAGGTTTTTAATACCTATAATGATTTTTATATCAACACATTGATGGATAACGACAGCATAGCAATCATTGTTAGCCATACCGGCTGTAATCCGGTCATGGTCAATGCTGCTTTGGAACTGCGCCGTAAGAATATTTATACGGTTGCTCTGACTAGCAATGTCGATAGAAAGCTGGATTTGTTATGTAACGATAGCCTCTATATCTATTCTGGTCATTACGAGCTGACCTCACTGCAATATGGTGTCTCAGTTGATTATCTTCTTGATGTGATTTATACGTGCCTTGTTGCTCGAAAACGTAAGAAACCTGTTGAATATCATTAATAATTTTGTGAGTTAGGATAGCAAATGGATTTCGGCGACTGGCAGAAGTATCTATCAGTCGCTTTTTGACTGCCGTGAAATTGGTGGAAATAGACAAATTACACAGATTAGTAAGCGATAGACTCCTGTAATAAAGATAGAGAATATCATGACGACGACAGATTACGAAAGACGAAAATTTATCTGCTATCTATCCAAGTAGATTAGGTTGAGAAAATCAAAAAATGATTGATGAAGCGTTTGATAGGAAGGTGCCTAAGGATACAGTAGAGCAAAGTGATTATGACAGCTTGAACAAGGAAATTGCAAGGGATAGAAAAGCATAATAAAAGGAATCGTATCTGATTTTATCGGATATGATTCCTTTTTGTAAAAGTGTGGGGTTGATATCATTAAAAACGAGTTAGTTGTTAATAGTAGTGTGTTTTTCTATTTTTATACTCACTAGGAGAGATACTCATCTCTTTTTTAAATACTTTACTAAAATAGTTTCCTGTAGAAAATCCGACTTTTCTTGCGACTATTTCCACTGTTTCCTCCTCCCATAATAGCGATAGTGAATGAAGAATACGCACTTTCTTTAAATAGTGTATTGGTGGCGAGTTATAAGCTGCTTCGAATTGTCGAATCAATTTGTATTTTGATAAGCCGTATTTTTCAGATAAAAACTCTAAGCTGATATCTTCGAAATAATGTTCATCAATGTATTTTTTTACTGCTTCAATGGTCGCTGTTTTTTGTTGGCTTTCTTTTTGCACTTCTTCTTTGATATCTACAAAAAGAGTAAATGCAGCTTTAGTATTTTGTGTAACAGTTACTTCTTGTGTTTTTAGATCAAGAATAAATCCTCGCAGCCGTTCAATGAAGCCCTCCGATAATTCAACAATTGCAACGGAGGTATCCAACCATTGAATCATACTTCCTGAAAATTCTATAAACAGAAAATGCCAATTCTCACCGAAGTAGCGATAACTCCCAGGGATTTTAGCAAAAAAAGCTTTGTTTTGTGTTAAGGGAACAGTTTTTTCTCCGATTTGTATAAAGCCCTGACCGCTTAATGTCACTTGCAAAACGATCAGTTGTTCTTTTCGCTGACGTGCATCCCAATCATAATGAGTACTTCCTTGTCCTATACCAATCCCTCGGATTAGGGGGAAGTGTTGTTCATTAATGTAATGGAACTGACGTACGAAATTCTGCAATTTATTACCCTCCTTGAAATAATTTCTTCTTGTTACTTCTGATTATACTCGATACCATATACATAATAAAAGAAGGGGAATGATAAATATGTCGATTTATTTTGATGCATCGCAAAACTTTTTCCACCTGAGCAATAATGAAATTAGCTATATCATTGGTATCGAAAAAGAAAAATATCTTACCCATAGATATTTTGGTCCCCGTTTGACAGGGTATCATCAGGTCAATCAGCTGCAAATGATTGATCGCGGCTTTGCTACGAATCCAATCAGTGAAGAACGCACTTTTTCGTTAAATACGCTGCCGCTTGAAACTAGTACACAGGGCAGCTTAGATTACCGAGTGAGCAATTATCAGTTTCGGAATATAGACGGGTATCGTATTACTGATTTTGTGTATGATCATTTTGAAATTTTAGAAGGCAAACCTTCTTTAGAGGGACTGCCATCACTAAGAGGAGAGCAGGAGCAAACCTTAGCAATTTATCTTGTAGACCATATCCAGTCGCTTGAAATGGTGCTGTATTATACAATATACGAGAATCTTCCTGTGATTACACGGAGTGTGGCGTATAAGAATAATGGCGCAAAGGCAATCTATATAGAAAATGCTGGTTCGATGCTTCTAGATTTTCCACGTTGTGATTTTGATTTACTAACACTTAATGGGGCACATACAAATGAGGCAACTATCCATCGGCAACCACTCCATACTGGTGTACAAAAAATCGCATCAACTAGAGGAACTAGCAGTCCGCAACATCATCCATTCTTAGGGCTTGCTGATCGGTGTACGAATGAAGATCAAGGACACGTTTATGGGTTCCATTTTATTTATAGTGGGAATTTTGTGGCTCAAGCGGAAGTAGAGCAATATGGAAGTACGCGGATTCAAATCGGAATCAATCCGGAAACCTTTGAATGGAAATTATCACCGAACGCAACTTTTCAGACACCAGAGGTTGTGTTGAACTTTAGTGCCAAAGGGTTTAATCAGCTTTCCCAGACGTTCCATAAGCTATATCAAACCTATTTGATTCCTAAGCAATGGCAACAGGTGGAACGCCCTGTTTTACTTAATTCTTGGGAAGGGAATTATTTTGATTTTACTGAAGAAGACTTGGTTCGTCAGGCTCAACTAGCGAATGCATTGGGGATTGAATTATTTGTTTTGGATGACGGCTGGTTTGGCCAACGTGAGGATGATACAACCTCTTTAGGCGATTGGTCTGTCAACAAAGCGAAACTTCCAAATGGAATCGAGCACCTTGCGGATGTTATTCACAAACAAAAGATGAAATTTGGTTTATGGTTTGAGCCGGAAATGATTTCTGTAAACAGTCGTTTGTTTGAGCGTCATCCAGAGTGGAGTCTACAGGTTCCAGATTACCCTCAAACACAAGGCAGACAACAGCTCGTCTTAAATTTGAGTTTGCCGGAAGTTCAAGAACATCTTATTCAGATGCTGACAGCGTATCTTTCTTCAAATAAAATCGATTATGTAAAGTGGGACATGAATCGACATTTAACGGAAGTAGGCAGCTTTGTTTTACCGAATGATCAGCAAAAAGAAGTCAGCCATCGCTATGTTTTAGGGCTTTACCGTATTCTATCTGAAGTAACAAAGCAATTTCCAAAAGTTCTTTTTGAAAACTGCTCGAGTGGTGGCGGCCGATTTGATCCTGGGATGGTTGCCTATATGCCTCAAACTTGGGCAAGCGATAATACAGATGCGTTGTGTCGATCAAAAATCCAATACGGGTATAGCTATCTATACCCACCGATTATGATGGGGGCTCATGTTTCGGATAGTCCGAATCATCAAGTAGGTCGAAAAACGCCTTTAGCCAGTCGTTTTTTAATTGCAATGAGTGGTAATTTTGGCTATGAATTAGCTATAGAAAAGCAAGCATCACAAGACCTTGAAATGATAAAAGAGCAAATTACATTTTATAAAAAACATCGCAGACTGTTACAGTTTGGGCAATTTTATCGCTTAAAAGAGCTTGATACAGCTTACTCTACTGCTTGGCTATTTAAAAACGAAACAGAAGCACTTCTTGTTTATTCCAATGGGCTTGCTCAACCAGCACAAACGATTCAGTATCTAAAAACGAAATATCTTGAGGATGCGGCTCTTTATAAGGATACGAGTACAGGAAAAATATATAGTGGCAGTGAATTAAATCATGCCGGTATTCTTGTTCCTAGGATCAAAGAAGATTTCCACTGTTTCTACATTCATTGGGCCGTCATAGAATAAAATATGTACTAAAGTGACTGGAACATAACTCAAATCCTACGCCCTATCTATACCTATATCCGAAAAAACGGTGGGACAGAAGCAACTTCTTCGACAATAAGCTGAAATTCAGCAAAAATTTGTGGAGCAATTTTCGTGAATTCCAGCTTATTGCTTGAAGCTTAACGTTTCTGGCCCAACCTCTTGTTGTTAATTTAGTAAAACGGCATAAGCTTCATAAGGAAGAAGTGTTTGACTGATTTCTTTTTCATAATTATGAATTAATATCTCTTTGATTTGTTGTGTTTCATCTAATAAGAATTGAGTTGGGTCACCGGAAAAATTGACAACAACTAATAATTTTTCTCCTTCATTTTTACGAATGTAAGCCAAAACTGCTGTATCGTCTGTTGGAATACTTTCAAATGTTCCTTCAGTAATTATTGGTAACTCTTTTCGGAGCTGTATCAGCTTTTTATACGTATAGAATAATGAGTTTGGATCATCTAAAGCTGCTGCTGCATTGATTTCAGTTGCATCTCCTACAGGCAGCCAAGGAATACCATCTGTAAAGCCAGCCTGTTTAGAAGCATCCCATTGCATTGGATGGCGTGCATTATCCCGCCCTTTGGCATTGATAGAAGCAATGATTTCATCTTCTGTATACCCTAACTCAATGCGTTCATCGTACATTCTCCGACTTTCAATATCATCGACTTCATCAATGGACTTTACTGGATAATTTATCATCCCAATCTCTTCCCCTTGGTATATATAAGGGGTTCCTTGAAGAAAATAAAGATAAATTGCTAACATTTTTCCGCTGAGGATTCTGTATTTTTGATCATCGCCCCAACGAGAAATGATTCGTGGTAAATCGTGATTATTCCAAAACAGGGAGTTCCAACCTTTGCCAGCCAATTCAGTTTGCCATTTAGAAAAAACTTGGTGCAGTTCTTTCGGATCAAGCTTTTTTAGATCCCATTTTCGTTTGCCTGGTTGTTTATCCAAATTGATATGCTCAAATTGGAAAACCATCGATAATTCCTCTCTGTCCTCGTCTGAATAAAGCTGAGCAATTTCGGGTGTTGCGCCCCAAGTTTCACCAACCGTGACCAAATCGTATTCTCCAAAGGTGTTCTGGTTCATTTCTTGTAATAGCTCGTGGAGTTTTGGACCATTTTTAGTAATTGATTGGTCGGGTTCCTTTCCAATTAAATCAATCACGTCTAGACGAAATCCGCCTACTCCTTTTTTAATCCAGTAATTCATCATACGATAAATCTCTTGACGCATTTTTTTATTTTCCCAATTTAGGTCAGGCTGCTCCTTTGCGTGTAAGTGAAGATAATATTCTCCAAGTTCCGGAACTAATGTCCAAGCTGAGCCGCCGAAGTTTGATTGAAGGGCGTTCGGTGGATTTCCATCAACGCTCTTTCTCCAAATATAAAAATCATGAAATGGACTATCTGTATTGTGAAGTGCTGATTGAAACCAAGGATGTTCAGAGGAAGTGTGATTGACAACTAAGTCCATGATGATTCGGATGTTTCTCTTTTTCGCTTCTTCAATGAGTCTATCCATATCCGCCATTGTTCCATATTCTGAACCAATCGCTTGATAATCACTGATGTCATAGCCATTATCTTCATTAGGTGATTGATACACAGGACTCAACCACACGGCGTCTATTCCTAGAAAAGCAAGATAATCTAAATGTTGAATAATTCCTGGAAGATCACCAATACCATCTGCATTCGTATCCTTAAAGCTACGTGGATAGATTTGATAAATCGTTGCTTTTTTCCACCAATTAGTTTTCATAGTGTGCACTCAATGCTAGTAGACCTTGGTTTCTATCGGCAGTTAATGTGTCAATTACTTCAATGGATTCATAGTCGTTTGTGTTGGTAACAATCATCATCACCGTTGAATCAAAGCCAGCTTTTTTGATAGCGTCTAAATCAACTGTTCCTAAAATGTCTCCTTTTTTCACTAAATCTCCATATTTTTTATTAGTTTCAAAGGCTTCTCCATTCAATTTTATCGTATCAATTCCAATATGAATTAGTACTTCTGCACCATGGCTTGTTTTTAACCCATAAGCGTGTTTTGAATCGTGCACAATTGTCAGCTCCCCGTCAGCCGGCGCGTAAATTATCCCTTTTTCTGGAATTACTGCAACTCCTTTACCCATCATTTCTTGTGCAAAGACAGGATCGTTGACTTCTTTTAGAGAAATCGGTGTTCCATTGACCGGGCCAGTTAAGACTTCATCTTCAACAGAGCTGTTTTCAGCTTCAGGATCCTCATTGATTTCAACCGCAGCTTCACCTGAACGAGTATCATCATCTGCGAATACAGCCATATGACGTTTGCCGTAAGCATATGTTGTAATAAAGCCGACTAAAATACTGATGACAATACCAATCATGAAATAAGGAATTGATTTTGGTGCGATGGAGATAAAACCAATGACACTTGCAGGACCCATTGCTACTGATAAAACATGAAATATACCAATAAATACACAAGCAACTGCTGAAGCAATCATGCCACAGATAAATGGAAATTTAAGTTTTAAGTTGACCCCGAAAATTGCTGGTTCCGTAATTCCCAGCATAGCTGAAATACTTGCTGAGCTTGCTAAACTTTTTTGCTTTTTATTTTTAGTTAGTAACATGACGGCAAGAGTTGCTGCTCCTTGGCCAACATTTGCCATTGAAGCGACTGGGAAAATGAAGGAACCGCCAGTACGCGCGACATCAGCCAGCAAAGTTGTTTCTATTGCCGGGAAACTTTGATGTAGACCTGTAATAACAATAGGTGAATAAAACAGTCCGAATACACCTAAACCGATTGCCCCTGTTGTATTATATAGCCAAACAAGTCCATCGGTTAAACCATCTGAAACAATTCTCATAACCGGTCCCACAACGATAAAGGTTAAAAATCCGGTAATAATGATGGATAGCATTGGGGTAAAGGTAAAATCAAATGCGTTTGGAATTCGTTTATGAAAGAATTTTTCTAAAGTTGCTAAAATCCAAGCAACCACTAACACTGGCAATACAGAGCCTTGGTAACCTGCTTGGGCAACATTCATCCCAAAGATATGCCAATAATTCATGCTTCCTTCTGCAATTGCATTGGCCACACCATACCCATTGACTAAATCGGGCATCACCATCACCATTCCCATGGCTGCACCTAGATAAGGATTACCGCCAAAACGTTTAGTTGCAGAGAAGCCGACCAAGATAGGTAAGAAAGCAAACGGTGCAGAAGCTAATAAATTAATGATACTAGCGATGTCAGTTACAGCTGGAAACATTTCTACAATGGATTGAGGTCCAAATAAATGTTGTGCGGTTAACACATTGTTCAAGGCCATCAATAAACCACCAGCAACTAAAGCTGGAACAATCGGAACAAAAATATCAGATAATACTTTAATAAATGCCATAATTGGATTGTTCTTCTTACCATTTGCCGCTACTGCTTTTAAATCAGCTGTCGATGCTTCTTTAACATGTGTTATTTTTATTAGTTCATCATAGACGTTATTTACATCACCGGCACCAATAATGATTTGAAACTGGTCATTGGCTTCAAAGGTTCCTTTAACAGCGTCATTATTGTCTAAAGCCTTTTGATCCACCTTGCTTGAATCTTTTAGAACCAACCTCAGTCGCGTCGCGCAATGCGCTGCTGCTTGAATGTTGTCTTTGCCAAGCGCTTGATTGATTTCCTCTGCCACTTTTTTGTAATCCATTCTCGTTCCTCCTAAATGTCATTTAAGCGATTTTAACAACCCTCATTATTTGTCTGCTTAATCCGGAAATGAAATCGCTTTTTCACATCCAAAGTATATCAGATTTTTTATAAATGTCAAACGTATGACAATTAATTCAATTTATTAAACAAAGGAGTTATTGGTTGTGTTGTTTTACAATTGATTAACGTTTGACAATATTTGCCTTTAAAGTTAAACTATATGCAAGAATGCGCTTGCGAGGAGAGTACATATGTCTAGTAAAAAAATTTGGACGAAAGAAGAACGTTATCGTCCCTATCAAGAGTGGGATAAAACACACCTTGCCCTACTGCAAGAGAAAGTCGCCAATTCTAACTGGCGCTTAGGGTATCATATCCAACCGAATACAGGCTTACTAAATGATCCAAATGGTTTTTCATTTTTTAATAATCAGTGGCATGTCTTTTATCAATCATATCCAATGGGGGCTGTTCATGGGGTAAAATCCTGGTATCATCTGACATCTGATAATTTAGTAGATTGGAAAGAAGAAGGCACGAAGGTATTTCCAGATGGGATGTATGATAGTCATGGTGTATATTCAGGAACTGCTTTGCCTGTTTCGGACCAATTGTTCCTTGCTTATACCGGGAATGTTCGTGATGCAGATTGGGTTCGCCATTCCTATCAGTTAGGTGCTTGGATGGATGAATCTGGAGCGGTTCAAAAAATCGAAAAACCGTTGCTTGCTGCATCACCGACGGGCTACACATCTGAGTTCAGAGATCCCCAAGTATTTCGTTACAGGGATAGTTATTTGATGGCTATAGGTGCTCAAAATGAGGAAGAAGAAGGCAAGATTCTTACTTATCAGAGTTCTGATTTACTGACGTGGCAGTATAAGGGAGAATTAGATTTTACCGATAAAAAAATGGGTTTTATGATTGAATGCCCCAATTTATTAGTGACAGAAGAGGCTGCTCTACTTATCTTTTGCCCTCAAGGACTGGAAAAGGATAGTTGTTTTTATGAAAATATCTATCCTAACACGTATGTTATCGGAGACTCTTACGACTATGAATCGAATCGGCTGGTTCATCCTACCACGTTAAAAAATCTGGATGAAGGGTTTGATGTCTATGCTACACAAGCATTTCAAGCGCCTGACAACCGTTTATTATCCATCAGCTGGGTAGGCTTACCTGAAATCGATTATCCAACCGATCAAGAAGAGTGGGCCCACTGCCTAAGTAGTGTCAAAGAGCTGTTTGTAAAAGACAAAAAGTTGTATCAGCGCCCAGTCGCAGAGATGAAGCAATTACGTGTAGGTGAAGGGATTGATATTAATCAAGATTCCAATTCTTTTGTTGAAACAAAGACAAACCAGTATGAATTAATGCTGTCATTTGACCCGCTTTCCAGTGGAACAATTACTTTATGCACGGATAAAGAACAAAATAAAGGATTAACGATTAATTTTGATTCCCAACATGGTAAAATAACGGTAGACCGTAGTCAGGCTGGTGCTGTTTTTGCAGAAGAATATGGCTTTGTTCGATCGTTTACAGTCGAACAAAAACCATTAGATTTACAGATATTTGTAGATTCTTCGATTGTTGAAATCTTCATCAATGAGGGTGAAAAGGTTGCAACAATGCGCGTTTTTCCAGAAGCACATCAGACAGGGATCCATCTGGACTGTGATGGAGACTATCAAGGGAAATTATGGCAATTGCGGAAAACTAACCAATAAAGGATGAAGTAGCATGGTTGTCAAACTAACAGATGTGGCAAAGAAAGCGGGGGTTTCTCCCACGACCGTTTCTCGTGTTATTAATAATTATGGCTCCTTAAGCCAAAAAACCATTGATAAAGTAAATTTGGCAATGAAAGAGCTGAATTATCAACCAAATTCTTTAGCTCGTTCGTTGCAAGGCAAAAATACACAATTGATTGGACTGATTTTTCCAACTGTTGCGAATCCTTTTTTTGGAGAGCTTGTTGAAGGAATAGAAGGAAAACTATTTGATTTAGGCTACCGTGTTATATTGTGTGATAGTGCGAATAATAAAGAAAAAGAGCGGCATTACATTAATATGCTTGCGGCTAATAAAGTAGATGGAATCGTAGCTGGTGCTCATAATCTAGGAATCGCAGAGTATGAAGATATCGAGCTGCCAATTGTTTCTTTTGACCGTTATTTAGCTGATAATATTCCAATCATTGGCAGTGATAATTTTCAGGGAGGCTATTTGGCTACTGAAACATTATTTGTCAAAGGAGCACGAAAAATTGCGATTCTTACAGGATCACAAGAATCAAATTCGCCTACAAATTTTCGCTTAAACGGGTACTTAAGTTTTTTAGAGAAACACGACTTAGAGCCTAAAATTTTTCAGATTCAAACAACAGCTAGATCAACCGCTTTGAAAAATTTAGAAATCAAACATATTTTAGAAACAGAAGACATTGACAGCTTATTCTGTACGGATGATCTAACGGCTATACTGGCATATAATCAATGCCAGCAGTTGAAGATAAAGGTACCTGAACAAATCAAGATTATTGGGTATGATGGGACAAAATTCATTCAGAATTATTTCCCACAACTTTCGACGATTGCTCAACCAATGGCTGACTATGCAGAAATTTTGGTGGACTTGTTACTACAAAGAATCCAAAATCCAGAAAAAAAACTTGAAAAAAATTATTTATTGCCGGTAAAACTAATCCAAGGTCAAACAACATAAGCCTTAAAAGGAGTGGACAATATGTTATACGGTGCGATCGAGGCAGGAGGCACGAAATTTGTTTGTGCAGTGGGAAATGAAAATTTAGAAATAATTGAGCGTGTATCCTTTCCTACAGAAACACCTGAAAAAACGATGCGGTCTGTTGTTGATTTTTTCAAAAAATTTGATACAATCACGACAATCGGAGTCGGATCATTTGGCCCAATCGATGTTAAACGAGAGTCTGAAACTTATGGTTATATTACATCTACACCCAAGCTTGCGTGGAAGAATTTTGATTTTGTTGGATATTTAAAAGAACAGTTAGCAAATATTTCTGTTGCTTGGACAACCGATGTAAATGCTGCTTGTTATGGGGAATATATTGCGGGATGCGGTAAAGGGTTATCAAGTGTAGTGTACTATACTATCGGAACAGGCATTGGTGGTGGTGCTTTATTAGATGGACAATTCGTTGAAGGATTTAGCCATCCTGAAATGGGTCATGCGTTGGTTCGACGTCATCCTGAGGATACCTTTGTCGGTAATTGTCCGTATCACAATGACTGTTTGGAAGGGTTAGCTGCAGGACCTGCCATCGAGAACAGAACAGGGGTAAAAGGACAGGATTTACCTCCAGAGGATGCGTCTTGGGATATTGCAGCTTACTACATTGCACAATGTGCGTACAATACGACCTTACTTTTTTCTCCGCAGATAATTATTTTTGGCGGTGGTGTTATGAAGCAAGAACAATTAAGAAAAAAAGTTCAAGATCAATTTGCTAAGCTCATTAATGATTATGTGAAATATCCAGACTTATCGACCTACATTGTTACCCCTCAATTAGAGGACAACGCGGGTGTGATTGGATGCCTGGCTTTAGCAAAGGATTTATATCTGCAAGCTTAACTAGAGGATATGAATAATACACGAGGGCAAAGCAGAAAAATACTATAGATTATTTTCCGAAGACCAGACAATTTGATGCCTGGTCTTTTTTTGAGTATTATTGTTTTGAGAGTCTCATAAAATTCCCTGAATATCATTCACTTGTGATACGGTTCCCCGCATCGTAAGTGAATGATAATTTTTTTAGATAGCATAATATCAAAGGTTTGATATTGGCGGTGCAAATCCAACTGTTCAAGGTGCTGGAATTGTAGACATACGTGGAGGTAAGATTTATAGTGTAGATAATGGTAGTGGGCACTTTAAACCGGATTTATCTTCTTTGAAGGATGTAGAAAAGGCATTTGAGAATTTGCCTTCTAACATATATCATAAAGATTTTACAGGATTTTCAGAATATAAATAGAAGGAGAAGAACATGCAGAAAATATGGGGAACATATCCATGGTTTAATGAATACGGAGATGAATTGATTCATCCGGATGACAGAGAACTGTTTACAAAAAATGCAAATAATACTAAAGTTTTTGAATTTACAAAAGGAAACGATGGGTATAATAATTTTAGATACGGTGAGAATGTTTTTAGAATAAAGGATACTCTTTCTAAGGCTTTACCAGAACCAAAGTATAATTTTGGTGAAGATGTGCTGGTTAAGAAAAAAGCATTATTGGGGAAGATAGAAGATATTATGTGGCACAATTCTAAAAAAGAATACTACTACTTATTATCTGTCAATGGAAAGAAAAAGAGTACAAGGTACTTTGAAAACGAGTTGGAAAAAAATGAATGATTATTTTAAACTATTCAAAATCTGCTATCTTTTTTACAAAAACACAGCATTAGTACAATTAATTACCAAAAAGTGTTGAGATTGTTAGTGAATCTATTTTGAAATAAGGAGATAGTTATGGATAACATTAATATTTTGAAGGCATAGTATCGAATGGTTTTGGAATGTTTAACTAGACATAGAGATTTCTATAACAATCTTAAAACATCAATTGTTAAATCGATTTCAGATAAATTAGAAACCTTTGAAGCAACTTCAGGTAGAACAGGATGCAATCGATCAAAGTCGAAAAATTCAACAAAAGCGACACAAGAAAAAGACTGCTAAAGCCAGCAATTTAACGATTCTTCGGAGAGAATCTCTATAGAAAAATAGGAAATACAGAAATCTTATTATATTTTAGAAAAACTACCTGAGTCTCAGAATGAGGAGACTCAGGTAGTTTTTATTTGGAATAAGCTGTGATGGCCCTCTAGCTAGTGATATTTTTTTGATCTCAGATGACCAATAGTTGAATAGAGAATCTTTAAAAGTTATCTTGGATTGTTAGAAACGATCACTCAGCATAATATTGACTGACATAGTCTAGGAATTAGGTGTTTCTTATTGTTAGATTTGAATTGTTTTTATAGAAGAGGCGGTGAGAAATTGGTTGCATCCAAAGTGAAAATAATAATTTTTCTGTTCTTTGCATTGAAGGCTCTCCATAAAATCATTTATATCCAATACAAACGTCTCTTTCCTAATCGTCCTCTTGGGTACCAATCTTTATTTTTACTTTGGCAGACACGTTTCCTGCTTGTTTGTGATCCTTCGTATAGGCAATGAAATTAGCCGTTGCACCATAAGTCCCATTTTTCAGTTTTTTATCCAATTTTATATATTGAATATACTGTCCTGGTCGAATGCCTCCTGATTTGTAAATGATGTCTTTTGTGTCATCTAAAACGATATTGACTTTGAAATCGTAATGATTATTTTCGATATTCACAATATCAGCTTTACCATCTTCTTTATTGTCAGGGAAAAAGATAGTTGTGTTGATTGAAATATTTAGCATTCCTTCTTCGACTAAACGATCTAGCTGCTGACGAATTTCATCTTTTGTCATCCCCGGAAGAATTCCTGTATCTGCCATCGGGTCATAAAAATCTTCTTTATCTTCTTTTGATTTTTGTATAAATACTATAAAAACAAGGAGTAAAATCAGTAAAATAAACAACACAATTAAAACATTTCTTTTTTTGCTGCTTTTTTGAGTCTCGTTTCTTTTATCTAATGGTTTCTTATTCAATGTCATTTAAATGCCTCCTTTACTCACTTTTTCTGACAGTATAAGATACATCTACTATATGGTGCTCATCTGTTTCATTACTTGCACCACCTGCAATCCTCGCAGTTACCCCAATCTTTCGAAAAGAGCCATCGCCATCTAAGGTATCCTTGCTAATTTTCCAATCTGAATTATAGGAAATATTTGTTGTACCAACTTTTATAGGATTCCCCATCAACGTCATATAGAGCTCACCGGCTTTTAAGCGACGATTGTTACCTATTTCTGCGCTACTTAGAAGGGTCCAATTATTTTTTATAGTCAGAGAATCGACTTGAATATCGCATAAGGAATAATTTGTAATTCCATAATTATTTGGTACTCTAACCGAACCATCTCCACCGTAGCCGTACATGCATACATACAAAGGAACTTTAACATCGATTTTATATTCCCAAACAGCATATAAATCGATTGTATCGCTATCTTCAGAAGTTAAATTAATTACAGATGCTGTATCTTGATAGACAGGTTCTCCATCTTCTTGGAGACTCCAACCAGTAAATTGATAACGTGCATTTATAAATTGATTTTCTGATAAAGGTGTTTCTTCTCCATAAGTAAGAAGCATGTCGCCCATATCTCCGGACCCGCCGTTAGAATTAAAACGGACAGTATACGTATGTGGTGTGTAGTAAAAAATGAATTGATTTTCTGAGACTTCCAGCTCAAGATTTTTTTCGCTTTCCTTTGTGGAATAGCCTGTAATATCTATGGGAGCCTCTGTTACAATACTGCCAACAGGCTTGTCGTGCAGAGTTGTAGATTCTGCTACAGAGATTGTGCTGCCTATTTTATAATAATGCACGGTGTAGCTAGTTAAAGCATCATAATAATAGGAAAGAGTATTATTGTCTTCGTATCCGGGGGCACCCTCCTCGTATAATTGTGCAATAGTGGTTGTTGATTTTTCTTGATTTAAAGCATATCCTTCACCAGGACTCCATCTTTTTAGATATCCGACACTATTTCCCTCAATTCCAGAGGTAACAGTATATTGTTCTGTTTGTTCTTCATAAGAGTACTTACCAGAATTGGGATCTTTTGAATTTGAGTTCATCACGTAATATCTTATAAATATAGGCGTTTTCTTTTCTCCTAATGAAGTTTTAGCCCACTGTGCAACAAACGTATAGGACATTCCATCGTCACTTGATTTGGCATCTCCCTGAGCAAGTTCTAGAGCTTCTGGTGTAAGTTCAAATCGAGCATTGGACCGAAAAATTGTGCTGTCTTCGCTAGTTTTCAGTTTCCATCCGGCAAATACATAGCCAGTTTGTTTAGGTATTTCTTTTATTGTATGAAAGACTTCCCGATCTTCAACTGTGCATCTTTTATCTCGGACAAGAAAATCGCCTTCCTTACTGTAACCTTGTGGTATATCTGTAACTGTGCCTCCATTTAAATCAAATTGCATTTTGTATTTGTAGGGTGATGCATTTAGGTAAACCCACTGATCTTTATCATTAGCCGGACCAAAGTAAAAGGCATGTGTCAAATTCATATTTTGGGTATCGACTAAAAATTCATTCCATTTTCGGAACTGAGGCTCTATTTTATTCATATTTTCTGCAGTAGTTTCAAAAATAACGGAATCTGGATCTAGGGGGTCTAAACGTTCTCGTTCCCCAGTTCCTTGTCCCACAACACTAACTGTCCAGGGATTGTAGCCTGCGAGTGTTTTATAGGTCAGTAAGTTAATGCTGTATCTATCTCCCGTTTCTGTATATGTTTCATGTACATTATAGGAAGCAGACGCTTCAACGGAATAATAGATATTACGATTTATTGATAAAGGTGGCCGCCTTTCTTTTGCGAGGCCTGTACGCTCGATACCATGCTTGCCTTTTATTACCAATTCTGCAATTTTTGCATCTTTAAAATTTCCTTCTACGACTAGATCTGTTTTTACACTACTAATATCAACTTTGTATTTCCATTTTCTTGGAGAAGGGTTTATCCAGCTGCCACCACTATGAGGATCTCTTGGGTCGCTGGAATTTGGTGTTGATACGCAAGTTACAGTTATTGTTGTGCCATCCTCAAACTCAGTTGTTTTAGTCGAGCCTGCCACATACTCTGAGGGAATTGGTATATCTTGCTTATTAATCACCAAATTGTTCAGATGCCATGTATGATCGTTGTTATCTGTCCATATAATAAAGGAATACGGCTCATTAGGAACCAACTCCAAGTCGCTCAAGCTTCTAGCAGTAGAAGAGCCTCCATAGTTTTCCTCATACGTACAATTTGGACAGATATATCCATTGCTTATCGTCCCAGGACCTTCGCTGAGCGTAAAATTGATGTTGTTTTCGACAGTTATCATGACAGTTATGTTTGAAGAAACTGGAATTTGGGTAGTATTGTAAGCATCAAGAGTAACTGTAATCGGGTCTGTGATATAGGGTGTTTTATATTCCACCTTCAAAATTCTAGACCCATTTTCAGGTATTACTTGAAAAAGTAAATTTTCACCAAAGCGGACCTTTGTCGGGCTGCTTCCTACAGAACCAGTACCACCTATAAATTCATAGGTAATATCGTAAATACTTTCATAGATCAACACTATGTCTTGATTGCCTTTCAATAGAATTCCGACATCTGGGTTTTCCTCAAAAGAAAAATAGATGTGACCGTTGAATTGTGTAATATAGGCTATCTCTACTTCAATTTGGTCGTCTTTTACAATTGCCTTATTGAAGAAGGTATTTGGTCCGACGTCCCTAATTTTTTCTTTGATGTTTCCTGCCTCAATCGTACTGCTGTTTTCTACGCCATCTATTTTATAAGTGACCCAGATGTTGATTACTTCATCTTCTTGGGCTTCCATTATTTCAAGAAATCCGTCAATTCGTTCTTGCAAAGGCGTATTTTCGTCCTGTTCAAAGTTTTTTGTACCATCTGTATTTTCTGTAATTGGAGGTAAACTTATTGAATCCGCAGATTCAATTGTGTCCTGAGGTTCATCCTCTCCAATCACTTTTGAGTCTTCTGTTTCTGATAGTGCTGTGTTTTCATGTTGTGGGGAAGTATATCCACTTTCAATTCTTTCGCTCTCTTGTGCCGCTGCAAATTCTGTTAGAAATATTTCGGATAGAGGCAAAGTGAGGATAAAAATCAAAAATAGAGAGCACCATTTTCTTCTTTTACTTTTTTTAGTAAACAAGTATATATCTCTCCTCCGCTCCTCCTGATTTTTAATAGCTGATATTTTTTATTTGAGAAAACTAGAAAGTTTGTTTAAATTTTTTTCGATATGCGTATCTTATTACAGAAATAAACAGGAAGAATCCGATTAGGAAAAATAAGATTGATAAATAATCGGATTTTTCGCCCATGTTTGGCATAGTTGCAGGTTTATTATTCTTTTCAGTTTTCACAAATTGTTTCTCGTTCTCCTTTTTTTCGGAATTTTTACTATTATCCGCGCTTTTCGGTGTTTCGCTAGTGGGAGTAGTATTTTCGATATATAGATAAAACGTTGTTTGATTATTTCCCATCTCATCCTCAGGTGGATAATGTACTTCTGCTTCTTTATCAGAAACATCTGGCGAATCTGCACTAGCATGAGTCGAAGAACAGATTAAAATGTTTAGAATAATTATGACCATCATAATTATTGTTTTCTTTTTTTTCATCTTTCTCCTCCTGTTATTTCAAGATCGCTCCTCTTTAAAAAATAGGAACTACCTTATAAGAAACTTGAACGACTGGTACGTGTTCTGTCTTATTAACAGAACCACCGGCAATTTTTGCAAAAATATCAATTCCTAACTTGTCATTTGCATCAATATCCCAGCCTTGTGAAGTAATATCTTTTCCTCCCATAATTTCTGATACATCTATCACATCTTGATTAACTGCTGCAGTTGGTTTCAATGTCATAACAAAATCCCCTGCTTGTAAGCTTTTCCCTGGAGTATTTGCTGGTTTCATTGTCCAAGTTGTTCTATGAGATTTTATTTCTGTCACACGTACTTTTAGTCCTTCTTCGCCAGCTCTATCTTTTGATAAACCAATGTAGATTCCCTCTTCTTTAGGGAAAGTTACGTCTTTATACATAACGTCAACTTCTAGAAGAATAGAATCTGTTTCTGTAGGAAAAACAGACTTTCTGAAAACATTGCCATCTAAATCAGTGGCTTTCTTAAAATCAAATCCAGTTCCATCCTTATAGAAGAATGCATACCAATTACCAGAAGAGTTGTAGCCCATACCGCTTACATCTTTATAATTTTCAATAGCCGCAGTATCAGCAGGTGCTTTGGAATAAAATGTATAACTATTGTCTTGAACACTGTAAGAAACACCTTCAATAAGCCCATTGTTCGCTTCAGGATCATTACTGATAATTTGAACATAGGGTGTTTTTTGAACCACTCTGCCAATTGATACTTCTGAACCTTCTTTGTTTTGACTTTTATTTTCAATTGCATAAGCATTAGTGCTTGGAGTAATAACTGAACCATCAACCCCGTAAGCATACATACAAACATACAATGGAATAGTCACATCCAATTTAAAAGATCCTGAAATATCAAAGAAGATATCGTAGCTAATTCTTCCATCTTTTGAGCTTATGTAGCTATCGTCCTCATTTCCATCTCCAGGCTCTACGACAATATCTTTTCCTTCATCTGGGTTTACAGCATCTTTATCAACGTTTAGATAAAATTCTGTCAAACTGTCTTTTACATCCCCTTGTTCACTATCGACAACTGCTCCATCCTCACTTCCGTGCTCTGTGTGGGCAAAGCTGGTTGTTGGTAATGTAAATCCAGAGATCAGTAACCCCGTCAATACTAAAGTCATTCTTTTCTTCACATAATTACTCCTTCCTATAATTCACTATTTTTCATTTTTTGTTACAAGTGGCCTAAGAACTTTTCCGTTGTTATAGAACTATCCTCCTTCATCTTTCACTATATAAAAATAAAATATGGAGAAAAAGCCCCATAATGTTTTGAAAAAAAAGCCTTTGTGATCATTTGATATTATCAAAATAGTAAGGATTTCCATATTTCTGTTGACATTCCTTTTCATAAAAAAATAAGGTATACTAAACATGTAATGGAGGTGTAAGAAATGAATAATTTGTATTTACATACGGTACGTTCAACATTAGATAAAGACAACAGGGAAATGATTCCGCTCTTGCTTAATCAGGAGGACAATATACCAGAGAATTTTTATACTTCATTTATGACAGCATTAAGTAAATGGAGCCAAGTATTTAATCAACCTTTTCAACAAAAACCCCCTTCTGATCTTTTAATTAGAAACAATGTCTTTATGAATGATTTAAAAAGGCAAGCTTGTCAAAAACCCGTTACTCTCCTGTTAATAAATACTCAAGTTATTAACAATAAACAGATTCTTACATTTTTAGATCAACTCCTCCGTTTGCAAATACCAGGCTTTGAGTATATCGCTATCTACAATCCTTCGCGTCACACATCTAGCAGTTATCCGAAAAAAAAACTCCTATACCTAAATTATGATGAAGAAAGACAATATTATATAAAACATCAATTGGCCTTAACCAAAGAACAATTTACTCAGATACGTAAATTAACAAACGGATGGTTTTCAGCCGTTAAAACAATTCCGGAAATTCACTCTCGCTATAACATTGTTTCCTTTAATAGTTTGAGATATTATCTGAGTCAATGGCTAGAACAAGTACATTTTAAAACCTATATGCGTAAAGAAATAGACTGTCTGGTTTATCTGTCTTTGCTTGAAAATTTTTCTTTGGATGTCATAAAACTTGTTTATAATTGGTATGGTGTAGATGATCAGCTATTTATGACAGACAGCCCGATTATTCGCTATGACTTCACTTCGAAATCCTATCGATTTGCAGAAGATGTAGTACCTTTATTGAAAGAAAAGCAAATTCTAATTAGTAACAAACAAAAACAGAAATTTTGTCTATTTGTAGCGGATTGGTACAAGGATCATGAGGATATTTGTCATGCCATCCCTTTATATCGGCAAATCTGTGCCCATGTTGAAATTGTGGAGCTTTTAAAAAAAATTACCTTTCCTTGTTCAAGAGAGGTTGCTAATTTATGTATTAATACCATTAATGAGATGCCTGCATTTCTAATTGAAAAATATCCAATAGTGCAAATTGTCAATGCCCATATGCTATGTACACTTTACCGCTACAACGATGCCAGAATATTGATGGAAAAATTTTGTGAGCATTACGATAAATTTGACCAAACCTCAGAAGCAATAAAACCCATACTAGGCGAAGCATACGTATTGTTAGTAAATGTCTGCTTTTTTTCAGACGGGTCAATTCCCGCCCACCTTGTTTCCCAGTTACTTAAGCGTTCCAATGAACTAATTCCTGAAGGAAGTAAATTATTACCTCAAAATATAAATCTTTTTTCTGATACACCTGTTCTTAAATTAATAGATACACAAGAGGGCTCCCTCAACGGATTTGTTCAAAATTTAAATCAGTTGGAACCTTACATTATCACTGCAACAGGGGGGAATTGGGCTGGCTGCTCTTATCTTGCTGAAGCAGAACGAAACTACTACATACGCAACTTTAAAGAAGTTGAAAGCAATGCAGGAAAGGCCATAACAGAAGCCTTAAAATATAACCAATCTGATATTGCTTGTAGTGCAGCTTTCTTACTAATGAGATATAATGCAGCAAAAGGAAACTATAAAATGATGATGGAAAGCTTTGATTTACTAAAGCTTTATGCTGCTGAAGCGGACTATCAGTATTTTTTCAGTATGCCTGATTTAGCAGAAAGCTGGTTAAATCTTCAATTGGGTAAAAAGCATAATATCGCTTATTGGATACAAGATATGAGTGTCAATTTGAAAACCATGATGCCATGGAACTACGGTCGTGACAGAATTTTACATGCTAAATATCTACTTATAAATGAAGAATATGAAGAGCTGCTTTCCTTTTCTGAAGAGACGATTCATCTTTTTAAAATGCGGAAATATCACTTGTTAAATGTTTATCTTTATATGATACAGGCAGTGACCTACTATAAAATAGGGGATAAAGAAAAAGGATTTGCTGTATTTGAAGAGGTGTATCGCTGGAGTCATAAAAATGATTTGCTTATGCCTATTATAGAACTTGGAAATGCAGCTAAACTATTGGCGGTAAATTATCAACAATCTTCCCGTACCCTCATTCCAGAAGAATGGCTGTCAACTATCGCTACAAAAGCACATAGCTATTCCACCTATTTAGCCAGTATCAAAAAGCAATTTTTACAAAAAAATAGAGAAAAGCATTCTGTTCTGATTCATCTGACATCTAAAGAACTAACTATTTTATTTTTGATTTATCAGGGGCGAACAATGAAAGAAATTGCTCAACTACAAAATAAATCTTATGAAACGATCCGAGGAGTGCTAAAAAGAATATATAATAAATTGAATATTAGTAACCGAACAGAGGCGATTCGGCTTGCTTCAGAAAATCATATTGAAAAATATTTTGAATGATCCTAATTCGGCTGTCCGGCAATTCAGTATCAACATTGATTAAGCTCAACTAGAGATAGTCAAATATATTGAAACGTATTACAACACAATGAGCTGTACTCGGCACTTAATTATCAATCACTTAAGGACTTTGAGAAGCAATATCAATTATGATGCTGAAAGACAAATCTACTTCCAACTAAATAAATAACAAGCAAAAAGCACTAAAAGAGCTGAATTATAAATCTATATGAATGAGGGTGAGAAAATGGTGAAAACAGATAAAATGGCCTTCTAGATAAAAGCAAAAATCATTTAGGAGGCGAAATAATGTTTAAAAAGATGGAAGATGACTGGAACAGAAAAGAATATTTTACTCATTATATGAATGTTCTACCTACAACATTTAGTACGACAGTTCATTTGGATATCACCGAACTGTATTATGAAATCAAAAAGTTGGAATTAAAGCTCTATCCTGTTCAAATTTATCTTCTCGCTCGAACGGTTCAAACCATGAAAGAATTTCGAACAGATGAAATCGACGGAACAATTGGTTACTGGGAAATTCTACATCCTTCTTATACTATTTTGAATGAAAAGACTAAAACTTTTTCTAGTATTTGGACACCATATCAAAGAGATTTTTCCGCTTTTTATAGTCAATGTGTATCAGAGATTGAGATATACAAAGATAGTCAAAAGCTTTTTCCTCAAAAAAATATGCCGGAGAATGTTTTTAATATTTCCAGTTTACCTTGGCTTGAATTTACGTCCTTTAATTTAAATGTGTTTACCGAAGGAACATACCTAAAGCCTATATTTACAATGGGGAGGCTGATGAAAAAGAATGGAAAAATAACTATTCCGTTGGCTATCCAAGTTCATCATGCGGCTTGCGATGGGTATCATGTTGGGAAGTTCGTGGAGGAAATAAAAGAGTTAATTGCAACATGGGCATTATGGCTGGACTAGTCGCGGAATAACATCACAGACTAATTACAAAAGAGGAACACAAGATTCTTTTTGAGTGAAGAGTTTCAGCCAAGATAATCTTTATGTTTAAGTAGTTATAAAAGTTTGGATGGAAAGAAATTGGGCTCTGCCTGTCTGCATTTACTAGTAGATACAGCTTATACTTGTACAATACTACAAAGGTGATAGCTGTTTCTGGAATAAAATGTTCCACATCTCATGGTAAAGTAGTTTGGTTGATGGTATAGTCTTTGAACATAAAATACTTGCTTCTTTCCTAGTTTGGTCACTTTATTCTTAAAGGGGCGAGTGTTCTTGTGTATCCTTAAATCAAAAAAGTGGGACAATAATCAGATTTTTTCTGACTATCGTCCCACTCTCTCTTTGCTTGTGGCCTTTTTTTACTTAGTATAAACTCGTATTCGTCATTACTTTTTTTCTGGTTGCCTCAACCAATTAAAAACCTATTGTGGATATTTATTTGACAGCTCAAGGTACTCTTGATGTTCAGCCAATATTTTCTTGAGATTTTTTCTATTCCCTCTGTGAAAGAGCGCTCGTTTAATGGCGAAGAAAATCCAAACAATAATTCCTGCGGCAACAACAACTGCCCAAAAGGGACCTGCATTTGGAATCACATCAAACAGTGTCATCAAGAAACCAAACACGCTGGCTAAGAGACCTATTCGACCGCTCAATATCATTCTTTTTTCTATTTTTGTATCATTTTGACTCACTGGTTTACTACCATCTAGTTCAATTTTTTCATTTTTGGCAGCCGTAACGAGTACAATGTAATCCACCCCTTCATATTTATAGGTGATTTTCCAGAATGGAACATAGGTATAGTGAGAGGTCAGCTTGTAACTTAGTTTAGTTACCGTAGCATTTTTCTTCTTATCCCCTGGTAATAATCTGAGTACGGTTTTATTTGCCTCCTCCTGAGCGATATCTCGAACTGAACGTAAGGATTCTGAAACCTTATCCGGAGAAATTTTCAACTGGCGAGTGCCTGCAGTATAGTGCTGATCAAATGGTTTTGTATCAGCTGAAAAAATCAAATCACCCACCTTTTTCATAAATTCTGCAACCGAGCCTTTTAGCTCGCTGTTAACTAAAAAGCTTTTATGGGTATGTCCGGAAAAAACATCGCTGTGATGATTCCAATCAACAACTGTTCGTGTTCGAGTCACTGGCTCAGAGTATTTTTCCCCTTTTTTTCCTTCTCTTGTTTCATAATGAGTGTAGGTCTCTGAGCGATTATAGCCAATTTCTGCTCCCCAAGAACCTTCATAGACGATATTCGCTCCCATATAGGGAACATACACTTGCTCCAGTTGGATGTTGTCCATTCTATCAAGAATGTCATTAGGAACATTGTTTCCCTTAATTAACCATTCAAAGAACCGCTTCTTGGCCAATCCTTTTGGCACCTGAAACGGGATTAAATTATCCGCTTCAAAAACGACTCGATCCAAATCTTTTTCCGACTGGGGCGTAAAAGTAGAGTGACAATAGTCACATGAAAATTGCTGCTTTTCAATATTGTAAGTTACCGGTGATCCACAATTATGACACAATTCAATATTTTTGTTTCGTTGATTTATTTTTGCCTGTACCTCATCTAATAAAGTGCCACAATGAGGACAATTTTTATACTCAGGATTTTCAATTGCGCCCCCACACGACAAACACTGATTTTGAACAAATGTATTTTCCATCATTATTCCTCCCAAACTAACCTTTTATATGCTCTATTATCTCATTTTTGTGGCTTCGGGTAAATGCTCTCGGAAGTTCAATAATTCGTTTGTTTTAAGCTGTTTCTGAGAAAAAACAGACGTTATAAAGAAAAGGGACGTTAGCGTAAAGGAAGAACCGGAAAAAATATCATTAGAATAAACTTTTTTTAACGTTTTTTATTTAAATAAATATCAAAGCAGTTAGGTAATAAGTTGTCGCACATTGATTTCATACAAGCAACCGTATCTGCTCCTTATGTATTTATTACAACCTCCAGATTTTCCAGTGGAGCGCAAGAGTTTGCGAAAAATCAGGGAATCGTTTTGATGGATGGAATTAAGTTAGCGGAGCTCATGATGCAATATGATGTAGGAATAGAAGTAGCGAAAGTCTATAAACAATTCCATATAGATAATGACTACTTTGAAAAAAAGCTCGCCATTCCTATTCAAAAAAAAACAGGAATGGCGAGTTCATTTATTTAACTTAGCTACCATAATAGACAGCAATCTAAAATAAGAAATCTTTTTATCAATAACTTTCCTCAACAGAAAACGGCTGGAGCTTACAGCTTTTCATGTTTATGAACGAATAAAACTCACGGGCAGCGGGGTTACTTCCGCCTGCGGTCTCGCCGTTTTTTGCATCCTCTGCCGTTTCCCACTCAACTAAATCGACCCAAGTATCGCCATCGCGAAGGACTTTCCATGAAATAGATCCTTTTTGCTTCGATAGGACCTCATCGTTGCATCTTTTTGAAGCAAGTAGAAATTCCTCTATTGATACGTTTTCCTTAAGTGTATACGTGATAAACCAAATAGCTTTAGACATGGTAAAATTCCTCGTTTCTAAATTTTATTTTGCTTTGCTATTTGAGTATATCAAGGGTAATGTGACAGCAGTGTGTCACATTATAAATATTTTTTTGAAATCGTTTGTGCTTCATTTTTTATGAAAGTTCGAAGGTGCGCCGGTTCTAACACTTCAGCATATCTGCCAAAGGATAGAATAAATCCATAAAGCCAGTTATCCTCCGGCCAGAAGACCGTTACAATGAAACCGCCATCTGGCTGCTTTTCGATCATACTCTCGTGAAAATCATCGAATACCCGAAAGGCTCTTTCGGGTTCTATCCGGAGTTTGATTTTAATCAGATTCGGTTCTTCAGTGGTGAGGGAATCAACTTTATCCGATAGTAGCAAGGGATCACGTGCGGTAAAGCTTTGGTCAGTGACAACCAGGTTCTTGATTCGTCCTATTTTGAATAGTCGGATGTCTTGCTTCCCTAGGGAAAAGCCTTTTAGATACCAGGCCTTAGATTTGAACCAAACTTGTATAGGTTCTACTCGACGAAAGGTTTTCTCTCCTTCTCGGTTGTAATAATCAAATTCTACAATTCGCTGTTGTACGATTGCGGTTTTAAAGTCGTTGAAGAAATCATTTTCGTGGCTCCAGCCTGAAAAATCGACGTCCATCCAGTTGGTGACGGTTTTGTTAAATCGTGTGGATAATTTTTGCAAGACTTGGTCAGTATCCTCGGTTTTAATGCTTGATAAGCCATATAACGCAGATAAAATCTCTGTTTGCTCGCCTTCATTCAGTAATGATTTGTTCAACACAAAGTTGGGTAAAAGACTAATGCCGCCGCCTTTCCCCCTTTTCGTATAGACAGGAATTCCTGCTGTGCTTAATGCATCTATATCACGGCAAATGGTTCGTCTTGAAACGCCGAAGTGTTCAGTCAATTCTTTTGCTGTGACACTTTTCCTATCCAAGAGGATATAAACTATTTCGAATAGCCTGTTTATCTGCATACTTCTCACCTGTAATCATTTTTATTCGGTAAATATACTATATCACAAGAGGTTGTGGTAAAGCTTCTCCATACGAAGAGTAACCGTAGGAGCATAAGCGTTTTGGCTTGAGAAAGTAAGAGTAGGTACGATTATCATCGAACTGATTTATTACTTTAACTGAGTTTTTTCAATCGTGGAAAATCAGTCTTCATTTTCAGGATAAACGCAAAAATAGCAATATAAAAAAAGAGAACAGCTGGACGTATAGCATCCAGTTGTTCTCTAGCTATGCTTATTTCTTAAAAAACTTTTCAGCTTGCTAAAACGATTCGGTTGATTGAATCAGTGATACAGGTTTGCAGTGAAATTCGTTCTCCGCCGGCATCAATTACTCTAGCCCAAGTGTTGTCGTTAGGGTCATGGGCATTGAGTCCATCATCGTAAGCATCCAACACTTCATAAACAGTGTAGGTGCGTGCATTTCCTTGTCCATCCACTACAGTAATCGGAGTACCCACGGTGATGTTCATTACTGGCGCAAAGTCACCGGGATTATGTCCGATGAAGTGAGTAGGCGCGCCATCATTGACCGCTCCTGTACCTGTCCAAGTTCCAGCTCCGCTAGCAGGTGCAGCGCTAGCGCCATTATAATCGATAAAAGGAATGGTCACACCTAAGAAGCTGATGGTCGCATTTTGTTGAGACATGACTGGTTCAGGTGCTGGTGTTGGTTCAGCGACGGGCGCTGTGTTTTGCTCAACTGGTGCAGCTTCACTTTCCACAAGTGTACTATCTACAGCTGGTTCTACAGCTTCGGTTACTTCTTGAGTCTCTTCAACTATTGGCGCATCTGTTTCAATAGGGGCTGATTCAACGGGAGCAGCTTGCTCTGCACTTGAAGAGGTTTCTTCGTCTGGGATAATGGTGACCGTTCTTATTTTAGTCGTTTTATTGCCGCTGCTGTCTGTTACAGAGTAAATTAATTTATATTTTCCAACGGTATCCTTCTTTAAATAACTGTCTAATGTGATTTTTTCTGTTAAATTACCATCTATATTATCAAAAGCTTGAACATTTTCCAGCGGATCAAACTCTTTTGCCTTTTTCAGTGTCAAGGTGCAATCTGCAATGTGCTCGATTTTGGGAGCAATCGTGTCTTTTGATTCCGCACGGGAAGGATTATCTTGTGTTACAAAGCCTAAAAAAGTCAGTGATGACAACAAACCAATAGAAAAAAGCATTGTTCTTTTTAATGTATTCATCGTAAACACTCCCTTTAACAAAATGTATATTGTTTATTTTTCGAGAGTAGTATACGACTCTTTTTCTATGAAATTTTCTTTGTTATTTCATGAAGTTTCAGAAAATGTGAAAAAATAAAGAAAACAGCTGTGACCCAAGTGCCGGAAAGGCATCTACAGGGTACAACTGTCTTCTTTTGATTTATTATTCAGATTTCCAATGATAAACAGAGGATAAAATATTTTTAGTATCCTCCAAAATCGAGTTTCGTGAGATAGGGAAAAAGCTGAGTGTATCAGGAATCGTGAAATCGTGCTTTAGGGATCGCTCGCAGATAATGATACTGGGCCATTCTTTGACATAAATCGGTAAGTCGTCTAAGGAATAATACATCGTACTATCAATAACGTTATAGTCTAGGTTCAACCAACGCTTTAGGTTTTCTCGATAAATGGTATGGGACAGTTCGTCTTCTGCAATAAAGAAGAAAACAAATTTTTGCGCTCTTTTTTGTATCAAGCTCGCCGTTACTTGGGAACAAAACTTTTCAAGTGTGGTCTGATTGAATGTGAATGCCGCATCTAAATCAAATTGCTTTTGCCAAGCTTCTAGGACATGCTTGATTCTTTCTGCTAAATGTAGTTGCTGGTCGCTCAGGTAAAAATGCTTTTCAGCAGAAAAAGCTTGGGTTTCTTGCCATAGGGAATAGATAAAATTCATAAATGGTTTTTCAAATAAAATATGATCGAATAAATCGACACCAAACTCATTTTCAAAACTTTTGATTAATTGGCGCACCATGGCATTTCTTTCAATCATCAATTCTCTTTCCCTCTGGTAGTTCATTTCCACAATTAAATAATTGCTCGTGTTCAAAGGGATTGTTTTATAGATAGAAGCCAGATACTGAATTTCTGCTTCCGGTAATTTTTCTTTCGCTAAAATCAGCTCATTGACATCCATCAGTTGATGAAACGTCGGCGTATTTTTTAAATAAGTAATCTCATCCTTTTCATAGATCAGAGAAAACTCTTTAAATCGGCTAAGCGACAAATAGGTATTTAGTAATAAAAATTGATATTCTCTGTTGTTCTTTTCATATCCATTAGCGAATTTAAACAAGACTTGGTCGACAAAAACGGTGGCGGTTTTATATTGGCTCGGAGCAATCAGCTTATCTAATAGGTCGCACCGCATCCAAACAGAAATGAGCACTAAGCGATAGCGGATTTCATTAGGGATAAATGCACTTTTTTCATCCATGATTCCTGCCGCCCTAAAATAGCTCTCCACCTGTTTTTTTATAGTGAAAGCTTTGGCGACCGAAATAAATTCTGCTTCTACGATAGTCAAGTAGTCGGATTCACCAAGTAAATAATAAGCACAGGTTTTTAAAAAATACGAATCCTGATAGATTATTTTGGCTAAGTCATATCGGGTAAACGAGCTGTTGAAAATAATGGAAATCGTTGTACTAGTGAGCTCGGAATGTTCGATTTGCTCCTCTAAAAGGAAGACGACTTTATCGAAGTCTCGTTTCACTGTATTCGTTGTCACCTGTAATCGCTTGGCAACCTCGCGTAAGGTCAGTTTTTCCAACTCATAAAGGTATTCAATCAATTTAACTTGTCGAAGAACATCTTTCTCAATAAATGATTCAATCACCGTACTCCCCCCATTCTTCGTAGCTATGTTCATTATAGTCTGACCACCAACAAAAAGCACGAAATAGTCAAATTTTTATTACTGTCATCAAACCTGAAAATACATGGTGGGGCGAAACCATTATCGAAGAATATTCTCTTTTGAAATAAACGATGCTCTTAAAAGCGCGAATAGAGCTAGACTGGAAAAAACTTGTATGTTTACTGTAGGCATAAAACGTAGTATAATTCCTAGAGCTAGGAGGTGGTTGAGATGATAACATCATCTTTAGTAACTATCGAGGTTTCATCCAAACGATGATACTTTGATTTAAACGATTATTTTTCTTCGAAGTATCATGTATTCATTGAAAGAAAGAAGGAAAATAACATGTTACAACCCTATCAATATAATGTAGTAAAACAAGAAATTACAAATTTAATTAATATATACAAAACAGTCAATGATAAGCAAGTGGTAAAAACGTCACAAGCAGTGGCCACTTCAAAAATTGAGCCGCTTTTGGGAAAAGAGCTTCATGAGTTGATTTATACTGACTACATGGATATGAAGCTAACGAATGCCAGAGCTGTGAAAATCTATGACAAGCTAAAAATGCATGTTGCCCCTTTTCCAACGATTTCCAGTAAACAAATCGAGAAATCGTTTAGAAAAGTTAAAAAATTGAAGTACCCGAAAATAGAAGAGTATGACTTGAAAGAGACAACCTATCTTGCTTGGGATGATATAGGTACGCAAAGAAAATATATCAACTTCTTTTATGGGGACAAGCTCGTTGGCATGTATGGTGTGATGTCTCCACAGGTGATAAAAAATGTATGCTCTATCTGCCATAGTATAGGGAATGTTGCGATGTTTCTCTCCACTACAAAGAGCTCGGGAGACGGAACTTATACCAAAAAAGGAAATTATGTGTGTACAGATAGCTGTAACTGTAATCGACAATTGACCAGTTTAGATTATTTGTATGATTTTTATCAGACAGTATCTAAATAAGCAAAAATCAACGCTCAGTTGCTTTGTGTAAAAATCGATTGTTTTTCAGAATACCTTAAAAGCCGAAGAGGCAACAATCTCTTCGGCTTTTTTTGTTTATACAAAACCACTCAGCTTACAAGCTCTTCCAAACGAGCAATCTGACTCCCTTTGCTTTCATAATAACGCAGCATCTCGTCCATCTTTCGTTTGTCATAACTGGTGATGCAATCAGCCAGAACCGTAACGCCATAATCTGCTTTGCGCATGTTGTAGCACGTTGATTTCACACAGGCAACCGCATCTGCTCCTGTTAGGTAGAAATCATTGATTTCGTTTTCTTGAATAAAGGCTGCAAATTCCTCGCTGGTTAATGCGTTTCCTTTAGATTTCGTAAAAATATGATTAGATACAAGTTTCAAGTCAGGAGCCAGCTCAGCTCCTGGTGTATTGGGTTTGAAGGTTCTTGTACCGGCGGATAAATTTTCATGTCGAATATATACGATATGCAGGTCATTGCTGGCTGCCCAATCAATGGCATTATTGATATTGTCGATAATTTCCTTGTAATTTTTGGTGATATCATTTTGAATGTCGATAACGACTAAGGCTTTTGTTTGCATGATTTTTTTCCTCCTGATTGATGAATGCGACTGAACAAAATAGGCTGTGATTCATCGTGTTTGTTTTATTTATACCCTTATTATACTGACCAATTGTTGACACCAGTATGGCAACAATCTATACTGAAAAAAAGAAATTTTGGAGGGCGGTGATTACATGAGAGTTGACAGACTAATTAGCATTATTATGATACTTCTTGATAAGAAGCGCATCGGTGCCAAGGAATTAGCTGATAAATTTGAAGTGTCTCTGCGCACAATCTATCGTGACATAGAGTCCATCAACATGGCAGGGATTCCTATTCGTTCGACATCGGGTGTTGGCGGTGGTTTTGAAATCATGGAGCAATACAAGGTCGATAAAAAGGTCTTTTCAACAACAGAGCTTTCGAGTCTATTAATGGGACTGTCCAGTCTTTCCAGTATGACAGGGGGAGACGAGCTGGTACATGCCTTAGCGAAGGTCAAAAGCTTTATTCCGGAGGAGCAGGCCAAGGATATTGATTTAAAAGCCAATCAACTATCGATTGATTTAAGTCCGTGGTTGAGTAATCGGAATATGCAACCATATTTAGATAGGATTAAAACAGCGCTACAGGAGAGTAAGCTGCTGTCTTTCGAGTATATAGACCGCTACGGCAATAAAACGGTACGCAAGGCGGAGCCGTATCAACTGGTCCTGAAAAATAGTCACTGGTATTGGCAAGGCTATTGTCATGAAAGAAAGGATTTTCGTTTGTTCAGATTATCCCGTATGTCTGACCTGAAAATACAAGAGGAAGGATTTACACCGCGAGAATATCTGAAGCCGGAGCTGGACTTTACAGAGCAAGCGGCAGCCATGCAGAAAAACATCAAGCTTCGCATTCATCATTCGGTCATCGATCAGGTGCTGGAATATTGTGCGTATGAGGACTTTTTAGCAGATGGTGAGGAGCATTTTCTCGTGCAGCTGCCCTTCATAGAGAACGACTATTATTACAATGTTTTGTTCAGCTTTGGAGATAAATGCGAGTGTTTAGAGCCCGCGCATGTTCGAGAAGAAATGAAGCGTAGAATCCGCGATATCGCTGTGATATACGAAAATTGATGTATAGGTAAAATGAAAATTCGGCCGTGCGGTTTCCATATTTTGTTCTAGCCTAACGAGTGACTGCTGTTCACTGCTGGCGTAGAAATGCTAGAGTTTTTTCATTGACAGGAATTTTTCCCTATGCTAACCTTTACACCAACATAAGAACGAAAAAAATTGGAGGAAGAGACATGACATTCAGCAAACATAATGCAATTGAATCTTGCTGTTGTTGTATGGTGCTAAAAAGCAGCATACCGCTTTGTCATGCCTGTTAACTGCCCAATTTTTCAATTATTTTGATGCTCGGAGTAGGATTTCTCCGTCTTTTGGTGTCGACCTAATGGAAATTCAAGGTGCTGATTAATAGTCAGCGCCTTTTTTGTTACCCAAAAATTCGTAAAGGAGTTCATTATGATCATCGATTCGATCCAAACCGCAATTGGCAATACGCCGTTATTTCGTTTCACACATCACGATTTTTTTGACATCCCTGAGGGGTCCGTTGTCTATGCCAAGCTGGAATATTTGAATCCCGGCGGCAGTATCAAGGACCGGTTGGGTGTCTATCTAATCAAAGAAGGTCTGGCTAGCGGCAGGCTGACAAAAGAAACAACGATCATCGAGCCAACCGCCGGTAATACAGGCATCGGAATCGCCATTGCCGCATTAGCGGAGAACCTACAGACACTTTTTGTCGTTCCGGAAAAGTTCAGTCTGGAAAAGCAAGCGCTGATGCGTGCGTTAGGTGCTGAGCTCGTTCATACACCGACGGAAGAAGGAATCACTGGTGCGATTGCTAAAGCCAAGGCGATTCAAAAAGAACACGTAGACAGCTATTTACCATTACAATTTTCCAACCCTGCGAATCCGGAAGCCTATTATCACTCACTTGCTCCGGAAATAGTTGCAGACCTTGGTGAGGAAATTACCAGCTTTGTAGCAGGAATCGGCAGCGGTGGAACCTTTAGCGGCGTTGCTCGTTACCTTCTGGAAAGAAATGCAGCGATTCGTTTAGTTGGCGTGGAACCGGAGGGCTCTATTCTAAATGGCGGAGCAAGTCACAGTCATGAAATCGAAGGAATCGGTGTAGAATTTATGCCGACTTTTCTTGAAACATTACCTATCACTCGCTATGCGACAATCAGTGATTCAGACGGCTTTGCCATGACAAGAAGATTAGCAAAAGAGCATGGGCTTTTAGTGGGAAGCTCATCAGGGGCAGCTATGACTGCGGCGTTGGCAGAAGCTGCTCAGTTACCGGCTGGCAGTCAGATTGTTACGATTTTTCCAGATGCGGGCGATCGTTATTTATCCAAAAATATCTATTCACGGGAGGAATATTAATATGCATATCAATACGAAACTAATTCATGGTGGGATTTCAGAAGACAAAACAACGGGCGCTGTCAGTGTACCAATCTATCAAACCTCTACCTATAAACAAAATGGGCTCGGCCAGCCGAAGGAATATGAGTATTCCCGCTCCGGCAATCCGACACGCCATGCACTGGAAGAGTTGATTGCCGACTTAGAGGGCGGTGTACAAGGCTTTGCCTTTGGTTCTGGCTTAGCAGGAATCCATGCGGTGTTATCGTTGTTTGAGCCGGGCGATCATCTGTTGATGGGCGATGATGTTTACGGTGGGACCTTCCGCATTTTTGAGAAGGTGTTTGTTAAGAATGGATTGGAATATACAATCATTGATACGAGCGATTTGGCGAACATTGAGAAGCATATCCGTCCAAATACGAAAGGTCTCTATTTAGAATCTCCCAGCAATCCATTGCTGAAAATCACAGATATCAAATCGGCAGCTGACATCGCCAAAAGGCATGAGCTATTGGTGATTGTGGACAATACCTTCGCAACGCCATATTTCCAACAGCCCTTAGCATTAGGTGCAGACATCGTGATTCATAGCGGGACGAAATATCTTGGCGGACATAGTGATGTCGTTTCCGGTTTGGTGACGACCAATAATTCTCAGCTTGCTGAGGAGCTGGCATTCCTGCAAAACGCGATTGGTGCGGTATTAGGTCCGCAGGATAGCTGGCTGATGCAACGAGGGATTAAGACGTTAGGTGTACGAATGGAAGAACACCAGCGTAATGCGCTGGCTATAGCGGAATTTTTAAGTGCCCATCCGGCAGTCGACAAAGTATATTACCCAGGGCTGGTAAACGATGCTGGCTATGAGCTGGCAAAAAAACAGATGAGTGGATTTAGCGGGATGGTTTCCTTTGAATTAGTGGACGATACAGCGGTGACAGCAGTTGTGGAAAACTTGCAGCTGTTCACTTTAGCCGAAAGCTTGGGTGGTGTGGAGAGCTTGGTGGAGGTTCCGGCAATCATGACACATGCCTCTATTCCAAAAGAAAAAAGAGAGGCAGCAGGAATCAAGGATGGCTTGATTCGTTTGTCGGTAGGACTTGAATATGTGGACGATCTTTTAGCAGACCTTAAACAAGCATTTGAAAAGGCAGGTGTCTAAGCATGGGCTTGGAATTTATGCCGATTTTTGAAGAATGGGCAGCAGACTATGATGAAGAGGTCAATGGCAGCAATCCGGAATATCAAGAAGTATTTGCCGGCTATTGGGAAACACTCGCCGAGATTACTAAGGCTTCCAGAGATACGATATTAGAATTTGGAAGCGGTACGGGGAATCTGACAGAAAAATTAGTTGCCGCCGGAAAGACTGTTTACCCCATTGAACCGTCTCCGGAAATGCGTCAAATCGCAGAAAGTAAGCCGACGCTTCAACATCTGACCTTTTTAGAAGGGGACATGGAGAACTTTCCTGAATTACCGGAAACGGTTGATACGATCGTTTCAAACCTAGTGTTTCACCATCTGACAGCTATTGAGAAAAGACAAGTAATCAAACGCTATCATCAACTGCTTCCAAAGGGTGGAAAAATCATCTTCGGTGATACAATGTTTCTATCCCAAGCGACTTATGCTAAAATCTTAACAGAGAAGAAAGCGCTGGGTGAAAACAATCTTGTAGCAGATTTGGAGCGGGAATATTATCCGCTGATGGAAGAAGTAGAAGAGCATTTCACCGAGAATGGCTTTCAGACAATGTATCGTCAAATGAACCGTTTTGTTTGGCTGGTCATTGCAAAAAAGTAAATGGAGGAAATTTGATATGAAAATGAATGTTGAAAGCTTTAATTTGGATCACACAAAGGTAAAGGCACCATACATCCGAGTGGCAGATAAAAAAACAGGTGCCAATGGAGACTTAATCGTGAAATACGATGTTCGCCTGAAACAGCCGAACAAAGAGCATATGGAAATGGCGGCGCTGCATTCATTGGAGCACTTGACTGCAGAATTGATTCGTAATCACGCAGATTATATCGTGGATTGGTCACCGATGGGCTGCCAAACTGGCTTTTATTTGACTGTGTTGAACCATGACAATATTGATGAAGTCATGGATGTTTTGGAATTGACCATGAAGGATGTTTTAGTGGCAAACGAAGTTCCTGCAAGCAATCCGGTGCAATGCGGCTGGGCAGCTAGTCATACATTAGAAGGTGCGCAAGCGTTAGCCAAAGAATTTTTGGATCAGCGTGAAGAATGGAGCAATGTGTTTGCTGACTAGCTTCGGAGCTGGTAGTGACTATTTTAGCTAAAAATTATTAGAGAGCCTCAAAGCAGAAGCTTGGGCTCTTTTTTAGAATAGTATATTTATGTAGGCTGCGGCAATCTAAGTAGAGACACTATGATAGTTAAAGGAAAGGATACGCATTATGGCATTTTGGAATCCATGGAACGGGTGCAAGCGAGTGAGTGAAGGCTGTCGGTATTGCTTTATTCATGAAGGCGCGAAAAAACGACAACGTAAGGCGGATACGGTTGTAAAAGCAGCCGGCTTTGATGCACCAATCAAAAAGCGCAATGGCAGCTATGTGATTGGTTCAGGCTCAACGATTTTTACTTGCTTTAAAAGTGATTTTTTAATCGAAGAGGCAGATGAGTGGCGGGACGAGTGCTGGGACATGATTCGTGAACGCTCCGATTGCCAATTTGTCTTTTTAACAAAAAGAATTGAACGGCTGGAAGCGTGTTTGCCGGCTGATTGGGGTTCGGGCTATGAAAATGTAACAATCGGTGTCTCTGTGGAAAACCAGCAGATAGCAGACAAGCGTTTGCCGATTTTGCAGTCGTTGCCTATTCGCCATAAAAATATTATTTGTCAGCCCTTATTGGCGCCAATCGATCTTTCTAACTATTTGGCGGACATTGAACTGGTGATGGCCGGTGGGGAGTATCATAAGCAAGGCCGTCCAATGGACTATCAATGGGTTTTGGCTATTCGGAAGCAATGTGTAGAGCGGCAGGTGCCCTTTGAATTTCGACAGTGCAGTACGCATTTTATCAAAGACGGGGTTACCTATCAATTGACCTATCGACAGCTTTTCTCTCAAGCGAAAAAGGCCGCAATTAATTGGTCTCCGCAATAGTCGGTATGTGAATCTAGGTGAAGTCGCTGGTGGTTTGTTTATATAGGTGGTTAAGTGGAAACTTGGCACAAGATTGTAGATAACAAACTCTGATGCAAGCAAGGAGTTATTTAAAAAGGAGTTCTCTAAATGTTGGATGTAAAAAAGAAAAGGCTGTTGTTTTTATCTGTGTCGCTGTTAATGCTATTGGCATTAAGCGGTTGTAACAAGGTGAGTAAGAGTCAATATGAACAGACAATCTCAGGTATCTATTCCCAAAGCGGATTAGAGGGAGAAATTGCTGTAGAATATGTCAAAGGGGAAGGGTACCTTTATGCAACCCCTAATACAAGGGTCGTCTTTGACTATACTGAGATAGTTGAAGGGCGGACTGTGACCGTTAGTGATACGATGTTCTTTGAGCATAATACGGATACGTTTCAAGGAGAAACTGCTGCGATTGGGGCGGAGGACTTATTTGAATTTGGCATCTATTCCGGTGTCATTCAAAGCTTTGCATTTCAGGAGGAAGCTCTGGACTTCGCGAAGGTGATTGAACAGGAGCTTACAAAACAAATTGAAATAGAAGATTTTAAATTGAAAGAAGTGGAGCCGTATTTGCTGACCTTTCCTTCAGTCGATGCCAGCGAAGAAATGGGCTCTTTTGAAGATAATCTTGCTTTATACAAAGAAGATGTGACCAAAAATCAACAAGCAAATAGACCCTTTAACGGATACTATGATATTGATGTCAAAAAGTACATGGCATGTGGGCTCGTAATAACAGAAATAACCTATGAAAATCATGCGGAGGGCAGCACGAAAGAGTCAATTGACAGACTGAAAGCAGACATTTATAGAAGACTGTCGATGCTGGAGGTATCCGATTTTTATGATGGTATCTATCGCTTATCCTTTGATACGGTTGCTGAAGAGAGCGCCACTGTAGGTGATTGGGGTGTCTTTACGTTTCATGTCAAAGATAAAAAGTTAGGCGCAGTTATTAACGAGCGGTAGGTATACTGTTACGTTAGTTTTTAGGTATTAAAGCAAACGAATATGATAGGTTGATAACAAAAAATCCTAGAGAGGAAAATTCCCCTCTAGGATTTTTATTTATCTTTTTGCATCAACAGTGATATCAATTCTGCGTAATTCATCGTTGAAACTGCTGGAAAATCCGAATATATACTTCTTATAAGCATCAATTTCATAAATTAGAGAGTCTGTGGCTTCTACGTGTAGATAGTAGCTGTCTCTAGGAGCCTAACGATTCTCGAGACAAAGCGTTAAGTTCCTACAAGCCTGTTTACGGTTCTCGCTTTGCTCCAAACCTCGAAGTTTGGTGGAGCTTTGGAGCACCGTTTATTTGTTTTATAGGAGTAAGGAGCGTTGAAAGTTTATTTCTGTCTCAGACACTTTACTTGTTACGAAAATGAATCTTATTGAAAGTGAAAGGGTTGCATGATAATCTAAATAGGTGATTATTGTAACTGATTGTATAAAATGAATATGTAATAGGAAAGACATATTTCAAAGATAGATTGTGCAGTAGGTATCGTAATCAATGATTAAAACAGGAGTTAGGAGATAAAAAGGAATGACACTAAAGAATGATGTTGGTTTAGCGTTGGGAATTAGTACTGCGATCAGCAGTAAAGCCAGTGATGGCACAGCGGATTCAGCAATAAGCTACGCAGAAGAAACCAATTTAACTGCTGCTGAAATTAGTAAAACAGCTTCAGAACAAGCGATTTCAGCCAGTTCAACTTATAAAGAGCTGCTTGCTGCGGATGCCAAAAATATTGGCTCTCTAGGAAAAGAATTTCAATCAATCGACAAAGATATTTCACAGATGATTGCGCAGCATTTTTGAAAAATTGGTTGAGGGAGTAAAGATATGGAAGAATATGAATGGAAGAAAAACATGCAGCAGCTTGAAGAAAAAGTAGAAACATTGGAGCAAGAAGAGCATTCTATATCGCAGAGTGAAGAGGAAGAAGGAATGTTGATTCATCAGAATAGAAAGGAATTGGAGGAGCTTCAATATTTATGGCATCAGGATAGCCGACTTTCTTTGCTTTTGATGGAACAACAGGATCGTTATGAAGTGATTAATAAAAGAAGACAGCATTTCTTTGACGATTTTGAGGAGCTTTTATCCAAGAAAAAGGAAAGCTATCAGGAGGAAGAAACGGAACTGGAAGAACATCGAATAAGGATGAGTAGTGAAGAATCAAAAGGAGAGAAATAGTATGGGGTTATTACTGAAACCTGTCGAAATCAAGACACAGACAGCGGCAATGATTCAAGCATTTCAAAAAGATAATCTATCTCTGAGAAATGTCTTGCCGGGAATCAGTGAGTTCGTTGGAGAATCAAATTTGGATGGAGCAGCTTGGAAAGGCTTGAAAAACCAACTTGCAGCGCATGAAGCGATTATTCAAGGCTTGATTGCAGCAAATGACAGTATGGTTAGAGACAGTGAAACATTTTCAAGTGAAGTTGGTGACGAGGAATTGGATGAAGAGAAGCTGACAGCATCTATTGATCGCTTGGAGCGTCAGAATGCGACTTCATCTGCTTCTATCGAAAATTATGAAAGACAAATGAACTCTTTTTCCTTGGCAGAACAGCTGATTGAGTCTTTAGTCGATTTAAAACGGATGTATTATCGTGGGCAAATTAGTCAATTGGAACAGACGATTCAAACAAATACTGAAATGATTACAGAGTTGAAAGCAAAACTGGAAGCATTGCATGCGGCTGAGGCTGCTACACAAGGACTTTTTCAAGAGGCAACCAGTCTTTTTGATTCAGCATCGGAAGGGATGGCTGCAATCACTGCCAGCTTCACAGGGAGCGGTTTTACGATGGCGACGACGTCAAAATGGCTTACAACTATGAAAAAGGGCTGGTCGGAGCGAGAGGAATTAAACGCCATTCACAATCTAAAAAAGAGTGGGTTTACGGATTCTGATATTCGGCTGATGAAGGAACTGGGCTATCGTGCGGAAGATATCAGAACATATGTCAATCGAACGGATGATTTGGATAGGAGAAAGGAAAATGCCAAGCTGGTAATCGAACTCCTTCAATTTGAGAAAGAACATCCGGATGATGCCCAAAGAGTAGGTAAATTTTTATCGCCATTGAGCTTCACTGATAGGATGGATATCAAGTATTTGATGTATACGGCAGATGAGCCGTATCGAACTCTGTCGATGAAATATTTGGATCGATTTGAGATTACGAGGACAAAACCTAGTGATGGTGAGAAAAGTGGAGGTGGATTGTTTTCATCGGATGGAACGCTGTACTTTGACATCGATTCTGACAAAAGAGGAGCAAATGGTCGTGGAAAGTTCTTTATCTTTTTCCATGAGCTAGGACATGCGGTGGATTACTATGCAGGACAAGATAGTGGGCATTCTAGCTTCTTTACAGAAAATTATCTATTAAATGGACTGAATTTAAGTGGCTATAATGAAAAAGATGTGAAGAACGTTTTAGGTAACTCTTTAGATGGGATATTGTCAAATGGAAATTATCAAAATGCAGAGCAGATAAAGAATGCGATTACGAATTCGCTGTATAACTCAAAAGTGGTTTCTAAAGATAATCTTACAGGTGAAGCTCAAAAAGTTTATAAGCAACTTTTTGACATGTTTACAAATGAATATTTTGCAAATATTGATAGTTTTGGGTCATCAGATGTGTATCATGGAGTGACTAACTACGATATTGAAGGCAACGTTAAGGGGCACCTGCAAGACAGCTATTACTTTTATGATAAAGAGGGAAATCCTAAACACACTACAGGAAAAGAAAACTTTGGAACTTATTTTGGCTATAATATGGTGAATGGAAGTTCTGGAAATGAGCATCTATCAACTTATTTACCTGAATCAGTTGGTTATATGGATCATGTAGTGAATTTGATGAAATGAAGGGAACGCTGATGAAGAATAGAGTGCGGCTACTTTTGTTAGGGATAACTATACTTATGATGGTAGGTTGTGAAAAAACTGATATGGATATAAAAGGAGGCTCTATGGAAACCAATCAAACTGTAAACCAAGAAACGAGTTGGACATATAGTGGAATAGATGGACGTACAATTCTTCCGAAAAGTGTAATACGTGACGAGTTTGGGGATAGTCTGGAAGATAATAATAGCTTACCAGCTTCAAATGGCTCGAAAGAAGTAGACAAGGTTTGGTTAGCAATTGTAAGAATAGATGATGCGATTATTAAAACACCTACAGAAAATAAAGACTTCTATGTAGATTTAAAATCAAAAAAAATATTTCTATATCCCATGTTGGATTCTATAAAAACATACGAGCCAGAATGGGGTATCGATGAAAAAGCTGTTAACAATATACAAAGAATTATAGAAAAATATGAAGTGGACAAGTGGCAAGAGCTTTATGGAGAAAAATGGAGTGAGGAGCGAGAGGGGGCGGATGAAGTTGATTTATCAGCTCAAAAATATTGGGAAGTATTATTGGTTTACAAAGATAATACAATCAGTAAACATGAAGGCTATGGAGAATCAAAACCAGAGCAATTCGACGGCTTCCACCAAGAACTAATGGACTTCCAAGAGGAACAAAGAGAGAAGTGGCGTGCAACGATTGAAGAATAATAACTAGGAAGATTACTGACCTCAGAGGAGGTGTGTGTGGTCTTCCAGTTTTTATATGAACAGAAAATGCATGGGTAAAATTAGTGGAGTGACTAACTACGATGTTGAAGGCAATGTAAAGAGGCACTCGCAAGATGATTATTTTTTTTATGATAAAGAAGGCAATCCCAAAAATACTACAGGGAAAGAAAATTTTGGAACATACTTTAGCTATAGTATGATAGGTGGAAATTCTGGAAACAATCATTTAGCAACTTATCTTCCAGAATCGGTTAATTATATGGATTCTGCTGTAAACTTAATGAAATAAAGGAGAACGCATGAAAAAAATATTTATATTTTTATCAATCATGTTGATAGGAGCAATAATAACAGGGTGTAAAACAAAAGAATTAACTAGGGACACCAATGAAACGGAGACGACTAATTCAATGGTAGAGGAAACAAATTATACGCAAAGTCAAATAGACGAAAATAAAATTATACCTAAAAATATAAGAAGAGAAGAGAGAGGAAGAAGTATCTCAGACTATAGTGAACTGCCGTTTTCGAATAAAAAGAAAGAAATAGATGAAATTCAATCTTTAATTGTCTATGAGTCATCTGGTTTTAAAGGTCCAGAATCTAATGCTGATTTTGTGGTGGATTTTAAATCAAGGATGATGTACTTAGATCCATTTGCAATTGAAAATTATGAACCTGATTGGAAATTGGAAGAGAATGATGTGCTTTTTTTGAAAGGTTTAATTGAAAAATACAATATACAAGATTGGGAAAGTAAGTATGGGAAGCGGACTGAGCAAACTAAAGAAGAAGGGGTAGCGACAGCCGATGGGGTGGGGTATCATTGGATGGTTATACTTGTTGATACAGACGAAACTATCAGTAAACATGAAGGATATATGACTACAGAGCAATTCGACAACTTCCACCAAGAACTAATGGACTTCCGAGAAGAGCAAAGAGAGAAGTGGCGTGCAACGATTGAAGAATAATAACTAGGAAGATTACTGACCTCAGGGGAGGTGTGTGGTCTTCCAGTTTTTATATGAGCAGAAAATGCATGGGTAAAATTAGTGGAGTGACTAACTACGATGTTGAAGGCAATGTAAAGAGGCACTCGCAAGATGATTATTTTTTTTATGATAAAGAAGGAAATTCCAAAAATACTACAGGAAAAGAAAATTTTGGAACATACTTTAGCTATAATATGATAGGTGGGGATTCTGGAAACAATCATTTAACAACTTATCTTCCAGAATCGGTTGAGTATATGGAAACAGCATCGAATGCAATGAAATAGAGGTTAACTAATGAGAAGAAAAAAAGTTGGAGTATTTCTAATTTGTGTAATCAGTATAGGAATAGGAGGCTGTGATATGAGGCAAAAAGCAGCTCGAGAAAGCAGTTCGGAATCCAGTAAACAAGAGACATCCTATACGACTTATGGAGATGGACAAATTATTCCTAAGAGAATAGATAGAGAAGAGAATGGATTAAGTGTGAGTCAATATGGCGATTTACCTAAGTCAGAAGAAAAACAAAAGTTGGAGAACATTCAACTACTTGTTGTCGTAATCGAGCAAGGATTTAAGTCTCCAACATATAATGAAGATTTTGTAGCTGATTTTGAGACGGAAAAGATGTATTTGTACCCGTCTATTAGTTCGGTTGAAAATACATTTCCTGAATGGAAGTTAGCAAAACAAGATACAGAAAGACTGAGCAAGTTAATCGAAACATATAGTATTCAGGATTGGGAAAACAGTTATGGGGAAAGAAAAGAAACACGACAAGAAGGTCCGGACGAAGCTGATTTACCTGTTCAAAAACATTGGGAAGTTTTATTAGTTTACAAAGATAATACAATCAGTAAACATGAAGGTTACGGAGAGTCAAAGCCAAAGCAATTCGACAACTTCCACCAAGAACTAATGGACTTCCGAGAGGAACAAAGAGAGAAGTGGCGCGCAACGATTGAAGAATAGATTTTTTATTAAGAGCAATCATCAGGGCAGATGGTTGTTCTTTTTTATCGATGAAAAATGGCTATTAGATAATGATACTGTTTAGCAGAAACTGTTCATTTTTCCTTATCTTTGAGTCGCTAAATCTGATAAATATGCTAAACTATTTATAAACAGTGGGAGCAGTAAAAGGTGCTGTAAAAGGATGGAGTGTTGAGGGCAATGAATAAAAAAGCTTTGGGAATTTCTATTGGGGTAGTTGCGCTGCTTGCAATTATTATCGGGGGAATCGTCCTTCAGAAACAAGCAAGTGAGAGGAAACAAATCGAAGCTGCACAAAGTGAGCTATCAACAATTGAAAAAGAAGCAAAGAAAAAGGGAGAACTTTATATGTCTGTCGCTGCTCTATACGATGAAGAGTTTGACTTTCTAGCAAAAGATACCACAATAAAAATGATTGAAAAAGCAGAAGCAAGTCTTTCGAAAAAGCAAACTGAAATCAATAAGCTGGAAAAAGAGTATGGTTCTAAAGTAAAGGCGGCAGCGGCAGAGAAAGCTGTGGAGAAGTTACAGGAGCAGGTTACGCTTGCTAAGGATAAACGAGAAATACAAACTGAGGTAAATGCACTTTTCGGTTCAAAAGAATCTGCGATTGAAGGAGATAAAGTTAAAAAAGAGCTGGCAATTACGGCTGATTTAACGGAAGAGGATATTTCTACAATTACAGAAACCTTTGAGGATTATGAGGAGCTCGATGGCAAATGGAAAGAGGCAATTGATGCCATCATTAAAAATGCTGTGGATCAAGTTGCCCAGGTCAAGAAAATCAATAAGCTGTTGGATGAAGCCTTTGATGGGAATTTACCAAAGGAAACCTTGAAGCAAAGTGATTATGATACGTTGAATAAAGAGGTCGCAAAGGTTAAAAATGAAGAGTTGAAGACGACCTATACAGCGAAGCTGCTGCTAATGAAAGCGATGATTGATACACAAGCACAGCTGGATACTTTGACAAAACAGCAGAAAGAGGCGCAGGAAGCGGCCGCAAAAGCGGTAGAAGATGCAGGAAATGCTGCACAACAGGCAGTGGAGGATGCGACAAATGCCGCCGCGCAACAAGCCGCCGAAGCAACCGATATATTAGCTGGTTATTCCGACGATCAAATTGAGTTTGCTCGTGTCTGGTTGGCAAAAATTGGTACAAAACCAAGTGAGTTGAATGTGACAAGAATCGCTGCGGGGACCCCTATTAATCCATATAACGCCAGCAGTGCAACCTATCCGACAGAGGTTATTATGCTTGGTGGGGCCTATAGCGCAGAAGGCTCGGTCGTCTATGCAAGTAATCACAATGGTACGGTTACCATCTATTCCGTACCAGGACATTGGCCGGCAGCGGCAGCCAGTGATCCGGAGGTGTCGATGGAGATGACTCAAGGGATTTTGGCTAATGGTCAAGTAATGAGTGTGCCTACTGGGAACCCCAACGATGTACGAGACTTAATCCTACTGCAAAGATAAGCGAATCTACTCATAAGAAAAACATGTTAGGCATTTTACGTTACTAGAAGAACATGAAAAGAGCAATCCGGGCAGCCTGTAATTATAGGCTATCCGGATTGCTCTTGTTATTCATAAGGAGGTATTGAACAGCGTGTTAAGCAACTTTATCCTTCTTGATAACTCTGGAAAGGATGATAGAAGCAATCACACAGCCTACTGCCATTACGATGGCATAGATAAACATCATGTCGAAGCCGGATTTTCCGCTGTTGTTATCCAGCCAGCCACCAATCATGGTATACATAAATACATCAGGCAAATACCCTAAACAGGAAACGATTCCTGAAACGCGTCCTGTTTTAGAGACGGGAATTCCCGCATCGTCAATAATCGCAAAATATTGGCTGCGAATCAGATAGATAAAGAACATACCTGCGACAAAGTTGGCTAAGATGATAGCCAGCAATCCCTTATCTTCAGGAAGAATTAAGAATAGACCGTAGGAAAGACCTGTAAGCACTGCACCACTGATGATGACCTTTAGACGTGAGCCAATTCTGTCTGCAAGAAAACCACCGATGATTCCGCCGAAGGCTTGAATAATATAACGAATACCTCCAAGAGTAGAACCACCTGCAACAGATAATCCATAGACATTGATAGCTAGTGTATTGATATAGCCAAAGATACCGTAGAGACTATAACCAAAAAAGACAATTGCTACAAGCAGCCAAACACGGGGAATGGCTAACTGTTTAAAGGTGCCGATAACGACATCCTTCAGTGACTCGACCTCGGCTTCTTGATCCGTATCCTCAATAATAAACCAGTTAAGCACGCCAATAATAATAACAACGATTGCACAAGTACGAATAGCCCATGCTGTTCCCAAAATATCATCAGCAAATCGTCCATAAACAGCAGTCATACCAAATACAAGAAAGGCATTTAGGATGCCGCGCAGACCTTCCTGCAAACCGAATAAGCGCCCCTGTTCAGAGGAATCACCTAGCATTCTAGTCGCTTTAATCATCGCTGACCAGTAAGTAATAATCGTTGAAATTCCCATTAAGATAAAAATAATACGAGCAATCGTAAAGGATGGGAAAGTGGAAAACCAAAGACCGAGAATTCCGGTTGCTAAAAACGAAAAAGTCAAAAGCTTTCTGGCAGAGAATTTATCTGCGACGATACCACCGATAAAATAAGAAAAGGTAGCCATAGTTGCATAGCCTGAGGAAAGAACCCCCATCTGAGCATTTGATAAATTCATTGCTTTTTGAATCGGAACATAGAACGTCTCACGAATATACGGCAGCTGAAAAATAATACCGGCGCCAGCGGCTAAGAGTAATAGAGTACCATATTTTTTTATAAATGCTTTATTCATTGATAGATGAACCTCCAGTAAGTAATTTCAAAAAAATGAACGAAAACAAGATGTTGTCCGGCACCTTGCTTTTACGCTGCAGTTCTCTATTCTCTCTAGTAACAAATTCATTGTAAGGGTTTTCTTTTTGTCCGTCAATGGTTTTATTATAATAAAAAAATAATCAAATTTTAATTATTTTGTAATTTTATAGGAGGTGGTGGGAAATACCGATAGATAAAGAAGTACTGGGAAAACTACAGTATCTGTTGTTTTGTAAAGGTTTTTTGAGAGGGAAGAGAAAAGAAAAATAGGAATAATAATTAATTTGATGTTCTCTTGTTTTGGAAAATTTTCCAAACGATAGTTTATGAATGTGAATATATAGATATGAAGAATGTGTAACTGGAGACCAATAAAAAAAGGAATCGGACAGCTAATGCAAATATCCGTTTCCTTTTTTGTATGGTTGAAAGAAGCGGGTTATTTACTAAGCGCCCGAATGACTTCTTCGATGAACATGAACAAGATTGTTCGTGTTTTTTCATGGGAATTGAGGTGTTCATCCTGATGAGATTTAGTTAAATAAATAATTTCGTTATTATCCAGTGTCAGGTTAGAATTCAACTCTTCAATGACCAATAGAGACTTTGCGTGGTGTTTCTTTGCTTCTTCGAATAGATCATCGAACTGTGCGAATTTTCCTGCTACTGAAAAAATGAGCAGCAAAGAGTTTTCGGAGAGCAATTCCGGAATTAAAGCCGGTTGTGTTGCTCGGATAATGTGTTTGTCAACGGTGTAGATAAGTTTATATTCAAAATATTCCATACAGATATTCGTTGGACCATAACCAAAAAGAATAATCTTGTCATATTTTTTAATCAAATCAGCAAGATAGGTAGTTGTTGATGGATCAAAATTTTCCATAAAATCTTGAATGCGGGAAAATTCAGTGTTCATTTTCTTTCTCTTGATTAATTCTTTTCCTGTAAGAAAACGAAAATACTCTTTATAGCCCATGAAGCCCATTTTTTTGACCAGCTTTGAAATCTTTGAGGGAGAGACATTGGCGACCTCGGCCGCTTCAGTAATCGTCAAATTCGGCCTGGTCTTACTGACATCACTTAATTTGGTATGTATTTGCAGTTCTAATGTATTTAATCGATCCAACTGAACCCTCATTTGCCCACCTCCTGATAATTGTCTGTCTAAAGAATAGCACAGGAAGGTATTGAAGAGCAAATTTGGAAAATTTTCCATTTTTGAGTTAAATTAGTTTAATATACGGAAAAATTAATCAAATTTTAATGAAAAAACGTTTTGATGTCCGTATACTGAGGTTCATGGAAAGCGCTTTCGAATAAAATGAGTGATTGGAGCTAAGTTGAATGAATTCTGAGACATTGGTTAAGGAAGCAATTATTGCAGAGGTAAAAAAGATTGTTCCTGAAGAGCAGGTAGTAACGGATTACGAAACGCTATACGATGCGGCATCTGACCGCTATCGGAAATATGCAAAAGCAAAAAGAGTGTTGGACAATCCATTGCCGACCGCAGTTGTTTTTCCAAAAAATGTGAATGAAGTAAAAGAGCTGCTGATGTATGCGAATGAAAATGACATCAATGTTATCCCGAGAAGTGGGAAGACGGCAACAGAAGGTGGTCTGGAAAATTGGAAAGAGTTGGCTTTAGTAATTGACGGGTCGAAAATGAATAAGATTCTGAACATCGATCCATACAATATGCAGGCGACTGTTGAAGCTGGTGTAAGACTGCAGGATCTTGAGGATGAGCTGCGGAAAATTGGTTATACGACAGGACATTCGCCTCAATCGAAACCTGTAGCTCAGTATGGCGGCTTAGTGGCCACTCGATCAATCGGGCAGTTCTCAACTCTATATGGCGGAATTGAAGATATGGTCGTTGGATTGGAATGTGTTTTCCCGAATGGGCATATTTCAAGAATCAAAAATGTTTCTCGTCGTGCCGGCGGTCCGGATATTCGTCATATCGTAATCGGAAATGAAGGTACTTTGTGCTACATTACTGAAGTAACAGTGAAGATATTTAAATATTATCCTGAAAACAACAAGTTTTTCGGTTACCTGGTTAACGATGTAGAAACTGGGATTAAAGTGTTACGGGAAGTAATGGCAAATGGGTATCGTCCATCGGTTGCGAGAACCTACTCGCCGGAAGACGCACGCCAGCATTTCTACCATTTCTATGAAGATAAATGCGTTCTTCTGTTTATGGCAGAAGGTCCCAAGGGGATTGTTGAAGCAACAGGTCAGGGGATTGAGGAAGCCGTTGAGAAGTTCAAGGATGGTGTTTACAAGCAGGTTGACAGTCAGTTGATCGGAAATTGGTTCAACCAATTAAATTGGACGCAACAAACTATTGATGATGAAGTCCAGGGCATGATTGATAACGATAAGCACGATGGCTTCACAACGGAGATTTCGGCTGATTGGGAGACAATTCCTAAAATCTATAATAATGTCATTAATCGTGTTCGTACAGAGTTTCCGCGTGCTCATGACCTGACTATGCTTGGTGGTCACTCTTCGCATAGCTATATCAACGGAACCAATATGTATTTTGTTTATAACTATACAATCAATTGTGAACCTGAGGATGAAATGAGAATTTATCACCACCCAATTCAGGCAATTATTGTAGAGGAGACCTTGAAATTAGGCGGCTCTATGTGTCACCATCATGGTATTGGAAAATATCGTAATGAGTGGACGAAAGAAGAGCATGAGTCAGCGTACTATATACTTGAAAGTTTGAAGGAAGTATTTGATCCAAAAGGGATTATGAGCTTTGGAAATATTTATCCGGTACAGGAAGGCTTTAAATATCAAAAATAGTGGCAAAGCAGCTGAAAAAAGAGTTTGTTTCGGTTTTCGAAGGAACCTATGAGGCATTGTCTAGCTTTATGAGTCAGCTCAATCAGCGATAAGATGAACTGTCTTCAGTGGTAAAGAGCACTGCGAGTTCTACTTGTGTAGGAACTGCTAGTAGAATGGGATGCGTAGCGAGGATGAGAGTAACTGTTTAAGGAAACAGTTACTCTCATTGAGAAGAGCTAGCCAATTAGGAGTCAGTTCCCTATATCGCACATGAGCTCCCGACTCATTCAGCTTTTCTAGTTGTCTAGCTTCAGGAGCTGGTCAAGCTCATTCAGCTTTTCTAAGTTAAAATGTTAGGAAGAAGTAGAGATGAAAATCATTTGTTTAGTTAAATTTGTCCCCGATACAGAGCAATATGAGTACGATTATGAGACTGATAAAATCAATCGAGAAAAATCGAAGCTTATTTTGAATCCGGATGACCGGAATGCGTTGGCGTGGGCTTTGCAGCAGAAAAAGCTAGAGCCTACTACGATAGTGGAGGTTGTTTCGATGGGACCTGCCAAAACGGAGAAAGAGCTGAAGGATTTTATCCGTTTAGGTGCGGACCGTGGGGTATTAATTAGTGATCGCCAATTTGCGGGAAGTGATTCGCTTGCAACCAGTCTGGTTCTTTCAAGGTATCTATCTTTGCAGGAATACGACTTGATTCTTACCGGTACACACACGTTAGACGGTGGAACAGGACATGTTGGACCACAAATTGCTGATTTGCTGTCTCTTAACCAGTTTTCTAATATTAAAGCGATTGAAATGGTCAATGAGACATTTACGATTGTGACAGCACGGCAGGATGAACAGGATATTCGCCTGAAGATTCCGAACCCAAGCGTTTTAAGCCTGACAAGTCAAATGAATCTGCGTTTAGGTTTCGTTAGATATGAAAACATCGACAAGAATGTTGATGCACAATTCTCTCTAGTAACAAACGAAACCTTAAACCTGTCAGAGGATGAAGTGGGGCGTAAAGGGTCACCGACAAAAGTCCGGAAGAATGTCGTGGCTAAACGAGAAAAAAGGGCACATCAGACGGTCAATTTAGATGATGCTGGTATAGAGGCAGTGGTGCAATTTCTACAAGAAAAGGGGTACTTATAATGTTTAAAGCACTCATTCTTATCGACAATGATTTTGTAAATGATTCAATCGATTTAGTAGAGGTTGCCAACCAACTAGCAGGCGAGGAAGAGCTATGCACTTATGGACTTGGAATTAATCTGGAAACGAAGGAAATAAAAGGGTTTGATTCCCTCATTTGTGTAGATATTCCTGAGCTTCAGCTAAAAGATAGTCGTGTCCTGACAGATATTGTTGAACAGATTCATACAACGTATAAGTTTGACAGTATTATCCTATTGGCGACGGATTTCGGTCGTATGACAGCACCAAGAATCGCGATGCGGCTGAAGACCGGTCTTACTGCTGATATCACGAGTATAGAAGTGATTGGAGAAGAAAGAAGATTGATTCGTCCTGCATTTTCCGGTAACATGCTGGCCAGTATTATCTGTGATTCAACTCCGATAATGGCAAGTGTTCATCCAAATGTTTTTCATATGAAGGAAACCGTTAAAGAGCCAAAACGAATTGACTTTCTTCCTGATGAATTGAAAGCGTCGTCAATTGAGGTTCTCTTGATTGAGGAGTTGTCTGGAGTACAGGATATTCGAGAAGCTAAGGCTATTGTCTCAGCCGGAGCCGGGTTTCAATCCGATGTCAATCAGCTAAAAGAGCTGGCAGAGGTATTTGATGGAGCTGTTGCAGCTTCTAAGCCATTAGTAGAAGCGAAACGTGCACCAAGAGAGATTCAGGTTGGTCAATCTGGAAAAACAGTTAGTCCGAGTCTTTATATCGCACTAGGTATTTATGGCTCAATGCAGCATGTTGAAGGTCTCAAAAATGTCAAAGATATCATTTCAGTTAACATTGACGAAGGAGCACCAATGAATTATTTAGCTGATCTTGTTGTGATTGGTGATGCTGCTGAGTTTGCTGAGCGATTGACAACAAGAGTGAAAAGGTAAGCGGCCATTTTGTCCGATGGTTAAGCAATCCTGGGTTACTTGGGATGATGGTGAGAGAAGAAAGAGGAATACAGGTATATAGGAGCAGCTTTTCTGATTGTTGTACCTGAAAAAAACTGTTGCTTATGGAAGTATCAACACTGTCTTTCGCTGATTGTTTGACGAAAGATAGACTGAATCATTGCTATAAGCCGTTGGGCGGTTCTGTCCTACGCATAACTAAAAAAGAGAAAAGAAGGTAGTCAAATGGAAATCAACGATTTTAAAATGGATATGTTTTCGATTAAAGGGAAAAATGCAATTATTACTGGAGGCAACACTGGTTTAGGTCAAGCATTCTCTTTGGCGCTGGCGGAAGCGGGTGCAAATATCTTTATGCCATCGATTATGCCGGATGATTCTGAATTTAATCAAACCCTTGAAGAACGTGGGGCAAAGGCTGTTTATATGTATGCGGATATCACTAAGGACGGTGCGCCGCAGGAAATCATTGAAAAATGTATCGAAGAGCTGGGTTCTGTTGATATTCTTGTGAACTGTGCGGGGATTTGTCCCGTTGATGATGTATTAAGCTACGGTCGTGATAAATGGGACCCAACAATCAGTATCAACCTAACAGCTGCTTTCGATATGAGCCATGAAGCAGCGAAAGTGATGATTCCGCAAAAGAGCGGAAAAATCATCAATATCTGTTCACTGTTTTCTTTCTTGGGCGGACAATGGGCACCGGCATATGCAGCATCAAAACATGGGTTGGCGGGCTTGACGAAAGCATACTGTGACGAATTGGCACAATACAACATCCAAGTGAACGGCATTGCTCCCGGCTACTTCAAAACCGCAGTTGCGCAAGCTTCAATTGAGGATACAGAGCGTAACAAATGGATTGTGGATCATACACCGGAAGGACGTTGGGGAGATGTTGCTGATTTGATGGGCGCAACGGTCTTTCTGGCATCTGAGGCAGCTCATTTTGTTAATGGGCATGTTCTGACAGTAGATGGCGGTTTCTTAGTACGCTAATTCATCAAACGTTTATATCTGATCCGCAAGATTTGCTAGAGCAGATAGGTCAAAGCAGCTTTTGCGGATATCTATTTATTCAATGGAAAAATAAAGAAAACTATTGATGTAAGGAGAACTTCATGGAAAAGAAGTATATCGTAGGTATTGATGGCGGCAGCCAAAGTACCAAAATCGTAATCTTTGATATTGAGGGAAATATCGTAGGCGAAGGAAAAGAAAATCTACGTCCGATGCACTTAGCTGAAGGAGTTGTTGTCGAGCATCCGGGAGATGACTTGTGGGATTCGTTATGTATTGCGGCGAAGAAGGTAATGGATCAGTTTGGTTTGAGAAAAAACAATATTGTAGGAATTGGCTTAGGCTCAATTCGCTGTTGTCGTGTACTTTTAAAAGAAGATGGCTCATTGGCTCACCCGATTATTAGTTGGATGGATAAAAGGGTAGCTACACCATATGTCCATGACAATCCGGAAGTGAAATATGTTACCTCAACAAACGGCTATCTTACACATCGTTTGACCGGGGAATTTAAGGACAATATCGGTAACCACTTTGGACAATGGCCGGTGGATTATGCAGCATGGGATTGGTCGACAGACGAAGAGGTATTGAAGCAATTTAATCTTCCAAATGAGATGCTGTTTGAGACAGTGAAGCCCGGCGAAGTTTTAGGCTACATTACAAAAGAAGCCAGTGAAAAAACAGGATTTCCAGAAGGTCTGCCGTTGATTGCTACAACAAGTGATAAAGCAGTGGAAGGCTTGGGTGCAGGACTTATCCACGATACGAGTGCCTTTGTTTCTTTAGGAACATATATCAGCAGTATGGTTACTGGGAAGGAGATGCCAAAAGACGCAGTCAGCTATTGGGGTATCATGTCTTCTATTCCGAATCAATATGCGTATGAAGGCTACGGAATTCGTCGTGGAATGTGGACTGTTTCTTGGTTCAAGGATCTGTTAGGTGAAAAAATCAGTATTCGAGCAAATTACCAGGGAATATCAGAGGAAGAATACTTAAATGAGCAGGCGCAGCATGTGCCGGCCGGAAGCGACGGTCTGATGACTATTTTGGATTGGCTGGCGAATCCTTGGGAGCCCTACAAGCGGGGCGTCATGATTGGCTTCAATGCACACCATGATTATCGCTATATGTACCGCTCTATTTTAGAGGGAATTGCGTATACAATGAAGAATAACGTGACAAATATGACTGATGAATTAGGCAAAGAGATCGAAGAGGTTATTGTAACTGGAGGCGGCTCAAATAGTGATTTGATGATGCAGATTTTCTCAGATATATTCAATTTGCCTGTGAAGCGAAATGTTGTAAACAGCAGTGCCAGTGTTGGTGCAGCCATTAACGTAGCTGTAGGCTTGGGTATTTATTCTTCTTATGAAGAAGCTGTTGAAAAAATGGTTAAGGTAAAGGATGTCTTTACTCCTATTCCGGAAAATGCTGCAATTTATAAACGGTTAAATGAGGAAGTTTATCAAAGCTTGACCACACACACAGACAAGGTCTTAGAAAAAACATTTGAGATTTTGCATCCGGAATAAACAGTCAGATAAAGCTGAAATAAGGTGGCGATTCATCTATTTTAGCGCAGAATGGAAAGGACTAAATGCCGCTCAGTCGGCCTTTAGCCTTTTTCCGCATACATAGGGGTGAAGGGAGTTAGATGAATGATAGAATTTACAGAGGTGGAAAAGCGGTATGGTGCCGCAGTGGCAGTTGAACCGTTAGACTTGACCATTGATGACAATCAGTTCATTTGTATCATTGGAACCAGCGGCAGCGGGAAAACGACATTGCTGCGAATGATTAATCGAATGATTGAGCCATCGACAGGTACGATTAAGCTGAATGGCGTTAATACGACCAGTTTGAATGAGGATGAGCTTAGACGAAAGATTGGTTATGTGATTCAAAATATTGGTTTGTTTCCTCATATGAGCATTCGGGACAACATTATGATTGTTCCAAAGCTATTAAAATGGGACGAGCATCAGAAACAAGGCATCGCTGAAACGCTGATTCAAAAGGTTGAGCTGCCACTAGATTATTTGGATCGAAAGCCCAAAAACCTTTCGGGTGGTCAGCAGCAGCGGATTGGTGTGATTCGGGCGTTGGCAGCGAATCAAGACATTATTTTAATGGATGAACCATTCGGAGCACTGGACCCCATCACACGGGAAGCCTTGCAGGATATGATTAAGCGACTGCAGCAGGAAATGAAGAAAACGATTGTATTTGTTACACACGATATTGAAGAGGCGATTAAATTAGCTGATAAAATCATAATTATGGATCATGGAAAAATTGTGCAGTATGACACGACGGAAATGATTCTAAAATATCCGGCCAATGATTTTGTCAGTGAATTATTAGGGAAGCGAAAAAAACAATCATATATTAGTAATGAGATGCGGATTGCTGATTTAATGTACACGCAGGTCGAAGCGATTTCTCTAAGTAAATCAATCATTGATGCCATTCGTCAAATGACCAACAAAAAAGTGGACTCCTTATTAGTTGTAGATGATGAGCATCATTTGAAAGGCTTTATTGATATCAAAGATATCGATCGGAACATCAACAAGGTAACGAATGTCTATGAAATTATGCGAACAGAGACTGCCAGTGTCAATCAACAGGAAAAAGTAGCAGATGTTGTCGACCCCTTATTGAATATGGAGCTCAAATATCTGCCGGTTGTGGACGATGAGAATCATTTAGTCGGGATTATGACACGTTCCTCGTTGGTGTCTTTAATCTATAATCAGTTGAAGTAGGTGGGATGATGGATAATTTTTGGAATCAGTACGGTGCGGAAATTCTTTTGAAATTCTGGGAACATATATACATATCTTTCAGTGCCATTCTTTTAGGTACGCTGGTTGCCATCCCTTTAGGGGCTATTTTGACGCGCCTCAAAAGAGGATCGGAAACTGTTATTCGAATCGTTGGTTTCTTTCAAACAATTCCTTCGTTGGCACTACTGTCGATTATGCTGCCGATTTTCGGAATAGGGAAGGCACCGGCAATTGCGGCTTTGTTTCTCTATTCACTGCTGCCTATTTTGAGAAATACCTACGTGGGCATACAGTCAGTTGATGAGACCTATTTAGATGCTGCGAAAGGAATGGGTATGTCTAAATGGCAGCGCTTGCTGCAAATTGAGCTGCCGCTTGCTGCCAGTATCATTCTTTCGGGAATTAAGGTTTCGGCAGTTTATGTGATTTCTTGGACGACACTGGCAGCCTATATTGGTGCAGGTGGTTTGGGGGATTTCATTTTTAATGGACTCACGTTGTATCGGCTGGATTTGATTATGATGGGAACAATTCCTATTACTCTATTAGCATTGACGACAGATATGTGCTTAGGGTATCTCGAATCTAAGCTGATGATAGATAGAGGGTGACTGAATGAAAAAGAAGATTATTGTGCTCATTAGCTTTGTTTGTCTGTTTGTGTTTTTTGTTCTCTCGAATCTTTCGAATCGAGATGAGACAATCACTGTTTCCGGCGGTGTCACATCGGAATCACAAATTTTGGGGAACCTCGTTGTGGAGCTCTTGAAGCATTATACAGATAAGGAAATCATTTTTTTAAATAATTTGGGCTCGGCAAATATGATGCAGGCTGCTATGGAGAGAGGCGATTTGGATATTGCATCTCCGCGTTATACAGGCACGGATTTAATTGGAACCTTGCATTTGCCTATAGAGACGGACCCTGACAAAGCGTTGGAAATCGTCCAAAGAGAGTTTCAAGAACGTTATCGGTTCGAGTGGTTTTCCAGCTATGGCTTCTCAAACCAGTTCACGTTTATGGTGACACAGAAGACCGCTGAAAAATATAATCTGCAAAAGGTTAGCGACCTGCAGCAGTACGCAGACCAGTTGAGCCTGGGGACAGACCAGACCTGGTATAAACGAGAAGGAGACGGGTATCAGGCATTTACCGAGGAATATGAAATGCGCTTTAAGCGTGTGTATCCTATGCAGATTGGTCTATTGTATGACGCGTTGGCAGCCGCTGAGCTGAATGTTATTTTAGGCTACTCTACGGACGGACGGGTGGGCAGCTACGATTTGGTGATGCTTGAGGATGATCGGCAATTTTTCCCACCCTATACCTGCAGCTTAGTGGTTACAGAAAAGGTGTTGCAGGATAATCCTGAGTTAAAGGAGATTTTGGAGAAACTGGCAGGAACGATTGATACAGAGATGATGCAAAAAATGAACGATGAGTCAGACAGTCAGCTGGTGGAGCCTGTCGTGATTGCCAGACAGTTTTTAGAGGCTAATAATTATTTTGAGGAGGAAAGCAATTGATTCAAGCATTGATGAATTACTTAAATGAAAATTCCTCTTACATCATCAGTCAGTTTTCGACACATATCTACATTTCAATTGTTGGTGTGGTCTTAACCTTTCTCATTGGTTTTCCAATCGGTGTTTTTTTATCAGATAATAAGAAAGCTGCGACAATCGTGATGGGGCTGATTAACATCATTCAGACAATTCCTTCCATTGGGATGATGACGATTCTCCTGATTTTAATGGGTTTGGGCAAAAACACCGTGATTGCTACAGTTGTTCTGTACTCGCTGCTGCCGATTGTGGCGAATACTTATACTGGATTGAACAACGTTGATCCGGTTTATGTAGATAGCGCACGTGGTGTAGGAATGAGCCGTTTTCAAGTGTTATATATGATTAAAATTCCCTTAGCTTTACCGGTTATTTTAGCCGGCGTCCGTAATGCCTTGGTGATTGCGGTCGGAATCACGACAATCGGCTCATTCGTCGGTGCCGGCGGATTAGGAGACATCATTCTTAGAGGAATCAATATTACGAACGGTGAGCCAATTATTTTTATGGGGGCCTTTCTCTGTGCATTGATTGCGGTATTGATGGAATGGCTGTTTGATTGGTTGATAAAATAAAAAAAGCGGAACACCTATTGTCGGCTGTTGGTATACCCGGAGGCTGAATTAGGAGTTGGCAAATAAATGCAGAGGCGAAAAATATTTTAGAGTCAGTAAAAAGTATCCTGATATCCAGCTTGAAGATATGCTATAGTAAGAGCATCTGGAAAATTGGAGGAAACAAATGAATAATAACGATATACTGCTGCGTTTGAGATATGCATTGGATTTAAAGGACACTGAAATCATCGAAGCCTTTCAATTGGGCGGACTGACCGTTTCGAAGGAAGAAGAACGAGCGATGCTGACGAAGGACCCTAGTCGACAGCAAGAAGCGAATGATCCGTTTGAAAAGAATGTCTATATGAAGATGATTAATAACCAAGTGCTGGATACTTTTTTGAATGGGTTTATCACGTTGAAGCGAGGCGAGCCAAAAAATAAGCCGGCGGAGGAACCGCAAAAAAAGAGCACTGAAATCCGCCATATCAATAATATCTTGCTGAAGAAGGTCAAGATTGCCTTAGCTTTGACTAGTGAAGATATGCTGGATATTTTGGCAGAAGCAGGTGTTTATCCTTCTAAAGGAGAATTGGGAGCAATTTTGAGAAAAGAAGGACACCGTAATTTCAAGCCTTGCGGCGATAAATACGCCCGTAACTTTTTGAAGGGGCTGGGCTTGCGTTACAGAAGTGAAAGCTAATAAGCAGACAAAATATTTTATAAAAAGGAAAGCAAGACAGAGTGAGAATGTCTTGCTTTCCTTTTGCTGTACTTGACTAATAGTGGCATGAGAAATTGAGTATTTGGTATATTTATTGTTTATTTGGATGAATATGTTCTTTACAGGAATAGGAAGAAAGAACGATTTTTATAATTCCGGTTGCGGCAATCATTTTATCAGGAGGAAAGTTATAGTTTTTATGCTTTACTTCGTGATCCATTAAAAGCTGCAATGCTTGTTTCTTTTCATCCAAATCCTGAATAATGAATGCATCACCAAATCCAATCAGACTTTGATACGCATAAGAATATTTTTCTGCAACGGTACCAGCTTCGATTAATTCATGATTACAGTCCATCTCAATCGCTACTTTAGGATTATTTCCCAGCAACCGCACCTTTTTTCCTTGGCGTGCACCGTGAATGTAGAGGGTCAAGGTATCTTCCTGCCAGTGGTAGCCAAAATTCACAGGTACAATATAAGGAAAAGGCTCATCGAACATCGCCAAGCGTACAACATGGCAGTTTTCTACGACTTCCTTGATTTTGTCCAATTCTAAAATTTCCCGTTCTTTTCTTCTCATTTCAAGCACATCCTTTTCATTTTTGAGGTTGACAGATAACAATGCTCCGGCCTTGTGTAAAAAACGATCAATCATTTTATATAATTATAGGCTTTTAGATGCAAATAGCAAGAACAGATGAACCGATTTTCTAGAGGCGTTATCGAGTTTGTCTATCCAATTGTTTATATACTAGGCCGTTCATGACTAAGGAAATGAGGCGTGAAGCTTAATGTATTTACAGTTTCTTTGCGGGCGGCTAAAAGGCTTCTATTTTTTATTTATTGTGTAGAATACAAGATTTTTACATGCTATAATTTTTTTAAAAGTAAAAAAATACAGTTATATAAGGAGATATCTCGTAATTATTTGAATGGCTGGTCGTTGTAATCATCTCCAAAAAGAGAAAATCAGTCCTTTGAATAGCGAATAAATAGGAGGAAATAAAATGGTTGGAATCAATAGTAACAAAGAGGTGGCCGGACAATTGGCGACAGAGTTGTTCAATGCATTGGATACCTTGAACACAGCGACCTCGATTAGTGAGGACGGTCAAACGACCGTTGCAGGAAATGCGAGTGCCAAGGAAGCGATTGCGGCTGCACAAGCTGCGGTGCTGCAAGTCAGTACATCTGTCGGGAATGCCGCGATAAACCTGCAAACAGTAGCTGCAGAATTTGCGGCTGCCGACGACCATCTTAAGAATACTGTCTTTGGTCAATTGCCAGGTCCTCGTTCGGGAGGTCGCTAGTGATGACAGCTGAACAGGATAAGAAGAAAAAGGAACGAATTTTACTGGAAAAGCAAGAGGATTTACAGCTTTCTAAGCGTCAATTAGAGAAGGTTCAGGAGGACTATCAGGAACAATTTTACTCCTCGAATCGTTTGTTTCATGAATTAAAGGAAAGCTTCCATGGAAATGATTTCGCACTCCTTTTTGAAGATATACATGAGGATCTTCAAAAGGAGCAGCGAGTGATTATCGAAGATTTGGATGAGGAAAGAGAAGAATTAACAGAGCAGCAGGTCGCATGTCAGGATGAATTAGATGAACTCTATTATGAGAAAAAGCGAGAGGCTGCAGATGGGGAGGAAGAGTCATGAGTATCGATATGTATTTGGCGGCAGCGAAAACACAAGCAACAGGTGCTGCAGCAATGGGGAAATCTCATGTACAGGGCTATGAGGCATTGCAGAAGGCTGCACAAAATTTTGCGAATGATACAGTCTTGGAGGCAGATGCTTACACGTCTGCCAAGGGAATGTTTGGTTCAGTCATTTTGCCCTTGACCCAAGCCGGTCAGCTGTTATCGGAAACGGTTGCTGAAGCCTGCAAAAAATTCCCGGAGGATTATACAGCTCAAGTAGATAGCGGGGATTTAAAATCCTCTGAGCTGGAAGAAAAAATTCAGCGTTTGAATAATGAAATCCAAGCGCTCTACTCGATTCGCAGCAGTATCGAAGCAAAGGATACGGCGGACAACATGAAAATACGACAACTGAATTCGAATAAAACAGCGATTGCCTGTCATGAAGCCGTTAAGAAAAAATTAGAGGAGCAGTTACAGAAGCTGTTGGATTTCCATGCGTCATCCCCTTCTCTTTTTTCCGAAATCACTACCCTGACAAATGCGGTCAATCAAGGTTCAGCGATTGCCGGAAAGTCTTGGCATGCGGCATCAGGCACCTTTAAATTGCCGGAAGGTACAGATATGTCATGGACGAAGGATGTCAACAATCGTTGGGAAAATCGCCAGTTTGCAAAAAAATATGAGGTAGAGCGGCCGAAGGATATGAATGCCAAAGAATATCAGGAATATTTGAAGACTCTGCGTGAGCAGAAGCAGGTGCTTTGTAAAGAAGACGGCTGGGACGAAGAAGCATTTAAAGCCTATATGAAGCATGTAAACAAGAAGCTAGGCTCAGGTGGTAAAAATGTCTTTGACCGATTGAATCAGATTAACGTGGAGACACGATTGGTGGGGTCGGATGTATATCGGCTGATGTTTTCAGCCTATGGTACAGTCGACGGGAAAATTCCTGCTGGTATGGAACAAGCAATCAATGAGAAGCGTATGGAATTGCTGATGAAGCAAATGGGCGGTGAAATAGACGTTCACGGTATGCTTCAAATGACAGGCACACATAAATTTGATCCGAATATGCCGCCACATGGGGATTTTCTGCATACATTAGCTAAAACGGTACAGGAAGCATACCCTAAAGGCCTATTGGAAGGCTATAGCAATATGAGCCGAGAACAAAAGCAATTTGTGAAATCTGTCCATCAGCTGCGGATGTATATTGACAAAAACAACTTGGAGTATATAAGAAGAGTGTTCAAAAGTGGGGCGAATGCCGGCCGTACAGACGAAGAAGCATTGTATGCCTATGTTCATGCGTCTATCGCAGATGGCGGGTTAGGTGGAGAGTTGATGATTGCAGAGAAGGGGCGTCTCCACAATAAATACTTGAAGGACACAACCTATGATAAATCTGGTGATGAAGTGAATAGAAAACGTTTAGCACCAGATTTCCACTCAGAATTTATTCTTGATCCTGATGGGAACTTCATCAGCCAATGGAATGTTTTGGATGAGAAGGATGGATTGGTGATTAGCGATCCAGAGTATTATAGGAATAAAAATGCAGAAAAACCTAGAGTGTATGAACAACAGCTTATGGATGGAGAATCCTATAACTATGGAGATAAGAATGATAAGGTTCATGAATTGCTAGATAGCAAGCCACCAGGAAAATTGGATCACGATGTGAGAAAGGAAATCAAGGATGAATGGGAAAGTCCCAAAAACAGAGAAGAATATAATTGGAATGAACTGGAAAACGAAGATGATGGGTATTCAATCAAAGGTAAAGGGTAAAATAAACATCTTCCTTTTTCTCTTTATTTGTTTGTTTAGCTTATCTGCATGTCTTAATACTAAAAAGAAGTTGGTGGAAGATTCTTTTCGTTCAATAGAAGCAGGACTAACTACAGATGAGGTAAGAACTCAATTGGGAGAACCAAAGAGGATTGTTACCAAATTTGAAGAAATACAAGAACTACGAGATGAAGATGCAGAGAAGTCAATTGATAGATGGGAAACAGAAAATCCGAAAATTTACAATAAATTTTATGGTAGTGAAGATAATGAGCAAACAGTGTATCAAATATTAAAAGATCGAAAAGATATTATTTGTTATGTATATCAATATGAAGAAGATATTTCGCAGGAAATCGGGTACTGGCATATCTATTTTATTGATGATGAAGTAGTAACAATGTACTTTCCTTAATAAATGACAGAAATAAACCAGAGCAGTATATTTTTCAATTGAGATATACCTTAAAAAGGATGGATAGTATGTATAGAATTAGGGTAGAGAGACTATTTCTTGTGGTTTATATTTCTATATCGTTAGTTGTTCTTGCAGGATGCAGTGACAAGGCTTTGTTAACTGAAAATGATTTTAAAGAAAAAATCCGTGCGGGAATGAGTATGTCTGAGGTAAAACAAGTGCTTGGAGAACCTGAAAAAATTGAGGAGGATAATGATTTAGCTGCTGAGCAACGTTATAAGGATAACGAATCTTCCATAGATATGTGGGACTGGAATTATTATGAGGGATTTTACGGTGATGAAAGTAGAATGACTGATTTTTTTGATAAATTAAGAAAAGAGCAAGACTTGATTTATTATGAATATATTTTTAGTAATGAAAATAAAGAGGATAACTGGCGAATCTATTTCATAGATAATGAAGTAGTTTGGATGTCTTTTCCTTAACTAATGAATTTGAGCCATCATATAGTGCTATCTTTATAATAGATATTGAATAAGGATGGAGAATCCTATAACTATGGGGATAAGAATGATACGGCTCATGAATTGCTAGATAGCAAGCCTCGAGGGAAATTGGATCATAATATTAGAAAAGAGGTTAGATAAGGGTGGACAAGTTCAAATGAAAAAAATGGAAATGACTACAAAAAATCAAAACCTGATAAAAAAGATGATGGCTATTCTAAATAAAAAATTAGTATTCTCTTTGATGTTAGGACTAATTATTCTCCTAAGTTCCTGTACAGAGATGAAGGATAAAGCGTTGATTGAAAATGATTTTAAGAAAATAGAAGCCGGCATGACTTCAACCGAAGTGAAAAAAATCTTGGGAAAGCCTGATAAGGAGCTACGTTCATTTAATGAAATTGAAGAAGCGTTCTCAGTTGATGATGAGACAACGACTGACCGATGGTATTATGAGGAAGTGCCGGATTTATATGAACGATTTTATGGTAGTGAAGAAGAAGCGGATAGAATGTTTGATTATTTGAGTGAGCACAGAAATAAAATTGATATGTGTTATGAATATAATTATAGTTTCGAAAAGGATGAATCAGAGCGCTATTTTGGTTGGCATATCTACTTTATTGATGATGAAGTAGTAACGATGTACTTTCCATGATTGAATGCTGGCAGTGGAGGAATTGAGAATTGCTCACTGCAAAGAGAGGATACATTAAACAATGACGAATAAAGTAAAAGTCTTGATTATAGTCAGTATTTGCGTCACCATTATTAGTAGTGCCTTATTCGTATTTCTTTTGCGAGAATACAACCGAGAAAAGACTATTTGGACACATCTGTCTGAAAATGAGATGTACTTTCTATTGAGAGAGGAAGATGGTGTCTACAATAATGTCGAAGACTATACGATGTCAGCGACGGACTATAGCATCTGGTATTATTTAGTAACGAATGAGAATGAAGATAATCTGGAAATTTATACAAAGACAACAGGGAAAAAAGATTACTGGTACATGATTCGCTCAGGCGCCGATAGTGAAGTGGATGAAGAAGAGTATGTTATTTTCAATGTTCTGACATTTACAACAAAAATGGTCACAAAAAAGGAGTTTTCGAAGGCAATCAAACGTGAGACAGGTTTGAATTATTCTGAGGATGATGAGGATACGATTGAGCCATTGCATGTGGAAAATTACATCGATTAATGAACTATTGGAGAAAAAGGTGACAAGGAGGAAATAAGAGGTTGGTTGTTTCAAAAAGGATTTATATGAGTAGTTTTTTGCTGGTGATGGGATTTCTTTTGGCGGGGTGTTCGCTGGGGCGGACGTTATAAATCAATGATTTTAAGGAAAAAATCATTGCGGGGATGACGCCAAATGATGTGAGGTGGAGGCTTGGAAAGCCTGTGAAAATCAATAATGATAACGAAGAGGTCATCAAACAGTGGGAAGAGGACAACGAATACACGATAGACATGTGGATCTATACGAATAATGATTATTTTGATTTCTTTTTTGGAGAAAATGAAGAGTATTTTTTTGAAAAAACAGATCAGAAAACAGGCTGGTCTTATTATGAATATGATCATATATGGGAAACTGTGGACACTATCGATCAGTTTAGAATATATTTCGTCGATGGTGAAGTAGTTTGGATGTCGTTCCCGTAAATAAAAAGGTGGAATCAAATGAAAAAGTTGTTGGGTATATTTCTTGTGTTCTCTGTACTGCTATTCTCGTTATATTATTTAGCGGCATGTAATGGAAAGCAACGCACAAATGGAAATTTAGAAAATGAAGACTATCTGAGAATTATTTTTTCAAAAGAAAAACAGGTATTTTTAACGCCGGTGAATGACTTGGATTTTTCTACATCAGGCTCTTATTATACGATTTATTACAAGGAAAATATTCGTGTCTATAATATTTTCGATGAATATTATACGGATGAAATCGAAACAGAAAATATTTTTGAACACTCGACCTATCTCTTGTCGGATGAGTTGAAGGTGCAATTTTCTGATTTTAGTGGAAGCAAAAAAATAGCGATTCAAGGTGAGTACACCCATGAAGTCGAAGTATTGTTTGATTCTAAAAAAAGGCCTGTCACTTATACTGCTTATAATGAAGATGGGGAAGCTTTTTTTTCTTATGAAATACAGTATCTTTCTCCATTTGTTTTTTATGGGTACTATTATTTTCGTAGACTCCAAGAACCGATTTTTTATGTATACTATGGCATCAAGGATCTGTTCAAATCAGGGACGATCGAAGGAGTGATTGGGCTTTTTATTGGCTTTGGCTCATTGGTGCTGCTGATTTGGCAACTGTCAAAAATATTTCTATGGGGAAGCCGAAAAACGTTTTTAAAAGAGCCGAAAAGCAGCGTTGTTGTGCTATTTTGTGGCGTTCTTGTAAGCACACTGCTCGTTTATCATATCTTTACATTTGTTTCATACAGTTGGTTGGTGCTGCTTCCTTTGGCTGTTTTAGGTGGTATTGGGCAAGCGATTCTCTTTGTTTTTCTGCGCCTTCGGAGGACACGAGACAAGAAAACAACTTGAGTGGAGATATATCTTTAAGAAGCGGTCGATTTGATCGTTTCTTTTTTTAAAAGCAATCTTAATAAAAAAACAGTTGTTGCCGACGCAACTATTGCGTATAATTTTTTATGAAGGTAGAAAGCGTTTACAGGAAAGGTGGAAAAAAGATGAGTAAGAAATACATGAATTATGTGGGAGAAATTTTGACAGATGTAGAGTATCATGGTTTGGGGAAACCGAAAAATTTTATGGAAGTGCATATGGAAGTGGAGCTGCCTTTCCGTTTGTACTGCAGGACTCATGAGGACGATTGGGAAGAAGTGACCGAGGAAGAACGCGCTGTATTGGTGGAAAACTTGGAGGATAAAAAATCGAAGTATTCTAAAAGTGATTACCGTTACTACAAATTGGATTTTCAGTTGGCAAGCTTAGAAGCACTATAATGGATTTCGTAGGTTTTTGTTGAAATGATTTGTTCATAACTGAGCATGATGGTCTAAATCAGCTGTCATGCTCGTTTTTATATTTTCTGGGAGTAGAATAATTGAATGTACTTGATTAAGAGAGTAAAGTATTTATAAAGTATGGTAGCGATGGAATTGCGTTTTATGAAGAAGGCAAAGGAGGAGCAGGATTGAAAGCAGCAGAGTTATCTATGGATATATTGGAACGAGCACAGGAACGTTTTGAGGAAACGCTAAAGCAGATGACTGTGGCTGAGGCCAACACGATGCCGCAGCCGTTAATTAAATCGGTGACATGGCTGATTTGGCACACAGCACGTGAGCTTGATTATCAAATTTCAGGTCTTAATAAGAGTCAGCCATTGTGGCTAAGTGACGGTTGGACGGAGAGGTTTGCATTGGCGTTGCCGGATGACACTGAGGACTGGCAACACACCCCGGAAGAGGCGGCGAAGGTCATTGTGGCAGACAAACAGCTGTTACTTGATTATCTGTCAGCCAGTGTGGATTTTTCCCTTGGTTACCTGAAGACACTAGATGAAGCAAGTCTGAGTGATATCGTGGATACTAGTTGGACCCCAGCTGTTACTCGTCAGGTTCGCTTAGTTTCTGCTATCGATGATGCGGTCATGCATTCCGGTCAAGCCGTATACACGAGACGGTTAGTCATCGGAAAATAGTAGCAACCTGAAAATGAGAAAAGAAGAATCCGCTGAAAAAAATAGAAAACAAGCAACGACGGGAGCAAAATGTTCTCATCGTTGCTTGTTTTTTTGTTCTATCATAACTTGAGCCATAAAGCTGGGCGAATACCGCCTCTATTGTCATTCGTCACTGGATGGAGCGTGTTGCTGTTGTAGTTGAAGGTTCCGTTTCCTTGAATGCCGATATTGCCATCACCATGAATGTACACAGCTCGTCTGTTGGCTCTTCCTGGCGAACGAAGCCACCACCACCAGCCATAGCCTTCAAAATAGGCTTCTCGCTGATAATTGTTGCGATCCTTTCGCTGAAACCAGTAGCGCTGATTTTTTCCGGGATTGTATAATAAAGGACTGCTGTCGCTAAAATAGTGGCAAACCGCTTCTTCAATAGACAATAAAAAGATAGTATCCAGTGTATCTTCACCGCCATCTGATCCATACCATTCATTGTCTGGATTTTTGTTGATTGTCGGGAGGATTCTCTTTTTCTCTGATTCAGTGAATTGGTCATAAAATTCACCACTAAGGTAGCTTCTTAAAGAGCAATCAGCCCAGGTAACATCTTCCGGTGCATGATGGTATTCGCGCTGAGCGATAATTTGTTCAGTCATGATTAGAGCCATGTCTTTCTCAATTGTAAGCACACGCCAGCTGTAGCCACCAAATGCAAGCACGGTACCAATTTTATACTCTGCCAATGCCGCCTCGCCTCCTGTCCTTTTGAGTCTCTGACAAACTATTTTTCTTCGTATAGAAAAGCTTCCAGCTGCTGGATAAATGCTCAACTCTCCTGATTGATGAGCGTTTTTGATGAACGGTCTTATAAAATCAATGCCTATCTCTTGGTTGCATAGTCAACTTTAACTTCTCAATCCGCGACCTTTTTGAATCAGGTACCAGCAGGTGATATAAAGAACGGAGATGAATAAGACCAGGATAGCCATTGAAATGACTATTGGTACATCCTGAGTTCCAAGGAAGCCATAACGGAAGCCTGAAATCATATAGACAATTGGATTGACCTTGGAAATTGCCTGCCAAATGGGCGGAAGCATAGAAATTGCATAAAAAACACCGCCAAGATAGGTTAAGGGCTGCAGGACAAAGGTTGGAACAATCGATACATCATCAAAGGATTGTGCAAAGATTCCATTTAATAACCCTGCCAGTGAAAATAGAATGGCAGTCATCAGTAATGTAATAATCACAATGAGCCATGAAAAAACGTGAAGCGGTACAAAAAATAGAGAAATCAGTGTCACGAGTGCTCCTACCAATATGCTTCTACCTAATCCGCCAATGACAAAGCCCCAAATAATCACATGTGTGGGTACTGGTGCAATCAGTAATTCTTCGATATTCTTTTGGAATTTCTGAGAGAAAAAGGAAGAGGCGACATTAGAGTATGAGCTGGTGATAACGGACATCATGATTAGTCCGGGCACAATAAACTCCATATAGGAAAATCCACCCATTTCCCCGATTCGTCCCCCAATCAGATTCCCAAAAATAACGAAATACAATGAGGTCGTGATGACCGGCGGCACAAGGGTTTGTACCCAAATCCGCAGATAGCGGTTGGTTTCTTTTACAGCAAGGCTTTTTAAAGCCGTGAAATATAGATTAAACATGTGTATGCTCCTTAATTTATACAAAATATTGATTTTTGAATGATTGTCAAACCGTTCTGTTGATGAATCGCTGTGTCAGTCTGTGTTTATACAGAGGCATGAGCGGTATCATGACGATTTTCTTCTGTAATTTTCAAGAATAGCTCTTCCAAACGATTGGATTTATTACGCATGGAAAGAACCTTAATTCCTTGGCGAGTCAACTGCTCAAACACATCATTCAGACCTTGATTGCGTTCAACTTCAACAGCCAATGTTCGTTCGTCTTCGAAGGTACTGTTATACCCGACAATTTCCGGTGTCTTATCGAAGGGGGCTAAATCAAAGATGAAGGTTTCAAACTGTAATTTTCCCAGAAGGGACTTCATACTGGTGTTTTCAATCAGCTCTCCGGACTGGATAATCCCGATATTGCGGCAAAGCATCTCTGCTTCCTCCAGGTAATGAGTGGTAAGAATAATTGTTGTGCCATTCTCATTCAATTCTCTCAGAAACTCCCACATTTCCCGTCTCAATTCAATATCAACACCGGCAGTTGGTTCATCCAGAATCAACAGGCGCGGTTCGTGCATCAGGGCGCGGGCAATCATCAACCGACGTTTCATCCCACCTGAAAGCATACGTGCACGTACATTGCGCTTTTCCCATAAATCCGATTGCTTCAGATATTTTTCACTGCGTTCCAGCGCTTCTTTCCGAGAGACGCCATAATAGCCGGCTTGATTGACGACGATTTGTTGGACGGTCTCAAAAGGATTGAAATTGAACTCCTGAGGAACCAACCCGATTTGCTGCTTGGCAAGGACGAGCTCTTTGTCTAAGTCGTAGCCGAAAACCTTGACGTTCCCAGAGGTTTTATTCACAAGCGAGGTGATAATGCCAATCGTTGTTGATTTTCCGGCGCCATTCGGTCCTAACAACGCATAAAAGTCACCTTCTTCAACGGTCAGGTTGATGCCGCGTAAAGCTTCCACTCCAGTGGCGTAGACTTTTTTCAAATTACTTATTTCAAGTGCATAGGTCATTTACTAACTATCTCCTTTGGTTATTGGTATTCTTTTCCTGAAATCGCTTAGGCGATTTTAGCATGCCTCCTTATTCTAACATTTGTATCACTATTTATAAATATGCATGCCTATGGGAAAGAGAAGGATGCGATGAGGGGACGCATTTTATCTTTATTAATAAAATTTTAGAATATATTTAAAATAAAAACAAGAAAATAATGACTAATATATGTGTGTTATAGTATAATTTTATTTATAATATAATGGTTTATTTTCTTTTATGTTTTTTTAGTAATGCTTTTTGTTTGGTTGTGGTCGGTTTTAGAAAGGAGAGACGTTTAGCTTTAGCAGTTTTTTTGAAAATGTTCGCTAAAAAGATTTGTGAGACGTTTAAAATGGAACGTGTTGTAGTTCAGGGTTTGGATGATGAAAAGTAGGAGGAAAGGTATAAATGAAAAAGATTATATGGTTAAGTTTGTTAGGTATTGGGCTTTTTTCTGGAAATTTGACAGTTCTGGCAGAGGAGCCTTCGACAGGAGCTATTCCTGATCCAACTCCTGTAGTGGATCAGCCGGCTATAGTAGTGGAGGCGCGAAGTGGACTTCCTCAAGTATATGATCCTCGAGCTGATGGGGATACATCGGTAAAAAATCAAGGCGGTAGAGGATTATGCTGGGCATTTTCGGCAACCGCTTCTATGGAAAGTGCATTGATGAAGCAAGGGAAAGGGGAACATGATTTTTCAGAACTATACTTGGATTATTATTTTGCGAATAATGCTACAGGGATAGTCAATGGGAATCCGAATTCAACCTGGCGTTATCTTGGTAATGGAGAAATGGAGTATGTGCCTCTATTTGGTGCAACTCGCTGGAGTAATCCTGTTTCGGAAGATGTTATGCCCTATGTTCCTAAAGGCGATGTCCCTTTTGTAAGGTTAGAGCAACTACAGGAAGAGCCAGTCGTCCATGTTCAGGGAATGACAGCATTGCCGAAGCTCGCTCATAATTACTCAGAAGAGGAAAGACAATTTAAACTTGTTAAAATTAAAGAGCAGGTTATGAAGGAAAGTGGTCTTACATATCAATGGGCCAGTGGGTATCATAAAGGGGCAGGAAGTGAAGAATATTATAATCGGGAACAATCGGCTTTCTTTGTTCCGCAAAGAGAAAACAATAATGATATTGATCATTCCAGTTTGATTGTAGGATGGGATGATAGTTATCCAAAGGAACATTTTGGAACTACACCTAAAAATGATGGTGCCTTTATTGTTAAAAATAGCTGGGGAACTAGCTGGGGGAATCAAGGTTATTACTATGTTTCTTATGAAGATTTCTATATTGCTACTTCGCAAATGTATGGTGCAGCAGCTGTTGAAGAAACAGATAATTATGAAAAACAGCATAGCCATACTGATTTCTACAGCTATGTATCTATTAAAAGCGGTACAAGCAGCTCAAGTTCGTACAATTTAGCAAATAAATTTCAGACAGGTGAACATAAAGAGCTATTAAAAGGGATCGGAATTCATACGATGCAATACAATACAGGCTATGAAATTTATTTGAAAACAGCTGGAATGAATCTGTCAGATTTAAGTACGTTAATGAAAATTGGGGAAGGGACAAAAGAGGTGCCCGGCTTGGAGACGGTGAAACTGGAAACACCCATTGAATTAGCGGCATCGGAAGAATTTACTGTAGTTGTTAGGTATACCGTTCCGAAAGATGTAGCGCGTATCAGTTATCTGATAGAGGAAGTAGGTTCATATCCGAATGTAGTTGCTAACGAAGGAGAGTCCTATGTTTCATACAGTACAGACCTGAAAAATATGTACTATCGAGATACGAAAACCACCTTTAATGGAAATGTATACATTAATGCATATACAGATGTTATCCGGCCGGTGAATGCCATTGAGCTGACACCGAAACAGCTGACACTTTATAAGGGAGAAACCAAAGAAGTAAAGGCCGAAGTCAGACCTGCGGATGCTACAAATCAAAAAATTGACTGGAAAAGTAGTAATCCGGCTGTTGCTGAAGTAGATGGAAATGGCGCAGTCACTGCAAAAAGTACAGGTCAGGCAACGATTACAGCAACAACGGAGGATGGACAGCTCAGTGATACCGCAACAGTCACAGTCGAGAATAATGTACCGATTACCTCTGTTAAGATTACAAACAAGCAGGTAGATTATGCAGCATATTTGAACAAGACCCAGAAGCTGACGGTAGATATCCAGCCAGCGAATGCAGCACCTAAAACCGTTGTTTTTGAGAGTGAAGACCCGTCGATTGTAGAAATCAATCAAAAAGGAGAATTGGTTGGGAAAGCCTTTGGCGAAACGACAATCAAAGTATATGCTAAGGACAATCCGGCGATTTACGACGAGCTGGTCGTGTATACAGATGATCATGGCGATGAGTTTAGAAATGCGACAGTTGTCAAGGTTGGTGAAGTGATGAATGGGACCTATGATAGGAAGTTCCGTTTTACGTATGATGATGACCACTATGATGGTGATATTGATTACTTCAAGCTGGTTGTACCGGAAGATGGTACCTATGTGATTCATGGCAGCGCGATACAAATAGATGGAAAGCAAGACAGCTTTGATTTTTATCTCTGGCACAACAACAAATTGCATCTGAGTTTCCATGCGTATGCGTTCGCACGTTTCCATGAAATGCAGCTGAAAAAGGGCGATGTGCTTTACTGGTGTATAGAGGGCGTGGTTGAAAATCTACCAGATATAAAAGAAAAGTTTGTTGATACAGCATGGGGGACGAAATACAACTTCTATGTTGATAAGAAGGAAAATATTCAATTTGGCGAACTTGCGATATTTAATGAGTTGGGCTTGACGAGTGAGCAGCTGAGCGAGACCTTGAAGGTGGGCGATAAGGTTCAGATGAGTGGTGAGGTTAGCGGTACGCAAAACATTTATGATCCGTTTTATGGTGATGTTGTTTGGACCTCTAGTAACCCTAGCGTAGCTGAGGTAGACTATAACACTGGGGTTGTTACAATTAAGAAAAAAGGAAAAGTAACAATCACAGCGAAAAACTCTTTCGGTGTATTCTATGGGAATTACAATAAGCTATCTAATACCGTTACCTTTGAAGTAAAAAACTAATTGTTGTGCATCAAAATGGAAATGACAGAAAATTGAGTAAAAAGGCCGTTTCTCGCTGAGGAATGGTTTTTTTACTCGATTTTTTAGTTATTTATAGATAATTTTTTGTTTTGTTGCTAAACCTATAATTATTCAAGCTTGAAATAGTGGTCACTGTTACCAAATAGAATTCTCTACAACTGTAGAGAGAAAGAAAAGGTGGGATGACCTGTTTGGTTAGCCTAATTGAGAATGGAAAGCCGGCACAGTGTTATTGGCAATGTTATTTCTGCCTTAGAGGTGGAGATAACGAGCGAAAGATATAGTATAATTTATAAATGTTTGCTAAAAGAGGAAAAATAGGAGGAGTATATGTTGAAAAAGGGCGTACTATTTTTAGGAGTACTTGGAATAATAGGATTATTAAGTGGTTGCGAAACCAAAAGCAAGGAAGAAGTTGAACAAAGCTTTGATAAAGTATTGGCGATGTATCCAACAAAAAATCTAATGGATTTTTATGATATGGAAGGATACAGAAATTCGGAGTTTAGTGAGGATGACAAGGGGATGTGGCTTTTTGACTCTGGTATGTCTATAAGCTTTGAAGCTGATGGAGTTTTAGAAACAAAGGGGATGCACTTACGTATGAATCGTAATACCCGTTCGGCGGAAGGCCACTATTATGTAAGTCGTATACCTAGTGACATAACAAAGGAGACTGAAGAACATAGATATCCCGTCACATATGACGAACAAGGATTTCATTTGGTAGAAGATGTTTCTGATTCAGTTCTTAAAGAGAAAATCGAAAATTTTCAGTTTTTTGTGCAATATGGCGAGTTTAAAGCTTTAGATCAATATGAGAACATTCGCAAGATGTACAATGCGGAGGTACCAATATATGAACTTGAATATCAATTGACTAATGACGATTCAAATGTTCAACAATTACGAGAACGGTATGATATTTCAACTAATAAGGCACCAACTCTGTTGCTGAAAGGACGGGGTGCATTGGATGGAAGTTCTATAGGTTATAAAAATATTGAATTTACCTTTGAAAAAGGAAAAGATAACGGCGATGGAACTATAACGGGAACAGATAGTTACTTCTCAGATTCAATCAGCTATCAAACAGCAATAAAAGAAGAATCGGCAAGTAAGGTTGATATAGATTGGTGGAGGAGATGGGCAGAAAAGGTTAATCAAATGGGTTCTACAGAGCAAACATACTGAGAGTTATGAATTTTATTTAGGAGGCACTGGTTTTGATGAAGGGTGTAATAATTCTAGGAATAATTGCAACCAGCTTGTTAAGTGGTTGCGAAACCAAAAGCAAGGCAGAAGTTGAGCAAAGCTTTGATAAAGTATTGGCGATGTATCCAACAAAAAATCTAATGGATTTTTACGATATGGAAGGGTACAGAGATTCGGAGTTTGCTGAGGATGACAAGGGGACGTGGATACTTCAGTCACGAATGTCTGTTGAAAAAGAAGAGGATGATACCTTGTTTAGCGAAGGAATGGTACTCAAAATGAACCGCAATAAGCAGACTGCTGAAGGATACTATTATGAAAAAGAAACGAATTTGCCTGATAGAAAAGAGACAAGGTATCTTGTGACATATGATGAATCAGGTTTTCATGTAACCGATAGCTCGGTGACTTCTGACATAAAAGAAAAAATCGAAAAGTTTCAATTTTTTGTACAGTATGGGGAATTTGGAGAGCTAGATAAGTATGAGAATCTTCGTGAAATGTATAACCCTGAAGTACCGCTGTATGAGCTAGAGTATCAATTAACAAATGACAATTCTAATGTTCAACAGTTGAGAAAACGGTATGATATTTCAAGTGATAAAGTGCCAACGCTATTGTTGAAAGGTCGAGGTGCATTGGATGGGAGTTCTGTTGGCTATAAAAGTATGGAAATTCGGTTTTCTAAAGATCCGGCTATCGTGTTTGCAGATTCTATTAGCTATCAGCCCTCCAAAAAAGAAACTGATAACTAATTTGTGAAAATGAGCTTAATGATGATAAGACAACGGGGTCTAATTTAACGATAGAGGAAGTAATTTTGCCTTTTCGAATGAAAAAAGCTAGATATAATTGGAAAAACACTCAAATAATAATGATAATAAAATAATAAATATGATATTATTTACTTAATGGGTTCTCTGTGTCGCTACTCTCAACTGTTTGAGGTAGTTGCAAGTGGTAAAAGAGGCATACGTAAAACAGATAGTAGGAGGAACGAACAGTGAAAAAAGGAGCCATAGCTTTAGGAGTAATAGGAGGAATGTTAATGACAGGGATGTTAAGTGGTTGCGAAACCAAAAGCAAGGAAGAAGTTGAGCAAAGCTTTGATAAAGTATTGGCGATGTATCCAACGAAAAATCTAATGGATTTTTATGATATGGAAGGATATAGAGATTCTGAGTTTGATGAAGATGATAAGGGGACGTGGGCTTTAAGGTCTTCTATCTCTATTAGCCCAGAGAAAGATGGAACATTATTTAGCGAAGGAATGGTTTTAAGGCTGAATAGAAATTCTCGCACAGCAAAGGGTTTCTATTTCCAAAGGTATATAACTAAAGAGTTAGAAAATAGAAGTGAAGAAAAATATTATTTATCTTACGACGAAAAGGGGTTTCATTTAGTAGATGATACGGCTGATGAAGATATAAAAGAAAAAATCGAAAACTTTCAATTTTTTGTGCAATATGGTGAGTTTAAAGACTTAGATCAGTATGAGAATCTTCGGGAAATGTACAATGCAGAGGTACCAATGTATGAATTAGAATATCAGTTAACTAATGCTGATTCGAATGTTCAACAATTACGGGAACGGTATGATATCCCCACTGAAGAAGCACCAACCTTGGTATTGTCTGGTCGGGGCCAGTTAGATGGTTCTTCCGTTGGTTATAAAAAGATGACAATTCAATTCACAAAAAATCCAGCTATCTATTTTTCAGATTCTATTGACTATCAACCTTCTACTGAGGAGGATGGCGAATGAGTGGTTACGAGTTTGAGAAGGATAAGATAAAAGATATAACAAATGAAACGGAATCAACTAGTGCTATTTCAACTATTTCTTATGAAATAGAAAATGGGAAGTACCATGGTTTAACTGATGAACAAATAATTGATCAATTGGTAGAAATGCAAGATAATAACAATTTCCCGCCAAATCTCCAACTTGTCGGTGTCGAATACGATAAAGGCACCAGCCTTTGTGCGGTAGCCTTTCAGGATACGAACACTGGGAATGTTACCGTTGGTTTTGCTGGAACGAATCTTAGTAACGGTTGGATGGAAAGTGCAAAGGATGTCGGACAATGGGGAGCGATTGCTTTCGATGGTGACTCAGCCTCTTCTCCCTATTTCAGTAAGGGTGACGAGTTTATCAAGAGATTGCAGGGGAAAGGGTATCTTATAGATACAGTTACAGGTCATTCATTGGGCGGACGTAATGGTGCAATATTAGGTATGTCCAATAACATCCCCAATATTGTTTTATACAATGCAGCGCCATTAAGAAATAATCTTGCGCAAGGCCTTGCCGGCGGTATCGGTTCTAATCCTTTCAAAGACATTTTGCGGCTCTATTATGGTATTGAGCTGGATAATATTATCAAGAATTACGATGGCCGACTGGTTTATATGATTTCTGAAAAAGATCCATTGAATAGCGTAGCAGGACTTTTTGGTAGTCTGTATCCGGGAGAAAAATTTGTACTTCAAAATGGCAAGGGGCACGATATGTCCTTTTTCTTAGATAAGGAAGCTCAGGATTTTATCAGAAGAAAACTGACATTAGTAGATGAAAATGGCAAGGTGTTATCCAGTGCTGAGGTGGCGAAGGCCTTTACGAATGCACAGCTTGCTGCACTGAAGAATATGAGAAAAGAGCTTCTTGCAAAGGGCGGCGGCAGCTTGTCCGGCGCACAGGAAATATATCTGGATGCAATGGAAGCCAGAGCCATCACGGAAGGGATGGTCATGACGGTAGAAGATAAAATCGCAGAAATGAAAAAAATGTATGAGCGAAGTATCGAGAATGCCAATGAGCTATGGCAGACGACCAAGTCGGACGCCTCCAGTGTCGGGGCACATCTATCGCAGGCGGAGGAAATCAGTGCGTTGGCAGCCGGCAATGCGACAGAAGCTAGTATTGTAACCGAGCCGGTTCAACTATGTGAGAGTGCAATGTCCAGATTAACTACCTATGAAGGGAAATTTACTTCGCTTCTAAACGATATTGAAACAGCGATTCAAAAACAAGTTGCCGTAGATAAAGAACTGGCAGCCTATTTGAGTTAGGAGGTTTACATGGAACAGGAAATAAAGAAAAAAATGGTTGCGTCAGAGGAAGTCTATCAAAAGAATCAAAGGGTACTTGAAGAAAGCCTGGATGTTATTGCAGAAGAAAAGCGAGATTTCTTTCAGTACTTAGACAATACGGCGGAGCAGCTGCGGTTCATTTCACATAGAGAAGTCTATGAGCAATCTCAGGATATGGGGTCTGGTTATCGAATCATCGAGCAAGCGCAGGAAGAAGCGGAGTACATCCTAAAAAATGCCAGTCGGACGTTAGAGGATAGGTTGGAAGCCAATCAGGTCAATTACCGCAAAGAGCAGCATGCTTTTGAAGACGAGCTGTATTCGTTGAAAAAGGAGGAAGAATAAATGCTTGATAGTGTAATGAATGGTGTCAATGACCTTGTGGAAGAAACGAAAGAGAATATACTCAACGCGCGTAAAAGCTTAGAGAAAACCTTAATTCGTACATGGGTGGCCAGTCAAAGTCATGCAACATCAGAAACGAGAAAAACCGTGTTGAAAACGATGGAAGAGACCTACATGCAGGAATTAGAGGGGTTGGTATCTTCTTATTCGGATAGTCTGTCATCCTCTGTTAAAGGAAAATGGGTAACACAAGCGAAGCAATCCATAACGGATGCGTCTAAGGTGTTAGATAAAAAATAGCAAAGGTGTAGCAGGTAAATGAATGAGAACGAGGAAGTACCTGAGGATGCCATATATATAAAGTGCCTGAACAATACCGATTTTCGGCAATTGTTCAGGCACTTCTTTTTTATGAAAATTTGAAAGTCAACGCTAGAGGTCTACTCACTAAAAAACTCAGAAAGCTCGCCTTTTTTTGTATCGAATGTGTCAAAGCCATCTGTTGTAACTTTAATAAAGCCGGGAACTGTTTCTACTTCATATGTTTCTCGAAGTGTCCGAATCGCTTCATTCGTTTGCGTATCTTCTGTATCAAGATAATAGACGGTTTGTTGTTCCGGCTTCTGTTCATGTAGTGAAACAACAAATTCTCGACAGTAAGGACAGGTCACTCGACCGAAATAGATGAAGAGCTCGTCGTCTCCTGCTTGTTGATCGATGAGCTTACTCAATGCCTCAGGTTCAACTGTTGTTAAGCTTGCGGTGTTTTTTTGATACGCCCGTTCTTCCTCTTTACTGACTTCTTTTGATCCTAAAATAGTGGAGCAACCAGCTTGTGTAATAACCAAACTCAGCAGAATCAACCAACCCCATACCCAGCTCTTTTTCATTTGTATTTTTCTGATAACAATCACTCCTTTGTTTTTTACATGCAATCACTCTATTTTATAGCAAAGAAATTTAGAATGGAAGCTGCTCTCTTCTTTTTTGAAAATTATGCAATACGCACTGTCTATTGGGAAATTTTGTTGTTATAATTAATCTTTATACGATAGAGGAGGAAACGAAAAATGAAAAAGATAAAATTTGTTGTTGTCGCTGGGGCCTTTTTATTTTTAGCAGCCGGCTGTGGAGATGGCGTAAAAACAAGCTCATGCAGCTATACAGACGAGGAAGCAGATTCGCTTATTGATCCAAGACTAAGAGAATGGACGATTAAGCATAAGGACGATATCATTCAGCAAGTAGATGTTGTGTTCTATAGAGACGCAGATAATGAAGAGGATGCTGAGGAGCTGTTAGAGTACTATACTGAATTTTATGATGACATCATCAGTGAGACATCTGGATTTGAAGCAGAAAATGAACTTGACGGAAATACGTTAGTCACTAAAGTCTCTGTTGATTATGAAACGTCCACAATCGGTTGGGATAGCCAAGAAATTGATGACGAAGAGAAATATTCTGAATTAAAGAATAAGATTGAGTTCATTGATGGTTCATGCAAATAACAGACAGTCGTTGGTATTGTCATTCACTATGTAATGCATAAGTTAAGGAGGAAGCAATGTTCAGTGTGAAGATTGCTTCTTTCTTTTTTATTGCATTGCTGTAAAATTGTGTGGAGAGGGAGTGCAGAAAAATGATTCGATTTGACTTTAAAAAAAGAAAAATTAGGGGCTGGAAAAGGAAAGTTCGAAAGATTGAGCAATGGAAAAATACTTATCTGGAGTTGGATCAGGAGGCTTTGGCGAAGTACAATCGAGAGTATGTTAAAGTGTGGATTGCCCCGTTTTTTTCTTTGCAGAAGCACACGATTCCACTATGGTATAAGCGATTAGTGATTCAAGCCTTGTTAGACATTTATTCGTCGTGGCAGCAACAGCTGGTGAAGCTTGATGAACCGTACTATTTGAAGGTATGGATTTTCGAGAAGGATTTTATGTGGTCTCAAGTCGTTGTGAGTGTCAGAAGTGCCCTTCATTTCTATGATGAAACTTTTGAGGAGCTGACGCCGGTTTCAAGCTTGCCCAATGAGTTCGCTGTAGAAGCAGCAAAGTTATTGGAGTGGAAAAAGGGCTTTACTGCTGTAACATGGTTCGAAGGGGAAATGCAGGAGGACATAAGAGACGGACTCTACACTGAAGAAGAAATTCAGGCAATTAAAGATTCAGCTTATAAGGTACAGGAGTACAAGGGGGAAGCAATGTATCTTGTGAAGGATGACATCGTCTGGGTAGGAAAAAAAGCAGGCGCGAGTGAGAGCGTAGGTAGTCAGAGCTAAAAGTGAAGGGTACTTTCATCAGTCGAATACAAGGAAGAGCAAGATAGTGCCTTACAGAAAAAAATAATCTTGAAAGGAGTGAGAAGCATCATTAAATCAGAGTTTCCAAGCCATTTGAAAGAGGATGTAAAAACAGTTGCAGCTTATTTGTCACAAGAGCTGTCAGAAGGGATTCGGCATGGCATTAGTGAGCAATACATAGAAATGAGGCTGCTGGACGGGGAGAAAATCCGGTTTCCCTATCGTTTTTACTTTAAGGATGAGCATGTGACGTTTCCGGCAGAGTTTACGAAGGAACAGCGGTGTATCTATCATTGTATCTATACTCGACACTATAATGGGTATATTCGGGAAAAGCATGTGACAAGCCTGCTGCTGGAGTATCCGGAGGAGCTGCCGGACTGGGTTTGTTCCTATCTATTGAGTCTCAGCGGTGAATACATAATGGAAATTCTTGAACGACTCTATGAAATGCTATCTCCAAGAAAAAATGAGACCATCCAGGCGATGAGTCAGATGAATAGTCAACAGTTTCTTTACATTCATGATAGAATGATTTCATACTGGAATGAATTTTACAGAGGACGCTGCCCTCGATACAAACAGTATATAGGAAAGAAGCTGTTCGAGGTCTGTTATGGATATACGAGACGAATGGAAAAGCAACGGATTTTTGTCGTAGAAGCTTAATTTTGAGAGATGAACGACTGAAATGGAAAGATAGTCATACAGCTGTCCGATAGCACAGCATAAAGTATTAGGCAATTAAGAAAGTACAGAGGGAGTCAGAGTGATGATACGAAATATTAAATTGACAATAGAGTATGATGGTGGAAGATATCTTGGGTGGCAGAGACTAGGCAACTCAGATAAAACCATTCAAGGGAAAATTGAACACCTGCTTACCCAGCTAACAGGGGAAAAAATTGAAATTATCGGTTCAGGTAGAACGGATGCGGGAACTCATGCTCGAGGGCAGGTTGCTAATTTTAAAACTCATGCCGATATAGAACTGACAGAGCTGCTTGCGACACTCAATCATCAGCTGCCGCGAGATATTGTTATAAAAAACGTAGAAGAAGCGCCGGAGCGTTTCCATGCCCGCTATAATGCGACTGGGAAACAATACAGTTACTATGTCTGGAATGATACGATTCCTTCGGCTTTTGAGCGGAACTACAGCTTCCATTATCCGCAGCCGCTTGACTTGAATCTGATGAATGAAGCCTGTGAAAAGCTTCTTGGCAAGCATGACTTTATTGGCTTTTCGGCACTAAAAAAGACAAAAAAATCAACAACTCGAACAATTGAAAAGCTGTCGATTGAACAAGAAGGAAGTCTGCTGCATGTCACGTTTGTCGGAGACGGCTTCCTGCATAAGATGGTTCGGATTATCATGGGCACTCTTTTGGAAATAGGAACAGGAGTGTTACCGGTGAGTATAATTGATGAAGTGCTTGAAAATAAGGTCAGAGCAACCGCCGGAGAGACCGTACCTGCGCAAGGCCTGTTTCTGGATGAAGTGTATTATCGCTGATTCTAAAGAGGAGCTTCTCTTTCGCTGTATTTGACGAGAGAGAAATTTCTTTACTTTTTCTTACCGGCATACTACCATATCTTCATACATAAGAGGGAGTGGGACGTTGATGCGGAAAATTTATAATTGTAAAGAAGGCTGTTCTGTAGAGTCTACCTTGCAGCTTATCTCCGGTCGTTGGAAAAGTGTGTTGCTATATCACTTGATTTTTGATGGTGAGCTTCGCTACAGTGAATTGCAACGAACAGTTCCGGGTATTACTCGACGCATGCTATCATTGCAATTAAAGGATTTAGAAGCTGACGGACTGATTGAGCGAGAGGTCGTCCAAGAGAAGCCGTTGATGGTGATTTATCGTATGACGGAATATGGCTATTCGTTGCAACCATTGATTGAAATGCTTCATGAATGGGGCGAAGACTATAATCAGCGCCAAGTAGGACAGCTAACAGAAGAAAACTTAATCTATTAATTTAGAAAAGAACAACAGATTTCGATCAAGGTTGTTCTTTTTTTGATTTCAAAAAATGAGGATAACTAGTATGTTCATAAGCAAGGAGGTATAAATCATTTCCCTAATTTACTTTCTGATAAGGAGGGAGTAATCTGTAATCAGTTAAAGTATTTCAATAAAAAATCCATGAAGGATAGAGATGGGGAAAGATAAATGGACAAGCAAGAGAGCTTACGAAAAGAAATTCTACAGGCACATCATCATCGTTTTGCGACAAAATCATTTGACAGTGAAAAGAAAATTGATGAAGCTGACTGGTTGACAATTATGGAAGCGGCACGTCTGTCACCGAGCTCATTTGGCTATGAACCGTGGAAATTTTTGCTAGTTGAAAATAAACAAGTGAAAGACGATTTGCAAGAAATTGCCTGGGGAGCACAAAATAGCTTAAATGGTGCCAGTCATTTTCTAATTGTATTGGCTAGAAAGAATGTCACTGGAGATAGTGCTCATGTCAAGCACATGGTAGAGGATGTCTTCGGTGTGCCTTATTCTGAATCAGCACCTCAGACGATATTCTTCAACAACTTTCAAAAAAATGATTTTGACTTGACGGATGAGCGTAAATTATTCGATTGGGCATCTAAGCAAACGTATATTGCTATGGCGAATATGATGACTACCGCTGCTTACTTGGGGATTGATAGCTGCCCGATTGAAGGGTTCGATAAGGTAGCCGTCGAACGCTATCTTGCAGAACAAAAAGTCATTGATTTGAGGAAGTTCGGTGTATCCTATATGGCTGGCTTTGGCTATCGCGCACAGGAAAGACCTGAAAAGAAACGTCAAAAAATGACAGATATCTACGAAGTGATTGAGTAGAAACTGTTGTTTCTAAAGTATAGTATTGTTAGTGAAAAAACATGTGCGGTTGATTTTTTACCTCGCATGCTTTTTTGCGTTGTTTTACAAAAGCAGTATTATGCTTTTCGCGCGAGGTCAAACAGATTTATAGACAAATAAGAGTGAGTCAACTAGATTAGAGGAAAACCATTGTAACGGATACATCGGTGAAAGGGGAGGAATTTGGTGCGACAGAATAAATTTTTATTAAGTGTTTTAGGTGCGAGTGTGTTAGTTTTATTTGCAGCTTGTCAAGAACAGCAAACTGCTTCCAGCCAAGCTTCTTCTGCGAGCAGTTCCAGTTTATTAAGTAGCACAGAAACGATAGAAACTGAAATGAGTACAACCAGTCAATCATCCGAGGAAAAGGAAGTGGAAGAAGTGGTAAGAAACTTTGAAGCAGGGGCGCTATTAATGGCGGTCAATCAACGGAGCATTGATCAGGTTAGAGAAATCCTTGAAGACCCTGACTATGTGATAGCTGAGGTAGATAGTGAAAACAATACGCCGTTAAATATTGCTGTTCATAATAATGATATAGAAATTGCTAAGCTGCTGATTGATTTTGGTGCAGATATTAATAAGCAAAATGCTATTAGTGATAGTCCGTATTTGTATGCCGGAGCTCAAGGACGAACAGAAATACTGGCCTATATGTTGGCACAGGCGGAGCCGAATTTATCTATTCATAATCGCTTTGGCGGGAATGCTTTGATTCCGGCAGCGGAAAAAGGTCATATTGAAAATGTTAGACTGCTATTGGCTGATGGGCGCGAGGACATTGATTTTCAAAATAATTATGGCTATACAGCACTGATTGAAGCGGTTGGACTGCGAGAAGGAAATGAGCTGTATCAGGAAATTGTACGAGTGTTGTTGGAACATGGGGCGAATCAGCATATCAAAGACAACTCAGGGCGAACAGCAAGGGATTACGCTATTCAGTTAGGCTACACAGAAATCAGTAATATTTTGGCAGAATATGATTAAAAACAGCGATAGTATAAGCTCTTAATAAGAGTCGGGTTACAACATAGACGTGTCAAAAATTTTCTAAAAAATACTAAGAGATGATTAAGGAATGCGGAATACTGCTGAGATTCGTTGAAACGACAAGTGGTTCTTGTTATATTTAGGAGTATATAGACAAATCGGATGAAGGAGAAACAATGAAAGAACGAGCATTATTGATTATTCACGGTTTTGGCGGGGATGAGCAGGAGATTCTGTATCTGCATGAACACTTGAAGCATCAGGCAATGGATTCTTATTGGATTCGTCTAACAGGACATGGCGAAGGGAAACAGGCTTTTGCCAAGGCGACCTATTCAGATTGGCTGAATGATGTCGAGCAGAAAATTATCGAGCTTGAGCAAAACTATCAAAAAATCACCTGCATTGGTTTTTCAATGGGTGGCTTGTTAACGATTCAACACTCGAATCGGACATCTGTCGATCAAATTGTATTATGCAGTACCCCTATTCAGCTCTACAACTTTCCAGTGATTGTCACGGATATCAGTCAAGGTCTGTTCTCGAGAGATAAAGAGCGCTTGAACTACTATTTCTCATCAACTGCTACGCCTTTCAAGGCCTGTATTCAATTCTTAAAGCTGCTTTCTTTGACGAAAAAAAGGCTGAAGCGTGGGTTAAAAGATGAGCTGAAGGCGAACATGCTCATTTTGCAAAACAAACGAGATGAAACAACGCATGCCAAGAGTGCGGATTATCTATGGAAAATCAGCGATTGTAAAGCCTCGCTGCATTTGTATGAGGGGGGCACACACCAGCTGTTTTTAGGAGAAAACAAGGAGCAGGCAGTCAAAGATTTGGTTGCGTTTGTTCGAGAAAAAAATTACTCATTGAATAGCATTTAATGAAGAGGTTTCAAAAAGAAGACTGCTAAAGGAGACGCCTGCAGAAGGCTCCTTGACAGTCTTTTTTATTGTGCAATTTTACTTGCTCGTCTCATCCTTGGCAGCCGGAATAAAGCTTTTTCGAACAATCAGCTCCGAACCCAACAGCACGGTTTTTGTAGTCTTTCGAGGATAAATCAATTGATCCACTAACATATCAATGGCCGTCTTAGCAATTTCCTCCACATCTATTTTAAATGTAGTCAAAGGCGGAGAGACAAACTTCGCAATTTCATTATCATTAATACTTAACAGTTCCAAGCGGTCAGGAATCAAGATGCCCTTTTCGTTGAAGGCTTGAAGGGCACCAACAGCAATCGTATCGGAAGCGACAAAGAAGGCTTCCGGAAGGTCATCATCGGAGGAAGCAATTAATGCACTGGTTAATTGATACCCTTGATCAACAGTGAAATGGCCGCCGGAAAATATGTATTTTTCATTCAGCAAGCCTTTTTTCAATAAATAGTCTCTAAAAGCAGATTCTCTGCTGTCCATCTCTTCTGATCCGGTGTCAGGATCGAAAAAAGCACCGCCGATAAAGCCGATTTTTTGATAGCCTTTATGGATAAAATAATCAATTGCCTTGCGTGTCATATGATCTGTATCTGGCTTAACTGTGTCGAAAAGGTCCGGTTGAGGATTAATTTCCAGAAAAACCCCATTAGGACAACTAGTTTTCAGCTGGCGAATTTCGTCGCTGGTAAAAGAACCAATCCCGATGAAGCCAGACGAATTCTTTGGTAATTGCTCAATGCCTTCTTCATGCTTTAGCATGGTGATTTCCATGTTATTGATTTTTGCGTATTTTTCGATAGAAATACGAAGCTGTCTAAAGTAAAGGTCTTGAAGCTCTTCTTGATCAGTTAGCCAGAATAGCACAGCAATCTGTTCAATAGGTGTTTTTATTTTTGAACGGTCATAGCCCATAGCAAGAGCTGTATGGATAATCGTTTTTCTTGTTTCTTCAGCGATGGACAAGCTGGTGTCTCCCTTTAACAAACGAGAAACCGTTGCTTGAGAATATCCGGACTTTTCTGCAACTTGTTTGATAGTAACCATAATTTCACCTCAAATTTAGTATACATTAGTTAGTTCATTTAGTAAATATATTTACTAAATGTTAGTGTGGATATCATCAAATTTATTTTTTCGAGAAATGACTACTAAGTGCTTCTTATTGCTGTGATAACAATGTTCTCACAAAGATAGGTCTATTGTTTAATATTCAAACAAGTAAATAACATTACTCTTGAAAGGAAATTAATTTAACAAATAACTTTACTTATTTAGTAAATTAATTTATCATAGTAAATGTAGATAGCGTTTTCAAAAGATGGAAGGTGGAAGATCACTATGAAAAACGGGAAAAATATTTTGTTACTAGGCTTACTGGCTGCGGGTTTATCTGCCTGTGGTCCTCAGAGCAGCAGCTCGACAGACAATTCTGGTTCTTCTAAAGGAAATAAGGAATACGACTTGCTCGTATGGGAAGATCAATCAAAATCTGCTGGTATCGAGGAAGCGGTAAAGACGTTTGAAGAAGAGCATGATGTGACGATAAAAGTCGTAGAAAAAGCCTATGCAGATCAGCTTGAGGATTTACGATTAGATGGTCCCGCAGGAACTGGAGCGGATGTCATCACAATTCCAGGGGATCAGATTGGGACAGCGGTCACTGAAGGATTGCTGAAGGAGATGACAGTAGAGCAAGCTGTACAGGATATCTATACAGAGGCGGCCATGCAATCCCAGATTGTTAATGGCAAAGTGTATGGGCTGCCCAAAGCAGTTGAGACCCAAATTTTATACTATAATAAAGCACTTATTTCAGAGGAAGAACTGCCTAAAACGACAGATGAATGGTTAACCTATTCAAAAAAAGTGAAGACTGACAGCAGCTACGGACTTTTGGCACTGTGGGATCAAATCTATTACGCACAAGGTGTATTAGGCGGCTATGGCGGCTATGTGTTTGGGACGGATGCAGATGGAAGCTACAATCCAGAGGATATCGGACTTGCAACTGATGGTGCAATCAAGGGGGCTGAGTACATAAAAGAATTTTATGACTCAGGGGTGTTTCCAACAGGGATTATTGGAGAGCAAGGAATCAATGTGTTAGATTCACTATTTACGGAAGGAAAAGCTGCTGCTGTCATTTCAGGACCTTGGAATTTGGAGCCCTATAAAGAAGCGGGCATAGATTATGGTGTGATGGAGCTGCCGTTGCTTGGGAATGGTGAGCACATGAGTTCATTCATAGGAGTGAAAAGCTATAACGTCAGCAGCTATTCTCAGAATGCAGACTTAGCAGAAGAGTTTGTTGCATTTATTACGAATGAAGAAAATTCTAAGGTTCGTTTTGAGAAAACAGCTGAAATCCCAGCTGTTGAAGCGTTGGCGACAGATGAATCTATCTTGGAAAGCGAGAGTGCTGCTGCGATTGCTGAACAATCAAAACACGCGGAGCTGACTCCGGGAATCACCGCGATGAATAGTGTCTGGGAACCTATCGATTCAGCATTACAGACAATCGCCACTGGAAAGGCTGAGCCAAAAACTGCTTTGCCGCAAGCTGTTGAGCAAATTAAGTCTGCGATTGCAGCGACTCAAAATTAGAGAATAGGGCAGTAATACATGCCAAAGGGCAAAGAGTATCAAATAGTCTTCACATGTTTCGATGAGCAACGCTAGAACTGTCAGCTGTAAATAAAAAATAGAAGAGAACTTTTGTGTTTGCAGCTGACCTGTTTTAGGAGGAAGTATTATTTTGCTAGGAGTCTACTCTTACTACTTGTTTTAATTCAGTATTATTTAGCTGAAATCAACAGCTTATCATATGGAGAAACTTTATTACACGACCATTTCCAAAGGAGGTTTTATCAATGGAGGCTGTGAAAACCACTGGCTCACATGCCAAAAAAGCCGCATGTTTATCGATTATTCCGGGCGTTGGACAATTTTATAATCGTCAAAAACTGAAAGCCGGATTGTTTTTCTTTTTCTTTGTTATGTATCTATTTGTTTTTAAAGATTTGTTCAATATGGGTATCTGGGGACTTCTTACACTAGGGACAGAGGTTCCTCGTGATAACTCCATTTTCTTATTGGCTGAGGGCTTGGTCGCACTGATTGTTATTGCTTTTGGTTTGTTTTTTTACTATCTAAACATACGCGATGCTTATAAAAACGGTGAATTAATTGATCAGGGGTTAAAGGTAAATTCGCTAAAGGAAAGCTATCAGGCGCTTCTGAGTGAGGGCTATCCCTATTTATTAAGCAGTCCTGCATTTATTCTGTTAGTATTTTCTGTGATTTTCCCCATTTTGTTTAGTATTGCTTTAGCTTTTACGAATTATGACCTCTATCATTCTGCACCGGCTAATCTGGCTGATTGGGTAGGATTAGAGACCTTTAAGAAAATTTTCACTGTCGATATCTGGCGCAGTACCTTTTTTGATGTTCTTGGCTGGACGGTTATCTGGACGTTGGTTGCTTCAACTTTACAAGTAACAATCGGTGTTTTTTTGGCAGTCGTTGTTCATCAGAAGGAGCTTCGCTTTAAGAAGTTTTTCCGTACAATTCTAGTATTGCCATGGGCGGTTCCAGGTTTTGTGACAATTTTAGTTTTTGCCGGTTTGTTCAATGATAGTTTTGGAGCGATTAACAATTCTTTGCTTAGCTTTTTCAATATTTCTCCAATTCCGTGGCTGACAAATGCCAACTGGACGCGCTTGGCATTGCTGCTGATTCAAGGATGGCTGGGCTTCCCATATATATTCATTGTAACAACTGGAACGCTGCAGTCGATTCCGGAAGATTTATACGAGGCTGCAACGATTGATGGTGCATCAGCGTTTCAGAAGTTCCGCAAAATCACATTGCCATTGGTTCTGTATTCGATGGCACCGATTCTTATTACCCAATATACCTTTAACTTTAACAATTTTAACATTATCTATCTTTTCAATGCCGGAGGTCCGGCAGTTCCCGGCTCTACTGCGGGTGGAACGGATATTTTAGTTTCTTGGATTTATAAACTGACGATGCAGAACAGTCAATATGCGTTAGCCGCTGCCTTAACTATTTTATTATCGGTTTTTGTCATTGGCTTGGCTGTATGGCAGTTCAGACGGACAAACTCATTTAAGGAGGAAGCATAAGATGAAGGAGCATCATTCAAGTATTAAGCGACAACGCCATGTAAGACTTGCTTTGACCTATCTGCTGCTGCTCTTTATGGTAGTTGTCATTATCTATCCGTTGCTTTGGACAATTGGTGCCAGCTTTAACTCTGGGAACAGTTTAATCAGTACTAGCCTGATTCCGGAAAATCCAACAACGGGACACTACAGCCGATTATTTGCGAACGAAGGAACACTGCTTTATGGACAGTGGTATATCAACTCATTGAAAATCAGCTTCTTTACAATGCTGCTTTCCTTGGTTTCAGTATCGATGACAGCATATGCCTTTTCTCGTTTTCGCTTTACCGGTAGAAAAAATGGACTGACACTGTTTCTATTGTTGCAGATGATTCCACAGTTTTCCGCCTTAATTGCTATTTTTGTTTTGGCACAAATGTTGGGCCTGATTAACAGTCATTGGCTGCTGATATTGATTTATGTTGGCGGGCAGATTCCGATGAATACATATCTCTTAAAAGGGTATTTTGATTCGATTCCCAGAGATTTGGATGAAAGTGCCAAGATTGATGGTGCCAGCAGTACACGCATCTTTTTACAGATTATCCTGCCTCTATCAAGACCGATGCTGGCAGTAGTGGCGATGAACGGCTTTACGGGTCCTTTAGGCGATTTTGCACTTTCTTCTGTTCTATTAAGAAATCCGGAGTATTACACCTTGCCTATAGGGTTGTATAAATTAGTAACAGATAAGATGGGGGCAAGCTACACCACCTTTGCGGCAGGGGCAATCCTCATCAGTATTCCAATTGCGCTAGTCTTCCTGTCTCTGCAAAAGCATTTTGTTTCAGGATTGACAGCGGGAGGAACGAAAGGATAGGGAAATCAAATGAGACGATACGATTTAGAAACACGCTTGCTTCATGGGGGAGACTATAATCCGGATCAATGGCTGGGTTATCCGGAAATTTTAGCGAAGGATTTGGCGTTAATGGAAAAGGCGAAAGCGAATACTTTTTCATTGGGAATTTTCGCATGGAGTACCTTAGAGCCGGAGGAAGGAGTCTTCCGTTTTGACTGGCTGGATAAAATCATGGCAGATATTCATGAAATGGGTGGTAATGTTATTTTAGCTACGCCGAGTGGTGCTCGTCCGGCATGGCTCTCACAGAAATATCCTGAAGTTCTGCGAACCAATGAACGTCGGGAAAAACAGCTGCATGGAGGCAGACACAATCATTGCTTTTCTTCACCGGTCTATCGGAAAAAGGTAGCAATTATCAATAAGAAGCTCGTTGAACGTTATGGCAATCATCCGGCATTATTGATGTGGCATATCTCCAATGAGTATTCAGGTGATTGTCATTGTGACTACTGTCAGGAGAATTTCCGCAGCTGGTTGAAACAGAAATACACAACACTGGAAGCCTTGAACGAAGCTTGGTGGGGTCCTTTTTGGAGCCATACCTACAGTGATTGGTCACAGGTCGAATCCCCTTCAAGTCTAGGAGAAACGATGGTTCATGGCTTGAATCTGGATTGGAAACGTTTTGTGACAGATCAAACGATTGATTTTTATCAGCATGAAATCAAGGATATTCGCAGAGTAACACCGAACATCCCCATCACAACGAATTTTATGGCAGATACGAACGATTTGATTCCTTTTCAGAGCTTAGATTATGGCGAGTTTTCAAAACATGTAGATATTATCAGCTGGGATTGCTATCCGGCTTGGCACAACGATTGGGGCACAACCGCTGATTTAGCCAGCAAGGTCGGCTTTATCAACGATCAGTACCGCAGTCTGAAGCAGCAGCCTTTCCTTATCATGGAGTCTACGCCCAGTAGTGTGAATTGGCATGATGTGAACAAGGCAAAACGTCCGGGGATGCATCTGTTGTCTTCCTTGCAGTTTATCGCTCACGGCTCAGATAGCAACTTATATTTTCAATGGCGGAAGTCCCGCGGTTCGTCGGAAAAATTCCATGGCGCTGTTGTGGATCATGACAACAGTGAAGAGAATCGAGTGTTTCAAGAGGTAACAAAGGTTGGACACAGTCTTGAGAAAATCAAGGCAGTGAAAGGAAGTTATAAAAAGGCGAAAGTCGGAATCATCTTTGATTGGGCAAACAACTGGGCTTTGGAGGATGCACAGGGATTTTCTCAACAAAGCAAACGCTATGCTCAAACACTGCAGGAGCACTATCGCAGTTTTTGGAATGCAGATATTCCGGTAGAAGTGATTACACCGGAGTCAGATTTGGGTAAATACGACCTAGTAATTGCCCCAATGCTCTATTTGATAGAAGAAGAGACGATGGATAAGTTTACGGAATATGTCACCCAAGGAGGGCGCTTGGTTTCAACCTATGTGACCGGTTATGTAAATGAAACGGATTTAACTTACCTCAACGGTTGGCCAAAGAAGCTGCAAAAATTATTCGGTATCGCAGTTAAAGAAACGGATACACTCTATCCGAAGGATCGCAACCAACTAAATTATCAATCGAAAAGCTATGAGGTTCAGGATTATTGCAGCATTATTGAGCTGAAGGGGGCGCAAAGTCTGGGAAGCTATGTGCAGGATTTCTACGCACAGCAGTCGGCAGTGACCAAGCATACGGTTGGGGCCGGAACAGCTTACTATATTGGAGCAAGAACGGCACAGGATTTCCTGACAGATTTTTATACGGCATTAGCGCAGGAACTTTCTCTAACGAACCCATGGGTAGTAGCAGGACATCCAGATGTGTCTGTTCAGTCACGCGATTTTGAAGAGGAAAGCTATTACTTTGTGATGAACTTTTCTGAAGAAATCCAAATAATTGAGGTGGCAGAGGAAAGTACGGATTTACTTACGGGCGAAAAAATCAGTAAGCACATTCAATTGCAGCCATATGGTGTGAAGGTTCTGCATCCGTGACTATCAAAGTAGAAGCGGGTATAGTCATTCAACACAAAGAGTAAGAAGAAAAAAGAAAATAGACAGCCTTTGTTTCTGTTAAGAAATAAAGGTTGTTTTTTGTCCAACGGATAAATGAAAATGGCAGAGGTCAGTAAAAAATAGAAATAATGAATCAGAATAGCGTACAATAGATTATGAAATTACGAGTCAAAGGAGTCACTATGATAAAAAAAGAAGAAATGCCTGTATGTGATGTCGCAACGACTGTCCAACTCATTGGAAGTAAATGGAAGATACTGATAATTAGGGATCTTATTGGCGGGGCTAAAAGAACCTCAGAACTAAGACGCTCTTTATCAGGAATTTCTCAAAAGGTTTTGACAGAAAGCTTAAATTCGATGATTGAGGATGGGCTTGTGAATAGAAATGATTTGAAAAAAGTACCGCCTCATGTTGAATACGAGCTTACAACACTAGGAGAGACACTTCTTCCGGTTATTGAGTCAATGAGGAAATGGGGAAATTATTACAAAGCTCAGCTTTAAAACATAGGCACATTTTTGTGCCTACTTCGCAGACCATAGCCAGTGTCATACTATTAATCTAACGACTATTTAGTAAGGAGCAGATAATTATGACTATAGAGCTGATGGACTTTACTCCGGTTCACACAAACGCTAAATTAGTAGAATTCCAAGGTGAACCGGTTTTGCAAGTAACGAAAAGTGAGAAGCTGATGGCGTTTGATGAAAATACGTATTGCAAATTAGAAGATGTATCCTTCCATAACGGGATAGTGGAGGTAAAGGTTCTGAGCCGACTTTTACCTGATGCACCTGACTTTGCGCGCGGCTTCATTGGACTGGCGTTTCGAATTGACAAAGCTGACACGTCTTTCGAATCCTTCTATGTTCGACCAACGAATGGACGTGTGGAGGACCCTGTTAGAAAAAATCGAGCGGTACAATATTTTTCCTATCCCAACTATACGTTTGATTACTTTAGGGAGCGGGGCATTACTGATTTTGAAGCACCGGCCGACATCGGTCTTGATGAATGGCTGACAATAAAAGTGGTTGCCGAAGAAGAAAAGGCTGCTTTTTATGTGAATGATGGAGAAGAACCTGTTCTGAGGGTAGAAAACTTGAAATTAGGAGCTGAAACAAAAGGATCGATTGGTCTTTTTGTAGATATTGGGACTCAGGGGTTCTTTAAGGACTTGAAAATTACGCCGTTTGATTAGGCTGTGTTGAAAACGTTAGGAGCGAATCGTTTTATTATTCTTTATGAAATCCGGCGCTCACCTCATTGGAAGAGCTGTATGCTCCGCGCTGTTTAAATTCTATCTTTTAGTCAAACCGCAGTCTCCTTTCATGGAGCTGCGGTTTTTTCCAAAGCCTGTTGAATATCTGCAATCAAATCCTCTGCTGCTTCAATACCAATGGAGAGGCGCAACAGGTCGTCTGTAAGACCATAGGATTCCCGTAACGCCTTTGGGATGTCTGCGTGAGTTTGAGTAGTCGGGTAAGTGATTAGGCTTTCCACGCCGCCCAGACTCTCGGCAAAGGTGAAGAGCTTCAATGCAGACAAAAAGCTGGGTACCTGTTCCGGTGACTGCAGCTTGAGACTAATCATACTGCCCCGCTCAGGGTAAAAAATTTCTTTGATGCGCTTCTCTTTTTTCAAAGAAGCAGCCAGCTTTTTCGCGTTTTTTTCCTGCTGCTTTATCCGCAAATCCAAGGTTTTCAGACCACGGATTAACAGCCAGGAATCAAAAGGAGATAGTACAGCTCCCGTGGTATTCAAAGCAAAAGATAGTTTCTCTCCTAAATCATCAGAGCCGGTGATAACAGCGCCTGCCAGTAGATCATTGTGTCCGCCTAAGAACTTTGTCGCAGAATGAACAACAATATCGGCACCCAAGGTTAACGGCTTTTGAAGGATAGGCGTGAGAAAGGTATTATCGACAATTAGGAGCGCCTGATGCTCCTTTGCCAGCTGAGCTGCTATAAAAATATCCAGTTCATTCATCAACGGATTCGTTGGTGTCTCCAAAAAGACCGCGGCAGTATCTGCATCAATTGTCTTTTTCAATTCCTCCAGTGTATCGAAATAGCTAAATTGAGCATAGCCCTGTTGCGTCAACGCATCGAAATAACGATAGCTGCCCCCATAGACATCTCTGGAAACCAGAAAACGGCTGCCGCTTGGAAACAGCTGGAAGACCAATTGAATGGCACTCATTCCGGAGCTGGTGGCAAAGCCGTAACGTCCATTTTCCAGCTGAGCCAATGCCTGTTCAACAACCTGTCGTGTTGGGTTTGCTGTTCGGGTATAATCGAAGCCGGTACTTTGTCCCAGCTTAGGGTGAGCATAGGTTGTTGAAAGATAGATAGGCGTGCTGACGGCCCCTGTCTGATCATCCTGATGATTCCCGATTTGCGCCAGCCTCGTTGCCTCTTTCCAGTGTGTCGGTTCAGTAGTTTTTTTCATAAACATCCTCCTCAATCGTCGCAAACCCATAATCACGGATATGCCTTTTTAGCGTTCCTAAGTAATGTTCACCAAGTGCGGATAGGGTACTGCGTCGACTTTTAATCCAGCCAATTTCAATTTGATCGGAAATATCCAAGGGGATCGCAACAATACTGTCATCATTCAATTCCCGACTGATGATTCCTGAGCTGAAGGTGTACCCATTCAAGCCAACCATCAAATTGAAAATGGTTGCGCGATCGCTGACCTTGATATGCTTTTTATAGGTTCTCGTACTTAGAATTTCTTCCGCAAAATAGAAAGAGTTGCCATCGCCCTGTTCAAAAGAAAGGTAGGGCAGCTCGTCCAATTCCTCAAGGGTAACTGAAGCTTTGGCGGCCAAGGGATTATCTTTACTGATAAAAATATGCGGTGTTGCTTGAAACAATGGTGAGAATACAAGATTTTTTTCCTCGAACAGCTTTTCCATAATTTGCCGGTTAAAATCACTCAGAAATAAAATACCAATCTCACTTCTAAAGCCCGCAACATCCTCTAAAATATTCTGTGTCTCAGTTTCTCGCAATGTAAATTGGTAACTGTCGTCTTCGTAGCTATGAATAAATTCTACAAAGGCGTGGACCGAAAAGGCATAGTGCTGAGAAGAAATAGACAACCGAGAGTCTCGCTGCTTGGTATGCTTGTAGCGCTTTTCTAAGAGCTCAACCTGATCAATTACCTGTCTGGCATAGGATAAAAACTCCAGACCTTCCTCTGTTAACGACACCCCCGATTTGCTGCGATGAAGGAGACAGATACCCATCTCCGTTTCCAACTCCTTGATCGCATTGGACAGCGTCGGTTGTGATAAAAATAAGCTTTTTGCTGCTTCGTTGATTGAACCAATCGCAGCGATTTTTTCCAGATACTCTAGTTGTTGAATACGCATAAGCCTGCTCCTCCTTTTCAGATAAATAAAAAAACGCCCTTTTTCTCTATAAGAAAAAGGGCGAATGATTTCGCGTTACCACCTCTGATTGTCATTACTTCACAATAACGACCTTAGCCAGTACGAGCGTCTGCTGATACTGCGTTGCTGTAACGGGCACCTCCGTCAGCTGCTTGTGGATTCACTCACTGCTGAATGCTCAAAGACCATCTTCCAACCGATCCTCACTGCTTCCTCTCACCTGCCGAAGCTCTCTGTACGCGATTTACTAGTTGTACTCTTCTTTTCTACGCATCATATATTGTTCTATACTATAGCCAATTTTTTTCAGTGTGTCAAATGATTCTCTCTTTTTTCTGTTATAGATTTAAACTATAACAAGTTATAAAAATTAACAGTTAGTCAGGCAGTTGATGTCTGTGGTAAAGTTTTTCTCATAACTATTTAGGGGGCGATTCCATGAAAACAACAATTATCGGCTTTCCAAGAATCGGGGAGCATCGTGAATTGAAAGTTGCAACAGAAAGCTATTTCCGAGGAGACAGCACACAAGAAGCATTAGTGAATAAAGGAAAGCAGCTTAGACGAATGCACTGGAATCTGCTGAAGGATGCAGGAATCTCATTGATTCCAAGCAATGATTTTTCTTTTTATGATACGACATTAGATACAGCAGTATTACTGAATATTATTCCAAAACGTTTTTTGGATTTACAGCTTTCACCGTTGGATACATACTTTGCCTTAGCAAGAGGATATCAAGGTGAGGCGGGCGATGTCACTGCATTGCCGATGAAGAAATGGTTTAATACCAATTATCACTACCTGACTCCCGAGTTTGAGGAATCTACGACAGTAAAAGTAGTCGGAACAAAAATATTTGATGAATATTCAGAGGCAAAGGAGCTGGGCATCGAAACGAAGCCAGTGATTTTAGGCCCGTTCACTTTATTGAAATTGGCAGCATTCAAAGGAACAACTGAAGAGGAGCAGCTTTTCGCAGTGCTTGCGGCATACAAAGAAATCATTGCCACGCTGGACAGTCTGGGTGCGCAGTGGCTACAGCTGGATGAGCCATCCTTGGTGAAGGATCTTTCGGATGAGGATCGGGCACTCTTTTTGAAAATCTATCATGAGCTGACAGCGGGACCGAGAACTGTCAAGCTTTTATTGCAAACCTATTTCGGTGATGTACGAGATATTTATGCCGATCTTTTGGCAGTGAATGTAGAAGGGCTTGGCTTGGACTTGGTTGAAGGTAAAAAGACGCTTGAGCTAATTGAGACTTTCGGGTTTCCTCAGAACAAAACCCTGTTTGCCGGTGTTGTCAATGGGAAAAATATTTGGAGAAATGATTACCGTCAAACCTTAGAGATTATCGAAAAGCTGCCGCAGGAGCAGCTGGTTTTATCTACATCCTGCTCTCTGCTTCATGTCCCGTTTTCGGTAGAACAGGAAGCATTTCCGAAAGAAACAGCACAGCATTTTGCGTTTGCGAAGGAGAAGCTGAGTGAGTTGACAGAGCTGGCTGCCATTGTTAATCAGACAGCCGATGCCTTGATTAATGAACCGCTAATCAGAAATCAGCAGCTTTTTCAAGCGACGCGAGCAGTAGAAAATCAGCAGTTAGCAAGTAAAATTGCAGGCTTGAGCGAAGCGGATTTTCAGCGTCACCCAGCCTTTGAAGAGCGTAGTAGCGTTCAAAAGTATACCTTGGAGCTTCCGGAGCTGCCGACCACAACAATTGGTTCATTTCCACAAACAAAGGAAGTAAAGGCAACACGTGCGAAATTCAAGAAGGCGGCGATTAGTGAAGAAGCGTATCAGAAGTATCTTGAAAGTAAAATCGCAGATTGTATCGCATTTCAAGAGGAGATTGGTTTGGATGTATTGGTCCACGGTGAATTTGAACGAAATGACATGGTGGAATATTTTGGAGAAAATCTGGAAGGGTTCCTCTTTTCCAAAAATGCTTGGGTACAATCCTATGGCACGCGCTGTGTAAAACCGCCAATTATCTGGGGAGATGTTTCCCGTAAACGTCCGATTACGGTTGCTTGGTCGACTTTCGCTCAGCAGCTGACAACGAAGCCGGTTAAGGGCATGCTGACAGGTCCGGTAACGATTTTGAATTGGTCTTTCCCAAGGGAGGATATCTCTATCAAGGAATCTACACTGCAAATAGCTTTGGCGATTCAAGAGGAAGTATTGGATTTAGAGGCGCATGGCATCAAAATTATTCAGATAGATGAGGCGGCGTTAAGAGAAAAATTACCGCTTCGTAAAAGTGATTGGTATCAGGAATACTTAGACTGGGCGATTCCTGCCTTTCGTTTGGTACACAGTAAGGTTGCGGTGGAAACACAGATTCATACGCATATGTGCTACAGCGAGTTTGCGGATATTTTATCGGCCATCGATCAGATGGACGCCGACGTGATTTCCTTTGAAGCCTCTCGGTCGAATCTATCCTTGCTGGATGACCTGAACGCACATCACTTTAAGACTGCTGTTGGCCCGGGGGTATATGATATCCATTCGCCGCGGGTTCCGTCAGTCACAGAGCTTGTTACAACGATTAAGACACTGTTAGAAAAATTACCAGTTGAAAAGCTTTGGATTAATCCGGACTGCGGACTGAAAACCAGAGGGGAAAAGGAAACCTTTGCCAGCTTAGAGAATTTAACACAGGCAGCTGCGCAGGTGAGGGAGGCGCTCGTCTATGAATCCGTTAGAGAATAACAAACCAAGTCTTTCCTTTGAAGTGTTTCCTCCCTCGTCGAAAGCCACCATTGATGGATTGTATACGTCGCTTCATCAGATGGAGGATCTGCGCCCTGATTTTATCAGTGTGACCTGCAGCAATCGTCAGCTTTCTTTAGAAGAAAGTACCGTGAAGATAGCGACACACATTCAAAATACGCATCAAGTACCCAGCATTGTTCATTTGACTGCTGCCTATTTAAGCAAAAAAGAAGTGGATGTGGTTCTTGAAGCACTGCATCGTGAGAAAATACGAAATATTTTGGCTTTGCGTGGGGATATCTATCCAGGCCGTCCCAGAAGCACGGATTTTCTTTATGCCGGTGAGCTGATTTCCTATATCAAAGCATGGGACACGAGCTTTTCCATCACTGCGGCGTGTTACCCTGAAGGACATCCGGAATCGGCTGATACACTCGACGATATTTATCATCTTAAAGAAAAGGTACAGGCTGGTGCTGACCAGTTGATTACGCAGTTGTTTTTTGATAATGAGCTATTTTATCAGTTTCAGGAAAAGTGTTGGCTGGCTGGAATTGATGTTCCAATCATTGCCGGAATCATGCCGGTAGTGAACAAAAAACAAGCAGAACGAATCATTCAGACAGCCAATGTTCAGCTGCCGAGGAAATTTTTGGCCATATTGGAAAAGTATGCAGATAATCCTGTGGCGTTACGGGATGCTGGTTTGGCGTATGCCATTGACCAAATTGTTGATTTAGTCACACAGGGCGTTTCCGGTATTCATTTGTACACAATGAATCAGGCGGAGATTGCCAGATGCATTTACAATGCGACACACTCGCTGTTTGATTTGAAATCACAGGATGCATTGTCTATACTTTAGACCGTTGAAGAAACATTATATCTGAATTTCTAGAGGCTGCAACAAAACTCCATGAGTTTTGTTGCAGCCTCATTCTTTTTTCCTGAGCAAGTATCCTATAAGTTGTTTTTAGAAGAAGAGTGCAGGCAGAATTTTATTATATATTTTTTTAGTATGGTACGATTTTTTTAATTAAACAGCTGAAGGAGAGAAACAACAATGAATGCTTTTATTCGATTTTACTTGTTATGTGCAGGAATTTTTTTAGTTTTTGATCTTTTTTGGCTATTGGTTGTTTCGAAAAAAATGTACCAGCATTTTATTGGTGGTTTGATGGGAGAGACCAAAATTGTCCCAGCCATTCTTTTTTATCTGATTTATATTGCAGGAGTCGTCTTTTTTGTCATCGTTCCAGGTGTTGAAAAGGGCAGTCTTGTGTATGTACTTGGTAGTGGTGCCTTGCTTGGCTTGATTTGCTATGCCACCTATGATTTGACGAATCTGGCTACACTGAAGGACTGGCCTGTGATGATGACAATCATTGATCTAATCTGGGGGATGTTTGTCACGGCAGCGGCTTCCGGAATTACGTATTGGCTAAATATACTGTTGTTTGGAGGGAATACCTAATGTTAGAGGAGTTAGAAGGAAGGCGTGTACTGCAAGGCTTTTTCCAAGGTGCTTCTACGCTGATTGACAGAAAAGAAGAGCTGAATAAAATCAATGTGTTTCCTGTTGCCGATGGAGATACTGGTAGTAATTTGGCTTCTTTGATGCAGGCAATCTTGGATGGAGTCTCTCCGAATCTTTCTTCACTGGAAGTGATTCTAACAGAAGTTGCCGATGCAGCTTTGTTGGGGGCAAGAGGAAACTCAGGAATTATTTTTGCACAATATTTGAATGGTATTGCTCAAGCCTTTGAAAAGACAGAGAAAAATGCTGATGGGTTTGTCCAATCGCTAAATCATGCAGTTTCAGAAGCATATCAAGCCTTGCTCGAACCAAAGGAAGGCACGATTTTGACCGTCATACGAACATGGGCAGAGGCCGTCCATAAAGCTTTTTTTGAAGAGCATTCATTGGAAAAAGCGTTAATTTCAGCTCGAACAGCTGCTTCACGGGCAATGAACCAGACAGAGTTTCAGTTGGAAATTTTACGGAAAAATCGGCTGGTTGATTCGGGAGCGAAAGGCTTTTACCTCTTCATCGAGGGTTTTACGGTTGCCTTTTCTGGACAGTTAGAGAGTCGTGTTGTCGAAAAAACAGATTTATCAATTACTGCTTTTCAGACAGAAATGGTGAGTGAACGTCCCCTATATCGTTATTGTACGGAGCTTTTGGTGAAAAATATTGCAGTGGAAAAAGATGTTTTACAGGAGAAATTGAAAAATTCCGGTGATTCATTGATTTTAGCCGGAAATCGACGCGTTATGAAGCTTCATATCCATACGAATCATCCTCGCCGTGTTCTAAATGTGGTTGAGCAGTATGGTGAGCTGACACAGCAAAAGGTAGATGACATGCTGCTGCAGTTTGAAGTAAACAATCAGCGAAAGTACCCCATTGCCCTGGTAACTGATTCTATTGCGGATTTGCCTGAAGAATTTTTGCTGGAAGAACAAGTACATGTGTTGCCTATGAATATTTTATTAGGAGAGACCAGCTACTTGGATAAATTGACAATTGATAGCTCTTTGATTAAAGAAAAATCAAACGGCAGTGAAAAACTGTCAACTGCACAACCAACATTGAGGAGTGTAGATGCACTCTTGTCATTTTTGGAAGATAAGTATGAAGCGATTTTAGTGGTTACTGTCTCTTCTCAATTGAGTGGAACATACCAATTGGTAAACCAACGAGCGAAGGCGAAAGGATTAACAGATGAAAAATTTCAGGTCATTGATTCCAAACTTAATTCGGCAGCACAAGGACTGTTGATTCAAGAAGCTGTACAGCTCATCAAACGAGAGATACCATTCAAAGAAGTATGTGCAGAGGTTAGGGAGATTCGAGAGCGCTGCTTCATTTATGTTGCGGTCGCTGATTTGACACCTATGCTGGAATCGGGAAGAATTCCCAAAAAAATTGGTCGCTGGGCACAACGTTTACATTTATATCCAATTGTCAGTCTTGATAGTAAGGGAAATGGGAAATTGAGCGGCATTGCCTTCAGTCAGCGACACAGTGCAAAAAAAATAGTAAAAAAGATACGAAAATTACAAACTAAAAATCAACTTACAGCACTGGCCATCGCTCATGCGGACAATTCTGAGGAAGCAAAACGCTTAGGAACATTGCTTGATATGGAGCGGTTCTGGGTCGAATATATTGTTGAAAGTTCTGCTGCCATTACAGGTAGTGCAGGGGTAGGTAGTGTAGCGATAGCTGGAATTAAAAAGGAGGTAGAGTGATGATTTACTGGACGACAGCATTGGTGTTAGTAGTGTATTTTATTCTTTGGTTTACTATTTCAAAAATAAAAGGGAAATATTCCTTGGTTGATATTGCATGGGGACTGGGCTTCGTTGTAGTTGCTTGGACAGATTTTCTATTTAGCGGGCAGTTGTATTTCCAAACAGGTCTCATTTTACTTTTAGTAACGATGTGGGGCTTACGCCTGTTTATCCATTTAGCCAGAAGAAACTGGAACAGTCCGGAAGATTATCGCTACGTCACGATGCGTAAGCGCTGGGGAACAACATTTGTCAATATTAAGGCGTTTCTCAATGTATTCTTTCTGCAAGGTGTTCTATTGTTTGTCATCGCTCTGCCAATAATAACCAGTTTTGCTGATCCCAAGAAAACAATCAGCTGGTGGCAGATTATTGGTTTGCTTATTTGGATTATCGGCTTCTTTTTTGAAGTTGTTGGGGATAGGCAGCTGGAACAGTTTAAGAAAGAGCAATCGAACAAAGGAAAGCTGCTGACTAGTGGATTGTGGGCACTGACACGCCATCCCAATTATTTCGGAGAAGCAACTTGCTGGTGGGGCATCTTTCTCATCGCCTTTACTGGTATTGACCATCTTTGGTTGATTCTTAGCCCAATTCTCATCACGCTTCTTCTGTTATTTGTTTCGGGTGTTCCTCTACTGGAAAAAAAATACAAAGACAGACCTGACTTTCAGGAATATGCTGCCAAAACAGCAAAATTTTTCCCGATTCTTGGAAAGAAAGGCTTATAGATGGATGAGACTAAAGAGAAAAGAGGACAGCTAAAAGTGTCTTGCTCCAAGAAATAAGGCGAACTACACAAAAATGACTACTTGAGCTGAGACCCAATAGTTAGACCAACTACCAACTAGAGAAATCTGGTTGGTAGTTTTATGTTGTCAGTCACTCTCAATAGCGAACAAGGCTGCAGCCTTGTTTCATTTTGATTCGATTATAGTTATAGTAATCAATTCAATAATGAATTGCCTTCTTTAGGCCTTCAAAATTTGTATAAACCACTCCGTGATACATTCCTTGCTTCAATAAACAAAAAAAGTTTTCCATTGGCGTGTTATCAAGATACTTCTCTCTTTAGTTGTTTTTAGGAATCGGCTAAGAGAACAACATTTTCCCCTTGATTTTGCAGGGTTGCCACGTGCATAGTGCCCCAATCACAGAGATTGTCCAGCACACTGCTCAAGGTTTCTCCATAATGACTTAAAGAATATTCAACCTTTGGTGGGACTTGATTATAAGATTTTCGGTCAACAATATTGGCTCCCTCCAACTCACGCAGTTGCTGAGTAAGCATTTTTTGACTGATGCCAGGAATTTTCCGTTGCAGGTCACTGGGTCTTAGCGATCCATGTCGCAGATTACATAAAATAATCGGCTTCCATTTTCCGCCAATGACATCCATGGTTGCTTCGACACCAATATTATACGTTTTTTCTTCCATTAATTTTCCACCTCAAACTGTTTATTTATACAAAAATTACTTTTTTGTATGTATAGAACAAAAAAGTGGGTACTATACATAAATGTATCTTCATTATATGATAATCGTACAAAATTTCAAGGAGATGTTTCGATGATTCAATCACTGACAGATACAATTACATTAAACAATGGTACAAAGATTCCGGGATTAGGTTTAGGCGTGTTCCAAATTCCAGACGCTGAAACTGTTCAGGTCGTGAAGGAGGGAATCATCAATGGGTACCGTCTGATTGATACGGCGCAGATTTATGACAATGAAGCTGGAACCGGTGAAGGGATTCGCTTGGGGTTAGCGGCAGCTGGCTTAAGGCGCGAAGAGCTTTTTATTACCTCAAAGGTTTGGAATGCTCACTTGACGTATGCTGAAACAATCACCGCTTTTGAAGAAAGCTTAGCTCATCTGGGCGTAGACTATCTTGATTTATACTTAATTCACTGGCCGGGAGCAGATGCGTTCAAAGAATCGTGGCTAGCAATGGAGGACTTATACAGAGCCGGAAGAATTAAAGCGATTGGTGTCAGCAATTTTCAACCTCATCATTTAGAAGCCTTGCTTTCTTATGCGACTGTTATGCCCGTCATTAATCAAATCGAACTGCATCCGAAGCTATCACAAAAAGAGCTGCATGCGTTTGGTAAAAAGCACAATATCAAAATCCAGGCGTGGTCACCGCTAATGCAAGGTCAGCTGTTGTCGCATCCGGAAATTCTGGCGATTGCGGACAAGTATAATAAATCTGCGGCTCAAATCATTTTACGCTGGGATATTCAACAAGATATTCTGCTGGTTGTAAAATCAGTTCATGCCAATCGTATGATTAGCAATTCTGATGTTTTTGACTTTAAATTAGAGCAAGAGGATATGGAACGTTTGGATGCACTGAATGAGTCGTTGCGGGTAGGGCCAGATCCGGACAGCTTTGATTTCTAGCTTTTAGGAGGGAATAACATGGAATTAGGATTAAAAGGAAAGACGGCATTAGTGACAGGCTCGACAAAGGGCATCGGCAAGGCCATTGCGACAGAATTGGCGCGTGAAGGAGCAAATGTCATTATCAACGGGCGACAAGAAGCCTCTGTCAAAACAGTGGTTGCAGAGCTGAAAAAGGAGTTTCCGGCAACGGAGCCTCAAGCAGCAGCCTATGATGTTTCAGTAGAAGCGGAAAGAGAAAAGTTGTTTTCGACTTTTCCTAAAGTTGATATTTTAGTCAATAATATGGGGATTTTTCAACCGATGGATTATTTTGATATTACCGATGAAATATGGGAACATTTCTTTTCAGTTAATGTGTTGGCTGGAAATGCGCTGGCTAAGTTTTATTTGCCTGCCATGCTGAATGCTGACTTTGGTCGAATCATTTTTATCGCCAGTGAAGAAGCCGTGATGCCATCGGGAGAAATGCCACAATACAGTATGACCAAAACAATGAATCTTTCCTTGGCTAAAAGCCTGTCCAAGCTGACAAAGGGCACACAGGTTACAGTGAATACAATCATGCCTGGCTCAACCTTAACTGAAGGTGTTCAGAGTATGTTGGAGAAAATGTACAACGAGAGTTCCCTAGATAAAGCTGAGTGGGAGCAAGATTTCATGAAAAATCACCGACCGTTGTCGCAAATTCAACGCTTGATTCGGCCGGAAGAAGTTGGTCGTTTCGCTGCCTTCGTTGCGAGTCCGTATGCGTCTTCCTTTTCCGGTGCCGCATTACGATTAGATGGCGGGTTGGTTCCGACGATTTTTTGAGAAAGCATTGTCTAATTTTGAATATCTTATGAGTTAGAAAAAGGAGACGTTTCCTAACCAAACAGTTTAGTTAGAGGTGTGATTCTATCGTTTTATGAAAGGCAGGGAGGCTGAAGTAGCATTCTCTGTCTTTTTAGTTGAAAACTATTACAGGTAGACTCAGGAGAAAAATAGTTGGAAACAAGGGATTTGTTCTGCTTTTGCCGAGTTATCTTTTTCAATTTTCCCTATCATTTGCTACTATGAAGGCAAGAAGATAATGAATTTTACTGTCTTTTTGAGTTGCTAATAAGCTCAGGCACGAAAAGGAGAGGTTAGAAATGAAATGGATGCATCGGATACCTACGCTAGCGGCAGTATTGCTATTATTTATGCCTTTTATTCTTTCTGTAATGACAGTTATTTCTGCTTATGCAGCAGAGGACAATCAGCAGTTAGTGTTGGATGAAGCTGGAAAGGCGAAGATTGCTCTTTCCTATGACGAGGTAGGGGATGAGCTGCATTGGCAGGTCTCGTTAATGAAGGCCGCCAGTGACGTGCAACGTGAACTGTCATTGAAGCTTCAATTGGAAGAAGACAACATGACAGCTATTACTGTTACCAGTGATAATGCTCAAATAAAGGATGGGTGGATTGAATATACACAAGAACCATCTATAGAGGAACAGACAGACACAATTTCGTTTACAACACCTAATACGGCTTCTGCCTATACCTATAAATTTGTACCGCAGCTGCAGGAGCTGACGGAAGCTGCTACTCTGGAAAATGTCACACTGGAAAAGGAGCAGTATGAGGTTACGATGGAGGTGCCAACACAGGCACAGGAAGCTCCCAATTTCACCTCAGAGCAATCTGTCACAAGTTCTCAGGCGATAGAAACAACAGAACCAGCAACTTCTAGCGAAGATACACAGGAGAGTGAAGAAGCGGTTCAACATACAGCAGCCATTCCTAATCCATTAGCAGGGCTGATTGGTCAAAATCTGTTGGAACGGGCGATACCAACAACCTATTCCTTCGATTATAGTAATGATAACGGGCAGTATCTAACGAATGGTATTGCAGATGGAGACACGTATAACTATGCTTATGGTCAGACAAATGAAGTAACTTTCGATGATGAAGGCTATGTGAACTATGAAGATGCTGCGTATTTGAAAAAGAGTGTCGCAGAAAATGCGGCGAAGCAAGGCTTGTTTGATGTCACCTTAGATGTGAAGGGGAATCAGATAGAGAACCCGATTGATGTGGTTTTGGTTATTGACTATTCGTCTTCCATGACTGGTGAGAATCTTCAAAATGCTATACAAGGGGTATCGGATTTTCTAGAGGAGATTAAGGACTCTCTCGGAGAAGACCAAGTGAAAATAGCCATCGTTGCTTATAACCGTTATGTCTACTCAACTGGTGCATTTCTGACAGATGAGGGACAGTTGCTTTCGTTTATGAGCAATACAGCAGAAAGTCATACCGGAACATTTATTCAGAAGGGACTCTATGAGGCAGAAAACCTCTTTAACACAGCAGGGCGCAGTAATGCGAAAAAAATGCTTATTCATGTGGGAGATGGTAGTGCGAATCGGGCGTATTTAGAGCAGGAAAATGCACCGATATATCAGAATAACGGAGAAATTCGAGCCCTTAATGGATACTCTGCGGCAACCTATGTGACGGATTTTCAGACAGATAACCCTAAATATTATAATATCAGTGAATCCTCCGACAAGAATTCGGTTTTATTAGGGAAAGCAGAGCTGGCAAACCTAACATTGGGAACGGCGGTATCATTGAAAACACAAGGGATTGAGATGTATTCTGTGGGTGTAAATGCCTCGAGTCGTGGAGAATATATTGCTCAAAATCTAGCATCAAATGCCAGTCACTATAAATCAATTGATGAGAATCTGGAAGGCTTGGGTGAAGCCTTGGGAACCGTTGCTTCCCAGATTGATAAAACCATTAGCAACGGCAGTATTTCCGACCCGATGGGGGATCATATTCTGCTGCAAAAACAAGGCAGCGATTTTGGTCCGAATGATTATCAGCTTCAAGGCTGGCGAAAGGCGGAAAATGGCAGTTGGCAATCTGCACCTGATTTGGTTACTAAGGTTACCGTTTCAGAAAATGCTGGAACGATACAGCTTCAAGGATTAAGTCTTGGACGAGATGAGCGTGTCACACTGACCTATCAGATACGCATTGACACAGAAGCAGCCGATTTTCAGGCGGATTCTTGGTACCTTGCCAATGATCGGACAACGCTAGACCCTTCCAGTTCAGGGAATCTTTTAGATTTTCCAATTCCTTCAGTCAAAGCACCGGGAGTAACTCTTTCGGTAACGAAGGAGTGGGAGGATGATAATTCTGCGGATCGTCCGGAAACTGTTCAGGTTATCATTCAAAGAGAAACAACCGTCAACAGTGAGAGCTGGCAGGAGAGTGAAGGGATCGAACTTTCGCGTTCAGAAGGCTGGCATAAGGAAGTCAGTGAGGTTATACCAAAGGGGATGACAAGCAGTTCGCAATTACCGCTCTACAACAATCAGGGTGAGGACTTCACTTACTCAATAAAGGAAGTACTGGTGGATGATCGTTATACCAGCTCGGTGGTTACAGAAAACCCGAATGAGTTTGTCATTACCAATACGTTGAGAAAAACTGATTTACAATTTGTGAAGCGAGCAGTGGACAATGAACCCTTGAAAGATGCCATTTTTGAACTATATGATGCAGATGGAAATTTGCTGGATACAGTGACAAGCGGCGATGATGGTGTGATTCGCTTCACTGATTTGACCATTGGCTTCTATACATTGAAAGAAATTCAGCCGCCTGTCGGTTATCTTGTCCTTGATCGAGAAATTCCTTTAGAAGTTCGAGTGTCGGAAACAGATGAGCTGGAAATATTCATTGATTATGGCGATGGCTATATAGAATGGAACGACCCGACGATTTACAATTTACCAGACGCATTGGAACCGGATTTGAAAGCAGATTTCGTATTTACGAAGCTGGGAGAACGGAGCAATGAAAACATCCCGTTGGAGAATGTTCAATTCAAGCTTACTTCACTGTTGGATCGAGGCAAGGTGATTGAAGCCAGCTCTAATGAAAATGGCGAGGTCATGTTCTCAGATTTAGTGGAGGGTGTGTACATTCTTGAGGAGATATCAACGCCGGAAGGCTACGACCCAATTGATCCAGTAGTTATTCGGGTATATAAAACACAGATTGGCACACTGGCTGTCGCGTATCCGGATGGCATCTTTGAAAAAGATGACGAAGAGCTTCAGCTAATTAACCAAGCCTCTTTAGACCTTGAGCTGTTGAAGGTCACTGATAATAATCAACCCTTAGCTGGTGCTGTATTTGAATTACAGGATGAGAACGGAGAACGTGTTGCCGGACCTGTACGTTCGGATGCGCAGGGCAAGGTAGTCTTTGAGCATGTCACAAAAGGGACGTATTATTTAGTGGAAACAACTACTCCAAGTGGTTATCAAGGAAGCAAAAAACAGGAGTTGGTTATAGACTATGATGGCAGCGGTCAACTGGTAGTTACAAAGCCTGAAGCGTGGGATGGAAAAATCATCAATAAAAAGCTGACAGACTTTACCTTTGAGAAACAAAATGAAGAAGGGCGACCGCTTAGAGGCGCCGTTTTTGAGCTGCAGGATAGCGATGGAAATACACTGTTTGGACCTGTTGTTTCTGGTCGTGACGGAAAAGTAACTTTTACAGGAATCACAGAAGGAACCTATCAGCTTGTCGAAACTGGTGGACCGGAAAATTATTATTTGATTGACCCGATTTCTGTCGTTATCGGTTACGATACAAACAATCAATTAACGGTACTACAACCAACAGATTGGCAAGGGCTTGTTGTAGATAAAGCGAAGCGTTCAGATTTTTCCTTTACTAAAGTGGGTGAAAAGAATCAACCGTTGAAGGACGCGGTGTTTGAGCTGCGAGATGAACAAGGCAAGCTGGTTCAAGGGCCGAAAACTTCAGATGCCGCTGGCAAGGTTACTTTTGAAGGAATCGCTGTTGGTACGTATTATCTAGTTGAGACACATGCGCCCGAAGGCTATGAAGCAATTGATCCGGTGAAGGTTGTTGTGGATCTTGATGAGGATGGCAAACCGACCATTGTTCAGCCTTCTGATTGGACCAATCAATACCAAGTGAAAAATACGCAGCTGCGAACGGATTTTATTTTTACAAAAGTCGATTATCTAGGGGAGCCGCTGGCCGGAGCTGTATTTGAATTACGGGATACCGCGGGAAATCTGGTTCAAGGACCGATAACAACCGATTCAGATGGCAAAGTCGTTTTCACAGGACTGACAGTTGGTGAATATCAGCTGATTGAGACACAGGCACCGAGCGGTTATCTGGAAAGAGACCCGATTCCTATTTCCGTTTATGTTGATGAAGATGGAAGGCTGGTGGCAACGCCTGACTTAGGTGATTATAATGACCTCTGGGACGGCAAGATATATAATATGCCGGATGTAGAAGAACCAAAACCGGATATAGAGTTTCCTTTTATTAAAATGGGAGAGACGGCTCAAGGGAATATTCCTTTATCTGGTGTAAAGTTCGAACTGACTTCTTTGTATGGCGGCCCCTCTTACCAAGCTGTTTCAGATGCTGACGGAAAAGTAAACTTCACGGGAGTTGCTTCGGGATTTTATGCCTTACGAGAAATAGAATATCCGGATGGCTATGTACCGAATGCACCGATTCCGGTCCGTGTTTATTGGGATAACCATGGTTTCTTACATGTTGAGTATCCGGAGGAAGACTTCGAAACCAGTGAGAATGGCTTGCCGATTATCGTCAATAAGCAGGCAACAGCGCTACATCTGACCAAAACGGATGAGCAAAAACGTCCATTAGCCGGAGCTGTATTTGAGCTTCGAGATGATGCCGGTGTGATAGTGGGCACTGCTCAAACCTCTGACCTCGAAGGCAACCTGACCTTTACAAATGTGAAGGCGGGAACCTATCGTCTGATAGAAACCAAGGCTCCTGAGGGGTTTGCACCATCTGATCCGATAGAAATCACTGTGGCTTATGACGATAGCGGAGAGCTGGTCATTACTAAACCTGAGGCTTGGGATGGAACAATTGTGAATGAGCAAGTTATCGATTTGCCAATCACCAAGGTCAATGAGAGTGGTGAAGTGCTGGCAGGTGCAGTATTTGAATTACAGAATTCTGAGGGCAAGGTACTGCAAGGACCTGTTATAACTGATTATGAAGGGCAGGCTTTGTTCACAGAATTAGGTAAAGGAACCTATTACCTAGTTGAAACCAAGGCACCAACGGGCTATCAATTATTGAAGGAGCCGATAAAGGTAGTCATTGATTATGATGGAGCCGGGAAGTTGACAGTTACCTCGCCGTCAGACTGGACTGGCGATATCGTTAATACAACAACCGACACGACACCACCGCCGGGCTCGTCTGAAGAACCAGGGAATTCCGGAGGCGGTGGGACGAGTACCTCTGATACTGGGAAGAAAACCGGCACGCTGTTAAATGCCGGTGAGCAACGCTCTATTCTATACACGAGTATCGGTCTGTTATTGCTTCTACTTGGTGGCGGTATATATATGAAGTTCCGCCGGAAAGGCTAGGTAAAAATAGAAAAAGGTATTTGCATGTGTTCAAGGAACGAGGGCATTGACGCCATCAGTTTGATTTTAAAGGGATGAGACAGATTAATGTCTCATCCCTTTTTTATAGCTTAAAGTCAGTTTTCTAATTGCTATGAAACACAATGAAGAATGAGTTTATGTTGAGTAGTACCTACTTGGTTACTTCAAGCTTGTTCACATTCATTTCGCTTTTCTTGTTGTCCAGCTGCATGAGTGAGGCTCTTCGGTAAATAGACAAATCCATTACAAAGATAAAGAGCATCTTTGAATGGATTTTCTAATTTACTCCAAGCCTGTTCACACTCATTTCGCTTTTCTTGTAATTCGGCAAGTTTTGTCTCTTTTTTCGTGTGCGATATAGTATAATTTTAGTAAATGATTTTAGGAGTGAATAAGTATGATTAAAGTAGCAATTGTCGGGTACGGGAACTTAGGGCGCGGGGTAGAGCGTTCATTGAAGCAGAATCAGGATATGGAGCTAGTCGGGGTATTTACTAGAAGAGCACCTGAAAATGTGGCGACTGAAGGAGCACAGGCCTTTCATATGGATGCATTAAAGGATAAAAAAGAGGAAATTGATGTGTGTATTTTATGTGGTGGATCGGCGACGGATTTGCCTGTTCAAACACCGGAAATCACCACGTATTTTAATACAGTGGATAGCTTTGATACGCATGCAAAAATCCCTGAGCATTTTGCAAAGGTGGAGCAAGTGGCTAAAGAGCATCAAACTGTTTCTGTTATTTCTACAGGTTGGGACCCAGGTTTGTTTAGCTTGAATCGGTTATATGCACAAAGTATTTTACCACAGGGAGAAACTTATACATTTTGGGGTAAAGGGGTCAGCCAAGGGCATTCTGACGCTATCAGAAGAATTGCCGGTGTTGTTGATGCTACGCAATACACAATCCCAAATAATGAAATTATCGAAAAATTAAAAGCCGGTGAACAGCTTGAGCTGAGTACTAGAGACAAGCATTTTAGAAAATGCTTCGTAGTTTTGGAAGACGGTACTGACGAGGCAGCAATCCGAGCAGAAATCGTGGAGATGCCGAATTATTTTGCGGATTACGATACAGAGGTCCATTTCATTTCATTGGATGAATTGAATCGAGAACATAAAGCGATGCCCCATGGTGGGACAGTTTTGCATACAGGTACGACACATGAAGCGACAAAGCAGGTGATTGAGTACAATCTGCATTTAGACAGCAATCCTGAGTTTACAGCCAGTGTCTTGGTTGCGTATGCGAGAGCATGTGTCCGTTTGGCAAATGAAAAACAATTTGGAGCCTTCACGGTCTTGGATATCGCACCGAAATATCTATCACCAATAGATGACGCAACATTGAGAAAAGAATTGCTGTAAGCAGCAGCTGAAAAGGATGGTGAGGCGTAGGACAAGCGCTTGACCGTCTTTTTTTTCATTTCATGAAGAATGGTGCTATTCTTTTATTGAGAATAAGTTTAGTTTCGTAGGAAGACATGAAAACATCATTGTTTGGAGATGAAGAGAGTGGCTATTGTGAAAAGGTATGGCTTTTATTTTTTGCTGATTGGTGTGCTCAGTGATTTTTTAACACCGTATATACTGGGACTTTTTTATCCCAAATTAAACCAGTTGACCGCTGTAATGAGCCTATTTGGTGATGTTGGCAGTCCGGTTCGTCAGGCCTTTTTGATTTGGTCGGCGGTCGCTGGAACTTTTTATGTTTTAGGATTACCGGCAGTCTATCAAACATTCAAAGAAGGCTCGTCCTCGTTAGCTTTTTGGGGAACTTTCGCAATTGGTGCATATGGTATCGGTGACTGTATTTTTACTGGTTTATTTAGCGTGGATACGCAACAAGCGCAATGGACGGTATCAACATGGGTACATAATATTGGTTCGGGTATTGGCTATGGCGGCTTTTTGATTTTTCCGTTGTTCCTATATCTGCTTTATCGAAAGTTGGGTGACCGTTCTCAAAGTAGGAACTATTTAATACTTTGGCTTTTCAGTCTAGTGTTTGCCGGTATTTATGGCTTGGCACGAATTCCGATGATTAACCAATGGCCGTTACTCAATCAATTGGGCTTGTGGCAGCGAATCAGCTTCTTGTTTAATTACTTGCCGATTGTGCTGTTTGCTGTTCGCCAGATAAAGAAGCGTTCCTAAATTGTTTAAGTAAAGGTGTTTGCAAGAAGAAAAATATTTAGGCAATGGGTATCGTAAAGCTTTTTAAAAAGAGAGAGTTGTCATAGAAAACATTCTGACTTATACTAGCCAAAGAGTCTTACTCAACGAAAAGAGGAAATGCAATGATTACATTAAAATCAACGAGAGAAATTGAACAAATGAAAGAGTCAGGGGCGATTCTGGCGGGGATTCACAAGCAGTTAAGAACGGTGATAAAGCCGGGAATCACAACGAATGAAATCAATCAGTTTGTACATAGAAAAATAGAAGAAGCCGGTGCTGTGGCAGCTCAAATCGGCTTTGAAGGGTATGAATATGCTACCTGTGTCAGTGTCAATGAGGAAATATGCCATGGCTTTCCATCAAACTATCGTTTGAAATCAGGCGATGTTGTGAAGGTTGACTTCTGTGTCGACCTGCATGGAGCGATTTCAGATAGTTGTTGGACCTATGCTGTCGGAGAAATCACACCGGAGCATCAAGAGTTAATGGCGGTTACGCTAGAAGCGTTGAAGCTGGGCATTGAACAAGCACAAGTCGGGAACAGAGTTGGTGACATTGGTCATGCGATTCAAAGCTATGCAGAGGCAAAAGGCTTCGGTGTTGTCAGAGATTTTATCGCTCATGGTATTGGACCAACGATTCATGAAGAACCGTTTTTTCCGCATTATGGTATTGCGGGCAAAGGGCTGCGCTTAAAAGAGGGGATGACAATTACCATTGAGCCAATGATTACAACAGGAACTTGGCGCATGCAGATGGACCCAAATGGCTGGACAGCACGGACGATTGATGGTGGGTTCTGCGCACAGTATGAGCATTCGATTGCCATCACGAAAGACGGCCCGGTTATTATGACGGAGCAAGAAGACTAAAGTGAAAACCTGATGTTCAATAAAAAATGATAGCTGCAGCAGCAAATACTAACAGGCGGATGCTCTTTAGTTATCTGCTGCGGCTTCTTTATTCTTGTATTGTGAATCAGCTGCTATCGTATTTTATAGACGATTAGGTAGAAGCATGATAGGATTCTAACTGAGTATATATCCTGTAAACAGGTTGCGGGAAACAGTCGTTTTCGTTCACAAAAAATAAAAAAGGGGTTTCCAAGATGTCTTTTTTCGGTAAAATCAATTTCAATGAGTTGTCAGAAACAGATCGTGCCATCTATCATTTTATGGCGAGCAACAGCAGTAAAATTCCCTATATGAGAGTTCGTGATATTGCAAAAGAGTCTCATACATCGACCTCTTCTGTGATGCGCTTTATTCGAAAAATTGGTTATAGCAGCTTTACAGAATTTCGTAGTCATTTTAAGGTTGAAGACGCTTCTGAAAGTAAAGGCTTTGATTATGGTGAAAAGCTGTTGTCGAAGGAGCGGTTTCCTGAGGGAATTGAAGGAAGACTGCGGAAGGTTGCTGAAAAGATGGTCAACTGTGAAAATATTGTCTTTTTCGGAATGGGTTCCTCCGCTGCGATGTGTGAATACGCAGCTCGCAGAGCAGCAATCAAAGGACTTAACAGCTTTGCGCTGGTGGATCACACCTACCCGCTCTTCTCAAAGCTGCGGAATACGACAGACAACATGCTGATAACACTTTCGGTAACCGGTAAAACAACAGAAATCGTGGAAATCGTCAATGGATTTCGAAATGCATTGGACTACACAACTGTGGCGATTACAAGTGATGAAAACAGTCCACTGGCAAAGATGACAGATTATGTTCTTTCTTATCATGTAGACGTGGAGCGGTTGGAACAGCATCAGGACCTGACAAGTCAGATTCCGTGTATGTATCTTATTGAAAAGTTAATTGATTTATGTGGCGAATAGAATAAGCAGAATCACGTTGGTACACCCTGTGCCAGCGTGATTCTTTTTTCCATTTTGCGGAACAGAAACCAAAAGGCTGTTAAGTGATTGTTTTTGAAAACGTTTTTATTATATACTTTGCTCATCAACCGGATGGAGTGAAGAGGATGCAGCAGAATAGTTTTCCAAAAAATTTCTTATGGGGTGGGGCTGTCGCAGCTCATCAGATTGAGGGAGCGTATTTAGAGGATGGTAAAGGCTTAAGTATTGCCGATGTAGTGACGGCCGGTGGAAATGGCATTGCCCGTGAAATTACACAGGGGGTCCTACCGAATCATTATTACCCAAATCATGAAGCCATTGATTTTTATCATCGCTATAAGGAAGATATCCAATTGTTGAAGGAGCTGGGAATCAAAGCTTTCCGAACATCGATTGCCTGGTCACGGATTTTTCCAAAGGGAGATGAGCTGGAACCGAATGAAGCGGGCTTAGCCTACTATGACGCATTGTTTGATGAATTACATGAAAATGGGATTGAGCCGATTATTACCTTATCACATTTTGAAATTCCCTATCACCTGGCAGAAGCATATGGCGGATTTAGAAATAAAAAGCTGATTGATTTCTTTGTTCATTATGCAGAAACAGTAATGACTCGGTACAAGGATAAGGTAACCTACTGGATGACCTTCAATGAAATCAATAATCAGGCAGATGGACAGCATGATTTGCATACATGGACGAATTCCGCACTGAGATTTGAAGCCGATGAAAACAAAGAAGAAATCACGTTTCAAGCTGGATTGAATGAGTTAATTGCCAGTGCCAAGGTCGTCAAACTGGGGCATGAAATCAATCCGGACTTTCAAATTGGCTGCATGATGGCCTATGTTCCGGTTTACCCCTATACTTCAAGCCCGGAGGATATGATGGCTTCACTAAAGGTCATGCAGCGCCGCTTCTTTTACAGTGATGTACATGCCAGAGGGATTTTACCAGGCTATACCTTGAAATATTGGGAAAAGATGGGGTATCAGCTTGAATACTCAGAAGAAGAGCTGCAGGCATTGAAGGAAGGAACTGTTGACTATATCGGTTTTAGCTATTATATGTCAGGGACGGTCACTACGGTGGATGAGCTTCAAGGGTATCCAATCACTGATTTTGCAAATGCCAAAATGCTGAATAATCCGTATGTCTCAGCAAGTGATTGGGGCTGGCAGATTGATCCTGTTGGTTTGCGCTATATGTTGAATGTGATTTACGAACGTTATAATTTGCCATTATTTATTGTTGAAAACGGCTTTGGCGCATACGATCAGCTGACTGAAGAGGGAAGAATCGAAGACGAGTATCGTATCGATTATCTGCGTCAGCACATTCAGGAAATGAAAGCAGCGGTACTTGAAGATGGCATCGAGCTGTTGGGCTATACACCTTGGGGCATTATCGACATTGTCAGCTTTGGGTCTGGAGAGATGGAGAAGCGCTACGGAATGATTTATGTAGATAAGGACAATCAAGGTAATGGTAGCTTAGAGCGTTTGAAAAAGGATTCTTTTAGCTGGTATCAGCAAGTGATTCACAGCAATGGTGAGCATATTTAGGGGAGAGGTTATGAAAAAAAGTGAACTGAAAGAACTCATGAATGAAATGACCTTAGCAGAAAAAATTGGTCAGCTGGTGCAGGTCACGCCGGATTTCTTCAACCAGTCCGGAGAAATTACAGGGCCGGCAGCGGAATGGCAGCTGTCAGAGAATAAACTGTTTCAAATCGGTTCGGTTTTAGGAACACATACGGCAGAACAGGTCGCTACGATTCAAAAGAGTTATTTAGAGGAAAGCCGCTTGAAGATTCCGTTGCTGTTTATGGCAGATGTTATCCATGGCTATGAAACGATTTTTCCAATTCCGTTAGCACTGGCCAGCAGTTTTTCTTCAGAATTGACAGAGGAAGTAGCACGACTGTCTGCATTAGAAGCAACACGAGCGGGTGTCCATGTCACCTTTTCACCGATGGCGGATCATGTAATGGATTCTCGCTGGGGCAGGGTGCTGGAAAGCAACGGCGAAGACCCGATATTGTCCGCCGAGTTGACGAGAGGGTATGTCAGAGGTTATCAAGGAACTGATTTAGAAACAGAAACTGAGCGTTTAGCCGCCTGTGTGAAGCACTTCATCGGTTATGGCGCAGTACAGGGTGGGCGAGACTACAACCATGTCGATTTATCGCCAATCGAGCTGTATCAGAATTATCTACCGGCATTTCAAGCGGCAATCGAAGAAGGGGTCAAGCTTGTCATGACCTCATTCAACCCAATTAATGGGCAGCTCATGTCCTTGAATCGTCCGTTAATCAAAGAAACATTGCGTCAGGAGCTGGGCTTTAACGGTGTGGTAATTTCTGATTGGAATGCGTTGGAGGAATTGCTGGCACATCGAGTGGTTGGCGATAAACAGCAAGCTGCGGCAGAGGCGTTTGAAGCAGGAACGGATATTGATATGATGAGCGACTGCTATATCAATCATTTGGCCGAGTATTCAGATTTAGACAGCCATGCACTGGACGAAGCGGTCTATCGTATATTGAAATTGAAAAATGAGCTGGGACTGTTTGAAAATCCCTTCCGAGGAATTCAAGAGGAAGCCAAACCGATTGAGGGAGCCTTACGCATTGCAGTAAAAGAAGCAGCGATGAAGAGCTTTGTATTGCTAAAAAATGATTCAGATACTCTACCTATCCGAACACAACAGCAGGTCTTCCTGCTGGGACCGAAAGCAAGCTCTAAAGATATTTTGGGCGCTTGGTCATGGATTGGAAAAACAGAGCAGGCAATCGATCTTGCAGAGGGCTTAACGGAGCAGCTGCCGCATTTGACTGTAGGAGCTGCGGAATCGTGGGCAGAGCCTTCAGAAGCAGAATACGTGAAATTATCAGAAGAAGCAAAGGCTAGTGATGTGGTTATCTTGGCTTTAGGCGAGTCTTCAGAGGAAACCGGAGAAGCAGCCAGCAAGGCAGAAATCTGTTTGCCGGAGTACCAAATTAAGCTGGTTAAAAGAATGGCTGCTGCCAATAAAAATCTTGTCGTGGTACTTTTCAATGGCCGACCGCTGGATCTAACAGCAATCGAGCCTTATGCGAAGAGTATAGTGGAAGTCTGGTTTCCGGGAAGTGAAGGTGGTCGTGCGATTGCTGAAACGCTGATTGGTCAGCATAATCCGGAAGGCAAGCTGCCAATGAGCTTTCCAAGAGCGGTAGGACAGTTGCCATTTTCTTATCAAGCCTACTCTACAGGCCGACCATTGACAGAACAAAATCAACAGGAAAAATATGTGTCGAAATATATGGATGTTGGCAATGAACCGTTGTACCCATTTGGGCATGGGCTAAGCTATAGTAAGCTTTCGATTGAAGCAATCACCCAATCTGCGGAGGTGCTTACTGAGGATGAGCCGCTGACGATTCAAGCAACTGTTAGGAATGATTCAGCTCAAGCTGGGAATACCACGGTTCAGTTATACGTGGAGGATCAAGTGAGCGAGCTGGTCCGTCCGGTAAAAGAGTTGAAAAGCTGGCAGCAGCTGACCGTTGCAGGGAACACAACAGCGCAGTGTACGTTTACTTTGACAGCAGCTGATTTAGGCTATGTCCATAGTAACCTAACGCGTTATCCTGATTTGGGCAAGTTCCGTTTCTTTGTCGGATTGGACAGCCAAAATACATTGACAGGGCAGTTTGAGCTCTGTGAAAAGTCAGAAGGCTTGTAGCTATACGCATGCGACGAAATAAATGACATGGAAAATGCTTCCCATTGCTTTTTCTTATAGGCAATTATCACTTTTCGTGTGGCGCATTAGTCCGTGCAGTTCATATAGATTTTTCATTGTAAATGCTGAGGGGCAGTGCTACAATCTCTTTGTAAAAATTTCGTGACTATAGGAGAGAATAATGAATAGACTAACAATAAGAGATGTAGCCAGAGAAGCCGGCGTTTCCATAGCGACTGTTTCCAAAGCCTTAAATGGTGTAGATGTTGTTAAACCAGAAACAAAGGAGCGGATTTTAGAAGTCGCTGAACGACTACATTATGTTCCGAATTTGATGGGAAAACAGTTGAAGGCACGACAGACAAAGATGCTGGGATTCTATACGAATAGTATTACCGGACCTTATTTTAGTACGGTGGTGGAGTCGATTGCACGTGAAGCTGAGCGAAACGGTTACGGTGTGAATGTGTTCATTTCAACGGATAAGAAGGTTGTGCTGAACTCAATTATGGGTAGCGTGGTGGATGGAATTATCGGCTTTGAGGATCTTATTACAGAAGAAGATTTATTAGCAATTAAGCGGGAAAAAATCAAGGCGGTATTTATTGACCGAGACATCTCAGACGAGACGATTGGCAGTGTTGTTTTCGATTCTTTTGCTAAGGCGAAGGAAGCGACAGAATACTTGATTGAGCTGGGGCATCGTCGAATCAGCTTTATCGCAGGCTTTGAAAAAAGCTATGATAGTGACGAACGGCTGGCAGGATATAAAGCAGCTCTGAAGGAAGCAAATATTCAAGTTGATGAGGCATTAATCCTGCAAGGCTTTTTCGAAGAAGCGGCCGCCTATTCAAGTGTGCGTTCCTTTGTTCGAGGCTATCATGGTGAACGACCAACTGCCATATTGGCAGGGAATGATTTAAGTGCAATAGGAACAGTCAAAGCGTTGTTGGATTCCGGATACGCCGTGCCTGATGATTTCAGCGTGATGGGCTTTGATGACATTGATTTATTGGAATACTTCACGCCTGCGTTGACAACAGTTCATAATCCGATTGCCAAGCAAGGGACACTGGCTGTTGAGCATTTACTGAATCTGATTAATGGTCAAGCAATCGGTCAGTCTTTCAAGCTGGAAGGTGAGCTGCTGATTCGTAAATCAACGAGGCGCTTGAATACACTATAAAGTGGGCTAAAGAGACTGAGGGGATGAGAAAGCCAAGCATCAGTTTCTTTAGCAGAAGCAATAGACTATAGGATTTAACATAAAATAAAAACGTTTTTATTTTCAGAAGGGGGATTTTTAGTGGAAGCAAAAGTGGTGAAAAAGAGTTCGTTGTCCGAACGATTTATGAGCTTCTGGAAGGCCTTTGCCAAGCAGTGGCAATTGCAGATGATGGCGATACCGGGAATTGTTTATATGATTATTTTCAGCTTTATTCCAATCTATGGACTGACGATTGCCTTCAAAAATTATACCGTGATTGATACGATTAGCGGGGCACAATGGGTTGGTTGGGACAATTTCGAGATTATCATGAAGGATCGCTATTTCTGGCAGTCGGTTGTCAATACATTAGGTATCAGCTTTCTGAAACTGGCTTTTGGATTTGTCTTGCCGATTATCATTTCCATTATGATTTTTGAGCTGCGGGATAGTGTCTTCAAGCGAGTAATTCAGACGATATCGTATCTGCCGCATTTTCTTTCATGGATTATTTTGGGAGGCATGCTGATTACGTGGTTTTCTTCCAATGGCATGATTAATCAGCTGTTGAACATTGTCGGAATCGCTACAGAACAAAATCATATGCTGGACGTTGGTAAATACTGGTGGATTGCAGCACTTTCCGATGTATGGAAGGAAGCTGGCTGGGGGACCATTCTCTATCTCGCGACGATGTCAAAAATTGATCCGACCTATTATGAAGCGGCTAAAATGGATGGAGCCAGCCGTTTACGGCAAACATGGAGTATCACAATCCCAATGATGAGGAATATCATTTCTTTGAATCTAATCTTGACTGTAAGCGGTTTATTCAATTCGAATCTGGATCAGACCTTAGTCTTGATGAATTCACAGAACCAGCCCAAAGCAGAGGTCATTAACTCGTATGTGTATCGAATTGGTCTAATGCAAGGGGATTTCTCTTATGCAACGGCTGTTGGCTTAGGGGTTGCAGTTATCTCGGTCATCCTGCTGGCAATCACAAATATTGTGACGAAAAGGCTGAACGACAATCAATCAGTATTATAAGAGGAAAATTATGGAACTGGGAAAGAAGAAACAACTGTCTTTTTCTAAAACAAAAAGCAATGTCGTGCAGGACAAGGACAGCAAAATATTCAATTTGGTCAATGTCATTTTACTGTTAGTCTTTACCGTCGTAATCGTTGTTCCTATCTGGAATATCGTCGCTTCCTCCTTTGCTTCAAGCACAGCTTTGGCTGAAGGAAATTTTATTTTTTGGCCGTCCGAGATTTCTTTTGAGAATTATAATCGGGTGCTCAAGGACCCAAGCATTTGGCGTTCGCTGCTGGTCTCGGTTGGAAAAACAGTAATTGGGGTGCTGGCACACACTTTATTCTGTGCCATCATGGCTTATGCCTTGAGCAAACGTGATCTAAAAGGGCGTACCCTCTATTCGACAATGGGGATCATTACGATGTTTTTTACCGGTGGTATGATTCCAACTTATCTATTAATTAAATCGTTGGGCTTGCTGAATACATTCTGGGTATACATCATCCCAGCATTATTAAGCTACTATGATGTCATCATCTTGATGAACTTTTTCAGAGATGTACCTGTATCACTTGAAGAATCCGCTAAAATTGATGGTGCCAGCGACTGGAAGGTATTCACCAGTATCTATGCGCCGTTATCTAAGCCGGCATTGGCAACGATTGCGTTATTTCACGGTGTGTGGCAATGGAACGACTTCATGACAGCGAAACTATATGTCACAGATAAAGCCTTGTATCCATTGCAGATGAAGCTCTACGAAATCATTACACAGTCACAGGCCGCATCCAGTCAGGGGTTGAATGCAGCGTTGACCATTAATACAACCTCAAAAGGGGTACAACTGGCAACAATCGTAATCACGACTGTTCCGATTATTATGATTTATCCGCTGCTGCAACGGCATTTTATTTCCGGTATGATGCTGGGAGCGGTGAAAGAATAACGGTTATTCCATCGGAAGCAAGGACTTGGTTTGTATGCATAACACGAAGAGTAGGAATAAGACGAAATGATTGATGTGTCTTTAATAAAACGACAACTGTATGTAGATTCTATAAAAGCGTTGAACAGATAACGGATATTGTTCTGGTCGAGTAGCAAGTATTTTTTGAACAACGAAGATTTTTACAGAATCTATATATGAAAAAAGAGAAGGAGCGTTCATCATGTTAAAAGGATCATTTGAAAAGAAGTTAGGCATCTCATTGGTAACAGGCGCAGCGTTATTTTCATTGGCTGCTTGCGGCGGATCGGAAAACAATGCAGGAAATGACAAGGGCAAGACAGCTGAATTACCATCAATTGAAGGAAGATATGAAATTGATAAAACGAAACCGGCTTGGGAGCTGGATACGAAAAAGGACAACAAGCTGGTCTGGTATATTAACGCAGATTGGTGGAATACAGAGTTTGGTTCAGATGTAGTAACGAAAAAAATAAAAGAAGACTTGGATATTGATATCGAATTTATTACCGGTGATGACACCAAGCTGAACACTTATTTTGCGGGGGGCGATATGCCGGATATCATCACAGTATTTGATTCCAACTCCTCTGTGGCTCGTAAGGCAGAAAGCTGGGCACTGCCGTTACAGGATTTGGCCGATACCTATGACCCTTATTTTTATGAGGTGGCTCGTGAAGATACCTTGAACTGGTATAAGCTGAGTGATGGTAAAACATATGGTTATCCCGATTATTCCAATACAAAGGAAGATTTTGAAAGTGGCGAAGTATTTGCCCGTGATGCCTTCATTATTCGTCAGGATGTCTATGAGGGAATTGGAAAACCGGATATGACAACACCGGAAAACTTTGTCAAAGCGATGAATTTGATTAAAGAGAAGTATCCGGATTTGATTCCATTTGGCTTTAATGATTTTGCGAAAGATGGTTCTTCCAATGGCTCAATGGATCAAGTTGTACAAGATATGCTGGGCGTGCCTTATACCGATAAGGATGGCAATTACTATGACCGCAATCTTGATGAAGATTATATTCAATGGATTAAAGCATTTAGACAGGTACATGAGGACGGCAACGTCAGTGACGATTCCTTTACTGATGATGGCGATCGCTTCAAAGAAAAGCTGAAAACCGGACAATATGCAACCGTCATGATTGGCAGCTTTGTCAATCAGGGCATCTCGTTACAGGAATTTGCAGCCAAAGAGCCAAATGCTCAATACATTGCGGTGGATGGTATTCAAAGTACAAAAGGAAATGAAGCAACCTTATCACAGGCTGGAATTTCCGGCTGGATGGTCAATTACATCACGAACCAAGCCAAAGATCCGGCAAAAGCAATTCAAGTATTTACGTATTTACTGAGTGATCATGGTGAAATGTTGACGAACTATGGAATTGAAGGGGAAACTTATGAAACACTTGCAGACGGCAAGGTTGCCTATACAGAAGAAGCACGTGATATCCAGAAAAATGATCCGGAAAAATGGCAGAAGGATTATCGTGTAGGTGAATTTATTCAGTTTGGACATGACCGTTTCAAAGCATTAAGTGATGATTCTTATGTTGAGGCAGTAAGACAACTGCAGGAATGGGGCGATGGCAAATTACAGCCGCAATTTGCGACTGAAAATATTGGTCCGGATGCAGGCTCTCAAGAAGCTCGGGCATTGAGCGCTATCCAAACGAATTGGAGCACGACTTTAGTTGGTATGCTGCGTGCGAAAAGTGAGGATGAAGTCGATACCTTGATTGATGGATATAAGGATTTCCAAAAACAAAATAATATCGACGATATCAATAACGTAAGAAATGAAAAAATCAAAGAGAACAAAGAAAAGCTGGGAATGGACTAACAATCGATAGAGAAAGAGACTGTGATGATTGCTTATCTAACAAGTAGAAAGGATGAAGAAAATGTCCCAATTGTTCAGCACAGAAGGACTTGTGTATCGTTATATGATGCGGCTGTATCAAATTATGCTGTTAAACCTGCTGTTGATTATCAGCAGTTTACCTATTGTTACAATAGGTGCTGCAATCACCGCAGCCTACGGCACGGCGTTTAAGATGCAGCAGCATACAGAGGGGAATCTGTTCCATACCTTTATCCAAAAGTTTAAAGAAGAATGGAAGAAAAGTACAGTCGTCTGGTTAAGTATATTGGGACTAATCATTCTTGCTTGGATAGGCTATCCAGTAATTCGCGCGCTGCTTTTCAGCAGTCAAATCAGTTTTTATGGCGGTATGCTGCTAGTGACAATTGGTTCGCTGATGACGTTGTACCTTTTCCCGTTATTCGCTCGTTTCGAAAACAAGCTTTCAGCAACAATTCTCAACGCATTGCTGTTGGCGATTCGACATATTCCATACAGCATACTCGTTTTTCTGCTGTGCGTCGGTGGTGGGCTCGTGTTTCCGTTCTATTTTCCAAAGCTGTTTCTCTTATGGCTATTTCTTGGAGGCGGGACAGTGATTTATGGAAGTTCTCTGGTCTTTTCGAAAGTTTTTCAAGTGTATGATACAATCGAATAAAAGTGAAAGTGGCTGATGTTATGTATGTAGGCTTTGATATTGGCGGGACCAATATTAAATATGGCGTGTTGGATGAAACAGGACAGATTATTGAACAGGCAATGACGGAGACAAAAAGAAGGAAAGAAGACATCCTTCAGGAGCTGACAGAAATTGTTCAGCACTACAAAAAGGCATATGAAATTGAAGGAGTTGGCATCAGTGCGCCGGGGGTTATACAGAAGAATGGCTTCATGACAACTGCTGGCGCAATCCATTCTTTATATGAAATCAATTTGAAAGAAGAAATGGAAAAACGAACAGGACTGCCGACCGCTGTTGAAAATGATGCCAATGCAGCAGCTATCGCAGAAAAGTGGATAGGGAATGCACAGGAGCTGGATGATTACCTTTGTATCGTTTTAGGTACAGGGGTTGGCGGTGGAATTGTTCTCAACGGACAGGTTTATCGCGGCGCTCATGGAATGGCTGGAGAATTCGGTTATATGATGATTGATGAACTGCCTCCCTCAGGAAACATTGAAGCTGTATCGTTGAATTGGCGAGGCGCAGTCGTTGGAGGACTTTATCCTCAGTATAACAAGGCTCTGCGAAAAGAGGAGCCTAAAGCTGTGGCAGTGAAAGATGCAAGGGTCATTATGGAACGGGCCAAAGCGGGTGAGGCAGTTGCAGTTGCTGTCCTTGATCGCTACTATCAGGATCTTGCTGTTGGGATGATTAATTTGATTGGTTCTTTTGATCCCGAGATGATTTTAATCGGTGGAGGAATTAGTGCAAACGAAGAGTTTATGCAGCAACTGATTGAAAAAATCGATTTATTGGAAGAGCGCCATGAAAGTATTCGCTTTTTAAAAGACAAAACGATTGGAAAAATTCAACCAGCTAAGTTAAGAAATGATGCCGGTATGATTGGTGCAGTTTATCAAGTGAAACAATTGCTGGAGAAAAAAAGATAAGCAAAAAGACCTACTCGCTAAGAAAACGAGTAGGTCTTTGCTTATAGTAAAGTCAGCTATATCAAGAACTATAAAAAGTTGATGGATAGGAATACGACTAAATTAGTGACTCATTTAGTGCGCTTCATAATAATTGTTGATACGTTCACCGAACAGTACCCAGATAATAATGCTTACCATCGGCATCATCCCTTTCTGTAAAAAATTGATTGAACAGCGTTTATTCGTTATCTTTTAAAGGTTCATCAGAAAAGCCTTCAAATGGGTGGTGGTGTCCATCATGTGGATGGAAAGGTCTGTGTCCTGGACCGAAACCAGGGAAGCCTTTAGCGGTGCGAGGCTCAAAGTCTTCCATTCCGTTTGGCCCAAAGCCTCTACGCCCACCACCTCGATAGCCGCCAAAACCAAAGCCGCGACCATCAGGACGACCAGAGCGGCCCGCATCTTCCGGCATTTCTGCTTCAACTGCTTTTGTCAGCTTGTCGATGATTGCGCTGAATTGTTCTTGCTCTTCCTCTGTCAGCACATCAAAGATGGTTTCTTCTTTTGTATCATTCATCTTTTCTGCCTCTTCCGCTCCGGCATCTGTCAGTTTTACAACCATCACTCGACGGTCCTCTTCAGATGGTTCACGCGTGATAAAACCGGCTTTTTCCAGCTTCGTCAACAGTTCTCCTAAAGATTGAGGGCGCATATCTAATAAAAAGGTCATTTCTTTTTGTGTGATTTCCGGCTGTAGCTTCAGGATACTCAAAATTCTTCCTTGTCCTTTATGCGGATTGGCGTGCGGACCTTGTTCTCTTCTCTTCCAAGCAAAGTAGCGGTGCAGTAATCCTTCTAGGTACAGGTATTTTTCTAAAAAACTATATTCGTAATCGGTCATGTTGCATTCCTCCTGTTTATTTAGTGTGATGAGATACCGTTCAGGTACCTTATGAAACGAATTATACAGGTACCTTCTTTAAAAGTCAAGTACCTTACTAAATATTTATGCGGCACCTTGGTATTGGCTGTTGTAAATATCTTCGTATACACCGGACATCTCCAGCAACTCACGATGTGTGCCGGTTTCTACAACATCACCTTGATCCATTACGATGATTTTATCGGCATCATAAATCGTTGATAAACGGTGAGCAATTACAAAACTGGTGCGCCCCTTCAATAATTTTCGCATGGCTCTTTGGATTAGCAGCTCTGTTCGAGTATCAACATTGGAGGTTGCTTCATCCAGAATCAAGATTTCAGGATCGGAAAGAAAGGCGCGAGCAATCGTTATCAATTGTTTTTGCCCTTGAGAAATGTTGCTGATTTCTTCGTTCAGCATCGTTTGGTATCCTTCTGGCAGCTTCCGAACAAAATCATCGACAAAGGCCGCTTTGGCAGCTGCGTAAATTTGTTCATCCGTCGCTTCAGGATTACCATAGCGAATATTGTCATAGATTGTTCCGGAGAATAACCATGTTTCTTGCAGAACCATCCCAATTTTTTTATGCAGTGCTTCATGACTCAGGTTGCGAATATCGGTTCCTTTGATTCGAATACTACCGCCAGATATTTCATAGAAACGCTGTAGCAAATGAACGAGGGTAGTTTTCCCGGCACCAGTATGACCAACAATCGCTGTCAGCTCGCCTTGATTGACTGCTAAAGAAAAGTCTTTCATTACAAGCTGATCCGGAGAATAGCCGAATTGTACATGTTCGAAACGGACTTCGGCAGTGTCGGCAGGGTGATTAGGAAAGGCTTCTTGGTCATAGCTGATTCGTTCTTCTGCATCAAGAACATCAAATACTCGTTCAGCAGATGCAACAGTGGATAAAAGACCATTCCAAATCATTGAAAACTGGCTGATTGGTTGTGAAAACTGTGAAGAGTATTGTAGAAAGGCCTGTAGATTCCCAATCAGGATTCGACTAGCTGCCACTTGCCAGGCACCGGCAGAAGCGATGATTACATAAAGAAAATTTTTCAAAAAAATCATGGCAGGCATCATGGAGCCGCCAAAAAACTTGGATTTCCAGCCAGTTTCATACATCTCTTCATTCAGCTTCTGAAAGTCAGCGATGGCTTCTTTTTGGTTGCTGAAGCTTTTGATTATTTCATGCCCGTTAAAGGTTTCTTCGATTTGTCCATTGAGTGCGCCTTGTGTTTTTAGATATGCACGAAAATTTGCTTGTGTTCGAGGTGTCAACAGCTTGGTAACCAATACACTGGCTGGCAAAATCAAGCAGGCCAGCAAGGTAAGCTGCCAACTAATCGTCAGCATCATCCAAATCGTTCCCACGAGTAAAATGACACTGGAAATCAATTGGATAATACTTTGCTGCAATGTCGTAGCAATATTGTCCAAGTCATTGATGGCAATCGACATCAGGTTGCCGTTAGAATGCTTATCAAAGTAAGCGCTGGACAGCTGATTGATTTTTTTCTTCAAATCGTTTCGTAGCCGTTGGGTCGTTTTTTGTGAAGCGGCTGTCATTGCTGTTGACTGCAAGGCATCTGTGATAAATTTTCCGAAATAGAGGAAGGCTACAGTCAGCAGTATTTGGGTCAAGCGTGTAAATTGAATGTGCTCACCATTGCTGACATTCTGAAAAATCAAACTGGTCGCCTGCCCCAGCATTTGCGGACTCAAGACCTGCATTACAGTGCCGCCAATGGCTAAAAGCAGCGCAGAGACTAACAGCCATGTGCTTCCTTTGATGTAGCTCATTAAGCGGAGGATCGTTTTCAACGGTTTTTTAGGCTTTTCAACTAATCCGCCATGGCGCATCCCGCCTCGTCCCATTCCTTTATTATTCATTGCTTTTGCCATTATGCAGCAGCTCCTTTCTCTTCCGTTTGGGATTGCATGATTTCCTGATAAACCGCATTAGTTGCTGCCAGCTCTTCATGGGTACCATAGCCGACGATTTTCCCTTCATTCATCACCAAAATTTTGTTAGCATTTCTGACTGTAGCGATTCGCTGTGCAACGATGATTTTCACAGCTTGTTGAAAGTTCAATCTCAAATTTTGCTGAATCAACGCATCAGTCTTAAAATCCAGTGCTGAGAAGGAGTCATCAAAGATATAGATTGCTGCTTCCTTCAAAAATGCACGAGCCAAACACAAACGCTGTCTTTGCCCACCGGAAAAGTTATCACCGTTTTTCTCAACCGCAGTATCTAATCCGTTGGCAGACTGAACAAAATCAGCCGCTTTTGCCAACTCCAGTGCTTGCCAAATCTGTTCATCCGTTGCTTCAGGACGAGCAAGGAGAAGATTATCACGTACTGTTCCAAAGAATAATGTATTTTTTTGTGGGACCAAGCTGATTAAATTTCTAAGCGAGCTCTCCTTCAATTCATTGATGTTTTGACCTGATAGACTGATAGTTCCTGTTGATACCGTATAAAAGCGAGACAATAAATTGACTAATGTCGTTTTTCCGGAACCAGTACTGCCGATAATCGCCAGCGACTCTCCTTGGTTGACAGTAAATGAGATAGCTTCGAGCACATCCTTTTCTGCTCCTTCATAGCGAAAGGAAACATGGTCAAAGGTCAGTAACGGTGCAGCGGATTCCTCCGTTATTTCTTGCGCACCATCTGCCAAAGCTAATGGCAAATCAAGAACTTCGTTGATTCGTCGAGCAGAAACCTGTCCTCGTGGAATAGAAGAAACAATATTTGTCAAAAGAGCGACACCCATCAAGATTTGAGAAGTATAGGCAGTCACACCAATCAATGTACCGATTTCCATTGAACCGTTATCGATGAAGCCAGCTCCAAACCAAGTGATAGCTATCGTGACAAGACTCATAGCTAACGACATAAAGGGCATGAGGAAATTCAATATCGTGTTGGAACGAATAGAAACTTTTGTATACGACGCGTTTTCTGCTTCATAGCGTTGATATTCTGCTTCCTCTTTGTTGAAGGCATGAATGACCTTGATACCTGTTAATCCTTCTTTGAAGATTCTGTTCAAATTATCAATACTTGTCTGCATTTTTTCAAACAGCGGATTGGTGAAATGAAAGATTAGAAAAGCAATACCTAGAAGGATAGGTACAACAATCAAGTAGGCGCTTGTCAGTGCCGGACTTAAGCGGAAAGATAAGTAGATACCGCCAATCAGATAAATAGGTGTTAGAATTAAAAATTTTAACCCCATCTCAACCAGTGACTGAACTTGAGTCACATCGTTTGTGTTTCTGGTAATTAGTGAAGAAGCACTGAAACGATCGAACTCTACATTGGAGAAGGCGGTGATTTTACGATAGACAGCCTCCCGCAGATCATTGCCTAAGCGATAAGCCACTTTTGCTGAGATGTAAGTATTTAGAAGTGCGGCGACGACACTTGCGAGAGAGAAGCTCAGCATGATTCCTCCAATCTGTATAATTGCCCCCATATCAGCAGCCACAACCCCTTGATTAATCATGCTTGCCGTGAGTGTTGGAATGTATAAATCACAGCCAGCTTGAATCAATAAGAAGATGATTGCAATAATGGCTTTGCTGATAGACATTCGTTTGATAATTTTTCCCATTGTCTTTCCTCCAATAGCTGGTACAGGAATATTTCTCTGTATCAGCAGTTAGTTTTTACTAAGGTACCTTACTCACGATAATATACAGGTACCTTCCTTAAAAGTCAAGTACCTTATTAAAAATGTTTCGGTACCTGTTTAATTGGCGGGATTTTACTGATTTTATTTGCAGAATGGGCTTTTAAGTATAGACAGGGTTCATCGAAGCTTGATAGAATCAACCTATAAGGATTAAGTTGTGTAACCGATAATTTATTAGGGAGGGATTTATCATGGATTCATTTACGTTTCTACTCAATAATACGCCGTGGCAGCGTGCAGCAGCTCTGTTTGTTCGGATGAATGTGTTTGTGTTGGAAAGAGAAATTGCGATTGCTGATGAATTTGATGAAAAAGATGTAGATGGTACGACATACGCGGTTGCTTATAAAGACAATCTCCCGGTGGCAACGGCACGATTCATTAAAAATGAGGATAAAGTCGCTCAAATTACAAGAGTGGCGACACTGAAAGAATATCGCGGACGTCATCTGGGCTCAAAGCTGATTCAATTGATGGAGGAATATGCTGTTTCTGAAGGCATAGTGCAGTTGGATATTCACGCAGAATTGACAGCCGTTGAGTTTTATGAAAAAAATGGTTATGTCCAGTCTTCGGAAACTTATCTGGAAGACGGAGTAGCATGTCAAACGCTAACCAAAAAATTCTAAAGTAATAGACACACGAAGTCCGAAGCAGCTCGGTTGACTGCTTCGGTTTTTCTTGTGCTAAAAAGGGATTGGGCGTCTGAAGGGTCTCATTATTTAGGACTTGACCCTCACATCATGTGAGGCTTTATCATGAGGTACACAGCTGAGATTCTGATGGAGCTCAGCAGACTTAAGGAGGGGTTCGATGAAAAATTATGAGATGAAGGCGATTGGAACAGCGAGAAGAGGAATCGATTGTTTGATTGTTGGACTGGTGGAGGAACGATTAATTGCGGCTTTGAAAAATCTATCTCTATTTAGCCATGCGACTTTTATTTTTAGTGACGGTCATGGTCAATTATGCGTGCGGGTCTGCCGAATGCTGGAGGTAGATGAAAAAAAGGGAATCATTGTTTTGCCGGAAGCATGCGGAGTATTGGAAGGAAATCAAATTTATGATATCAAACCTTACATGCCCTGTGAAGATCGTTTGCTCATTGAACAGAAGGAGGGCGTTGCACAACCAGACACAGCTGAAAAAGCTGGTGGATTTGAGCAGCTGTTACTTCCTAACGGAGGGATTATTCGAAAAAAGCAAGGGCACTATTATCTCTATCCAAAGGATTTTGAAGGCTTTCTATCAGTTATTGGTAACAATGAATACGTCAAGCTGTTATGGTGGTTTTCCGGCTTTGATAAAAAAGAATATCGTCGGATTGTTCAAGGTGAACCACCTTATGAAAACGCGCCACGCAGTGGAATATTTGCTTCTCGTTCCCCTGTCCGTCCGAATCCGATTGCTTTGACTGTTATACAAGTTTTAGGGGTTGATAAAAAGGAACAATTCATTGAAGTCGCCGGTCTGGATTGCTTTGATGACACACCATTGATTGATGTCAGAGCCTATGTACCATCGGTCGATGCTATCGCAGATTATTCCGTCCCTTCATGGCTGGCACACTGGCCTGAATATAAAGAGATGGAGCTGGAAGAGAGGAACGAAAAATTGACGCTGGATGACAGCGAAGAAGAACAGCTGACTTCCTTCTTGAAGGAGGAAAAGCCTGTTCATAGTTTTGATTTTTTTGAAGAGATGCCAGTTGAAAATAGGCAGTCAGATGCTATTGTCATCGATGGTGCTCGGCAGAATAATTTAAAAAATATCCACGCAGTAATTCCTAAAGGAAAACTAATTGCTGTAGCCGGTGTCAGCGGCAGCGGCAAATCCAGCCTTGCCTTTGACACACTGTACGCTGAAAGTCGTCTGCGCTTTTCAGAGACGGCAGATAGTGGAGAGAGACCGGATGTCGATACAATTACAGGTCTGCCACCTGCTGTAGCGATTGCCCAGCGTGCGATTGGTCGGAATCCTCGAGCAACGGTAGGAACATTTACCCATATTCAAGATCGCCTGCGTTTGTTATATACCACGATTGGTCATCGCCATTGTCCAAAATGTGGAAAAGCAGTGCGGCCGAAAAGTCAGGATGAACTTGCAGAGCTCCTTCACCAGCTAGCGGTAAAGCAAGAGCTGAAGCTGCTTTCTTATAAAGACAAGGAAATCATTTTTCAGAGTCATAAAGGGCAGTTGGTACGTTGGGAACATTATGTAGCACAGGCACTTGATAGAGGTAAGGGGGCTTTTTATCTGTCTATTGATGACGACAGTCCAATTTTGCTGCAAAATCGTGAGATGTGCTACCATTGTCAAACGATTCTCTTTGAAATAACCCCTGCGCTATTCAGCTTCAATAACCCGGAAAGCATGTGTAGTATCTGTAATGGCTTAGGAAAGACTATTGCGATTGATCCGGCACGGGTTGTGGCTCGCCCGGAGCGCTCATTGTTGGATGGTGCTTCAGATTATTGGGGAGATGTTCGAGCCTTTAGAGAAAAGCCGACAGCAAACTGGATGCGAGGAGAATTGCTTGCACTGGCAGAGTTACAGGGTGTCAATCTCGAGCTTCCTTGGAATGAGCTGCCGGAAGATTTTCGCCAGATTGCATTGTATGGAAGTGGAGAGCTAGAGGTTTCATGGAGCTATGTGCATCCTAAAAATGGTCGCAGCGGTACAATCACCAGAGCAGTAGAGGGAGCGATTCCTGTACTGAACAGGCTGCTGAAAAAAGGAGGAGCGGCGGCAGCGCAAATTACGGAAGAATATATGGAGGCTGTAGAATGCCCGAACTGTGAAGGCGAGCGGCTTGCACGTGAAGGGCGTATGGTGACGATAGCCGGTCTGCGCTATCCTCAGACAACCGCATTAACCATTGAGGAGTTACTGGAGTGGGCAGTAAATTTACCTAATCAGCTGACCGTTCATGAACGGGAGCTAAGTCGCAGTCTTCTTCAGGAAATCTATCAGCAGGCGGTTCGTCTTAAGAAAATTGGGTTGTCTTATCTAAGCTTAAATCGAGCACTACCAACTCTTTCAGGTGGTGAGCTGCAGCGTTTGAAGCTTGTTGCTCAGCTGGGTATCGGACTTTCCGGTTTGCTGTATATCATGGATGAACCAACGGCAGGTCTGCATCCAAGAGATTATTCTAATATTTTGCATATTTTGAACGAGTTGAAAACAGCGGGCAATACAGTGATGGTTGTAGAGCATGAGGAAACAATTTTGCAACAGGTGGATTGGTTGCTTGAAATTGGTCCGAAAGCCGGACTGCATGGCGGTGAAATTATCTGGCAGGGAGAGCCTAAAAATCTTGTTACAGCGGAAACACAAACCGCCCAATTTTTAACAGGACGGCAAAAAATTCAGATTGAACAGACGGAAATAACTGAAAAAACTAATTGGGTACATGTACAGGGTGCGAAAGGAAACAACTTGAAGAAGCTGGATATCCGTTTTCCAAAGGGACAGATTACCTGTCTCACAGGAGTCAGTGGTTCAGGGAAGAGTACATTGGCGGAGAAGGTCCTTGTTCCAGCCATAGAAGCCAGCAACAAGAGCCAATCAGTACATCACTATTGCAGCAGTATCGAAGGCGCAGAGGATATGAAGCATGTCATTCATGCTTCCCAAACGCCCCTCTCAGGTAACAGGCGTTCAGTGTTGGCAACCTTTATGGGGCTGTTAGATGAACTGCGTCCATTGTTCGCCGGACTACCTCAGGCAAAGACAGAAAAGCTAAGTTCAAGCTTCTTCAGTTTTAATAACAAAGAGGGGCAATGCGATGCCTGTAAAGGTGAGGGGATACAGACAATCAAGGTGCCATTTTCAGCAGATATTACGTCAAGCTGTCCGCTTTGTCATGGCAAGCGCTATAAGAAGCACGTACTGGAGATACTTTATAAAGAAAAGAGTATTTTTGAGGTCTTGGAGCTGCAGGTAGAGGAAGCCCGACTATTTTTTGAAGGAGAGGAAAAGCTGACAGCAATACTACAAACCTTATGTGAGGTTGGTCTGGGGTATCTCAAGCTTGGTCAGGGGATTCAAACACTATCCGGTGGCGAGTCACAGCGCGTGAAGCTGGCGAAGGTACTGTGTAAAAAATCAACCGGTTCTGTTCTTTACGTACTGGATGAACCAACAGCCGGCTTACATTTTTCCGATATTCAGCAGCAGCTTGAGCTTCTGTCTACCTTAACCAAAGCCGGGCATACAGTGCTTATTATTGAGCATAATCAGCAAGTTATTCGTAATGCAGATTGGATTATCGACCTTGGACCAGAGGGAGGAGAGAACGGCGGTACGCTTGTTGTTCAGGGAACACCGGAAACCGTAGCGGCTTGCGAAAATAGCTATACGGGGCAGTTTCTTAAGGCACATCTAAGAGACGACTAAAATTAGAGACAGTTTATTTGGGAAAGAAAAATATAAAATGTGAGCTGAACACTTCTGAGAGGAACGCCTTAGTCTGTTTTGCTCATGTTTTTTTGCCTGTAGCCTTGCAAGGTATGCAAAAAAAATTAACTTCCATCATTCCGAAGCGAATGAACCATTTATCAACAGAAAAATGATAAAATAGGAAAAGAGAAAAAGAAAAGGTGAGGTGGCTGATGTGTTATTGAATCAAATGAAGTATTTTACTGCGGTTGTCGAACATAACAGCTTTACAGAGGCTGCAGCAGCATTGTTTATTTCCCAATCAGCCATTTCTCAGCAAATCCAATCCTTGGAGGAAGAGCTAGGGGTTCAATTACTCTTCAGACAACATCGGAGCTTTCAACTGACACCTGCCGGGGAGCATTTCTATCGTCAAAGCAAGCTGATTCTAACGGATATCTCCAAGCTGAAAAGAGAAACCAGGCAAATTGGTGAAAGTGAAGAGTCGCAGTTGAAGATAGGTTATTTACGTGTATATGGCGGATTGGAGCTTCATGAAGCCGTTGCACTATTTTCTGAGCGTTATCCGGAGATTTCGCTGAGTATTATCAATGGAACGCATGAGGAGCTTTACCATGAGCTGCTGCAGAAAAGTGTCGATATCGTTTTAAGCGATCAACGTCGAGCCTTTTCCGAGGACTATATGAATCTGGAATTGGTCCAATCGGAAATGTACGCTGAGTTAGCAATGCAAAATTCTTTAAGTCAACAGAAAGAGCTCACGTGGACCGAGCTGAAGGATAGTCCCTGCATTTTGATTGCGACAAAGGAGCAGCAAGCAACTGAGGAAGAATACTATAGAAACACCTTGGGCTTTAACGGTAGCTTTTTATTCGCTGAAAGCTTGGATGAAGGAAGACTGTTGGTTGCTGGAAATAGAGGTTTCTTACCCATTGAAAGTGTAGGAACACTGCCTCCGCCTGTAGGAACGATTCGCCGCATTCCTCTGATGAAGGACCGAGTGCCAATCACTAGAAAATACTGTGCTTTTTGGCAAAAGAAGCGCAGTAATTATTACATTGAAGAATTTGCAGCACTGCTTCAGCAGCTGCTGGCAAAGCAATAGAAAAAACGCTGTGTTTAGGCTTTAAGGAGGTAACTATCCCTTCTATGCTTAACACAGTTTTTTTCTGTAAAAATGTTAGTGTAGAAAAGGAATGAGCTTTCTACTGGAAATGAGATTTTTGCATAAGTTTAACTTATGCAAACCATTACAAATAGAAATTGCTGTTTTGTTCCAACAAGATAAAATAAGGGTAGCAACAGAATAAGAGGAAGCGAGGATAAATCATGAGTATGACAGAAAAAGCAATTGCCTACCACGAGCGAATGTTTCCCAATTATCAATCTACATTTCTTAAAACAGATCCTGAGTTTATTGAGCTGTTTGATAATTTTACGTTTGATGAGGTTGTTACTAGTGATGATTTAGAGGATAAAACACGAATGCAGGCAATATTAGCGGTATTAATCGGCTGTCAGGGAATCGATGAGTATCGGGCAATGTTATCGGCAGCGATGAATTTTGGTGTTACGCCTGTAGAAATAAAGGAAACTGTGTATCAAGCGGTTCCTTATCTGGGAATTGGGCGTGTTTTTCCTTTTCTGAAAGTGACGAATGAGGTACTGGTATCACATGGAGTTTCTTTGCCTTTGGCGAATCAAGGAACGACTACGACAGAGAATCGACTTGAAAAGGGAGAAGCGGTTCAAATTGCGATTTTTGGTGAAGGAATGAGGGGCTTTGCTCAGTCGGGTCCGGAGGAAAGCCGCCACATAAATCACTGGCTGACGGACAACTGTTTTGGGGACTATTACACAAGAAACGGTTTGAATTATCAAAAAAGAGAGCTATTGACCTTTTGCTTTTTAGCAGCACAGGGAGGCTGTGAACCTCAGCTGACAGCACACGCTGCTGCAAATATGAGGATTGGGAATGACAAGGCTTTTCTAATCAACATTATTTCTCAATGTATTCCATATATCGGCTATCCCCGCAGTTTAAATGCGTTGCGTTGTCTGAATGAAGCAGCAGAAACATTGAATAACGAGGAGGAGTAAGCGATGCAAAAAACATGGTTAATTACCGGAGTCAGCAGCGGCTTTGGTTTAGCAATGACGAAACAACTCTTAGCGAAAGGTGATCGTGTTGTTGGAACTGTTCGTAAGGATAAAAATGTAAGGGAGCTGATGGAGAAGTATCCGAATACCTTCTTTCGATATTTTTTGGATGTGACAGATACCGCAGCTATCAAATCCTTAGTGGAAGACGCATTTGATGCTTTAGGAACGATTGATGTTGTTGTCAGCAATGCCGGTTATGGGCTGTTTGGTGCAGCGGAGGAATTGAGTGATGAAGAGGTGACTCAGATTATTGATACGAATTTAGTTGGTGCCATTCAGCTGATTCGTGCAGCAATTCCATATTTTCGGAAACAACAGCAGGGACGGTTCATTCAGATTTCATCCTATGGAGGACAGGTAGCGTTCCCCGGAAATTCGATGTATCACGCAACAAAATGGGGAATTGAGGGTTTCTGCGAGTCTGTCGCACAGGAGCTGGCACCATTTAATATTGGGATGACACTTATCGAACCGGGAGGCGCACGTACAGAATTTCGCTATGGGAGTGCTAAGGTGGCGAAGCTGATGACTGAATACAACGGCAATCCGGCTCATGCGTTTCTGTCAATGCTGGATGAGACAAATGGATTGGCACCTGGTGATCCGGAAAAGATGGCTGCTCGAATCATTGAGAGTGCGGCCATCGAACCTGCACCATTACGAATTGTATTAGGCTCGCAGGCATTAGCTAGTACAATTGAGGTTCTGCAAAAACGAGTCACTGATTTTATAAACCAAAAGGAAACAGCAGCATCGACGGATATTGATTCGCTAAATAATAATTGAGGAGGCGTTAATGGATGGACTATGTAAAACTAGGGAATACTGGAATGGACGTATCAAAGCTTTGTTTGGGAACAATGGGATTTGGTGATCCGAATAGTGGGTTTCATGAATGGGTGCTGGAGGAAAAAGAAAGTCTTCCAGTTGTAAAGAAAGCACTGGATATGGGCATCAATTTTTTCGATACAGCGAATATTTACTCTTATGGAGCCAGTGAAAAAATTCTTGGTAAGGCTCTGAATGCTTATGCAAAGCGTGATGAAATCGTGGTAGCGACCAAAGCCTACATGAAAATGAAGCAAGCACCGAATAGCGGTGGTCTGTCCCGAAAAGCTCTTTTTTATCAGATTGATCAGAGCTTGGAACGATTAAACATGGATTATGTTGATTTGTATATTATTCACCGTTGGGATTACAATACACCGATTGAAGAGACGATGGAAGCCTTGCATGATATCGTGAAATCCGGAAGAGCCCGCTACATCGGTGCTTCTGCCATGTATGCCTGGCAATTTGCGAAGGCCCAGGCAGTCGCTGAGAAGAACGGCTGGACTAAGTTTGTTTCAATGCAAAATCATTTGAATCTGCTGTATCGGGAGGAAGAACGGGAAATGCTGCCATTGTGTGAGGATCAAGGGATTGCAGTAACACCGTATAGTCCCTTAGCAGCAGGTCGATTGACACGGGATTGGGAAGCGACGACCAAGCGATTTTTGACGGATAGCACAGCGAAGTCTAAATATGATGGTACAGAAGCACAGGATAAAATAATCGTGCAACGGGTTGCTGAAATTGCTGAGAATCATGGTGTACTGCGTGCACAGGTGGCCTTGGCCTGGCTGCTTCAAAAGGAGGCAGTTGTTGCACCAATCATTGGCGCAACCAAGGAGAGCCATTTGTTGGACGCTCTTCCGGCTATCGATTTAACATTGGCAGCAGATGAAATTGCCTATTTAGAAGAGCCGTATATTCCTCATCGAGTGGTTGGTGCTATTTAGAGGTAGCGCGGCTAAAAACAATGAATAAGTAAAAGTAAAAAAAGGTATCCATCAGTGATACCTTTTTGTTTGCTGGAAATGGCGCCTAAAAGGAGCAGTGCTCAATATTTTGGGCACGAGATATACACTGATGCTTTGCTTAATTAAACTAATTATGTAATGAGCATATGAAATAATCGGACCGATAAAAAAATGAAGAGAAGCAACTCAGTTGGCACTTCAATTGCTCTCTTTTAAGCAGATTGAGTTAATCAAAATAGCTTGATAAAAAGCTCAGCCTGATAAGCATAATTTCATGAACCAGTGGATAGAGCTAGAAAGGCAAAGCGGCTTTTCTGACTTTTTAGAAGGTTCATTTGATTCGGTAATAACACGTATTAACTTCTTTCAGTTGAACTGGAAATTTTTCAGTTTCAAGGAGTCCCAGCCAACGAGTTAAATCTTTAGATGAGACCTTTAGTTCTGCTTCGATTTCTTCGTAAGCGATTAATTCACCGATTTCATAGTATTGAATCAAGGCAATCAGCTTTTTCAAGGCATTATCCACGGGAGGTGTAGCTGACGGCGACCCAAGTGTTTCGATTTTAAAGCCGGATTTTTTTAGGCAGTCAACCAGCTCCTGATTGTCCTCTTCATAGAGGGGCAAATCAGCTTTAGCGAAGGCTGCCAAACGCTCAAGAAAGGCTGGGCTGCATCGCTTTTTCAGTCCGCGATTAATAAAGAGATTGTAATAGCGTTTTGGGAAGTGCAGTCCCCTTGCCACGCTTAGTAAAATTAAATCCACCCCACGATCTAATTGATGGATACCGGATTGTACCTGCTGCGCAACTTTAGGGGAAACACCTAGATGCTGAGAAAAATGAGTAGACCCTAAAGCTAATGATTCACCGGTTTTTTCGGAAACCAATAGGAACTGATATTTCAACTCACGACCACAACGGCAAAAAAGCTTTCCTTCCTCGCCGTGAGGATACAGCGGGTTTTCTTTAAAATCAACAAATAACCATTCTTCATCCTTTAAAAAATTTTCGGTCAGAAACAATGATTGCATCCGATATCTTTTGAACTGCTGCAATGTCTCCTGCTGAAGCGGAGACAGCTGCTGCCAAAGCTCCTGTCGCTGTTCACGAGTTAAATCAATTGTCATGGAAAGACCTCCTTTTTTGGTAGGATAGCGCGAAATAAGTTAATTGTAAAGGCGGGCTGGAAATTTTGATTCAAAGCAAGTGGTTGTTTTTCTAGGAGAAGTAAGGAATAATCTGTTATATACATACATAGGTAGGAGTGCTGGAATAAGATGTCATATAAGCGAGTGAAAGCAGTTGGGGCGAATTGTCCAAGCTGTCAACGTAAATTAGAGGTTCTGTTTCCCGAGACAGGCCAAGAGCTGGTATGTCTGTGTTTTCGCTGTCGAACGATTTACAGACTGGAGAATCAGATGTTTAAGAAAATACCCTTGAGCAAATCGACCACCGCTGAAGAAAACCAATTGTTGGCAAAGCTCGTTCAGGCATTGCCGGAAAAACACAGCTATAAAGGCAAAGGCAGTCAGCTTCGAAAAAATGACTGGGGCTTTCAACGCAGCTGGCTGAGCTTGGCGGAATATGAGCGGCAGTTTGGAGAAGCACTGGGCTATAATCAATGTGATTTGCGTGAGGCAGCAACTATTTGTAAGTGGTGCGGAAAAGAATTGCCGCAAGGTCGACGCTCTTTTTGCCGAGACAGCTGTTCCCGCAATTATTCACAAGCAACCTTTACGAAGCGTCATATGGCCAGTCTGCCCTATCGAATAGCTTGTCGGGATCGATTTTTCTGTCAGATTAGCGGTGAAGATTTGGCACAATATAATCGTCATGGTATACGCATACCGGCAAGTGATGGCGAACTGGCTATCCATCATCTGATTTTTGTTTCACAGAATGGAACAGACTACGAGCAAAATCTGCTGACAGTGTCAGCTGAAGTCCATAAGGCATATCACTCCGGAGAGTCAGAAATTGTGGAAAAGGTTCATGCGATTCGTGAGATGCGTCTGAAAAAATACGGAGCTAAGATGCAGTTCTGAGAAAAAACAGTCATCCGTAACGCACAATTGGCTGCGCTTTACGGATGACTGTTCTTTTGTGATTCTTCGTTGTTTGGAAAGGCTGCTACCCTTTTTTCGGCAGCTTAATTTTAAATGATGTGTATGCTCCGGGTTGGCTTTCTACGGAAAGGTCACCGCGTAATTGTTCGGTAATCCCTTTAGCAATTGACAGTCCCAATCCATAGCTGTTTTCACTGTGTCTGGATTCATCGACCCGATAAAAGCGGTCAAACAGCTTCGGCAAGTGCTCCGCTGTGATTCCTTCACCGGAATTTTTCACAAGGATTGTGACTGAATTTTTTTCTGCTAGCAGACGAACCGTAATTATGCCGTCTTTATCGGTATATTTCACCGCATTATCCATTAAGATTTCCAACAGCTTCTTTAGTAGTGTTGGTTCAGTTTTCAGTATCGTAGGTGTAACATTTGTTTCGAGAGAAATATTTTTTACGGATAACCGGTATTCATAAGAAGCAAATACCTGTTGCAGCAGCTCGGCTATTTCTGTTTCGGTAAAAGTCAGTTCAGGATCTGTTGTGTCTACTCGTGCCTGATAAAGCAGGCTATTTACTAAATTCTCCATTCGCTTTGTCCCCTTGGAAATATAGTCTACCCATTTGATTTGGTCTTCAATTTTTTCTGATTTGTTCGCATAAAGTACATCTGTATTTGCCCGAATGATGCTTAGTGGTGTTTTCAGCTCGTGCGAAGCATCTGTGATGAATTGCTGCTGCTTCTTCCATGCCTGGGCAATTGGTTTGACTGCATAATTGGAGAAAAAGACAGTCAATAGGGAAAAGAAAATCAGCAGGAGTCCACCAACGATTAGCAAGGTACGCCGTAACGAAGCCAAAACATTTTTTGAATCTGTAATGTCTAAGAAGCGGATTTGATAGGTCGGCTTCTGTTGACTAATTCGTTGTTTCTGGTCGGTAATCAAAGAAGCAACGGCGGGTGCTACAGCATACTGCCATTCTCGATCGGCAAGCTGAACGACTCCGCCCTTTTGATTTTTCCAGGCAAGCTGTGCCGCTTTCTCATATTGTTTTTGTGAGAGCTTGACGGTGGAATCAATCATAACCAGTTGCCCATCCTTGTCCACGAGCATATTGAAATAAACACCAAGTCCGGGAGAAATTCGATTAAAGGTCAATTGCCCATCCTCGGTTGTTTCATTCGTCAGTGTATCGTCAAATTGCAGCTCGCCATCCGTGATATAGAGCTCTTCCGTACGATTTAAGCGTTCCTCATTTTCTGATTGAAGTCTTAGTGAGGTCACGGTGTAAACGGCAAGTAGTGCAATGACCAGAATAATCGTAATCAAGCCCATAATCATTAGGATTAATCGGTTTCGGAATTTTTTTAACATACATCACCTCGTTGGAAATTCTAATAGGTAACCCAAGCGGCGGATAACCTTTATTTGTGTATCGCTGTGGATTTCCTTCAATTTTTTTCGCAGTAACGAAATATGAATCTCCACATGCTTATCTTCTGCTTCAGAATCAAAGCCCCAGATTTTCTCAATAAAACCTTCCTTGGTAGATAATTTGGGATGATTGGCAATCAATATTTCCAGAATGGCAGCTTCCTTATTTGTTAGCTTGACTGCCTGTTCTTCTTTTGTCAGAACGCAAGTATACGGATTCAATATGATATCGCCAGCTGTCAGAAGACCGTCCTCGTGATAGACGCTTTTTCTTCTCCCAAGGGCTCGCAGACGGGCAATCAGTTCCTCGTATTGAAATGGTTTGCCAAGATAATCATCGGCTCCGCTATTTAAGCCTTCAACACGATCCATCAGCTCTCCTTTGGCTGTCAGCATCAGTATCGGAATATCGATTCCTTGCGTGCGCGCCTGCTTTAGCAGAGCGATACCGTCCATTTTCGGCAGCATGATATCTAATACCGCAATATCATAAATACCGGAAAGCAGGCAGTCTAAGCCATATTCGCCATCCGCAGCAATATCTACAGAATAGCCATCCTTTTTCAGCATTTGAGCCACTGCTTCAGCAATCATTTCTTCATCTTCAACTAACAGAAGCTTCATTTTTTGCTCTCCTCTTAAAATAATTTCTTTCTTCTTAATGTACTTTATCCTACCATATTCTGCTAAATTTCTGTGGATGAATTAGTCGTACCGTAGAAAGTATAGACAATCAAACTTGAATGAAGCCTGAATTTTGTTCTCTTGCCTCCAAGCTTAGCAGGAAAATCATTGGAACTTATCATCATTGGCAAAAATCTTTTTGCAAGCTTTAGAATAATTGTATCTACGAGTCTTACTTCGTTCGATTCTCGATACAAAGCTTCTTGTTCCTACAAGCTTTGCTTAGAAATTCCCGCTCTGCTCAGCTTTTTTGCTTGTCTAGCTTCCCGAGCTAGCTCTCTTCGACAATAAGGCAAGTGAGCCTCATGATAAAAAGCATCATGTGTCTGGCTTGAACTTATTGCTCGAGAGTTGAACGAGCTCATTCAGCTTTTCTAATTAGAGGTTCGCTAAAGGTTTGATAGATATAGTGGACATAGAAAATAAACTAATGGAAAAGAGGAAATCAATATGAAAAACAAACCATTCAATAGCAAGAAAAATAAAGGCTTCTTCACTGGTCGGACATGGCGTTCATTGAAGCAGATACCTGTGGGCGTGAGAATCGGTGCAGTCATCTTAGTTGCCGGACTGGCTCTAGGAGCCTATCATGCAGGGAAAAATACAGCTTTGGCAGAGGAGGCTGCTGCTCCGGCAATCAATGTGACTTCATCGGCAGAGAAGAAAGCCAGCCTTGAAGGAACGAAAATTAGAAGGAACAATAATAAATGGCAGTTTTCTTCGGATGATGGCGACACTTGGTCGGAAACACCTCCGGAAGGTATCTATGAAGGCGATGACGGTCGTTTATATTATGAATCTGACAAAATAAAAGGGATGAACAGTAAGTCAGAAGGGGAAATTGCTGAGTTTCCATTTGTTGATGAATCTGGCAACAATGTCATCATGAAACGGGAGAATGATTCATGGCAATTTTCTTCTGATGGAGGTAAGACATGGACTGATGAAGCCCCAGAAGGCGTAGATATCGCAAAAGATGGCACAGTCACTTGGCAAAGTGAAGGTGGCAAGCAGGTATCGGAATTTGATCCGTCCAATGGCAAATGGAGATACTCAGAGGATGGTGGAAAAACCTGGTCTGATCCGTTACAGGATATTGAGGATTGGATAGAGAATGGCTTTACGATGTCGGTGGCAGAAGGAATCTTGATGAAGCTGCAGGATGGAAAGGTCGTCTATTCGACAGATGGCGGGGAGACTTGGTCTGAAGAAGTACCGGAAGGACTGGAAGTTCCTGAAAATAGTGTAATTGCAAAGGGCGAGGATGGGAAAATGAAGTATTCGACAGATGGTGGAAAAACCTGGTCTGAAGAAAAACCGGAAGGCTTTGAAATCCCAACCGTTGAAGATATCCTTGAGTCTCTACCGGAAGGGTTAATTCCGTCTTTAGATGAAACCGAGGATTCCGATGGACTGGATGCGAATGCTACCTCTCTTTAAAAAATAACGTGTTAATGTATGATAGTAAAATAGTAAAAATGAGCCGAAGACCGTTCAGTCTTCGGCTCATTTTGAAGTCAATCGTTCAGCCTTCCTATACTGCCCGTTTTGGCTGGATAACGAGTTGAATGAAAAGAACCACAAAGCTGAGAAGCAGCAATCCGAATAAACAAAGCAGTGTCAGCTTAGCACCGGCACTAGTCCCTTTTGCCAAATCACTTGCAGATTTTTGTGAAAGATTCATGATGAGGGCGGCAAAGGCTGTTGAAACAGCACCAATAAACTGCTGCAGGGTACTAAAGATAGCATTGCCGTCGCTTTGCTTGTCACTGGAAGTTGCCGACAGTCCAACAGTCATCAGATTGCTGTAGGCTAATCCAAGGCCAACCATAAAAAGGACGTGGCAGGCGATAATCAAAGGAATAATGCCGCCGGTTAGCAAAATGGAGAGTAAGCCCCAGCCGATAAGTGATAGAAGCAAGCCTATCAGGACGGGTCTTTTTGCACCTAACTGGTCAAGAATTTTTCCGGAAATTGGTGCAAAGACAGCTCCTACTAATGCTCCGGGAAACATCATGCCGCCAGCTTGAGAAGCAGGTACCTCAAAAACAATCTGCATAAAATTAGGAATGATAAAAGAGACACCTAAAAGCATGGCTTGAAATACTAGAAAGCCAAACAGACAGCGCCTAAATGCCTGATTTGTAAAGACTGATAAATTTAATAGTGGTTGTTTTTTGTTGCATTCGTAGAAGACAAACGCACTTCCGATTCCGATGGTTAAGATAAGCCAGAAGACTGGATGTTTAACATAGTTGAAGGATAACAGTAGAGAACTGAACATCACAGCAAGTGCGAAAGCAGCTGATAGATTGAGCTGTTCTGTCTTTTTAACAGGTTCCTCCGGTATAGCATAGAAACCGACTAGAGCTGCTGCTGCCAGTATTGGCAATAAAAAGATATAGATATAAGACCAGCCCCTGGTAGAGGTCAATAATCCGCCATAGGTTGGACCCAATGCTGGTGCAATTGAGGTTGTCAAGGTGCCGACACCAATCATCATTCCTCTATTTTTGATAGGTACTTTTGTTAAGATAATCGAAAACATTAGTGGTAGAGCAATACCGGTAGCGATTCCTTGAAAAACTCTACCGAGAAGCAACAGGGAAAAACTAATGGGAATACAATTAATGGCAACACCAAGAATAAAGAGAATGATGGCACTGGTAAATAGTTTTCTCATGCTGTAGTTCTTTGTTAAGAAAGAAGACAGCGGAACAATAATAGAAATCATCAATAAATAAATCGTGGTCACCCATTGTACCTGTACGGTACTGATAGTAAATTGCTTGATTAATGTGGGGAATGTAACATTCATTGCTGTTTCAATCAATACACCGCTGAATGTCAGTATACCGGTAGCAAGAATGGCCAGGTACACATTGAATGATCTTGTTTGTTTCATTTCTTTCACCTCTTTGTTTATTTTGAAAAAAGCTTGCTCGTAAAGCTAGACAAGTAGAAAAGCTGAACGAGCTCGTTCAGCTCTCGAGCAATAAGCTCGAGCCAGACACATGATGCTTTTTATCATGAGGCTGACTCGTCTTATTGTCGAAGAGAGCTAGCTCGGGAAGCTAGACAAAAAAATAGAGACAAGATTCCTAAGAATCTCGCCTCTATTTCGGCACATTTAAGACATGTGCTATCTGTACGATACTGTTGATTATAGCGAAATAGCAGAAACAGTCAACAGGAAAAAAATGACTTAAGATTTTCTTAAGGTGAGCAAAATGTGCAATATGTCAGTTTGCGAGATGTGCGTTTAGGAAGGAGCTATCTGGCTGTAAAACAGTAAAATCTGAAGAAGTATAAGAGCCAAACGTTATGGTCGACATTTGCTCTATTTGCCATTATTCTGAATGTGGAGAAGCTTTGATAGGAGGGAACAAGGATGAAAAAAGTCAATGTTGTCAGCGAATTTGCCCCGTTGCGTTCGGTGGTTCTGGCACAATCGCAATTTTGCTTTCCATCAGAAAAGGGAGGAGCTGCGTTTGATGACTCATTTTTGACAGAAGAGAATGCACGTCTTGCAAAAGAAAGTGCTGGACTGGATTTAGCAGAAGCTGACATTCAAAAACAAAGGCAGTGGGAGCAAGAGAAAGAGGCGATGAAAGCGGTATTGGAATCCTATGGTGTTGAGGTCTTGAGACCAAGATTATTAACACCTTTTGAAAAGGAACTCGGTAAGGCTTCAGGTGCCGGCTACAGCAACTTCTTCTCACGAGACCCATTCTTTACGATTGGAAACTTATTGATAGAAGGAAATTTAAGATTTATGCACCGTCGTCATGAAATTTTGCCGATTCGTCCGATTGTGACAGAATGGGCTGCGGAAGCCGATTGCTATTATTTTTCTGCACCTCAGCCGGATATTTCAGCTGGTGAAATGAGTGAAGCCGGTCCCTTTATTGAAGGTGGTGACGTTCTTGTTTTAGGTAAAACGGTCTTTGTCGGTCACTCCGGCTTAGCGAGTAATTTTGAGGGGATTCTTTGGCTCAAGCGCCTGCTGCAGCATTTCGACTATGACGTAGTTCCGGTGAGATTGCACCCGCATATCTTACATTTGGATTGCGCGCTGAGCCTGCTGAAAGAAGGACTGATGATTGTCTGTGAGGAAGCCTTTTTAGATGGTATTCCTCAACAGTTGAGGAGCTGGGACACTATTCCGGTTTCTCTGAGAGAAGCATCTTTACTGATGACAAATGGGTTGCCTATAAATGAAAAAGTTTATATCACAGACCGTTCGTTTACGAAGCTCATCCCACAAATTGAAGCTAAAGGAGTCAAGGTTGAGGGAATCGATTATCAAGTATCAAGAATTTTCGGCGGGTCCTTTCGTTGTACGACACAGGCTCTGGTCCGTGACTAATGAAAAAATGGTTGAAGACAGCTGCGCAGGAAGAGCGGATTTCTGCACAGCTGTTTTTTGTTGTTACTTTCAGGATGAGGTGTCTCTCTCTGGATTTATTGGTTCCCCAATACAGGCAACTTTTGTTAACAATTATTGTTAGCGATGGTTGGTAGGCGTGAAGCTGGAAGTAGGATATAGTAATGGAGAAAGGTGTGAAAAGTATGAATAATCAAAATAATCTTGTCGCAGTGAATTTGCGCTATTTAAGAAATAAAACCAAATGGTCTCAGGAGCATATTGCAGAGAAGATAGGTGTATCTCGTCAAGCTGTAGCTAAATGGGAAAATGGCGAGACAATGCCGGATCTAATCAATTGTGCGTCATTGGCTGATTTATATGAGGTATCGTTGAATGATCTCGTTCGTCATGATCCGGAAGAGGCCGGTATGCCGATTGGTCCGGTAAATAAGTACATTTTCGGTGTCGTTACTGTAGGTGAACGTGGTCAGGTAGTTCTTCCGAAGAAGGCAAGAGACACATTGGGAATTAAAGCCGGTGATACGCTAGTGGTGCTGGGGGATACAAGTCCGGCGACAGAGGGACTGGCAATGCTAAAAAATTCAACCTTTACCCGCGTGACAGGAGAAGCGGTGGATAAACTCATTCCACACAGGGAGGAGCACTAAGATGCCATTATTGGACGTGAAAAATATTACCAAGGAATATCCGAGCTTTGCTATTCGTGACATCAGTTTTACGATTCCAAAAGGGAAAATTATTGGATTGATTGGGAAGAATGGGGCTGGAAAATCAACGACACTGAAATCTATCTTAAATTTAGTGCCAGTTAATCAGGGAAAAATCGAAATGTTCGGGAAGAATTTTCTGACAGAAGAGATATATTGTAAACAGCAGTTGGGTGTCGTTCTGGGGAGCTTTGATTTCTATAAGGAAAAGAAAATCAAAGACATCACGAAAGTAACCAAGCGCTTCTACTCACAGTGGGATGAATCGGTTTATCAGAAGTATCTCGCTGCCTTTTCTTTAGATTCAGAAAAGAAAGTCAAAGAACTATCCGCAGGGATGCAGGTGAAATACTCTATCGCGCTAGCCTTATCCCATCAAGCGAAGCTCCTGATTTTTGATGAACCGACGAGCGGGCTGGACCCGGTATCACGTGATGATCTGATTTCAATTTTCCTCCAAATCGTAAAAGAAGGACAACGGAGTATTCTTTTTTCTACTCACATTACATCGGATTTAGAAAAATGTGCGGATGATATTCTCTATATCAAGGATGGTCATTTAATCAAGGCAGCACCTAAAGCTGAATTTATCGACTCTTTTCAATACTTGAAAACAGCGGAAGACACCCATGATTTGTCTTTGGAAGAGATTATGATTCGAATGGAGGGCAAGCACTATGATTTCTAATCTGCTTTATAAGGAGTTGCGGTTGGCTGCACACCCTAACTTATACGTTTTTACGATGATGGGACCGCTAATTCTGATACCGGCTTACCCATATACCATGATTTTTCTTTTCAGCTGTATCGGAAACTTTGTCAATTTCATGTATGTAAGGGAAACCAACGATATTTACTATACCGCCTTTTTGCCAATCAAAAAGACAGATGTCGTGAAGTCGAAGCTGCTGGTGGTGGTTTGTTCGCAGTTAGCCTTGATTCTGATTTCTCTACCGTTTGCCTTTTTGCGCCTGTTATTCCTTTCCAATGGCAATTTAGTGGGGATTGAAGCAAATGTCGCCTTCTATGGCTTTGGCTTTATGATATTTGCAGCATTCAATTATTTATTTCTAACTGGCTATTTTAAAACAGCCTATAAAATAGGCAAACCGTTTCTTGTTGGGGTGACAGCAGCAACGGTTATTGCGATTTTTGCAGAAGGCGTTGTTTATATTCCTCAGTTTTCGTGGTTGGACTCTGTTGCAATGAGTGACCAGCTTCGCCAGCTGCCGATTTTAGTGTTTGGTGTGGTTCTTTATGGACTTGCAAACCTGTTTGCCTATAGAAAATCAATAAACAGGTTCTCGAAAGTAAATTTGTAAATAGTATGATTGAAACTGGTAGACAAGATGTTCAGACTAATATCTTGTCTACCAGTTTTTTAGGCTGTAGAAAACATTGTTTCAGCGTTACGTACTTCTGCTGTTGAGAAAAACACTCCCTTTTCACTAGATTTTAGCAATAGAGGTTGAATTTCTTTTCGTTTCATCCTATGATAGGGATATTGTATTTATTTTTTGGAAATTATAATTTCTTAATAAGAAATTATGGGTGATGACTTATGCTGAAGGATGCAGCTTCAGTAGCTATCATAAATGAGCGAAATGGGAAAGGGTTTAAGAAAAATGTTAAAGAATTCATTTTATCAGGAGTTAAGTGAGACGAATAAATATATTATTCGCTGCTGCTTCTTTATCTTTTTTGTTAATGGGTTATATGCAATGATTTTTGGTTCAATTTTACCGCTTTTAAGCGAAGCCTATGGGTTGAATGATACGGTCAGCGGGATGTTGATTTCCAGCCATCAAGCCGGTAATCTGCTGGCCGGGTTGCTTGCGGGGATTCTACCGGTCTATTTAGGGCGTAAAAATGCCATTTTATTTTTAAGTAGTTTTGTTATAATCGGCTTTCTTCTGATTGCGATTACAGGACAGCCTTGGCTGTTACTTGTGGCATTCTTCTTTACGGGAATCAGCCGCGGCAGCATCTCCAATTTTAATAATAAGACGGTCAACGATGTTTCTGATAGCAGTCCGGCGGCGTTGAATTTTCTCCATAGTCTATTTGCAATCGGAGCATTTTTGGCACCATTTCTTGTTATTTTATCAACGGCATTATTTGGTTCTCATGGTTGGCAGGTCAGTTGTATGGTGATTATTCTGCTGATTTTAGTTTCACAATGGATGTTTTCAAAAATGCCAATAGAAGAGGATAAGCCGCAGCGCAGCAACGCTACAAAGGAAAGTGGCTATGCATTTTTTAAAGACAAGCTTTTTTGGAATACAGTCATTATTCTCTTTTTCTATTTATGTGCAGAAGCAGCCATTACAGGTTGGCTGGTTAAGTATTTTGTGGATGCCAACATTATGAATGTTCAACAGGCGCAGCTCTTGGCATCATTATTGTGGTTGGCGATTTTAACAGGAAGACTGCTTTGTACATTTTTTGGTGATCGGTTGAAACGCAGTCGTTTGCTGCTGTTTATCAGCGTAGGAGCAAGCTTGTTCTACTTTTTACTGCTGTCAACGCAGAGTTTTGCAGTTATTGTGCTGGCAATCTTTGGTTTGGGCGCTTCAATGGGCGGTATCTATCCAACAGCTATGACGATTGCAGGACCGTCAATCAGAAAATATCCGATGGCGATGGGCTGGCTTCTGATTATTGGTGGAGTCGGCGGAATTACAATGCCAATCGTTACTGGTATTTTATCCACAAATTATGGGATTTTTGCAGGAATGGCAGCAATTATTGTTGCTATTATCATTATGCTTTTAGGGGTAACGGTATATATTTTCTTTGAAAGAAAAGCAACAAATTAACAATTTTTTCTATAGCTGATGAAGAAATCTCGCTGTCCTTTTCAAAAAAGAGCGTTCTTTTTTTCTGAGCAGTACTTTTTAAAGACTGCTTTCAAAATACCGATAAACAGCGATAAATCAAGGGTGGAAACAGCTTTCCATTGCCAATGCCGAAGAGGATATGTAGACTGATTAATAAAGTATGTATTAAATAATCAAGTTGCAGGTGAGCAGAATGGAAATCAGTCAAGTAGTTAAAGAGAAACGAAAAGAACAAGGCTTAACGCAGGAGCAGTTAGCTGAAAAAATATTTGTATCAAAGAAGACAATCTCCAATTGGGAGAATGGTCGCACAACCCCTGACATAGAAAGTCTGATTCAGCTGGCGCATCTATTTGAGTTGTCTTTAGATAGCTTGTTACTTGAAGGCTCTACCATTGTAGAAGACATCAAGAAGCGCGAGCAACTCGCTGAGCTAACACGTATTTACTGGTTGGGACCTATGATTACTGAAATTTTATTGTTAATTTTGCTCTATTTTCCTGCGGGAGATTCTGAGAATCAGTGGATGCTAGGTATAATTGTTCTGGCGGCAATCACAAATCTACTTTCAGCCTTCTATTTTAAAGCAAAAATTTATCGACTAAAAGGAATTGAGGAGAAGCTGAACAGAGAATTAAAGTATATGAAAATTAGCGGTCTCGTATTTTTAGGCATTGTTTTGTTATTTTTACTGATTATCTATGGTTTCTATAATTGATTATTCAATAAGCCATCTACTGATTTAAGGAGCTGCGGCATGCCGCAGCTCCTTTTTGCTCTGTTTCTTCTCAATCAGTTTAGCGTCTGTGCTCGGATTTCGAATATATAAGCACCAATCTTACTGATAATCATTTCCCAATCGTCTAGTTCTACGGTTTCGTTCAACAGATAAATTCTTTTAATCTGCGTTGGTAGATTAGGTAAGGGACAATCGCTTATGACAATGTCACAGGTTTCCATAAATCTTTTTTTAAACGCAATATGATTGGAAGTATAAATTTGTTCGATTTTTCCAATCAGGTCCTCGCTGACATAATAATCTCTGGTGTAGTTGATACCAATGATGATGGGGCGGGCTCGTCTATATCGATCAAGGAGATGAAAGAGGTCTTCAACAATCCAGTCAATATTTTCTTTTTCCAATCGTTTAGAAAGCAGGTGTTGATTGGCTTGTCGAAAGTCCAGATAAAATTGCTTGATTTGTTCCTTGATGAGCTGAAAGCTTTGCCGTTCTTTGTATAGACTGGAAGAGGGCAAGGGTGTATTTGGTTGTTTTTCGAAAAAATATTCGTTGTACAGCTTGTTTCGCAAAAGGTTCAGAATATGCATTGTTTTTTTATTTTCCGGAATCGTCAATTGAAAACTTTCGCAAAACTTCTCAACGAGTAATTTGGAATAGAGTAAAGAAGGCATTTTCTTTTCTAAAAGAATCTCATATTGCTTTTGATTTCCTTGATCACTTTCAATTTTTGGTAATGAAAGACGAACGAGTACGTTCAAAATAATCCGCTGTTCATCGCTTAATGGTGCATCTGCATGAAGTAGGTCGATTGCCGGGTCAAGAAAGACGAGGCTGTCTGGGTGCTCTTTGATGACCTGCTGAATTTCTTTTCTTGAGGTATAGGGAAAGTTGGTCGTACAGATTTTCAACAGAAGATAGAGCTTATCCATCAATCCTCCGTTTAGGCTAGCCAGCATCCCCTTTTTAAAATAGCGGTTGAGGATGTAAGCAACCGTTTCTTCGCTTTCTTTTTGAAACGGGCGTGATGTATTTGAAAAGATATTCCAATAGACATCTAAAATACAGTATTGGATTTGAAATTCACTGCCTGTAATCAGCTTTTTTCCGGCTTTGGAGAAGCGAACAGCAATACCATAGAGGGATAAAAAACTGCTAATTGTTTTCATCCGTGTGTATAGGTACGAGGCACTGTAATTCGTCCGACGACTAAGGGCAAGGACTGAAGTGAGCTGATTATCCAGTAGGGCAGCCATAATGATGTAGTTGGTTGATTCTGTACAATAAAGACCAAATAATCGATAGTAACAGTCGATACCGCTGTCTGCTGTGGTCTCCATCTTGATAAAACGCTGCTGTGTGATGATGGCTACCGAGTCAATGCCTAACCGTTCGACATCCTTTTTCAGCTCTTGGATATAGAGTAAAAAATTATTTTCAGACATATTAAATTCCTTAGCCAGATAAGACACGGTGATAAAGAAATTGTTTTTTAATAAGAACTGTGTGATTTCCAATTTTGTTACGCTTTTTTTGGTTAAAAGATAGTCTTTGATTGCTTCTTGTGTCTGCATACGGTCATCCTCCTGCTTCAATAAATGAAATGAATTCTGAAACAAGCTCATCTACTTCATCTTACCACGTCAGTGTAAAAAGAGATAAGAATGTGTTGCCGGCAAAGGGATTTTACAGATACTTGCCTATTGATTTATTGTAAATTTATTTTTTTCTATAGAAAAAAAAGTAAACAAACAACTGTTATCTATATTATTTTATTGCTATCAGGTAGCGACTATCTGGGAAAACGTATGAAAGAAGGAAATAACTGTGAGTATGATGGGAATGATGATGTCGGTAGCTATGTTGGCAACAGCTTCTGTAAGCAGCAGCACTTTGCCAGATACAGGAGCTTTGGCCTCAAATGAGGCAGCTTTAGTGAATATGGAAGCTAAATGGGCAAATGTCAATCGAATAACGTTTGTTGACGAGTATTCTCTTTTTAATTCAGGAGTAGCCAAGCTGCAAGTGGGAAAACCGGTCACGGTTTATGCAACAATCGATTATTCAGGCGATCTGAATCCTATTTTACAATCGGTAGTTACCTTTGAAAATGTCGATTCTGCGTTGGCGATTGATTATGACGGTGCACTTTTAATTGATGGGAAACAGGCAACCTTTTCTTTTACAGTCACATTGCTGGAATCAATTCAAACTCCTAAGCTGTTTAGCGTCAAAGTTTCTGATGGTCAGCCGGAGGACAATCAATATCTGACGCCTTATAGTCAAAGACAAACGGTGGTTGAAGATGTTGTACTGAAGGATTCCAGTACAGAACCCAGCAATGAGCCTAAAGAAGAGGACACTACAACATCAAGTGAAGAAACGAAAATAGAGTCAAGTACACCACCGAATGAAGAGCCGAAGCTTGAAGAGAGTATCGAATCAAGTGAGCCTCTAGTAGAAAACAGTACGGAACCGAGTACCGAGTCACGTGAGAGCTCCGATAAAGAAAGTAGTGTGTCATCCAATGAAAAGCCTGGAACAGGAAGCAGCACAACATCAAGCGGTGAAGATAGTCGGAAAATAGGGAAGGACTCAAGGGGTGGCAAGCCCGGGGCTGATGCGGAAGCAACTGGGATATCTTCTGTTAGTTCTAAACCGATTTCGAAGAGAGCATCGTTCCCATCAACTGGGGAAAATACAGGTAATCGCCTATTTCCGGTAGGAGTTTTTGTGACGTCAATCGTTCTACTGATGGTTCTTTATATGAGCGAGAAAAAGAAGAAATAATCTGTTTCGTATTATCAGACAATCCAACAATTAATAGATAGAAGCGATGTACGGGTTGGTTGTAAATAGAAGTGTGTGAAGGCAATGCAATAATTCTATCTTCCCCAAAACATAAACTGTTGGATGTCTTTTAATAAATTTGAAGGAGGGAGGAACAAAATATTTTTGTTCCTCCCTCCTTCGACCTTTAAAGGGTAAAGTTATAGGGGTTTGTCTTTGTTGTGCTGATGTTGTCTCTGATTTTCTTCATGGATTCGATGTTTTGGTCATAATTATGATGCATCACATTTGTATAGAGAATATCCATGACAGTCAGGTAGCTGATTCTTGAAGCCAGTGACTCCGTTCGAAAGACTGTTTCTTCCGTCAGCACGATGATTGCCTTATCTGCTAGCGCCACCAGCTCAGAACCGCTGTTTCCGGTTAATGCAATAAGCTTGGCTGGTGTTTTCTTGACTTGCCGTGCTAAGTTTATGGTTTCTTTTGTTTGACCGGAATGGGAGAAGAGAAATACGCAGTCTTCACTGGTCAGCTTTGTTGCGAAGCTTAGCTGCATGTGGTAATCAAAAAGATGATTGCAGCGGTATTTCGTCCGAATAAACTTATGGAAGCTGTCAAATGCCACAATGGTTGAACCGCCCAAACCAAAGAAATGTAAGGTTTTAGCCGAGTAAATCAGTGCGAGTACCTCATTAAGCAAATCCTCTGTCAGGAAATGAATGGAGTTGCTGAGTGAGTAAATATTTGATTGCAGCACTTTTTTGGCGATATCAATACTGGAATCCTCCGGACTGATATCATCTGCACCTGTCATGTGATTTACATTTTGAAAGGCCGGCTGATAGTTGGTGTTGCGAGCAATATCAATTTTAAATGCTTGAAATCCGCTATAGCCGATTTTTTTTACAAACTGATAAATCGAAGATTGTGAAACACCGATTTCTCCGGCCAGCTCTTCAAGAGTTTTCATAGAAAGCACTTCATCTGTATGTGTAAAATAATCAGAAATTTTTTGCTCTGTTTCGCTGAGAGAACCCATTTTCAATCGGATTCGTTGGTCTAAATAATGATTTTTCATCTTATGCCTCCAGTCTGGACTTATGCCAAATGTTTGTCGAATGGTGAAGGTTTATTGAATAGAGGACATTCTTGTTTTATGTAGAAAGTGTTTCAGAATACTATAAGTGTACTAAAATTATCAAGCCTCTGTAAAGGCTTTCCGTTTTTTTCTATCCCTCCTGCTGCAATCCGTGTGAATAAGACTCTGAATATTTGAGAGAAGAGAATGAACCATTCAGTGCAGCTGGGAAAGAATAGATAAGAAATGATAAAACAATGACGGCTAATTAATAGAGACGATTTTATTAAAAAATGGTTATTCAGTGTGCTATCCATAGATAGCCGTTTCATTATGAACACTGGCGATGACTCTGCTTATTTACATGATTTTTCGGAAGATAGTTGAAAATTTCAGGAAAAGTGATGAAATTAAAAAAACAATTTTTAATTTTTAGTGGTTTCGGAAAAAAATATTTTCGAGCAAAACCTGCACAATTTTGGACACTCAGAAATCAAATATAAAAATTAGAATTTCTGTCTAGTAATGAGTATTTTCTTCTTTGACTCTAATTGAAACGTATCTAGTTGTTGAAAAAAATACTTGATATCTTTTTAGAATAACGTAAAAAAGAAACGAGTTGAACAGGTGTCTATAACAAAGACTGATAGGTCAAACGAAAAGGAGTAGTTCTCTTCTTGTTGAGGGATAAAATAACGAAGCACTTATTTTCCGGAGTAGCATTTTTTTAACGCTGTCGTTGCTCCTGTCATTCGATGTAATAAAAATAGATGAAAGAGTTGTTTGGTTTTGTTCACTCAGAAGGGTCAAAAATTTCTCTTTTATGTTTGCGCTTACATGTGTTATTAAAGCTGGTTTTTACCGAAATAATAAAAAATATTTTTTATTTAATAGAAACCTTTACATATTTTTTTTTATCAAGTAAGATGTGGGTGTCGGGGAAAGGTAAATTCGTAAGTGAATGTTTAGAACTACTGTTTATCAACGAAAGTTGATTAAATAAGAGAAATTGGTAAAGGTATTATGCGGAAAGGAGGAAAAGTGGCGAGTGTTTTCAGAATATTGGGTAAGAAGCATTCATTCACTGGTTGAAAAATTGGATTCCGACGATTAAAAAAACAAAAATTAAAATCGTTTCTCGAACAAAAAGCTGCAGCATCATCGAGACATGTTTTTTTGAACACACTGTAAAAACAACAGTTAAAGGAGAGCTGAGCATGTCGAAATATAACATCGCAATTGTTAATTCCAGCAGCTTTGGGAAAGTATTTCCGGAGCATATGGAGAGTTTGAAGAAGATTGGTCAAGTAAAGCATTTCACTGTAGATGGAGAGATTGCAGGGCGAGAGCTAGCTGAGATACTTCATGGTTTCAACATTGTTATTGCAAGTGTCACGCCGTTTTTTACACAGGAATTTTTTGATTATAAAGATGAACTTATTTTGATTTCAAGGCATGGAATTGGCTACAACAATGTTGACGTCGAAGCAGCGAAGAAGCACGATACCATTGTTTCGATTATTCCAGCGCTTGTTGAACGAGATGCAGTGGCGGAAAACAATGTCACGAACCTGATGACGATTTTACGGCGAACTGTAGAGGCACAGCAGAGTGTCAAAGAAGATGATTGGGAAGATAGAGCGCAATTTGTTGGCAGAACATTGTTTAACAAAACTGTTGGCGTTGTTGGCGTCGGTAATACAGGAAGTCGAGTTGTAGAGATTGTTCGCAATGGCTTTCAATGTGAAGTGTTGGCTTATGATCCATACAAATCTGACATGCATATTCAGAGTTTTGGGGCAAAAAAAGTCAGCTTTGAAGAGCTGCTTGAAGCATCAGATGTCATTTGTCTGTGTGCGAATTTAACAGAAGATAACTATCATATGATTTCAACAAAAGAAATTGAAAAAATGAAGGATCATGTGTATATCTCAAATAGTGCACGAGGAGCCTTAGTTAACGAAGAGGCAATTGTAAGCGGTTTAAAATCCGGTAAGATTGCTGGTTTTGCAACAGATGTTTTAGAGGAAGAGCCGGGGCGTAAGGATCATCCGTATCTTTCAGTAGATAATGTAGTGATGACGCCTCATACATCAGCATATACGATGGAATGCTTGGAAGAAATGGGCAAAAAATGCGTTCGAGATGTTGAAGACATTGTGAAAGGACAATTGCCGGAACGAGCTGTGCAGCCGCATAGCAGTTACATTTCAGGACAGGAAGTGTCCACATGCTGAATGATTTGAAGGTCAAGGTGGGACCGCAGTTTTATGAGTACCATACAGGTGCACTGTCAATTGTCCCGCAGCTGCTGGAAGAGTATAAAGCGAAGCATGTTTTGATTGTTCATGGCACCGTATCTTGGGAGAAAGCAAAGCCTAGGCTGCCGTTTTTAGCCGATGAAGGATACTCATTCTCTTACCATCAGTACACGGGGGAGTGCAGCTACTATGGCACTGATTTAGTGATGGAGGCTGCGAGAAAGGTGGGCGCTGATTTTATCATTGGTGTCGGTGGCGGCAAACTGACAGATTTGGTTGGTTATGCAGCACATCGGTTGAATACCAATTTTGGTGTTATCCCAACCCTGGCAAGCAATTGTGCCCCTTGGACTCCGCTATCAGTGATGTATAAAGAGAATGGCGAGTCAGAGGGCAAGACAGAGCATTTTCTGAGGCAAGCAGCATTTTTTATAACAGAGCCTGAGTTAATTATTGATTCTCCTGTTGATTACTTTATTGCCGGATTGGCAGATACCCTCGCTAAATGGTATGAATCTGATGCGATTTTACAACAGGAGCATTTGAAGGATGAGCCATTTTTACAGATGGCTGGTTTTACATCGGTACTTTGTAAAGAAGCGATTATGCGTGACTCGGAAAAAGCAATTCGGGATATGAAAGAGCAGAAGCTGTCTGATGAGTTTGTTCATTTATCAGAAATTGTGTTTGCAGTGGCCGGAATGGTTGGCGGTTTAGGTGACAAGTATGCCCGCAATGCGGCAGCACATGCGATGCATGATGGGATGAGCAAGTATATCCCGGAAAGCCACCACTTTTTACATGGCGAAAAGGTTGCTTATGGCATTTTCTATCAACTGGCTATCGAAGAAAAATGGTCCCTAATTGACCAGCTGTTACCGTTTTATCAAGCATTGAATCTGCCGATATCATTACATCAAATGGATATTTTTCCAGAAGATGAGACAGTGATTGACGAGATTGTCGCATTTATTTATTCAAAAAAGAAAGTCCATCTTATTCCAGTACCAATCACGGAAGCCGGACTAAAACAGGCGATTTATCAGCTGGAAGAATACATGGAAGACAAGGGATAAAGAGCGAAGCATTTCCATGTGAAATGAGAATGGTAAATCATCAAAGAAGGAACCATGAAGGCGTAGAGGAAGCAACGCTCCTAATAGTTGCCTTGTACTGTGCCACATCAGCTCTGCTAAAGCAGTCGCTGTGTGTTACAGCGATAGGTTCCATCGAAAGAAAGAAGGAGAGCCTCTACTCTGGTGTAAAAAAAAACCTGGAAGTAGAGGACATCGGACCATCAAAAAGAAGAAATCGGGCAGTTATCTGCACGATTTTGTCAAAACAAAGAAGGAGAACTATTTCCCTTTTACCAAGAATGCTAGGGAAATAGCTATCGGACCACCAAAAAGAAGAAACTGGACAGTTACCTGACCAGTTTCCTCAAAAGAAAGAAGGAGAGCCTCTACTCTGGTGTAAAAAGGAACCTAGAAGTAGAGGACATCGGACCACCAAAAAGAAGAAATCGGGCAGTTACCTGCACGATTTCGTCAAAAGAAAGAAGGAGACATATGGAAACTTTAAGTGTAATGCAGAGTTTATTGATTGCATTGTGGACCGCAGCCGTTATGTCAAGATGGCTGGGAGGGGGAGCAACGCTAACGTTGAGATTCTCGCCTTTGATGACAGGTCTTATCGTGGGGATTGTTATGGGGAACGTCGCACAAGCCATGATTGTTACTGCTTCTCTGCAAATGATTTATATGGGCGTATTTTCACCGGGCGGCTCCATGCCGGCTGAACCATCAATTGCTGCAGCAATTGCAGTACCAGTTGCTTTATTAGGGAATCTATCGCCGGAAGCAGCGATTGCTGTGGCTGTGCCAGTAGGCTTGCTGGGAAGCTATTTGTATCAATTTAGATTTTTCATCAACACATTTTTAGGGAAATACACAGATAAAGCGGTAGAGGATGTAAATGCAAAAGCAATTGCTCGTTCAGTGATTGTGTATCCGACCATTGCTTCATTCCTGTTGTTTGTTCCGTTAGTATTTGTTTCTCTTTATTTCGGTGCACCAGTTATTGCCGACGTCATCACTGCACTGGAAGGAACAGTGGTAATCCACGTTCTGGAGGTTGTCGGAGGCGGATTGGCAGCGATTGGGATTGCTACAACGATTTATGTTATTGGTCGGAAAGACTACATGGTCTTTTTCTTCCTAGCTTATTTCATGAGTATCGTTATGAAGTCATTGGAAGTAACAATGGTTACTTACGCAATTTTCGGTATCATTATTGCGCTGATTTTTGTTCAATCTCAAAAAGGCAAAAGCGTACCTGCTGCGGATAACAGTGGCGGTGCCACAGGCGCTTCATTTGAGGGCGATGATGATGACGATTACGATGATGGTTTCTAGTCAATCATAATTAGCGATTGATAGGAAAAACCAAGATACTTTTTAAACAGGAGGGAATAAAATGACTGAGGGAACCAAAAAGACGAATCTCGCACCAGAAGAAATTACAAAAAAAGATGTAACCAAAGCGTATCTTAGATGGCATTTTGCCAACGAGATTCCACATTCATTTGAACGTTACTTAGCTCCATCATTACTTTATGCAATGATGCCGCTTTTAAGAAAGCTTTATAAAAATGATGATGCACTGAAAGCAGCTTACAAACGTCAGCTACTATTTTTCAACACACAGCTTAGTTGGGGTGGTGGAGTAATCACCGGATTGATGTCGTCTATGGAGCAGCAGCGTGCACAGGAAGAATATGAAGGCACGGAAGTGCTGATGCAGGATGACTTGATGTACAACACGAAAGCCGGATTGATGGGGGCTTTGGCAGGGATTGGTGATGCAATCGACTCCGGTACTGTACAGTATATCTTTATCGCCATCGCTGTTCCTTGGGCTGAACAAGGAAGTCCGCTGGGAGCTTTGTTCCCATTTGTGGCTTTTGCCTTGTATCAAGTATTGCTGGGTGTGTTCTTTGCCCGTCAAGCATTTTCAATGGGACGGAATGCAACAGGCTTAATGCAGAGCTCGGGTGTACAAAATGCGATTGAAACATTGTCTGTTCTAGGTTTGTTCATGATGGGGATTTTAGCAGGAAACTATGTAAAAGTGGCTTCAACGCTTCAATTCAAAATATCCGGTCGAGAATTTGTCATACAGGATATATTGGATCAGATTGTTCCAGGGATACTCCCGCTTGCCGTTGTAATGGGCGTGTACTGGTTCTATACGAAGAAGGGGTTGAAGGTAACGCAGGCGCTATTATGGCTGACAGGAATCTTGATCGTTTTGGCAGCGGTAGGAATCTTATAAGTCATAAATAAAAAAGCGGACCATGTAATAAAAGTACCTCAAAATTATCTCAAGCTAGGCACTGTCTGCTGTGTCTGATTGCATTCTGTAGGAATGTGATTAGATACAGTAGCAGACAGCTTTTGCCCAGCGGATGATTTTCACGAAAAGAAGGAGGAAGAATCATGGGAACAGTTAATTTAGCACGTGTGGATGAGCGTTTAATCCATGGGCAGGTAATGATGACTTTATCACAAAAAAGTGGTGTCAATTCTATTTTTGTTGTTGACGAAGTGGTGGCAAAGGACAAATTCATGCGTGATTTGTATAAGAGTGCGGGAAGTCGTACAGGACAAAAAACCATTGTTATCACACCGGAAAAAGCAAAATTTTACTGGGATGAATATACGTTTAAGGACTATAACTGCATTTTGATTGCGAAAACAGTCAGCGTAATTTATGACTTAGTAAAACACGGTGTGCCGATGAAGGAATTGAACATTGGCGGCATCGCGCAAAAGGACCCGGAAAAGGATATTCTGGTAACTAAATCTGTATACCTGAATAAATCTGACGCTGAAAAGCTGAAAGAAATGAATGAGCAATATGGCGTCGAGGATATCTATTTCCAAGCAACACCATCTGCGCCGAAATCAACATTGAAGGATGTATTGGGACAGTTTGGCTTGTAAGTTTTAGCGCAGGTGAAAAGTGTTAGTGACAATGCGCTTGTTAGTGTTTATAGAGAGCAGAAAAATGGTGAGGAGGACTGAACGTGATGGATGAGGTAGAACCGATGAATCAAACGGAGCGCTTTAAGGACCGACAGTTTCGCTATCAGCATATCTATCGCCTGCGACGAACAAAGAAACAGAAGCAACGGTTTCTTTCGGCGTTAGTGAAAGATATTACTGAGACAAGAGAAGACATTCAAGTGATTGAGTATCAGCAGAACAAGCGGTATGTTTCAAGCAATCTATATGTTGGCGACATCGAAAGAGCAGATCGAATCATTTGTACGTACTATGATACGCCGCCAAAAGGATTTGGTTCCTATCATATATTTGATCGGTCCAAACAGAAAAAAGCAGTTACTGGTTTTTTACTGGTAAGCTCGTTGCTGGCTCTGTTGGTGGGGCTCTTATTGACCTGGCTGTATATGAAACAATCCGATAATACGTTCAATATCTTTTCTCTCCAAACCTTGTTGGTTATCTTATGCTATGGTGGTTATTTCTATCTGCTTAGCAAGGTAACGAAAGGCCTGTCCACTCGAAAAACACTGATTCGAAACACTTCTTCTGTCTTAGCTATGCTGTCAATGATTGAAGGCGGTGCAGGAAGAAAAACAGCTTTTGCCTTTGTCGATGAGGGCTGCTTTGGTGATATCGGCTTGAAGGTATTACAAGAAGTCTGTAAGAACTCCGCTCAGATTTACTTCTTAGATAGCGTTGGTGCTGACGCAGATTTGTATATCAAAGATGGCGAGAAAGAGCCTATGAAGTTAGTCGAAACAGCTGGATTAGGAAAGCCATCGAACCAAGTCAAATATATTTTCAGTGCTGAGATGCTGGAAAATGGCTCAGATAAGAGCTATTATCTGGAGCAATCAATGTTAAATCAAAAACAGCTGAACAGCAGCAATATGAAGAAGGTTATTACATTATTCAATTAGGACGGATCGGTGAAATGACACGTTTACACTAGCAAGAAAAATGTGTCAGAGGCTTGTGTGTATCGTCCTATTTACAGCTATTAATTATAAAGGAGCGGTGTTTTTATGCTTGGAATTGTCATTGCAACACATGGACAGCTAAGTGATGGTCTGAAGGATTCAGCAGAGGTCATTATTGGTGCTGTCAGTAATACAGCTACAGTCAATCTGAATCAAGGTGATGATATTCAGGAGCTCGGTCAAAAAATCAAACAGGCCATTGAGAGCGTGGATAAAGGTTCGGGAGTGATTGTTCTGACAGATTTGGTAAGTGCGAGTCCGTACAATCAATCATTGCTCATCGTCAATGGACTTGAACAGGCAGTGAAGGAATCGACCTTTGTAATCGGCGGTGTGAATCTGCCAATGCTGCTGGAAACAATCAATCATCAGTTGATTGGTACGAGTGCGAGTGAACAAATGGCGCAAAGTATTTTAGAGCAAGGGCTGAACAGTATCAGTGTTTGGCAGGCATCAGCTGCAGAAACAAGTGAAGATGAGGAAGAGGAAGACGATTTTTAAGAGCTTCTGAGATAAAACAAGTGAGAAAACTGAAGGTTTTCCTCTAAAAAATAGTGAAGGATGATTAGCGATGAAATGGGGATTCAGATGGTATGGAGAGGGAGATTCCATACCACTACAACATGTGAAGCAGATTCCGGGAATTACCGGAATTGTAGGGACATTATTAAACAAACTGCCGGGAGATGTCTGGGAAGTCAACGAGATTCAAGCATTGAAACAATCGATTGAAAAGGGCAATTTAGAATTGCTCGGCATCGAGAGTGTAGCGATTCATGATTCCATCAAAGCCGGGGCAGCGGATAGAGACAAGTATATCGATAACTATATTCAAACGATTCGAAATTTGTCAGCTTGTGGTGTAAATTTGATTTGTTACAGCTTTAAACCAATTTTTGGTTGGGCAAAAACGACATTGGCTCATGAAAATAGTGATGGCAGCTTTTCCTTGGTTTACGATCAAGCAGTGGTCGATAACATGGAGCCTGGGGATATGTTCAAGCTGATTCACAGCCAATCCAAAGGCTTTGATTTACCCGGTTGGGAAGAAGAACGATTGAAAAAATTTGATTCATTAGTCAAAATTTATGAAGGCGTGACAGAAGAGGATTTGTTTGAAAACTTGAAATACTTCTTGTTGAAAATCATACCTATATGTGAAGAAATGGACGTGAAGATGGCCATCCATCCGGATGATCCACCATGGGAAATTTTTGGTTTCCCAAGAATCACAAAGAACTTGGAAGACCTGCAGCGTATTCTGGATATTGTTGATTCGCCTTACAACGGACTTACCTTCTGTACCGGTTCTTTAGGAGCTGATCCTTCCAATGATTTGGTTGAAATGGTCAAACAGGTTGGGCATCGAATCAACTTCGTCCATTTCCGAAATGTCGGATTTTTAGGTGAAAAGAAATTTATTGAAACAGCTCATTTAAGCACAGAGGGATCTCTGGATATGTACGCGATTATGAAAGCACTGGTCGATGCAGGATTTGACGGTGTGATTCGTCCCGATCATGGCAGAACCATTTGGGGAGAGCATGCAATGCCGGGCTATGGTCTGCACGATCGAGCAATCGGTATCGGCTATATGCAAGGGCTGCATGAAGCAATCATCAAAGAGCAGAAAAACTGATTGTGTCGATATATAAATTCCATGAAAGAATGAGAGTTATTTAGCTATCTCTTTTGCCTCTACCATTGGCAAAAGCCACTATTCGTGCAATGAATCTTTTAAAGGATTTATATAGAAAGAGGGAACAAATATGTTGGCAAACATGGATCACGAAATCTACTCGCAGCTGGCAGAAACGAAACTGCTGCCGCTTTATACAGCAACCGATTTAAGCTGTCTGGATAAGCTGGAGGAAATCCTCATCAATAATGAGGTTCGCTTTATTGAAGTAACATTTCGCAGTGAGCTGGCCGCGCAAGCAATGAACAAGCTGTCAGCTTCTGGTGAGCTGACGGTAGGAGCTGGAACGGTCAGAAGTCTTGAGGAAGCTGAAACTGCAATAGAAAATGGGGTAAAATTCATTGTATCTCCTGCGGTTGTCCCAGAGGTTATTGATTATTGCCTGAAACAAGATATTCCTGTTTTTCCGGGAACCGCAACGCCAGGCGATATCCAACGGGCATTATCATATGGAATTAAAGTCGTTAAATTTTTCCCGGCAGATATCTATGGTGGACTTAAAGCCATCAAGGCATTGAGCGGCCCCTTCTATGACGTACAGTTTTTACCTACCGGCGGAATTGATAAAAATAATTTTATTGAGTATCTGTCAGATAAGCATGTGCTTGGTGTCGGCGGCTCCTTCATTATTTCAGAAGCGTTGATTTTGAAGGACGACGGAGTAACAGCGAATGCGGAATTAGAAGAGCTGGTTGAATTACTGAAAAGCAACTAGGTATTCTTGGTTAAGGGAAGTAATGACGAGAAACAACGGATGAAATAAACGGGATACGCCCTCTTAAGTGGAATATTTAATCCATTTAGGGGCGTATTTTCGTTACTCAAAAATTGCAGTTTTTTTTAACTATACGGTTGAGCAAACGATGTTTCAGAAGCTGACAATGAAAATTTAATCTACTAAAAATGACAATTACAGTGTACTATTAGTATATATCCCGTATGAAAACAGAAGAGGATGCCTGTTTTGTTGGTAAGCAATCGCCGGCAATTTTTCAGTAAAGATTTTTTTTGCGGGGATGTTATAGAAAAAAGGAGCTGTAACATGAGTTGTTGGGAGTTACTTGGAATCGATTCGATTTCCACGAGAAGAGAGATTAAGCAGGCGTATGCTGCTAAAGTCAAGCAGTTGAATATCGATAAGGAACCGGAAGCCTTTCAACAGTTGAAGGAAGCTTTCGATCAGGCGTTGGCACTAGCCGAAATGAACGGTGATGTGAGCGTTTCTTATGAAGAGAACGAGCTGGAAGAAGTCAGCTTTTCGGAAGAGGAGTTGCTGGAAGAACAATCTGCTGAAGCGCCACAAGATGCTGTTCAGATTTTTGCCAAGCAGTTGTCCGATTTATATAATGAAAAAGTATTTTTTGATTATTTGTCAGGCTGGCAATCTTTATTTGCAGATGAGTTGGAATGGTCGATAGCAGAATATGAGTATATCGAAGGGATTGTACAACGTTTTTTGCTGGAAAACTATCCGATATTGTCTAAACGAGTGATTCAGTTTTTAGGCGAATGCTTTGATTTTAGTAAAATCGCTGAAGATGTTCGAAGAAGAACCCCTTTTAGTGCTTATTGGGAAGAGATGCAGCATGTACCTGATTATTCTTTTGAGGTATATCAACAGATTTCTGAAGAGCTGCGTATCCCTTATTTTTTTGCGCGTTATGAATTGTACCAGCTGCTTGCAGAGGGAGTACCGGAGCGGAATACTTGGAGAAAGAAACTAGTCGAATGTCAGGGGATACTGACAGAGGATATAGACCTTCTTAACTTGCAGGTTGCTTATACCTTGGTGAAGGATGCCAAGCTGACGATGGAGCATTCAAAATGGCGAATTTCCGGATTGTTTGGTGAATTGCAGGCATTAGTGCCAAATGAAACAACGATATTTTTGAGTAATTACATTGATTGGGTGTCAGGGAAAGAAACGGCTGGTCGAGTGTTGATAAAGGAACCCGACGAGCTGCCGGGATTACCCTACTCAGTGTTTCTTCTATTGACAGGACATGCGTATGCCGGACTTAAGGAAGCATCAGAGGCTAAGAGCAGATTTTCTCTGTTGGAGCAAATCGCTCCTTCGATGATTCGACGAGAGGCGAGGGCGGGCACTGTGAATGAGGTGAAGCCGAAGCAGAAGTCATCAAAAGCTATCTGGGGAATTGTAGTAGTGGTGCTGCTTTTCTTGAGGCTAATCAGTATATCTGATCGTATGTCTACTTACAAGTCATCACAGGTCGTATTGCCGGAAACATTCTTTGAAGATTCCTCTGAAGAGTATTCAGCGTCGAATTTCTCGGACTTGCGTAAGAGTACCGTCATGCATAATAAGTTTGTCTATTTCTTCTATATTGATCGGGAGGATGAAGCTGGTCGTCAAGAATTTATTGATGAGCACGTAACGGAAAGTGAAAAAGCAAGATTTTTAAGTATTGATTTTCAGCAGTTGTCTTCATTGGATCTTGAAGGCACAGACGCGTATCCTGTATCAGGAAAAGAAAATCTGGTTGCCGAGTATGGTCAGGTAAACGGGTTACGGTTTGGCGCGATGGACTATCCATTTGTGATTTTGCAACTGGATGATGACGGGAAAATCAAAGATGTCTTTGGAAAAGGCTGGACAGAGCTGGAGAAATCGGAGTACACGATGTTGAGGAAATCACTGGATGTCAGTCCTTGGACTTCAAGGAGTTTCTTTTTCTTTTCCTATTTAGTAACAGAGCATCGAGAATTGAAAATGGAGTATCAATTAGAGTTTACAACGGAGTCTGTCAAGCAGCTTCTACGTGAACATGAGGATTATATGCTTGATGCGGAGACTTCTTACTGGGAGTATCAGGATTCCTTCGATAATCAAAAGAAGGAATACACGATTTTTGACTATAAAAATGGGGAAGTTGTGTTGATTATTTCCTATGATGAGTATGGACGAGTGGACCATGTATATGGAGAAAGCTGGGAGACGTTGCCGGAGGATAAAAGACAACAGGTCTTAGCCAATGTGGAAGCATAAATACAACAAGAGATATTTGATAAAGAAAGCTTAGATTTGAGAAAAACACCGGTGGAATGATTGAGAAAAGTTCATTACACCGGTGTTTTTTTGTGCAATAAAAGAGTGCAATTTGCACTCTGGGCTCTTTCTATTCTAATTTCCGAAAAAACTAAAACAAATGATTGATGCTAATCTTATGATAGTGCTGTTAATTTCTCGCTGTTCCGTGCCAAGCTTTCTTTTGCTTTGGTGCCCCATGTACCTTTTAAGGAACTGGATAAATCACTGGTTACACTGGCTAAGTCCTGCGGTGTAGGATTTGCAGGCTGCTTTTTATCTGTTATAAAGATTGTTCATTTTTTTGAAAGTGAACGTGTACATTAAAATGAGTGACAAAGTGTCACTATTCATCTTTTACAAAAGGAGGTGTGTTTCATGCCGAAAAGGACATTCTATAATCTTCCCGAAGAAAAACGTCAAATGATTGAGGCGGCGTTGTTGAACAGTTTTTATAATCAGCATATCAGTCAGGTAAAGGTTGCTCAAATCGTGGAAGAAACGAAAATATCTCGAGCGGCGTTTTATAAATATTTCCCTACGCTTGAGGATGCTCATCAATATATGATTGATAAGATTGCCAAAACTATTCATCGGGATATTTTTCACTACATCGAAGAAAATAAGTGTGAGTTCTTTAATGGGATTGCCCATTATCTGCGTTATTGCAGTGAGCTGTCTCATGATAGTGACTATTGGAAGGGAATCAAGCTATTGATAAAAGGTGAGAATACCATTCTTTACCGACGGATGGAAACTACAGAAGAGAATCGGATGGTCCGCGAGTGGCTTGAGCTATTACGATTGAATAACTTCAAGATTCAAAAGGCAGAAGAAGCGATAGGCTTTTTGTATTTCGTAATGGAGCTTGTAGTTGATTCGTTAGCAAGTCTTATTGTCAATGACTGGGCGACAGAGGAGATTTTAAAAGATTTTTCCTACAAGAGTAATTGGCTGCTCAAAGGAATTAAATGAAGAAATTGGAAGAAGGAATACACGATGGATACATCCTTGATTTTAGCTATTATCACGATTACTTTGGCGCTAGTCTTCTATACAATTGGCGTATTCTCTGAGCGTCATTCCGGAGAGCTGAGTATCAAACATGTTCTTTTGTTTGGCTTGGGGCTTGTTTTTGATACGACAGGTACGACAATCATGTCTTCAATTGCGAAAGCAAAAAGTCAGACTTCTGCGTTGTCTCTTCATCAGGTAACAGGCGTTGCAGCAATTGTTTTAATGGCTGTTCATCTACTATGGGCAATCTATGTTTTGTTTAGAGGAACAGAGCAGTCGAAGCAGACGTTTCATCGCTTCAGTCTAGTTGTTTGGCTGTTCTGGTTGGTTCCGTATAGTGCCGGAGTAATCATTGGAATGAATCACTGATGAGCGGTCATTCTGCACCTTTCAGCGAAATGAAGCCGTTGATGGAAATTATTTAAAATGGATAAGAAAAGAAAGTAAGCTGTTTTACAGGAGGAAAGATTAATGAAAAAATTAGTACGAGTAAGTATGGTGTATATGATTTTAGGTTTGGTGTTTGGCGTGTATTATCGAGAGTTTACAAAATTAAACAATTTTACGGGCAACACACAATTGAGTGTGATGCACACCCATACCTTGATTTTAGGAATGTTTTTCTTTTTGATTGTTCTACTATTAGAAAAGAATTTCCAGTTGAGCACCCATAAAAATTATAAAAAATTCTATATCACGTATAACATCGGTTTAGGCGTGACATTACTGATGCTCTTAGTACACGGCACAATGACTGTTCTAGGGTACGCAGATCATGCAGCTATTTCTGGAATTGCAGGCTTGGGTCACATTATGCTTGCTGTGGGTCTTGGATATTTCTTCAATGTATTGCATGGTTCGATAAAAGAATAAATAGTGATGTCTAGTGGCAGTTTAGAATCGTATTAACGACAGACAGAAGGGAAGAAGGTAGAATAGGAGAGGTTAACATGAAAAGAAGAACTTGGATACTAGGTGCAAGTATATTGTTGATTGCAAGCTGTCTCGTTTTTTTCATTGTTGCTAAGAAAGATACCGATGCCTCTATTACGATTGAACAATGCTCTCTAGACGCACTGTCCTCTGAAATTAAGGAGGTAGTACATGAACTCGAAGAAAAAGGTGCTCAGACTATTCAGCTTTTTGAAATAAGTAATACTGAGGGGGAGCTTCTATATGCGGAATTATCTGAGAGAAGAATATATTCTGAGAAGGAGAAAAGTGAATTTGAGGTGTTTTTACAATACCCACAGGATAAGAAAAGCTTGGTTTCAAAAACGTATCAAGACACGATTCTCTTAATCAGCTATAGAACAGGCAGTACCCTGAATGAGCATATGACCAATAAGAATTCGACGTCAACCAGCAATGCCGCTGCTGTCAATTTAGCAAAGGAATATTGTACGTTTATCCCTGCGTTGGGAGAGGTAAGGAAAGACGGTACTCGCTTGGGCTATGCGGTGTTTTCTGATGATAAAATGATGATAGAGTCTATGAAAGAAGATGTCGATAATATAGAAAAAAGAATTTTGGAGGATGATTTCGTTTATGAATATCGACTCACAGTTGAACTGATAAAAGCAGAAATATAAGCGGCTATTGGCGGATAAGCAAAAAAACACCCATAATGGGTGTTTTTTTTGTCTGGCTGCAGGTTTTTAGGAAATATAAGATGCTTGTACTGCTTTAATTTTGTTAATAACACTCACTTTCTCTGTAATCAGCTTTATATCTTTAGCAGCGAGGGCAGGATTGATGTAGACAATGTTGACACTCTGTTCCTCAACTCGAATCTGTGTAGAAGCTATGATAAGGTCGGGGGAGATAGCTTCCTGGACCTCTATAGGAGAGAGGATTGAAATCTTGAAAAATGGAGACAATGCAGAAGCCAACTGCATGGAAATAACCTTTTCCATGACAATCGGCAGATCAGTCTCCAGTTTGATATGGATGACCGGATTAAAATCCGATGGATGACCAACTAGTGAGTAGAGCTCACAAAATCTGGAAACGAGTAGTGATTCATCCTTTAATAAAGGAGAATCTGAATGTTGTCGCATCGCCTCCAAACGACTGCTCATCTCTTTCCTTAAAGAAGGGAAGGTGAGTGACAGATAATTGTCAAAATCATAGCCCGTAACAGTCGTGTTGAAGCTGGGAAAAAGACTTGCCGTTATAAAGGTTGCGAAAATCAAGCTATCAACCAACTTTTGTGTCTCACTGTCAGCATTTTTCAGCTCCTCCGAGAATGTATCGGTTAACAATTCATACATAGTATAGATAGGTGTCTGATTTTGTTTATGGAAAGCGAAGGCTCGATCAAGGACGGAAGGAATCAGGTAGACACGTACACCTATTTGAGTAATCAACGCAAAATAGTCAAACTCTGCTCTCGTTGTTGGGTAGAGGGCATAAAAATTTTCAAGCAGCATTTCTGAGTCAAAGACCTCAGAGGAAGTAAAAAACAATGTTTGATTTAATTCTTCTGCATACTCAGGTAAGTTGTCTGCCGTTATTTCGTGTCCGTTTTTGATGCGGCAGATATTGACCGCTAAGATATAGCACCACTGCGCATGAGAGATCGTCTTCATAATTGAATATCGTGAAAATTGTTTTTCCAAAAACGATTTTACATGCTCCTCTTCTATAATTTCCTCGAATGGCCAAGTAATCCCTTTGAATAAACCCCAGAAAAAAATATAGCCAAAGTATCGGATAGAACGTTCGTTTCCGGTAAAGGTTACTTTGCCTTTTGCATAGGTTAATTGCAGCTCATAAGGCTTGAAAAAATCATTGCCCCGTTTAAATATCTTCTTTGCAACTGTGTCACTTATATAATGTCTCTCGCAAAAATCCTCTACATCGATTTCATCATAAAAGTATAAGTCAGTGAGAAAAGAAAAGTTGATGGAGTTTTTTACAAGCTGAAAATAAATCCTATGATAGTCCAATGCATCACCTACAAAACGATGCCCTTTGCCCTTCTCTTGTTGGATAGGTGAGATATCTGTTTCTAAATAGAGTAGACTGTCAGCTTGCAGCAACTTAAGGTATTTTAAGACAGTCCGCTGATCCATTTCGGTGCTGTCCGCAATTTTTTTCGTAGAATACCAATGCCCTTCCAGATAGAGAAAACGTAATAAAGACAATTTTGTATTCGTTTCCCGGTCTAAAAACTCAGAAATGGTCATGCCACTCCCTCCTTCCTTGATTATTTTACCCATATAATAGATGGGACACAGGAAATAATCCATTTTTATGCTCAAAAACCCGCAGGTGCCAGTTCTTCTAAGAGAGCTGGTGTCTGCGGGTCGATGTTTTTGTCAATATTTTTTTTGTTGTATTAAACGACAAAAACAAATTGGTATCTAAAAAATAAACATGATAAATTTGTGATGTAAACGATAAAAACAAAAATTAATTTCTTATTTCTTCTACAAATTAGAAAGGGACAAAAATAGTTAATTAGATTAAAAATAAATATTTTTCGTATTTTGTTTATTTCTCATTCATATTATCGAACGGGAAGTTGGAAGTCAATAGACCGTTTTTCCAATTTTTTCATTAATATTGCAAAAAAATGAGAGAGAAGTCTGATATTTATTAGATAAAAAATAATTTTATAACAAAAAATTGTTTTTTTATTGTTGCGCCGTCAAAAAAATCGTCAAAACTAGTAACAGGGAGGACATTGACAATGGTGAAAAAGGGAGAGAATATTTACAAACGTAAAGATGGCCGTTGGGAAGGGCGATACATAAAACAACGGACAACAAGAAATGAAATCATTTATGGCTATATATATGGAAAACACTATTCGGAGGTAAAAGAGAAGCTGACTCTTGTGAAAGCAAAGTATCTTTTGAGCGACTACTCAATCTCTATCTATAATGGAACGCTTGAAAGCTTCATCGGCAATTGGATGACAGGTACAGTTAAACATACAGTAAAGCCTACAACCTATTCTAATTACGTCCGTTTGATTAAGCGACATATTATTCCGTCTATTGGCTCGTTAAAGCTCCAAAAAATCAAAGAAGCTGATATTCAAGCATTTGTTTATCAACTTGCACAGCAGCAGCTGTCATCGGGAACGATTCGTAATATCTTTAATATTCTAAAGAAGGCATTGGATGTTGCAGCAGCACAAAATTATCTAGGTAAAAATCCTTGTAAGAATGTCATACTACCTAAGACAACAACGAAAAAGATTCATGCTCTTTCAATGTCAGAACAAAGGAAGCTTGAAATGCTGGCTATGCAGGAAAGAGAGTGCTCACCAATTATTTTGGCCTTGTATTCCGGTATGCGAATCGGTGAAATCAGTGGATTGAAATGGGAGGATATTGATTTTGAAAAGAATCTTATTCATGTTCAGCGGACGATTACACGGATAACCAATGAACAAACAGTAAGTGGAAAAACCAAGGTTGTAGCAGGAACGCCGAAATCGGATCGGTCGGAACGCCAAATACCAATGGCTCTTAATCTAAAAAACTATTTAATGGAGAAAAAGCACTTAGCTGTTGGTGAATATGTAATTGCTTGTAATGGAGGTCTAGCAGAGCCGCGAACAATCAATTATCGGTTCAAAAAACTGACTACTAAGATTGGCTTGGAGGATGTCCGCTTTCACTCGTTGCGTCATACCTTTGCGACACGATGCATTGAGCGTGGTGTTGATATTGCAAGCCTAAGTCAAATTCTGGGGCATCAATCAACAAAACTGACATTAGACACGTATACAGATTCTCTAATCGAAAACCGCCAGGCAGCAATGGCAAAGATTGATGAGTTATTTATGAATGCTCAGTAACTGGGCATTTCATTTTTTTGTCCAAATAAGCCGTCACCTAAATGGTCAAGACCACCAATAAATAGTATTAGAACAATAAATTGAATGTTTCTTTCTTATTTGTAGAAGAAATAAGAAAGAGTACCGTCAAAAAAATCGATAACTATTTCCCCTTGAAAGAAATAGTTGAGCAGAAAAGCAGAACCTACTCATTGAAGTTATTATAAATTGTTTTCTAAAATATTCAAAAAAAAGAGTTCGACAGTTTGAAGATAGTCCTAGGGAGAGGGACTTTCAATAAAATATATCAAGGAGGAGCATGACATATGTACAACATAGGAATGATCACTATCGGTTTTCCAGAAAAAGAAGCTAGTACGTACATAGCAGAAAAAGGCAAAGAAGCATTTGAAGTGTTCGCTGTAGATGTCGATCAACTGTCCAATGAGTTGGAGAACAAAGACGCCATTGTAATTTTTACAGATAACAAGGATTCTGTTGTTACAGAAATATGCCAGTCAATCATCGAAATCAAACGACAATCGGCGGCATATGTCTGGGTTCTTTCAAAAAACAGAGACAAGCGTAAGAGAACCATCTATTTACAACTCGGAGCAGATGGAAACATTGACACAGATTGTTCGGCAAAAGAAATTGAACTGATTGTATTGAATGCTTTGAAAAGAAGAGAAACAATTCATAAGCCTATTGAAGGAAAGCGAGTAGTGACAGAAGAACAAGCGGGAAGTAAAGAAGCTGAAAAACAACTATTTGAAATGAACGACAATAATTTAGCGGTGAGGGTTGGAGAAAAAGAAATTTCCCTTACACGTTGTGAATATCGATTGTTTCGACTGCTGCAAAGTCGAGCGGGAGAAGCATTTACTTATGAAGAAATTTACCAAAGTATTTGGCAACAGTCCTACAACAATCAGAAATATCGAATTGCGAACGTGATTTTTCGAATTCGTGAAAAATTAGAGCAGCATGCTGTAAATCCTAATTATCTAAAAACAGTTCGCTCCGTAGGTTATATGATTTGCGAGTAGATTATTTTCATGGGGGATCGGGAATAACCGTGAAAGGGGGTGAAAATAAAAAATGAGAAAGGACAGAAAAATGAAAAAATTTAAAGTAGTGTTTTCGCTTCTAATGTGTGCTGTTATGGTATTTAGCCTTTTCAGCTATGGGTTGTCTGCAAAGGACAAAGCGGTAAAAGCCGCAGCTGATATCAGTACATCGAATTACAAAACATGGACAGCAGCTACCTTAACAGAAGCGAGAGATTCGGTAAACAAGTTTTTGACACCGCTAAAAGGGGCGGATCCAGAACGTCCGTATAGAGGAAATACCACTTGGCAGGAAGGGTCTCTAGCTGCCTTGGACAAGGTCTATTATGCGGCAGTCAGTCCGGAATCAGGCATCAGTTCTGATTTGGCTAGACAACAGTTAATCCAAACTGTTAACGGATTGGAGCTGTATGATGCAACGAGTTACACTGGGCGGAATATAGCGCTTAACGATTACCCTGATGAGAATCTGAAATACGATTTGGCACAGGTCATGAGTAATATAGAAACTGGAATAGTGGAAGGGTCATTTGCTTCGACATTGAATTTTGTAGATTATGCAGGACCGATGGGACAGGTGATTCCAGGTATGACTGGTATGCCTAGACAAGAAACATTGTCTTATGTGCAAGAAGCGTTGAAGCTGCAGTTTCAGGCGATGCGTATGAACGACGGGTTTCAAGGACTTTCTGTTAATGGTTACTACTCTGGAAATACTGCTTCACAAGGAGCTACAGCTATTACCACGCGAGATGCAGGGAGAACAACCAGTAATGTGAATGGTGTGAACGCGTCTACTACGCAGTCAAATATGCTTATCTGGTTTGGGGCATCCAATCCTATGGGGGTAGCAGGTCAAAGTTCATTTGGGTCAAATCCGGCAGCGTATGTAAGATACCTTACTGAAATAGCAGATAACACTAGAAGTCATGGTGTGTATGCGTACGATACTTCAGGGTACACTACGCCGGTGATTATTTTGTATTCAAACTATGAATTTTCTTCTGAAGCAATGAAGCAGGATTTCTTGCAGAGCTTGGAAGAATATGAAAACAGTACAAAGATTGCTGCCAGAACTAAAGCTTCACCGGTATTTATTCAGGTGGCCTTTAAGAGAGACGATGCAACGAATTATGATCCGATGGTTGATAAAATCTTTACTCCTGCTCGAACGGCTAAAGGGTGGAGACACATTGAGGTAAACAGTTCAAATGCTGGTACACCACTTGATCTTGCAAAAAGATTAATGGATATAAATGTCAATCCTATTCGTGTTCGTGGTGGAGTAATAGACTACAAAGGTTTGAATAACAATCAGTTTGCAGTGAATTTACAGCGGACGCTCTACCCATCCAGTACCCTTACTGCTCTAAACTGGAATTCTACGTTAAATACAAATCAGTTTAATTTTGTTCAAAATACGTTTGGGGGTACCTATACGGATTTAACCTCTATGACAGATACCGAATTGAAATTTCAAGGTTATGCAAATGGAGGAATGTCATCCTTTGATATGACAGCGGCCAATAATGACTATTCCGGCAAGAAAATGGGGGATAAAGAACCTGCGTTCAGTAGTACGAGTCTCACCGTAAACACCGGACCGGGAACATACAATGCCTCACCTAACTTATATGTTCCACTATCTGATGCAGCTGTAGAACTTTACACTTATAACGGCAGCGGTAGTGAAACTGTTGCAGGCAACTATTCACTGAAGGATACAGTAGTAAGTAATACCTATCAAGCTTTTGGGGGAACATCTTATTCCTTAACTAACAGTCAGTTGGCTTCTAAGAAATATGGAAGCGTACTGACACAAACTGAAGCGAAGAATGCACTGAAGGCAGCAATGGGTGAGACAGCATACAACAAGCTTGATTTTACAGCTAGCGATTCGTTGAATGCCACATCTCTTACTGTAAGCTTTGATGCTAGTAAAAACGTGTATAAGATTTATGCGAAGGAAGCGCCCACCGAAAGTACCATCACAATTGAACACTGGATCAAAGGCGGTGCGAAGATTTCTGCATCAGAACAGGTGGATTTAACGAAAACGGGAACAATTGATGCATTAGCGAATATCACACCAACGACGATTTCAGGGTATACGTATGTAGATTCAGATTCAGAGCCATTGGCAAGTGTTACTTATGGTGCAACAGATAAGACAGTGAAGCTGTATTATAACGAAATACCTAAAACATCAACCATCACAATTGAACACTGGATCAAAGACGGTGCGAAGATTTCTGCATCAGAACAGGTGGATTTGACGAAAACCGGAACAATTGGTACAGCAGCGAACATCACACCAACGACGATTTCAGGTTACACGTATGTGGATTCAGATTCAGAACCGTTGGCAAGTGTTACTTATGGTGCAACGAATAAGACAGTCAAATTGTATTATAACGAAATACCTAAAACATCAACCATCACAATTGAACATTGGATCAAAGGTGGTGCGAAGATTTCTGCATCAGAACAGGTGGATTTGACGAAAACCGGAACAATTGGTACAGCAGCGAATATCACACCAACGACGATTTCAGGCTACACGTATGTAGATTCGGATTCAGAACCGTTGGCAAGTGTTACCTACGGTGCAACGAATAAGACAGTCAAACTGTATTATAACGAAATACCTAAAACAGCAACGATGACTATCGTTTATAGAAACTCCAGTGATGGAACGAAAATCCAAGCTGATAAGTCGATTGAAGGGCTGATAGGAACTACTCCAACTATTGATAAAACGGTTGAGGGATACGATTTCCTATACTCGACTCCAGATGACTTGTCCACGGTGAAGTTTGGCGAAACAACTACTGTTACGCTATTTTATAAAGTTGGACAAGGAAAAATAACTGTTAAATACGTGGATGCGACGAAGGGGACTGCAATTCAATATGAAGGGCAAACCTCCAAGGAATTCACCGGACAAATCGGAACAACAGCCAATATTGGCACGCCTCCTGCGATTGATGGATATAATTTTGCCTACTCGCTGCCTGGACAAGATGAATGGGCAACATTGCAATACAAAGTAGCGGATCAAACAGTGACGTTATATTATATCCCAATTACAGAAATCACACTAACAATTATCTTTGAAAAGGATAACGGTGAGGAACTTGCCAAGTTTGTTAAAGCCGATCAGAAAATTGGAACGACGATTGATTTGAGAAATACCTACAGTGATGTTACGGCAAAACTCAACGAACTGCTTTCTTCTTATGAGCTGTATGAGTTTCCGGCAAATGATGGTGCGTATGTGATTCCAAATAAAGATACAACGGTAACCTATAAATTTAGAGGGACATTGTTCTTATCTTCGGCACCAAAATTATTGGAGTTTGGTGATGACCATACGATCATGCACTACGGGGCATTTGAATCAGAGCGACCAACTTATAAAGAGCCGTTGACAGTAACAGATACTCGTTCCACTTTAACAAATTGGAAAATCAAAGCGAAGTTGACGGAAGATATGCATTCAAGAAAAGACCCAACATTTATTCTTACGAATGTTCTGTACTATCAAAATGGTTCAGAAAATATCGCAATCAACTCGACATCTTCCGAGCCTATCATTACCGGTAAACATAATGATACTGGTGATGTCAACGTAAGTAAGGCTGAGTGGGAAGATAAAACCAACGGCTTCCAGTTCAAATTGTCAGATAAACAATTTAGACAGATTGATGATTACGACGGAACCATACAATTCACATTAGAGGAAGCACCATAGTAAGGAGGTAATAGTAATGAAAAATAAATTGAGCTATCTACTATTATCTGCCTTACTGGTGATGATAATGGGTGGAAGTGGTTTTCAACCGGTAAATGCCGAAGGCGGAGCTGTACAAACAAACGGTCAGATTACATTTTTTGATGAAACTACAGAGTCGTCAGATAGTACAGAAACAAGTGGATCACAATTGCCTGATACTGAAACAAGCGGGTCAAAATTGCCTGATACAATAGGTGGTTCAAAGCCAGAGGGGAAGTATCCATCAACTGGCGATCTTTTTGAAAAAAGTTTATCAATCAGTGGTGGCATCATCCTTGGTGCAGTGTTGTTATTTGCTCTCTTTAGAAAAATAAAGGGGGTTGAGAAATAAATGAAAAAATTTATTTTTTGCCTAGCAGCACTAACTGTTTTTAGTGGAATTTCAGGTTCTTTATTCGAAGAGAACCAAGTATTTGCAGAAGCAAGTAAACAAGGGTCAGGACATATCAGCTTTACGGGAGATAGGGATGGAAACGGCAATGAAGGTATCAGGGATCCAGAATATCCGGATACGATTGTCGATCCGGGACCAAGTCCCAGCACGACGGGGGATTTACGTATTGATTTTGTTCCTCAGCTGAATTTTTCTGTCAATAAAATTACGAATAAAGAAATGAGTTATCCAGTCAATGCTCAGCTGTTTCATGATGAAACCCCGGCGAGAGGAAATTTTATCCAGGTAACAGATGAGCGCACAGAGGCTTTTGGGTGGAAGCTGGAGCTGCGTCAAGTCAATCAATTTCAAAATGCCGCAGCCGCAAATAGCCAGCTGACTGGTGCCATGCTTTCGTTTGATAAATCTTGGGCAAACTCTACAGAAGATTTAACTCATGCTCCTTTAGTTTCTAAAGAAGTCATTGAGATAAATAATATTGGTGAAACCTATACGCTTGCCACTGCACAATCCGGTAACGGGCTAGGTACTTGGTCCATCTCCTTTGGCGCATCGGAGAATAATCCGCTTCAATTGGAGAATACCTTGTCACCAAGGCAAAATCAGAAGGGTGAAGCAATGCTTGATCCAACGTTTGCCAATAAGCAAATCTATGAAAACAGTGCAATCACATTAAACATTCCTGCAGCGACGAAAATCAATTCGGGAACCTATTCAACGGTGTTAACTTGGATTTTATCCGAGCTACCATAAATTACAAACACAAATCTTAGGAGGAAACACACATGAAATTATCACACAAATTAGGCGGAGCAGCTTTAGTAGCACTTGCCGGAGTAAGTTTAGCAGTACCAAGTACAACAAAGGCAAACTCTATTGAAGGAAAGGGCCACATCGGATTTACTGAACAAACAGGTAAACCAACAATTACAGATAACAGTACATCAACTGATTCAGGCGGTTCTACTGGTACAGGAACAACAATTACTGAAAACTCAACATTCACAATCACTGATCCCGGTACATTCGGTATCTTCGCTGTAACACCATTGGAATTTGAAACACATTCAGTATTGACTGCATCACAAGAAAACTTCAATGCGTCATTATATGATAATGGGAACAACGTAAAAACAGCCAACCTTGTATCATTCTTGGATAAACGTGCTGACAAGCGTGACTATAAATTGAGTGCTCAATTGACACAACAGTTTAAATCAGCTGCCGGAAAAGAATTGAACGGTTCAACAATCGAATATAAGAATACTTGGATTAACTCATATGCTAACTCTGTTGGAGCAAATGGTTTAGCTGCTTCAGGTATTGTTGCTACAACTGGTTCAACACCATTTATCACAAATAATGCCGGAGCTACTAACGCCGGATACGGACAGCATGACCTAGTATTTGGTGAAAAAGCTGGAGCTGCCAATGCAGATAAATCTGTAACATTGACAATTCCAAAAGCACAAAACGCGGTTGTTGTTGCAGGGGATTACAATGCAGTAATCACTTGGACATTATCAGAAACTCTATAAGCAAAAAAAATTAAAATGACTGATGTGGGTTCATCGGCTATTCAGCCGGTGAACCCCTCTCATGAAAAAAAGAAATGAGGCAACAGGGAATGAAAAAAATCAAAAACACATTATTCATTGCTATTTTATACATATTAGGAGTATTTTCTTTTAGCTTAACTGCTGATGCAGCGGTAGGATTTACATACAAGGTGAATCAACCTGAAAACCAAATGAATAAGGAAGTTGGATATTTTGATCTGCGGATGGCTGCCGGACAAACCCAGACAGTCACGGTTGATCTGACCAATGAATCAGATGCGGAAGTCATCGCTGTAGTGACTCTAAGTGGCGCAAAGACCAATGGAAATGGGGTAATAGAATATGGTCCGATGGCAATCGATAACGATAAATCATTGAAATACGACTTTGTAGATATTGTAAAGGCACCGGAGACGGTTACTTTACCTGCCAGGACAACCGTTCCTCTTACCTTGGAAATTAATATGCCGGAAGCTACCTATGATGGGGTCATTTCGGGGGGGATTGAGTTAAAGGCCCAAGCGGACGAAGAGGAACGTGCGAAGCAGCAAGGGGTAATCAATGAATATGCGTATGTTATTGGTATGGTTTTATCAGAAACTGATACTGTTGTTTTGCCGGAGCTGGAATTAAATAGTGTAGGAGCTGGCTTAAATAATTATCGGAATAGTATTTTTGTAAACTTTTCCAATGTTGAAGCTGCCTATTTGGAAGATATGACAATGGATGTTCAAATTAACCAAAAAGGCTCAGAAGCGGTGATTTATGATGCGAAAAAGGCAAGTATGCGTGTCGCGCCTAATAGCATGGTTGATTTTCCAGTGTCAATGAATGGAGAAAAAATGGTGCCTGGGGACTACCACGCACACATTGTAGCCAGTACGAAGGATAGAAGATGGGAATGGGATCAAGATTTTACAATTACCGACGAAGAAGCAGATAAATTCAACGACCAAGATGTGAATCTAGTACAAGAGCAGGGAATCGACTGGAAGACCATTGCGATAATCATTGTTGGCGTATTACTCGTCTTTCTACTCGTTTTTGTCATCGTTCGTGTGTCAATGAACATTAAAAAGAAGAAGAAAAAGAAGAGAAAGAAGAAAAAATAAAAAGACGAGGAGATGAGGAATAATGAGTACTTTGGATTGGTCATTTGTTGCCCTTGTATCTGGGGTACTTCTCTTCGCTTTTTTTGGACTGGTTTTGCTTTTTATTGCTATTAAGAGTAGGAAAAAACTACGATTGTTTAAGAAAAAACGTCCGCCAAAGAACAAAAAGAAGCGGAGACGCTTTATGCAAGCAAAACGAAAATTGGCACGTTCATTTAGAAAGCAGTTAACATGGGGCCTATTACTGCTAGTATTTGCAGGTCTTTGTTCAGGAGGAGCGATGTATTCACGCTATTATCAGCAAAATAGGTTGAACGGAGAAGAATCAGAAGCAATTGTGCAAGGATACTACATACTTGATGAACTGGCGGTACAGCTTGAAAACGTCAATAAAAATGAAAACCCACAAAAATCCATCAAAAATATCAGGAACCTTTCGGCGAAAATGGTGAGCTTTGGATTTACTAAATCATCGGCAACGCTGAAGGAAGAAAAACAGGTGCTGTTAAATAGGTATTTTAACACGATGAAGCAGCTGGGAACGAATTTGAATGAACAGACAGTAGAAGCGTTGCAGCAAGAAGATATTTTTTCCGGCTATATGAACGATATCAAGAAAATGGAAGACAGTCAGAAAGAGATATTCAAGCAATTTAAGATTAACGAGGCTGCTCTAAAGCAAAAGCAGTAAGAACAACCTGAGGTGAGTTTTATGGACAAGCCGAGAAAGAAAAAAAGATTACCTGCATTGCAAGGAAAAAAGGACACCTTTCCGAAAAAAAAGACAACTAGCGGCAATAAAGCTGTTCCTAAAAAAAGAGCAAAAGCGTCAGGGAAAAGTACACGGAAAAAAGGCAAAATGAATGCCGAGAAACGAAAAGCAAACAAAAGAAGGAAACAACGGAAGTTGATTATAGAGCTGGCTCTGACCTTTAGTATATCGATTATTCTATTGTATGCGGTAACCGTTTCGGTCTTTGTACTTCCGAAAACGACTGGTTATTCCATGGTTCCCACGTTGAATGACAAGGAGCGCTTGTTTGTTTACCGATGGGGAAGCATCAAACGATTTGATCTGGTCTACATGAAAAATGCCAATGGAGAACGAAGTATTCGTCGAGTAATCGGACTTCCGGGAGAAGAAATCGACTATCGAAATGGCGAGCTGTATGTCAATAATGAGCTGAAGGCTGAGCGTTTTTTATCTACAGTAACTAAGGGGGAGTCAGACGAACCCTTAACAGCGGATTTTAAACTCTCCGATGTATTAGAGTCAGCACAAGTTCCTGACAAAGAATATTTTGTTTTAGGGGATAACAGAGAGTACGCCACAGATAGCAGGTTTTACGGCTGTGTAAATGAAGAAGATATTATAGGAATAGTCAAAGCTAGAATTTTTCCATTCTATGATATGAGACAGTTCTGACAAATATAACCTATGAGCGAATTAGTTTTATGCACCATTGCTTAGCCAATCATGAAGGCACCTGTCGTGCAATGATTATTTTTACAAGGCTATATAGAAGGTAGTGAACGATGACGAAAATAGAACAACAACGAACTACGCCACGAAAAAAGCGAAGGAAAACGGGGCAGTCGACTGTAAGAACTGTCAGTTCTTCAAAGGGGAGACGAAAACAGCAAAGCTCGATTCCGAAAAAGGTGCGTAAAAGGAAGCAAAAAAACAATCAAAAGAGGACGTTGAGAGAAATCCTGCATTCTCTGGCAAATGGAAGTACGGTTATGCTCATTCTTGTGCTTTTTCTGTTTGGCTACTTTTTCTGGAATTTTTCTGCACATCGCGTGGATGGAATATCTATGGAACCGACCTTCAAAGAAAATGATCGCATTCTTCTAAAGAAGAGACAAGAGGTGACACGTTATGAAATCATCACCTTTCAACCAAAAGGAGTGGAGAATACTTCTTATATTAAACGGGTCATAGGAATTCCGGGAGATTACATATGGGTTGTCGGTAATAGTTTGTTTCTCTTACAGGAAGGAGGAGCAGAAAGACGTGCGGAGGCGCCGACGAGCAGCGGGGATATGCTGGACAACATGTTGAAAATCACTATATCAGATGCAGCAGCGGAAGAATTGTCACAATATAAAATGATTCCGAAAAATCAGTACTTTGTCCAAGGTGATAATCGCAATCATTCCAACGACAGCCGTGACTTTGGTTTAGTGAATAGTGAACAAATTGAAGGGGTTGTCTGTTATCGGTATTTTCCATTTAACAAGCTGGGAATACCGCATTAATAAATAGAAAGAAAGTGAGTAATTTTATATGACGATTGAAAAAATAAAAGAGTTTTTGAAAAAGAACTCTTTTTCAATGAGTATCAGCTTCATTATTCCTGTATTAATCATGATTGTTGCGTACTATACGGTAGGGGTCTACCCGGGAAGTAAGGCATCAATCATGGCTTCAGATTCCTTTTCGCAATACTCGAATTTCCATGCGAGCTTCAAAAATGTGTTGGATGGAAAACAAAGTATTTTTTACACATGGTCCGGATCTTTGGGATTAAACTACTGGGCGCTGTCAGCCTATTATTTAAACGGGATTTTCACGCCCTTGGTAGCCTTCTTTAATAACAATAATATGCCGGATACGCTGTATTACTTAACACTGCTCAAATTTGGTGCGAGTGGTTTATCCTTTTGGATATTTTCACATAATACATATAAATTGAACCGTTGGCTAATTTCCGGGCTGAGCGTCAGCTATGCATTGATGTCTTATGCGGTTGCTTATTCAGAAGTTATCATGTGGCTGGACACCTTTGTGTATCTGCCGCTGATTATCTTAGGGATTCATCGTTTAATGGATAAAAGAAAACCTGTGTTGTTGTTTGTCAGCTACCTGATGCTATTCGTATCGAATTTTTATATGGCATTCATGGTAGGGGTCTTTTCATTCATGTATTTTTTTGCCCGAACCTTTACGAACTGGCAAAGGTATAAAAAATCTATCGGATTATATCTCTTCACTTCGTTCTTAGCTGGTGGAGCTTCGATGATTGTGATTCTACCTACGATTATTGATTTGATGACGAATGGGGAAAGCCTGAGCCAAATTAGTAAATTTTGGACTGTAGATACTGGTATCTGGGATTTAATTGCTAAGAATATGGTCGGCGTTTACGATACGAGTAAATATAAGAGTATGCCGTTCATTTACATTGGTTTGCTTCCGCTGATTTTTTGTATTTACTATTTTGTCACGAAGAAATTTCCGCTTAAGAATAAGCTGATTTACGGGTCATTATTCGCTGTGATGATTGCAAGTATCTATATTGATCCGTTGAATCTGTTTTGGCATGGCATGCATGCGCCGTATATGTTCCTATTCCGATTTAGTTTTATTCTGTCCTTCCTGATTATTTTACTTGCCGGCTATAGCCTAGAGGCTTTTTCTAAGGAAGACATCAATGACCTGATAAATGTGATTCTAACGTTGGCCGGAATCTTTTTAGCCTTTGTCCTTCTATCAAGTAAGAAGAGATACGGTTTGATTACGACAGAATCGTTAATCATTACAATAATTCTGCTAGGTATCTACCTATCTGTTGGGTTGATTTATGTGCATAAACCACAATGGAAAAAGTTCGTATACATTGGTTTACTGCTGATTATGATCGGAGAAACTGGTTTTAACGCACAACAAATGATTTCAGGTATCAGCCGTGACTGGGGATATTCGTATGCTCAATATTATCAGGATCAATCTGAGGATATCGAGAAACTTGTTGCGCAAACAGAGAACAATGATTCATTTTTCAGAATGGAGAACCTGACCTCTGCTTCCGCGAATGATAGCTTTAGATATGGCTATCATGGTGTTTCAATGTTTTCTTCAATCAGAAACCGTCACTCTTCTCAATATATGAACGCGCTGGGGTATCGCTCATTGGGAACGAACCTGCTGATTGATTATAAGAACAATACCTTGTTGGCAGATACGCTGGTAGGAATGAAGTACAATCTTTCGAGCAATAAAGGCTTCAACAAGTTCGGTTATGAAGCGGTTGGAAAAAGTGGAGACTATACTCTATATGAAAACCAATATGCACTGCCTTTGGGGATTATGACTGATGATAGAATTTATGAAAAGGATGCTGTAAAGAATCAGACGGAGCTGTTCAATTATTTATCAGAGACTGAGGGAGAACTGTTCAGCTTTGGTGATGCACCGATTATCGATTCACAAAATGTGATTATTACTGAATCAGAAAATGTGATTGAGCTAGGGGAAGAAGAGATTGCTCATTCAAGAACAATTAAGCTGTTAGTGACGGTTCCGGCAAAAAGTCAGGGCTATGTCAGCATCGTTCCGACCGATTTAGGGAAATTCGGAAGAACAACCGTGACGGCGGAAATCAATGGCGAAGCGGTATCCAATAGAATCTCTGATACTGGGCAATATTATGATTTAGGCTATCATGAAAAAACGACAGCTGTAGAGCTTGAATTAACCTTTACAGGCGGTATGCAAACGATAGGTGTCTATCGACCGGATGCGGTATTCCTTAATACTGAGAAATTTGCTGAAGACGTAGAGAAGATGCAGGAAAAAGGGGTCGATTTTGATGTTCAAGGCAGAAAAGCAAGGGCAACAGTAGAGTCTAAGGAAGAGCAAGTTCTCTTAACGACGATTCCTTATGAAAAGGGCTGGTCAGCGTATATTGATGGAGAAAAAGTGGAGATCGAGCCATTTAAAGAAGCCTTTTTGACGGTTACGATGCCGGCAGGAACGCATGAATTGGAATTCGTTTATCTACCACAGGGCTTTAAGGTAGGTGCCATTCTATTTGTCTGTTGTATTCTTATTTTTAGTGTCTACTTGTTTTGGCGGCGTCGCCATGAAAAACAGCAAGCAATTGCTGGAAATCAAGGAGAAGTGGAAGAATGAGGGGAAAAGGATTTTTGATGATTATTTGCAGCTTGTTTTTATTAAGCGGCTGCCAAAAATATTCTTTAAGAGAGAGTGCCGATGATTTTTCTTTTAACGGCAGTGAGTACTCATTAAAGCTGCCAGCTGGCTGGGAAGCGGAAGAAGATTCTAAAGCAACTTTGAATGGTTCATCGGTATTTGGTGCAAAGGATAGAAACAGCAATTCAGTCATGTTCATTCGAGCGGATAAAGAGGCTGATTTAAGTAAGGAAGCGTTGGAAAAGCACGCAAAGAAATATTTGAAGAACTACTATGATGTAAACAGCACAGAAATGGACAGTTTTACTGCCAATAAGCGACCGGGGATTCATTACACCTTCCGAGCAGATTACGAAGAAAAGGATTCATGGTTAGATATTTATTATGTATCAACAGAGAATGGTGTTCTTGAATTTTTCTTTTATAGCCAAGTGGATAATTCCTATGAGAAAAGAAAAGAAGCCTTTGATGATTCTGTAGAAACCCTGTCCGAAAAGGTTACTGGAGAGGTGACGGAGGATTCTTCAGAAGAATTGAACAACAAGGTTCAAAATGATACCTTGTCCATGCAGCTGAGCAGTTACAAGATTGAAACTGAAGAAGCTGGTCAATTACTCGTGATTCGGTATGTGTATACAAATAAGGAACGTAAAGCTTATCGCCCGATAGATAAGTGGCAGGAGTTTGTGAAAGTTACACAGGATGACCATGCGTTGAAGGAAGCCGGTCATGAAAATCTATCTGATGACACCTTGGCTTATCTGGCAGAGAACAGTCAAAAGGAACTCAATAAAAATGAAGTCATCGAGGCAGCTGCCGTTTATTCGCTGGAGGCGGATAGCAGAGAGCTGATAATTATTACCTTTGATCAGACTGAATTTCCTAACAAGAAGCCAATAACCATTCAAGTTGACTAATAGGAGGAAATGTATGAGAAAATATATAACGCTACTATTTTGTTTAAGTGCATTTGTGTTGTTGACTGCTTGCTCAAAGCAAAAATCAACAGCGGATGTGGAGCTGCCGGAAGAGGATGCAGCATTTGTCTGGTGGGGAGAACGGACTAGAAATTTTGGACAATCTGAGTATACAATCTCAGAAGATGAAATCAAAGAGGTTGTAGAGGAGAAATACGGGCAGAAGCTCTTACCACTTTTTGAGGCTGCAAATGGAGTGATTGACGAAGAGTTCAGTCAGGATGATTTGACAATGGAAGAAAAAATTGCTGTAGTAGCATTTGAACGGACGTTCAGGCTTACGCGTTCTGCTTTTTTTGCGAACAAAGAGGGTGAGAATCTGGTAAGTATGAAATCAACAATAGAATACGAATATTATCAAGATAGTGGAAAAAGTAAATTGGCAAGCCAAGCAACGGAAATCAGAACAGCGACTGGTGATGGTGCCTACCTAGGGAAAGATTTAGAAGCGTTTATTAAACATTTGATGGCATTGATGGATATTTCTGCTTCTGAAAAATCAGTCAAATCTTTTGAAAAGAAGAATGGGGAGGACGAAAAATCACTTGCCGGACAATCAGTTAGCGTATATGATAGCCGACCAACTGGTAAAGAAGAACAGACCTTTGGAAAATATTTGATTGTTCAATATGATGATAAAGGCATTCCGCAAAATATCTTTTTAGGAACTGAGGATTATCGCTATTAGAAGAGGGAGCAACTAAAGAATAAAGGCACAATGAAAAAACAAGAGCACCTATGGATGTTGCAGCATCCATAGGTGCTCTTGTTTGATGTAAAAAGTGTGTATTTGCTGTTCTATCTAGTTTATGTTATATTCAACTTGTGGAATATAGAGAGGTGAGGGAAATGTCATTAAAGCATGGACTTTTAGGCTTATTGAATGCGGGACCAATGACCGGCTATGAGCTGGATCGCTCGTTTAAGCGGTCGCTTGCTCATTTTTGGCAAGCGCAAACCAGTCAAATTTATCGGGAGTTAACAGCGATGGAGGAGAAGGGCTGGCTGCAAAGCGAAGAGGTCATTCAAACAGAGAAACCTAATAAACGAGTATACTCCTTAACAGAAGCTGGAAATGAGGAGCTGCAGCGCTGGCTTTCAACACCAGAGACGGATGTTGCGAAAGCAGTGGTTGTTCGAAGTGCATTTCTTATGCGGGTATTTCTAGCCGGCGAAATGCCGGAGGAGGAAGTGCTTACTATGCTTCAACACTTTAAAGAAGAATGTCTGAAGACGTTAGGCTCTTTTGCCTCTAACCGAGAGGCCATTGCGCATTATGGTGCTGCTGCGGCACATGAAAAGCGCGTCAAATACTGGGAATTGACAGTCATGTATGGAGAAAGTCAATGTCGTGCGGCGCTTGATTGGGTAGAGCAGGCGATTTTTTTGTTGAAAGATGAAAAAAAGCATGAAGCTACTTAATGACCAGATAATTGATTTTAAAATGAAGGAGGGTAAAAAAGGATGAAGGATGCATTATATTGGATAGAAAAGTTCAAGAAAAAAGAAATTAGTCTGTTAGAGTATTACACTGAGCTGGATAAGAAGGTCAAGGAGAGGAATCCTGAGCTGAATGCGTTGGTTGAATGGACGCTGGATGAACAGCTTGAAAAAATAAAGGCGTATTCTATAACAGAAGATCAGCCCTTCGCTGGAATGCCGATACCGCTAAAAATGCTCGGTCAGGAAAAAGCGGGCTGGAAAAGCACCTTTGGTTCACGATTGCTTTCAGAGCATCGTGCATCAAGAACATCCAACTTTACATCAAGATTGGAGAGTGTTGGCTTTGTTCCTGTAGGACAGACCAATTCACCGGAGTTTGGGTTTAAAAATATTACCGATCCATTGTTGTATGGCCCTGCTCGCAACCCGTGGAATCTTGCTCATTCTCCCGGTGGGTCAAGCGGAGGTGCTGCCGCAGCTGTGGCAAGTGGACTGTTTCCAATTGCCGGAGCCAGTGATGGTGGCGGTTCAATCCGAATACCGGCGTCTTTCTGTGGCTTGATTGGCTTGAAGCCGACAAGAGGAGCCATGCCATCTGGACCAAATGGCTGGCGTGGCTGGCAAGGAGCAGCCATCGATTTTGCAGTTACGGTTTCTATGAGAGATACTGAGGCACTTTTTTATGCACTTAGAGGAAATCATAAGGCTTCACCGTATCATCCGCCTCGTGAAGAATGGCAGGAGCACACGAATAATAAGACTCTGAAAATTGCTTATTTATCGGCATCGCCTGTAGGAACACCGGTTTCTATTGAAGCGGAGCTGGCACTTAAACAGACGATTGCAGAGTTGAGCAGGTTAGGTCATGAGCTGACGGAGGTTACGTGGCCGTTTGATGGTAGAGAAATGATTGAAAGCTACTATGTGATGAACGGAGCAGAAACGTCGGCGATGTTCTCCGGCATGCAACAGGGGATGTCCCGTAAGCTGACTGCTAATGATATGGAGCTGTTATCTTGGGGGCTTTATCAGTATGGCGAATCGATTCCCGTAAAAAGGTATATTCATGCTCTGAATGTATGGGATGCAATCGCATTAAGGATGGAAAACCTGTTTTCAGAGTATGATTTGCTTTTAACACCAACGGCCGCTGATTCTGCACCAAAAATTAATCAAGAGTTTCAAAGTGATGAAATCCGGACAGCACTCCATCACTCCGAAAATCTAAATGAAGCTGAATTGGCACAGCTGGTTTATGATATGTTTGAGAAAGGCTTGGCACTCACACCGTATACGCAGCTGGCGAATCTAACAGGACAGCCGGCGATTAGTCTGCCTCTGCACCTGACCCAAAGCGGGCTACCGTTTGGACTGCAGTTTATTGCTTCTAAGGGAAGAGAAGATTTGCTGTTTGCAATTGGTAAACAGCTTGAATCGCAACAATTATTCAAGCTTCCGGACTTCTATAAAAATACGTAGAAAAAATCCAACAAGAATAATCAAAATAAAAAAATGGGAGAGTGACTTGCCTAGGCAAATTACTTTCCCATTTCTTTTATAATTCTGTCGTACTGAAACTAGATGAAACTGTCAGTTCAATCGGTTCAGACGCAGTTAATCTCTCTTCTGTCAATTGAACCTTGAATACTTCTTGAGTATGGTAAGGGTTGAAGTAGTAACAGCGGTTTTTTGTATCGAATACTGCTCGATATTGTGTATAGTCAGTGGCGCCATCATTTTTTATATTGACCCCTTTAGGAATCGTCACGTTATCTAAAACATGAAAAATACCGGTTAAGGCACCATCTACAGTTTCTGTATTTGATACATAGCTTCTCAAAAAGGCCGCACGTACAAATCTTTCAGGGGAGGTGTAGCCACCTGGTAAGCCATACGTACCGGAACCTTGTCCGAAAGGCGCAGCGGGCATATCACCAAAGGATTTGGCTGCAAAATTTGTCGGTTGTAAAAACAGATAATTGTTCAAATTCTGCAGGTGCCACTCAAAGCGTGGGCTGTTAGTCATCACATGAACTGGGTTTTCTTTGATTGTCAGTGTTTCATCATGAGTCTCAATAACCACTGTATTTCCGCTGGAATCTGTAACGATGAAGTGCAGCGGTAGGACAATACCTAATAATTTGTTCTCCCTATTTACCACAACTACTTCGTTAATTCGTGTCTTCAGTTCTTCGATAGAGCCGATATTTCCTAATACCCACATAATAAACTCGTGGGGAGCCAGTGCAATTTTTTCAGGCACGGCTTTTTTCATATAGCTGGCTTCTGTGGGAAAGTACAGTTCAGCAATGGCTAAGCCGTGCTCATTTACGCCATCTGCGAATAAATAGGAATTCAGCTTTCTTCCGGTACCGACAAAGCCTAATGGAAATGTGAGCTGTTCACCTAAATCAGTGGTAAAGCTGTAGTTCCTTGGAATTATGGTTGGTCGTCCATCCAGCTCAAAGCCAAAATCCATCGTTCTGGCAAGAAAATTCGTTTGTTCATTTGCTAAAGTGATACTAGTGCACATACTATTCCCTCCTTTATGCCCAAAAGTATACGCTTGATTATTGAAAATCACAACAAAGATGATGGCGGTAAAATTAGTTGTGTGTTGTGTAACCGAAGCCTGATGAATTGATAACCAGTCGTCACTATTGCTAAAAAGGAACGATAAAAAATAAATAACGGTTTAGTCGGTTGAAATTATTTGAAGATTTTGTGTACAAACGTTATTCTATAGAGTGATTGATAGCTGTTCGAATAACGAATGATTCGAGAGCGAGCAAAGTTTAGGGTAAAGGGAAGGGATAACAATGAAAAATGAATCAGAGTTTCAGTTACCGGAGGAGATACTAAAAGAAATTGATATTGATCAGCAAAATGAGATGGATTTGGATGTGCAGACAGGCAAACTAACAATTAGAAAAAAAGAAAAGGGAGGGATGGAAAAACAGGCGATTTCTCTGAGAGGCTTCTTATTGCCGACGGTTATTGCGACAATTATCTTTTTTCTGTTTTTCTATTTAAAGAAATATACTTATGTTCCTTTAGTCGGACGTCCTTCTATTGGTGAGCTGGTCAGTACAGTTGGAGTAATAACTGGAATTCTTACGCTGATTATTACATTTGTTGGTGTGAAGAAAGGTCGAACACAATCTCAGGCGAAAAATCTGTATTGGCGAAATTTTCCTGCATTGGTTATTTCCTTCCTGATTATTTTATTTCTTGGGTCATTGTTTCTCTCTAGACTGTTAGGCTATATGTTCCCGGGAATTGCTTTTGATTTATTTACAGCGACCTTGTTTTTCTTTGTGATGATGGCAGTCATTAATTACTTGATGATTTATCTGGTCTTGGAGCTGACGCCGATGCTCTTGACGAATATCCTGACTATTGTCATTGTGGGTGGTGCCTTGGGTGCAATGCTTACCAATCGAGAAAAACAATGGTGGCAGCATAATTTCAGTTTTTTAGGAACCGTGGAAGCGACCAGCAGATGGCAGTTCAATCTGACATTGATTTTATCGGCCGTCTTGATGATTGCACTAATCGACTATTTATTCGTCAATCTTAAGCAAAAATATAGTGGAATCAAATTGACGATTCTTCGTTGGCTGTTGATTCTTGTTGCGTTGAATCTTGGTGGGGTGGGAGCATTTCCTTATCAGGATGATTCAATTTATGGCACGATTCATAATCAGGTTGCGGCCAATTTGGTTTACCTAATTATTATTTTGATTATCGGCATGCATTGGCTGCTGCCGAAGGTTACGAAAGAATTTAAGGTGACCTCTTATGTCATTATGGGATTACTTGTTCTGACTGTAGTGTTATTCCAAGGCGTACATTATTTTTCTTTGACAGCTTTTGAGCTGGTTTCCTTTATGATTGCCTTTGTCTGGCTGTTGATGCTCTTCCAGTATCTGCAAAAGCTGGTCATTGAAAATACAGAAAAAGAACAAATTACGATTTATTTGGAAAATACTGAAAAAGAAGTAAGCTGAAAACAATAGAAAAGCATCGAAAACAGGACCGTGCTAGTCTTGCTTTCGATGCTTTTCTTATTTTAACAAACGTAATCAGTCAACCAGTAAATCGGTATCATAGTCGAAGCCGTTGGCATCACTTAGCTGTTTATAAAACTCTCCGCTTTTTTTGATGGTTCGTTTTTGGGTAGATAAGTCCAGTGACACGAGACCGTAGCGGTTTTTATAGGCATTAATCCATGACCAGCAGTCGATAAAGGTCCATAAATGGTAGCCCTTAATATTGCAGCCTTCCTGGATAGCTTTCCATAGGTAAGCTAAATGGTCTTGAATATATGCGATGCGGTAGTCATCAATTACCTGTCCCTGCTCATCCATAAACCGTTCTTCATCAGCAACGCCCATCCCATTTTCAGAAATGAAGGCTTCAATATTTCCATAATTATTTTTGATATCCATACATAGGTCATAAATGCCCTTTTCGTAGATTTCCCACCCACGGTATTCATTCATTTTTCGCCCTGGCATGATATGCGGCTCAAAGAACCACTCTGGAAGAAACGGTCCTTCTGGATTGATTGCGGTGAGACGAGCTTTCACCCGACGAGGTTCGTAATAGTTCAATCCCAGTATCTGCGCAGTATTTTCTTTGATAATTTGTAAGTCTTCTTCTGTCATATCCTCCGGCAGCTGATTATACTCTTTCAAGAGTGCAGTCAATTTTTCGGGAAATGCGCCTTTTACCATGGGATCAAGGAAGCTACGTGTATAAAAAAGATCCGCGATTTCCGCTGCCTTTACATCGGCGGGATTTTGACTTCTTGGAAAGGTTGGGCTAAGGTTCAGAATCACACCTATTTTACTGGATAATTGGTGTTTTTTATGCGCAGCAATAGCCTTGGCATGTGCCAAAATAGTGAAGAAAGCTGCTTGAGCACCACGTTTAAAATCAATGAGATTTGGGTAATGAAAATCTTCAAGATAGCTGCCGAGGATTGGACCTAAAGGCTCATTGAAGGTAAACCAATGATAGACTAAATCGCCGAATTCTTTAAAGCAAGTATCCGCAAAATGAACATAGGCATCCACCACCTCACGGGATTCCCAACCGCCCTTGTCCTGCAGCTTTGCTGGCATATCGAAATGGTAAAGGTTTGCGAAAACTTTAATACCTTGTGTCTTCATTTCAGAAAAGAGGTCACGATAAAACACGATTGCCTGCTGATTGACCTCGCCAACACCATCGTTAGGAAACATTCTTGCCCAGGAAATCGACACACGAAATGAGTTGTGGCCTGTTTTTTTCATTAGCTGAATATCTTCTTTATAGCGATGAATATGGTCTGTCGTCACGTCTGAGCCGATACGATGATAGAAGCGATAAGGCTCTTTCTGGTACCAACGTTCCCATACAGTTTCTGCTTTTCCTGTTTCACCGCGTCCTTCTGCCTGTTCTGCCGACCAGGCGGAGCCCCACCAGAAATCCTCTGGAAAGGTTAATGTCTGTTTATTCATGATAGCCCTCCTTCGTTCTCAAGAGGTATCATACCATCAAAAAAACTAAAAATAAACACTTTTTATAAAAGATGTATAATTTTAGTTAAAGGGTGAGTGTTATTGTGTGTAGGTGTTGAAAAACAAAAAAAAAGGTATATAATTAAGTATAGTTTTAATGACAGAATATGGAGAGAAAATGATGAAGAAATTACCAAAGTATATGGAAGTATATATCGATATCAAGAAAAAAATAGAAGAAGATGTTTATAAAATCGGTGAGAAGCTGCCATCAGGTGAGGTGCTGGCGAAAAATTATGAAACGAGTAAACTGACAGTAAAAAAAGGGTTGGATTTATTGGTTTCAGAAGGTATCCTGCATAGTCGCAGCGGCTTTGGCACAGAGGTTCTGCGTAAGCCAATTGATAATTCAAAGGTTTTTGGTCCCAGCGACGGGCTGTTCAATGTTGTTGGAGAAGAGCATGTTCACTCAGAGATTCATACCTTTTCTATTGAGCTGCCTTCAAAAAAGGTGCAGAATATGCTGAAGATTGGGGAGAAGGAATACATCTACAACATTGTCCGCAGCCGTTTTATTGATCACAAGCCATACTCATTAGAGCAAACGTTTATGCCCTTGTCAATTATTCCCGGGTTAGAGCCAAAGCATCTGCAAAAGTCAGTGTACTCGTATATTACTGCGGATTTAGGTCTGGAAATAAAAGCCTCTCATATATGGATAAAGGGCGTGAAGGCGACAGAATTTGATGCGAAAATTCTTGGTATAGCAAGGGATGAGTTCATGATAGAGGTGGAGAAGGTCGTATCGTTGACCAGTGGTACACCCTTTGAGTACTCTATTACCCGACATCTGTACGAAGATTTTATTTTTGAAGCCGTTTTTGTGGAAAATTAGTAGATTTAAAAAGCCTCTACAGGCTTTTTATTTTTTGAATTTAATAAAAGTATATATTTTTAAATAAAGTTATTTACTTTATTGTTTTTTGGTAGTATGATGATAATCAGTAAGTGCTTACAAAAAATAGAAGGAGATCAATCATGGAAAAAACGAATAAAAAAGATCAGCTTTTTGAGAAATTCGGAATGGTTGCAACAAAATTGGGGAACCAGATTCATTTACGAACATTACGTGATGCGTTTGCCACCTTCATGCCATTCATGATGCTTGCCGGATTTGTCACTCTGATTAATTACGTCATACTTGAGCCTACCGGATTTATGGGGAAAATTATTGCTCCCGAAACATTAATGACGATTCAGGAAATCGGTATATCGATTGGAAATGGAACGTTGAGCATCACCACGCTATTGGTTGTCGCTGCTGTTTCTTATCACATGTGTGTCAGCCGCAATTATTCAAATCATATTGCAGCAGTTCTTGTCGCTATTTCTACGTTTGTCGTATTAACACCGATGAAGACAATGTTTACTCCGGAAGGTGCCGGAGAGGCCATCGAAGTAAGTGGTGTGATTCCTGTGTCTCATACAGGGGCTTCAGGAATGTTTGTTGGGATTTTTGTTGGTCTGCTGGCAACTGAGCTATTTATTAAATTATCTAATAATGAAAAACTGCAGATTAAGCTGTCAGGTAATATTCCGCCGGCTGTTTTAAAATCATTTAACGTCTTGATTCCGATAATCATCACTGTAACAAGCTTTTCAATTCTGTCATTCGCAGTCAATCAACTGTTCAGTATGGATGTAAATGGCTTAATCACTCAGATTGTTACTGTACCGTTAAGTAAAGTAACTACCGGACTGCCGGGCTTTTTACTAATCACATCGATTGCCAACCTGTTCTTTGGCTTCGGCATTCATCAGGCAGTTATCTCAGGGTCTCTGCTTGATCCATTTTTGATTCAGAATATGCAGGAAAATATGGCTGCCTATGCCAATAAAGAAGAAATCCCTCATATCATCAATATGGCTTTTAAGGATACCTTCGCTGTTATGGGGGGTTCCGGTAATACCATTGCTTTGCTAATTGCAATTTTTATTTTCAGTAGAAGAAAAGACTACAAGGATTTTGCCAAGCTGTCTGTTGCTCCCGCAATTTTCAACATTAGTGAGCCAATCATTTTCGGACTGCCGATTGTATTTAATCTGAGCTTGATTATACCTTTCGTGCTTGCACCAATTTTTTCTTTGACGATTGCTTATTTTGCGACAGCTGTTGGCTTGATAAATCATGTGGTTGTACAGATTCCGTGGACAACTCCGCCGATTATCTCTGCCTTTCTGGCTACAGGTGGTGACTGGAAAGCCGCGGTGCTGCAAATCCTAATTATCATAGGCTGTGTCTTCATCTACTTGCCGTTTCTGCGAATTGATGAGAAGGTTACAGCGAAGATGGGGAAAGAAGAGGCGGCAGAATAAGACGCCTTGAAAAGTAAAACAGATTGAAAAAGCGTGCATCAAGACAATGCCAGCTGTTGCTATTGTCTTGATGTTGACGCTTTTTTTGTTATACTATCAGTGACAGTGAAAAGAAAGAGGTGCTATATGACACAGCGTATATATAAAATGAGCTTTGCCAGTGTTTATCCGCTATACATAAAAAAAGCAGAACGAAAGAATCGCACAAAGGAAGAAGTAGATGAGATTATTTTCTGGTTAACAGGTTATAACCAAGCCGGACTACAGGAACAGCTGGATAAGCAGCATGATTTCGAGACATTTTTCGAACAGGCACCTGAAATGAATCCAAATGTATCCCTTATCAAAGGAGTCGTTTGTGGTGTTCGAGTAGAAGATATTGAAGAACCGCTGATGCAAAAAATTCGTTATCTGGATAAGCTGATTGACGAATTGGCGAAAGGCAAAAAAATGGAAAAGATTCTTCGTAGTGATGTGTGAGGAAGAAAAGAAGGGAGCAGACCAGGTATTTTTCGGGTCTGCTTTCTTTATGTATTCAGATTAAAAATAAGGCAAATGCTATGCAAGTAATCTATTTTTTGAAAAATCTATCTATCAAAGCAGCCGGTGTGATACGATGTGAGTGAGGTTATTTGAGCTAGAGAGAAGATGTTTGCCTCAATCAAAGGAGTTTTATGACTATGGTTTATGTTGTGTTATCAATAGCTGTTTTAGCAAGTCTATTTTTTTATTTGCTGAAGCAATCAAAAGAGCCAACTGGAATTGTTGGTGTCTATATGATGCGATTGTGGAATCGCGTGTATTTGCCGATGGTGGATTGGAGTCTGACCTATATCCCTCGAACGGGTAGTAAGCGGATATTGGATGTAGGTGTCGGCAATGGCAGGTCTACACAGAGGCTGGCGGCTGCTTTTTCGGATTCAGAAATATATGGGATTGATATTTCTCAGAAAGCAATAGAGCAGGCGAAACAGCTGTATAAAGGTTCGATGATTACTTTTGAAGTAAAGGATGTCATAAAAACATCTTATCCGTCGGCCTATTTTGAGTTGATTTGTGTGTATCAGAATCACTTTCATTGGTCTGATTTAGAAAAGGGCTTGGGTGAGCTCAACCGTATTTTGGCAAATGAAGGAATAATTGTTATTGCCTGCGAGATATCCAAAATAAAATACTACTTACCTGATTTTATAGCTGTAGAAAGGTTTCAAGCATATCTGAATACATTGGGGTTAAAGCTGGTAGATATCGAACAAAATACCGGCTGGATTCTTTATAAAATAGAACATGTAAATAATGATGTCTAGGCATGAGTGCGTCATTTCTTTCAAAACCGTCTCTTTGTGCTATGCTTGAAGTGAAAAACGAGAAAGAAGGATGACGGATGGCTAAGCTGAGACTTTTTGAAACACCGATTCAGGCAAAGGTGAAGTTGAAGACAATGTTCCCTGTCTTGGATGAAATCTTAAGAGAATACTGCAAAACAGTGACCTATTGGAAGGTATACACAGTTAATCATACAACGGTCATTTTTGTTAAGAACAATGTAGAGACGGTTGTGTTGCTGGCAAATCCCAAAGTAAAGATTAATGAAGCTGAGGTTGATTTTGTTAAAGAAAAACTGTTGGCAGAAGGAGATGCAGACAAGTTGCATATTCCGCACGAAGTAAGAGAGAAGTACGAAAAACAACATGACAAGCAATACAAGGATATTGTCCTGTTGAAGCAATATACCTTAGATTAATTGACTGACGTTAATAACAGACAACGCCCTCCTCTAAAGCCGTAGCTTGCTTTAGAGGAGGGCGTTATTTTGTTGGAGCCGCTTGTTCAGCAGCAAGGGAGTGCGCGAAGGGCTCCAACAAAATGAGTAGTTCCGGTTTTCGATGAATCTGTTGTCTTTTTACTTCTTCAAATCATAAATCTGCAGCATTTCTGCGGAGGTATATTTCGACAGAGCTTTGGAGGCATCGACTTTTTGATCGAGCGCTTGAACCGTCATGGCTTCGCCGTTGAAGCTGTTGTAATCTGCCTCGTTCAAGATAGCGATGGCTGAGACGCCATTAGAGGATTCGCCTAGGACGACATATTTATTAGATTGTATAGGATATTCTGATCCTACGGCATCCGTAATACTATTGACCGGATTTTTTGAGTAGAGGATTGGTAATTCACCGTCGATTTGTTGAATCGCTGTAAAGTCAAAATCGTCCCCTTTTTGAGTGACAGATTTCAATGCTTTTTGTCGTATCAATTGTTCTGCCTGCTCTTTTGTCAAAGCGAGTGTTTTTGTTTCAGCTACCCATTTGCCTGTTACTTCTGATTTTTGATTAATATCGGCTTCTTGCTGTTGTGCCAAGGCTTGCAGCTTAGCCCCATCCTTATCAACTAAAATTATCCCATATACTTCTTTATGCATAAGTTTCATCACCATTGAATAACCGCCATAGCCTAGCGCGCCGATTACTCCAAGTGTTATTAGCATTAATGGTATCTTTTTCATTCGTTCACCTATCTTTCTTAAGTATATATAGCTCCTATTAATTAAATGCCAATGACTCCTAATTTCCTTTACGAGAACTTTCGGCAACGGTCACTTTTCATGTGATAAATCTTAATAGGATTTATATAGCTTTATTTTACAGATAATATTGAATCAAGGCGTGGGTTTCAACGAACAGTGAACGAACAATTTTGTCATTTAGCTCTTACCAAAGTGAATCAATTGCGTTCATTCCTATTTAATGGTAAAAATTGAAGAGAATGTGTATAACGGATTTATAAAAGAAATAGTAGGAGTGGGTGTAGGTTCATGTTTTATCTTTCATTGTTTTTACTAGCTATTGGCGGAGTGATATTGATAAGGAAAAAAAGGAGCTTTATTGGTGGGACGTTATTTGTCACAGGTGCTTTTTTCTTCATCCTTTTTCTGCTTTACGTACTCTTGGACAAAGCTTCAGCTGTATCTCCATTATCTGAGAGTCTTATCTTTATCGGTGTATATGGAGTCGGTCTATTACTATTTTTAGGAACTTGTCTCTACTTTATTATCAACACACATATCATGAGTACCAAGGAAGGACGGTCGGTTACGGCGAAGCTCTCCGCAGTTCTCGGGCTCAACATTCTGATTGTTGTTCCATTGACCTTCTATTTGCTGGTGATGGGAACTCCGTTGAAATGGCCACTGGTTGTTTCTATTCTGGTTTTCACCTTTCTTTTAGTAGACCTTCTTTTTACTTTACTCTTTGGTGCCTATCTGGTGTATTCGTGGTTCACTCAGAAATTTCCAATCAAGCGAAAAGTCGACTATATTATTGTGCTGGGTTCAGGCATTCGTAGCGAAGAGGTGCCGCCTCTCCTAAAGAGCAGGCTGGATAAAGGGATTGAGTATTATCAAAAAAATCCGGAAGCATGCTTTATTGTCAGCGGGGGGCAAGGGGCGGATGAGCCTGTTTCAGAGGCATTTGCAATGGGGAACTATTTACTCTCGCAGAATATTCCGAAAGATAGAATTATTTTGGAGGATCGTTCTCGGACAACCTTGGAAAATATGCAGTTTTCTAAAGAAAAAATTCTTGCGGATTGGCAAGGTCAGCAAAGACCATCTGTGATTTTCACGACAAATAACTATCATGTGTTACGAGGAGCTTTATATGCCGGAAAAGTTGGATTGAAGGCGGATGGAGTGGGTGCGCCAACTGCGCTGTATTTTCTTCCCACAGCCTTGATTCGAGAATTCATTGCTCTATTAATTCATTATAAATGGTTTAGTATTGGTTTAATTTTGCTGTCACTGCTGTTTACGACACATTCATTCTTGCCGTTTTAAGTACATGAGGAGAAAAATGAAGGGCTTTTTGGTTTATACTGAAAAGTCCTTTTAATTGCAACTATATTACTTTGTGTATAAAGAAAGAAGGAGCGATTTTTACATATATCAACGAAAATAGTTGCTTTTCCTGCTAAAAAGGAGTATTCTAATCAGTCCACCTGTTTTAAAAGATAGAGTGATTTATTGGCACTTGGGTAATCGCTCATTGGTGTCGTATCTATTTATTTAAAACGTTAAATTGACAAGGAGACAGTGCCTGTTTTAGCAATGTGCTGTCGAAAAACAAAGGAGCGTGCTTATGTCCATCACAGAAAAACAATTGGAAGAGCAGTATTTGAAAAGGGTCTACACGAAGCTGTTGGAAAAGCAAGTGGAGCTGGAAGAGCTTCTGGAGCATGCAAAGGAAGATGGTGTCAATTCACTCAAAGGAATGACGAGTGATATCAGCCTCAACTTTGAAAATATCACCGATAATCTGGACACCTTTGCGGTATTGGAAATGAAAAATCGGGAAATCGATCAGATGAACATTAAGCTGCAAACTGCAACAGTACTGCTGGAGAAAGTAAAAAGATTACTGTCAGCTCCTTACTTTGGGAAAATTACGGTTGATTTTTTGGATGATGAGGAGCTAGAGGATTTTTACATCGGTATCAATAATTTTGCGGACGAGCAGAGCAACAATCTGATTTATGATTGGCGCTCCCCGATTGCTGAGCTGTTCTACAATAACACAATTGGACCGTCTTCTTATTCAGTGAATAAAAACGATATCGAGGTAGCGATAGAGAACAGACGTCAATTCATTTTAGAAAGAGATCGGCTGATTAAGTTCTTTGATACATCTGTTGCGATTCAAGATGATGTACTTTTGGAGGCCTTGGAGCAGGATTCCACCAATGAAATGAAGGATATCACGTCGACGATTCAAAAAGAACAGAATGTGATTATCCGTGATACGAAAAATAAGAATATTTTGGTTAATGGGATTGCCGGAAGCGGAAAAACATCGACGATTATGCAGCGGATTGCGTATTTGCTGTATCTGTATCGTCAAACGATTACTGTCGATAATATTTTGATTTTGTCTCCAAATAGAAAATTCATTGAGTATATCTCAAATGTCCTACCTTCTTTAGGGGAGCGAAACCCATTAAACTTGACGGTTCTTCAATTCATCCAACGCCTTTCAGCGGAGGAGCTCGAGCAAGAGGAAGAATACTTCCATCGGATCAGCCAGGCGAAGCATGACAAGCATACGGATATTTTACGCAGTCAAGAGTATGTCGATTACATCAAGCAAGCGGATGAGCTGTTTCTTTCAAGCGATGATTTCATCAAAGGACTGGATCGAAAAGGAAAAACGGTTATTTCAAAAGAAAAAATTGCCGAAATTTACCATGCAACACCGAACTATCCACGCCTAATCGACAAGATTCAAGCGACAAAGACACAGCTTAAAAGCTACTGGGAGAGCCGCTTACTCAAGCAAGCGAAGAGCCATGAAATTCAAAATCAAATTTTATCGTTATCAGAAGAGCTGCAACAGAAATACTTTGGCGAAATCATTTCAGAGGATACGGAGCGCAATCTCTATAGCTATGGGAAAAAGCTGCTGCGAAAAAGATACCGTAGTATCACCAAGGCGATTGAAGAGAATCGTTGGCTGGATACCGCATTTTTCTTTGAAAAAATCTTTGAGAGTTATGAGGGACATCCCTATGAGTACACATATCAAGATAGTTTGACGTTAGATGAAGCAGTCGTGCTACAAACAATCCAACATAATTTGGTCGAGAAAGCTGAAGTAGAGCCGATGAAGTTCATTTTGATTGACGAGGTACAGGATTATACACCGGCACAGCTCAGTCTGCTGTTTGACTTGTTTGAGAAGAGTGCATTCACTATGGTAGGAGATGAGAATCAGGCGATTTTCAATTCTAGTATTTCCTTTGAAACAATCAAAGCAGCCTTTACTGAACGTGAGCTGTCGGTTCAACGCTATGATTTATTGTACAGCTACCGCTCCAGCGGTTCCATTACCAAACTGTTTAGTCAATTAGTGACTGATGAGCGAAAAATGGACATTATTCCGATTAGAAAAGATGGGACGGAACCGGAATTTCTGTCCTTCGATTCGATGGAGGAATTTATCCAATTGATATCAGAGGTTATCAAACAGTTAGATGAGGCCGATGCGCAACTGACGATTATCACAAAAGATGAAGAAGAGGTTGAAGCGATTGAAGCCGCGCTGGCTGATAAAGGCTTGAAGCTGCCGAATACAGCTATTTTACCAATCAGCTTATCTAAAGGCTTGGAATTCGACCATGTCCTGCTTTATGATGTATCGGCAGAAAATTATCAAACAGATAGAGAAATCAAAATTCTTTATACGGCGATTTCCCGTGCGATGAAACAGCTGTTTGTAACGTATCGAAAAGAGTTGCCGGCATTGTTGGCGGAATAGAAGAATGAAAAGAGACTGGGATATTAATATGTCCTGGTCCTTTAAAACCGAATGAAGCCTACAGTTAAAACACTAAATATTTAATTTATAGCCAGACAAATAACCAGACAAGAAATGAACTCTTGTCTGGTCTTTTTATGCTGTTAAATCTAAATCATCTAACGTACTAACAAAACTGACGATTTTTGATAGATAGACTTTAACTTTAACTATAAGTATAATAAAATTACTGTTTGCGAATTAAAAAAATAACATTAAGGATAATTCGATGAAGAAAAAAATGATTATAAGCGCAATTGTTGTGTTATTACTAATAGCGAGTGTTGGGGGAGGTTTTTATATGTTTCAACAGAAAAAAAAGGAGGCTCAAGTTGTTGAGTGGGAAAAGGTTGTAGCAAAACAGATAAAAAATACTTTTGTAGATATTGAAGAGATTCGTTTTTCGGAAGTTACAAGTGAAAATTGGCTTGCTAATATCACTGGGGTAAGTGTGAATATTATTACGGATAAGGACAATAAAAATCTAAGTATTGTTTTACCTCCAGATTTTGAGGATACTTCCTTACAAACATACGGCGGGAAAGCTCCAGAAAAAGGTCTAACAGAAAATAAAATTAAAGTCGTTTATAGCGATTCGAGTGAGGAGGAAATCTGATTGTATACAGATGAAGTCCTAAATAAATTGAATCAAGAGGCTTATTATGCCGACCCAGATTATGATAAAAAAATAACTTATGTTGCAAAACCAGACAATGAGTTAACGGGCAAAGAAGAAAATCAGTTGACAGTTGTAGGAAAAGATTTTAAAGTCGTTGCCTCAGCCGATATCGACAACAACGGTTACCAAGGATTTGCGGTTGCGCCTATCACGAAAGAATATCCGCAAGGAGATATTAATAACGTAGCCATTATCTCGGCAGGCACAAACCCAGATTGGAAAAACCCTGTTGATTTGGTTACAGCAGTTACTGCAAAAAACACTAGTGGCGGTGGTTCACTCCAAACTAAACAAGCGGATGATTTCGTGAATTTTGTAATCAACACACAAGGATATAACGTAACTCAATTAAGTGGGTACAGTCAAGGTGCATATATGCTCAAAGTTGGCGCAAAATATAAAATTCCGACAACTGTTTTTAATGGCTGGTTTTTGTATGACTCACTTGATGAAGATGAAAAGAAATTCATGATGGAAAATCCTCATCTATTCAAAAATTACCGCAGATTAGATGATTCTACTGTTAACTATTTAGATGGGAATAATCGAGAAAAAATTACAGATTTTGGCACTGTCTTTTGGTTTGATGGAGATAGTCACGGTATCAAAGACTGGAAATTCGATAAAAACGGCGCTGTCATTTTTGAAGAAACGAGTAGCCCAACCGTAAAAATGTCCCAAATTGCTTATCAGGCTTCTTTAGGTAAATGGGCATTGTTTCAATTAAAACAGAAATTTACTGCTAGTGGTGGATTGTCTGCCAATGAACAGATTTATTTAGATGACAGTGAGGCACTTCTTGTGGTGGAGACAGTTGCAAGAATGAACGAAACTATTTCAACATCACTCAAAAAGAAATATCAAGATGGTATCACGAAGGCCGAGGAACTCTGGCAAAAAACAGAACAAGCGGCACAAAATATTGGCACAACCCTAAGTTATGCAGAAGAGATTGAGGCGTTGGAATCGGGAGGTGCTTCCAAGCAAACAATCGTTGACGCACCTGCCTCAAAATACAAGGAGAAAATCGCTAAAATCGACAGCCAAACCGTTGAATATACTTCTCTTATCACAGAGATAAAAGCCAGTATTTCAAAATTAGTTAGCAGCGATCAGGAGTTAGCCAGTCAGATTTAAGGATAAAGGAGGCAGACGATTGAGACAGACGGTCGAACAGTTAGAAGAAGATTATTCAAAGCAAAAGAAGCATTATGAAGACAGACTAGATGAGCTGCGACAGGCAAAACAAAAAGGCGTACAGATTTTGGAAGATATCGCTGAGTCCAGTAGATACTACATAAAAATGATTTCAGATGACCAATCAGCCCTTTACGATGGCTTACGAGTGTTAGCTGGGCTTGGAGACGATTTTCAAGATAACTGCCAGAGAGAAATTAAAAAATTGGATAATGAGTTAGAGGATATAGAATCGGATTATCGCCGCAATTATCTGAAAGTATCGGAACAGAAAGAAGATAAAAAGGAGGAAACTTCTGGGTGGTAGATGATGTATTAAAAGAATTACGCAAGACGGGCGAAAAGCTAATGATTCGAGTGTCAGCTGCTGGTTCTGCTTGCCAAGAAAGCGCCAAGAATAATAAAGAAATTGAAGACTCTACAGAAGAAGAAATTGAGTCCTTAAAGAAAAGTATCCAAGGAACGGCTGAAAGCCTCGGCAGTTCAATAAAAGGACAATTCGGAAAGAAGGCCCAGGAGTCTTTGGAAAAACATAGCGAATCGTTCAAAGGAGTTTGAAATTTGGATGAGATAGAAAAAGAGGTTGGAACAGAAGCGGTTAGCTTCAAGCAATAAGACTGAATTTACGAAAATTGTATCACAAATTTTTGCTAAATTTCGGCTTATTGTCGAAGAAGTTGCTTCTGTCCCACCGTTTATTCGGATATGAGTACATGATGAGTCTGGGAAACTATTTATATCCCAGACGCTTTTATCACAACCTCTGCTTTTTAGGTCGAAGCGAATTGACTATTATAGAGATTGGCATAAAAGGATTCTTGACTCAACAGCTGTTGATGGGTACCTTTTTCAATGATATCGCCATCCTTCATGACAAGAATCAAGTCCGCATTTTTAATTGTGGACAAACGGTGAGCGATAATGAAGCTGGTTCGTCCCTGGGTCAGATGATCCATCGCTTGTTGGATGAGCTTTTCTGTACGTGTGTCTACGCTGGAAGTCGCTTCATCCAAAATCAGAATACTTGGATCAGCTAAAATTGCTCTGGCAATGGTTAATAGCTGTTGCTGTCCTTGAGAAATCTCATTTCCTTCAGAAGAAATCAATGTGTCATATCCCTGAGGCAATGTGCGGATAAAATGATCACACTGAGCTGCTTTGGCAGCCGCAATGACTTCAGGTCTGGAGGCATTTGGTTTTCCATAAGCGATGTTTTCGGCAATTGTACCTTGATAAAGCCAAGTATCTTGAAGGACCATGCCGAATTTTTGGCGAATGTCAGCAGATGAAAATCTGGAAATATCGATGTTGTCAACGTTGATTTGCCCGCCATTCAATGGATAGAAACGCATCAGCAAATTAATCATCGTTGTTTTTCCGGCACCGGTAGGACCGACAATCGCTACACTTTGCTTAGGCTTGACTGTAAAACTAACATCCTTCATCAGCTGTTTTTCCGGTGTGTAGCCAAAAGCGATGTGCTGAAAAGAGACATCGCCATTAATTGTTTCCGGTACTGGCAGCGGTTCAGCTGTTTCCACTTCTTCAGCGGCATCTAAGATTTCAAAAATCCTTTCCAACGCAGCTAATGCACTTTGCAGTGTATTGATGATATAGGATGCTTGTGTGACTGGCTCGGATACTTGATTGATATATTGCAAGTAAGCTTGTATCAAACCAATCGAAAGCTGTCCGCTGATGACCAGAAAGCCACCAACAACGGCACTGATTACGAAGCCGATTTGATTGATGAAACGAATTAGCGGATTGATGGCAAAGCTGACAAACTGCGCTTTGCGGAAGGCTTCAAACTGTCTGTCATTTAGCGCATCCATTTCTTCTTGAACCATGTGCTGCTGATTGTACGCCTTGATGACCAGATTTCCTGAATACAACTCTTCAGCCTTAGCTCCGACTTCACCCAACGCAAGTTGATTTTCAGCAAAATAAGCCTGGTTTTTCATCGCCAGCTTTTTCGTCACGTAACTGCTCAGCAGCAAAATGAATAAAATGCCGAGTGTCAAAAGGGGACTTAAAATCAGCATGGCGATAACGCCGAAGACAATGCTGATAACTGAAGTAATCAGTTGCATCAGACCAACTTGTAAGACTTCTGAAACCTTATCAAGGTCTAGAATCGTCCGACTGAGGATATCCCCTGTCTTATATTGGTCGTAAAAACGGATGGGTAGCTTATTCAGCTTTCCGGTAATTTGCTTACGAAGCGTCAATATGAGTGTTTCACTGACACTCGCCATCGTATACTCCTGTAAAAGGGAGAAAAGACTAATCATTCCCCAGCTCAGAAGAAGCAATAGAACTGGCAGCTTCAATTCACTGATGAATGTTTCGAGAGAAAAGTCTCCGGAACGAATCAAAGCAATCAGATTGTCCAATCCCCAGCCTAGAATTAAAGGAGTGACAGCCATGAGTGTGGCAAAGCAAAAAGCTGAGAAAATAATTAACAGGAACTTACTTTTCTGTTGACCTAGAAGCTTTAAAAGTCGGCGACTGGTCTGTTTCAGTTCTTTCGGTGAATCCATTGATTCTTGTTGTTCATGTTTTGTCATGGGTACTTTCCTCCATTCCTTGTGATAGGGCGAATTCCTGATAGGTTTGGCAGGTTTCCAGCAGCTGTGTATGCGTTCCTTTACCAACGATTTTTCCTTCATCCAACACGATAATCTGATCAGCATCCTTGATTGTAGAGATACGCTGAGCCACAATAACGACAGCTGTATCCTTCAAATAGGTTTTTAATGCTTTTCGTAACTTGGCATCTGTTTGGTAATCCAATGCTGAGAAGCTGTCATCGAAGAAGTAGAGGTCTGCCGGTTTAATCAATGCTCGTGCAATACTTAGACGCTGCTTTTGACCACCGGAAAAATTACTTCCTTTTTGAGCAACAGTTGATTGGTATTGGTTGGGAAGGCCCTCAATAAAGGCTTTTGCTTGGGCGACCTCTGCGGTGAGTGTAATCTCCTCCATTGTGGCAGTAGGGTTACCGAAAAGAAAATTATCCATAATTGTTCCGCTGAAAAGTAATGCCTTTTGAGGAACATAGCTGATTCTATTTCGCAGCTCATGTTGAGTGACCGCTCGAACATCTTTACCGAGAAATTCAACAGAACCTTGTGCCGCATCCTTTAAGCGAAGCAGGGCTTTAGCGATGGTGCTTTTCCCGGAGCCTGTACCGCCGACAATCGCTGTTATTTGTCCTCGATGAATGTCGAAGTGGATATCCTTCAAGACGGGTTCTTCTGCACCGTCATAGGCAAAGTCAACATGCTTGAAAGCTGCGACGAGACTTGTCGGTTGTTCAGTGAATTGTTCACTGCCATCTGTGATTTCATTATCCGTAGTCAAAACCTCTTCGATTCTGTTTAGAGAAGTCAGTGCTTTAGGAATCATAACGATAACCATAGCTGCCATTGTCATGAACCATAAGCTTAGGACGGTGTATTCGATGATAGCTGTAATACTACCGACGGGAAGCTGGCCTGCACCGCTAAGCCAGCCGCCAAAGGCAAGAATCGCTGTCATTGATAGACCCATGACGAGGTTAACGGTGGGATTAAGAACAGCAAACAGTTTATTGACACGAATCATTACCTTCGAGTAATCCGTAAATGCTTCATCTGTTCGCTGTTTCTCATCCGTACTCTTATTAAATGCTCGAATCACTTTGACCCCTGTGTACATTTCTCTTAGGATACGCATCATTTTATCCACATTTTTCTGCATGACTTCTGCCAGCGGAACTGCTCGGCGAATGACTACTAAGGCAATAGCAGAGAATAGGATAATGGCGCCAATCGGTATCCAAATCATGGTTATCGAGACTGTTCCGGTTAGTATGATTGAAGCGAGAACAATCAAAGGAGCCGGCAAAATCATTTGCAACGTCATCATAAGAATTTGTTGAATGTTATTGATATCACTGGTTGTTCGTGCCAACAGCGTCGGTGTGCCGAATTCTTCGACATCTGTTACGGACAACTCCTGTGTTTTACGAAATAGTTTTTCTCTCAAAAAATGACCGAATTTACCGGCCAGATGCGCAGAGTAATAGCTGGATAAAATGGAAAGAACACCCGTAAGCAATGCGGTCAGCAGCATCCAGCCGCCATAGATTAAAATCGCCTGTCGGTCCTTTTCCAGTATTCCGTAGTCGATAATGTTTGCGACAAAGTGGGGAACCAGTAGTGTTCCGAAAGATTGTAAAACCATCAGAACAACGACACCAACCACTACTCTGGAATGATTTTTAGAAAATAATTTCAGTTGATTCATAGTTATTCCTCCTTTTTTCGGCAGTGCTTGTTATTTATACGCAACGAAACATAGGACAAAGAAAAGATTGCTATTGCACTTAGGTGACTAGCTTATAGAAATGCATCGAATGTTTTACCGAACCTTCAGTCTTATCTTTGCATGTGTACCATATAGCTGTAAAAATATCCGAGTCGAATGGCAATTTTTCGTGCAATGGATTTTTTCGTGCGATTCATTTATATGAATACGACGAAAAAGAAGATTGCTATTGTTTAAACTAAAGCAATAGCCGCTTTTCGCGTAGTGTACAATTTCGTGCGATTCATATAGAATAAACTGTAACGTTACGTTACAGTCAAGAGGTAGAGGTGATTTTTTTTGGAAAAATTTTTATCAATCAGTGAGATTGCGGAATATGCCGGTGTCAGTCGACGTACCTTGATTTATTACGATCAGATTGACTTGTTTAAGCCTGAAAAAATTGGAGAAAACGGCTATCGTTATTACAGCTTTGACCAGTATGGAGAAATTGATGCTATCTTGATTTTAAAGGCCTTGAATATGCCGTTGGATGAAATTCGCAGCTTTCTTAAGCGGCGTAATCCGGACTATACACAAAAAGAGCTGTTAAAGCAGAGAGAAAAAGTAACTGCTAAAATTCAAGAGCTGGAGCAGATACGGGATGCATTGGATGGCTATATGAACCGTTATGAAAAACTGGCAGAGGTCGACTTTGAAACGTTGAGCTTTGAGTATCGCGAAGAGGAATACTTTGTTGTGTCCGAATTAATCGAACCCAGTGATGATTCGTCAACATTTCAGATATATTCTCGTTTTTACTCTTTGATTCAGTCCAGAGATATATTCAGTGGTTATCCCATTGGTTTTTTAGTTGACGGTCGTGTTCTTGATGAGGGACATATTCATCTTTCTCCTTATCGGGCATTGGTCAGGATTCCGAAAGAGCGTCTGAATCTGTATGCTGAAAATCAGCTAATCACTCGCCCATCAGGTTATTATGTCTCCGGTTTTGTCCGAGATGAGATTCATCAATTGACTGATTTCAGTACTCGATTTAAAAATTATCTCAAAGAGCACGAATTAGTGATTGATGGCGACATTTGGGAGCTGATGTGGCAGGATGAAATTGCTACGGCAAATCGTGAGCAGCAGATATTTGAAGTGATGCTTCCAGTTAAAAAGCAGTCTGGAACTCCACTAGATGAAAAAAACGATTCCCATTAGTAAAGGGAATCGTTTTTTATGTCGTGCATGTTGTTATAGCAGTGAAGTAACAGATGTATTATAGGTAAACTTCTTATAATGATTTCGTACAGTTGTATATTCAAAGGGAATACCGGTATCAGTGAAGACAATCTCCTCGGTTACTGTAACAGGTTCGGTTGGCAACAGGCCTAATTTTTTTTGATCTTCCTCAGTGGAAGGCTCAGAAAAAATAGAGATATAGGAATTTTTCAGTGTAATCCCCATTTCTTTTTGAGCAGAATTGTAGATAGAGTCCTGAATCATTTCTACAGAAAGATGGGGGAAAAGCTGGATTGGTATATAGTCTGTTTCAATCGAAATTGGCTTATCGTCTAAGAAGCGTACTCGTTTTACATGATAGGTGAAATCAGCTGGATTCAGCAATAGCCCTTGCTGTACTTCTTCCGGAGGTTGAATGACCTCGAAAAAAAGAATCTCCGATGTGACCTGACGATTTTGTTCAAGGAATGAATTTGTCAAACCAATCGGCCCTTTTTGCTGATGGCTGAAATTATCATAGTTCTTTTTAAACAACTGATTCACGAATGTGCCGGAACGCGCCTTTCTAAATAATAACCCTTCTTCAACCAATGTATCGATTGCTTTCTTCATTGTACTTCGGCTGACCTCAAATTCTTCACTCAACAAACGCTCATTCGGCAATTTTCCGGTTGGATAAGCTTCTTCTAAAATGTTTTTTCTCAATTTAGCTGTAATTTTTTGATGCAATGATTCCTCCATGATTGACCTCCTGTACATAATCAGTTTTATTATAGCATACAACCATAAAAATGAACTGGAACGTACCAATATGAAAATTGGTTGACTCTAGTTTGTTTTGGTGGTTTAATAAAGATGAAATCGATTTCTAAAAAAACTAAGGAGAAAACCCATGAATAAGATTACCGCTTTTTTGGAAAAATATCTTTTACCTTTTGCGGACGTGTTCAGTAAAAACAGGTACCTCGTTGCTATCAAGGATGCATTTCTGATTTCTCTGCCATTCACGATTTTCAGCTCTATTTTTACAGCTATTGCGAATCTCCCTTTTTTATCTAATTTGATTGGAGATAGTAAGGTCACGCAATTTCAACAGTTTGTTTCACCAACCTTTTCTCTGACGATGGGAGTCATTTCCTTTATCGTTTCTGCGGGAATTGGTTACAGCTTGTCCAAGCACTATGGTGTAAATCAGATTTATGGTGCAATTGTGGGGCTGCTGTCATTTATCATGGTAACACCGAATACTGTTGTGAGTGAGTCCGGTGAGATGATTGGCAGTGTTATTCCGCTTTCTGAAATTGGGGCAGTGGGAATGTTTACAGCAATCATTGTTTCGATTCTTTCAACAGAGATTTATCGCTTTGCGATTCAGCATAATTGGACGATAAAAATGCCCAGCAGTGTTCCGAAGCTAGTATCAGATTCCTTCTTTTCCTTTATCCCGATTGCGATTGCCTTATTGTCTGCCTTTGCGATTCGTGTGATTTTTGAAGGGACAACGTTCGAAACGTTTAATAATCTGATTTATGAAATTCTACAAAAGCCGTTGACTTCGTTAGGAACATCACTTCCTGCAACGATTATTGTGGGAGTGTTGGTTAATCTTTTCTGGTTCTTTGGTTTACACGGTCATGTAATTGTTGGAAGTGCGATGGTGCCAATCTGGAATGCACAGTCCTTTGATAACTTAGAGGCGTTCCAAAATGGTGCCGAGCTGCCTCATATCGTAACAGGACAATTTACAGATTTCTTTGTTTTGAATGGCGGTTACTTATCGATTCCGATATTGATTTCCTTGCTGTTCTTTTTTAAGAAAAGAAGTGATTGGCGCGACCTTGGTAAAATCGCTTTAGCTCCTGGAATATTTGGTGTGTATGAACCACTGATTTTTGGTTTGCCTGTCATGTTGAACCCACTATTATTCATTCCGTTAATTTTGACGCCAATCATCACGACAGTCATTTCCTATTTCTCCATGGCGGTCGGCTTGGTTCCTTATACAACGGGAGTAGTGTTGCCCTATACGATGCCCTTGGTGATTAGTGGAGCAATTGTAACGAATTCTCTGATGGGCGCTGTCTTACAGCTAGTGCTGCTGGTGATTTTAACAATCATGTGGTACATCTTCTTACGGGTAATGGACAATCAAAATCAAATGAAGGAGCAGATGAGTAGTGAATAGAACGACTATCTATGGCGCCTTGTATGGTGCTGCACTTGGCGATGCGTTAGGTGCACCAACTGAATTAAGAACGACACAACAAATCATTGATACCTTTGGCGGGTACGTAAAGACCTTTACACCTGCACCGCCAGATACCTTTGCCAGAGACTATCCAGCAGGAACGGTGACGGATGATTTCAGTATGTCCTGTTATTTGATGAAAGCAATCATTGCACATCATGGAGAATTTAATGAAGAGGTTGCAAAGGAGGCTATCGTTGCGTGGGGAGCAGATGACTATTACTTTGACAAATTTGCTGGTCCAACAACGAGAACTGCGATAGAAAATATCAAAGCGGGTCGTCCAACGGATATCGATCCTTTTGGTCTGATTAACTACAGTGGCTTTGCAACTAACGGCGGTGCGATGAAGACGATTCCGTTAGCTATTCTGGCAAAAGGAAATTGGCAGAAAGCATTGGAATATACGATTGCAATGTGTAAACCTACGCACTTCAACAGTAATGCCATTTCTGCAGCAGCGGCGGTTTGCTGCAGTGCAACGGAAGCATTGAACGCTTCTGCAAGTGTGGATTCAGTTATAGAGGCGGCTCTTTGGGGCGCGAAGCAGGGGCGAGAATACGGAGAGCGGCATAAGCATATTTCTGTAGGGCCAGATATCGGTTATAAAATTCGAGAAGCGGTCTGCATCGGGAAACAGGCAGCAGATTTCGAGCAATTACTAAAGGATACCAGTGATAAAGTTGGAACAAATTTTTTGGTTCAAGAATCCATTCCTGCAGTGTTCTCGTTGATGGTCGGTGTAAAAGGTCATACCATGGAGGGAATTTATGCCAGCGTGAATGTCGGTGGTGATACAGATACGATTGCTTCAATGCTGGGCGGCATATTAGGCGGCTTGAATGGTCTTGAGAGTATCCCGGCTGATTTGGTCGAGCAGGTGATAAAAAGTAATCCTCTATTGGATATCAAAGCAACGATTGAGGACTTTGCAGCCCTATGCGCTGAATAATTTAGATTAGATTAAACACTCCTGAGAGCACCTGTCTCAGGAGTGTTTTTGCTGTTTATTTAGATTTTTGTAGAGGAACAGCTTTTGGTCCTGTAAAGCTTATAAAGAAAATTTCTGTTTAAAGACATATGCAAGGATGTGCTCAAAATTTTCCTGTGAAAAAGTGATACCATAAATCATTTCGAGAGAACGAAGCTCCGTATAAAGCGATTGTTCTTGAGCCGTTTCAAAAGAAAGCGTCTGATCGGTCAAGGGCGTACCCTCCAATTTTAAATTATCAATGACACTGGCAAGGTGACACATCAAACCAATTTTTATCTCGGAGGTGATTTCCAAGGCCAACTGTCGCTCTACGGAAACAATCCAATTCTTGATATTTTCTAACAGGATTGTTCCATCTAAGGTTTGGATCATTGGTGCAACATTCTGAATAGCTAAGGTGGATGTATAGTCAAAATCAATCAGCTGCTGAATTCGTTCCAGCGACGTTGTACTAAATGCTTGCGAAACGTTAAAATACGGACAGCGGAGTGTCGGGATATTAAAGGTACTTACATAACAAAGGATGTCCCCTTGCTTCTTCATGTTCGACAACTCTTTCTCAAGCATCACTTCATCAGTCATCTGAAACGAGCGAATTTCTATATAGTCATCATAGAGGTTCAGCTGTTTATTCAGAAGCTCTTTAAGCAGTCGAGCAGAACCGCTACCTGTCGTACAGGCTGTAAGGATAAAGCTTTTCTTTTGAGTAGCAATGGTATGCGATGTTTTGAGCTGTTCATCGATGTGTGTGATTTTTCTAATATCGAGAAAAATTTCCTCCAGTGTATAGCCCAGCTGTGCTTTCCGACTGGCTTCAAGCACGTGAAGCGTACTGACAAGGTCGACACACTTGACCTGTTTTTCGGTACTTCTTTTAAGCTCCGCCGCGAAATTTGTCAAAGAGCCCATGTCGGATAAAATTAGAATATTACTATTTTGGATTTGTTTTAAATAAGCGTCAACTTCCATCAGCATACTTTTAGGTTTACAGGTAAGAGGCATGTTAAATGCTACGACAGCACGATTTCCCAGCAATTCATTTACGAGGTCTGCCATACTGGAGGCAGTTGCTTCCCCATGAGCAACAACCAACACTTTGACCTTTGCGGTTTCTTCATCAATAATTTGCGGAACCAAAAACAAAGTCAAGAAGCCTATTTCATCATCAGGCAGCTGGATTGCCAACTCTTCTTCGATGATACTTTTATTCTTTTCCGCCAGTTCGTAATAGAGCGGATGTTGGTGTTGGATTTCCTCAAGCTTTGGATTGATGATACGCTGACCGTTTTTAACACGAGACAGTAAATTATGCAAGTGGATTGCCAAGCCTGAAAGGAGACTGTCCGAGTAGCTGTCAGAATGCATTGCAGCAGCTGTCAAAAAGCGTTTAGCCGTACTGAATACTTCATTTCCGACAAGGTTGACGACACTCTCGTTAGTGGTAGCTGCTGTCCCTATAGTTTGAAAGAAATCCTGAATCGTCATATCAACAACTTCTTTTGTGGCTTGTGCATTTAAACCAATTTTCTCCATATCCGTGATTTTATGGTCAATCAGCTGATAAATATCATGTGTGTCATTTTCAGAGAAGGGAAGTTGATTTTCCCGATCCTTTTGAAACTCAATAAAGCGACTTGGGTAGGCGGAAGTGAGCTTCCACAAGTCGCTTCTTTTTTCAGAAGAATACAACCCCTCCTTGATTGTATCGGGTAAATCATAGCTGGTAATGGTCAATGCAGGTTGCTTTTCTGAAAGAGAACGAGCATAGCCTTGCGCGCATAACAGCTGGACATCTGTTTTTAGCTGGCCGATATTACTTGGACACTTATAACTCAACAGGCTGCGCAACGAATTCATGGATACCTTTATATCTCTATTTAGGTTATGAGCCTCATCGTCAAAGAATCCGCTAATTAAATTCAATCGTTCATTCAGTCCACGCTCGTCTAAAGCAGGTAGGTGGATTTTCATGGGAATTCGTCGAGTAAAAGTCTGTAAAAGCGCTGAGCTTATATCTTCTGTAGTTGCACAAATCAGCTGAACATCAGCTGTTCTGTCAAAGCTAGTCTCACCGAGCGCATGGAATACTTTTTTATCGATAAAAGTGAATAACATTTCCTGAGCCTCTGGGCTAAGCCGATGGATCTCGTCTAAAAAGAGGATACCGCCATCAGCCTCTTCAATCAGTCCGCTTCTACTGGCTACCGCACCTGTATACGCACCTTCACGGACGCCAAAAAGCTGACCGAGAATCAGCTGTGGATTGTTTGCGTAATCGGCACAATTGAAGGTAACCAGCTTGGCATTCCCGGCAATCCGGCCCTCTTCTTGTGAAAAGCGATAGATGATTTCCGCGAACATGCTTTTCCCAACGCCAGTCTGCCCGCTAAGTAAAATATGCATACGTTGTGGTGGATAGAGTACGGCGGCTTTTGCTTGTTCGATACTGTTTTTCAAGCTGGGATTTTTTTGAGTAAATGTATCAACATCATTTTGCTTTGGCTGGTTGGGTAATGAAAAACGAACAGGACGACTGCCTTCTTTCGTTAATAAGTCTTGTTTTACCAATGCGTTTAGGTCACTGCTTGCATTTGCTCGATCAAGCTGTAAGTGACTGGCGATTTCCTGAGCGGAAACGGCAGTTCCCGCAGGTAAATTTTTTATATAGGTATAAATTCTATCGCTTCTTCCCACGATTGTTCCTCCTAGTGTGCTCTGATAAATTAGATTGTAAGCGTTTTTCTTCGGGCTGTCAAAGTCATGTGTTTCTTTTTCAGAGAAGTGTGTCGTTGACAACCCACTTTCGAAGCTGCGTTTAGTTGAAGTACGGAGAAATGAAAAAAATGGATTGAACACTCCCACTGAAAAGTTTTCAACTAGGGATGAAATGCTGATAAGAAAGCGATTCTTATGAGGACAAAGAGTAAAAAGATTATTGACTGGAGAATGGCAGCGGTAGATTTATTTTAGTTTTTAGTGTGTTGGCACAAGAATTGCTTTATAAGAAAGTGTAGAGATGAGAGGAGGAAATAAATGGAAAACGAAGTGATGCAGATTATTGTCTATGCCGGAAATGCTCGTTCGTTAGCGATGCAAAGTATTCGTGCATCAAAGCAGGGCGAATTTTCAGAAGGTGATCGTCTAATGGCTGAGGCGGAAAGGAACCTAAAGGAAGCACATCATACACATGCGAAGATTTTAAGTGTCGCTTCAGACGAAAAGCAGCAGATTGATTTGACGCTCTTTATGGTTCACGGGGAGGATCACTTGATGTCTGCGGTAACAACAATCGATTTAGCAAAGGAGTTTACAGCAGTTCATGGAGAACTGAAGGAGTTACGGGAATGTGTAAGGTTAATGAAGGAGGAAAAGGTATGAAAATTATATTGGCCTGTGCAGGTGGCATGTCAACAGGGATGTTAGTGAATCGGATGAAGGAGTATGCAGCAAAAGCAGCGATTGAAGCTGATATCGAAGCCTATGGACTAAGCGAGCTGGAGGATTACGTTGCTGGGACAGACGTTATTCTTTTAGGACCGCAAATTGGTTTTCAAAAGGAAGAGGTACAGCAGAAATATCCAAGTATTCCAATCGAAGTGATTGACATGATGGATTACGGCATGATGAATGGTGAGAAAGTGTTTAAAATTGCACAGTCAGTCATCGAGAACAACTAAAAAAGGAGTGTAAACATGGCAAAAGAAAAAAGTTCATTCGGACCAAAGTTGAATAAAATGATTGTCAAATTCTCAAATAATCTGATTATCAAAACCGTGGCAAATGGGATGATGCTGACATTGCCAATCACGATTGTCGGTAGTCTATTGATGGTAGTACAGATGATTCCGAATCTTCCGGATATTATCAATCAAGCTTGTACGATTGGTACAACGATCACCAGTAATTTTATTGCCCTTTATATTGTGTTAGGGATGTCCTATGTTTTAGCAAGAGAAATCAAAAGTGATGTACCGGCATCCATGATTTTATCTGTCGCCAGCTTTTTAATCGTCACACCAATCACTAATTTTGATGTTGGTGCTGAAAAGCCTGTACAGGCAATTGAGCTGGGGTACTTAGGGTCAAAAGGTATTTTTGTCGGTATGATTGTCGCTATTTTTATTACATGGGCCTTTGCAAAGCTTTCTGATATGAAGCTTTCGCCAAAGATGCCTGACAGTGTTCCGCCATTTATTTCTAAGACCTTCGAGGCAATTGTACCGGCAGCGATTTTATTTGTTCTGGCAATTATTATCAGTCTATTATTCTCCAACACGTCATATGGAAATGTCCATGACTTTATCTATACAATTTTACAGGCGCCGCTACAAACCTTAGGGGGCACAATCTGGTCGGCATTGTTCATTATGTTCTTGTCAGAGCTGCTATGGTGGTTCGGTATTCACGGAAGCAATGTGACCGCATCTATTATCACTGTCCTTTATGCCTCTCAGGCGTATGCAAATATGGAAGCTGTTGCGGCTGGTGAAACTGCACAGAATGTCATCAACTCCTTTTTCTTAGATGCGTATAAAGGACCGCGCGCGTTGGCATTAGCAGTGATTCTAATCTTTGTATGTCGCAGTGAGAAATTTAAATCAATCGGAAAAGTGTCGATTGTACCAAGTGTTTTCGGTATCACGGAGCCAATGAAATTTGGTATTCCACAGATACTGAATCCTGTTCTGTTTATCCCGTTAACCTTGGCAGCACCATTGTGTATCGGAATTGCTTATGTCGCGACAATCATCGGTTTTCTGCCAATCACCAGTCTGAGTGTTCCACGTAATCTGCCGACATTTCTGACCGGCTTTATGGCAGGAGGCTGGCAAGGTTTGGTTGTTCAGCTGATACAGTTTGTCGCAGTGGTTCTTTTATACCTGCCATTCATGAAAAAGCTGGATCTTCAGGAATCAGCGCAAGAAGAAGCGGTACTTGAAGAAGCTGAAAAAACAGTTGATTTAGAGACTGAGCAAGGTACACTGTAATTATGATGAAACCAATTGAAGTATATAGAGAAAATGATGAATTATTTTTAGATTTGAAGACAGATTTTACAGGTGAGCTGCCTGTATATATCACTAGTGAGCCTGATGAGGAGCATGAAATAAGGGAGAAGCTTTATCCATTCAAAAAGGGTGTATCAGGTCCTGTACCTGAACAGAAAATGAAAAGGATATTTTATAAAACAGTAATAGACGAGGTGATCTACCTGGGGGCTGAGCGTCGGCTTCCAATTACAGGGCTATACAACTGTCGGGATCTTGGGGGATACCTGACAGTTGATGGACGAATGACAAAATGGGGCTTAATTTATCGTTCAGATGCGCCGGATCACTTAGCTAGTGCTGACTGGACATACCTCAAGAACATGAAGATTTCGTCGGTCATCGACCTGCGTTCTCCAGCGGAAATCGAATTAAATCCAGATATCACTGTGGGTGAGAAGTATCACTACAATTTTGATCCGCATGCGTTAGTAGCTCGGAAGGCAAGTGAGACGCCTTCCAATACATCAAATAAGGATAAGCAGAAGGTTGAAAAGCTGGTTGAGCTGTCGAAAACAAAAGAAGGACAAGAGAAGCTGATTCAGATGCAGCAGCAGATGGTCGGTCAAATGCGGGAGCTGGTTCTTTCTGAAAAAGCGCAGAAAGCCTATATCGATTTCTTACAGGTTTTGCTAAGAGGGGAAGTTCCTGATTTGTTTCATTGTCAGGGAGGAAAAGACCGCACTGGCTGGGCTGCCGCCATCATTCTAGGATTGCTGGGTGTTGATAAGGCAACCATCTATGCCGATTACTTTTTGACTGAGCAATATAATCATCCAAGAAATGAAAAACGGATGGCGATATACAAACAATATACAGATGATTCTTTTGTTTTGGACTATCTGGCTTCGTTACAGCACACAAAAGCAGAGTACCTTGATAGTGCCTTTCAAGCAATGGAGGAGACCTATGGTACGATGGAAAACTACGCTATTCAAGCATTAGAGATGACGGAAGCAGGGATTGAGAAATTACAGGGGTTATATTTGTATTAGATTGAACTGTTACTTATTCGGTTTTAAGCAAGTGCTGGTAATCCATGATGCAATTCGCTAGGTCAATAACTGAAGACAGGACAACGATTATTTTTTCAATCGTTGTCCTGTCTTCTTTCCTAATAACCTATCAAAAAAAATGAACTAATCTGTTTTAATTATTTATTCTGTTTTAAAAAGAAAGGAGCTCAGACTAAAAGTATTTTTTCTTCACTCAAGACATCTTTTATATCAGTGAAGCGGTAGTCATACGCATTATTTTTATTGCTACCTGATTAATCTACATAATCATAGTTACCAGCTTCATGCGTAATAAAGCAGTTCATTTTCATTAGGAGTGTTAGTGCATAGAACATACTAAGCGATTGTGACGGTAATAATAAATCTTTTTGTTGGATTAAACTTGGATATGACATCGATATATGTTTGCCCAGTTGACTGAGCGAATACATTTCCTTGGCTGTCTACACTAGCAATCTCTGGATTACTTGAGGTAAATATTAGTCCCGCGGTTGGCAGTTCCTCCGGAATGTCTACAGTCATTGGAAATGGTTGGCTTTCGCCTTCTGTTAGTCGCAATTCTTTTGCAGTCGCTGTGATTTCAACAGTTCCGGGCAGCTTCACTACCTCAATGTCCCCTTCCGTCCCTATAGGCGGACATTGTGTATGGCTGGCTGATGTAGCAATATTCTTTCGATTCGTCTCCCCGGCGGCGTATTTACCGATGCTCCAAAACTCTGTTTTTGCATCATTTGTCCAGGTAGCACCATTCATCCATAAGCCTGCTACTTGATTATTAACTTTGTTCGTTGTTGTAACTTTGACAGCGTAGTAACCTTCTTCCGGAGCTGTAAACGAGAAGCAGTCGTAGTCATTCAAGTAATCTGTTCGAAACGGTATTTTTTGCCCGATTTCAAGTAGTGTAGCTGCTGTACCTGAATTTCCATGATCGTCTCCCACAGTGATAGTGATAATTATGCGATTAGCTGGATTAAATTTGGATACGATGTCAATCCATGTTTGTCCTTTCGCCTTTGCGGTCACATTTCCTTGACTGTCGACAGTGGCAACCTCTGGATTTCTTGAAGTAAATGTTAGATAGGCCTCTGGTAATTCTTTTGGAACTTCAACGGATATAGGAGCTGCCTGGCTTTCGCCTTCATTTAGCCGAAGCTCTTTTGCTGTTGCAGTGATTTCAACAGTTCCCGGCAGCTTCACTACCTCGATATCCCCTTCTGTCCCTATAGGTGGACATTGTGTATGGCTGGCTAATGTAGCAATATTCTTTCGATTCGTTTCCCCAGCTGCGTATTTACCAACACTCCAAAATTCTGTTTGTTCATCATTTGTCCAAGTGGCACCATTCATCCATAGACCGGCTACTTGATTATTAACTTTGTTCGTTGTTGTAACTTTGATAGCATAGTAGCCTTCTTCGGGTGCTGTAAATGAGAAGCAATCGTAGTCATTCAAGTAATCTGTTCGGAAATGAGTTTTTTGCCCTACGTTTAGTAGTGTCGCTGCCGTACCTGAATTTCCATGATCGTCTCCCACGGTGATAGTGATAGTTGTCCGATTATATGGATGGAACTTGGATGCGACGTCAATCCATGTTTGTCCTTTCGCCTTTGCAGTCACATTTCCTTGACTGTCGACAGTGGCAACTTCTGGATTTCTTGAAGTGAATGTCAGATAGGCACCCGGCAATTCTTTTGGAACCTCAACAGAGATAGGAGACGGTTTGCTTTCTCCTTCATTCAATCGCAGCTCGGTCGCCGTTGCAGTGATTTCAACGTTTCCCGGCAGCTTCACTACCTCAATATCTCCTTCCGTTCCTATAGGCGGACATTGTGTATGGCTGGCTGATGTTGCGATATTCTTCCGGTTTGTTTCTCCGGCTTTGTATTTACCAACGCTCCAAAACTCTGTTTGTTCATCATTTGTCCAAGTAGCACCATTCATCCATAGACCGGCCACTTGATCATTAACTTTGTTTGTTGTTGTAACTTTGATAGCGTAATAGCCTTCTTCTGGTGCTGTAAACGAGAAGCAGTCGTAGTCATTTAAGTAATCTGTTCGGAAATGAGTTTTCTGTCCAACTTCAAGTAGTGTAGGTGCTATACCTGAATTTCCATGGTCATCTCCAACAAGAATAATGACTTCTTTTGCTATTTTTCCATCAGTTGTTGAGATAGTTAGCTTCGTTTGACCATATTTTTTTCCAGATAAAGTACCATTTGCATCTACAACAGCTATGCTTGAATCACTAACTGTCCATATCAAATCTTCTTTATAGGCATTTCCAGGTACTAATGTGACAGGGATGACAACTTCTTCATTTAGCGGAACATGGATTTGCTGCTCGACGATAATATCTTCAATCGTAATTTTTGCTCTTACCACTGTCAGTTGGAAGTCTGCTGTTTTTTGTCCATCCTGAGTGGTCGCAGTGATGGTCACTTTGCCTTCTTTTAAAGCAGTAATCGTTCCATTCGCGTCAACCGAAGCCAATGACTTATCCGAAGTTTTCCAACTAACTGCCTGATTTGTGGCATTTTTTGGAGTAAAAGTCGGAATTGCATCAAATGTCTGACCCACTTCCAATTCCTTTGACTCATAATCAAACGCGATGGATTCAACTGATCGGTTTTTACTAATCTTCACGCGCATGGTTGAAGCGGGGGCGTCGAGTACCTCAATAGAAAAATCTGGAATACTGCCGTCCACCAGCTTAGTCGATGGATTGGTTGAACCATTGACCATTGTAGCCTGCGGTTGTTTGTTTCGACCGGTCCCTACATAATAAAATGGATCGCCAAACCAAGGCTCATAGGCATCCATTTTTGAATAGCCGACGATATTTTGTTCTGCTTCCAGAAGTGTAACCATCTGTTTGCCAACACTGTGGTTTCCGCTAAAAGCTGTATTGACTTTATAAATAGCGATACCGCCTGAATAAATTTGAGGTCGGTACATTCCTTTATCGAATCCTTCAAATTGCCGATTCTCAATTAAAAAGTATTCTTTAGGATTGTCAGTATTGATTCTTAAAACAGTCGGGTTATCGCTATCGTTTGTGATGGTTTTGACAGTATAAATCTGATCTTCTTTACTAATATCAACGGTTTCTACAGGAAGTCCCAATAACTGTTTCGAATAAGCAGAGAAGCCTGTAGGTGTCTCACCATTATATTCTCCTGGAAGATTATTGTTACCACCCCAAGCCATAAGGCTCCCATAGCCTAATCCTAAGCCATTGTAAGTTGTATTATACAAATCAGGAAGTTTTAAGTCGTGCCCAAACTCATGAGCAATCACGCCTAAAGTTGATAGAGTCCCTTGATTGTCGAAAAACATCTTTTCACCAAATACGGTATAGTCAAGAATGTATTTTCCATCTTCAGTGAGAGTCCATTGTCCAAAATCTCCTTTGTGTCCCCAAACGGCGGGAATGTTCACACTATCGTTTTTCCGGCTTAGTTCTTTACCCGCAAAAATCGCCATAACGTGTAATTCATCTTGTGTGACAGCATTAGTAATCCCAGGCTTGGTATCATACTCAGCGAAGTTAATATATGAATCTGCCTGATTCAGCACATTTTCCATTGTTGGCCAGACGCTCACACTTTGCCCAGCATTTGGGTGTTTCTGATTGACTTTTACCTTTACAATTCCGTTATTTTTTCCATAGGTTTCATTGGCAGGGGTAATGTTAATGAAACCTCCAGTTTGTTCTTGATAATAGGCTTTTAAGGATTTTTCATCACCAAAAAATTTGTTATACCAGTCTTCTTCATCAGAAGAAAGTGCGACATCTTCAAATTCTACTAACACAACTAGAAGATTTTGCTGAGGGTCCCACTTGGAAACTGCCTGTGTTTCGACTGGTGAAAATGCTTTGATTGCATCGTGTTCTTGTACGGAGATTAAGCCTTTCTCTGTGTCATTCGGAAACGTAGCATGAACCTGCACGCTGTTCCCAAAAGCTAAACTTGTAAATAAGCTACTCAATAAAACCCCAAAAAACAATTTCTTTTTCATTTTTTTCCTCCTTTTGTTGGATATAATTATATAATAGATTCAATGACATTTGTTTTTTTTATTTCTGCAGAAAAGTTACAAAAAAAGATTTTTTTATCCATTGAACGAGGTTACTTATATAAAGAGTTAGAAAATAAAAGAAAAAGCTCAATTGCGACTATTGACATCTTTCCAATAGTTGCAACTGAGCTTGCTCCATTTAACTGAATAATGTATTCAACATATCGCTAAATACCTCAAAAGGAATAATCAAAAAGCTCATAAAAAGATGAACCATTGATTCGATAAAGCTTGTCAGTATATCCATTATCATAGTCAGCATGTACTTTCCTCCTCTAGGCTAATTTTTCTTTTACAGCATTTGGCAAATCCTTTTCATTCACTTCTTCCCACGAGGTGACGCCCTTTTCATCGTTAACGACCATTTTTAGATAGGCGGATTTTCTTAAAGGCTTTTGGCGGTATTCTTTTAAGTGGACTGTCTTTTCAACGCCCTTTTCATCATAGGAAACTTGATCGTACTCATAGAATTGTGTGCCGTCAGCAATACCGCTGGCAACAGGATCATTATCTATTTTCGTGTAATAGCTGGGGCCACCGTAATTTTCTTCCATATATTTGTTCATAGCAAAATTAATTCCAAAGATTAAGATACCTGAGATAACAGCAAAAATTCCTAAACCAGTTAATGTTTTTTTCATAGCAATCATCCTTTCGAAGTAATCATACAATGAAACTGTTAAGATGAAATCCATCTTTGGTCTGAGCTGAGACTAACAGCTTTGTAAGGTGAATCATAGGGGATTGTCACACTGTTTATCTTGTTAGTTTTGATAGAATTTTGAGAAAATTTTATTTTTATGTTTACGGTTTCATTTTTCTGTGATAGAATACACTCAAATAGACAGGCATGTGACTGGTAGTGCAGGCAGGACCTAAATAAGTTGTTATTCTATATCTTATTTGTGTAGATATGGAATGTCGATTTATTTAAGTCCTGTCTTTTTGTATTTTTTTCGGCCGAGAGAATACAAGTGAAATCGATAAGGAAAAGAGGATAATAAAATGAATTATAAAGAAATAGCTGAACAAGTTGTTTTGCAGGTCGGCGGGAAAGAAAATGTTTCTCATCTGGAGCACTGTTCCACGCGCTTGCGCTTTACATTGAAGGACAAGAGTAAGGCGAATATTGAAAAGCTTGAAGCAATAGATGGTGTTATGGGCGTAAGGCAAAATGTCCAGTGTCAGGTCATCATCGGAAATGATGTGGTTGAAGTCTATGACGAAGTGAGAAAAATGTTAGGTGAACTGAACGATAACGGCAATCAGCCAAAGGAAAAGCAAAAAATTGGTGCAATTATTCTTGATTTTGTTATTTCTGTGTTCCAGCCGTTAGTCCCAGCCATTGCCGGCGGTGGAATATTGAAATCCTTGCTGATGCTGGCTTCGATATCAGGTGTGATGAGCGACCAAAGTCAGACTTATCAGATTCTTGACTTAATTGGTGGTGCACCATTGTACTTCCTACCGATTCTGGTTGCAATGACAACAGCGAATAAATTAAAGGTCAATCAGTTGGTAGCTGTGTCAGCTGTTGGTGCATTGATTCTGCCTGGTATGACTGCCATGCTGGCAGAAGGTGCAGCCTTTATGTCCTTCAATATCGAAAACATTGCCTATGCGTCTCAAGTATTTCCGGCAATTTTGACTGTATTATTCTATGCGCAAATGGAAAAGCTATTTACAAGGTTCTCGCTTAAGTCGATTCGAATCTTTTTCGTTCCAATGATGAGCTTGTTGATTACAGTACCCGTTGCGTTGTTGATTTTAGGTCCATTGGGCTATAATGTCGGAACAGTTTTCTCTTCCGCAATTGTCGCATTGTATAATCAATTCGGTTGGTTGGCAACAGCCATACTGGCAGCAATCTTGCCATTGATGGTTGTAACAGGAATGCACAAAGCAATGATTCCTTATGCGGTATCTTCTATGAGTGAGTTAGGTATGGAGTTGCTGTATTTACCGGCTTCTCTGGCACATAATATCGCAGAATCAGGTGCGTGTTTTGCGGTAAGTATCAAGACCAAGGATAAAAAATTACGTTCAACAGCGATTTCAGCAGGTATTTCTGCGATGTTCGGGATTACAGAACCGGCGTTGTATGGTGTAACAATCTTAAATAAACGAGTATTATATGGCGTTATGGGAGCCAGCCTGATTGGCGGCGGCTTTGCTGGGGTTATGGCTATCAAAGCCTTTGCTTTAGTTGGTCCTGGACTGGCAAGTATTACAATGTTTGCAGACAAGGAAAACTCAATGAATTTGATTTGGGCCTTCGCAACATTAGGACTATCCTTTGTAGTAGCGTTTATCGCTGTTTTAGTATTGTTCAAAGATAAAAAAGTAGAAGAGACAACGAAAGAAGCTGTTGAGTTGGAAAAAGCAGCTGGTGTGGAACTATTATCTAGTCCGGTTATTGGAAAAGTGATTCCATTGACAGAAGTGAAGGATGAAGTATTTGCCAGCGGAATGGTTGGTGCAGGAGTTGGTATTGTTCCTGAAATCGGTGAGCTGGTTGCTCCTGAGTCCGGTGAAATCACGATGCTGTTTGAGACCAATCACGCAGTAGGGATGAAGCTGGAAAATGGGGCAGAATTGCTGTTTCATATTGGAATCGATACGGTACAAATGGAAGGCGCAGGGTTTGTTTCCTTTGTAAAATCCGGCGATTATGTCAAACGAGGACAGAAGCTAATCGAATTTGATTTGCAGAAAATTATCGAAGCAGGGTTTGATCCAACTGTGATTTGTGTTGTTACCAACCAAGAGCAATTTAATGTCAGCTCTTTCAATATCGAACAGGAAGTGACGAATGACTCAGACCTGCTGGCAGTAGCGACAATATAATAATAAAGAAATTAGTAGAAATAGATAATGAGTATTCAATTACAAGAATGAAGAAACAGGTCAACAACTTGAGTTGTTTCCACAAAGAAGAAAAGGGGCTTATCATGAACAAACATACATTTCCGGAAAACTTTTTATGGGGCGGCGCAGTAGCTGCCAATCAGGTAGAAGGCGGTTGGAATCTCGACGGAAAAGGCCTTTCTGTCGCAGATATGGCTACCTACAAACCAAATGTAGACAATAAAGATTACGCAGCACATATGGGCGTGACGACGGAAAGTGTAGAGCAAGCTGTTGCTGATTTGAGTGACGACTGGTACCCTAAACGTCGCGGCATTGATTTTTATCATCGTTATAAAGAGGATTTAGCATTGTTTGCCGAAATGGGCTTTAAGACCTTACGCTTGTCGATTGCATGGACAAGACTTTTTCCAACAGGTGAAGAGTTGGAGCCGAATGAAAAGGGTGTCGCTTTTTATGAGGCAGTCTTCAAGGAAATGAAACGATTAAATATCGAGCCAATCGTAACACTTTCACATTATGAGATGCCGGTATTTCTGAGTTTGAAATACAATGGCTGGGTGGAACGCAAGGTAATTGACGATTTTGTTCGTTTTGCAGATGTTTGCTATGATCGCTTTGGAGAATACGTGAAGTATTGGCTGACATTTAATGAAATTGATAGTATTCACCGCCATCCATTTACAACAGCTGGAATTATTCCTGATAAGAGCAAAGAGGGCCAGCTTGAACAAGATGTGTATCAAGCATTGCACCATCAATTTGTAGCAAGTGCTTTAGTTACCAAGTCAGCTCATGAAAAAATTCCAGGTAGTCAGGTTGGCTGTATGCTGACGAAACTGATGACGTATCCATTGACTTGTGCACCGATTGATGTAGAATTGACCCTGAAGAAAAATTTGGAAAACAATTTTTACGCGGATGTACAGGTTAAAGGTGTTTATCCTCAAATGATTTTGAAGGACTTGAAAAACCGTGGCATTCATTTGGATATGACAGAGGAAGATTTAGTTATTCTTAAAGAGCATACGGTTGATTTTGTATCTTTCAGTTACTATATGTCTATGGCGGAGTCAGGGAATCCAGATGCTGAAAGAACACCGGGAAATACAGTGTTGGGGGTTAAGAATCCATACCTTCCTTCGACAGAGTGGGGCTGGCAGATAGATCCAAAAGGGCTGAAAATATCTTTGATTGAGTTATATGATCGCTACAATTTACCATTGATGATTGTTGAAAATGGTATGGGCGCAGTAGATAAAATCGAAGAAGGAAAAATTCACGATACGTACCGTATGAAGTATTTTGAAGAGCACTTCAAGCAAATGAAAGAAGCGATTGATGAAGGTGTCAATCTAATTGGCTATACTAGTTGGGGACCTATTGATTTAGTCAGTGCCGGAACGTCACAAATGTCTAAGCGTTACGGATTCATCTATGTAGATGCTGACGATGAGGGCAACGGTACTTATGATCGGATGAGGAAGGATTCTTTCTTCTGGTATCAAAAAGTAATTACGACCAATGGTGCATCACTATATGAGTAGAAGGTAAGGGGAGGATGACAGGTGATTTCAATAAAAAAGGTTTTGAACTCCAGTGTTGTTCTTGTTGAAAATAATGGCAAAGAAATGATTGCTTTGGGGAAGGGCATCGGATTTGGTAAAAAAATCGGTGACCAGATTCCGGATGAGCAGGTAGATAAGATTTTTCTTGAAGTTGAGGAACAGAAATCAGTTCAAATTGTTGAACTGGTGGGAGAGATTCCTTTTGAATTTTTTGAAGTCACCAGAGACATCATTACAGAAGCGGAAGCTCAGTTGGGGAAGAAGCTCAACAGCAACCTCTATCTTACCTTGACAGATCATTTACATTTTGCAGTGGAACGCGCACAGCAAGGTCTGACAGTAGCCAACCGCTTATATTGGGAAATCAAAAGCTACTATCCGCAGGAGTTTCAAGTAGGACAGCGAGCATTAGAGCTGCTTAATGAGAAATATGCGATTGAATTACCGAAGGAAGAAGCGAGTAATATTGCTTTCCATCTAATTAATGCACAATCAGAGGATACAGAAAATGGCAATGGCTTTAAATATGCGAAGATGATTGGTGGAATCGTCAACATGGTTCGCTATTCGATTCAAAAGGAAATCGATACGAATTCGATTCACTACACTCGATTTATCACCCATGTCCGTTTCTTTGTTGAAAGATATTATTCTGATGGACTGCTTGAAGATACAGAGGGAGAGCTGTATCGACAAATGTGGACATTGTATCCATCAGCAATGGAAACTGCGACAAAGGTTAAGGAATATATCGAAAAGGTATATCATGCAACCATTCCTGATGAAGAAATCGTTTATCTAGGTGTCCATATCAATCGCTTAATGAAGCACTCGACATAGTAAAGAGGTTGGAACAGAAGCGGTTAGCTTCAAGCAATAAGACGGAATTTACGAAAATTGTATTACAAATTTTTGCTAAATTTCGGCTTATTGTCGAAGAAGTTGCTTCTGTCCCACCGTTTATTCGGATATGGATACACTAAGAGTCTGGGAAACTATTTTTGTCCCAGACTCTTGTTTTTAGGTCATGAAATCATATAGAGAGTAGAAAAATAAAAAAGTTCAAAAAAGATGTTGACAAAAATATAGAAGGAGTATATTATAAAGACATAATAAGACCGACGGTCGGTCGATAAAAGAGAGGAGGTCAAACATGAGAACTGTGAAGGAACACGATGAAAGAAAAACAGAGATATTAGATACAGCGAAAAGCTTGTTCCTCTCTAAAGGATACGACAAGACAACAATCAACGATATTCTTAAAGCTATCGGCATAGCGAAAGGAACCTTTTATCACTATTTCAAATCCAAGGAAGAAGTGATGGAGGCTGTCGTAATGAGAGTCATCGAGCAAGATATGGTCATTGCCAGAGAAATCGCAGCAAACACCGAACTTAGTGCATTAGATAAAATTATCCAATATCTACTAGCCCAGCTTCCTAATGAGAATGACGAGAAAAGCGATATGATCGAGCAATTTCCCAACGTAGAAAATGCTTTGATGAAGCAGCGGGCAATGGAAGGAACATTACAACATATTTGTCCAATACTAGCTGAGATTATTGAAGAAGGAAACAAAAAAGGAGAATTCCAAACACCATTTCCTTTAGAAGCTATCCAATTCTTAATTGCGGGAATTCAAACTTTATTGGATGAACGGATGATGACACCGGATGAAGAGACAATGAAAAGAAGAATTCAGTCTTTTATTGATATCATCTTTAGGGTGATTGGAATTACAGAAAAAATAGATAGAAAAATGGCGGAAGCTAAAATCATGTCAGTATTTGCCAATTAAACTCAACAGTAGTTGGGTTTAAAAAATAAACTAAAAATGACCGACGGTCGGTCAAATGAAGAGGAGATTAATTATGAATCATACAGAAGTAGTTCAAGCAATCGCAGAAAGAAGCAACAGTGACTTTTTAACCTGTCAACAAATCATCAAGGGTTATGAAAAATATTGCGAGGACAACCTTACCCGTACCTCACGAAAGCATATGAAAGCAATTATCGGTCATTTATCAAATGAGACGTTGATTGATAACCTAACGTGCCAAGCGGTAATGGAAAACTTTTTCGACTTGATGAAGGAACAAATCAAATCAAAAATGCCCTTTATAAGACATATCAAACGAAATAAGAAAGCTTAAATTATAAAAGAAAAGAGGAAATCATCATGAAAACAAAAACAATCGCAGCAATCGTAGGAGCCGTTATCTGTTTAGGTGCAGCATCTCAGGTAGTAGAACATTCAATCGACAAAGAAGGACTAAAGGAATATTTGACAGAGAATGTTAAAGAGCAAGATGAAAAGGACAGCTCAATCAATTTTGAAATCGGAGATAAGGAAGAACGCAGCTTCTTAGAATGGGTTGGCTTCTAACGGTTAACAGGAATAGGAAAAATCAAAACAACTAAAACTTAAGAAAAGAGGAAATCATCATGAAAACAAAAACAATCGCAGCAATCGTAGGAGCATTTATCTGCTTAAGTATCGCATCTCAGACAGTAGAAAGTTCAATTGACAAAGAAGGGCTAAAAGAATATTTGACCGAGAATGTTAAAGAGCAAGATGAAAAGGACAGCTCAATCAATTTTGAAATCGGAGATAAGGAAGAGCGCAGCTTTTTAGAATGGGTTGGCTTCTAACGCTTAACAGGAATAGGAAGAATCAAAACAACTAAAACTTATGAAAAGAGGAAATCATCATGAAAACAAAAACAATCGCAGCAATCGTAGGAGCATTTATCTGTTTAGGCGCAGCATCTCAGGTAGTAGAAAGTTCAATCGATAAAGAAGGGCTAAAAGAATATTTGACCGAGAATGTTAAAGAGCAAGATGAGAAGGAAAGCTCAATCAATTTTGAAATTGGTGATAAGAAAGAAGAAAGCTTTATAGAAAGAATCGGTTTTTAGGCGAAGAATTGACGAGAGATATATCTACTATTTAAGGAGGAAACCAATCATGAACCATAAAGAAGTTATCCAGACAATTTCAGAAAGAAGCAGTAAGAGCGAGGCAATCTGTGAGACGGTCATCAGAAGCTATGAAAAATATTGTGAACGAAACCTTACCCAAACCTCGAAAAAGCATATGAAAGCTATCGTGGAGTATATTTCCAATGAAGAATTAATTGATTACTTGGTGTGTCAGGCGGTTATGGAGAGCTATTTCGATTTGTTGGAAGAGCAAATCAAAAAGAAGCTGCGATCTATGTGATAGCTTTGGAAGCACAAGCTAGTTCAAAAAGCTGTAATTTTATTTTACAGGCAGATCAAATAGACAGGTAGGGGCTTGAAAATCAAGTGAGTTTACCTGTCCATTTTTTTCTCTATTTCTTTCTATATTCAGGAATGAATTCGCTAAGGTATCTGACTACCTCGAAGTCTTTATACACATCTTCAGTAATTCTTCTGACAATCGTTTTATTCGCTAAGATACGCTGACTTTCATATAGCTCATTCCAATTTATGCTTGGAGTGACTGTTTCCAACGTGAAAAGTTCTCCGGATTCAAGCGTTTCAATACCAGCTAATGCTTCAGCAATTATGAGTGCTCGTTCCTCGAACGCCACTCGCTCAAGCTCATCTAACTCCTTATGATATTCTTTTACTTCGTCTATCTTTATTTGCAGCTCATCTGTAGTAAAGGTATGAGCCATGGCGTTCATCTTCAACCAGAAGGCATCCTCCTGAGCATGCTCCTCCATTGCTTTCCAGATTATCTCCTCCCTCAGCTCATCAACAATAATAAACGGGCAGCGACTACCCAAAAAGCCGTCTTCCATCAGCTCGGCAATGTTTTTGATTGTTGCGACTTCAATCACATAGGTAAAATCGTCATCCAGCGTTACAAATACATCAATGTTATCATTTGTGGTATCTTCAATCTTGTCCAGTGTTGTAGGGTATTCGATGCGAACGACCTTCATTTGACCACTCCTTTTTTATAGTTTAATTTAGCCAATTGTTTGAAGCAAGTAGATGTTGTAATGGCCAGCAAAGAATAAAAGGGGTAGCATGAGCCAACTGCTATAGAAAAGGGTGACGACAGCTCATTTTTCTTTTATACTTAATGAAACCGTTTTAAAAAATGGTAAGAGGATTAAGAAGTGATAAGGTAATGAGTAAATAAAAAATTAAAAGAATTTGGAGGAATCGATACTAATGACTATGAGGGAACGAATTGCCGCTGGAAAATTATTTCTGGATGATTGTGAAGGATTACCGGAGGAACGGCTACAGGCGAAAAAAAGAATGATGCAGTTTAATCAAACGATGCCTGATGAGTTGGAAAAGAGATTTCGATTGCTGGAGGAAATTTTTGGCAGAGAAGTGAAGGCATGGATTGAGCCGCCGTTCTATTTTTGCTACGGCAGTAATATTGAACTTGGGGAAGAGTGTTACTTGAATATGGGGTGCAACTTTATTGATGATGCCAAAATCACTATTGGTAATAAAGTTGCTTTTGGACCGGGAGTTACCATTGCGACAGTTGGACACCCGATACATCCCGACCATCGACGCTTGATGTATGGTGATCCGGTTGTTATTGAAGAAAATTGCTGGATAGGTGCAAATACAACGATTTGTCCTGGTGTAACCATTGGGAAAAATAGTGTCATTGGTGCCGGCAGTATCGTGAACAAAAGCATTCCCGCCAATTCAGTTGCGGTGGGCAACCCCTGTAAGGTCATTCGAGAAATTAATGACACGGATTTACAATATTATTATAAGAACCGTGCGTTTACAGAAGAAGAGCTGGCAGAGGTTCATCGGCTGAACCAGGCATCTGATTCATAAAAATGCTGAGGCTTTACATCTCTTTATCTATTTGTTTCATTTATATATTTTAGCTGAGGTCAATGATCTCAGTTTTTTATTTTCTTCTGTTCTTGACGAATAGAAGAAAAGCGATTACAATGGAAAGGACAAAAGTTTTTCTTTAGGACAAAAGTCCGGAAAGGAGGAACACGTGCTGAATTCAGAGAGACTGAATGAGAATGAGAAGAAGGTGCTGGATCAGATAAAAAACGATCCGTACATCACTCAACAAGAGCTTGCGGATGTCGTGAAGCTGTCTCGGTCAGCGGTAGCGAATATTACATCAAGCTTGATTGACAAGGGATTCTTACTTGGAAAGGCTTATGTGGTGAATGAATGCGAACAGATTGTTTGTATTGGCGGAGCCAATGTTGACCGTAAGATTTACAGTAAAGAAGCCATTCAGCTTCATACATCGAATCCGGCAAATTCCAGTCAAAGTGTTGGTGGTGTAGCCAGAAATATTGGGGAAAATCTAGGCAGATTGGGCTGGGACGTTTCGATGATTACTGTTGCCGGAAGAGATTCGGATTTTGACTTGATTAAGCGGCAGTCATCAGGCTTTATGGACTTTTCCCATGTAGAACAATCGGAACAAGTAACGACTGGCTCTTATACCGCTGTTCTCGATGAGACGGGGAATTTGCTGGTGGCACTGGCGGACATGGATGCGTATCTGCATTTGAAGCCTGAATTGTTAGTTCAAAAGGAGAAGCTGCTGCAAAACGCCAAGTGTATTATCGCTGATTTAAATTGCCCACAAAGCAGCTTGGATTACCTGTTGCATTTTGCCAACAAGCATCAGAAGCCGATAATCTTGATTCCTGTTTCTTCACCGAAGATTAAGCATTTGCCGGAGAAGTTAAGTGGTTTAACCTGGTTGATTACGAACTGTGATGAATCAGAGACCTATTTTAACTGCCAGATAACCTCTAACGAGGAGTGGGAGCAGGTCGTACAGTCGTGGTTGGAGCTGGGAATCGAAAATGTGATTGTTACGAAGGGCACGGATGGCGTATTGGCTGGGAATAAAGAAGGCGAGTTGATTTACCAGCCGACACTTTCGACTGCCAATGTAGTAGATGTGACAGGTGCAGGAGATGCTTTCTGTGCTGCTGTGATTGATGCTTGGCTGGAAAACCACTCCTTAAGCGACTCACTCAAGCAAGCAACAATTAATGCAGTAAAAACAATTGAATCGAAGTATACCGTTCGACCGGAGCTGACAAAAAATCAATTAATCAAAGACATGGAGGAATGGAATCAATGAAAGAATATGTTGTATTATCAGAAGAAGTAAAGAAAGCGAAAGAACAGGGACTTCCTATCGTTGCATTGGAATCAACAATCATCTCTCATGGCATGCCTTATCCGCAAAATGTTCAAACAGCGAGAGAAGTAGAAGCAATCGTTCGTGAAAATGGCGCCGTACCAGCGACCATCGCTTTAATTGATGGAAAAATAAAAATTGGTCTTTCTGATGAAGAGTTGGAAATGTTCGGCAGCAGTACAGGAGTGGCGAAGGTGTCACGTCGTGATATCGGCTTCCTGTTGGCTTCTAAAAAACTTGGGGCGACAACCGTTGCTGCAACAATGATTTGTGCAGCCTTAGCAGACATTCATATCTTTGTGACAGGTGGTATCGGTGGTGTTCACCGTGGTGCGGAGACAACAATGGATATTTCCGCTGATTTGGAAGAACTGGCGAAAACCAATGTTGCAGTTATCTGTGCCGGAGCAAAATCAATTCTTGATTTGAACCTGACAATGGAATATCTGGAAACAAAGGGTGTACCTGTTTTCGGTTATAAAACAGATGTATTGCCATCTTTCTTCTCTAGAACAAGTAGTATCGAATTAGAGAACAACATTGATGATACAGCATTACTGGCGCAATCATTGAAAGCAAAATGGGATTTAGCCATCGACGGCGGCGCAATTATTGCCAACCCGATTCCGGAAGAATACTCTATGGATGAAGCCTTTATCAATGATGCCATTGAAACAGCGCTTAAAGAAGCAGATGAACAAGGCGTCTCAGGCAAAGACATTACACCATTCCTACTTGGTAAAATCAAGGATGTAACGGACGGTAAGAGCTTGGAATCTAATATCGCGTTAGTGAAGAACAATGCGGTTATCGGTTCGAAATTGGCAGTGGACTTCAATAACTTAAGCAAATAACTGCTGGGTAAAAAGTTGATTTCCTTAAGAGATAGTTAGGTATAAAGGGGTATTGAAATAGTGTTTTTAATAGCAGACAGTCAAATCGTGGGGGCGATTTGGCTGTTTTTTTGTGCAGTTCCTTCTCTCAAAAGAAAGGAGTCTTCTTCATTTTTTTGTTAAGCATTCTAGTTAAAACGACCTATTTGGGTATTTCGAGCAAATAACGGAACAAAAAATTTGGATATAACAGCCAATTTCCTACCACTAGGAAAAAAGTCGGTTTGTAAGTGGTGTGCCTGATTCCTATAATAAAGCTATAAAGAACAGAAAGTGGTGAAGGAATTGAAAAATATTTTATTGATTTGTGGTTCGGGTGCATCCAGCGGTTTTATGGCGGCGGCGATTCGTAAAGCTGCGAAGAAAAGAGGAATGACGTTGACTGTCAAAGCTGCCAGTGAATCGCAGCTGGACGAGCGGATAAATGAAATCGATTACCTGTTGATTGGTCCGCACTTATCGTATATGCTGGCGGATATCCAAGAACAGACAAAAGATAAAAAGGTCAAGGCAGCAGTGATTCCGCAAAGTACCTATGGGTCATTGAATGGGGAGAAGGCACTGGATCTGATCGTAAGTTTGGAGGAATAGAAAATGGACAAAATTATGGGTTTTATGACAAATACGTTTGCACCGAAAGTCAATAAGGTAGTGAAAAATCCATGGGTGTCTGCTATTCAGGATTCAATCATGGCGGCGCTGCCTCTGGTATTTGTGGGTTCTCTTGTGACAGTTGTGTCGCTTTTGCAGAATGTGTTTAAGGGGATGCCGGACTTCTCTCTTATCAGTACCTTTTCGTTTGGAATGTTCGGTCTGGTTGTGGCATTTTTGATTCCATATTATCTGATGGAGAAGAAGGGACATAGCGGTCAAAAACTGATTTCAGGAGCAACCGCTCTCGTGCTGTTCATGATGTTAATTTTTCCAACGATTACGGCTGAAGGCGAAATAACATTTATTTTATCAAGATTTGGCGCAACGGGGATGTTCCTCTCTATCATCACGGGTTTATTTGTCGCCTTTGTGATGAATTTAGCGGCACAAAAATCCTTTTTTGATGAAGATACACCTATTCCGGATTTTGTTGTTGGCTGGTTCAATAGCTTATTGCCAATCACAATTGTTTTGCTGATTGGCTGGCTGATTACTGTCCAGTTTAATATTGATTTCTTTGATGTCGTGATTCTGGTGTTCAGTCCGTTGGCAAAAATCGTGCAGTCATATCCGGGGTTTGTGCTCTCAGTATTTATTCCAATCTTCTTATACACCTTTGGTATTTCTGGCTGGGTAATGATGCCGGCAATTTATCCGGTATACATGGCTGGACTGGCTGCCAATGCTGAAGCAGTAGCAGCTGGTGGTCAGGCAGTAAATATTGCTACACAGGAAACCTGTTATGCTTTTTCTTCAATGGGAGGAGTAGGAACGACACTGGCATTATCTGTCATGATGTTCTTATTAAGTAAGTCGGCACAGCTGAAAGCCATTGGTCGTGCAGTCATCATACCGTCAATTTTCAATATCAATGAACCACTGGTATTTGGCGCACCGATTGCGTTCAATCCTTATTTGATGGTACCGATGTGGATTAATGGACTACTGGTACCAAGTATTGCTTATGCAGCAATGTATTTCGGTTTTGTGAACATCCCTTCTCAAACCTTCCTATTGTGGTACATGCCTTATCCAATCACCTCTTATTTGGCAACACAGGATTGGCGGGCAATTATCGTTTGTATCGTAATTTTCATCGTGACTTGGCTGGTTTTCCTACCATTCTTCAAAGCGTATGACAATTCATTAATCAAACAGGAAGAACTGGAAGCGATGGAAGAAGGAGCGGTAGAAACAGCATAATCAATTACTGGAGGACGACACAATGGAAAAAGACTATATTGAAGAAAATGACCAGCTGAATCAGCTCTCGATGAATATTTTGGTTCATGCGGGAAATGCCAGAGACCATTTAGTTCAAGCGCTGGAAAAGCTGGAAGTAATGGATTTTGACCTAGCAAAAATGGAGATTAAAGAAGCACGCAGTGAGGTTGTTGTTGCTCATGGATTACAAACGGATACCTTACAGCTGGAGGCTTCCGGCGAGCAGATTCGTTACTCTACATTGTTCTGTCATGCACAGGATACCTTGATGACAGCGCAAAGCGAGATTTTGATTGGTGAGCATCTAATCAAGTTATTTGAGCGATTCAATAAAGAAAATTAGGAGGCGTTTCGATGTTAAAAGAATACAAGATGCCGGAAAACTTTTTATGGGGTGGAGCGATTGCAGCTAATCAAGCAGAGGGAGCTTTCAAGGTAGCTGGCAAGGGTATCAGCTTGGCTGATTTACACAAGTATTACCCTGAAAAATCTAATGAAGAAATCAGTGCTGCCCAGCATCAAGGCATGAGCTTGGCTGAGGTCAAAGAGAATTTGGCCGATCAAGAGGGCTACTATCCAAAACGTCATGGGATTGATTTTTATCATACCTTTGAGCAGGATCTGGAGCTGTTAAGCGAGATGGGGTTCAAAAACTTTCGAACCTCCATTGATTGGACACGGATTTTTCCAACAGGGGAAGAGACTGAGCCGAATGAGGCAGGCTTGGCTTATTATGACCGCTTAATCGATAAAATTATTGCGCTTGGTATGGAGCCGATTATTACGATTTTGCATTACGAAACACCGGTAGAAATCACCTTGAAGTATGGTGGCTGGAATAATCGGGCAGTGATTGATTTATTTGTGAAATACGGCGAGGTTGTCTTGGAGCGCTATAAGGATAAAGTAAAGTATTGGATTGTTATCAATCAAATCAATCTTATTCAGTTTGAACCCTTCAACTCTACGGCTGTTCCTTACGACACCGTGGACAATTACGAAGAAGCCAGCTATCAGGCTGTTCATAATCAGTTTGTTGCAAGTGCCAAGCTGGCTGCGTTTGGTCATAAGATTAATCCGGAAATGATGATTGGAACGATGGTGGCAGATTGTACAGCCTATCCGTTCTCCTGTAATCCGGATGATGTGATTCTGGCAATGAAGCGGAATCGCATGGAGTATTTTTATACCGATGTTCAGTTTAATGGTGAATATCCGCAATACGCCTTGAATTATTTCGCAGAAAATAATCTTACGATTGATATAACAGAAGAGGATTGCCGCTTGCTGAAGGAGAACACGATGGATTATCTAGCGATTTCCTACTATTACTCGCAAATGGTTGATTCAACAAAAAATACGTTAAATCCAGCTTCTGTGACGCCTAATCCCAACTTGAAAGCCAATCCATGGGGCTGGGCAGTTGATCCCAAAGGCTTATACAATACACTTTCTCAATATTGGGATAGGTATCATAAAGCAATCATTGTTGCTGAAAATGGTTTTGGTATGTATGACAAATTGGAAGATGGAACAGTTCATGATGATTACCGAATCGCCTATCTTTCTGAGCATATCGCAGAAATGAAGCATGCCATGTATGACGGAGTAGAGGTTATTGCCTACTGCGCTTGGGGACCAATTGATATTGTCAGCTGCTCCTCTGCCCAGATGGAGAAGCGTTATGGTTTTATCTATGTTGATTTAGATAATGAAGGCAAAGGTTCCGGTGAAAGAATTAAGAAGGATAGCTTCCACTGGTACAAAAAGGTAATTGAGTCGAATGGTGAGTTGTTGTAAATAAATGAAGAAGCTGGTTGCGGGACTTTGAAAAAAGAGCGTAGCAATCAGCTTTCTTTGTAGTAGGAGCTGTTACTATGTGGCATGTAAAACAAAAAGAAATAATCGCCTTCCTGACGAAAAATCATGAGCGATGGGTCACTGCCGGACAGCTATCTGATTACTGCGGCTGTACGACTCGGACAATTCGGAATCATATTGCAAAAATGAATCAGGAGGTTGAAAACCTCATTCAGGCAAGTAATCAAGGGTATCAAATCAACCCGACAATCCAATTGTCTGCTTTATCCAATGAAAATGAAGAGCGAAAATCTCGAATATTTTTAGAGCTGCTGAAAGGCTCAGCTGAAGGAGTAGATATCTTTGATTTATCAGAACGATTATTTATCTCAGAGTCTACCCTTAAAAGTGATATCCAACAATTGAAGCTGGAAATTACAGATAAAGCAATCCAAATTATTATTGAACAGAATCGAATCAAGCTAAGCGGACCCGAACGTTCCAAGCGACGTTACATGATTTCCCTTTTATATAATGAAAGTGATTTACAGGAACAACTAAAACAGACGATTCAGGAAATGATAGGGTATATTTCCTTGGAACAGCTGCAGCAGACGATTTTGGCTGTATTACGAAAAGAAAATATTCGCATCAATCAATATTCATTAAATAACATCGTACTCCACTACGCAATCAGCATTGAGCGTATTCGACAGGGGCATATCATTAAACGGAATAAAGAGTATGTCAATCTGGTAGAACGAAAGGAGTACCAGTTGGCTGAGGAAATTGCGGAAATGCTGGCAGGTGATTATGAAATTCACTTTTCTCAAGCAGAGCTGGAACAGCTGTCCTTATTGTTTATTGGCATGCAAAATGAGGAGCTGGCGAACAAAGAGGATGAGAAGCTGGCAGAGTTTGTTGATCAACGGATTATTGAGACCCTGCATTCGGTGTTGGCAAAAGTAGAGAAGACCTATCTAATCAAGCTGGATGATTCGGAATTTTTTAACAAACTGGCCATTCATGTTCAGAGTCTGTACTATCGCTCTCATTATGAGACCTTCACAAGAAACAGCAGCTTGCTGGATTTGAAGACAGGGTATCCGTTAACCTATGATTTATCTGTTTACATTTCGTCGTTACTTCAGGATGAACTGGATATCTGGTTTAATGATGATGAGATTTCTTTTATCGCTCTGCACATTGGTTCTTTTTTGGAAACACGAAAACAGCACCAGGATACTATTACCGCTCTACTAGTCGTCAATGACTATCACGACCTTAAGGAGCAGTTGGAGAAAAAAATAAATCAGGATTTTGGAACAGCGATTCGTTTGACAATTGGTGAACGTGAGCGGATGAACCGGGAGCTATACGATATTTTGTTGACGACAGATCGTCAGTTGGCCTCTCAATATGAAGGAGCAGTATTTATCCACCCGTTTCTAACTGAGAAAGATAGTAAAAGAATTGAAAAGCGACTATCTGCACTAAAGGCAAAAAAAGAAAAAGAGCGTATGTATCGTTATATTGATCAATTTATTTCCAGAGAATTATACTTCAATCAAATCGATCCTTCTGAGCTCACTCCACAAGAAATTCGTGAGCAGATTAACCAGAGAATGGTTGACTACCATTATGTGAATCAGGGCTTTTCTCAGAAGGTAGAGAAGAGAGAACAAATGTCGCCTACCAGCTTTCCATCAGGCATCGCTGTGCCCCATTCTGTAGAGGTTGATGCATTGAAGAGTGGAGTGGCGATTATGACCTTACAGGATACAATTGTTTGGTCGACGTATGCTATCAAGCTGGTTGGCATGGTTGCAATCAACAAGGAAGAGGCAGCAGAATTTAATGAGTTCTTCGAAAGGTTTATTGAAATTGTCTCCGAGCCTATTAATACCAGACAGTTGAGCTTGACAGAAGATTACGATGAATTTATTTCAAAACTAAAGCTGATGGTGGCTGCCGATGAATAAGGGATGAAACAGTTTGTTTGTAAAGTATGGATTGTTCTTCTGGGAACAATCTTGATGGGCGTTGCCATTCAGCTGATTGTAACCGCGAATCAGGGGTTTGATTCGGTAAGTACACTAATCCTTGGACTGGTTAAGCATACAACCATTCCCTTTAGCCGTTGGAGTCAACTGCTCAGCTTGCTATTTTTGCTGATTACTTTTTTGTATGATAAGCAGCTGCTTGGTTTTGGAAGTCTGATTAATGCGGTATTTGTTGGGGAAGCTATTCGGGTGAGTGAACCAATTCTTTCAGAGCTGTCATTCATTCAAAACAGTCTGATTGCCTCTTTTCTTGGATTTGCTCTTATGGCATTGGGAACAGCGATTTATTTATCTGCTGATTTCGGGTCTGGTCCGTTGGAAGGAATGATGTTGAGTGTTTGCGGTATTCTTAAGCTTTCCTTGAAAAAGGGGCGGATCGTTTTGGACTTTGTAATCGTTGCGGCAGGCTTGGCATTAGGAGGTCGCGTTGGGATAGGCACGCTATTTGCAGTGTTTTTATTGGGACCAATGATCGAGTGGTTTTTAATAATACTCAGTAAATATAAAAAATAGTTATAAGAAACAAACCGATTGTCTGCTGTTAGCTTTTCTTGTTTACAGTAGGCAATCGGTTTAAAATGCTTTGTTTAAGTAGCGTGCCATCAATTCCATATGGTGCATAACGGCAGCTTTGCGCATGACACCCATGCCGGGGAACTTATCGATTGCTGCGGCATCCAACAGCAATTGAAGACCGAGAGTTACTTGATTTCCGCATAAACGTTCCAGCCATGTGGTGATTTCAGCCATCATTTCAAAGAACTTTTCCTTTTGAGTAGGAGCTTCTTCGCTTGAAAGAAAATGATGAATTCGTAATGTATCGCTATCAAAATAAACCAAATGAAGACTCAAAATTTTGGATGGGTAGCTGTGCTCATAATAAATCCGACTATCGATTGAAAAGTCGCTAAAGCCGACAAAGTTTCTTTTTTGATAGGTTAAATGAGTGGTTGAAAAGAGTTCATCCTGACATTCCTGATAGAAACTGGAACGAGGCAGACGGGTGAAAACATCTTGAGAGAGAATTCGCTGTCCTTTGATTTTTTCCAATAGTCGAAATTCTTCCGGTACAAGCACTTTTGTTTGATTGCTTTGCCAATCACTTTCTAGTGCCGGAGCAGAATTGGTGACGATGAACAGCTCTGGTGATTCAGTTAGTGTTTCAAGAGGCTGTTCAACAATCAAGGCTTTTGTCATTTCCAGTGCATGCAGTTGCTTCATTCCTTCGGCAGTCAGAAAATCACCGGCTTGAGGATTCTGAACCAGATAGAAAGGTTGGCTCTTCTCCTGAGAAAGGTGGATGAATTTTTTCAATGCGTTAGAATTTTTGACCGGCTCGATGATTGGCTGAATAGCGGGAGAAAGCAAATCGTTTTCCAAAAGAGCAGTCAGGGCAAATAAATCATATTGTTTTCCTCTGAAATAGGGATAATACATTTAGTCCTCCTCCAATAGTTGCTGCTCCAACTCAAAATAGGCAGTACGTGTGGCTTCCAGCTCCTCTTTCAATGCTTCGACGGCTTGATTCTGAATATCTTCGATAAATCGGTCATAAAAATTTATCCCTCCGCCAAATAGATCATAGTCCGGTTGGCGTTTTTTCAGCTCTTTGTAGAGCTGGTCGGTAGAGAAGACGCGCAGGCCACGTGCTGTTTGCTTCGCTTTTCCGACTTCTCTGGCTTGAGCACCAATCAAACGAAATAGTAATGCTTGCTCATTGACCAGCAGCTCTTGTTTTTTCGGCTTTTTCTCTATTGTGAAGTAGCCCGGCAACGGCTGTTCCTCCGGGGATAGATATTGATGATAGACCATGACGCCAATATGAGCGGGGATTTCTTCCTTTACTTTCTCAAATAGGGCTTCCGGTAAAACGAAATAGTTGTAATGACCGATGAATGAAAGCTTTGCCTTTGAACGGAAGTCGGCTTTGCTGACCTTCAGCTCATAGCAGCGCCATTCCAATTGATTGTTCGGCAACAGTCGACAGCCTAATGTATCAACGATGCCCTGATCATCCGGCATTCCTACCTCTTCAATGACGATATCGCCATTTTCCCGACAATAATAATATAACGCTTCTTCCATTTGAATCGTCAACGATGTTTTCATGACAGACTCCTTTAATTTTTAAGTATTTACTTGCATAGCTATGTAGACAATCAATGTAGATTTGAATAAATGTTATTCTTATACTATAAAACATACGTTCGCTTATGTGAAGAGGAAAGCTGATTATTTCAATAAAATAATTTCTTTGTTGACTGGAACTTTTTGCAGATAATAGTTTTTTTTCGTCTAATGCTTATTGCGCCTATTGAAAATAAAAAACCGACCATTACTCAGATTATTTCTGAGTAATGGCCAGCTCTATATTGCTGTTAGTTTAGTTGACCGTATAGCTCTGTCAGCTTAGCAGTTTTTGTCAGCATATTTGTGTAAATGGTAAGTGCTGAGGAAGAAGATAGGTCATCCCCGGCAGCTGTGATTGATTCGCCCAGCTTCGCATATTCAGCCATTAGTTCCGTGTAATCTGTTAAGAACGTTAAGCTTGCTGCATCTGTGAAGGTGCTTGGGTTATCTACATAGCCTTGTGCTTTAGCAATCATTGCATCATATTTAGCATCCACACTCTTAATTGCTTCTTCCACGCTTGCAACACTGGTACTGCCTGTGCTGCTGCTGTTTCCGGCATTGCTGCTTTCAGTGGTTGTCTGTTCATCAGCCTTTGGAGTGGATTCTTTTGTTTCTGCCGGCATTAGTGCACGGTACTGTTCTTGGTACGTCTTAAGGAAGTCACGAAACTCTTCTGCTGTGATACCTAATTCTTTAAGTGATGCCATATAGTCATCAAGCAATGCATCGTTTGATGTATGCTTGTCGCTGTAAAAAATTTCTCCACTTATACCGTCTTCAAAATTACTGTACTGGATTTCATGAACGCCGGTTTCCTTCGTTGTTGTTCGGAATTCAAGTCCGTCTTCAATATTCGCTATGTTCAATTTGAAGTATGTCGGAATAGGGTCTGTATGGAATACATAGCCATTATCAAGAAAGGCTTTGGCAACTTTGCTGTCTAATACTTTGATATCTTTTGCTGCTACTCGGTTTGGAGCAGCTTCTTTAAAGTTTTTCGTTGCATAATCAACTAGGAAATCGTAGAAATCCGGAATAGTGATACCAATGCTTCTGATTGCATCAATATAGCTTCCAGTCAAATCAATATCTTTACTGTAATCACCGGCATAATAAACATCTTTATTGCTGATGTCATCTGCTCTATTAGAGTATTTGACTTCATGAATTTGACCGTCGTCGTTAACAATGGTTTCCAAGTTAATTCTGTCTTCTAAATTCTCTAAAGTAACATACGTATATGAAGCTGAACTGGAGCTTCCCAAAGAAACCGTATAGCCCGCTTCTTTTAGCAGCGTTGCAACATCTCCGTCTTTAATCTCATAGTCCTTGTCTTTTCGTTCTTTTCTGGCAGCGTCTACTTCGTCTCTTTCCTCTTCTGTGATATATCCTTCGGACTGTAACCAAGCCTCCACGTCTTCTAATGGAACATTATCATCATCATCTGCCAGATCGTACAACCAGCTGCTGTAGTCGCCGCTGTCACCTTCTAAAATATCTGCGATATTATAAACAAAATCATGGGAAAATTCTTTATCGCCATCCTTATAGCTGTAGACAATGCCGTCTTCTTCTTCAATCGCTTCAGTAAATGATTCAGCTTTTGAAGCTACTTCGCTTTTCGTCACAGTACTTTTGCTATAGGTAATCTTTTGATCGTAGACGACTTCTTTGACATTTTTATCCTTGTCATATTTAATCTCATATTTTGTTTCCATACCAGAGCCATCTTTTTTAGGCACATAAACAATTGTTTTTAGCTTGTCTTCCGATTTTTCCTTTTTTTCGGATGTTGTTGTTTCTTTACCCGTATCTTCTGCTTTCTTCTGACTTCCACAGCCTGAAACTAGCAGCATCCCCAATAGAACAATCGCTATAGTCCTTAACTTTTTCATTATATTCACTCCAATTCATTTATACTAACCATTATAGTATATTTTAAACCGGAAGTTCAATGCAATTTGACTCAAAAATAATATAGAAACTTCAAAAAGAAAACCTTTACATTGCTTTAAAAATGTTAAAAATAAACAAAAAACAATTATTCTCTTTCCTTTTTTGTAATTTCTGAGCCTCTAGACATAATCGATAGTCAATAATTGGTCATACGCTATCTATGATAGTCGGGACGTTTTTCAGTTCCGGCTGTTTTCTTTTGTTTTAGTAGGGAAATCGTGCTATGATGCTTAACGTATCTTTTGATTAGAGAACTGCTTTAGCTTGGTATAGTAAAATTTATATTGAGTGTGAGCAATGTTGTTTTCGATTCATTCAATAGAATGCATCAAAATGACTAGAGGATTAGAATGAAATAGTTCACTCAGATTTTTGATGAATCAAGTAATATTGAAAAATTTGTAATCAAAGGATAGAGTGAAAAAAGTTGTTTTTTTTATGAAAAGTAATTAAAACGATACAGGGCAAGCATTATAACGGTTGTTCTTTTATCGAATCAGGAGGAACGCCAAAATTTTAACAGGAAATTTCTCCTCAAATATGAAATATTCTTGTAATATTTATTTGTTCTAACTGAAACATGAGTATGATAGAATCAATTTGTCGTTAAAAAAGTTATATTTTTGATTAAATAAAAAATGGAAAAAATCGGTCGGAGGAATTAAGAGTGAAGAAACGCATATTTGCATCATTACTGTTATGTTCATTGGCACTTACAACTATAGTAATTCCAGGTACAGCTTTTGCAGAAAGCATTGATGAAAAGATCCAACAAAAAGACAGTGAAATTTCAAATTTGAAAACTCAACAAAGCGATGTTCAAACACAAATCGCTTCTTTAGAATCTACAATTACAGATATTCTTGATGAAGGTCAGGAATTAAGAGCGCAACAAACAACATTGGAAACAAAATCAGCTGAGCTGAAGCAAGAAATTGAAGACTTGAATGTACGTATTGAAAAACGTTCAGAAGCCATCAAGAATCAGGCGCGTGACGTACAAGTGAATGGTCAAAGCACAACAATTATGGATGCAGTTCTAAGCGCAGAGTCTTTCTCTGATGCGATTGGTCGTGTTTATGCAGCTGCGACAATTGTGAATGCTAACAATGATTTGGTTACTCAGCAAAAAGCAGACAAAGACGCTGTAGTAACAAAGCAAGCTGAAAATGAAGAAAAATTACAAGAAATCGAAGATACAAAGGCTGAACTAGAAGTGAAAAAACAAGACCTTGTGTCAAAACAAGCAGATTTAACTGTCTTGAAGACTTCTTTAGAGCTAGATCAGGAAAGTGCGGAAGGTTCAAAAGCAGCGTTATTGCAACAGAAAGCGGACGCTGAAGCTGAACAAGCGCGTATTGCAGCAGAACAAAAAGCAGCATCTGAAAAAGCGGCTCAAGAAAAAGCAGCTCAAGAAGCAGCAGCAAGCAGTTCATCTTCTGAAACATCAGCAAGCTCAGAAACTGCAAACACAACAACATCAACTGACACAACACAAGATACAGAGCAATCAACTGCTACAGATACAGGTGCAGGAAGCTCAAATGGTTCTTCTTCAAACAATAACAACAGTGGTACAGGAAGTACAGGCGGTTCTTCAGGCGGCAATACTGTAACTCCTCCTACTTCATCAGATCCAACGTTGAATGCATTGAATGCATTACGTACATCATTAGGTTTGAGTGCAGTTAGCTGGGATGCCGGATTGGCAGCAACAGCAACAGCTCGTGCGGCAGTTGTCGAAGGCAACGGTTGGCAAATCCCTTCTGATCACTGGTCTCGTGGTGACGAAGTAATCGCAATCATGTGGGCACCAGGTAACTCAGTTATCATGGCTTGGTACAATGAAACAGGTATGACAACTGCTACAGGTAGTGGTCACCGTGACTGGGAAATCAACCCAACAATCACTCGCGTAGGCTTTGGTTACAGCGGTAGTACAATTGTTGGACACTCAGCATAATTAATTTAGTTAGATAATAATCAAAAACAGATTCCAAATAATGGAATCTGTTTTTTTGTTGGGAATAAAATGGGTCAACTTTTCTTGGTTCTACGTCAAATTGTGTTGGTAGGACAAAAAACTGAATAAAATGATAGAGCTTGGAACAAAAGAACAGAGAAACCTCTGATTTTGTTTCAAGTTCTTTTTTAGAGAAAAGGGAAACAGCG
>NZ_JADOEQ010000019.1 GCF_016745255.1 Enterococcus sp. BWR-S5 | reverse complement strand
AAATAAATACTAGAAAAAAATAGAGAGATAGCGGTTGGCGGTCTCTTAAAAAGCTCCCTTGAAGGGAGCAGCAAGTAATGAGCCCTTCTAGGGCTATTAAAAAGCCACCCGCTATGCGGGTGGCTTTTTAATAGGTATCTATATTGTTAAAATCCAATACATGAAATGCTTGACCCAATTCTTCCATGTAGTTCATTAGATGAACGACAAGATCAGCTGTTGTATTAGTTGGCTCACTGCGCCAATTCCTAAACGCTGACCCACAGTGTTCCTTGTTGTAAAAAAGTGTTCTCTTACTGAACCACTGACTTTTTTCGTCCTCAAGGAAATAGTCTAGGTGAGAAAATTCTTCGTTTGAGAGAGTATTCAGTAAAAAGAGAGTGAGATCGTGGATCAATTGCAGTTTACTGTGATTTCGGTACTGATCGATATCAAATTCATAATTGTGTATACCATCAATATCGTAGTCAGTTTCATGTTTTTCTCCATAATAAAATGGTATCTTTCTTACAATGTTCATTTCAAAGTAATCGGCTGTATCGTCGTCGTTCTGCCAGTATGCAAATAATTGGAGTTCGTACAATCGTTCACCAAAAATGGCTTCAATACTTAAAATATCGTCACCAATAGAAAATTTTTCAGGATTCCAGTTCTCGCGGATCGCTTTCTCTAAATCAAAATTTGTTACGGAAATTTTTTTCATAGTCATTATATTCACTCCTAATTGTTTAGTTGGCAAGTTGTTCTAAGAAAATTCCATCAAATTCGGAAACCCTGCTATTTCTGACAATGATTGAACCAATATCATACATATCTTCACCGGAGTAATGAACAATCCCGTTCAAAATGTATCCTTTTGGTGTGAGTATGGAATCAATAATGTATTTAATCCATTCGACGTAACAATAGAACTTTTCTCCTTGGTCCCAAACTATTGCTGTTCCTTCTTCATTAGGTTCCCATTGACACCACAGGCTAGGTTGAGTTTCCGGAGGGATATTATATTCAACAATGCTTTCTCCTGCCATGTCTTGTCCAAGGGAACCATTGTCTTCAACAAAGAATGCTCCTTCCGGTCCAAAAGGTCCTTTAAAACCAAGTTCTTCTAGTTTCTCCGGATCACGTTTCATTCGTCGTGTTGATGCAAGACCTTTCAAAAATTTGTGTGTTTCAGGATCGAGTTTTCTATCAAGTGTGAATTCTCCTGAAAAATCTGTTGTGTAACCCATACAAATCGCTCCTTCTTCTAAAGGTTATTACCTTCAGATGTTTTTATTTTTTATTTGATTTGATCCGTATAGACTACAGAGAAGAAAGAGACGCAAAGGCTATACAGCTGCAACAACTGCTAGTTGTATGCAGCTGTTAGGTGTACTTCCATTGCGTCACTTAGGAATCTGTAGTATAAGCAGCTCCGCTGCTGTAGGATCGAATAAAAAATAAATATCTGAAGAGGGTTTGACCTTCGGGTCCCGCGTCGTCTCCGGACGACGTGGGTGACAGCAGCCGCAGGCAGCTGTCATTAGAATAAAGAGCGGTCTCCCAGCGTCTGCTGGGAGAATACAGCAGTCAAGATAAGCGCAGCGTAAAGAGAACTGATCGACGTCTGAAGGGGGACGAGATCATGAACGGATCTTGACAGATGCATAGCGCAGTATTTGACCACGTGGGCAAATGCAACCAAAAAAGAACAATCGATTCTAGAAGAATTGATCGTTCTTTTTCTTAACTATTTTCTTTTATTTTTAGCATAGTTTTCCATATCAGCTTTTAAGTACAGGCGTACCTTGGCTGGTCCCTTTCCTTCACTTTCGAAGAAGGGTTCAACTAATCGTAATTTAACTGACTGTCTAAAAGCATTAATTGTCTGACCAGTAATTTTCGCAGCGTCTTCAGTAGAAAGTAAATTATCCGTGATCCATTGCTGAATCGCAGTACGTTCCGTTGGATTATTAGTGTCTATTTTCAAATTTAACAACTCCTTTATACCATTACTTGCATACTAATTACTATATATCAAATTAAAGTAAATAGCAACAAGTTACTTGTAATGGTATGCAAGTAATGGTCTAATAATTATAGAGAGTTAAGGAAGGGGAAACGTATGAAATCACTTGAAATAGTTAGCTTATCATTTACGGACATACTGGTTAAAACAGCTGAATTGGGAATCACATTAATCGAAATTTTGATGGTATTTGAATGGATGAAGAAAAATTTATCAATAGATTATCAGGATATTGATGAAGATATGATTGAGAGAATAGGCATATATAATAACTTGGATGAAGCGGTGAAAAATATCGTCCACATTGACAGCTTATCAGGCTTGCTTGAAATAGATTGTGATCAGTTTCTGGAACTTAACAAATTGATGGTGCTACCTGAGTCAATGAAGGTAATTAGTTTTGACTGAAACTACTAAATAAATTCGTAACTATTGGAGGAAAAGAAATGCTAAAAATTGGAGATTGAGTAGGAATAATTGATGAAGAGCTGAATGAAGAAATCAGAAAGTATACAGACGCTAAAATCAATGTAGGTATAATCACACATAGATTGGATGTAGATTCATATAGAGTATTTGTTGACAGTGAGGATGGATATAATCATGGTTTCGCTTGCGGGGCATCTGAGCTTAAACAATTAACATACTGGATGTGGGTAGAAGAATATTCGCTAGGATATCGTTCAAAAACTGAATATGAAATTGACTGGACGTATTGGAGTGGAGAAACTTATCATGATTGTCCGCCTAGAAATATGGATGAAGCAAAAGATGTTGCCAAATATTTGAATAAAACCTATAAAAAGGAAAACAGACAGAAAAATGTCTATATGATAGGTGAATATCTGGATTTTGAGACACATAAAGAAGCTATCAAATTCAAGGAATTTGCGCCTTTGATTCAAGTGAAATAATTTCAGTGAGGAGTGGTTGCTGCAACACGTAGTAACCACTCATTGATATAGGGGAGGTATTAAACAAGTGCTACAAATGCTTGAATTATATGGCGGTATTGGTTCTCCGCGGATTGCGTTACGCAATTTAGGAATACCTGTAAAAGCGATTGACTATGTAGAAATTGATCAGGATGCGGTGAATAGTTACAATGCTATGTTTGCAGAAGATTTACCCTACAAAACTCAATCAGTCGTCACTTGGAATTTGAGGCCTGATGCAGCTATTCACGGGAGCCCTTGTCAGGATAATTCTGTTATCGGGGGTCGTGCTGGGATGATTGCTGAATCAGGAACTAGATCAAGCCTTCTGTTCAAGTCGATAGAGGTTTTTGAGAACATGGGAGTGTGGCGTCCGAAAATTGTTATTTGGGAAAATGTTCCTGGTGTCCTAACAGTAAAAAAATCAAAAGGAGCATTTCAAAAATATTTAGAATGTATGGAAGCGTTAGGCTACACAAATTCTGTTGAAATCCTGGATGCTCGTGATTTCGGCCTACCACAAGCACGGAGGAGGATTTTTACGATATCCATTCAAGGTCACAGATTTGATTTTTCGAAGCTTAAACGGACAGCAATGAAACATATCAAGGAATATTTACAAGATAATTCTGAAGTTGATGAGGCCTATACAGTTACTCAGCCAAGTATATTAGCCGCAATTGGTAAAAAAGGTTTACGTCGAGCGACTGTAATTGAAGATTTCGCCTATACAATCACAACAAGGCAGGACAGAAGTCCAGCGCAGATAATAGACTGTGGTGACCGGTACCGATATCTAACAGAATTGGAATGCTGGCGCCTGCAGGGATATAGTGATGAAGATTTTTTCAGAGCTGCAGCAGTCCATGAACGGAGAGGTCGATTCAAAATGCCATTATATAAACAGAGCGGCAATAGTATTCCTGTGCCAAAATTCGAAGCAATTTTTGAAGCATTGCTATGAAATAAAAACGAAGGTATAAGAGAGGGAGATTAGGATATGTTTGATAATGGAAGTGTTCGAATAACTAAACATGAATTTTCTAATCAGAAAATTTTTGTATATGAGAAATCAGGAGAAATCGAGCGATTAGAAGTCATTGAGCTGATTCAGGTACTAAATGATAATTTGTTTCCAAATGTCAACTTGAACTATCGAAAATTAGTTGAAGAATCAAGTTATAGTTATCTCAAAATCAGTAATCTTGAAGCCCATGAAATTTTGGATAAGAATGGCATAATTTTTTGTAAGAAGGACAATTACTATGAGAAAGTCGAAGATTTTAACGACTATGTAAATCTGCTTTACAATTCAAAAAAAAGCAAGTATTCAATTTCTTTTTATAAAAAAAATGAAGGTTTATGAGAGGAGATTATCAAAATGGAACTGAAGGAAATTTTATCTCTGATTGATAAAGATAGACTAGTTCAGATAGTTGATGCGGAAGACTATGATTTGTTCAAAGGGGTGTTGTCTGACATGTCAAAATTGCTATATACATGTAAATTTGAGGTCACTAAATTATCCACTGATAGTAATCAATTTATTATTTTGAATATAGCTGAAGGAGAGAATGTGACACAAGCAAGTTGAGTCATATTCATAGCTTAATGAAGTTTCAACTGAAATAGATGGGTAAAACATGTACAGCTGGTCATTGTTGCTGGCTGTACATGAATGAAGGTTCATGAGAGAGGGGAAGAGTTCATGAAAACAGGATTCTATGTATTGTATTTACCTGAATTCAAAGGGTATTACGTCAATGTTTATCATGCGAGAAGTGAAGAGGGGAGTTTTGTTGGTACAGTAGTTAGAGACCAAGTAAAAACAAAAAAAATCAAGCCTAAAATATATAAAAGTATTAAAACTGCTGAAAAGGGGATAGCTGCAATAGTAAGAAATCATTGGAGTACTACGAAAGAAGACATTGAGATTGTTGAACTCACGATGGCTGATATTGATGCTATGGGATTGTATAGCTTAGTAGTATAAACGACCGTTTATGAGAAAGGGGGAAGTATCATGGCTAAAAGAAAGACTCAATATGAAAAAGGTGTTGATCGGGGGTACTTATCAGGTGCGAATGCAGCGTTACATTTTATCGCAAGTGCTGATAAGCAGCATGTTCAAAATTTAGCAGAAAGCTTGGCTGTCACACATAAAGACATGTTGGAGATTGAAGATGCTGGAGGTCTTGATTTTGAAGAATACATTCAAGAATATTCTTCGTATTGGAAATGAAATTGACCGTTTATGAGGGTAGTAGCTACACTAAAGCAAAAATGGAATCAAGACTGGTGCAAAATTAGTAACTATAATGGAAATGTGTATTATAGGACAAAAAATGACAGTTTTTGATACAAAGAAAGGAAGTAAAAAATGGCATTAACGAAAAGAGAAGCAGCAATAATTACTGCGCATACTGGAATACTTATTGGGGAAATGGATTCCTTTAAAGAATATGTAGATGAAATACTTGAACGGCCACTCCTTACACATGAAATTCCTAATTTTGAAAATGAAATTAAAGAAAGATCTAAAGAGGACTTTATTGCTATAACAGTAACACCAGACATTGAAATTAATGACGCTTATGAGAGAGGAGAAAAGAATAATGAAAACTTTTGATGTTTATTGGAATACTGGAGTAGGAGTAGCAGCTTACTACTCTGGCTGTGAAAGAGGTATATCTGCGAAGAACAAAGAACAAGCACTAAGAATAGCAACAATAAGAGTGTTCGTAAAAGACGGTATTTGAGAAGGGAGAAAAGATGAAAGAGACAGATTTATATAAGCCTGTGAAAGATTGGCTGCTTGATTATGTAGGGTGTAACGAAGTATATCCTGAAATCTCCGATGTCGATGTGTTGGGAATTGCTGGAAAAACAGATATTATCGTGGAGCTGAAAACACGTTTTTCCTTCAAGTTACTTGAACAAGCAGAGGATCGATTACAGTATGCACCTTATATTTACGTTGCAGTACCTTACCCTAAAACAAGTGGATATAGTCGTCCAAGGCCGACAAGATTCATTGATCAATGGTCTAAATCGACAGGTATTGCTACCGTGCAGCAAAGTTTAGCCATTCATTTGCTAAGTACAAAAGGCAAGGTTCAGCGTACAATCTAAGGAATAATATTGAAGACTGGTCTAGCAGGAACGTAGGCGGCTCCAAGGGTGGGGAGACGGTTACTGGATACAAAGTGATGATTGAAAATATTAAGAAGTATTTAGATTTTGAAAAGTTTCTTGATGGTAAGCAAAAGAGGGATTCTTTTGGGATGATAGAACTAAAAGGAGATGAGTTCATAGATGGTGCCGTTCCAGTCATTGATAGAATTTTAAACCCTGGAGACCGGACAATAGACATGATACTGGAGCATTGTGAAACTCATTATTCCAATCCTAGGCCGAGTTTAGTTGCTACTCTAAAACAAGAATGGAATCGAGATTGGTGTGAGATTAGTAGATACAATGGAAAAACATATTATCGAATAAAGAAATGACGGGTTTTTGAGAAGGAGGAAAATAGATGCTGGATGAAAACTTGGAACAAGAAATTGAAGAGTTTGTCGATGATTGTCTTAATAGTGAAACTACACTGTATGAAGCTTTGCAACTTGAAGATGCAATCAGTAATTTCAGTCTTCATTTTGCGATGAAAGAGGATGATGATATTTTAGAAAAAGTAATGTATAGGTACTTTGTAAAGTTAAAAAAGAATCGTGAATTAGAGTTTTACAATCATTAAACGACGGTTTTTGGAAAGAAAAAATATCCGTTAACTCATAAAGAGTTCGGATATTTTTTAATGAATTTACATACTAAAAATAGGGAATGCGGATATGAGTTAGTTCTTTTGTCTAGTTTTAGTATGAGCATATTGAACTGCTTCTTCTTTTGACGAAAAACGCTCTATTTTTGTATCATTAAAAACAACAACAAAGTCCTTGTTTTCTCTAACTATTGTATACAGTTTATTTCACCATCCAATTTCTTACTTGATATACAATGTACATTACTTAGACAAATAAAGCAAAGTTTTACTGATGATTCTAATTTAAGTTATGTTAGTCTGTCTGTAAGTATGTTTTAATTTCTACATTAAGTAATCTGTCAGAAGTGTAAATTATGGGTATAGGAAAATTTTATTCCAGATTCTTCCTATCTGAAGGATATCCAGAAGTCATTTTTAAGTGTAAAATATCGTTTATCAAAAACGAGGGTTTGTGAAAAAAGTAGTCAAAGATAAATAAGAAATATTGTTTGGAATGTGATTAGGAATTAAAGTTTCATGTCACTACTGAAGATTTTGAATGTATGAAGCGCAGAAAAAGAGGTAAAAATTGCTCTGTTGTTTTGAAAGATATTCATGGTTGAGATTAAAAAGTTGTTGTAAAGGAGAGGTTCTTCAAGGGGGCGTTTGATTCAAAAAATCAAAAGAAGTAGCATCGGTAATTTTGCTACTTCTTAATTATGCTCTACCATTTTAACAAAATAGACTCCATATTTTTAAAATAGGAGAGCCAAAGAACTGTCAGAAATTTCATGGTTTTCTAGTTTGTTTTGAAATTGAGATATTGTTAGGAGTACTAGATTAAATATGGAGTTTATTCAGGTATTCATATTTTCCTTATTGAATTCTTCCAACAGAGCCATTAGCCAGTTCCCAGATATTTTCTTTACTTAAAGCATAATTGTAGATACTGATTTCATCAATAGAACCATTGAAGTATTCTGTAAAGGCTGTATTTACTTGATATCTTGAGGCACCAATAATTAGTGGCGAGCCGGAGATACCATCTATAGCTTGCCCGTTTCCTGTAGACTTACCGTTTACATAAAGCGTCCGGGTCCCGTTTCCGTTTTGAACAGCAACTAGATGCACCCATTCTTCCGCAGCACCTGCACCGGAAATATTTTCCTGTCCATAAGTGAAGGAGTTCGTTGATTCCGGCCATCCAGCAGCCCATAAACCATAAAAGGAAGCAGTATCTCGCCCTTTTTGAATAATTGTTCGCCAGCTAGTATTATTTTTAGGTAGCTTTACCCATGCTGAAAGCGTGTAACTATCTGCTTTTGAGAAATTCAAGTTTTGAGAATGTGCGACTTCCATATATTGATTGTAACCATTTAATGTTAGTGCATTTCCGATTTTTCCTTGTCCTAGACTAGCAGAATTTCTAAGTATACCATCAAAACCATTGCCAGTCAAATCTGTTATCTTTCCATTGGCTACCTGATCGAAATCCCAATAAGCCAATAATTCATTTTCGGTTTTCTTTTTTTCAAGGGTGACATTATCCACATGGAGGGTAGCATTACGTCCCTTCTGATAAAAACCCAGTTTTATTTTGCCGTTGACAACGGTCACCTCTGTTGTGACATATTGATAATTTGGGTTATAGTTCAAGGCTACCGAGTTTTGCTTGCCATCAAACAGATCGATCCGCAGTTCACTGGCTTCTGCTTGATTCAATTGGTGCTGTACCATGGCAGAAACAACATAGACACCATTTTCAATATTCTCTACCGTCTGTGATACTTCGCCTGTATAGGTATTGCTATTGTAAAACCAGAGCTTTTGACCGACACCACCATAAGCCATATACGTATCAACACCACTACAAGCTGAATCCTGAACATCCCAATAGCTTAAGCCTTGTTCAAAATTTCCATTTTTCAAATAAGAAGCTTTCTTCTTAGACACATTGAAGGATTTCATACTGACAATCGAATCAAATTGTGTCTTATCAGTAGATGAATAAGTAAACTTGATATAAATATTTCGTTTTCTGGAAACTCTTTTGTTGTAAAGTGTCGTTTCTGCCCAATCGCTAGAAGGAATGATGGTATCTTGTGCAAGCAGCTCACCATCTATGCTGTCTAAGCGAACTTCTGCCTGAACAGTTCCCGCTAAATTAGTATTTGGCATTTTTGTTGTCAGTGTGATAAGACCATCATTCTGATCAAAATCAACATTTTCAAAGTAGACCCAATCTTCTTTTGCAATATCGTTTAAAAAGAATTCATTCGTTCGTGTATCAAGTGCACCAACCATCATATGCGAGCGGTTATAATTTCGAGCAGCTATTTCTCCAGTCAATACAGGTGCTGCTTTTTCTCCATGAATTGCCTTATAAACAGTATCAGCTACGACAGATGTTCCTTTAGCATTTGGATGACAATCATTTTGTCCGATATAATATTTTTCATCCAAAATTTCAGTGGGTGTAAAATTATCAATGACTGTGATATCATTATCCATTTCTTTGACCGCTTTCAAGATTTCCTTAATTACTTCAGGAAATCCTGCTATCCTTCCTGTATCACCATTTAATCCAGCAGGAACACAGACATAAACAGTCGCTTCTGGTCGTGCTTCTTTATAACTTTTAATAAATGAAATATATTCGTCCTTAAAGAACGGAGAAATCATTGACCATTGATTAAAGTGAGCATCATTAGAACCTAATTGAATAATAACAGCATCAAAATTACTCTCCAAGCTGTCTCTATACTCATCTTTTTCGATGTACTTTTCCCATCCCTTTGCAGAAAGACTGGCACCAGAATAACCAAAATTTTTGACTGTATAGAACTGCCCCAAACGGTTCCCCAGTTGCGCCGGATATGCACCATATGGGTATTTATGTCCTGCACCTTGATACATACCATATCCTGCAGTTAAACTATCTCCTACAGCTGCAATTGTCACTTCTTTATCCGTATCAAACACACGAATAGAACCGTTGACCTTCTTGCCATCGTTTGTTTTTCCGGCTACCTTATATTTTCCTGGCTGTTCAAAAATAGTCGGATCGATCGTTTCCCATGTAACTGGAATTTTCCCAAACTCATTATCTGAAGTTGTGTAAAGAACTTCTTCAGGCATTTTTACTATTTCATTTTTTACGGTAATTAGATTAGTCGGTGAAATAAAATCGATCTCTGCCGCATCAACTTGCAAGCTTGATAAGAATACACTGACAAAAACAATAAGTAAACTTCCTAAAACTATATTACATTTTTTCATTATTTTCTTCCCTTCCACTATTATTAGTGCTAAAAAACGGAGAGCATTAAAAATTTTTTTCTAAACAGTTCTTTTAATCTTCTGAAAGCTTTCAATAATAAACCTTCACTCGTTAAACTAAGGTTTATACCTGTTCCTGAAACTCCTTTCTATTATAAAATATTACTATATAGTCATTATACTTATCAATAAAATATAATAAGTATTTTTTATCTTTTTGTTAATAATCTCGTTTTTTTATTTTTCTATATTGACTTACAGAAGAAATAATCATACATTATATGTAGTTGCATATTGAGATTTCATTCAGAAATATGGGGGGAGAAATTATGATAAAGACAGAGTTAGCACGTTTATTGGGTCTAGGTGGGATTGCTGCTGTCCTTGTTTGTGGTTCCTTTTTGGGGACAGAAGGTCATGCAGAAAATAAGGTCAATCAGGGTGTTGGAGTCAGAACAAATACAAACTTAATAAAAAATGGAGATTTTGAAGACGGTACAGCGCATTGGGATATAAAAAATGTTACCTGTAATGGTGTTGATACGTATATGGCTTATGGTGGTGTCGGTCAAAAGCTCTGGTTTTACAATAGCAATACCTATACAGGCGAAGTATCACAGACGGTAGAGAATATTGAAAATGGTGTCTATGTTGTTTCTGCCATGGTACAGCACCAATTGAATCAAGCAGAAGCCAGTGAACTGCGGATCGATCTGTTTGATGGCAAGCAAAACTCGGTAGCTTTGAACTATAACCCAAATTATCAATATGTCACAACAGAGGTGACCGTTGTCAACGGCAAAATAAAACTGGGTTTTTATCAGAAGGGACGTAATGCTACCCTCCATGTGGATAATGTCACCCTTGAAAAAAAGAAAACCGAAAATGAATTATTGGCTTATTGGGATTTCGATCAGGTAGCCAATGGAAAGATAACAGATTTGACTGGCAATGGTTTCGATGGCACAACCAAAAATGGAGCAGGCTTCCAGGATGGTATTTTTGGCGAATCCTTGTCGCTTAACGGGTCAAATCAGTATATGGAGGTTCCTCATTCCGCACATTTAAGCTTTTCTTCTAAAGACAGCTATACGATTGCAGCTTGGGTAAAGGTTTCTGAAAATAATAAAAACTGGGAAACAATCATTCAAAAAGGACGGGACACCTCTTCTTTTTACGGCCTTTGGGTAGAAGATAAAAATGACACTTTTGCTTTTGGACGGCCCAATATTTCTGCAACCCAATCTATCGAGGACTGGGTACATTTGACAGCTGTTCAGCATGGAGATATATCCAGAGAATTCTTTGTGAATGGAAAGCCAATAAGTAAGGGTGATGCTGTAGACAGCCTATCCGGCTCATCCTTATTAATCGGTGCCTCTAAACACACGCATAACGGAGCGTTAACGGAGTTCTTCAATGGTGCGATTGATGAGACACGAATCTATAATTATGCGTTGTCTCAAGCGGAAGTCAATGTGTTGCAGAATCGTGAGTATACACCGGAAACTGCAGCCCTACGTTTCAATGTCACACCAAGTGATGCTACAGTCACACTACGTGGGAAGGACGGCGAAGTTCTATCATCTTCCGCTCATGTTTACACGCAAGTGCCACAAGGCTTTTATACTTACTCGATCGAAAAAGAAGGGTATGAAAGTATTCGCGGAGAAATTGATTTTGTCGCCTCTGCCAAAGATAAAACGATTCAAGGAAATCTGACAAAGTTAAGTGCAGAGAATACGCTTATCAGCCAAGAGGAAGTAACTGACCGTATAAAAGGTGGCTGGGCTGGTCAGATGTCTGGTGTGGCATGGGGAGCTAGCACAGAATTTAACTACAAACGTGTATTAATCCCAGATAGTCATCAACCACAATGGAATGGTATCAGCAACGCCTTTACACAGGATGACTTGTACGTAGAGATTCCTTTTCTTGAAAGTATGAAAAACAGCGGTGTCAATGTCCGTTCGCAAATAATCGGTGATTATTTCAGCAATACAGCTTTTCCTTTATGGCATGGGAATCGGGTAGCGAGATACAATTTACGTCAACGAAATATCGATGCCCTGCAATCTGGACATTATTCGAATATGTATGATGCTATACCGGGAGATAAATATGAAACAGTAGATGGATATAATACTAGCCAAAGCTCCTTGATCGGCTGTGCAGAGGATATTGATTTTCAAATAGAGTCAGATGCATTAGGGATGATGAGTGTTGGACAGCCAAATGTGGCGAAGGAGCTTGCTTATCGCTTCGGCCATGTCATTAGTTACGGTGGCGGTGTTTACGGTGGTGTGTTCACTTCAGTTATGTACGCCAAAGCCTTTACTGCGGATTCAGTTGAAGAGATTGTTCTAGCAGGAATGGAAGCCATCCCACACGATACTGAAACTAGAGAGATACTGGAAGATGTCTATCACTGGTATAAACGAAACAGATCCTTGACACAAACCTGGACGATGCTCGAAGAGAGATGGCATAATGATCGCTGCACGCATCTTCATGCTAACTCTAATGATTCAGCTGGGAATATCGATGCCAAGCTGGCATCTGCTTATATTCTGATGGGATTATTATATGGAGAAGGCGACTTTGAAGATTCTATGTGGTTATCAATGAAGTGTGGACAAGATAGCGACTGTACGCCATCCTCTGTCGGAGGAATTCTGGGAACTTACTACGGATTCAACAATATTCCTATAAAATGGACCGATTCGTTGAATATGAATACAAAATTCTCAAATACGGACTATACCTTTAATGGTGCCGTTGCTCTCAATACAGAGCTGGCACTGGAAGCTTTAGAAATGTCTGGCGGCAAATCAATTGATGAGCAATGGACGATTCCAGCAACAACAACGAACAAAGAATTGATACTTGAAAAATGGCCTGAAAAAGAAAACGAATGCCCTGTATTTCAATTTGCAAATGCAATGCTTGCTGCAACCGACCCTTCCGGTCGAACATTTACTTTTAATGCTGAAGCAACAGACTCTGATGGTATAACAAATTATCAGTGGTTCTTTGGTGATTTAAGCTTTGAAACAGGAAAGAGTTTGACTCACACCTACAAAGCAGATGGAACTTATTACCCGGTATGTTATGTAACAGATGCAATCGGAAACACAAATGTTTATGAGTTCAAATTAGAAGTTAATGGTAACAACAAACAACCAGTTGCACATTGGGATTTTGATCAGCTTACTAACGGGATTGTCAAGGATGTCAGTGGAAACGGTCACGATGGACAACTGGTCGGCGGAAACAGTGTTGCTGGTAAAATTGGGCAGGCACTTCAGTTGAATGGTTCTCAGTATGTAAAAGTCCCGCATGATGAACAATTGAATCTGTCTAAAAGCCAAAACTACACTATTTCAGCTTGGATCAAGCATAGTGGCAGTGGCAATACTTGGCAGACGCTCCTTCAAAAAGGACGGGAAACAGCAAACTATTATGGCTTGTGGGTAGCTCCTTATGACATCTATAATTTAGGGACGAAGAGCTTTAATTTGGCAATCACAAAAGGGTTTAACAGAAACGAATGGAACCTGCTGACTGCGGTTTATGATTGGGACGAAAAAGTGTACACTCTATATTTGAATGGTACACAGGTTTCTACCAAATCAGTCTCAGCTGGTGCCATTGGTGTCAGTAAATCAGATTTACTGATTGGCAGTTCTGGCTCCATTAACCAGCTTTATAGTGGACAGGTCGACGATATTCGACTTTATAAAACAAGCTTGTCAGCCGCCGAAGTAATGCAGCTGTATACAGGTAATAAGTAAATTTGGATATTGGAAGGATTGGTTTCTAGGATTTGATGTTAAGAAAACTATAGTTCTATGTTTTTTGATAATTGAGTTGGTAAGCAAGTTTTAAGTAGTAGTTTCTATATTATTCCCGAATGATTAATCTAGTATTGAAAGTGGATTAGAAGAGTACATTGAGTATGCTTCCTTTTATAAGGTCGCATGCTCATTTTTCGTCTAGAAAAAAAATATCAAAACTTAAAAGTAGTGGTAATCGGAAATTAGGCAGCAAGATAAAGAGCTGCTAGTCAATCAAAACTTAGCTTCATAAGACCATAAAATAGTTAATAATTCATGTCAATCATTCTTTACACTTAACAACAATCGTTGTATAATAATTGTATACCTTGATTGTTGTATAAATAGGAGGCTAAAGAATGATTCATTTAGATCAATTGGGATTGATGACTTTCCCACGTGCCAGCGAACGCTGGAATAAAGAACGATCGTATGTCTATCAACAATACAAAAAATATCCAGAGAAGTTTTTGCCAGGATCAACTGCATACTTGAATGGCAGCGGATCAGGTGGAACCTTAATTATTACTCGTGAAGGAATGGAACACTTAACCGGTCAGACTGAAGCAGAAGCTTCTAATGAGCTATGGGAAGCAATTGTAATGAAGCAATCGAACATTATTGAGCAGAAGCAGGCAGTTACTGAAGAGGAAATATTTGAGCAAATGCTTCAAATGATAGATTACCATGCAAGAAATGAAATGGTAAATGAGGGGATTACCTATGATTACCTGGATGAACAAAGAAAAAATTTCGGAATTCGTCTAAAAAATGGAGTGACTATCTATTATAAAAATATTCGCCGCGGCCGTTTGCCGGATGAATTTAAAGAGAAAGACATTATTGTGCTGAGGACAGGGAGAATGTTTCAAGTAGAAAAAATAGGAGGCTATCCAATAGCAGAAATTTCTTTTAAAGGACAAATTGTTTTGTATGATACCGATGCCTCAGATGAAATAGTAAGACAGATACAAAGAGTAGCAGCTAAAATTAGTCAGTATGATCAAAAAGATTAAACAATTTGAATGTGACACAATCGGATTGTGTCACATTCGATGAACTGCAACAAAACTAGATGGCTCTAAGGCTCAAAGCATGTTTTTATTGAGCCTTTTATTTATATCTGATTTGAATGTGACTTAATACGTGGTATAATATGATTAAGTCATATTTAGAAAATGAGGGATTTTTTTGAAAATCGTAGAGCCAATTCGTGAAAAAAAACAAATTGATGCAATGAAGGCCATTTTATCTGCCGGCAAAATGGGTCAAAGAAATGTGCTGCTATTTTCAATTGGAATAAATACTGCTTATCGGATTTCTGATTTGCGCCGGTTAAAACTTTCGGATGTTCTGACAGTCTCACGAGGAAAAGTTATCGCAAAAGACCGGCTGGAGATGAAAGAGCAAAAAACTGGTAAGCACAATTCGATAATCATATCCAATAAGCTGCGTCGATTGATTCAGGATTATGTGATGGATACTTTTCCGGAGTTTGTTGCAGCGCATGATTTTAATCATTATTTGTTTCAAAGTCGAAAAGGTATGGATCAGCCGTTAAGCCGGCAAGCATTATGGAACGTGTTGAGTTCCGCTGCAAACAGTATCGGGCTGAAGAACATTGGCAGCCATTCCATGAGAAAGACGTTCGGTTACTTCCTATATAAGAACGGAACACATATAGAGATTATTCAGGAGCTGCTAAATCATTCGTCACAAAGGGAAACACTTCGATATATTGGAATTACCCAGGAGGATAAAGATACTGCCGTGATGAGCTTAGATTTGTAAAAATGTCTCAAAAGTTCCAAAAAAATCAAAATTTCATAAACTCCCGTTTGTGAGAGGACGATTCTGAGCGCATTTCGACCACTTAAGCTTGATAACTCTTGGTAAAAGTTCTCAGAAACGACGTTTTTGAGAAAAGAAAAAGGCTCTCTCAAAACTGAGACAGCCAAAAAGGAGTATTACTCAATATGAGTGGTTTGAGTAATAACTACCTAATGTTAGAATGAGTTAGGAGGAAACGAAATGGATGTATCAACCTTTGATATTGAAATAAAACTTGGCAGCGAACATTATAATTCAGCCGTTGAAGAGGAAATTTACAGGCAGCCAGTGATCTTTCATGAAGTTTTAGGTTTCCATGTGATTTACGATTTCAAATTTAATGATTGTTGGGTTTCCGTTCAAAAAATAGATATCGAAAACAAGCTGTTGTTTGTTTCTTTGCAATACATGGACTAGCAGACAGGCTTAACGAAGGAGAAGACTAGATGAACTTTACAAATATCCATCAAAAAAATATTCCAGGACTAAATTTTTATGGAGATGTGCTGGATGCTGCAATAGAAACTTTGGAACTTTCCTTTCAGGATCTCTTTTCTTTGTCTTTAGAAGATGAACTTCAAACGTTTGAGCAGCAAGTTTTTGAAGAGAAGAATACTAAAACTCTCCTGGTAAAAATGCCGGAAGAAATTCAAAAGAAGAGTAATAAAATGTCTTTCTTCAAAGCAGCACTCCAGGAAGATGTAGACAGTGACAATGTGAAAAAAATTAAGTCGATTCGTTACTATGTAGATGCAGATAGAGTATTTTATGTTCAATTCATTTTTGAAATGAATTAATGGATATTCTCAAAAAGATTTGAAAGAGGTAAAGAGTGAAAGATAATAAGAAGAAAGAAGATTTGCCAGTCTGTAAAATGATTATAGGTATGGTTATGTTAATTTTCAGCCCAATTATCATTGGGTTAGTAGTAGTGATTGCATGGGCTATCTACGCTATGTTGAGTACGAGATGGTAGTTCTCAAAAAGGATCAGTAGGAGGAAGTAAAATGGAAGATAAAGATGAATTTCTCGAAAAACTGCTAGAGCATTTTAAAAAATGTGTAAAGGAAAGTATCGACAACCCTAGCGCTGCAAAAAAAATGGAGAGAAACATTATTTTTTGGGATATGTATGAAGATCAACTATGGTTAGACTATTGTTTTGATAACATGACTGAAGAAGAACATGCACATTGGAGAAAGCTACTATCTACTGAAGTAACTAATGGTGTTGTAGTCCAGACAGTAGAGCAATTAGAGGGTTTTTACGGGGGAAATGTTACTCGAAACATGCTCGGAAAGGATTATCAGCCGTTATTAGAAGCTCCAAAAAGTGAAGCTTATCCCAAAAACGATAAGTAAGGCAGTTCTGGCAGCCGGACCGGCGGCGTGATCCAAAACCAAAAAGGATTGTTAGGGGTGGAGGTATGAAAAAGCATGAAGTAGGAGACTACCTTCAAAAAAATGGAGATATATACAAAATAGAGCCGTTTCAAGTACATAATGAGGAACTGGCAGAGTTAGGTCTCATTTCAACTTTTTTAAGAGCTGCTACTAAAGAAATGTTTTGTACACCATTTCTAATTGATGAGAATGACTTAAGTTTTACTCAAGCCACAAAACAACAGAAAGAAGATTTCGAGAGAATAGCACAGCTGTACAAATGATTCTCAAAAACGATACCTTTTGACAGACCCTTGATAGAATCACGGACATTATCTAAACATCACAATAGAAGATTCAGCTTTATACCGTAAAATTTCGTTCCATTGATACGTGAACCCCGATATTTCAAAAGTAAAGCCTAAGACGGAAGAGATGCTGGTAAAGGTGGCCGATGAGGTGGAAAGAGCGAAGCCCCAAAGCAAGGAAGATGTAAAGAAGTTGATTCAAGATTTGAACTAATCGGGTAAGCTATGGTAATTCAGGTAGTTGGTTATTGAGGAAATGAAAATAGGTATGTAAAAAAGAAGTTCCGATAATCTATCATTTTTTTGAGTTAATTGGCAATCATAGATAATGATTATCATATGCATTTAGCTAGTTATTGTTTTCTTGTATTTAGTAACATGTTATGGTTGATGTGTAAATAAAAACAGGAGGTAAAAACTATGGAATTAAAAGATTACGGAAAAGAGCCCATTGCTTTTAATATCGAAAAGGCAACCTTGCAAAATGAACGCTACAGAACAACATTATGGACCGGTGAGCATTTTCAATTGACAGTCATGAGTATCCCAGCTGGGGGTGGTGATATCGGTATGGAAATCCACCCACATGTCGATCAGTTTTTACGTTTAGAAGCAGGAACCGGAAAAGTTGAAATGGGGAAAGAAAGAGATCGAATTTCAGTGAGTCAAACGGTAACGGATGGTGACTGTATCATTATCCCAGCTAATACGTGGCACAATGTCACCAATGTTGGCGACGAGCCGATGAAGGTCTATTCTATCTATTCCCCACCAAATCATCCGTTTGATACAAAAGAATCCACAAAAAAAGAAGCACAAGAACTAGAAGGGTGATAAATAATAGCGCCCGTTAACTATAGCAATAGTTTATCGATACTGAAATCCACTCAAAAAATAGTTGAGTGGATTTTATTTACTTTGTAATGATCAAAAATGCAGTGGTCAGAAAAGGATCAGTAGGAGGAAGTAGAAATGATTACTATTGTTTTGTTGTTACGATTGTTGATATTTTTTTTCGTTTCTTTCGTCAGTATCTATGCTATATATTTCATGTGGAAAGTTACTTTGAAAAGGGAACTCTTACCACCGCATATGAGGACATGGAAAAATATTCTCAAAAAAAATCAGGAGGACAGAAATGAAAAAGTATGAATGTGAAAACTGTGGAGAGAAGTTCAAGAAAGAGGAGCTTTGTAGCGATTCTTTCAAAGAAGGTACATACTATTGTCGGAGCTGCTCAGATGAGTTGATGGATGCAGGATGGAATGCTGTTGATCCTGACCATAACTTTGATTCATTTTCGGATTGGGACGAGCATGGTCACTGAAATGATTTATCTCAAAAAGGATCACTTTTTCAATGTTTGAAACCATAGAAGAGCATATCCGAAAAAATGGCAACATTATATTCGATCAAATCCAAATGAAGTCAATAAGAGCATACAAATCTTAGGAATAGAATTGCTTATTCAAAGCTTAAATAGTCATGAAATTTTTGTACATGGAAGTATTAAATTCATTGATCCTATGACATCCTTGCTTGATGAAACCACATGGAGCCAACAGAAGGATATGTTATTGGAACAATTGAACTTACCTAGTTCTGCTGAAGTAACCATTCGATCACTTCAAAAAGATTTATCCTTATCTTATAGCGAAACAATTAAAAATTGGTGCAGTTCTAAAATAGCTAGGATTGAAAAAAAGAGGGGAAAGTAAAATAATAGTTTCTAAAATACGTAAACAGCGAAAAATTAAAGATTTTAATGCTTTTCTAAAACGTGTAAAAGAATTATTTCCCAAGATAGATTTATCGGATCTTCTCTTAGAGGTAAATCAACAATTAGGTATTACAGATTGTTTTCACCATATTAAAGAAAGTACTACTCGTATGGTACAGATAGACATAAGCATTTTAGCTGTTCTTTTGGCAGAATCTTGTAATATCGGTTTTTCTCCTGTAGCAAAAGAAAGTATTGGCAGTTTAAAGTATGACCGCCTGCTTTATGTGAACCATCAATATATTCGATTAGATACGTTAACCACAGCAAACAAAAAAATTATAGGTGCACATAAAAAATTAAAAATGGCTCTGATCTGGTGAAACACTCAAATGGCTTCAGCTGACGGAATTCGTTACATTGTTCCGCAACGTTCCTTATATTCTAGGTATAACCCTAAATATTTTGGTAGAGGTCGAGGAATAACTTTTTATAATTTTATTTCAGATCAATATATTGGATTTCATGGAATGGTTGTTCAAGGAACTCTAAGAGATTCTTTGTATCTTTTAGATGGTGTTCTTAACCAAGCAAGTGGACTAGAACCAAAACAAATCATGACAGATACCGCTAGATATAGTGACTTGATTTTTAGTCTATTTGGTTTACTAGGCTATCAGTTTAGTCCAAGAATCGCCAACAGTTTAGGAACTAAATTATGGAGAATTGATCCCGAAGCAGATTATAAAATGTTGAATGATGTATCTAAAAATAAAATTAACACGGATCGTATTTCAGAAAATTGGGAAGATATTCTACGAGTAGCAGGCTCATTAAAATCAGGAAAAGTAAACTCTACTGAGTTGATTAAAGCTTTACAGCAAAATTGGAATCCAACAGAGCTAGGTAAAGCTATTATTGAATGCGGAAAAATCTACAAAACAAAACACCTCATTCCTACCGCTATTTTCTGTACGGATGTTCCAGTGACCCCTTAACCCAAATTATAGCGTAAAATCTGCTTCAAGAAAACCTTGCAACACAATCATTTCTGATTTTCCTTTGATTTAATATAGCTAAAAAAAGTGATGAAATTTTTTTGTGGTCCACAAAAACAAAATTGTGCTACTTTTTTTGTTTTTTGAGACCATACCATTATTTTGGTATTCATGCAAAAATATGTTCATGGAGGCGATCAATAATGAAAAAAGCAAATACGATAAAATTTATGTATGGTATTGGGGCATTGGCAATTGTACGAACAGAGACATTTGAACGGGCAGCAGAAATCGCAGAAGGCTGTATTGCAGGTGGTATTCCAGTAATGGAAATGAGCTTTACCTTGAACAACGCTGGGGAGATCATCCAGCAGCTGAAAGAAAAATATGGTGTTTCATTATGTGTGGGTGCTGGAACAGTCCTCGATTCTGAAACAGCAAGACATGCAATTCTAAAAGGGGCAGATTTTATTATTTCTCCGAATTTTGATTTGGGTGTTGCTCGAATTTGTAACCGCTATCAAATTCCATATGCACCAGGGTGCACTAGTTTTACTGAAGCGGTAGAGGCATTAAGTGCTGGTGCTGCATTTATTAAAGCTTTTCCAATTTCTGATTTTTACGGTAATCAATTGGTAAAAGTTTTTAAAACACCTGTACCTGACATGCCGATTTTAGCTAGCGGTGGGATTACCTTAGACAACTTGAGCGAATGGTTGAAAAATGGTGTGGATGTATGTGGTTTTGGTTCTTTATTAACTAAGGGCACGACAAAAGAGATTGAATACAATGCAAATAAAATTGCAGAAATTATTAAAGATTTTAGATAGAAAGAGGGAAAAGGAATGATTGCATTAACACGAGTAGATTTTCGATTGATTCACGGACAGGTGATTACACGCTGGTTAAAACAATGTGATATCAATGAGATTGTGACGGTCGACACAGAATTGAGCAAGGATTCGTTTATGCAGGATGTATTTAAAATGGCTGCGCCAAAGGGAGTGAAGATTAGTGTTGTCTCTTCGGAACAAGCTGTTACAATACAAGAAAAAGGAGGGTTGGATAAAAATCGTGTGTTGTTATTGTTTAAGAGCGTCAAGGAATTATGCTCCACTGTAGAAAAAGGGTTGAAATTAGAAGAAGTCCAAATCGGCGGTTTAGGCGGTGGACCAGGTAGAAAAGCAGTTAATAATGCGATTACGCTGGATCGAACAGATGCCGATCAGTTACTTGATTTAGAAAAAGAAGGGGTCAACGTTTATTTTCAAACGACACCAGATTATCCTTCTGAAACATTGAAGAATGCGGTAGCAAAACTATAAAAATGAAAAGGAGATTATCATGGTTATTCAAGCAGCGTTAGTGGGACTTATTTATTGGATCGCAATGGGAAGGGCACAGTATTTCTTCTCCTTTGCTTTTCGTAAGCCAGTTGTTTTAGGTGTATTTATTGGGTTAGTTTTTGGTGATGTTCAGCAAGGTCTATTGTATGGAGCAACGATCCAATTGATTTATATGGGCGGGATCGAAGCTGGGGGTAATATTCCAAGCGACCAAGCATTAGCAGCTTGTATCGCTATTCCGGCAGCTTTATTAAGTAATTTAGATGCGAATGCGGCTGTGGCGCTAGCTGTTCCCTTTGGTGTTCTAGGAGTATTGATCAATAATGTTCGTCGTACGTTCAACTCTTTCTACAATACACGGGCAGACAAATTAATTGAAGAAGGTAAATATGATCAGCTGTCCTTGTATTCATTCCTGATTCCGTGGCTGACAAATGGCGTTTTGTATTTTACTCCGGTATTTATCTCAACCCTATTTGGTGCAAATGTCGTCAAAGCCTTTATTAATGTGATTCCTGAATGGTTGATGAATGGCTTATCAAATGCTGGTGCGATGCTTCCCGCTTTAGGATTCGCCTTAACATTAGTCGTTATGGGTAAAAAACAATATTTGCCATTCTTTGTTTTAGGGTTCTTCGCATACTCAGTTATGGGCTTCTCTATGCTGACTGGTGCTGTTTTCGCGGTTTGTATAGCGATGATCAGTTCTTTATTTAAACAAACTTCTGATGAGGAGGATTACGCATGAGCGAAGTAAGTACAGTTTCAGAAAAAAAAATCACTCGCATGGATCTATTCAAAGCTTGGTGGAAGTGGACATTAGCTGTGGAGGTTCCTGTAAGTTTTGACCGGATGCAGGCTTTGGCCTTCAGCTATTCATTAAATAAAATTTTGCAAAAAATCTACAAAGATGATCCTGATGAGTTGCAAGAATCAATGAAACGTCATGTCCAAATGTTTAATACTAACTGTGACTGGGGCAGTGTTATTCACGGTATCATCATTTCACTTGAAGAACAACGTGCGATGGGGAATGAAGAGGTCACTCCTGAGATGATGGAATCATTGAAAATTGGTTTGATGGGTCCTTTAGCTGGAATCGGCGACAGTGTTGACCAAGGGATCGTCGCGACAATTCCTTTAGCGATTTTTGTTCCGATGGCATTGGAAGGTTCTGTTTTAGCTGCTTTTATTCCTGGGTTGATCTATCTTGCATGGTCTTATGGCTGGTCATGGTTTCTATTTAACAAAGGCTACTCGTTAGGGAGAAACTCAGTTATGACGATTCTGCAATCAGGAGCAATCAAGAAGGTTATCGACATTGCGAGTATTGTTGGGTTGTTTATGATTGGTTGTTTATCCGCGGCGTATGTCAAATTTGAGACAATTTTAGAATTTGTAAGTAAAACAGAGACAGTTTCTGTGCAGGAGATTTTGAATGGAATGCTGCCGAATCTTTTACCATTCTGTTTAGTGATGGCGATGTATTTCTATATCATCAAAAAAGGTCCGAAGTATCTCAATATCATTTTTGTCACGATGGCGCTGGCCATTTTGCTGACATTCTTAGGAATTATTTAGAGGAGGAACTGGATGAAAGTATTAATAACACCACGAGGTTTTGCCGCTTACGGGGGGGATTACGTGGAGACAATGAAGCAAGCAGGTTTAGAGGTTCATTACAACGATACAGGTTTGGCTTATTCACCAGAAGAATTTACTGAACTAGCCAGAGATGCAGATGCGATTATTGTGGGCGTTGATAAAATGGATCAGGTGCTGATTGATCAATGCCCGAAACTGAAGGTAATATGTAAATTTGGTGTGGGAACAGATAACATTGATGTCACTTACGCTGAAAGTAAAAATATCTATGTAGGCAGAACGATTGGATCGAATTCGAATGCGGTAGCGGAGCATGTTATGAGTTTTATCTATTGCGAGTCGAAGAATCTATGGACAACGATTCGTGAGGTGAAAAATCATGGATGGGAAAAACCAACTGGGTTTGAAGTGCGGGAAAAAGTATTGGGAATCATCGGTTTTGGAGCGATTGGAAAATACTTAGCAAAACAAGCAGTAGGCGTAGGTATGACTGTCCAAGTAAATGATGTGTTCGATATTTCAACCGAAGTATTAGACGAGTACCAAGTTAAAAAAGTCGAATTGGGACATTTACTGGAAAGTTCAGATTATATCTCGCTACACCTACCATTAATCAATGATACCAAAAATATGATCTCAACAAAAGAATTTAAAAAAATGAAATCCAGCGCATGCTTATTGAATACTGCTAGAGGCGGGATAGTAGACGAATATGCCTTGTATCAAGCTTTGAAAACAGGAGAAATCAGAAGTGCCTGCTTTGATGTGTTCAGCACAGAGCCGCCAGCGGAAGACGAGCCGCTGTTGGAATTGGACAACTTCTTATTGACGTCCCATACCGCAGCACGAACCGTGGAATCAGAAAAACGAACCTGCGAGTATTCATCAAGAATTATTATGGAACAATTACAAATTTTAACACAGAGTTGAAAAGAGGAAATGAAATGGCAAAATTGAACATCATTGTAGCAACTCACGGTCAGTTTGGTGAAGAGCTGGTGAAATCAGCGGAAATGATCATTGGGCAGACTGAAAATATCTATAATCTATCACTGCTTCCAGAAAAATCTTTTGAGGATTTTTATAAAGAAGCAAGAGCGATTTTTGAAGAAATCGAAGGACAGACCATTGCTTTGGTCGATTTATTTGGCGGAACACCGTCTAACGTTTTGACGGCACTGACGAAACAATACGATCATAAAGTATTGAGCGGTGTGAATTTACCTTTGCTAATTGAGCTATATATGAAAGGTATGACCGCAGAAAGTATTGATCTGGAACAAATCGTGCAAGACAGCTTTAAAGTCTTTAACGAAAGCATGATTTTGACTAATGAACGATTAGAAGTTTAGAAAGCAGGTGGAGTAAACGTGTTTGAAGGAATCATAACCCCGATTGTCACTCCTATTAAAAGGGATACAGCAGAAAGTTTAAATTTAGCCGCAATGGAACAATTAGTCAATCATTTGATTAAAAAAGGTGTTTCAGGCATATTCCCATTGGGCAGCAACGGAGAGTTCCATGTTTTAGATAATCAAGAAAAAATGGCTTTTGCTAAAGCGGTTATTGATCATGTTAACGGACGCGTTCCAGTCTATGTGGGTACTGGCGCATGTTCAACCAAAGAAACGATTCAATTATCGAAACAAGCGGAATCACTCGGAGCAGACGCTTTATCAGTGATCACTCCTTATTTTCTGCGACCAACCGATGAGGAATTGATTCAACATTATATCCAAGTCGCTGAAAGTGTAAAGATTCCGATTATTTTATACAACATTCCCAAAGCTACAGGAATGAATATATCTGCGAGTGTACTGAAAACCTTGACTAAGGTTGAGAACATATGTGGGATTAAGGACAGCAGCGGTGATTTAGCTAATTTGAAAAGTTATATTGAAGCGGCTGAAGGCACAAAAATCAAAGTATTGGTTGGTTCAGATTCCAAAATTTTAGCTGGCTATCAAATGGGAGCAACCGGTGCAATCGCCGGAACGAGCAATTTGATCACTGAAACTTTGGTGGGGTTGGATCGAGCATATCGTGCAGGAAATTTGGAAGAAGCACAAAAGTTGCAGCAAGATATTGAAGAATTGCGGAACGTATTGCCGATGGGAACTGTTCCATCAATACTAAAACAAGCAGTAGAAATGGCTGGTATTGCTGAAGTGGGCCCCGCTAGAAAACCGGTCCAAGAACCAAATACGCAAGTAGAAAGTAAAGTTAAAAAGATGTTAGCTTATTATTATTTATAAATAAAGATGGGTAGTCAAATGAGTTTTCGAGTGATGAATGCGGCTAAGAATTATGGTATATTTAGATCAAAATAGAATTTTTGGTGATCAAAATGAAACTAGGGAAAATTTTTAAAGAGTTCATTCATGTAGTTCAAGAAAACCCCGACTATATCATTGGGTTACTGAACGAAAATGGTAGGATAATATCGTGCAGTTTGGAAGAAAAAATTAACGAGACGGTATCGATTGAAAGCAAGGACTCTGATCATCGAATATACAAAATCGTTGTGTCCAATCATCGATATGGATACTTATGGATCAGCGGCCCTAATCAAGCGATTGATGTTGTTGGAAAACTTCTTTTTGATTCCTTGAAGACACGGATTCAATATGAGTTGAATCAGAAATCAGCGAAAGGGATTCTTTCGATAGATGACAAACTGATCAAGGAACTTTTGAATGAAGAAAGATCCAGTTACAGGTATATAGAAGAGTTGATGGCAAAAATTAATTTTGATTCATCGCTTCCTCGAATACCGATTTATATAGTTAATGAAGAAAAGTTTGATAAAGAAGAAATTATGGGTTTGAAATGTAAGATCAACGATAAGAATACGATCTATTCTTTGTTGAACCCTAGCAATTTGCTCATTTATAAATCATTGCCTAAAAAGAATGAAGTGAGTACAACAGAATATCTGGACGATTTTATTCAAGAGATGATTGAATGGGGGTTGACGGATTGTTATTACGCTGTTGGATCGATCCAAGTGGACATCGATTTATACAGTTTCAGTTATTTGAACTGTCTCTGGCTGCGGGAAAATGTTTCGCTAACGAAGGATGAACCGGTCTATTTTGAAGATCATTTGTTTTCTTATTTCACAACGAATGCTTCAAGAAAGCTGACCGCTAATGTTTTTGATTATTACAAAAGAAAAACGGATCAATTGGACGTGGATGAGCTTATTCAAGTAGTTGCTCAGCTTTATGCAAATGATTTCAGTGTCAAGAAGACCTCTGAAAGGCTGTTTTTACACAAAAATACTTTGCTGTACAAGATTAAGCGTTATGAGGAACTGTTTAATTTGGACATTCGAGGAAGTTTCCAAGGAAAAATGATGATTTATGGTTTGGCAAATTTTCTAAAAAGCCAAAGTAGAAAGCAAGTGGGTGAAAAGTAAATGAGTGTGAAAATCAAATTAGTTCGTGTAGATAATCGGTTGTTGCATGCAACAGTAGCTTTGAATTGGAACAGCTTCATAAATGCGAATTTCATTGTAGTAGTTGATCCCACTCATATCAATGATCCTTTTCTTGCAAAAGTTCTACAGCTTAGTTTTCCGAAAAAGAAAGGCGTGGGTATTTTTTCCGTTGATCAGCTGATTGAATTTCTCCAAAAAGATCGAGAAGAAAAGTGCAATCTTATGATCATTTTCAAAGATCTGGAAGTACTGAAAGAGGCAATTGATAAAGGCTTTGAAACTGCAGAAGTTCAGCTACCTTATCCTGCCAGCAGAGTAATGATTAAGCAGTTGGACGCATACTACAGTGCTGAAGAAATCAAAGCGATTCGATATGTTCAGAATAAAGGAACAAAATTTTTCTTACAAACTGCACCTTACGACTCAAAAGACTACTCTATCTTTAAACAAACGAAGAAAGATGGTTGATTATGATTGAAAAATTTGAACAAACTATAAAAAACGAGATTAACGAGTTATTTGATACGATGGATTATCAAGCTTTAAATGAAGCAGAATCATTGGTCTTAGCTTCAGAGAGCGAAGGTGGTCGGGTTCATGTCACAGGAATTGGCAAACCCTCTTACGTTTCCGGCTATATTGCTTCACTGCTTTCTTCTACCGGAACTCCTGCTTACTTTTTAGATGGTACAGAGGCTGTGCATGGATCTAGTGGACAGGTTAGGGTAGGAGATGTTGTGATTGCGATTTCTAATAGTGGTGAGACAGTAGAATTGTTATACACGATTCGCACATTGAAAGCCAATGGGGCAAAAATCATCGGCGTTTCGAGAAACCACAACTCTTCTTTGAGTCAGTTATCAGATGTGTCCTTGTGCACTTGCACCAAAGAAGAAGGTGATGACCTGAACAAACCACCGCGTGCTTCGATTATCAAACAAACATTATTGTTGCAGACCTTATCGATTCTTTTGCAAAAAGAGCGAAAACTAAAATCCGAAGATTATGTCGTTTGGCATCCAGGTGGCGCAATCGGTGAATCTCTAGGCGCATAAAAAAAAGGATTGTGTTGTAAGGTTCTCTTGAGTCCAATTTTACGCTATAATTTGGGTTAAGGGGTCACTGGAACATCCGTACAGAAAATAGCGGTAGGAATGAGGTGTTTTTCGTGATTTTTGGATATGCCAGGGACTCGACTTGGGGACAAGATTTGGAGTCACAAATCCTTGCTTTGAAAAAACAGGGATGTGACAAAATTTACACAGAAAAATTCACCGGTACAAAAGTTGACCGAAAAGAATTCCAGCAGCTGCTTCAGGAATTATCTGAAGGAGACACTTTAGTCGTGACAAAATTGGATCGCTTTGCTCGATCAACGATCCAGGGATTAGAAACAGTTCAAGATTTATTCAATCGAGGTGTGAAGATTCAGATTTTGAATATGGGATAATCGAGGACACTCCGACCGGATGTCTAACGTTCACGATTTTTTCTGCTTTTGCAGAATTTGAACGAGATATGATTGTGGAACGGACACAAGAAGGGAAAGCACTTGCGAAGCTTAATCCGGATTTTAGAGAAGGTCGGCCAAAGAAATTCAGTCGTGAGCAATTGGATCTAGCGATGGAAAGATTGAAAGACCCAAAACGGACGGTGAAGAGGGTTGCTAAAGAGACTGGGATTAGTGAAGCGACATTATACCGAGAAAAAAGGCAGCGAAAGCACCAAAACTTATAACAAAATCTAACTTTCATAAACTTATGTTTACAAGAGGAAGATTCTAAGGTGATTTCGATGGATCAAGGTTAATAATATACTGAGTAAAACTTCCCAGAAACGGCGTTTTTTGAGAAAAATAAAAAGCTATCTCAAAAAGAGATAGCTAAAAGGAGTATTACTCAACAGAGTAATATGAAAAATAAAAAGGTTGTTGTTGGTATATATTTATAGTAGTTCATAATTAATACTATGTCAATATCACTTTAAACACAAAAAAATAGTAACTTGAGCCGGCCAGCCGGATCGATGCATGATTCCAAAACAAAAACGATAACAACAGTTAAGGATACAGCTGTAAGGTCGTTAGAAGACTTGCAGCTATTTTTAAGTACATGGTTTTATCCAAAACCGTAAACTTTATGAGGTGAGTTGTATATTTTAGTTAGGTGTGGTTTATATTACAATGATTGTGCTGTAGACGGAAACATTCCAGATTATTTCTGAAGATACAAATATCTATTTTGCCACATTTCTGTCACAATTTCTTGATATAATAACCATAAAAAGATAGGAGGGAATAAATATGAAGAAAAAATGGATAGCGATTAGTATGATTAGCTTAGGAATGGTGGCTGCATTTATGAGTGGTCAAAGAGTTGATGCTGCACAAAGTAATACAGACATTTTGCAAGAAGTTATTGGGAAAACATTAGACGGAATGAATATTGGAAGAGGCACTGGGTTAGGTCAAATAGCGAATGGTTATGGGAAGCTAGCAGAGTTTCAAGAAAAGGTACTGACAGCAAGACAAGAACGTTTGGACGAATTAGTTGCTCAAAAAAGACTAAAACAAGCTGAAGCTGTCCAAATTATTACAAAAATCAAAGATCGCATCGCAGCATGTGATGGCAGCGGTACAGGAATCAGTGGCCAAGGAGCTGGCAATGGTCTACAAGACGGCAGTGGTGCAGGAATCGGAGGGCAAGGAGCTGGTAATGGTCTACAAGACGGCAGTGGTGCAGGAATCGGAGGGCAAGGAGCTGGTAATGGTCTACAAGACGGCAGTGGTGCAGGAATCGGAGGGCAAGGAGCTGGTAATGGTCTACAAGACGGCAGTGGTGCAGGAATCGGAGGCCAGGGAGCTGGTAATGGTCTACAAGATGGCAGCGGTGCAGGAATCGGAGGGCAAGGAGCTGGTGGTGGAAGAGGCCAAGGTAGTCGTTCTAGGTAAGATGTTTTCTGATAAAAAGCAGAGCTTAAATTGAGTAAACAATTTGGGTTCTATATAGAATAAGATAGCAACAATATTGATGATAAGAGATGTGAATTATAGTAAAAGGGAGTTGCACAGTAATCAGGGCCTTTTCTGAGATACCGTGTAACTCTCCTTGTATTATGAAAGATGGATAAAAGGAAAATGAACTATCCGAAATGGAGTAATCAGGAGTTTTCTTTAATCAACAAAATAGTCATGTTAAATGGATGGAGACGTTCCAGGGTATCCTTGAAGATGCATCTGTCCGTTTTGTGTAAACTTTTAATGAAAAAAATTTTCATACCATATATAAAGTGTATAAACGTAATACTTTATATATGGTGTAATTGTTTTACTTGAAGAATCAAAAAGGAGAGCCAAAATGATCGAGGAGATGGGGATTATGACGTTTCCTGAAGCAAGTGTATGCTGGAAGAAAGAACGATCGTATGTCATGCAACAACATACAAAATATCCTGATAAATTTTTACATAGATCCATAGATAAGATTGGCATTGGTAAAGGAACGTGGCTCATTACAAAGAAGGGAATGGAACATTTGACAGGAAAGATAGAAGAACAGGCGAATAAAGAAACATGGGTTGTCGTCGTACAGCAGGGAACAAACATTATCGATGAAAAGAGCTGTTCTTCAGAAGCAGCTGCAGAAGAATTAATGAAAGAGTTGGTTTCAAAAAGGGTTCCGGAGAGTCGAGTGATCCAAACAATCAACTATACGTATCTCGATCATGTAAACAAAAGAAATTATGGTGTTCGACTACCTGGAGGCGTAATGATTTACTGTAAACAAAATGCCTAAAGGGAGCAACTTTTTTATGGTAAGACAAACATTTGATCAGTGGAAGGTGCCAAAGACGCCATACAATGATTCTATGACAGTATATGTTCAATGTGATTGTGGAGAATTGGCAAAAAAAGTATATGGGAAGTATTATTTTGCTTGTGCCCATTGTAAACGAGAGTACGTGCAGCAATTTGGCGAGTATGTAGAATTGAAGAAAAAAGACTCCGGTCGTCGGGGGTGACCGGAGCTGATGCGGCAGCAGTTCTGTGAGTGTATGCTACTGTCGCTTTTAGTATAGCATACTCATTAAGTGATGTAAGAGTCTTTCGGATAGAAACAGAGGAACGATTCAAGGCGGAAGCAAGCAGCCGAATGCAACAGCTGTTCCAAAAGTACAAGCACCTACTGGTAAGACATGGTCTAAGTCGATTAATAAAGGAAGTTTACCATCTGGAGGTGGAACGGTTCAAGCACCAGTTCAAATACCGAACCTCTCTTCACTGACGGATGCAGAAAAATTGAAGATTGCAGATAAATATAAACAGAAGTCTCCAATTAATATTCCTGATAGTGCAAAAATCAATGCACAATCAAAGAATGGATATGAGCAAATTTCATATAAATGGTAACAGAATGGAGAAACGATAGAAGTTCGTTGGCATACAAAGACTCCAGGTGCACCAGCTGATCAAGGGAATACATTTGTTGTTGAAAAAACAATCCAAGGAACACCTACCGGGCAACGAAGAACACAACAAATTATGGTAGGGAAAAATCAATGGGTAAGCAAATATGATTGGCAAAAGGCTATAACTGATAGAAAAAATGGTGTTAGTACACCGCCTCAAGATCAGATGCTTACAAACGGACATTGGAAAGAGTAGGAATACAAATGTGGGATGGCTATTTTGACGAGATCATGACAAAGATAGAACCTGGAAATGAGGGATGGCAGTCTCTAGCGCTTTATTATAATATGAATGAAGGTTGGTATGACAATAGCCCTTGGAAAATACCTAATAATACAGAAGCTTTAGATCAATTAGAAACTGTTGAATTAAGTGGACTTGATGATGTGCCAAGAAAAATATTAATCAGTATGATTGAATTAATCAAAAATAATATAGATAGAGTTATTTATATCGAATATTCATAGAGGAAGAAAAATCATTGAAGAATATCAAACAAGTTATTTTAGATAGGTATCAAGACAAACAGAATTATGAAGAAATAGGAAACGGCATATTCAAAGACTTGAAAAATAAAAGATATGTTATCACGTTGAAATTTGAACTTGAAGCTGATGAAGATTCTCAGTATCCATTAGAAGATATTTTAGATAAATACTATGTAAACTGTACAAGTCACATAGTAGAAGATGGGAAAATATGGAAGTAGAGATTGAAGATGGGAATGATAGCAGTTTTGAAAGCCTGGAGACAATAAAAGAGATTGCTTCTTTAGCAGGCAAGCACATATACAATAAGGAAGATCAAGGATACATTAAACTTTTTATAGAGTAAGATAAAAAGAGCTACCTGTTTAGGTCGCTCTTTTTGCTTCCATTTATATTTTATACCGTAAATTTTCGTTCCACTGATACCTGGACCCGCAAACATGAAATTGAAGTTCTCGTTTCCTGAAGAATACACAAATAGCTTGAAACTAATTAATAGATTTGACTTTAATGGTTGCGTCCTATATGGAATAGATGAAGAATACTTGATAAACTCACCCAATCAAACAGATATGCAGTTGGCTTGAAAGTAGTATCAATTCGACTGCTTTCTGCGGGAGTAGCAGGGCTGTTGATGTATATTACGCCGAGGTAAAGAAGCAACAGGGGGCAGTGACGGTTTGGGTTTCGGTTGTTCTTTGACAAGGCGGTAATTGGATGGCCGTTCGCCAAATAACCCGCTGGTTTTACTTTTAATGTAGGCATTGGCGTCATTTAAAGAAACATTGACAAGGACGGGGACCCATTCGATAAGGATGGTTCCTTCTTTGCGTTCGACACGATAAGTAAATTCCATAAATCCCATAAGTATACCTCCAAGTTGTTGTTTTGAATATAGTATACAAAAAGCAGTAGAGAAAAGGAATAGGGGGAAGTTCATATTTAGTGATAGCGTAGAAAATAAAGAAGATAAGATCAAACAGATGAAATAATAAAATTTGAAGAGAGAAAGAACAAAAAATGAAAGTCAAAATTACAGGTATTGTTATATTTTTCGGTATTAAGAGTTTAAAGGACAAGAAACTATTTATGGTGCATGTGTAGATGCAACAGAAGAGTTGAACATTAGCTCTAGCACTATTTTGAAATATATGAAAGAAAAAATAGTTGACAGGGAAAGCAGGAAGTTTGAATACATTGAGTAAGAGTGATGATTGTTGGCTGAGAGCAAAAACTTAGAGGGAAGTGTGGAAATTATTTGACACAACATGGGTTCATTGAATCGTATCAATTCAAGTGTTTTTCCAAGCGTTCGATCAGGTCTTTTTGAGCGACAAAGAAACGCAAGTAAGGAAGAGATACCTCATTAGGGAGAATAAACCAAGAAGCATGATACCCGTTAGTAGTCGTTGGAAACCCTTTATCTTCTTCGTTATCACCGTCATATCTAATGGCAAATGCATCTTTTCCGTTCCATTTTACTTTAGCAACAGAATACCCTTTGTTTGTCTGTGTTCCGTCTTCAATCAATGCGATAAGCTCCAGTTTTTCCTTTGGGCTAACTACCTTGTTTGGTGAAACCATGATAAACCCTCCATTCATTTTCTTACATCTATTATACGCAAAAGGAATAATTATTTCGAGAAGAATGCTACTTTATTCGCTCAATTGAGTGACTCATAGTATACTAAAAACAGGAGGGGGTTATGATGACTGACAAGTATACAAATATTTTGGTTGCGGTGGATGACTCGGTACAGTCAGAAAAAGCATTTATTGAAGCAGTAGCAATTGCCAAACGAAATGAGGCTTCTTTAACGGTCATGAATAGCATAGATTTAACTGCACTTTCTTTCGGCCCCTTAATGATGGAAGAAGTGACAAAGTTGCTTTATGCAAATGCGGAAGAATTATTAAACAAATTAGTAAATAGCATGTACTTGTTCAAAATTGAAAAGAAAGTGAGTATCGGAATACCTAAACAGGATATTATCAACTACGCAGAGCAGATGAAAATAGATCTCATTGTTGTAGGGGCAACTGGAAAAGGTAGAATCACACGAGCATTGGTGGGATCTACCGCTTCATACGTAGTCAATCATGCTCCGTGTGATGTATTAACAGCAAGCGTATTGATTGAGTATTCTTAAAGAGTGTGGTATAAAATAGGTGTAAGGGATTTAAAACTCCCACCATAAGCAAATCCAATGAATACAGAAATGTTGCAAGCGGAAGAAAACTTATGGGGTACGTACGATTTAGGTTACGTACTACTTGCAAAACTATTGCAGAAGCGATAAAAGGAGCGTGGGGGATGAACAGATTCCTTACAAGGTACAAGGGACTAACAATCGGTGAAGGCTGAATGAGTGGACACAGGAACCTCAATTTTAGCAGTGCGAAAGCAAACACCTTTGTTAGTCCTCTTTATTTTGACGTTAGAATAAACGAAGAAAATCTTAGATTTGAGTACTTGTATCGCTGAAAGCCACATAAAACTTATGAGTATGCAGCTTTAGCAAAAGCTTTAAGATGCGCTGTTGCAGATCTGATTGATTGAAATGGATAGATATTAACAAAAAATAATTAGTGGATATTTCTTAGGAGATACTAGTCCACAGCGCCTAACTCAATTATATAAAATAACAGCTAAATAAAAAGTAATGGCTGATTAATTGAGTAATCTAAATTTACAAGGAGGAACACTATGAAAAAATTAGATGCGGTAAAGGTTCTGCAAGATGTGGTAAAGATTAACTCAGTTAATGGTAATGAAGAGGAAGTTGCATTTTATTTAGAAAAATTATTTACTGAATATGGGATTAAGTCTAAGCTAATTAAATATGATGAAGGTCGGATGAATTTAATCGCTGAAATTGGGAATGGGAGTGGTCCTGTTCTAGGTTTTGATGGGCATCAAGATACAGTATCTATTGGGGACGAATCTAAATGGACTTATCCGCCATTAGGAGCAGTAATTGCAGATAGGCGTATGTATGGTCGGGGAACGACAGATATGAAATCTGGATTAGTTGCTATTGTAATAGCAATGATCCAATTAGAAGAAAGTGACATAGAAATTAATGGAACAGTACGATTATATGCGACAGTTGGTGAAGAAAAAGGTGAACTTGGTGCTGGTCAAATAGCAGACTTGGGATTAGTTGATGATTTAGAGGCTTTAGTTGTTTGTGAACCGACAGGAGCAGACTACAAGACTTTAAAATTAAACCAAGAAATACTCAATCAGAATATTACTCCTTATAATGGAGAAAAGCGATTAATTTTTATTGGTCACAAAGGATCAATTAACTATGAAGTTCAATCGGAAGGTATAGCTGCACATAGTTCAATGCCTCAATTAGGAATAAACGCAATTACACCGTTAATACAGTTTTATGAGAAACAACAAGCTTATTTTGATTCGTTAAAATTGGAAGATGAGTTGCTAGGATTAACTACTCCAGTGGTGACCTTGATTAATGGTGGTGAACAAATTAATACGGTGCCAGCTAATGCTAGTTTAGGTGTGAAAATTCGTACAATTCCGCAAATTGGTAATCAAGAAATTATTAACAAAATTCAACATATTGTTGATGAATGTAATAAAGAAAAAAATACGAAATTGACGTTAAAAGTCAGTGAAAATGTTTTGCCAGTTAAAAGTAAAAAAAGTGCAAAGATAGTGAAAGTATGCCAAGAAGTAGTAGAAAAAGAGTTGAATCAAAAGGTTCCTATAGTTGGCATTTCTGGTGGAACAGATGCTTCGCAGTTTATCAGAGTAAAACCTGATTTGAATGTTGTGGTTTGTGGCCCTGGGAATTCAACAGCACACCAAATAGATGAATATGTAGAGGTAAATAACTTCTTAGAATTTATCACTATTTATGAAAATTTGATTAAAAAATATTTCGATTTATAAATAGACTATAGATGCATTCAAGGTACTGACAGCAAAGCAAGAACGCTTTGATGAATTAGTTGCTCAAAAAAGACTAAAACAAGCTGAAGCTGTCCAAATTATTACAAAAATCAAAGATCGCATCGCAGCATGTGATGGTAGCGGTACAGGAATCGGAGGCCAAGGAGGTTGTTTTAGGTAAGATGTTTTCGGATAAAAAGCAGAGCTTAAATTGAGTAAATAATTTGGGGTCTATATAGAATAAGATAGCAACAATATTGATAATAAAAGATGCGAATTATAAATAAAAGGGAGTTGCACAGTAATCAGGACCTTTTCTGAGATACTGTGTAACTCTTCTTGTATTATGAAAGATGGATAAAAAGAAAATGAACTATCCGAAATGGAGTAATCAGGAGTTTTCTCTAATCAACAAAATAGTCATGTTAAATGGATGGAGACGTTCCAGGGTATCCTTGAAGATGCATCTATCCGTTTTGTGTAAACTTTTAATAGAGAAATATTTTCATACCGTAGGGAGGGACCAAAATGATTGAGGAGCTAGGGATCATGACGTTTCCTGAAGCAAGTGTACGCTGGAACAAAGAACGATCGTATGTCATGTAGCAACATATAAAGTATCCAGATAAATTTATACCAGGATCTACAAAGAAGATAGGTGTTGGTAAAGGAACGTGGGTTGTTGTTGTGCAGCAAGAAACAAACATTATCGATGAGAAGAATTGTTCTTCAGAAGCAGTGGTAGAAGAATTAATGAAAGAGATGGTTTCAAAGATAATTCCGGAAATCCGGCTCGTCCAGACAATCAACTATACGTACCTGGTGGACGAATGATTTATTATAAAAAGAAATGACTGGAGGAATATATTTATGGGAAGACAAACATTTGATCAGTGGAAGGTACCGAAAACGCCATATAATGATTCTATGACAGTATATGTGCAATGTGATTGTGGAGAGCTAGCTCAAAAGGTGCACGGTAAGTATTATTTTGCTTGTGATCATTGTAAACGAGAATATGTACAGCAATTTGGCGAGTATGTAGAATTGAAGAAAAAAGACTCCGGTCGTTAGTGTGGTTAGGATGACCGGAGCTGATGTGGCAGTAAGTCTGTGAGTGTATGCTACTGCCACTTTTAGTATAGCATAGAAAAAGGATATGTTATCAATTGTATTTATGGTACGATTGATTCTAGTATTAGGAAATTGAGTCAATAGTTTAGTATATCACAGACAAATAATATCTTGTCATAGACATTTATGATACGATTGGTTCAAGCATTAGGAATATACCAACAGTTCAATAATATCAAGTCAGATTATGACAGATACTGTTGGATATAGTGCTTTTGTTTTTTTATTATTCGGAATATTAGGTTTTCAATTTAGTCCTCGAATAGCTAAAGTAAACTCAAGAAATTCAGGGAGTTATTCTTTTCTTGACCATTCCGTTAGGATTTAGTGTAGTCAAAGTAAAGTTACTAAACAACTCTGAGGAACAGATACTATCGGATTTTTTAACGGTCTTGAGTTATGACCGTAAGGATAGCTTTCCTTTAAAAAGAGAAATTAGGAAAAATTAAAGAATAAAATTAAAACACAACCTACTAACCAAATAGAATATTGAAGGTGATGGTAAAGAAAAATTTATTCTATAATTGGTTTTGGAAATAAGAGAAGATGTATGGAATTAGTATTACCTCTATTTGAACTAGTATGTTTAATAATGTCAAAAATTATGAATATGCGGAAGCTTAGTCCAGTTACAGACCTAAAATTTAAAGATGTAAATGAAAAAGGGAGATGGAATTATTTTGAAAAAGTAAATAGAAAAACAAAATGAGAGACCAAAAATAGAAGTTTCGGCATTAAATAAAGAAAATTAGGAGGTTGGTAAATCGTGGGAGGAAGAGGTTTCCTTTTTCAAAGAATTATTGTTAGATGTGTCTGAGCATGGAATGATTGGGAGATGATGAAAATGAAAACATATTTATTTGATTACAGATTGAGTAAAAAAGAGGAGAAAGAAGATCTTTTTAATCATAAGTTGTCCTATTTTGAGAAAAGGAGTATGGAAATAAGAGACTATATTTCAGGGAATTTTCCACGATTTAAAGAAATTCAAGATAACAGTGGGATTTTTCTGATTGTTTCTAACAAGTCTGTTGATGATTTAGGAATAGAAATAGCCAAAGCACTTATTTTTAAAGAATCTGATTTTTGGACGTTAGTTGAAGTAAACTTGCAGAATGGTGTTGTTTCTACTGATTTTTTAAGAATCACTTAAAGAGCTGACCAGAAGTGTTTGTTCGAAAGATACCTTGTTGGATGTGGATGAAAACGGACAGGTCAGCGGCTGTCATACTTTGGAGGATTACAGCTCTGAAACCGAGAGTGAAAATCTTAGTATGGATGCATTCATTGTTCAGACCAATTGGCTGATTCAGTCATTGGAGGAGGCTCAGACACAGGATGTATCGCTAAATCTGTTAGATTTCCTGAAAAGCCAGCTTGGGCAGGTTATTTAAAAAATATTTACAGTCTGCAATCTTATTATAAAGCGAATATGGATATGCTTGAACCCGCTAAATTCAATGCTTTAATGTACACGAATCAAAAAATTTATACTAAACTGAAAAATGAAGTACCAACCTACTATTCTGAAGATTCAAAAGTGAGCAGCAGCCAGTTTGCGACAGGCTGTGTGATTCAAGGAACGGTGGAGCATTCGCTGGTTTCACGTCGAAGTAGAATCGATAAAGGCGCTGTAGTGAAGCATTCGATTATCAACACGAGTTCCAAAATTGCTTCGAATGCTTGGATTGAATATGCTATACTTGATAAAAATGTCATTGTGGACCCTGGTGTGCAGATTAAAGGAACTCCGGAGAAACCAGTGGTCATCCGAAAAGGGGAACATGTCACTACGAATGTGTCTGAAGGAGAGGTCTGAATGAAAGTTTTATTTACTGCAGCTGAATGTACACCATTTTTCAAAACCGGCGGCTTGGGTGATGTTGCTGGCGTCACCAGTATTGCGGTATAAAAAAACTGGTGCTTGATGACGTGACGTATTATTTTGTTGATAATCAGTATTATTTTGATCGGGATGGATTGTATGGTTTTTATGATGATGGGGAACGATTTGCCTATTTTCAGCTTGCGGTGGTGGAGATGCTGGAGAAAATTGATTTTATTCCGGATATCATTCATGTAAATGATTACCATCAGCAATGATTCCATTTCTGATTAGAGAAAAGTATCATTGGATTCAGGCGTATCAAGTGATTGAAACTGTCCTGACAATTCATAATATTGAGTTTCAAGGAATTTTTGGCGAAGATATTCTATCTGATCTTTTTGGAATGGGAAAAGAGCGGTATTATGATGGAACGGTTCGTTTTGACAACAATGTTAATTTCCTAAAAACAGGAATTTTATATGCAGGAAGAGTTAATACAGTCAGTCCCTCTTACGCTGAAGAAATTCAGACACCGGAATTTGGCTCGGGACTTGATGGTGTACTGCGGATGGAAAAGGCTAACGAACTGTATGGAAATGTAAGTATCATTTGGTATTCGTGCCAAAATTAAGTATTTCACAGTTCATGGGCTATTAAAAAGGAAAAAGCAGTTTAATGATTTTTGACAGACATACCAATCTAAAATATAGATATGGTAACTGAAAGTTTGGGTGTCGAGGATACCATGTAGATACGGTAGGAAGAAATAGGAAGCCGATAGAATAATATATTCGTAATCAGCTTCAAGAGGATTTAGTAATAGACCCACTCACATTACTTGAAGAGATTAATCCATTTATAGGAAAAGGAAATCAGAAGAAGTAGAAAAAAGAGCTCCTTTAAGGAGCTTTGAGTAAACGTGGTGCACACGGGAGACATTTTCCTCAGTGAGCCTTTCAGTCTGAAGATTTCTAAATATGAAATGAGAACTAACATTCTAAGTTTCGAAGTTTTACGAGAGCTAAGTGACAAATTGGGTTTTCCAATCTCATATTTCTGTTCACAGCAAACTATTAGTAATCATGATGAAGAGTACTATAGGAACCAGGTTGATAGTATTGTAAATCTTTGACAAACATCTTCAAAGATACTATTATGAAAATGTGAGTTGCTATCTCACTCACAGCTATTTCAGCAACCGTTCCTTTTGGGACGGTTTTTTTGTTTATAAGATATCATTAAAATCTTTTGCAAATACTTTTTTAAAGTGATATTGTTAAGATGCAAGTATCCAGCGAAAACTAATCCGTTCAATGAACTTGCAGGTCACTCCTTTTTTGCTTAGCCGCTCTTTAGGAGTGGTTCCTATTCGGTAAAAAATGTGTATTGGCAGCGACTACAGTATCAACTACTGTAGTTTTAACTTAAAAGCAAACCTGTTCAATTTTTCACTATTACTCTTTTGGGGTAACGCTTCTGTTTAACCACTTTCCGTATGTATTCAGCGAGTTTGCTTAATAAGCAGATGTAAAAGAGTATTCAAATTAAGTAAAATTTTTTCCTGAATTAGGTAGGGGCAAATGAGAGTTATTTTAGTATACTGTCAGTATAGTTAAGGGCATTGACACCTCAAAGTCAAAGAATTATTTCTTGTCCTTCACCGTCTCTATGGAGGCTGTTTTTTGTCTACATTTTTTCATTACAAAGGTAAAGTGCTAACATAGTATGTACCATGTTAACTTAACTGCTACTGATTTTTATAGAAAAGCCCTTGTTACTCTTTAGTGAATAGTAAGAGCATTTTTTGTTCGAATTAACTACCCTTTCGTTGTGTTCTATGTTGTCGAACGATATTCAAAGTTAGTCGAAACGTGTATATATGAACATTGTGTTGCTAAATGGCGTTATAGAATAGATAGGAAGCAAAATAATGTATTTTAAAGTTGCCATACAAATTTTTATGAGGGGGAGTTTAAGGGATAATAATCGTGCAATATATATTCTAGCCTATGTTTGAAATGAAACTGAGTAAAAAACAAAAGTTATAATACTTTTCAATAAGGGTAAGTTGGATATCTCGAGTGTAATTATAATTTTTATTAAGTAATGTAAATTTTCATTTTAGATTAGAAAAATTATCATCCGAGCTGTATCTGAATCACTCGAATCGAAAGGTTTCTTCAGTAGGCAAGATGGTTTTGCCCTGCAATTCTAAACGTATAACCTGAGTAATTAGTATCGCATCAAGTTTTATGTAGAAACCTCGTAAAATATCTGATTTGAAAGGGTTGAATGCTGTAACGGATATTTAGAAATGAAAAAATGGAAGCCAGTAATGTCCAGTCATTTCCATGTCTATCATAGTATTTCTGGAAGTAGATGGTATGAATTGATGAATTTTAAGTTGTTCACTCACTTTCATCAATTAGAGCAACTTCGTGGCTTCTCTTATCAACATCATTGCCAATAAAGAACATAAAATCAGATACTTTCAAGGATTTGTCAGATAGTGGTTATCCTCTCTATACTTGGAGGATATAGCCTCGTTTGATATCCAGAAACGATGTTCTATCTAGCTGATTCATATACTATCGCAAAAAGAGGCGTCAGTCTAAAAAAGGAAGATAGTGATTCAAGGAGGAAATACGATGACCTCTATCTGATTACCACAATTTTAAACTAAGGTTTAAATATAACTATTGTCAGTTTTTTCTGACAATAACAACATACGAGGAGGCAACCTATATGACTATAAAAAATTTGTACTTAATGAGACATGGAGAAACGTTGTTTAATAAGAGAAAAAAGATACAAGGCTGGTGTGATTCACCACTAACTGATAATGGTATAGAGCAGACCAAAAGAGCAAGGGAATTATTAAAGGATATTTTATTTGATCATTACTATAGCTCCACTGCTGAAAGATGTTGTGACACCTTAGAAATTATTACAAAAAAACATTATCAAAGAGAAAAGGGGTTGAAAGAAAGGTTCTTTGGAGTTTATGAAGGTGAATCTGAAGATTTGAATCCTCCCTTAGAAGAATATGATGATTTCTTTTCTAAAGGAGGAGGTGAAACAAAGCAGCAAGTGATGGACAGAGTCTTTAAAATACTTCAAACAATTATGGAAAAAGAGGATCATCAATCAGTATTGGCAGTCTCACATGCTGGTGCATGTCGATGTTTTCTTTCTCATTTTGGAAATCCAGAAAAATTATTAGATGGAAAATCGTTTTCAAATTGTTGCATTCTTCATTTTCAATATAAAAACAATCAATTCAAGTTTATAGATAGTTATATTCCCTAATCGTTTTTTTGTCTGCATTCAAATCAAAATATTACCAGAACACGCAACAAAAAGCTATCTCAGAATGAGATAGCTAAAGGGAGTATCACTCAAAAGAGTAATAAAAAGTTGTTGTGGTATATGAATATAATAATGTACAATTAATAGGATGTCAACATGATGGTATTGTATTGTACAGCATTGATGATAAGAGATGTGAATTATAAATGAAAGGGAGTTGCATAGTAATCAGGGACTTTTCTAGCTCATTGTCAAATCTGACTGATGAGTAGAAATAAGGAGGTTGGTTATTGAAAGAGAAAAACTTTCGATAACCAACCTCCTTTGTTATGTCATTCTTACCAAGAAGGCATATGCAATGTCATAATCTATCTGTATTCAAACGGGAAGTGATGAACACCCATGTCAAGACTCTAAAACGTGTCTCTTGCAGCTTTAAATCCTTTCAAAATATGAAAACATGTACTTTTTTTATGAACGATTTGATAAGGGAGTAAGTAGCCGATTGTGATCTGAAATGTTTCGTCCAATCCATGTGGAAGTATCTGCAGTTGTCCAAAGAATTGTTTGTGATTTTTCCTTCGGAAAGCTTCTGTTAATTCATGAAATACTTGATACGTAAAACGCAGTGCAGGAGAAAAATCAAGGAGTCAATCAATAATCGTTTCTTCTATCATGTAGGGAAATTTAGGTGATTTAAAGCTGTGTCATTTTTTGTATCGAATGACTAATTTTGGCGCGATTTTTTAATTTATTCGCTAAATTTTGCTTATTTTTCTGCTGTAATCGTGCAACTTCTTTGATGAGAAAGGTATTAAAGAGCCGATTAAGGTGTTGAGCAACATGAAATCGATCAAGGACAAGCTTTGCTTGAGGGAATACACGTGAAGTCAATTGAAAATAAGAGGCATTTATATTAGTTACTAGAGATTGTACGTGGTCTCGATTTGGATATTTCTGAAAGTAATGAACCAAATGGTTCAATTTTCTAGAAGGAAGAACATCAAGCAACTGCTCTGTTTTCCCTTCAGCACAAATGAAACTTGTACTGTTTTCAAGTGATGTATGGTAGTGAGGACAATGAGAAAAACAAGGGGCTGGTTTAGCTTTAATAACTAAAGTGTGTTTGCCTTTCATGTTTTGTTCTAAAACAGCTAAAATCGTGAGATTTTTGTCTATAATTCGAAGCATTTTTTTGATAGTATTAAGCATAGCATATCGTTTCTGCCGTTAGATTTTGTATGGTAACTTGATCCTATCAGAGAACGATATGTTTTTTTATATAAAAATAAACATGGACTGAGAAAAGTATTTCTACTTTCATCAGTCCTATTTATTGTATGTTCTGAACCCTCCTAGCTACGCTAGGGGTTCCGGAGATTTTCCAGCATGAGTAAAAAAGCCTCTTAAACTGTTAAGATGAAGTTGGTTTCCCAACTACCACATCAAAAAGTTTAGGAGGTACCTTTATGAAAAAGGTTAACGAAAGTTTATCATACACAGTATGGACATGTAAGTATCATTTAGTATTTGCGCCAAAATATAGAAGACAGGTTATTTACGGAAAATATAAAAAATGAGATTTTTGAATCAAGCAATATTAAAATTAGGGTAAATTGATATAATTTGCTAAATCATGTGAAAGTCATGTCTGGAAAGGATATACTTTGAGACAAATATAGAGAATGTTAATGGAATAGGATACTCATAAAAAGATGACGGCTTATTTGACGGCATAAAATTAAGAAGGAAAGGGGAAGATTGCGGACTAAAAAAATACTTTATTGAGTAGTTGTACTTGTTTCAAAACCATATATCCAAAGTAATGTTGACGACAAATTTGACGGCTAACACGCAAATACGATTTTTAACACAACCTTTTCAATGAACAAACATATCTTTTTGTATTTCAAAATATTTTTTTAGGTTTGAATATATTTTCAGTTAGTTCTTTTTCTCAAAAAAAAGTAAAAAAAAGTAAAAAAATGATAAAATAATATATAGACATCTAAAAAAAATTGAGTTATCATTGTTTTATATAGAAAGAAATATGCAGAAACATTTCTCAAAGTATATCCTTTTAAGATAAAAAAATATTACAGCATTTAATGAATATTAGCAAGGAGGGAGTTCATGAATACAGGAGTAATTGATTTATCAGAAGATTTCGATGCGCTTTATTCAGAGGAACTTAAAAAGAATAATATCCATGTTGTACCATTAACGATTGAAAACTATGAACAAAAAGCTATAGGGTTAGATGCGATTATTGTCAGAGAAAATTCATTGAAAGATACAGCGAAGACATGCAACATTCTAATCAAGTTAAGAGAAAGAACAAATGCCCTTGTTTGGGTATTTCCTACTAGTAGTCAAAAACTTGTGCGCACAATTTATTTAGAACTTGGGGCAGTAGGAATTATTCCTGAAGATTGTGAAGCTAATGAACTGCAATTGATTATTTCCAACAATCTAGAAAAGAAAAAAAAGGGAAATGATAAAGTGTTTGGAAATGAGAATACTCTTAGTTCCAGTGAATGTGAAGGTTATGAATACAGTAAGAAATTGCAATTAGTGCCTAGAAATCACAGTGTGAGAATAGTTGGTAAAGGAGAAATTCCGTTGACTAGACTTGAATATAAAATCATGGACATCCTCTATAAAAATATGAATAATGCAGTTTCGTATGAAGAGCTGTATGAGGCTATTTGGGGTAAAGAGTTTAATAATCAAAATTATCGAGTAGCAAACTTAATTTTTCATTTAAGAGGAAAAATAGAACGTAGCTCAGTTAATCCAGAGTATATTCGTACAGTTCGCTCAAAGGGATATATGTTAGATTTAGCTCCTCCTATATGAGATGAGTTTCCTCAAATAAGTATTTCATTTCTCTAAAAAGAAGAACAGGAACACAATGTGAAGTCTAAGCTGTTTTTCTTTTATTAGAAGTTGAAATAAATTCGTATGCTTTGAGGCAGGCATACAGAAAAAATGAGAAAGGAGGAAAAATATGGTGAAAAAAAGAGTCTTGCTTATACTTAGTCTACTTTTTAGCTTAGTGTTTGCTTTCATAAATCCTGCGGAAGGAAATGCGTACATCGGAATTTATCCGGAGCCGGCACCTGTATCAGCCGCTTCAACACCTCAAGAAGTTGCAGACAGTAAAATCAATGTGCTGGATGCTTTCAATTTCCCAGGGGTTTGGTATGCTGCACCGAATGGAGCTGACAGATACAATGCAAATTATGCTTTCTTAAGTGAAAGTCGTAATAATGTGGCAGTTCTTTACAACAGCTTTACCTATAATCAGAAAGGTCAAATGTGGTATAACGAAAAGCTGGATTTGAATTATCCTTTTGAATTTGAAAGTTATGTGTTTGTAGGTGGACGGACATTCAACTCCTTCACACCTTGGGCTGGTGCTGCGAATGGTCTTGTGTTCGTTATGCAGAATGACCCTGCAGGAAATGCTGCAATCGGTGGTCGTGGTGGCGGTATAGGCGTATGGCCTCAAGCTCGCGGAACCTATAATTTCAATATGATTTATAATTCCGTAGGGGTTGAGTTGGATACTACTTATAATGCACTATCCACAGGGAACTATCGAAATGATTTCGATCTTAGGCTAAGAAACCAGTTGGGGCTTACATCTGCAGCGCACACCTATCCACATTTGGCAATGGCTACGACCAAAACCGATACTGCAGGCTATGGTACGACTCAGATAAGTGAAGCATATGATAAATTTACTCATATCGGACCTACATTACCTAATGCAACAGGTAATCCGAATGTTTCGGGCTCAGAAGCTAACTCATGGTTTAATCAGTGGATCAAGCTGAAGATTTCATGGGAACCAAATGGAACACCAGGTGATGCTTCATCAATCACTACAGGGAACCTAAGCTATACATTTGGTCCTGTAGATGTAAATGGAAATAAAATTGAGTATCCAACTCAAACTTGGTCGAATATTGATATCGATGCTACATGGAACAGCTCAAATGGTGGAGCTGCATGGAACCGTCAAGTTTATTGGGGATTCACTGGAGCAAGTCGTTTGGCAGATAATGGTTCTTATGAGACGAATGGAACAATAGCTGAAAGTGCATCGAACCCCGCTGCAGTAGCAATCACAAAGCTTCCGGCAGAACCGGAGATTGATGTTGATAGAAAAGTGATCAATACGACCGCAGGTGAGACGGAAAGTGACTATTCAAGTTTTACAACGGCTAAAGTAGGTGACATTCTTCAATATAAAGTTGAAGTAACAAATGAGCCAATCCCAAGTCATCAGATTCGTTTGAAGAATACGATCATGACTGAAGATTTGGAGAGTAACAGTTATGTTTCTGGTTCATTCAACTATTCAAGTAGTAAATCAGGTGCAACTGCACCAACACCAACGGTCACTGGCACAAACTTTACTTTTACTGATACAGCGAACGAATATCTTCCGGGAGAAAGCTTTACTTATACCTATCAGGTAGAAGTTGGTATGGACACTACAGAGTTTATCAATGATGTTTTGCTGGAAAGTACGTATTCCAGTAGAGCGAATTATGGAGAGACGAATGTAACAGTGATTCCAGAAGGCTTGACTGTAAATAAAACAGTCAGTGAGGATAATCCCAAGGTTGGAGAAATTATAGATGTTACGTCTACTACAACACTGGATTCCGGATTAATGTTGTTCAAAAACTTTGCAGATGCTATTCCAGCTGGCTATGAGTTAGTTCCAAATACAACGAAGTTTGTGCTTACTCATAAAGATAATACAAAGACGGAACAAGCTCTAACAGACAGTGATGTTTGGACTGGTAACAGCACTCTTGGGTATTCATTACTTGTTAAAGAGAATCACTTAACAAGTATTCAAAACAAAGAATTGTATGGTGGAACGGCAGTTAATAATTCCTTCTCTGTCGTTTATCAGATCAAACCGATAGAAGTTAGTAAAGGCGAGCGAGATGTTTCGCTGACACGATCTAGCATTTCTGGATTCAACAAAGTAGATGGTAGTCAAGGAAGTCAAGAGTATTCAGCGACATCTAATGATGTAATAATCGATGTCCTAACAGATATCATCCTTTCTTTCTATGATTCATCAGATGCATTATTGCCCGCTTCTTATATCGATAGCAGTGATTCTAAGTTTGATGGTACCAATCCAGTAACATTGTATTACAACACTGGGGACAACTATGACCTAACAGATATCATTGATGAAATTTCTGACAATCTATTTACAGATTACCAACTGACTTTATATAAAGTCGAGGGTGATGCTGCGTCTATGACTGATATTTCAGGAACAATCAAAAAAGCTGGGAATGAGATAGCCCTTTATTACTCGCCAGACGGTTCTGTCATCGTAAAATTTGTCGATCGAAATGGTGATGAACTATTAACAGAAGTCACTATTGATGATTACTCTGCTGGTCAAACGATTGATTTAACTGATCCAGTAGAAGGTGCAGACGTTCTAACTGCCATTCAAACAATCGAGAATAATCGTTACCAGGTATTCAAGCGTCCGGATAATGAAACAACCGTTCCGGTAACAAGCGCAGGGACAACTGTAACCTATATATTTGATGGGACATTGTCTATCTATCAAGCACCGAAAGTCATTGATTTTGGTGTAGAGAATGTCGTTGGAAGAGATATCAGAGTAGATGAACCGGAATACGATCAGGATTTTATTATTTGGGACAATCGTTACCAACGCTCTACATGGTATTTAACCGCTGAATTGGAAACACCGTTAACGAGACAAGCAGGTTCTGGAACAGTTATTTCAGACGCAATCCGTTATAGAAAGACTAATGACGATCCAAGCAGCGAAGTAATCCTGAGTTCAAACGCTCAAGAGATCGTTGATCGCTCTCAAAGCACAGACACGTACAATATCTCAGATGAATGGCGTGCAGGAAATACCGGCTTCAAGCTGGAAGTACCGGCTGGTTCAGTCAAAGGATTGGGTGAATACCAAGCCACGATATTATGGGTGCTGAGTGAAACTCGCTAGAAGGAGAAGAGGACATGCAAAAAAATAGAATAGTTTTATGCTTGCTTGTAGCACTCTCCTTTCTTACTCTATCACCACTTGGGGCTTCCGCAACAAGTGAAAAGGAGTCTGAAAAATCTGCGAGTGTACAAACAAATGGTGCGATTACGTTTGAATCAGACGCAACTGTAGATTCCAGTACACCACCGCCAACGACAACTGAACCACCTACTACGGATTCATCGACAGTGGATAAACCAACTGGCGGAGGGACCACAAAACCTGGTGGCAGTTACCCGTCGACTGGTGAGATTGTAAAACAAGGTCTGACCGTTGGTGGTGTAGCCGTCGTAACACTGGCATTATTGCTCTTTTTCTGGAAACGGAAAAAAGAGGACAATGATAAGGAGGGTGTGAACCGATGAAAAAATGGACACTACTCTCTATAGCGTACAGCTGTCTTCTGTTTGGAGCACTTAATACTGCAACTGGAGCAGAAGCTACATCAGAAGCGGGAACAGGCATGATTGAATTCGAAGTAGAGGATAAGCAACAGGTTTACGATCCGGAAAATCCAGGGAATGTTGCTGATCCGGGAGATTCGCCTAAAACGGAAGGTTCACTAAGAATTGATTTTGTTCCGCAATTTCAGTTTGGGACTAACAAAGCTGTTAGTGAAGATGCTGTGTATTCAGCGTATGCCCAATTGTTCAAGGATAATACTAGTGCAAGAGGGAACTTTGTTCAAGTTTCTGATTATCGTCCGGAAGGATCGGGCTGGGAGTTGTCTGTCAAACAGGAGGATCAGTTTATCAATCCGAATGGTCGCAAGCTGGACGGTGCGATGATCTCTTTAGATCATTCGTGGACAAGCTCAGTGAATGGGTATTCAACTGCTCCGACTGTTAAAAAAGACGTGATCAACATGAGTGTCGGAGAAAGCCAAATCCTTGCCACTGCTGTAAAAGGCACAGGAGAAGGTACTTGGGCAATCAACTTTGGTGCTTCGGCAGCCAATTCTGCCGGACAGCAGGATACATTGACCCCGTTGCTTGATAAGAACGGTACACCTGTTCTGGATAGCAGCTATGGAAACAAACCAATTTACTTGAATTCGGCTGTTAACCTGAACATTCCGGGAAGAACAGAGAAACAAGCAGGAACCACTTACAAAACGGTGATAACTTGGACTTTGTCCGAGTTGCCATAAATAAAACACACATATTATTAGGAGGAAACACAAATGAAATCAACTTACAAATTAGCTTCAGCAGCTTTGCTGGCCGCTCTAGGTCTAGGCTTGGCAGTAGCATCAGAAACAAAGGCGGCTCCAGAAAAAGGAACAGGTAAAATCGAATTTACACAAACAATCGATGAAAATGAAACAGGCGAAATCACTTCACCACCAGATACAAGTGAACCTTATATCTCTATCGATTCATCAGATGTAATCACAGGCACTGAAGAGTTACAATTACGTGTTATCACGTCAATGGATTTTGACAAGCATGATTTAGTTGCTACTGATACAGCAGCAAAAACATGGCCTGTAAAAGCTTATACAGCGGATAAATTGGATGGAACAGGCACATTTGAAATGCCTCACTTTGTACGTTTCCGTGACTATCGTGCAGAAGATGGACTGAACAACGATTACAAGCTTACTGCAGCGATGACTGGTGAGTTCATGAATGGTACTACTGCATTAGGTGGAACATTGAACTACAAAAATACACGATTGACTACAACGACAAATGCTGATACTTTGCCAAGTCAAGCGGTTCTTGGAAACAGTGGTGTGTTCTCATTGACTCCTGATGGAGCTTCAAAAGACGTTGTTATTCAAAACGAAGCAGGAAAAGGTTACGGCTTGTTCGACGTGATGTTTGGTGAGTATAACCAAATCGTTGATGGAAAAATGGATGCAATCACATTAAGCGTACCAGCGAACACTAAAATCGTTAAAGGAACATACACTGCAGAAATCACTTGGACACTTTCAGATACTATCTAATAGTCAAAGCGATTTTATGCGTCAAGAAATCACCGGTTTCGGTGATTTCTTGTTTACAGTGAAGAGAGGATAGATACAGTGAATAAACGATATAAATTCAGTTTAGTATTTCTATACATAATCAGCTTATTTGTTGCAGCACCACTAGTAGGAGCAGCAGAAGAAACAGGAAGCGCATCAGAAGAAATGACAGAAAGTGGGTCGACATTTAGCTATGAAGTCATTCAGCCGGAAAACCAAGTCGATCCATCTGTTGGTTATTATAATTTGAAACTGTCTCCCGGACAGGAACAGACGGTTCAGATTCGACTCACGAATCCAAGTGCCGTCGAAGTGGCAATAGAAGTAGCGTTGAATGGTGCAGTAACCAATGGCGGTGGCGTCATCGAATACGGACCAAACAAAATTGACAATGACGCTTCGTTGAAATTCCCTTTTGAAGAGGTCGTTTCCGCTCCGGAAGAAGTCATTCTTGCACCGGGTGAAGAAAAGATGCTGGATCTTGTAATCAAGATGCCCGAAACTTCGTTTGAAGGCTATATTTCAGGTGGTATCCGTTTGATGCGCAAAGGACAGGAAGAAGAAACAGATACGATGGTCGTCAATAAAATTGCTTATCTGGTGGGAATGCTCTTAACCCAACAGGAGTCGACTGACATAGAAAATATACCGGAAGATATGCAGTTCAATAAAGTGTATCCTGCGACATCCAACTACCGGAGCGCATTCATGATCAATTTTTCAAATATCCAGCCAATCTATGTGGATGACATGACGGTAGAGGTACAAATTACCAAAGAAGGCAGCGAAGCAGTTCTTTATGATACGAAGAAATCACAAATGCGGATGGCACCAAACACGATGATCGATTTTCCGGTAGAACTGAATGGTGAAGCGATGGTTCCAGGGGATTATCGAGCGAAAATCACTGTGAAAAGTGGAAAAGGCGGTCTTTGGGAGTGGGATGAAGCCTTTACAGTAACTGATGAAGAGGCTGAAAAATTCAATGCGCAGGACTTAACACTGGTACAGGAGCCAGGCTTGAATTGGCAGTTGATTGCCATGATTGCCGGAGGTGTACTGGGTGTCTTGCTTGTGATTTTCCTAATTGTTCATTTTATTCGAAAGAAAAAAGGCGGCAAGAAGAAATCAAAACAAGTGAAGAACAAAAAGAAAACAGAGAAGAAAAAATAGGTTCAGTTGATGACTGAGGAAGGGAGAAATATGTTATGGGATTGGAAATGCTGGATTGGCTGCTAATCGGATTGATTGCGGCAACAGTGATTTTCCTTGCGCTTCTCCTTGCCTATCTGGTTGGCTTTTTCTTCACAGGTCGCAAACTGTCTGCCTTGAAAAAAAGACGGCCGAAAAAAAAGAAGAACCGAAGAAAATGGGCAAGCCAGATCAAGAAAATTGAAGCTCAGAAAAAAAGATATATCAAGCTCTCAATCCTATTCTTATTATTGGGAGGTATCTGTGGCGGAGGCGGTTACTATGCTAAGTATTATCAGATGACAAACCTTGCTGAAAAGGATAAGGAAGCTTTAGTACAGGGGTACTTCTTAATGACCAAGATTGAGGAGCAGCTGGATGAAGCAGCAACAACCGATAGTCCAAAGCGTGTGCAGGGAACGGTCTATGATCTTTCTGCACGCTTGGCAAGCTACGGTGCATCAACACCGGATGGACGGCTGTCAAAAGACGGTTATCTTCTATTAAACCGTTTGTATCAATCCATGAAGGAGCTGGGACTGGTGCTGACCTCGGTGACAGAGGAAAGTATTCAAAATCCAGAATCGATAGAGGAATATAGAGGAGACATCGAAAAGACCAAAGCACATCAAAAAAATGCCTTCGAGCATTTTCGGATTGATGAATCTTCCTTAAAACAAGATAACTAAGAGGGGTTGTTCGGCGAATGAAGCAAAAAAAGCAGACAACAATTAGGGGCGAGCGAAAACCTAAAAAAACCTCTGGAAAGAAAAAACAGGCAGCTCCATCTTCTGCAAAACAAAAACGAAGGCTGCCTGCGAATCGTAAGAAGAAACGAAAAGCGACGCTTAGTCATGGAAAAAGGAAAAGGCAAGCGAGAAAAAAGGGTGAGAAAAAGCGTTGGCTATCTTTCAAGAATGTTCTTGTAGAGCTGACGCTTGTGTTGTTTATATTTGTCGTTCTTTTATTTCCGGTTTTTCGTTTTCTTGTTGTATTTCCGGAAGCAGGAGGCTATGCGATGAGCCCTACATTACAGGATGGGACGAGAACCATGGTTTATCGGCAGGGGAAAATAAAGCGCTTCTCACTGGTGTACTTTGAAGTGCCCCAGCGTAACGATGGGATGAAGACAATCCGTCGAGTCATTGGACTTCCTGGCGAGCGAGTGGAGTATAAGGATGAGTGTCTATATATCAACGGAGAAGAAAAAGTAGAACGTTTTTTAGGCAGTCAGCTTTTGGCTGCACAAGATGGCGGGTATACACTGACAGAAAATCTGTTTCTTGGAGAGATACAGGGCACAGAAAATGGTGTGATTCCTCGAGGTTATTATTTAGTATTGGGAGATAATCGCGTTTTTTCTGTCGACAGTCGGGAGTACGGACTGGTTTCAGAAAAAGAAATGATAGGAACCGTCGAGCTGATTTTTTGATGTAAAAAAAGTCTAAGCGCTTGAAAGAACAAGGAAAAAGAGCAACTGCTCAGTGTTTCTTCTGGTTTGACGATTCCTATCCGACCTATGCGTGCTCCAAACGATACATATGACAAAATTTAGGATGAGGACAGAGTGAAGAAAGAGCAGACAACAATGAGAGCAAAAAGACCTTCGGGGAGTAAAAGTAAGAAGAAAAGTAAGCAGCATTCGTATAAAAAAAGGCCGATGAAAAAGAAGTCAAGCATACAATCGAAAAAAATGAAACAGGTAGCGGGTAAAGTGCCATCGCATCCTTTTTTCCAGAAGTTCTCCCAACTTAGAAGAAGACTTCAAGATTATCGTGAATGGTTTCTTTTCTTTTTGGTAATAGGTATGGGTATCTGGTGTTTTATGACCTTCACGATCCATCAAGTATCGGGAGAGTCCATGGCACCTACTTTGACGAATAAAGAGCGAATCGTTATCCGTAAAACAGACAGTCCGAATCGCTACGACATCATTACCTTTGTTCCGGAAGAAAATCCAGAAGAAAACTATGTCAAACGAGTCATTGGGACGCCGGGAGATGCTTTTTATGTTCAAGGGAAGAGACTATATCTGTTTTCTGCCGGTTCAGAGTATGCAGATACGGCAGAGCTATTGTATGCTGATAATTTGCCGGACAGTACACAGTCATTTTACCTGACAGATGAAACGTCAAATCAACTGTTGGGGATGACAAAAATTCCGATGGATTCCTATTTCGTTGTGGGAGATAACCGTCGCCATTCAACAGATAGTCGAGCATTTTCTTTTGTTAAAAAAAGTCAAATCGAAGGGGTGCTATCTTTTCGAGTGTATCCTTTCAGTAATTTTGGTATTGTACACTAATCATTAAGTAAATGGAGAATGAAGAATGAAATCAAAAGTAACAACATTTATAAAACAGAAAGGTCTGTTGTACGCTGGACTCAGCTTTTTGATTCCGGTAGTCATTATGGCACTTGCCTATTATCGAGTGGATGTACTCCCGGCAGCAGGGCATCGATCGATTCTGGCCTCGGATGCTTATTCACAATATTCGATGTTTTTCGGTGGTTTCAATAACTTAATGCGCAATGGTGAAAGCTTGCTATTCAATTGGTATGCTTCGTTGGGACTGAATAATATCGCCTTCATGTCGTATTATTTGAATAGCCTGTTTACACCATTGGCACTGCTGTTTGAAAATATTCATATGGACTATTTTGTGTATTATCTGACACTTTTAAAATTCGGGTGTCTGGGCTTGGGCTTTTGGGTCTATGCTTCACAAACGTTCAAAATAAGCCGTTGGCAACAACTAATTCTCGCAATCAGTTATGCTTTGATGAGTTTTTCCGTCGCTTATTCTGAAATTACCATGTGGTTTGACGGATTGATGTATCTACCATTGGTGATTTTAGGAATCAATCGTTTGATGGATTTGAAGAAGCCGGCGGTGCTCTTTGTGTTTTATTTTCTATTGTTTATTTCCAATTTTTATATTGCCTTCATGATTGGTGTCTTTTCGTTCCTTTACTTTTGGGCTCGTTTATTTACTCGTCCGAATGCATACAAGCGAAGCATTTTACTGTATTTAGGTACCTCTTTTGTGGCGGGGGGCGCTTCTATGCCAATTATTATCCCAACAATTCTGGATATCACAAGTAATGGAGAAAGCCTGACGGAAATCACGCGGTTATTCACAAAAACGGCAGCACCTCTGAGTATCTTTATCAAGAACATGGTCGGTGTCTATGATTCTACAAAATATGATACCGTTCCATTTATCTACGCAGGCACGGCAGCACTTGTACTGTGTATTTTCTTTTTCCTAACGAAAAAAGTCACGAAACGTATGAAAGTAGCCTATGGCAGCCTTTTAGGCTTTATTTTTATCAGCTTCTATATTGAAGCACTGGACCTGTTGTGGCAAGGTCTACATGCGCCAAACATGTTTTTATTCCGTTATAGCTTTACCTTTTCTTTTGTGGTGTTGATGTTGGCAGGCTATGGCTGGGAGAGATACTCAAAAGAAGATTTTTCTAAACTATCAACAATTATTGTGACAGTATTTGCTCTTTTCCTTGGTGTAAAGTTGTATACGAATTTTAATGAGGAAAATTACCAATATTTTTATACTAGTAGTCTTTTGTGGAGCACGATGTCATTATTTGGTCTGCTGGGTCTGTTTTGGTTGCACCAGAAGCAGAAGCTCCCACGGCTGAGCAGTCTATTGATGGTAGTGCTTGTAATTATCGAGCTATGGGCGAATACGACAGGCTTGGTTGTCGGAATCCTTAATGATTGGACCTATCCGAACTATGTTGGTGTAACAAATGTCTATGATGATATTGAGACACTTGTCGATTATACAAAGGAGGAAACGCCGGACAGTTTTTATCGAATGGAAAACCTGACACCAATCACCATGAATGATTCTTTTTTATTTGGATATAGCGGAGTTTCGATGTTTTCATCAATCCGTAATCGCCATTCCTCTCAGTATCTTGATCAGTTGGGCTTCCGATCAAAAGGAACCAACCTCAACATACTGTATGCCAATAACACATTATTGATGGATAGCTTGCTTGGTGTGAAATATAACCTATCTAAACAAGATGATTCGTTGAAGTTTGGCTATCATGCAGTACAGACTAGTGGGAAATATATGTTGTATGAGAATGATTATGTGCTGCCTTTAGGGATATTGACGGATGACTGGATTTATCAAGAAGGTGCTGTAGAGAATCAGACAAAGCTGATTAACCACTTAGCTGGTCAGGATGAGAATGAATCGATGTTTACCTTCACCGATGCAGAGGTGGTTGACAGTAAGAATACTGACTTTGATTCCCAAATATTAGAAGAAAATAATGTAGAGGTTGTTACCTATACCAGGGAAGATATCGCTGAGCCAATGGAAATCACCTATGAAGTCAAGGTTCCTGCAAAACAGCAGGCGTATCTAACCATTTATCAGGCGGAAGCGGATAGTGTAACCGGCGCGCCGAATATGAAGGCAGAGGTCAAGGGGACGACACACTCGTGGACATTTGGACGAGTGGGGCAGTACATTTCTCTAGGCTATTATGAAGAGGCGCAGACTGTACAAGTGAAGCTGACCTTTACCTATAGCAGACCTGAAGATGAAGAAAAGGCTGTTGTTCTGTTAAAGCCTGATGCAGCGTTAATGGACACGGAGAAATTTGTTTCTACATTGGAAAAGATACAGGAAAAAGGAGTAGACATCGAAGTGAATGGGCGTCATGCTTCAGCTTCTGTTGATTTAAAAGAAGACCAAGTGTTAATGACGACGATTCCGTATGATAAAGGATGGAAGGCCTATGTCGATGGAGAGGAGGTTGAAATTCCGACCTTCAAGGACGCTTTTTTGACGATTCCATTAGTAGCTGGAAAATATACTGTTGAGCTGGTTTATTTCCCTTATGGTATGAGACTTGGACTTTGGCTTGCCGGCGGTAGTGTTTTGCTATTTTTAGCAATTATTTTCTGGTTGAGAAAAAAGCATCGCGAAGAGCCGCAATGGATGCGTGATGTATCCGCAGAGCCAATGGGAGAGTGTACTCAGAAATTAAACCGCCTAGATGAACAGTTAACTTCTGAAGAAATACAAGAGGCTCCAAAAGAATTGACTGTCGAAGAAACAAGCGAGCCAAACGAAAGACTGGATGGAGCAGAAGGAAAAACTAAGCAGAAGCAAGAATCCTTAGTCACTACTTTTTCATTTTCTCAAAAGGAAGAAGATCCGTTTTCTTTTGATTTTGACACAACGAGGATAAAAAAATCAGAAGACTCTCCTAAGGACTAGTCATCAGCTCGGTTTTAAGTACAACATATAAGAAAAAATCAGACACCCCATACCTAGATTAAAGTATGAGATGTCTGATTTTTGTTTATTTACTTCGTTTACTTGTTGGAGTAAAGTTAAATAGTTTTTCTTCAGATAGGTAATGGTTTCGATCGAAGTAAGTACAAAGGAGATTATTATACATTAGAGAATGTGACTCCGGAGAAAATTCCGAACACTAAACGTCCATGAGATGAATATAATCAGTTGTGAAGAGAGTTCAATAGTGGAACCAATGATTTTAGTAATTTTGTTCTAATTAAAGATGTTCCCTATCATAAAGTTTTGACTAATTTTCAAACAGTGACAACACAAAAATTGAAGGTTGGGGAATCATTGGCATTAGATTGTTTAAGGGTTGATACTCCTGTGTTATCCGGATACTCCGAAAGAAATGATCGCAGCTAAAATTAGTCAGTATGATTAAAAATAATAACTGGATTGAATGTGACATAAACCGATTGTATCGCATTCGGTAAACTGCAACAAAACTAGATGGCTCTGTAACTTTTAGAGATAAGTTGCACAGTTTTAAGCATCAATCTTCACTAATATTTTTCGTACAGAATACAGAAACTAAGAAATTATTGGTAGAGAAACAAGGGCCTATTAACCTAACCGTTTCTACCAAAGAAGCTGCAACAGTATTTACTACTGAAACTGACGCAAATAAAGAAGCTTCCAATTTTGATCCGTATGAATTAATTAAAGTTTAACACTCTTAAAAAGAACTAGAGAATTTCATTTATTCTCTAGTTCTTTTTTTATTCGATAAACAGTTTGTCTAGTGATTCCAAATTCTTTGGCTATTTCTGAAATAGAAACATCGGTTGATAAATTTTCTACTACTTGGCGATAGATTGCTCTTTTTTGTGGGTCTCTAGCTGTCTCTGAATATAATTTAGGACGGCCTTTATAAATTCCTCGTTCCTTTGCAATCTTGATTCCTTGAGCCTGCCTTCGTTTAGACTCCGTTCTTTCTTGCTCTGCAATCATTGCTAAAATCTGAATAATCAAATCTTTGATAAAGCGATCGAGTAATGGGTTGCCAATTGCTTCGGCCATAATAGGAAGACTCGTGATTATCAGTCGAACATTTTTATTTTTTAGTAAATTGACAGTCTGAATAATTTCATCATAATTTCTACCCAGCCGATCAATTGCTTCTACCATAAAAATATCAGACTCTCTCACAAAATCTAATGCTTCTTTAAAAATTGGACGCTGCTCGACTGTTGCTCCAGATTTTTTCTCTATAAATATTTTCTCTGCACCAAGTTTTTCAAACTCTTGAATTTGTCTTTCCAAACTTTGCTCGATTGATGAAACTCTCGCATAGGCAACCTTCAAAAAATCTCCTCTTTTCTAGCTGTTTATCACACACCCTAATCATACAATTAGAAAGCAGTAAAATCAATGACTATCACTTGTGTGATTATGGTGTACCCTAATTAGACATTTTTTTCTACTTATGAAAAAATGATTCTGAGAAAGGGGGTGATTATTATTCAGTCGAAAGAATTATTAACGCATTATTCAGAACAACAAAGATTATCAGCGATGGAGAAATTTCACACAATCCAACCGTATTTAGAAAAAAGCCTTCCTACTTATTAAGATTTCTATTGATACTCAGATATCTATTTGTACTCTTCGAATGTGGGTAGCTGCGTACCGGAGAAATGGATTGGCAGGATTAATCAGGAAAGAAAGGAATGATTTCCGAGCCAAGAAAATGTCCGAAGAAGTTCAAAGGGTAACTAAACAGATAGCCATTAAGAATAAAAATATATCAGTCGCTTAGATTCATAGAAAAGTTTGTACTTGGTGTATATCGAATGAATTCCCTTTGCCGTCCTATTATCAAGTTAGAAAGATAATCCAAAATATATCTAAAAATATTACTGCTTAGGGTAAAGAAAGAACGGGTTGTTCATTCCGATGGCATTCATTTATTTGGCTTAAAATATGTTCATACACATTTGGCCGCTTTTGTAAGTGAAAGTGTTGAAATTCGCTATGATCCTAGGGATATCAGCGAAGTCAGAGTCTTTTAGAATAGAAGGTTTCTTTGCATTGCTGTTTCAACAGTATTAGAAAATTATTCCATTGGAATTAAAGAAATCGAAAGGGAACGTAACAAAATTAAAAGAATCCTATCTAAAAAGATAAAAACAACAAGTTCTGTAATAGATAGTTTGAAACAAGAGAAAAAGGCAACAGCTTCAGAGAATGAACAAAGAAAAAAATTGACATTAAGGAGGTATGAAAATGAATGATTGGTCTAATTTTATAGAAACAAAGGAATATCGAAAATTTGTAGAATTTTGTGATTTCTGTGCAAAATACAGATACATCGGAATTTGTCATGGGATACCTAGAGTTGGTAAAACTGCAGCAGCTAAGTATTATTCTAAATGGAGTAGTATAGAAGCCACTGTTAAAAAATCTTCATATTTTTTTGGTTGAATGAAAGAGGATATACCGAATGATATTACAGATGCAGATACTTTGTTCATTACATCGCTAGTTGTACGACCTACTTCAATATACAGTACATTGACCTCTTATGCTCAAAGTTTGATTTGGGCGATTGCCGGTTAAGTGGTTTGACAGAAGAAGAACAGAATGCCTCATTCAATGAATGTATGCGAAAAGCGACCTATGAAGAAGTCAAATTGGTAATTGTTGACGAAGTAGACAGACTCAAAACACAGACAATAGAAATCTTACGCGATATTTACGATTAAAATGATATTGGTCTGGTCCTTATTGGAATGTCAGGAATTGAAAAACGATTATCCCGGTATTCACAATTGTATTCGCGTGTTGGCTTTTCTCATGAATATAAAAAAATGGGTACAACTGAATTAAAGCATATTTTAGAATATACATGGCATGAATTAGGTTTAACAATCTCGTATGAGAATTATGATAATTACGAAGCTGTCAATAGTATTATTAAATTAAGTAATGGTAATTTTCGACTTGTTCAACGTCTCTTTTCTCAAATTGAAAGAATAATGGAAATAAATAATCTTGAAAAAGTAACTACCGAAGTTGTACAGGCAGCTAGAGAATCTTTAATCATAGGAACGAATGATTAACTAAAAAATAGCCCCACTATTTTTAGTTATAGTGGGGTTAATAGTGTAAAAGTACACTTTAAAAAGTGTGCAGGTTATCTCTAAAAGTTACAAGCAGCTAAATCAATAACATGCACCAGCTTCTTTTTAAATAAACAAATTCAAGTTAGAATGCTCACTATCACCAAGATACGTTGCAACACCACCATACTCTACAAAATCGAATAATTCCGAACGATTAATACCCATGATTTCCATACTCATTGTACAAGCAATGAATTTAATGCCTAAGTTATTTGCTTTTTCAATCATTACTTCGAGAGAATCAACATTTTTTTGCTTCATTACATTTTGCATCATTTTAGATCCCATACCCATCATATTCATTTTTGAAATAGGTAGGCTTTTAGCACTATTTGGGAGCATAATATCAAACATTTTTGCCATCCCATGTTTCTTTATTTTTTGTTTTTTCAAAATACTTAGACCCCAGAACGTGAAGAAAATAGTGACTTCTTTACCCAAGGCTGCCGCACCACTAGCAATAATCATTGAAGCAAGTGCCTTATCTAAGTCGCCGCTAAAAACTACCATTGTAGCACCATTTTTTGTTTCATGAAGCACTCCCTCAGTAGTAAGTGAATGAGGTTCTGTTTCATTTGCTGTTGCTATTCCTTTAGTAATTTTAGCAACTACTTTAGAACCAATCAATTGATTGTCAATTAGGGTGTTACCAGTGTTTTTACACCAAGCTTCAATATCTGTGATGAAACCAAAATCACTAGCTTTGATTTCTAGTGTCTCTCCGTTACCCATTCTATCAATAGTTTCTTTTACTTTTAAAATGGGTCCTGGACATTGTAGGCCGCAAGCATCAATAGAGATTATTTTATTTGATTCAACTGTAGCTATGTCACTTTTCTGATTGCTTGCTATGCTAGTATTAGTTGTACTTAGACGATAAGTTGCTTGTTTGTATGTTTTAAAACCGCCATCTAGATTTTTAACAGAGTAACCATGCTGCATTAAGATTCGTGCGGCGTTATATCCTCTTAGGCCTACCTGACAATAGACGTAGATTGTTTGATCTTTAGGAATCTCATCGATCCTAGAACGAAGTTTCGCTAAAGGAATGACATGGCTAGTTGGTAGCTCACCCGTTGCCAATTCAAATTCTTCTCGTACATCTAGTAGATAAGCATTTTTTTCAAGAAGAGCAGGTATCTCCTGCCAGCCAAATGTTTCTATCTTTTGATTCAATAGATTATCAGCAGTATAGCCTAGCATATTAACTGGATCTTTAGCACTAGAATAGGGAGGAGCGTAAGCTAATTCAATAGAAGCTAGTTGGTCAGCTTTTGCACCAAACTTCATTGCAGTTGAAATAACATCAATTCGTTTCTCCACGCCGTCTGTTCCAACTGCTTGAGCCCCTAATATTTTTCCATCTGGAGTAAACAATAGCTTTAGAGCGATTGGGCTTGCATCTGGATAGTAACTGGCATGTGAATTGGGGTGGATATGAATGCTTTTGTAATCAATGCCTAATCTTTTCAATGTATTCTCAGAATTTCCAGTAGAAGCAGCTGTTAGCTCGAATACTTTGGCGACAGAAGTACCTTGAGTTCCAGTGTATGCTATATCAAGACCATTAATAATGTCTGCTACAAGTCTTCCTTGTCGATTTGCTGGCCAAGCTAAAGGTATTATCGTCTGCTGTTGATTAACAAAATCAGTTACTTCAATAACATCTCCTATTGCATAAATATCTGGATAGTTCGTTTCTAATTTCTTGCTTACTTTGATAGCACCACGAAGTCCGATATCTATACCTGATTCTTTAGCTAAAGAGCTTTCAGGAGTCACTCCTATAGCAAGAATTGTTAAGTCAGTTGTTAATGTTTTCCCACTAGTTAGTATTAGTTCATTTCCTTGCTTTGAAAAAGCCTTTAAACCATCATTTAGGATCAAATTGACGCCGTACAGGTTTATTTGAGAATGAAGAATCTGAGCTAACTCAAAATCAATGTTTGGCATAACTTGAGGAGACATTTCTACAAGATTTACTTGAATTCCTAAATCAATCAGGTTTTCCATCATTTCTAATCCAATGAATCCTCCACCTACAATCGTTGCTTCCTTCACTTTGTTTCTTTCAATGTAGTTTTTGATTTGATCCATGTCAGGAATATTTCTTAAACTAAAGATATTTTTTGCTTGTTCAAGACCTTCAATTGGAGGAATAATTGCTTTGGCGCCTGTTGAAATAATTAGTTTGTCAAAAGACTCAACATAGGTTTCTTTTGTTTGATGATTTAAAACAGAAACGTTTTTTTTCTGGGGATCAATGGCTGTAACCTCAGAAAAATTACGAATATCTAAATTGTATTGCTCGCTCATACCTTCTACGGTTTGTAATAAAAGATCTTCACGATTTTTAATCGTACCACCTATGTGATAAGGTAGACCACAATTGGCAAATGAGATATATTCTCCTTTTTCAAAAAGAATAATTTCGTCCTTTTCATTTAATCTTCTGAGTCTAGTCGCAGCAGTTGCACCACCAGCAACACCGCCAATAATGACAATTTTTTTAGACATATTTTTTAGCTCCTATTCTGTAGTTAATTAATTCCTATCTTTGCTAAAAAGAATATTGATACGTATAGTTTATCTTTATATACAAAAGAAAATATACCCTTTGTGGGTATGCAAGTCAAGCTTGGTTTTGAAAACAGTGTATTTATTTATTCGAAAATAAAATCTGTTGACATTTAATTGGAATCATAGTTTAATATACCTGCAAGGGTATTTGTAAATGCTTTAGTAAAGGGGAAATAGTATGTTTAAATTTTTTAATACAGTAGCAAGTATTTCAGTAACTGAGTTGCAAGAAAAAATGAAAGGCACAATTCATTTGCTTGATGTACGCACGCCAAATGAATACCGGGCAGGGCATATATCGAAAGCTAAAAACGTTCCACTAAATAAGGTAGATGGCTATAAAGAGAGTTTGACTGAGGAAGTTTATGTGATTTGTCAATCTGGGATGCGTAGTAAAAAAGCCGCAAAAATATTACAAAAAAAAGGCTATAACGTAGTAAATATTCGTGGTGGCATGAGCCAATGGACAGGTCAAATAAGAGGAGGAAAATAATCATGACAAAAATTATTATCGTAGGTGGAGTCGCTGGAGGAATGTCAGCTGCGACTAGATTACGTCGATTAATGGAAGATGCTGAAATTGTTGTTTTAGAAAAGGGTCCATTTGTTTCTTTTGCCAATTGTGGATTACCCTACTATGTATCTGGAGAAATTGAAGCGAGAGAAAGTTTATTAGTTCAAACACCAGAGGCTTTACGTGCACGTTTTAATTTAGATGTGAGACCACATCATGAAGTGTTAGCAATCAATCCCGCGGATAAAACGGTCACAATTAAACACAACGGTCAAATGACGACAGAATCTTATGATAAGTTGATTTTATCACCAGGAGCCAAACCATTTATTCCACCAATTATTGGATTAGCCGAAGCAACGAATGTTTACAGTTTAAGAAATGTACCTGATTTGGATAAAATTATGGCTAACATAAATCAGGAAAATCCTAAAAAAGCAATTGTAGTCGGTGCTGGATTCATTGGGTTGGAAATGGCAGAAAACTTAAAAAAACGTGGCTTGGAAGTAGCTCTTATTGAAAAAGCCCCTCATGTTTTGCCTCCGTTAGATGAAGAAATGGCTGCTTTTGTTAAAAATGAATTAGTTAGCAAAGGAGTAGAAGTGATTACTTCGCAGTCGGCTACAGAATTTAGAAATCAAGGAAAATTGGTTATTTTAGAAGATGGAACTGAATTGCAATCAGATTTAACTATTTTATCAGTAGGTGTTCAACCTGAAAATACTTTAGCAAAAGATGCAGGAATCAAATTAGGATTACGTGGAGGAATTTTGGTTGATGATAATTATCAAACGAATCTTTCAGATATTTATGCAGTAGGAGACGCGATTTTAGTCAAACAACAAATCACTGGTGAAGATGCCCTTATTTCTTTGGCTTCTCCAGCTAACCGACAAGGCAGACAGGTAGCAGATGTGATTGCTGGATTGAATCGCAAAAATAAAGGAAGTATTGGTACGGCAATTGTTCGTGTATTTGGTTTAAGTGCTGCTTCCACAGGGTTAAGTGAACGTGTTGCTAGACTGGCTGGACTTGATGTGGCAGTTGTTCATATCTCTGGAAAAGATCATGCAGGTTACTATCCTGGAGCGACAGAAATAGTTTTAAAATTAATGTTTAATCCCAAAACGGGTGAAATTTATGGCGCCCAAGGAATTGGTGAAAAAGGGATTGATAAGCGTATCGATATTCTAGCTACAGCGATTAAAGGCGGGCTTACTGTTTTTGATTTACCTGAATTAGAATTTTCTTATGCACCACCATTTGGAGCTGCAAAAGATCCGGTCAATATGATTGGGTATGTCGCTTTAAATCAGATTGAAGGATTAAGTAACACAATCCAATGGTACGAATTGACAGAAGAACTCGCTAAAGGAAAGATCTTATTGGATGTTCGAGAAGAAAGCGAATTAGCTAATGGGCGTTTTAAAGAAGCGATTAATATCCCGCTAAATGATTTACGATGCCGTGTTTCTGAATTAGATCCAACAAAGGAATATATCATAAGTTGTCATAGTGGTTTGAGAAGCTATGTCGGCGAGAGAATTTTAAAACAAGCTGGATTTAAAGTAGAAAACTTAGATGGTGCATTTTCTTTATATAAAGCAGTGAGATTGGAGGATGTAGACTATGTTTAGTTCAATTGGTGCAGATGAATTTTATCAAAAGTCCAAAACAGAATCATTGACAATTGTTGATGTTAGAGAAGCAGATGAGTTTGAAAGAGGATATATTCCATCCGCTAAAGCACTTCCTTTAAGCGGATTAGAACAATATATCGATCAGTTAAATAAAGATGAAAAATACTATATTATATGTCAATCTGGCGGACGTTCAGCGATGGCCTGTGATTTTTTAAGTAGTGAAGGATATAAAGTAGTCAATGTAATGGGTGGGATGTCAGCATGGAAAGGAGAATTAGCCTATGGGGACTTGTGATAAAAATATTCTGAATCGTTTAAAGCGCGCAGAAGGTCAAATGCGTGGGATTCAGAAAATGATTGAGGAAGAAAAAGAATGTATTGATGTTATCACCCAACTAAGTGCTGTCAGATCGAGTGTTGACCGGATTATGGGAATGATTGTCGCTGAAAATTTGAAGTCGTGTTTAGATAATCCGGAATTAGATTCAGATAAACAATCACAGAAAGTGGAGCAAGCAATTAATATGATTATCAAAAAATAAGGATGGAAAAACATATGGAAGAATTAACAGAAAAGAACTACGATCAAACAATCAAAAAAAGGCTTACATCTAGTTGATTTTTGGGCTCCTTGGTGCGGGCCATGTAAAATGCAAACCCCAATTTTGGAAGAATTGGAGAAAGAATATACGGAAGCAGAATTACAAATTAGTAAAGTGAATATAGACGAGTATCCAGAAATTGCTAAACGATATGGCATTCAAAGTATTCCTACGATGCTTATTTTGAGAGACGGACAGTTGGTAAAGCAAATAGTTGGTGTTCATATGCAACCACAATTAAAAAAAGAACTAAGTATATATATGACAACTGTCTAAATGAATTTAAGTCAAGTTTTGGACACATTATTAACGAGTATTGCAGATAAATAGTTACTTTTTGAACCATATCTTTCTCTCATTTTCTATCAACCTTCTTTTTTGAATGCCGAGTTTTTATTTGAATTAGTCTCCTAGAGTTTTATGGTAAGACAAACATTTGATCAGTGGAAGGTGCCAAAGACGCCATACAATGATTCTATGACAGTATATGTTCAATGTGATTGTGGAGAATTGGCAAAAAAAGTATATGGGAAGTATTATTTTGCTTGTGCCCATTGTAAACGAGAGTACGTGCAGCAATTTGGCGAGTATGTAGAATTGAAGAAAAAAGACTCCGGTCGTCGGGGGTGACCGGAGCTGATGCGGCAGCAGTTCTGTGAGTGTATGCTACTGTCGCTTTTAGTATAGCACACTCATTAAGTGATGTAAGAGTCTTTCGGATAGAAACAGAGGAAAGGATGATCTATCATGGGAAACAGACGTCAGTCAAAAAAAGAACGAAGCCAGGTATTTCAATTGTTGGCGAATACCTACGCTGAACATAAAGTGCTTGATCAATTCAAGCATTGGAACTTAGAGCGTACAAATTGGGCTATTTGACACCACAAAAAAATAGTTATTTTTATCGATTAATTCATACGAAGGGATACAAATTAGAAGAACCGATGGATGCGGAGCTGCCATTAAAACGGCCATGGAAAATTCGTACCATCTTAAGTTTAGTGTTGGAACAAAAGGTGCTAAATATTGCAGAGATGTTTCAAATCAAAATAACATTTATCGAACAATTGTTATCAATCGAAGATACTTTCTTCGATGTTTATTTAACAAAAGAAAGTTTTACGTCCTATGGGAATGTTTTGAGCCCTAAATTTGGTTAACCGATAAGTTATATTACAAAATATTAGACTTCAAAAGAGGAATGATTAAGTGAGCACAAAGGAGCTTGAAGACAAAGTAAGTGAAAATGAGAAAAGTATGAAAGAACTAAAAGCTGTAATGGAGAAGCAAATAGACCTAGTGGAAGAAAGTGTTGTTCAATATATTGTAGGTAAAATACCAAATGTATTGGCAGAATATGTAAAAAATCAAGGAAGTCATTCAAATGAATTGGGAATTGAAGAATTAAAAAGAATGAAAGCTTCGATGAATGAGTTGGTTAGGAAGACTCCAGAAGGAGCTTCGAATTTCTTAAAAAAGTATACGATAAATGAGTTATTAGAGAGAGATGCGAAATTAAGAAAAGAACCTTCAGGATACGATCCTTATTGTGGATTTACAACTAAAGCTTTGTATGCTCGAAATATAAATAGTGAAATTGAAGAGTATGCTAAAAATGAAGTGGGGCTAGTTGCTAATTTACTAGAAAACTTTAAATATGAGATAAAAACTTCATACGAGCGTGCTTATAAAGGGGATTTTGATGTAACGTATAGAAATAATAAACGTAGCTTTACATACAATAATAGAACTATAGGCAATTTGATTAGTGAAGCTCATGAGTATGCAGATAACTTCAAAAAAATATCTAGATTGATGGATGAAAATATTAAATTGGAAAAACAAATTCAGAATACTAAAGCGGAAGATATCTGGGATAGTATATAGGAGGATATACTATTAAATAAAAAGAATAGTATAAACTCATAGGTAGGTTCCATATGCATATAAGACACAAGTATGTTGTGTCTTATTTTTTGAGATGAGCCAATCCTTAGAGGCTGTAAGGTGCACAGAGATTTTTTTCTGTGTGTCTTTTTGTATAGATCATTAAACTAAGATGAGAGCAGTGATAGAATCAAGTTATGATTTATCAAAGTATAGGAAAATTTTCATGCAGCTGTTTTTAGTCTGAAGGTGATCCATGAGTAAATTTTAAGTGTAGATACTGATTCTTAAAAATGAGCGTTTACGAGAAAGGGGTTAGAGATGCGTAAAATTAAATTTCGTAGAAAATGTAGAAGAACGAAAAAGTGGGTTTATGGCTACTACGTGTATGAAGGTATGGGAAATCACTTGATCGTGAACTACAGTGAAGAAAAAAACAAAGTGCTAAGTTGGAAAATCATTCCTGAAACTGTTAACGAGTATGTAGGGTGCGATGATAGATGCCAAGTGGAAATCTACGAGGATGATTACTTGTTAGATGAGGTTTTATCAACTTCCGAAAAAAGGGCATAGTCAAGAGTAGTTTTCAATGATGGGGGATTTTCTGCGGTGTCAAAAGGAATGTATTTTGATATACGTGAAGAAAATGAAACAAGTATTGTGGTATGAGATGTATCGTGGGTATAAAGATAATTCCATAGGGGTTGTATCTATTTTCACTTTGACGGATGGCATATATAGGTGTGTCGATAATCGGTTTCACGGTAAAGATAAAATGTACTATAAGGAAGAGAAGTAGACAAGATGAAAAATAAAATATTTGAATCTTTGGATTTAACACACGAACAAAGAATACTCTTAGCAAAATTTAATAGCTTAGATTTAAATGAAAGAGAAAAGGAGGCAGTTCGACATATAGAAGATAATTTCAAAAAAGATAATTCATATAAAGCATTGAGAGAGCATGAGTATATTCGATTGTTGCTGTCATTAGAAATTATAGACAACAAAGATTTGGAATTTCTGGACTATCTAAGCTGGTCATATGAAGAATTGTTTAGCAAAGTTTTTCCATTATTTGATATGGTCGTTGCCAAAGAAGGAATAGACGGGTTAGAAATCAGTTTACGGGTATTTAGAGACCAGTGCCAGTTTGAGTTTGCTGTCAAAAATCTATATGAATATTTTTCAAGAGGAACTAATTAGAGTAATAAGAACTGAATTATTTATGTACAATCGCATGACTAACCTCGTACTGTAAAAGAGAATGATCTGTGCTTAGGGATTTTGTCAATTTGGAAAAGTATGAGTTTTTGAGGGGAATCAATTCGCGACTGTAAAATACAAATACTTGACTAAAAAGACAAGAACTGTTAAATTGTTTTTGTAAACGTTTGCATTTTAAGGCGAAAATATGAAAATGGAGGGTATACTATTGAAAACAGGGAATCGAGTTAAATTATTTGGTGTACTTCTAATTGGTTTATTTGTCCTATTATTAGAACCAATTAAAGTCAATGCTGCTTCTCTTGAAGATTTGATAAACAGTGTAAAATCGGGTGAGGGTGTTGTATATAATCCAGTATCAGAAAGCGTATTGACTAATGAAGGTTCACTTGAATTTGTGGAATCGCTTGAAAGTAAGATAAACAATATAGACTATGAAAATGTTCCAAATGAAATACTGAAGGAAGCTTATATTGAAACACGATCTTCTGAGAGCTATGCACTTGAAAAAGAAGTCAATTTACCATTGATTCAGCCAAAAGCAAGTTCAGTGCCAACAACAACTAAATATTTAGAGAATGGTGAGAGTTATACTTCAGACCAATTTTCTGGAAGTGGATGGAGATATAGTGGTGTGAAATTTAGGTTTAGGGACTGGCAGAGTAATCCGTATTTTGCAGTTAAAGCAACAAAAGATTCGTTCTATTTCCATATTACTGTTGTAGGGAGGTATGTTGTCCCGAAAGATGGAGCGTATCTTTGGTATCCTGCTAGACTTGATGAACCTGGATCAACAACAGTATTGACGGGATATTTTAGTACCTATAATCCTATCAATGGTGCTAGATACTATATCTATTGATAAATTGTAAATCTATTTAAGGGTCTGAGCGCCTACGGGGAATTTGTATTAATAAGTAATAGATTAATGAATATTGTTGCTATTTTGTACAATAAGGGGTTCTGTTGCAAAGTTCTAAAATGAATAGATTTTCCTTACGTTGATCCGGATCTTAAACTGGTATTTCCAATAAACCATCAGTAATCATATCTGGCCGCTGGATTGGCCGCGTGATTTGGTACCAGAAAGGATAGTTCGGATTCTAAAAGAAGTTAACAAAAGTGAAGGATACAGCTGCAAGGTCGTCAGAAGACTTGCAGCTGTTTTTAAATACATAGTTTTATGTAAAACCGTGTACTTTTAGAGGTGGGATTCATATTTTCGTTAGGTCTAGTTTATGTTACAATGACTGTAGTATAGACGGAAGCTGCTTTAAGGAAGGAGCAGAAACATGGGAACGAAAACAAAAATGATAAAAGTTGGCAAAGAAGGAACAGAGGTTCAAATGGTCACTTCTGGAGTGTTTAAGGGATTCATAATTATGGATCTAAACTGGAGTAAGAAAGATTTAAAAAACATTTTCTCTGATCAGAAAAAATAGTCATGTAAAATGGATGGAGGCATTTCAGATTATTCCTGAAGATGCAGCTATCCATTTTGTGTATGCTCATATTAGACGAAAGATTATTAACATTATCAGTATTTTTAACAGGAAAATTAAAGAATAAAACAAAAGTATAAGGAGAATTTTTATGGGAAGACAAACATTTGATCAGTGGAAGGTACCGAAAACGCCTTATAATGCTTCTATGACAGTATATGTGCAATGTGATTGTGGAGAGTTAGCAAAGAAAGTTTATGGGAAGTATTATTTTGCTTGTGAACATTGTAAACGAGAGTATGTGCAACAATTTAGGATTATGTAGAGCTGAAGAAAAAAAACTCCGATCGTTAGGGTGACCGGAGCTGATGCGGCTAGTAGATTTGTGAGTGTATGCTACTGCCACCTTTAGTATAACACAGAAAAAAGGTCAGAAATAAAAGGAAAATAGTAAAATGGAAGCAGTTTTCTACTTTCTCTTTGTGGTACAATAATTCAACATAATGAAAAATATGTTGGAGGTAAGAAATGAAAGGGAAAACAAGTGATTTTTCAAGCGCTGCTACAATTGCGACAAGTATAAATAGCTCTTTAGAGACGCTGCGAGGCAGTGGAACGACTTCTCCGGATTCAGAAACAACAGTTGCCGGTAATGCTTCAGCGCAACAAGTAGCTAGTATGTCAATTGGTGTTAGGGACCAGGTGATTTCAGCAGTAGGTTCTTCCGCTCAAAATCTTCAAACCGTTGCCAAGGAGTTTGTAGCGATGGATGCAGTAATAAGTAACAGTTTTGGGCTTCAGGGAGGAAAACAACCATGAAACTAAAACAATTTGAAGAAATCCGCGTAAATGAGCGGCTGCTCAATCAACAGATGGAAGATACGATTTATGAAGAAAGAAAACTACGTAGCTTTCAGGAAGAGGCTGAAGATTTTTCCTATCAAACCAATCAGATTTTTGATAGCATGTTGGGCCAGTTCAAAGGAAATCAATTTACCTGGTATCTGGAGGAGCAACAGGAAACAATGAGGTATAGGTATAATTTAATCCAGGATGCGCTAGAAGAAGAGCTGCAGCTGCACAAGGAACAACAGCAAGCAATCGAAGATAAACAGAGTGACCTGGCATTTGATCGGCTCCGCCTTCAGACTCAAGAAAATGACTTGGAGGTGCAGCAATGAGCGGAATTCATATGTTTGTCGGTTCTGCTCAAGCGCAGGCAGATAGTATCAAAACTATGACGGAGAAAGAAGTTCAGGGCTACGAAGCAGTTCTTCAGTCATTAAATCAATTTCTGAGTGCAGAAGACCTTCAGACTGATGCTTATAATAACGGGAAAGCCTTCTTTAGCGGAGTGTTGATTCCTACAGTTCAAGCAGGTATTCTTGTATCTGAAGCTGTTGGGTCGGCTGCACAAAAATTTGTGACAGAATACCAGGCTAAGGTTGACCCTAGCGATTTAAAATCAGAGGAATTGGAAGAAAAGATTCAAAAGCTAGACACACAGATTCAACACTTGGAGCATCTGACAACTACGATGAACAAATCTGATGCTAGTGAGAGTATAAAGAGTACCGCATTGTTACATCAAAAAATGCAGATGAATTGCCTTACCAATGCCAAGAAGGTTCTTCAGGAAACATTAGATAAGCTGAAACTGTTCCATGCAGAATCTCCAGCTATTTTTTCAGAGATTGCAGCGCTGGAAGCCGCAGCCAAGCAAGGCGCTTCACAAGCGAAAGCAGGCTTTAACGGTCAAAAGTTTATTATGCCGACAGATTTAGCTTGGAAATCTGTAGTTGCTACGAAATGGAAAGAATATCAGGATGATAAGGCCAATAATGAATTCAACAAACTGAAGGAGCGTATTAAAAAGGATGGGCTGCCAGCAACCAAAGCTGAAATTTTAGCAGATTATCATTGGTCCACAATTTATAATATGTACGTTCACACGAAGACCGGCATTCCTTCACCAGAGGTCACAACCCTGTATAATAAGTTGATCCAGGCTGAAAACAGACCACAGGAAAATCAGCAGTTGGCCTTTTACAATGAAATGCTGCGCACCGGCAAACACCCAATCACCGGTAAAGCAATTACTGAAGCTGAGCGACTAAATGCAAAAGCTATGGTTTACGCGTTAGCGTTACAGCCTTTTTACTACACCGCCCTTTTGGGAGGCGCACAGCCATACATTGAAAAGTATATTGCGGATTTGAATAAAGCTGATGATATGCTCGATGTAGATGGACCTGGTACGTATACGGGAAGATACAAGAAAAAATTTCATAGTTTAGATAATATAGAAATGCGAAAAGTTGAATATACTAAGCGACCACGGGCGGAGTACAATCAATTACGTTCAAAATTCGATAATGGAATAAGAAAAAATTTCTTAAAACAGCTGGGAGAAAACACAGAATACCTAAATTCTCTTGGATTTGATAGTGAACAGATAGGTATGATTCAAAATGGGCGGCCGCCAAAAGGGTGGCAAGTTCACCATCAATTACCTTTGGATGATAGTGGAACTAATGACTTTTCCAATCTTTTGTTGATTAAGACGTCACCAGATCATTCAGTTATTACTACTTACCAAAAAAATACGACTGGTCATTTGCTTGAAAATCAATCAATGACTTTGGATTGGCCATTTTTCAACGGACAGGTTTATCCTACAAAAAATCCATAACTGAAGGAGGATTGTTATGATAACTGAGAAGATTGAAGCGTTAAATAGAGAGGCACAACAATTTAATGAGGAATTAAATAAAGGTATTTCGGATGATGAAATTAGAGTGTTTAACTTGCAGGCAAACATGAAATTGAAGTTCTCGTTTCCTGAAGAATACACAAATAGTCTGAAAGTGATTAATGGTTTTGATTTTAATGGCTGTGTCCTATACGGAATTGATGAAGAATACTTGATAACCCCACCCAATCAAACAGATATAGGTGCAATAGATAATAACTTGGTATGGCAAGAATTAAATGAACCCAACTACATTTTTTTAGGAGATGAAAATATGAGTTGGTTTGTCTATGATCGAATATCCATGTCATTTCGTATGCTGGATAAACCTTCAGCAACAAAGTTAGAGGAATATTTAACATTTGAGGAACTATTTGAGAAAATCCTTGATATGGCATTGAACTAAGGTGTTCCAATATTAAGAAAGTGAAGTTTCGAGAATATATTTGATTCTACATTCAATCGATTGGTTTACAAAGTAGCAGCTCAATGCATGGGCTGTTTTTTTACGAATCAAAAAAGATTTATAGTAGTAATGTTTATATGAAATGAAACCACACAACCCAAACCAAATAAAGCTTGGAAATAAGCAGTTACAAGGTTATTTAGAAGAGATTGAGAGTATTTACGGTGGTAAATGGAATGTTATACTAGACACATATTAATTGAAGTTATGGAGGCAGAGATGGATAATAAAGAATTCAAGAAAATCGTAGGGACAGTTTTAAAGAAGAATGGTTTCGAGTTAGAGAAAAAGGTGTATTATATTCGTTCAGAGCAAGTGATTGTTAGTTTAGATTTTCAAAAATCGAATTTTGATGATAGTTTCTTTATTAATTATGGTTTTACACTTGTGAAGATAAATCCAGATGTGACTTATCCAAAGCCACACACTAGTGATGTGAGCGGTAGATTTACCTATTTTGATGAAGATGAAGAATTCCCGCAGTTTGATTTAGATAAAGTCACTCCTGAGAATTTAGAAGAGTCTATTGAATTGAATTTAGAAAATAATATAAAGCCTGTCATTCAGGATGGTTTAATGAAGTATTTCGAAATCAATCCAGCAGCAAAGTTTGTCGCAAAATTGAACGTTAAGCAATATTTAGGTCTAGATGAATAGCAGCATGTTGGTATTGTGGAGAGAAAAAATTAAAATTATTGAGAAGAATGAAGCTAGATTCAACTCGAAGTTAAATGCCGGTGCGAGCAATGAGGAAATAAGAGCGTTGAATTTAAAGTTCAACATGAAGCATAATTATCCTTTACCAAAAGAGTATTTGGAAATTTTGAAAGTAATAAATGGCATTGATTACAATGGGTTCGTTTTATACGGTGCTGATTCAGAGCTATTATTGGATAAGCCGAATCAGGAAATCCAAGGGGTTATTGATTCAAACGTAGTGTGGTATGAATTTGTTGATCCAGAAAAGAAGTATATTTTTCTTGGAGATGATAGTATTAGTTTTTATGTATATGAAAGAGCTACAGAAAAGTATTGGATTATTGATAGGCCGTCAACGGATCCAATTGAAGAATATCAAACAGTTGATGAACTATTTAATGAGATGCTGACAACAGCATTATTGTAATTCTTACTAATAAAATATAGATATGTAAAATGGACGGACGTATTCTAGGTTGTTTCTGGAAATGGTGTAATGCAATTAGTGGATAGAGCGTTATACGGAAAAACTGGTCACACCGGTGGATACAGCATTTGGGGACCAGGAAACTAAAGAGAGGGAAAATTTTTATGTCTAATAAATTAACTTGGAAGTACTCAAAAGGAATGGTAACAGATCAAGAAATTAGTAAAGTAGAAAATCAATTGAAAATAAAATTTCCAAAAGACTATATTGAAGTTGTCGAGAGTAATGATGGGGCGTATCCTAGCTTGCATGCATTTTCAATGAATTCTCAAGAAGAAATGCTTAATAACCTACTTTCTTTTAGTGAGGCCCCTTATATTAACATTCTAACGACCTTTGAAAATATGTCTGATCGTTTAGTTGATGGAATTATTCCTTTTGGTGAAGACGCCGGCGGGAACTTGATTTGTTTTGATTATCGTTCAAGTGAGGTGCCAACAGTAGTTTTTTGGGATCATGAAATTGCTGGTGGTGGTGAATTGGAAAAGGCAATTACCTCTATTTGTAATAATTTTACAGAGTTTTTAAATATGCTACATGAGTTCGTCGAGGAATAGTAGCAAAGAATGTGAGGAAACCATTTTGAGAGCTACTGATCTGAAGGAGAAGATGCCAACGTTGGTTAGAAAAGCAGTCTAAATGTGATATACTACTAAGAGTAGAAAAGTTTATGGCGGTGGCTACTTCTGGAGGAGGTGGTGCTTATGTATGTAAGTGCTAACTCTATGAAAGGAGAAAGTCGTTTTGTCAGCATTAGAGACAATTCAGCTACTAATTAGCTTTAGCATGTTTGTTATTGCATTAGTACGTCTGGTTGTTGACTTGCTAAAAAAAGACAAAAAAAATAACCGTCGTTAAACTTTAGTGAGTTCACGGTTATTTTTTCACTGTGTAAAAAATTTGCTACCGTCTTAAGCGGTTCTACATAAGAGGGATATGTTAGCGCATATCTCTCTTTTCATTTGTATTGTAGCACATTTTCTCAAAAAAATACAGTTGACAAGAATTGAAGATAGAAGATGGACCAAGCGTACGTCCGTCAACCATATTTTTATTCTAGTTAACATAACATAGATTTTATGCGAAGTTGTTTCGGGTTGGCATATGTCAATATTAAATGCAACATCAAGATAATAATCTTGCAAATAAGTTTACGCAACAAGAAATTGAGATATTTAAAGATGGAGAAATTCTAGCACGTGTTATTTGGTTAGCTACTATAAACTCTCCGATAATTTGGGCTGGAGCATGATTTTGACAACAGCTGCTAATGATTCAGTCGAGTAGACTCACATTCGTATGCCGGTTTTGCTGAAGCTCATCTGAAGGAGAGGATGCCGATGTTGGTTAGAAAATCAATCTAAATGTGATATACTACTAAGAGTAGAAAAGTTTATGGCGGTGGCTACTTCTTGAAGGAGGTGGTGCTTATGTATGTAAGTGCTAAATCTAAGAAAGGAGAAAGCCGTTTTGTCAGCATTAGAGACAATTCAGCTACTAATTAGCTTTAGCATGTTTGTTATTGCGTTAGTACGTCTGGTTGTTGACTTGCTAAAAAAAGACAAAAAAAATAACCGTCGTTAAACTTTGACCAGTTTTTCGGTTATTTTTTTTTGATAATTGAATTCAGTCGCCGTCTTAAGCGGTTCTACATAAGAGGGATATGTTAGCGCATATCTCTCTTTTCATTTGTATTGTAGCACATTTTCTCAAAAAAATACAGTTGACAGCAATGGAAGATGAAAAGCTGAACTGATTTCCAAATTTTTGGTTTCAGACCTATTTTTCGATAGATCAGGATTTATTGAGAACATTGTCCCCTGATTCGTACATAAGGATAAGCAGGTCAAAAAACGTCAAAATATTTTTTTGAGTCAGTTTCTTCTTTCTGTGTGCCAGTTCATTTCTTTCAGAGAATTCAAGATTGTTTGATTCTTGTTAGATTAAACCGACTGATCCATTTCTCCCCTACGCTGCTTCTCTTTTTACGAACGTTTGTTCGTGTTTTGTAATGCGAATATTATAAGATATGTGTTTCAGAAGCAATTCTGAGGACGTTTCAACAATGAAACATGGGGAGATGTTCAGAATGAACTTTGACTATTCGCTAGAACCGGTCAGAGATGTTTTTCTGATCGATGTAAAAAGTTTTTACGCTTCAGTTGAATGTGTTCAACGTGGGCTGCACCCACTAAAGACAATGCTTGTTGTAATGAGTACAGCGGACAATACTGGTTCAGGATTGGTACTTGCTGCTTCGCCTATGGCCAAGAAAGAACTTGGAATTTCTAATGTAACGCGTGCCAGGGATGTTCCCGACCACAAGGACCTTGTTATTGTTCCGCCACGAATGAATTTCTACATTGAAGAAAATATGAAAATCAACAATATTTATCGGTCAGTGGTTGCTGATCAGGACCTACATATCTATAGTATCGATGAGAGCATACTCGATGTTACAGCGTCGCTCAATTTGTTTGTTCCTTCCGCTACCCTATCACGTAGTGAGAAACGTTGGCGATTGGCTCGGATGATTCAGCTGAAGATATTTCGAGAAACAGGGCTATATGTGACAGTAGGTGTTGGTGACAATCCCCTACTGGCGAAGTTAGCATTAGATAACGAGAGTAAACACAATCGGGAATTGATTGCAGAATTTACCTATCAAAATGTAGAGGAAAAAATCTGGAGTATTAAGAATATGACCGATTTTTGGGGTATAGGTAGCCGGACTGAAAAGGGACTTCAAAGTATCAGAATCCGGAGCATACGTGATTTAGCGAATCTCCCCTATCCGGACCTTTTGCTATTAAAAAAGAAATATGGCGTAATTGGGATGCAGCTTTACCACCACGCTAACGGTATTGATCGCTCCATTATCTCAGAACCTTATAGGACTTTGGAGAAAAGCTATGGTAATTCCCAGGTACTTGATCGAGATTACGTCTGGAAGGATGAAATAGAAACTGTGATTAGAGAGATGGCCGATCAAGTTGCAACAAGAATTCGCCGGCACAATGCTCAAACGGAATGTATACATATTTTTATCGGCGCTTCTATGTCAGAGGCTACCAGAGGTTTTTCTAAGCAGATGAAAATTTCTGCAACGGATTCTACAAAGAAACTCACAGAACACTGTATAGGGCTTTTCAGACGCAATTGGAATGGGTTTAATGTCAGGCATGTTGGAATCACTTATAAAAATTTAGTTTATAACGAAAATCGACAGCTGGATCTCTTCTCTTCAGCTGAGGATCAGGACCGGCAAATTAAGTTAGATTTGATTGTTGATCGTATCCGTAGTAAATACGGTTATACGAAGTTAGTACATGCAGCAAGTCTCACTGCTGGTGGCCGTTCAATCAAACGTGCGTCTCTTGTGGGCGGACACGCTGGAGGAATACCAGGATAGGAAAATGGCGAAATGGGCTGGATTCTATCTCTCAGAACACACTTCCGAGATATCTAAAGAGAAGCAGCTGCGTGATCATGTCAACTTACCAAAAGAGCGTATGGCACCGGAGGAAATAAATGAGGTACTATATGCTGCTCAATTAAAGACAGAGATGATTTGTATTCAAAAAGAGCTGAGAGATGCCGATGGGAATTATTTTGATGATGTGCATGGTTTCATTACCGGTTATGACAATCTAGGGATATACCTTGGAGATGAGAAAGTTGACTATGATGAAATTCGCAACGTTTCTCCCCTGCCCTACCACAAATGGAGCGATGTGAATGATTAATATTATAGAAGAATATGAAGACGGAAGGATTACCTTTGAGGAACTTTCTGAAGATATTCACGGATATGGTGAAAGACTTATATCAATTGTGGGTGAGGAAAAGTTTACCGAATATATTAATCTGATATGCTATTCTAATACTACTCATAATAGAAATACTTAAGTAATAATTAGCAATAGTAATATATTTTTGTTGGTAATAAATTGATAACTTTTTAACTTACTTTTAACAAAGTAAGTAGAAGGTCAGCATATAAGGGGATACATGAAAGAGAGAACCTGAATCCATTGGGAAGTTTGCTGATGAGATACAATATCGTATGCTTGATTGGCATAGTTGGAGAGGATAAATTAAATTCTATGTTAAGTTAGTGGTTAATCATTATCGAAAGTATCTTGGTATACTTGTATACCGATGATATTGATTAAACATTGATTTTATCGGGTTTTATGTATAAAAGAGAGTATACCAGTATACTGGTATACTCTCTTTTATTTTTTTAATAAATCAATTTGGGTGTTATACATTGAGTTGAAAGCTTCCTGTTGTCTTGTAGAGAACTTTGTATTTACGTAACTGTCTAACAATAGGTTCAAGATATCATTTACAGTTGCTTTTGGCATATCTTCTAAATCACCAAGAAATGGTTTCAAGGTGTTTATTTTCAAATTAACAGAAGGAGATATCTTTTGAGTCAAGGTAGCCTTGTATCTCTTGTCCACTGTAGGTTCACTTTTTTTTGGTTCAGGAGTGTTAGTGACTACTGCTTTTGGAACACTCTTATTACTCTGTTGGAAAGTAGGCGTGTCACCTCTAGCAAAATCATTGTTACCTTTAATTTCTACAGTTTTTTCTTCAAGAGAAGTCTTTTTCTTTTTAGTATTAATAATTGGTTCAAATTTCTTTTCCATACCTATCCCTCAATACTTTCCAGGACAGCCTCATGCTGATCCAATTCATTAAGAACATCAATAAAAACCTGATGTGCTTTTACGTCCCAACCGTCCGCTTTTCCTGTGTAATTATGACTTATCTTGATTCCTTCTACGTCGTATACTTTAAGTCGTTCTTGATATTTAACAATCGTATCTAGTACATTTCCACCATATAGTTCTTTAGCTTGTTCTAAGACTTTATTGTCTACTCTTCCACCAGGGCGCAACATACATGGAATAATCCCTAAGACTTGCAGTTCATTATCATAAGTATCCGCTAAAAATTGCATGTAGGCAATGTATGTTTGTGCTCCGTCAAGTGACAATTCTTGTGTTTGAAGTACTATTATACAGTAATCAGCTGCTAACATTGCATTATCACTATAATCAGAAATTGTTGGTGGCACATCAATGTAAATGGCGTCATATTTATCACGTAATGGTTCTAACAAAGTATTTAAGTAATTAATTTGATCGAATTCACTAGCCGGATATTTTGTAACTAATATCTTAGTAAGGTTTCTAAAAGCAGTATTTGCTGGAATTAAATCAAGGTTAGGCATAATCGTTGTAATTGCGTTATCTAACTGTCCGTCTTGGAATGCTTCAGTAATTGTATAGCTAATTTCTGATAAGTCACCAGTCTTTGCTAACACTCGTGTAGCGTTCCCCTGAGGATCTAAATCTATTACTAATGTTTTTCTGTCCATTTTTACTGCACTTTCATAAGCGAGCATTGTTACAGTCTTAGTTTTACCTACGCCGCCTTTAAAATTACCTACTACATAAACTTTTCCCATTGCATTCTCTCCTTAGTATACTGAAGTTAACTTAACAAAAGTATACCATGGCGTAAGATGCTCAGTCAAGAAAAATATTCGCATTAGTATACAAGAGTAAAAGTATACCCGTATACAGGTATACTTAAGCGTAATATACTGGTATGCCAGTATATTAGTATACCAGTATACCAACATGGTGAATGCATAAACTATGGGAGGAATTACAAAAAATGAAGTATACCAGTATACTGAGGAATTGGTATACTGGTATACTTCTGATTTTGTGTCTTAAGTATACTAGTATACTTATATTTGATTTTTAAAGTATACTAGTATACTAGTGAGATATATGTGATTAAAGTAATTGTTTACAAAATTAGATTTCTCATGTATTTTAGAAATGAGCAAAAAAAAGAGACGTTTAACAATTCAAGGTCGAAGTTGAATTGTATTTAGCGTCTAATGATTCATGTCAAAAATCAAATAGAGCTTTTCGTCTCACCCACTTATATCGAGATGATTATAGCAAAATTTCGCTAAAAAATCAATGGTTTTAGTGCTATTAAGTATACACATTTTTTAGAAAAATGATTTTGAGACATGGCTTATTTGGTCATGTCTCTTTTGTTGTGCCAATAAGCAGGAGAGGAGGGTAGAAATGCTAGAAGGATATCAGGTTCAAGAGATAATTCAAATGATTACGAAAAAAGGGCTTCGGAAATACAAGTTTAAAAACAGTAATATCCGTCCTATTGCTCAAGAGAATGAAGGGACAAAAGGAGCTGTGTTTGGTTTTAGATCAAAATTAAACATGGTGGATAGCCGGGGAATTGTATTAACATCAGAAGAGGCCTTATGGGAAAATGAAGATTGTTTGACTCACTGGACACCTAATGTTTACAGCTATGGTACTTATTCTGACGCTGGGAAGACAATCGTGAAAGGTCACAACGAAAATAATTTAAAACAAATCAACACGTTTGTTATCGACTTTGACCGTGCACCAGGAGAGAGATTAGATTGTCAAATGATTTTAGATGCAGCAGTTGATATCGATTTAATCCCAACTTTAATCTTGGAAACTGCGAAGGGCTTTCAGGCATATTTTATTCTTGATAAACCGTGGTTCATTTCTTCAAAAAACGATTATCAATCAATTTACATTGCAAAAATCGTCTCAGAAAACATGAGAAAAGCATTTGCTGAACATTTACCAGCAGCTGTTGATCACACTTGCAACCATTTTGGAATTTTCCGGATTCCAAGAACAGATAATATCCAGTATTTCTACCCTGCATTGACCCGTGATATGCAGCAGCTAATACATTGGTCAATGAAGTATGAACCTGCAAGAAGAAAAAGACCGGTATTATCAGTCATGCCTACTCCCAAAAGACAAGTTGACGAAAAATGGGTTGACATGATTGTTAGCAATCCTGATATTTTGGGAGCTAAGAATATTGCCGGAAGAAACACTGCAATTTTTACGTTGTCTCTTGCATACTATTCTTCCGGAATAGAACTGGATGCCTGCTTTGATGATATGGACCGGTTTAATAGCAATTTAAAGGTTCCTTTACGAAATCGAGAGGTTCTAAAAATCGTTAAAAGTGCGTATCGTGGTAAATACCATGGTGCTACAAAGAAGTTTGTCCGTATCTTGTTGGCGAATTGGGGTATAGAGTCCTTCTCTGAAGAGGAAATTTTCACTCAAGCCCAAGGCGTGAAGTATAAATTCAAAAAGGATCGATCAGAAAGACAGAAATCTCATGTCAAAGAATGGAAAGTCGATATTCTTGAGTACCTGGATAGAGAAAGCTTCAGATATCGTCCTGAGATTCAGCTGACAAAGAGCGAACTTCAGACTGCAGTGAAATATAAAGGGAAAAGTATACCTAAACGATCACTTGATAGAGCTTTAAGAGAGTTGCAGACTGAAGGGAAAATATACGTGCAAGTAAAAGCCGGCCGTGGGGGTGGTTTGATTGTTGCGACTAGAAAAGCACTAATCAGAACAGTCATTGTTGTGAATCAGCAAGTGAAAGAAGCATACAAAGACACAATACGAACGTTCTTTGAGGAAGCAGCAATACTAACCAAGATGTTTGATAAGCTGGAAACAGAGAAGAACAGAGAGCTAAGTATGGAGCAATTAAATCTATGGGATACGGGATAAATTAAAACATGCCAAGTGCCAAAACATTATATCGTTGATACTTTGCTTCTTTTTCCAGCTAGAGTTAGCCCTTCCCTTGATAGCTATGTTTTGATACCCTTATATTATCGCGTATGCAATAATATTTGTTAGGGAGGTGTACCAGCTATGTCTATCAATACTTTTGTTTATTCCCATGCAATCAATGCGTATGTTATTGGCGAACTAGGGATGACTGTTGAACAATTCTGTGAACTGTATGGATTTGTACAGTCGACTGTTGCTACATGGGTTAGAAGAGAACGTTTGGTTGAGGATTTGCCGGCAGGATTTATTTATTCTTTGGCATTAGCTGCAGGGAAAGATATGAGTACGGTGTATGATTGTTTGTTGAAGCTTCAGGAGGAGTATATTCAGTTTGTCAAAAGGAATAAACGGGTAAAAAAGAGCTTAGAGTGATGATTTTTGCGAGAGGGAGTCCTTAGACGACCAGCAGTTCTTATGAATAAAAAAGGAACGGTTACTTGTTTAAGTTTCCGTTCCCTAGTGGGCTTTATTATGAACTTGTTGTTGCTAAAACAATCCCACCGTAATGATTGGGTGTTGGCAAGTCGATTCCTTCTTGTTTCATGAGGAAATTAAATTCGTCTGAAAGTGCTTTGTAGGCTTTGTCGTCACCAATCTCAAGCATGCAACTTAGGATGTTTGTTGCTTTGTGCAGGTAATTAAAATCTTTTGTGAGAAAATAATCTGATAGATATTCGTAATATTTTAGGGTTGTCTTCAAATAGTAGTTGGGACCAAATGTACAATACTCATGGCCTTGTTTGATGTAATATTTGACGTCTTCCCATTCTTGTAAGTAACAAAATTTTGTTACTATGTTGATAAAAAAGTAGGATATGATTGTTTTTGTATCAGCTTCTCTAGTTGCTACATCAGGTATTGGAAAAATACATTTTACAAATGTTTCTATATCTTTTTTATCAAAATGTGCTATGTGATTCGATAAAAGTTTTAGGTCATAATAACTGTGATACTGTCTGGAAAGTATCATTTCTTTGATTAAATATAGATCGTCCTCTTGCATTTCTTCAATCTGGTCTACTATTTTGTGACAGACTAGTTTTAAATCAAATAAAACCATTAATTCTGTTGGATGTATGTCTCCTTTACTCCTTTTTTCTTGTAATTCTTGGTACATTTGAGTAACAACTGCGATATTTTCTGGATTTTCAGGATCAGCAAAGTATGCAAATAATTTTTTTCGGTATTTAATTGGACCGAATTCTTCAGGTTCTAGAAAGAACTCGAATTCTTGCATTGTAACCTGTAAATTTGTCAGAACCTCGTAGATATCTTCAAAACTTAGAGATGTTTCTCCTTTTTCAAACTTTGAATACCTTGACTGAGTAATATGTTGTGGTTTGATTTGTACTTGTGTAAAACCACGTTCGATGCGCAACCTTTTAATTTTTTTTCCTATCTCCATAAGAAATACTTTACCTCGACTTTCCTGAGCGATATAAGAATGTATAGTTATTATAACCAAAATCACGAATTTGTACAAAAACGTATGTTATATTGACATATTTTGAGAATAATCTAATTTTTATGTTATAATAAATTCAAGAAATATTTCTTCATAAATCTTGTTTTAAGGAGGAATGGAATTGTTATTAGTTGCGTTAATCATACCTTTAGTAATTCATATTGTGCCATAAAAAAATTAGGTAACCTTAGTTATATTATAAAAAAGAATTTGCATAAATTTTTTTCGTATGCTATCGTTATGTCATATTATTTGAACAGAGTTGCGCTCATTCTTTTGAGAAGTCAGCGGACAACAAAAAAGAACCTTCTCCATTAGTGTTGGTAGCACTAAGAGGGAGATACAACAATTCATGAATGACCATGAACTGTTTAGGTCCTTTCGTTGCAACAAGTGAATGTTACAACAACCAGTATTATATCAATATTTAGACAAAAAATACAGATTTTTTAGCATTTTCGGCAAATGTCCAGACCCAAATCACTTTAATTAAGATATTTGGAGATGCAATCTTGTGTTTTTTCGAAAAATTTGTTTGGCTGTAATGTGTAGCATTGTTGCATAAAGAAGGGGATTCTACAGTTTATGTAGGATCCCCTTCTTTTAGTTAATGACTTTAGTCGGTTTCAATCACTAAAGTGATTGAAACAAAAAAACCACGCGTACTGCGCGTGGAAGAAGTAGCTTTAGCGATAAAACTCCTTTCGATATACTAGATAAAGGCTACCA
>NZ_JADOEQ010000018.1 GCF_016745255.1 Enterococcus sp. BWR-S5 | reverse complement strand
GTTGGTAGCCTTTATCTAGTATATCGAAAGGAGTTTTATCGCTAAAGCTACTTCTTCCACGCGCAGTACGCGTGGTTTTTTTGTTTCAATCACTTTAGTGATTGAAACCGACTAAAGTCATTAGTAAAAAAGTCCCAGACATGATAATGTCCGGGACTTGGTTTGTTTAAACTAATACTTCCTGATAAGCTGTTCGTTTCTCAGGAGTCATTTGAATTGCTTGCAGCAGCCTTTCAATAAACTCATAGCTGCATTCGTGTTTTCCTATATAAACTTCAATTCGATAAGCATTTTTGAAAAAATGCTGCTCGTGTATTTGATGAATCGTCAATTCAACTTTTTGGCTATTTATATAGTTGAAGGAGCGCTTCCTTCGTTCAGAATATTTTTTTACACAACGCTTAATGTTCTTAAACGTGTAATACGTCATATCCTGATTCATATTATGTACAGCTTTCAAAGCTAACAGATCGTTGTATAAGCGTGTTTTATCACTTTGAGAAAGAGATTCCAAAAAATCCTGAGCAATAGTTCCATAATCGTCTTGCATGTGATTAATCCTCCCTACAATCAAAAAACATCAATCATTTATTTTTTTACTGTAATTATTTCTTTTAGGATACCACTGAACATATAAAATGTAAATGCTTACCGTTAATAGCAAATAATCTTAAAAAAATCTATAACGTTTATTAAAGCTAAAACACGAACGATTCCTTTTTGTTTTGTTTATAAAGTTCAGTTTTCGTTGACTAGACATTTTATGCTTGTTAAAATGTAAACAAGATAAAGAACGAACTATTTCTGCTTTTGTTTGATGAATCATTTGGAAAGGAAGTAAAGAATTGGTAGAAAAGAGAGAATTACTTTACGAAGGAAAAGCAAAAAAACTGTTTGTTACAGATGAAGAAAATCAACTATGGGTCGAATATCTGGATCAAGCAACTGCGCTAAATGGTGCCAGAAAAGATCAGGTTCTAGGGAAAGCAGACTTGAATAATCAGATTACCTCAGCAATCTTTGAGGCTCTTATCTTGAAAGGAATTAAGAGTCACTTTATCCGACAGTTATCAGATAACGAACAATTAGTGACTAAGGTAGACATTATCCCACTTGAGGTGGTTGTTCGCAATTACGCTGCCGGAAGTTTTTCAAAAAGATTAGCGATTGATGAAGGAAAAAAACTGAACTTTCCAATAGTAGAGTTTTATTACAAGAATGATGCATTAGATGATCCCATCATCAACGAGGATCATGTGAAAATCTTAGAAATAGCAGACAGTCAAGAAATTAAAACGATTAAAGCTGCTGCTCGAGAAATTAATAGCGTACTGATTGAGCTGTTTGATGACATCGGTATTCGTTTAATCGACTTTAAAATCGAATTCGGCAGAACTGCTGATGGGAGTATTTTGTTGGCAGATGAAATATCTCCGGATACTTGCCGTCTTTGGGATAAGGAAACAAACGAGCATTTAGATAAGGACGTCTATCGCAGGGACCTTGGCGATATTGTACCCGTCTATCAAGAAGTCTATACAAGATTAAAAAATAAATAAATTAGATAAGGGAGCGTATCAAATGTATTTCGTAAAGGTGTATGTAACGTATAAGGATTCAGTGTTAGACCCACAGGGAGAAGCTGTCAAAGGAGCAATCCATCGTCTAGGTTATGAAGCAATTGAGGAAGTCCGTATTGGAAAGTATTTTGAAATCAAAGTTGCGAAAACGGATCAGCCGATTGAAGAAGCAATCGAAAAAATTTGTGACAGCCTTTTGGCAAACGTCAATATGGAAACTTATCGTTATGAAATCACGGAGGAAGCGTAGCTATGAAATTTGCAGTGATTGTTTTTCCGGGATCGAACTGTGACATGGATATGCTTTGGGCGGTAAAGGATGTTCTGGGAGCCGAAGCAGAATATGTTCGTCACGACGCTGAAAGCTTGGAAGGCTTTGACGGTGTTCTCTTACCTGGTGGTTTTTCTTATGGAGATTACCTGCGTTGCGGGGCAATCGCCCGTTTTTCTAAAATTATTGAAGAAGTAATCCGTTTTGCTGATGAGGGCAAACCAGTTTTTGGTACATGTAATGGATTTCAGATTTTGACAGAAGCCGGTCTGTTGCCTGGGGCACTGATTCGGAACAAATCATTGCACTTTGTCTGTAAAACAGCAGAACTAAAGGTAGTGAATGCTGATACAAGATTTACATCGGCCTATGAGCAGGATGAGATTATTCACATTCCAGTTGCTCATGGCGAAGGAAACTACTTTTGCGATGAGGAAACACTGCAAAAATTGAAAGATAATAATCAAATCGTCTTTACCTATGCGAACGATAACCCTAATGGGAGTGTCGCTGATATTGCAGGAATCATCAATGAAAAAGGAAATGTACTTGGCATGATGCCCCATCCCGAAAGAGCTGTAGAAAGTCTGTTAGGCTCAGAAGATGGCTTGCGTTTCTTTCAATCAATCGTCAATAATTTTGGAAAGGTGAATAATCTAGCATGATGAAAATAAATGAACCAACTGCTCAGGAAATAAAAGAGAAGAAGATTTATGCTGAATGGGGACTGACAGATGAAGAATATCGAATGATTGCTGAGGATATTCTTGGTAGAATGCCAAACTATACAGAAACAGGTCTGTTCTCTGTTATGTGGAGTGAGCACTGCTCCTATAAAAACTCAAAACCGGTTCTCAGAAAGTTTCCAACGTCTGGCCCGCAAGTATTGCAAGGTCCGGGAGAGGGAGCAGGAATTGTTGATATTGGGGATGGTCAGGCGGTTGTTTTCAAGGCGGAAAGTCATAACCATCCATCTGCGGTTGAGCCTTATGAAGGGGCAGCAACGGGTGTCGGCGGAATTATTCGAGATATTTTCAGTATGGGGGCTCGCCCGATTGCGATTTTAGATTCCTTACGTTTTGGAGAGCTGGACAATCAGCGAACAAAATACTTGTTAGAGGAAGTAGTTGCAGGAATCAGCGGCTATGGAAACTGTATCGGAATTCCAACAGTTGGCGGAGAAGTGGCTTTTGACCCATGTTATGAAGGAAATCCCTTAGTTAATGCGATGTGTGTAGGCCTAATCGATCATAAGGATATCCAAAAGGGGCAGGCAAAGGGTGTCGGCAATTCAATTATGTACGTTGGAGCAAAAACAGGACGTGATGGAATTCATGGTGCAACATTTGCTTCAGAAGAGTTTGTTGAGGGTGAAGAGCAGCAGCGTTCAGCGGTTCAGGTGGGCGATCCATTTATGGAGAAGCTTCTTCTGGAGGCTTGCCTTGAACTGATTTTGGAGCATGCAGATATTTTAGTCGGTATTCAAGATATGGGCGCAGCAGGACTGGTTTCTTCAAGCTCGGAAATGGCTTCAAAGGCTGGTTCCGGTTTGAAGCTCTATTTAGATGATGTTCCTCAACGCGAGACAGGAATGTCACCGTATGAAATGATGCTTTCTGAATCCCAGGAGCGCATGCTGATTTGTGTCGAGCAAGGGCATGAAGACGAGGTTGTCGCTCTCTTTAAGAAATATGATTTAGATGCGGTAACGATTGGTGAAGTTACTGATGATGGACTCTATCGTCTGTATCACAAGGGGATCGAGGTTGCCAATCTGCCCGTAGATGCGTTGGCGGAGGATGCGCCGGTTTATCAAAAAGAAAAATCTGAGCCTGCTCGAATCAAAGAATTCAGCGAAATGGCTGATTTTGAACCGACAATTACAGATGCGAGTGAAACTTTGCAGCAATTATTGCAGCAGCCAACAATCGCATCGAAGAAAATGATTTATCAAACCTATGATTCTCAGGTAAGAACCAATACGGTTGTGCTGCCGGGAAGTGATGCAGCAGTCTTGCGGGTCAGAGGAACAGAAAAAGCTTTAGCGATGACGACGGACTGTAATGCTCGATACCTGTATTTGAATCCTGAGGTTGGCGGACAGATTGCGGTGGCGGAAGCGGCACGAAACATCGTCTGCTCCGGAGGCAAGCCTCTGGCAATTACAGATTGTTTAAACTACGGATCACCGGATAAGCCGGAAGGATTTTGGGAGCTGTGGACATCTGCTGATGGCATTGCCAGGGCATGCGAAACCTTAGATACTCCGGTTATTTCAGGGAATGTTTCTTTATATAATGAAACAAATGGAAAAGCAATTTATCCAACACCGATGATTGGTATGGTGGGGTTAATTGAAAATATTTCCCATGTCACAACTCAGGAATTCAAACAGGCTGGTGACTTGGTTTATGTTATTGGAAAAACACAAGCAGATTTCAATGGAAGCGAGCTTCAAAAACTTCAGCTTGGAAGAATTGAAGGGCGTTTGATGGCCTTTGATTTAGAAGAAGAAAAAGCAAATCAGGATGCAGTCTTACAGGCAATTCAGCAAGGTCTTGTCACTAGTGCGCATGATTGTTCAGAAGGCGGTCTGGCTGTTGCTTTGGCAGAGTCTTGCTTTAAGAATGAGTTGGGAATAGATGCAGCAATTGACTTACCGGCTTCATGGCTGTTTGCAGAAACACAGTCTCGTTTTGTTCTCTCTGTTGCTCCTGAAAAACAAGCGGCTTTTGAAGCCTTAGTGGGGGATCGCACAGAGCTGATTGGAACAGTTACTGAAACAGCAGAAGTTAAGGTTGAACATATGGATGGAACAATGCAAGTGGATACTCGTAAAGCAAAGGAACTATGGGAGGAAGCCATTCCATGTCTTATGAAGTAAGAAGTTTGAACGAAGAGTGTGGTGTATTCGGTGTCTGGGGACATCCGGATGCATCACGGGTTACCTATTTCGGGTTGCACAGTCTTCAGCATCGAGGACAGGAAGGTGCCGGGATTGTTGCCAATGACGGAGGAAAGCTGAATGGTCATCGAGATTTAGGCTTGCTGTCCGAGGTATTCAAAGATGATAAGCTCCTAGAGGGGTTGAAAGGACAGGCTGCGATTGGCCATGTTCGCTATGCTACGGCCGGAAATGGCAGTGTTGATAACATTCAGCCGTTTTTATTCAAATTTTATGATGGTGCTTTTGGTCTGGCGCATAACGGTAATTTAACAAATGCAAAAAGCTTACGGCTTTCACTTGAAAAGGATGGTGCAATCTTCCATTCAAATTCAGATACTGAAATTTTGATGCATCTGATTAGAAGAAGCAAACAGCCGACCTTCATTGAGCAGTTAAAGGAGAGCCTATGCCAAGTAAAAGGCGGGTTTGCCTATCTGCTATTGACAGAGAATGCAATGATTGCGGCGTTAGACCCGAATGCGTTTCGTCCGTTAGCATTGGGACAGATGAAAAATGGCGCGTATGTTATTGCCAGTGAGACCTGTGCCTTAGAGGTCAGCGGAGCAACCTTTATCCGAGATGTAGAGCCGGGTGAGGTAATTATTGTTGATAATGATGGCTACCGTATTGAAAAATATACAGAGGATACACAGCATGCAATTTGTTCGATGGAATTCATTTATTTTGCTCGTCCGGATTCAAATATTGCAGGAGTAAATGTCCACACTGCCCGTAAGAATATGGGCAAGCTTTTGGCGGAAGAATCACCGATAGAAGCAGATATGGTTGTTGGTGTTCCTAATTCCTCTCTATCTGCTGCCAGCGGGTATGCAGAAGCGAGTGGGATTCCTTATGAAATGGGCTTGGTGAAGAATCAATATATCGCACGAACGTTTATTCAGCCAACGCAGGAATTGAGAGAGCAGGGCGTGCGCATGAAGCTTTCAGCGGTTCGTGGTGTTGTTGAGGGAAAACGTGTGATTATGGTAGATGACTCCATCGTTCGGGGGACGACCAGTAAACGGATTGTTCAGCTATTGAAGGAAGCGGGAGCGAAGGAAGTCCATGTCCGGATTGCTTCACCACCGTTAAAATATCCTTGCTTCTATGGTATTGATATTCAAACAAGAAAAGAATTGGTCGCTGCCAATCATTCAATTGAAGAAATTCGTGAATTGATTACAGCTGATTCGTTGAGCTTTTTAAGTGAACAAGGCTTGATTGATGCAATTGGTCTAAACTATGACGCTCCATATTCAGGGCTGTGTATGGCCTATTTCAATGGAGATTACCCTACGCCGTTATATGATTACGAATCAACATATCTAGCGTCGTTATAGAGACAGGAAATCCAACTAAAAAAAGTAGGAGGATCAGCATGGCGAATGCATATGCAAAGGCCGGCGTTGATGTAGAAGCCGGTTATGAAGTAGTTGAAAGAATTAAAAAACATGTAAAAAGAACGGAACGGGCCGGTGTGATGGGCGCGCTTGGCGGCTTTGGCGGCTGTTTCGATTTGAGCAAGGTGGATGTGAAGGAACCGGTACTAATTTCAGGGACAGACGGTGTGGGAACCAAATTAATGCTGGCCATTCAAGCCGATAAGCATGATACAATTGGGATAGACTGTGTGGCGATGTGCGTAAATGATATTGTTGCACAAGGAGCAGAACCACTTTATTTTCTGGACTATATAGCTACAGGAAAAAACATACCGGAGCGGCTGGAACAGGTTGTTGCCGGCGTTGCGGAAGGCTGTATCCAAGCCGGAGCCGCACTAATCGGCGGAGAGACAGCAGAAATGCCCGGTATGTATAGTGAGGACGATTATGATTTAGCTGGTTTCACAGTCGGTGTTGCGGAGAAAAGTAAGCTGATTACCGGTGAGAAGGTTAGTGAAGGGGATGTATTGCTGGGCTTAGCTTCCAGCGGCATTCATTCAAATGGCTATTCACTGGTTCGTAAAGTATTTTTTGAAATGAATGACTATCAATTGACTGATACGCTTCCGGAATTAGAAGGAAAGACATTGACGGATGCATTGCTTGAACCAACAAAAATCTATGTAAAGAGTCTTTTGCCATTAGTTGATCGTCAATGGGTCAATGGCATTGCTCATGTGACTGGCGGCGGCTTTGTTGAAAATATTCCTCGCATGTTGCCGGAAGGTTTAGCAGCAGAGATTAGATTAGGTAGCTGGCCGGTACTTCCAGTTTTTTCAGCTTTGGAAAAGTACGGTCAAATTCCGTCAATGGAAATGTATGAGATTTTTAACATGGGGATTGGAATGGTTCTGGCAGTTTCTCCCGAAAGGCTTGTTCAAGTACAGGAACTTCTTGAAACACTGGGAGAAAAGAGCTATGTGCTGGGTCAAGTGACTAAAAGAGCAGAGGAAGCTATTCGATTTATCGAGGTGGAAAAATGAGAATGGCAGTTTTCGCTTCCGGTAACGGCAGCAATTTTCAAGTGATTGCCGACGTTGTGAAGAATCAGGAAATTGACGGCGAAATTGTTTTACTTTTCAGTGATAATCGTGAAGCAAAGGTACTGTCTCGAGCAGAAGTGCTCGGTATTCCAAGCCATGCGTTTTCTCCAAAGGAGTTTTCTGATAAAGGAACTTATGAAGGCGAAATTCTTCATCTTTTAGAAGAAAAAGACGTAGATTTTATCGTGCTGGCTGGCTATATGCGTTTGATTGGTCCGGCGTTACTTGAAGCCTTTCCCCAAAAAATCATCAATATCCATCCATCGTTACTTCCCTCATTTCCTGGTTTACATGGGATAAGGGACGCGTATGAAGCGGGGGTTGCAGAAACAGGTGTAACCGTTCATTATATAGATAAGGGTATTGACACAGGTCCTATCATTGCACAGGAGAAGGTAGCAATTGAGACAGAAGATACGTTAGAATCTCTGGAAGAAAAGATTCATCAAGTAGAACACAGGTTATATCCAGCTGTGTTGAAAAGAATAATCAAAGAGAAGGGGCAACGGACACAATGACAAAAAAACGGGCTTTAATCAGTGTTTCGGATAAAACTGGGGTAGCAGACTTTGCTAAACGACTGACCGAACTTGGCGTGGAAATTATCTCAACCGGTGGCACAAAAACAATGCTGGAGCAAGCTGGGATAGCGACAATTGGAATCGAGGATGTCACTGCATTTCCGGAAATGATGGACGGCAGAGTAAAAACGCTGCATCCCAAAATACATGGCGGCTTGCTGGGACGAAGAGACGTTCCGGAACATATGGCTGCAATGGAAGAGCATGCGATTCAGCCGATTGATATTGTCTGTGTCAACTTATACCCATTCAAGGAAACAATTCAAAAGCCTGATACTACAGTGGAAGAAGCAATTGAAAATATTGATATTGGTGGACCAAGTATGCTGAGAAGTGCTGCGAAAAATCATCAATTTGTAACAGTTGTCGTTGATCCAAGTGATTATGCCGCTGTTCTTGAAGAACTTGACCAGAACGGGGAGACAACGTTTGCGACACGTCAAAAACTAGCAGCAAAAGTATTTCGACATACTGCTGCCTATGATGCGTTGATTGCAGGTTATTTAACAGAGCTGACAGGTGAAGCAGAACCGGAATCTCTGACCTTGACTTATGAACGCAAGCAAACGCTGCGCTATGGGGAAAACAGTCATCAACAGGCAGCCTTTTATCAGGATGCTCTGCCGGTTCCCTTTTCGATTGCCAGTGCGAAGCAGCTGCATGGAAAAGAATTGTCGTACAATAATATCAAGGATGGCGATGCAGCGATTCGAATTGCGAGAGAATTCGATCAGCCTGCTGTCGTTGCAGTGAAGCATATGAATCCCTGTGGTATTGGTATCGGAGAAGATATCCTTTCCGCGTATAACGCAGCCTATGAAGCTGATCCAGTGTCAATTTTTGGCGGAATCATTGTACTGAACAGAGAAGTTAATGAAGCTGTAGCTGAAAAAATGCATCAGCTATTTTTGGAAATCATTATTGCACCAAGCTTCTCAGAAAAAGCCTTTGAGATACTTTCTGCGAAGAAAAATCTTCGTTTGATGACATTAGATTTTACGCACAAGGATGAAGCACAGGCGGATGAGAAGGTATCGGTCTTAGGCGGTCTTTTAGTTCAAAATCAGGATGTTGTGAAAGAAGAGCGAGAGGATTGGAAGGTTGTAACGAAACGCCAGCCGACAGAAGAAGAGTGGGGAGCGCTTACCTTTGCCTGGAAAGCTGTGAAGCACGTGAAGAGTAATGCTATCGTTATTGCAGATGCGCATCAGACGCTGGGAATTGGTGCCGGTCAGATGAATCGAGTAGGCTCTGTTCAAATAGCTGTTGCACAGGCAGGAGAAAAAATTACAGATGCCGTGCTGGCAAGTGATGCCTTCTTCCCAATGGGTGACAGTGTAGAGTATGCGGGAGAGCATGGAATTAAAGCGATTATTCAGCCAGGAGGCAGCATCAAGGATCAAGAATCAATTGATATGGCCGATAAATACGGTATTGCAATGGTGTTCACGGATATTCGCCACTTTAGACATTGATCGAGGAGGACGACATGGGATTGAAAGTTTTAGTAATCGGCAGCGGAGGCAGAGAGCATGTGATTGCGCAAAAGCTGATACAAAGTCCGTTAGTTGAAGCGGTGTATTGTGCGAAAGGAAATCCGGGGATGAAGCAGGACGGCATTCGTCTTGTTGATATCGAAGAGGATGCGCATGAAGCGCTCATTCGTTTTGCTGAAGAGTCTCAGATTGATTGGACATTTGTTGGTCCGGAAGTACCATTACTGAACGGAATTGTTGACGATTTTGAAGCAGCAGGACTGAAAATATTTGGACCTAAAAAAGCGGCAGCAATGATTGAAGGGTCAAAGGATTTTGCAAAAAATCTAATGAATAAGTATGCGATTCCAACAGCAGCTCACCAAACATTTTTTGATTTCAAGCAGGCGAAGGAATACGTTGAACGAAAAGGAGCGCCGATTGTTATCAAGGCTGATGGCTTGGCAGCTGGAAAAGGTGTCGTTGTAGCCGAAACAGTGGAGCAGGCGGTTGACGCACTTGAAGATATGCTTGAGGGAAATCGTTTTGGTGCCAGTGGCGCAAAAGTTGTTGTTGAAGATTTTCTGTCAGGAGAAGAGTTTTCTCTTTTGGCCTTTGTTCGTGGAACAGAAGTTTATCCTATGACCATTGCACAGGATCATAAACGTGCTTTTGACAATGACAAGGGACCGAATACAGGCGGCATGGGGGCCTATAGTCCCGTTCCGCAGATTTCTCAGGAAATGGTCGATGAAGCAATTGCGACTGTTCTACTACCGGCTGCTGAAGGGATGGTTAAGGATGGCTGTCCATTCACAGGTATTCTCTATGCCGGTTTGATAGCAACACCGCAAGGTCCAAAGGTCATTGAGTTCAATGCACGCTTTGGCGATCCTGAAACACAAGTTGTTTTGCAACGCCTGACGAGCGATTTGGCAGAAATCATTTCAGATTTGCTTGAAGGAAAGCAGCCAACGATTGATTGGAAGCAAGAGGGTTTTAGCCTGGGTGTTGTTGTCGCAGCAGATGGCTATCCGAATGATTATGATAAAGGTGCCGTTCTTCCTGATTTCACGGCTCTTGAGGATGCACGTGTTTACTATGCCGGAGTCGCAGAAAGTAATGAGCAGTTGGTTTCCAACGGTGGACGAATCTATCTGATTGAGGCTGAGGGCGAAAGTCTTGCGCAAGCCCAACAGAGGGTTTATGAGTTGCTTGATTCAAAGGATACTGCTGGGACCTTCTACCGAACGGATATCGGCAGCAAGGCGATGAGATAGTAAACAAAAAGCCATATTGTCGGAACAAGCAAAAGAAGAGAAAAGAAGACGATAGATTGATTTAGTTGGTCAGTCTATCGTCTTCTTATTTTTTGTTTATACAGGTGTCATTCTCTTTGCGGTGTACCTCCCTAGCTGACTGTCAAAGCAATATCTTTAGAAATTTCCCATTCAGGTTCAAGTGAAGACATATGATAGACAGATACCACTTGTTTTCCTTTCAGAGCAGCGGGTAGACTCTCTGGGTCAACAGCTTGGACGGGAAAATCAGTTTCTGCAACTAAATAGATATTCTTTTCGTAAGGCAGCTCCTTCAAGCGATAGGTTCCGGAACGAGGTGGTGAGACAACACTTGCTAAAGCACGACCGTTTTTGTCATATGCAGTAACTGTAATGGAACGGAGCGGCTCAGAAATACCATTCCGTATGCCATCTTGATTTAAATCATCAAAAACATATCCCTTAATATTGACATGTTTGCGTATACCAAAGTAAAAATCAGCAGTTTTTTTGATTTGCAGATTTGTTAAGTCATACGTATCACCCCAGACATTCACCACGCCAAAGCGCATTTTCGGTATGTTTCGAACCAGTTTTGCGATATTTTGCCCTTTAGAAATCAGCTGTGTGATATCTTCGCCCAGATATTGTTCTAGTTGCAAGCTTTCAACTTGGTTTAAGGCAAAGGAGAAGAAATTTGACAATTCTTCAATATAGACGTAATCAGGTGAAGTAGTAATATCGCCTGTAGAAAGTAAATCTGGATTATCAACAAATTGCCCGATATCTTGTGTACTGAAAATGATATCTAAAATAGCGTTAATCTTCGGCATCTCTACGATCATTTCACTTAACCTTAAATTAAAAGGCGAACGGAAAGCGACATAAAGGCCGCTATCTGCATCCGGAATTTGAATGGGCTGATTTGAACTGGTTGTTTTTAGTGTAATCGCACCATCGCCAATGTCAATTGAGCCTTTCATTGCTTGGCTGATTAATTGACTTTGATCCACTTGAGGACCGCCATTTTTGATAAGTTCGGCTGCCTGCTGTAAATTTACAATGACAACTGTTTTATAATTTTCTATTTTTTCATCCGGGTCCATCAAGCCATTGCCGTTTGAATCACCAAAAACATGAAAATTCAAGGTGGCAGTCTTGGTTACTGCAAGATTTACCGTTGTAATTAGACTTGTAGCCTTAACTTCAACGATTCCCATAGCAGCTGTTCCGTCTGTGTTTAGCGGTGTTTGGGGTTGCTTAACCGGGCTAAAACCTTCTGCATTACCATAACGAAGATAATAGGTTCCCTTTGTCAGCTTAGTAAAACTGTAAGCGCCCAAAGCATTAGTAGTTGTCTGCTTAATCGGTGCTTCTTCGGCTTGAGCAGCAGCAAGGCTGTCATATAATTTGACCGTGTGATTTTTAACAGGTGTATCCAACTGGAAAGGGTTGTATACTCCGTTCTTTTGTGTATCAATAAACTCCGTGCCGCTAATTGTGTAGATAGCCGGGTCCCATGCCGCTTCTACATGTTCAGGTAAAGCCAGTAATGCAGCTTGAACACCTAACAGTACCAATAAAAAATACTTAAAAAACTTTTTCAATTTCTATTCCTCCTTGTATAAAAATAAGCATGCAAAGAGATGCCTGTCTAATTGATAGTATCACTTCCTGCGATGTTTAACAATATAGTTCTATAGGCATTTTGTAATATGTTTTTAAAAAGAATAATATTACTATATGAGTATTTATTTTCGAGGGAAGCTAAGAGAGGACGGAGGGAATACTCTGGAAATAGAGAGTCTGAGAACATAAATCAATTCTCAGACCTTTAGTATTCTTATCGTTGAACTGCAAGATTCGTAGATGACAGCTCTTTGTCTTTCACATTAGATGTTTATCGTGGTTAGACATCCAATATTGGGTTGGAATCAAAATTAGACTATTGCCATTCCGGCATATGTTTTTGGAAACGCAGCGGCATATGCCCTAACTGAGCCTTTTTATTGATTCGTTCCTTGATTGTAACTGCCTGAAGGAATGTCTTCCATTGCTGTTGGATATCTTCTTCAAGCTGTTGTTCTTCAAATTCCGGGCAATCTGTATCTTCCACAAATGAAATCTGTCCTTGTTTAATCAAAGCTAACAATCGATGGGTTTCGTCATAAATCATCATTGATTCCAAAGGATAACGTTCAGCAAAATGCGGACAGATATATGGTAAAGAAAAATATTTTGGACTGATTTTACTGAACAAAATCTTGCCGACATATTCAAAACGAACGAAGCCTGTGTAGAGATGCGCCTCGCCCAATAAGGTTTTAATTCCTTTTTGAATGGCCAAGACAGAAGGATGACCAATGAAGTTAACTAGTGAATCCTTCGTATTCAAAGCAATTAAGATTGTTTCAAGTAGATGAATCTCCTTATTTTCAATAGTGGCATAAAAGCCATCAACAATAAACTGAAAATTCTCTGTGTGAAGACGCTGCTGCAACCGTTGATATATTTTATGTGCTTTCTCATCATCCTTCTCAATCCATTCGCTCAAAAAGAGGCTTTCAACAGAGGTTTCAGGTGTCAAGATAACTTCAGGAAATACCTGATTTTTGAAAGCCTGATAAACAATGGTCAGAAAGCCATAGAAGCTACCATCGTATTCCCACGAGTCAGTCGTATGTTCAATTAGCATAGCTAAGCTCCTTTTCCTTCGTATGTTCGAATCGCTCGACGTCAAAAAGAGAAAGCTGTTCTCCAAGACTTTGTGTATTAGCCTTTTTCAAGGCTTTGAATTGTCGAGCAGACACTAAGGAAGCAATAATCCATTCCGGCTCTTTAATCAGACCATCAATAACCACACCGTTGCAGCTGACAAAATATTTTGCTCGCTTTACCACGACACCCAATTTTTTTAAGTCTGTTAAGTGAAGCTTATAATATTTTCTTGCTTTGACAATGTTTTGGGCGCTTTTAGGACCAATTCCGGGAATGCGTAAGAGTACTTCATAGCTGGCAGATTGTACATCTACTGGAAATCGCTCATAGTTTTGCACAGCCCAGTTTGCTTTAGGGTCTAAATATAAATTGAAATTCGGCTTTTCAGGAGACAAAATTTCGTCTGCTTTAAAGCGGTAAAATCGCATCAGCCAATCGGCCTGATACAGGCGATGCTCTCTGAGAAGGGGCGGATCAGTAGTAACAGCCGGTAATAATGAATCCTGATTTACAGGGATATAGGCAGAATAGTATACACGCTTCAATTCGTATTTGTTATATAAGTTCTCAGCAATCTTTACGATAGCATGGTCTGTTTCCGGAGAAGCACCAATAATCATTTGAGTAGATTGTCCGCCGGGAACGAAGGTCGGGCCACGCCGAACAGCCGGCAGCATTGAGAGTTCCTTTTTCTTTGTGGTAATCTGCTTCATTGGTTTATATAAAGAGAAAGGGTCCTTATCTGGTGCCAGTAATTTTAGACTTTCTCTGGAAGGAAGCTCGACATTGACACTCATTCGATCAGCTAGATAGCCAAGCTCCTCAATCAGCGCTTCGTCAGCGCCGGGGATAGCCTTCACATGGATGTATCCTTTAAATCCCTTTTCATAGCGCAGAATTTTCAAGGTTTTGATAAGCAGTTCGGTTGTGTAATCAACATTCTTGATAATAGCCGAGCTTAAAAAAAGCCCTTCAATATAGTTTCTCATATAGAAATCCATCGTTAAATCAGCAACCTCTTGAGGTGTGAAGGTTGCTCGAGGGATATGATTGGATTTTCTATTAATACAGTAATGGCAATCAAATATACAAGCATTTGTAAACAATAGCTTCAACAAGGAGACGCAACGGCCATCACTGGTAAATGAGTGACATATTCCTGCAGCAGCTGTACTGCCTACTGTTCCTGTTCGTGTATTATCAGCGACACCACTGCTGGCGCATGATACATCATATTTGGCAGATTCTGCCAGTATCTCAATTTTTTTAGCAATATCCATTGCTTATGCCTCCTTTATCGAACGTATGTTCTTATTTTAGCAAGAAGTGTTCTATCTGTCAAAGATAAATTTGAGTTCAATTGTTTGGTGTTTTCTATCATTGATGATAAACTATATTTACTTACAAAAAGTAAGGGAGTGGTAAAATGAATTATTTGTTTAGAAAAGGAACGGGAAAACCATTGATTTTACTTCATGGTACCGGAGGCGATGAGCAGTCTCTTATGGAGATTGCAGAATATCTCGATCCGCAAAGTACCATTTTATCTTTTAGAGGCCGAGTTGTTGAAGAAGGAATGAATCGATTTTTCAAGAGGAATGGATTAAATCAGTTTGATATCGAGAGTCTTGAGGAAGAGACGGATCATTTGTTGGAAGAAATTATACGTATCAGTGAGGAGAACGATATTGCCGTGTCTGACTGGACAATGCTTGGTTATTCGAACGGAGCAAATATTGCAGGTCATCTGCTACTCGAACGTGATTCTGAGCTAAAGAAGGCTATCCTGCTTCATCCAATGTCTTTAGGTGTGGATACACAGAGTGCTGCTTTGCTTGGAAAAAAAGCTATTTTGTCCTTCGGAGAGAATGATCCAATTGTGTCAGAGGATACTTGGCAGCAGCTGGTTCATCAGATGGAGAGACGAGGCGTTGATGTAACCCTTGTTAAGACGAAAGCAGGTCATCAGGTTACGATGGAAGAAATCGATCAGGCAAAAACGTGGCTGTACTCCTGAAATGAGCGAATCATTTGATACAACTTTTTAACGGTGCTATGCTGTTAATGTATTCAAAATCATTTAGGAGGGTGTTTAATATGACAGATTTAAACGGACGTGTAAATGATGCAAAAGATAAAGTTGAGGGAGAAGCAAAAACAGCCGTCGGAAAAGTAACTGACGATAAAGGAAAAGAAGCGGAAGGTAAGCTTCAATCCGGTTTTGCTGATGCCAAATCAAAAGCACGAGATGCCGGCGAGGATATTAAAGAAGGCGCTGAAAAATTTGGCGACAAAATCAAAGAAGGCTTTGATGATTTAAAAGAAAAATTCCACAAACATGATGATAAATAATCACTAGCAAAATAAAGCAGGCTGCGGATTTCGAATCCGCGGCTTGTTTTTTGTTTTTCACAATATATTTATTATTCTTAGTAAAGATAGAAAGAAATGACCTGTTGTTTTTTGCCAACAGGTCATTTTGTTATTCATTTTTCAGCAGTTCTTTTAAAACAGGCATATCATGTACATCATATTTTTTCTTGAAGGCTTCAATTTCTTCAGTACTGAATTTTTCCGGATCGAGAACAAGCTCTTCCACAGGCAGTGGTCGGGCATTTTTGATTTTCACATCAATGACGACAGGACGTTTGCTGTTCTTTGCAGCCTCAAAAGCCGGAGCCAGCTGCTCGTATTTTGTGATTGTGAATCCATCAGCACCCAATGCTTCGCCTACTTTACCGAAATCTGCTCCTTCAAGAAAGACACCAAATTTCTTTTGTTCAGTATCTTCCTGCTCGGCCTCGATAAAGCCGAATGAATCATTTGAAAAGACAATGTTAATGATTGGCAGTTCATATTTTACCTGAGTAATGATATCCTGCATGACCATCGCAAAGGCACCGTCGCCGCTCAAAGTAAAGACTTGACGTTCTGGGTAGCTAAGCTTTGCAGCAATACCTCCGGGAATACCATTCCCCATAGTAGCAAACCAGCCGGAGGTGGTGAATTTTTGTTTTCCGTTCATATCCAATAATCGAATGGCATGAATCGTCGTATTACCGACATCGGTCACGAAAATCGCTTCTTCTTCAGCGATACGACGGATCTCTTTGAAGACTGGTTCAGGTCGCAACGGAGCTTCTTCTTTATCATCAAAACTACGCAACCAGTTGTTCCAATTTTTCTTATTTTTCTGATTGGCTCTTAGCCATTTGTCTGCGGGTCTCTGCGTTCCTTGCTCAACCATCATTTTTAGTGCCGTTTTGCCATCACCTAAAATGGAAACATCTGTTTTGTGGCGACGTCCAAATTTAGCTGCATCAATATCAACTTGGATAAAAGCTGCTTCTGGATTGAAGAAATAAGCGGCAAAGGGAAAATCACTGCCAACAAAAATGATTAAGTCAGTCTCAGCTAATGCTTCATTTGCCGGTTTTGTTGCGACTCTGGCTGCAAAACCAAGAAAATTTTCATAGGAGTCGGGAACGATTCCTTTAGCAAGAACAGCAGCAGCGACAGGCGTAGAGAAATACTCGGAAAAGGCTTTAATTTCCGACCAACCGCCTCGTGTCCCCTGACCGATATAAAGAATCGGCTTTTCAGCTTTTTCAATCAAGGCTAAAGCTTCATCAATATCTTGACTATTCGGTAAAAGTACATTGGTTTTATGATTAGGAGCAGTCGAGATATAGGTATCCGGAATTTCAACAGAGCCCAAATCAACTGGGATGGTGACTACGGCAACTCCGTTGTACTTGTATGCTGCTTTTATTGCTTCATCAACAACATGAGGAAGGCTTTCCGGTGTCATGACTGTTCGGTTGTAAACGCTGACATCAGCAAACATAGGGTTTTCATTGAGTTCTTGAAATGAATTATAGTTCATTGCCGAAGAAGCGACTTGCCCAAGTAAAGCCAGAACAGGAACATGATCCATCTGAGCATCATACAGCCCATTGATTAGATGGGAAGCCCCGGGACCCGCAGAACCGAAAACGGCGCCAATTTTTCCTGTTAATTTGGCATCGGCAGCGGCTGCTAATGCACCGACCTCTTCATGGCGAACTTGAATATAATTGATTCGATCCTTTTCTTTATAAAGTGCATCCATTGTTGAATTGAATGATCCTCCGGGAATACCATAAATATGATCGATTCCCCAGCTTTCCATGACTTTTACCATGGCAGTGCCAGCATTAATTGTGTTGACCATCATACCTCACTCCATTTCTTAAAATGTATCCAATTTTAGTATACGCCTGAATGAGAAATGAGCCAAATAAAGGGCCTTTTGTCAGGTTCAAAAGAAGATACTTCAGGAAAAATTTTTCTGTCTAGCGTGTATGAAGTCGCTGTATTTATCTTCTTTTCAGCAAAGGCGAAATATACCATATGTGAAAAAAATAAACAAATTTAGAAAGGAAAAATTTTGAAATAAATAGAAATTTTTATCAAAAAGTTATGTTAAGGTGTGTTATTATTAGAAATGTAAGATGAAATAAAACACAGGTTGGAGGTACTTTTATGAAGAAAGTGGTAACGTTAGGGCTTTTGTTTTGTATGGGAATAGGCGGTAGCCAAACCGCCGCAGCACAGGGGAATTTTACTGAAGAAGAGCAGAAAAAGGTAGAGGCACTACAGCAGAAATATAGTGAAATCATCAGTAACTATGATTATTTTAGAAATGATGCTGGAATGTTTCAGGAGATGCCTCAGTTAGAAGGGGATAATTACAGTGCCGGAGTGACTAGCAGCCTGTACCGAGATTACGCTGAGGAGTACATGAATTTTGTGCGTAGTTTTTCTGACTTACCGCCTGTTACAGCGACGGAGGAGCACACAGAGTTAGCGCAAAAAGGGGCAGCTGGACTGGCAGCCGTGGATATAAAGCTTAGCCATTATCCTGCAACTGATTTTGAAAGACCAGAGTGGATTCCGATATCAGAGTGGGCATTAATTGATAAGTCCGGACAGTCAAGTAATTTGGGATATACTACTTCACCAGTTAAGGTTGCCGAAATCCCGATTGACCAATGGTTGGAAGACAGAGGTGCGAGTAACACAGCTGTTGGTCATCGAGCGTGGACATTGGATTATACATTGGGAACCTTTGGGATGGGAACTGCAAAAAGTAAGAGTGGTAAATACTTTTCATCAATGGTAGTTTTACACAACAGAGTAGGCAGCCCGAAAATCCCAAGTAACTTTGTCACTGCATGGCCAAGCGAAGGCGTGTTTCCTGTTAATAACTTAGAGAATGGCTATCGATGGTCTACACATTTTAATCCGAATGATTTCAAATTTTCAGATGATGTAAGGGTTATGTTGACAAACACGGTAACAAATCAAACTTGGAATTTCAGCAAGGAACAAGCAGATGGTGAGTTTGAGTTGAGCGCTGGTTACGGTGGTTATCGTACTATTATGTTCAATCCAGACAATATCGTCTATAGCGCAGATGACTCTTATACCGTTTCAATCACCGGTCTGCAAGGGGCAAAAGGATCTTATGAATATACAGTAAAATTATTTGAGCTGGAAGAGCGAGAGCCGCTGGTTTTGGAATCTTTTGAGCCTGTTGAAGAGGTTGTCACTCTAGAAGTAGGCCAAAAATATACACCTCAATTTATTTTTACACCGGAGCATGCGAGTGATGGCAGGTATTATTATCAGTCAAGCAACTCAAAAGTTTTAAAAACTTCCGGACAAGTAGTTGAAGCAGTGGGAGTAGGAAGTGAAAGCCTACGCTATACCTCGTTGGATAGCAAGTTCAGTACAACGATTACTTACAATGTCGTAGAAAAAATCATTGAGCCGGAAAGTCTTACATTAGATGCCTCTGCGTTTACGTTGGAAGTCGATGAATCGAAACAGCTTATTGGAACGATAGTACCTGAGAATACAACTGACAAAACGATTCAGTGGTCTTCTGAAAATCCGCTGATTGCTGAGGTGTCTGAATCGGGAAATGTTATAGGTAAAGCACTTGGAACAACTGTTATTACCGGGAAAACACAAAATGGTAAGGTAGCTAGTGCAGAAGTTACGGTGAAGGAGAAAGAAATTGAGGCGGCTGAAATCAATGTGACTCCTGAGCAAGCGACCTTGTTGATTGGTGAAACACAACAACTGACAGCAAGTATTCTTCCTGAAAATACGACAAACAAAGAAATTACTTGGTCAACGGCAGATGACACAATCGCTACTGTGTCCCAGGCTGGCTTGGTAACAGCGAAGGCAGAAGGTCTGACTACGGTTTATGCAACTACCAGTAATGGAAAACAAGCCGAGGCGATAATTGAGGTCTTTAGCTCAGAGATTCCGCCTGCTAAAAAAGCGATAAAGGATCTATTTCCAGATGCCAATCTTGCTGGTGCTGTGGCAAAATACTTTAAGCGAACAGTGGAAGATTACCTTACTCAGGGAGAATTAGATGACATGAAGGCATTGACGTCAGGATTTAATTATGTTGAAATTGCCGATCTTGAGGGGCTGCAGCATTTCAGTAATCTGCAAGAGGTGTATCTGGATCGATTAAAAACGACGGACATCTCTACTCTTCAACAGCTGGTAAATTTGAGAAAACTGACCCTTGAAGTTACTGGAACTTCCCATAACTCAATTGACCTTTCACAAATAAAAGGGCTGACCAAGCTGGAGTACTTGAAGCTGAATCATCTTGAAGATATTGCTATTGACAGTATCGGTGAGCTGAAGGCGTTGAAAACTATTGACATTATGAATCCTAGATTTACAAAATCTATCTCTTTGCAGCCGTTAAGCGATTTACCAAATTTAACAACACTGCTACTTTCCAATACAGGAAGCGCAGATAAATCGAACTCGTTTACAGATGTAGCAAGTATTTCAGGATTGAAGCTAAAAACTTTACGATTGACTCATTTTACAAAAGATGACTTAAGCTTCCTTAGTCAATTGTCAACATTGACTAATTTAACGTTGAATACGTGTAATGTGGAGGAGCTAGAGATGCTTTCCGACTTGACCAACTTAACCTCATTAAGTGTCTCATCTGCTTACAGCTCTCTTAGCGATTACGTTATTAAGGATTTAGATGCGGTAAAAGCTTTGACAAACCTTACCTATTTGGAAGTAAGCAGTTCAAAATTGGAAAGCCTAGATGGCATTAGCGAACTGAAAAAGCTTTCGAATTTGACCGTATTTGGAAATAAACTCACAGATTTCTCTGCTATTCAGGATCTTCCGAAGTTGACTTATTTAGGAATCAATGACAATCAGATTAGCGATTATACTTTGTTGGATGAATACCCTGCACTGAAGGGTTATTGGAATAAGCAAACCTTGACAGCAACAGCTAAAGTTGTTAATGGAAAAGTAGTGATTTCCTCTCCATTTGCTTATGGGGATAGAGTGGAAATGACGAGTATTGTATTAAGTAATGGCGGTACTATTGTTGATGGGGAGTGCACGTGGGAAGCTATTCCTGCAGCGACGAAACAGCTTACTGTCACTTATACCGGAAAAACGGATGGAAAAGCAGCACTTAAAGTGAAGCTGACCATTAATCTGGAACGATAGTAAAAAAATGAAATAAAAGGCTTGATGAAAGCAGCTCTGATTTTGAGAGCTGTTTTTTTTATAGAAGTAAATCGACTGTTGTTTGAAATTTAGGTCATCCTAAAAAATAGATAAGCTAGACTATAAAATTACTGTATGATAAAATGGTTTTACTATGAAAAGACGTTAGGAGGGAAAGCATGGTAGATTGGTTGATATCGTTGGAGCCATGGCAACAGGCGTTGGCTGGGACCGGATTCACATATTTTATGACTGCACTGGGAGCAGGCTTGGTTTTTTTCTTTAAGGATATCAAAAAAGATGTGCTGAATCTGATGCTGGGATTTGCCTCAGGAGTGATGATTGCTGCCAGTTTTTGGTCATTACTAGCTCCGGCAATCGAGCGAGCAGAAGAAAATGGAAATACAGCTTGGCTGGTCGTTAGTCTTGGATTTGGATTGGGTGGCCTATTTCTTTACATCGCGGATAAGACATTGCCTCACATGCACTTTGGTCCGAATCATGAGAGGGAAGGACTGCCTTCTCATTTAAAGCGAACCATTCTATTAGTATTTTCGATTACACTTCATAATATACCGGAAGGATTAGCTGTAGGCGTCGCCTTTGGTGCTGCAGCCTCTGCTGATGATCCTAGGGCAGCTGTATTGGCAGCCATATCTGTGGCTATAGGAATTGGTATTCAGAATTTTCCGGAAGGTGCTGCGGTCTCCATTCCTTTGCGGCAGGAAGGCTTAAGCCGTTGGAAAGCATTTCTTTATGGTCAGGCATCGGGTATCGTAGAGCCGATTGCAGGAATTATTGGCGCTATTCTTGTGACCAAGATGGCTTTACTGCTGCCTTACGCTTTGGCGTTCGCTGCAGGAGCCATGATTTATGTTGTTGTTGAGGAGCTGATTCCGGAAGCACAGCAAACCATCACCAGCAAACGGCATTTTGCTGTTTTCGGTGTGATGCTCGGCTTTATCATTATGATGATTTTAGATGTAGCTTTAGGGTAACTAATTTACAACTGAAAGACTGAAGAAAGATAGAGAGGTGCAGGGGAAACTGTGCCTCTTTTTCTTCAATTTTTCCTTGTTTAGTTCTTTTGGCTACTCAGTTTTAGGCGCTGAGCAACCCCGTGAAATTTTTCTTGTTTTAAAATCAAAAAAATCAGCCGACAACCTATGTAGTAATTACCCATCCTGTGGTAAAATAGAAAAAGCAACTTTCTTCAGGAAGGCGAGAGGAGATTTACTAAGTATGGAAAAATCATATGTTGTTGCAGTGGTAGGTGCAACAGGGGCAGTTGGAACAAAAATGATCGAAATGTTGGAGCAGACAGAGTTGCCAATTAAGCAAATTAAACTCTTAGCTTCAAAACGTTCTGCGGGTAAAGAACTGAAATTTAAGGATCAGACACTGGTCGTGGAAGAATTAGTTCCAGCGTCTTTTGAAAATGTCGATATTGCGTTATTCAGTGCCGGTGGAGGGATTTCTAAAGTCTTTGCTCCGGAGGCAGTGAAACGGGGAGCAGTAGTTATCGACAATACCAGCCATTTCCGAATGGCCGAGGATGTACCATTAGTTGTTCCAGAGGTAAATAGAGAAGCGTTGAAGCAGCATAAAGGAATTATTGCGAATCCCAACTGTTCAACGATTCAAATGATGGTTGCACTTGAGCCAATCAGACAAGCGGTTGGACTAGAACGAATTATTGTTTCGACTTATCAGGCTGTCAGCGGTGCGGGTATCAGCGCTGTGGAAGAGCTGAAGAAACAAGCGCTTGAGCTTATTAACGGAACTCCTGTTGAGGAGCTTACTGCGGAAATCATGCCATGCGGCGGAGATAAAAAGCATTATCCGATTGCATTCAACGCGCTTCCGCAAATCGATGTTTTTTCAGATGAAGATTATACTTACGAAGAGTGGAAAATGGTCAATGAGACGAAGAAAATCATGGGTGATGAGACACTGAAAGTTAGTGCGACCTGTGTTCGTATTCCGGTATTATCCGGTCATTCAGAGTCTGTTTACATCGAAGTAAAGAATGATACTTCAGTTGCAGCGATTCAAGAGCTGATGACGGCAGCACCGGGAGTTGTGCTGCAGGATGATCCGAGTCAGCAATTGTATCCTCAAGCATTGACAAGCATTGACAAGAAAGAGACATTTGTTGGCAGAATTCGTAAAGATTTAGATGTCGACAAGGGTTTCCATCTATGGGTTGTTTCTGATAATTTACTGAAGGGTGCTGCATGGAACTCTGTTCAAATCGCAGAGACACTTCATGAAATGGATCTGGTTCGAGTTTAAAAAAGTATGGAGGTTAAGGGTATGGAATTGACGAATGTATCAATCATTACTGCAATGGTTACACCGTTTACGGAAACAGGAGAAATTGATTTCGGCAAGCTGCCTGAATTAGTAGAGCTTCTTTTGGATTCACATACAGAAGGCCTGATTCTTGCGGGGACTACGGGAGAGTCGCCAACACTGACACATGATGAGGAAATTGACCTGTTCAACGAAGTGATTCGTTTAGTTGATGGTCGTGTACCAATTATTTGCGGCGTTGGAACAAATGATACACGAGATTCAGTAGAGTTCGTGAAAGAAATTGCTCAGATAGAAGGAATTGATGCCGGTCTGGCGGTTGTTCCTTATTATAATAAACCAAATCAAGAGGGACTGTATCAGCATTTCAAGGCAATTGCAGAAGCCAGTGATTTGCCAATCATTTTGTATAATGTACCAGGCAGAACCGTTGCTTGTCTCGAGGTAGAGACAACGCTTCGACTGGCAGAGCTGGAAAATATTATTGCTGTGAAGGAATGTGCCGGTCTTGATGCATTGACGGAGCTGATTGAGAAAGCACCTAAGGACTTTCTGGTCTATACAGGAGAGGATTCCCTTGCTTTTGCAACAAAAGCATTGGGCGGTCAAGGTGTAATTTCTGTTTCCAGTCATATTTTCGGTAATGACATGTATACGATGTTTCAAGCTTTGGATCAAGGTGAGCTTAAGCAAGCTGCTTCGATTCAGCGCAAGCTGCTGCCGAAAATGAATGCATTGTTCTCTGTACCATCTCCTGCGCCAGTAAAAATGGCGTTGAATCATTTAGGTGTTTCTGTTGGAGATTTACGTTTACCTCTTGTATCATGTACTTCTGAGGAGAAAGAAAAAATATTGCAAATTCTTGATATATAATCAAGCAGAAAGTAGAGAGGTGAAAAGAGTGAGTACAATAAGAATCATTCCACTTGGCGGTGTGCGCGAAAATGGAAAAAACATGTATATCGCTGAAGTAGGAGATGAAATTTTTGTACTGGATTGCGGATTGAAATATCCGGAAAATGAACTTTTAGGAATTGATGTGGTGATTCCGGATTTTACATATCTGGAAGAAAACATTGATCGAATTGCCGGAGTTTTTCTGACTCACGGGCATGCCGATGCAATTGGCGCATTGCCATATTTGTTATCCAAAGTTCAGGTGCCAGTATTCGGTACAGAATTAACTGTGGAGCTTGCAAAGCTAAATGTAGGAGAGCATCCGTCATCAAAGAAATTCAAGGATTTTCATGTTGTTGATGCGCATACTGAAATTGATTTTGGGAATGCGACAGTCAGCTTTTTCAAAACAACACACACAATCCCTGATTCTATCGGAATTAGTATCAAAACAGATGAGGGAAATATCGTTTATACAGGAGACTTCAAGTTCGACCAAAGTGCTGCACCAATGTACCAAACAGAATTTGGCCGTTTAGCAGAAATAGGCAGTGAAGGTGTATTGGCGTTGTTGAGTGATTCTTCAAACGCCGAAAACCCCACACCAGTGGCTTCCGAGCTGCAAATTGCGGATGAAGTTTATGACACCATTCAATACTGGGAAGGCCGAATCATTGTTGCCTCAGTTGCAAGCAACCTGAAACGAGTACAACAGGTACTAAATGCTGCGCATAAATCAGGGCGCAAGGTCGTACTGACTGGTCTTGATTTGGAGAAAATTATCCGCACAGCTATGCGACTAGATAAACTGGAATTGCCAAGTGAAGATTTAATCATCACACCAAAGGATATGAAGAGATATCCGGATGAGGAGCTGTTGATTTTAGAAACAGGTCGAATGGGTGAGCCAATTAAATCTCTGCAAAAGATGGCGAATAAAACGCATCGTTTAGTGAGCATCAAAGAAGGCGATTTAGTCTACATTACGACAACACCGACAACTGCGATGGAAACCGTTGTTGCCAAGACGGAGGATATCGTCTATCGCGCAGGTGGAACAGTGAAGCAAATTTCTGATAATCTACGCGTTTCCGGTCATGGAAATCCGGCAGATTTACAGTTGATGCTGAACCTAATGAAACCGAAATTCTTCATCCCTGTTCAAGGGGAGTATCGTCAATTAGCCGCTCATGCTGACTTAGCGCACGAGCTGGGAATTCCGTATAAAAATATCTTTATTACGGGACGCGGCGATATCTTAGAATACAAGAAGAAAAAGATGTCTGCATCTGGTACGACAACAGCAGACAATATCATGATTGACGGCTTAGGTGTCGGTGATATTGGAAATATCGTTCTTAGAGATCGTCGTATTTTATCAGAAGATGGTATCTTTGTTGCTGTGATTACTATCAATCGTCGTGAGAAAAAGATTGTTTCTCCGGCAAAAATCACTTCAAGAGGTTTTGTCTATGTGAAGACAAGCAAAGATTTGATGAAGGAAAGCAGTAACATCGTTACAGAGATTGTTGAAAAGCATCTTGAAAACAAAGACTTTGAATGGAGCAAGCTGAAGCAAGACATTCGGGATCAACTGAGTCGCTACCTGTTCGATCAGACTAAACGCCGCCCAGTGATTTTACCGGTAATTATGGAAGCTTCCCAACGCAAAAAAGCGAAGTAGTATTTGAATAGTTTGATTCCAATACCGGACAATTTGATTGTTGTTCGGTATTTTTACTGTGATTACAAATAGATTTGAACTGTAAAAATAGGATCACTACAATATTAGTGGTAGATATATCCTCTTCGATTGCTGGAAAGGGAAGGGCTTGGTTTTTCCGGAGTTATTCCTAGACTTATTTCTTCTCATTTAGCACAAGACTTTAGCGAAGAATTATTGTTTAGAGTTTTTTTAGTGAAACAATTTGCAAGTAAGTTAGGGGGGAAAAGATGGTATTATTGCCAGTGCTGCTTTGTTTGTCGACATACCACTTAGTAGCGGAGTCTATCTTGCGACATTTCTAGTTCCTTTTTTTGGTCGTTTCTGATGAGCTATGTGGATGAGGCGATGTTTGATGGTTCAATTGTTCCTAGTATACTTCTTCATGGAATAGGAAATGCGTGCACGCAATTACGTGGATTATTCTGATTTAGGAATGCTTGTATAGTAGAAACAAGAATCAAAATAATAATATTCTAGTCACTTGACACATTTTTTTGAAATTTAGTGTTGAGTGTTTTTTTTACCAATCCGTGGGTTCAAATTGTAATCAAGGGGATGTTCACAATAGTTTGAAATCGGCATCTATCAATGGATGAGTAAATAGAGTGGTCAACTTTTGCGCTGACTAACCAGTGGATATCTGGTAGCCTATTTCTTTCAACTTTTTTCATTCTTCGATACAATGAAGTAAAGTTATGTAGAGGGGGAGTATGGAATGAATAAGAAGGAAACGAGATGGATAACATTTCTCGGTGGTCGGAATTTATTGTTTACTTTGGTTGCGTTATTATTGCTGGGCGGTGTGATTTTCATTTTTCATCTGGTGAATTTTATTTTTGAACCATTTCAAATTATCTTTAAGACAGTCATCGGTCCGGTGATTCTTGCCCTTATTTTGTATTACCTACTTAATCCTCTAATCAATTGGTTGGAAAGAAAAGGTGTGAAGCGAATCATCAGTGTGTCACTCTTGTTTCTCTTGATTTTGGGGTTGATTGTACTTGGTGTGATTTTGGTGATTCCTATTTTGGAAAAACAGCTTAACAGCCTGCTAAAAGATTTTCCTTCGTATATTAATGATGTATCACGGAACATCGGTGATTTTTTCAAGGACACGCCTTTTGAACAGTCGTTACGGGATACTTTAGCTAGTATACAAAAATGGTTTAACAATGTATCGGATAGTCTGTATGAATACTTTACTAAAGCTGTGGTAGGTGCCTCAACTGTCTTTTCGACGATTACTGGATTTGCATTAATTATGGTGACAGCGCCAATCATCACATTTTTCTTGTTGAAGGATGATCGAAAATTTTTTGCTTCCATTCTAGCTATCATTCCGCCAAAGTTTCGTTCTGATGCCAAAGAGATTGGTGCAACGATGAATAGTCAGGTTGGCGCCTATTTGAAAGGGCAAATACTGGTGTCGATTGCTGTCGGAATTTTGACATTTATCGGATTTTTCATCATCGGTATGCCTTATTCGGGAACACTATCGATTATTGTGGGCGTTACGGCTGTTGTGCCATACATCGGTCCTTTTGTTGCATTCGTTCCAGCTGTCATTGTGGCATGGATGGTTTCTTTCCCTATGCTGGTGCAAATGTGTATCGTTTGGGTGATTGTGCAAATGCTGAATGGTCATTTAATCGAGCCGCAGGTAATGGGCAGACATCTGGTTGTCCATCCGTTGACAATTGTCATTGTGTTGCTGGTTATGGGTGATTTACTGGGAATGTTTGGCTTGATTTTTGGGATTCCGATTTATGCCATCATCAAAGTGTTGGTGACCTATGCTTTTCGTAAATTTAAAAAACGCTATAACCGTTATTATGGAGATTCCGGAAAATATGAAGAAACGGAATTTTCGAAAGAGGATTACTTGGATGATTAAACGAAAAAACGGGCCCAATCTTAAGTGAATTGGGCTCGTTTCTTTGTATAAAATTACAGAATATTTTCCAGTTCAAGAAGATAGGATTTTATTGAAAGTCCTTCTTCCGAGGTTTTCCCCATATAGCCTGTTAGCTTGCCATTTTTTCCTATGACCCGATGACACGGAACGATGATTGGTAATGGATTATTTCGGTTTGCCTGTCCAATCGCCCGCACAGCCTTTTCTGAGTTTACAGCAATGGCGATATCTAAATAGGAACGTGTTTCTCCATAGGGGATATCAGACAAAGCATCCCATACCTTTCGCTGAAAGACGGTTCCTTTTTCAAAGGAAAGCGGGGTAGTGAATTGCTTAAGGGTTCCGTTAAAATAAGCGCTAAGCTCCTGAGCTGCTTGTTCTGTCCATTGGTTGGTTTGATGTCCTTCTATTGGGAAAAAAGAGACCTCCGTCAGTCCAACTTCATTTGCATCTAGCCAAAGTGTGCCAATTGGTGAAGAAAATTCCATATCTATCCTCCAAAAAATTACTTTTTTTAATTATACCGTAAAATAATGCGTAATATACTATGAGTGTTTGATAAATTCAAATTTTTAACCAAAGCATTTTGAGCATGGAGTCAGGCCTCTATCAAGTGCTTCCTGTAATGTTGCAGAGGTATACGTACCATTTCCGCATTTTCTAGTATGGTATTTTTCACCGGTTCGAGTGACCAGTACCATTTCTGTAACATTATTTTGTTCTTGCTGAGCTGCCTGCTCTGCTTCAGCCGCCGCGGCAGCTGCTTGCTGGGCTTCTTGTTCCTCACGCGCTTGGATTGCCGTATCTACAGCACTTACTCTGCTGGTCAACCCTTGATTGCCTTCTGGGATGGCAGCGATAGCTGTGCTGGCTGCAGCAACCTTATCTCTGGTTTGTTCTGCTTCAGCTAATGCGACGGCAGTTTCCGCTTCTTTTGTTAAGCGATCAATTTCCTCTTGTTTTTTCTTGGCTTCTTCCGCAAGTCGCAGCTCTTCTGCTTGTTTTGCTGCTTCCTCTTCTTTCGCTGCGATAAAGGAAGCCGAAGGTGTCGCCAAAAGCTGCTTAGAAATTTTTCTGCCATCTAGCTCAGCAATAATACTCAATTCCTGCTCACTGTCCGTTGAAAGAGTATGTGTTAGCTCAAAATCTCCGTTAGCGTCTGCCGTTTGCTTTTCATCAGGTGCAGCAGAGGAGACATAGATTGTTGCATGAGGCTCTGTTGTACCTTTGATAGTGACTGTTCCACCGTCATCTGTTTCGACAGCCTCTGCTAGGCTCAATACCATTTCTTTTTCTTCAGAGGTTTCTGTCGTTTTTGTTGTTTGTTCAGTTTGGGGCTTGCTGTCTTTTTGGACCGCTTCTTTTTCTGAGGTAGCGGAGGGAGTCAAATAAATCCCCACAGCAAATGCTACTACAGAAGCGCCCAATACCATTGCAGAAACCTTTGCTTTTTCGGGTCTTCTTTTCTGTCGGAAATAGAAGAAGCTTCCTATAGAAATCAGAATTCCCAGCGCACCTGTCAAACCAATAATAGCCCAAGGAATAGTAAACAATAATACCAATAATAAAATGCCGCCGACAATTGCTAAAATCTTTTTCATTTCAATCCCCATCCTATAGTGTAGTGTGTGAAGTATTTGTTATTGGACTAAGAGAGTGCGATATAGCTTAAGGTTCAAATCAAGCCTTAGAACTAGGCAAAAACTTAGAACAATAGCAATCAATATATATCTTTTATTTAGTATAACATTTGTTTGTAGAAAAGACCTTTAATTTACTGTATCTGCATTCAGGCTTTTCTCGGGTTCAAGTATTGAGTGAACGATAAGAAAGACGAATCGTTTTGAAGTGTGTTACTATTGTCAGAGAGTGAAAATATGGAGGGAAGCGTATGGAAGAGATTGTTCTACTGCATACAAACGATCTGCATTCTCATTTTGAGAACTGGCCTAAAATCAGGAGATTTCTTAGAGAGAAAAAAACAGAGCAAACCATAGACAAGAGCATATTTACAGTTGATTTGGGGGATTTTGTTGATCGTTGGCATCCTTTGACAGAAGCAACTGATGGACGTGCAAATGTTCAGCTGATGAACACAGTAAATTATGATGCTGCTACGATTGGAAATAATGAAGGTGTCGGAAATTCCAAATCGCAGTTAAATGCACTTTATGATGAAGCTAATTTTGATGTTCTTTTGGGCAATTTATACGATCCTACTACTGGTAAGCGCCCAACTTGGACTAAAACACATAAAATTTTAGAAACGCCAAGCCGCACGAAGCTCGGGCTTATTGCGCTAACTGCACCATTCCCATTAACTTATGAACCAAATGGATGGGATATTCGAACAGTGGATGAGGTGTTGCCTGCCTTGATTCAAGAGGTTCGTTCAACATGTGATGTTTTGGTATTGATGAGTCATTTGGGTATTGATCAGGACATGAAAATTGCTACAAAATACCCTGAGATTGATGTCCTTCTAGGTTCTCATACACATCATCTATTTAGATATGGAGAAAAAATCAATCACACACAGTTGTCAGCTGCTGGTAAATTTGGACAGTATGTCGGTGAGGTTCGAATTTTTCTGGAAAATGGGAAAATTATTGAAACATCGGCGGAAGCTTTGTCGACAGAGTCCTTTGCTGAGTGTGTGGAGGATGCTGCAGAAATTGAGGGATATCTGGAACAAGGTCATAAACTCCTGAAGAAAAAGAAACTTGCTAAACTACCGTATGAACTTTCTCATGAACTGGATAGTCTGCACCCGGTGATTTTTGAAGCCCTTAAAGCAGTGAAAAAGAGAGGGCAGACGACAGCTGCTGTTTTGAACACAGGCTTATTTTTAGGCAATCTTCCTAAAGGTGTGGTCACAGAGGATAATTTGCATCAGTTGCTGCCCCACCCGATGCATTTAATCCGTGTTACCTTAGCGGGAGCAGATATGATTCGATTTATCAGAGAGATGGAAAAAAATCGACATTTCCTGAGAAAGTTTTCGATTGTCGGTATGGGATTTCGAGGGAAAATCTTTGGCGATCTTGTTTATGATGGTATTTCCTATGACAAAGCAACGAAGACTGCCTATTGGGATGGTCAGGAGCTTGAGGCTGATAAAAGCTACACAATCACAACAGTGGATCACTTTTTATTTATTCCGTTTTTCCCGACGCTTGAATTGGCTGGGAAAGTAGAATTCTTATTTCCTGAATTCATTCGAAATGTTTTAGGGGACTACCTCAGACGCTACTACCCAATCAATAAAAAGGCCTAATGAACGACGTCCATAAAACGAGTTTCAAAAAATGAGAGAAGTAAGATTTGGAGCCAATGAAAAGATTGGCCGGTACGACTTTTAGAGATACTTGATTCCACATTGTACAAACGAGAAAAACTGCTAGAAGCATGTGAGATAATTGGGTGTCTAAGCTCGTTCAGGGCACTATATAAATAAAAAGCGGATCAGAAGTATTTTCTGATCCGACCTCTTTAGTAACGAGACTTAATTTTCATCATTAGCCGGCAAAGTCTGCATGAGGGCAAAAAAGTGTTCAGCTTTACCAGTACTAAAATATTGATACCATGACTCCAGTGTATCTGATTTGAAAACATCTAACTTTTCAATGATTTGCTTCGTCCATAATAAGGCTCCTGTGGAACTCGCAGTAATAAGGTTGTTATCTGTCACGGCTGGTTCATCTACATAAGTGCTTGCTCCTTTATAATTAGAAGAAACCATTTCAAGAAAGCCCATTCCGTTGCTTGTATGAGCAACGTTATTCAATAGACCAACGTTGGCAAGGGCAGCAGTAGCTCCGCATATTGCTCCAACTGTAGCACCTAATGCAAAAAATTCACTTGCTTTCTCGAGAATAGCAGAATGCTTTGGATCGTTCCATGTGTCTGCCCCTGGTAATAGCAATACGCTTGATTTATCTGTGACGATGTCATCAGTCAAACAATCAGGTACTATTTTAACCCCGCCCATTGTTGTAATAGGCTCTTTAGAGTAGCTTACAGTTTTAATTACTAGCTGCTTTGCATCCTTTTTAAAAAAGCGACCAGAATTTAATTCTGAGATAAGGTGCCCCATTTCCCAGTCAGCTAAAGTGTCAAGAACGTAAATATAAATTGTAATCATTATGTTTTTCCTCCAGTTCATTCTTTCATAGTTACTTTTTTATTATATCAAAGGATTGTTGACACCAGTATGGCAACAATATACAATAATAAAAAGAAATTTTGAAAGGCAGTTGCTGAGTGAAAGCAGGATGACCTATTTAATTATTGCGATACCGATTATATAAGTACGTAGAAATCGGCAACGATAGTTTTTAAACATTGAGATTAACTTCTCGCTATATTGTTGAAGCTGACTAGAGAGAGAAACATTTCTATAGTTTTATTTAACTGAAAAACAAGCCTTCAAAGCAGATATATTGTTTTATAAAATATGCTATAATGAACGACAGGTGGTGAAATCATGACAGAAAAGACTGAAGAAAAAAATGAGTTAACGGCTGAATTGACAGCTGTTATTGAAGAAATAAATGAAGAGCCTGTAAAAGCAAAACAAAAGGGCGAAGTAGTGTCAATCGTAGATGAAAATCAGATTATGATTGGTGACCGTCAGTACATACTGGTGAAAAACCATCGTGAGGCATTCGACCTTGAGAAAATTGGTGAGCGCTTCAGCGATATTTTATCCAGATATGATTACATTGTTGGAGATTGGGGTTATGATCAATTACGATTGAAGGGCTTTTTTGATACTGAAAACAGAAAGTCTTCACCTGATCAACGGATTGATACGTTGGAAGATTATCTATATGAGTTTTGTAATTTTGGTTGTGCCTATTTTGTTATCAAGCGTGTTGGCGGAAAACGAGAAAAACAAGGACCTCGTCGAAAACGAAATAAACGAACGAACAATAATCGTTCCCAACAAGCATACACAGAAGAGAAGAAAGCGCCGGTAAATGCACCGAGCAATGTTAAGAAGAGCAAACCGGTGATTCGTAATCGTAAGGAGAATCCTGGAAACAGTAAAAATCCAACGGTAAAAAGCGAAAAGAAAGAAACGACAAATCGGTCGTTTACAATCCGTCAACGTGAGGAGCAGTAGTTCATGGCTTATAAAGGTTATTTAATTGATTTAGATGGGACAATTTATCTGGGAAAAGAAATTATTCCTGCCGGTAAACGATTTGTTGAACGGCTGCAGCAAAGTGAGCAGCCTTTTCTGTTCGTTACGAACAATACGACGAAAACCCCAACAGCAGTGGCAGAACGATTGGCAAATGAGTTTGATATTCATGTTCCCGCAGCAACTATTTATACAGCCAGCTTGGCAACGATTGACTTTATGCGAGAAGAAAATAAAGGAAACAGGGTCTATGTAATCGGAGAATCGGGGTTAGTTGACTTGATTTTAGAAGCTGGCTTTGTTTGGGATGAAGAAGCACCAGATTATGTAATTGTTGGCTTGGATACAGAGATTACCTATGAAAAATTTGTTAAGGCAACATTAGCCATTAGAAACGGAGCGGTATTCATTGGAACAAACCCTGATAAAAACATTCCGACTGAACGTGGTTTGCTTCCGGGGGCTGGTTCAATGATTGCACTTGTTGAAACAGCTGTTCAACAAGCACCGATAATGATCGGAAAGCCGAATGCGGTAATCATGGATGAAGCTGTGAAAGTGCTGGGGCTGAAAAAAAATGATGTGCTGATGGTTGGTGACAATTATGAAACTGATATTCAGGCTGGAATCAAAAATGGTATTGATACATTGCTAGTTCTTTCAGGATTTACTCAAAAGGAAGATGTTCCAACTCTGCCTGTTCCCGCAACCTATACTGTTGAATCATTAGATGAATGGAAAATTTGATATGGGGAAACGCAAAGGCTTAGTTTTCGAATATCTAGGATTTTTCTGTTTATTTTTAACAATTATTTCACTGTGTATAGCAATCACAATTAATTTTAGACCGCTGTATATTTTTGATATTGATTATTTGACTATTCTTGATTACACGACTATTGGAAAGAAAGAGCTTATCGCTAATTTCGATCAATTGATGCAATACTTGAATAATCCATTTATATCAACGCTGAAGCTGTCTGATTTTCCGGTATCGGAAAGTGGCGCCCTTCATTTCTACGAAGTGAAACGACTGTTCTTACTAAATTATGGAGTACTATTGGTTACGATTGTGCCGTCTGGTTTCTTTTTACGCTATCTGAAGAAAAATGGCTGGTTATGGCGGTTGATGAATCCCTTTAGAATTGGGCTGATTCTTCCACTGATTCTGTTGTTCCTAATGTTCATCGGGTTTGATCAATTTTTTGTACAGTTTCACAGCATTTTTTTTAATAATGATGCGTGGCTGTTCAACCCTGCAACCGATCCAATCATCAATGTATTACCAGAAACCTTTTTCATGCATTGCTTTATTCTGTTTTTTATCCTGTTAGAAGGGATTCTTTTAACTGGCTATTTGATTGGACGAAATGCGCTGAAAAAAAATAAATAGAAAGCTTTGTTATAAGGTCAAGAATCAAAGGCTGTGTTTGATTCTTGGAATTATAGCAGAGCTTTTTTCTTTTGTTGTGTTTCCGCATGTCTGCCAACAGGCTTCGATGCAAAGGCATAATTTTTCAAAGTTATATAGGTCTGATAATTGGAGTATTTGAATAATGAAGACTGTGAGTACAGGAGCTTAAGAAAATATAAAATATTATCTAGTTTTCAAAACTAGATTGAATGATATCTGTAAATATGTTAAGATTTTATAAGAAAAAGGTGGTGTGTTTTTTTGAATGATATCAAAGATTCGTTGGAAATATGGGGAGAAGAGTTGAAGGATATTCATTTGCCAAGATGGCATGAGCTTCCTGATATTGATTTATATATGGATCAGGTAATCACTCTTGTCGAAAAGTATTTGTCACCGCTGATTACGACAGAAAAGCATACGTTACTGACATCTTCAATGGTAAATAACTATGTCAAGCAAGGGCTGATTCCCTCACCAAAAAAGAAAAGGTATAACCAGAAGCATCTTGCCTTTTTAATTGCAATTACCCTGTTGAAGCAGGTATTGACGATTCCTGAAATCAAACAGGGCATTATTTTTCAAGGGGCTGTTGTTGGGATTCGAGAGGCTTATGATTTATTTGTCAGCGAACAGGAAACGGCATTGAAAGTAGTTGTCTGTCAGGCATTAGGAGAAGAATCAATTGCGGCATTCGATGAGACGATTCCAACAGAATTATTAGCTGTAAAAGCTGCAACATTGTCGTTTGCGACAAAAATGTTCAGTGAAAAGGTTATTGCGCTGGAACAACTATATTTGAAGAAGATGGAGAGAAAATCATGAATAAAGAAAAAATTGCTATACTCGTAGATTCTGGTACAGATGTTCCACAGGAGTTAGTTGAAAAATATAATATATATGTTATCCCATTACAAATCATTTATAAGGATCGAGTATATACTGATAAGGTAGATATTACACCGGAAGAAGTGTATCAGCGTTTGCCTCAGGAAATTCCAAGTACTTCTTTACCTGATGGTGCGACAATTACAAAAATCTTTGAGAAAATCAAAGAGGATGGTTATGAGAAGCTGTTGGCAATTACGATTTCCAGCGGTCTTAGCGGTACACATAATATTGTTCGGTTAATTGCAGAAGACTTTCCGGCATTGGAGTCTTTTGTTTTGGATACAAAAAATATTGGAATTGCAGCGGGTCTGCAGGTTATCGAAGCAGCCAAAATGGTTGAAAACGGCGATTCCTGGGATGAAATCAAAGTGAAAACAGAAGAGAATGTGAAACGCTCCAAGATTTACTTTAACGTTGCCACGCTTGAATATTTGCAAAAGGGTGGACGAATTGGCCTTGTTGCATCGATTCTTGGAAATGCATTGAAGCTCAATCCAATTATTTCCTGTAACGAGCAAGGCATCTACTACACTGTTTCTAAAGCAAGAGGCAGAAAGAAGAGTCTTGAAAAAACCTTTGAGTTGATTAAGGAATTTGTTGGAAATCATAAAAAAATTGCTTTAGCTGTAGCTCACGGTGAAGCAGAGGAAGATGCAAAGGGCTTCTATCAGAAATTGAAGGACAGCTTCCCACAAGCGGAAGAAATCTATTTTGGTACTATTAGTCCTGCATTAGTGGTTCATACAGGTCCGGGGCTGCTTGGAATCGGCATCCAAATACTGGAAGACTAGAAATTGATGATTATGAGCTAAATAATTGAACAAGCATTATATTGTGCTAGAATGGAGCAAGGTGAAAAGTAACAATCACCTTGCTTTTTAAATGAAAATTTCATGAAAAAGTATTGAAAAAAACAACTGTTATGTTAAACTCATTAAGATGAAAGGGGAGAAAATTGTGAAAAAAGCAATCGCAGAACTTATTGGTACATTTATTTTAGTATTTTTCGGGACAGCTACAGCTGTATTGGGAAATGGAATGGAAGGAATCGGTACGACAGGTATCGCATTGGCCTTCGGCTTAACAATTGTTGCCGCTGCTTACAGCATTGGAACAATTTCAGGTGCACATTTAAATCCCGCAGTTTCTCTGGGAATGTGGATCAACAAACGCATTACAACACAGGATTTTATCTACTATATCGTAGGTCAGATAGTCGGAGCAATTCTTGCATCCTTCACTCTATTAACTATTCTGAACGCAAGCGGCAGTGATACTGCAAATCTTGGTCAGAACGGTTTCGGTGATTTGACTGCTGTAGGTGCTTTAGCTGTAGAAATTATTTTGACATTCATCTTTGTTTTAGTGATTATGACAGTTACAAGTGCAAAAAAAGGAAATGCAAACCTTGCGGGTATCGTCATTGGCTTGACGCTGACGATGGTTCACTTAGTAGGTATTCCATTGACTGGTACATCAGTCAATCCGGCAAGAAGCTTAGGTCCTGCAATTTTTGCAGGTGGAGACGCGTTGTCTCAGCTTTGGGTATTTATCGTAGCACCGCTAATTGGCGGCTTGTTGGCAGCAGTAGTTGCTAAATATGTTTTAGATACTGAAGAAGTATAAAATAGAACGAGGAAAGAATTGGTCGCAGCTATGCACCGATTCTTTTTTTTATTACTGATAGAGAAGGTGCTTGTAAAATTAATAGCTCGCCCCCTTCTTACTGTTTCTTTTAAGAAAATAGGAATAAAATAGAAAAAGAAGGAGAAAGAGTTCTGCGGTTCTGCTCCCATCAATCAATAAAATCAGCAAGCAAAGATGAAAGACTGGATAAAATAAGGTATAATGTAAAACAACAACGAATACTAAAAAGTAGAATGAAGAAAAAGAGGTGCCTCTTTATGAAAAAAATATTAGTTGTAGACGATGAAAAGCCGATTTCAGAGATTGTCAAATACAATCTTGTCAAAGAAGGGTATGAAGTGTTCACAGCCTATGATGGCGAAGAAGCTTTGGAAAAAGTAAAAGAAGAAGAACCGGATCTCGTTCTGTTGGACTTGATGCTTCCTAAGATAGATGGGTTGGAAGTAGCCAGAGAGATTCGAAAAACATACGATATGCCGATTATCATGGTGACTGCGAAGGATTCTGAAATCGACAAGGTTCTTGGCCTTGAGCTGGGTGCAGATGACTATGTAACAAAGCCGTTTTCTAATCGAGAGCTAGTTGCACGTGTTAAAGCAAATCTCCGTCGTGGTGTAGCAAGCGTGAAGGAAGCGGAAGAAGCTGTACCTTCTGAGCTGACAATTGGTGATTTAACCATACATCCGGATGCCTACATGGTTTCTAAACGTGGGGAAAAAATCGAACTGACACATAGAGAATTTGAGCTGTTGTTCTATTTGGCAAAACATATTGGTCAGGTTATGACAAGAGAGCACTTGCTTCAGACCGTTTGGGGCTATGACTATTTTGGTGATGTAAGAACCGTGGATGTGACTGTTCGTCGTCTACGTGAAAAAATCGAAGATAATCCCAGCCATCCGACTTATCTGGTTACCAGACGCGGTGTTGGCTACTATTTAAGAAACCCTGAACAGGAGTAATTGAACTATGAGAAAAAAGGTTAACTTTTTTCAGTCTGTCAATTTTAAGATTGCTATTTCATTTATATTGCTGCTTGTGATCGCAATTCAGATCATAGGCGGCTATTTTATCCGCGAGCTGGAGACAACAACGATTACTGACTATAAAAATAATGTTGATCGTCAGGTGACCCAGCTGGTGAACGTTTTGAGCAGTCCGTTAAGCAGCGAAGACAAGGAGCGAACAGAAATTGATTCGGACTTGAAACGTTTGTTAAGCAGCTATTCCAATAGTGAGTTTTTGGAAGTCCGTGTGATTGATGATAAAGGAATTGTTCGGGCAACCAGTGATTTGAACTTGCAGGGAGTCGTAGGGAAGAAAAATGAATATGCGGATTTAAACAATTTGACCAGCAATAAATATGCGGCTGTAGAAAGTGGTAAACGAGTATATATCAACATACAGCCAATCTATTCCCCGACTGGTGATGCAGTCATTGGCGCTGTTTTTGTTAAAAGCAACATCGAAAGTAAATATGAAGAAGTAACAAATATTGCGCGGATATTTTTCACAGCCTCATTGATTGCCGGTATTATTTCGGTTATCGTGACGCTGTTGATTTCCCGTTCAATTACACAGCCGATTGGTGAAATGAAGGAGCAGGCGCTGAGAATTGCACGTGGAGATTATAGTGGGAAGGTAAAAGTATACGGAAAAGATGAACTGGGACAGCTGGCGGAAACCTTTAATCAGCTGAGTGAACGAGTCGAAGAAGCCCAGGAAACGATGGAATCGGAACGTAACCGTTTGGACAGCGTACTGACCCACATGACTGATGGCGTTGTCGCTGCCGATCGTCGAGGGAAGGTCATTACGATTAATGAAATGGCCACTACGCTTCTCAATGTGAAGGCGGAAGAGGCGATTGGAATGTCGTTGCTTGAGCTGTTGGATATCGACCAGGACTATACGCTCAGAAAGCTGTTGGAAGAACCTGACGAGCTTCTTATTGACCGATCACAATCCATCGAAGAAGCGGATCAAATGATTCTAAAAGTGGATTTTGCCATGATTCGTCGTGAATCTGGTTTTATTACCGGTCTGGTTTGTGTTCTCCATGATGTAACAGAGCAGGAAAAAAATGAACGTGAGCGTCGTGAGTTCGTATCCAACGTTTCTCATGAGCTGCGTACGCCGCTAACGAGTATGAGAAGCTACATTGAAGCATTAAATGAGGGGGCTTGGCAGAATCCGGAGGTTGCCCCTGATTTTCTTAGAGTCACCCTAGAGGAAACGGATCGAATGATTCGGATGATTAATGACCTATTGAATCTGTCACGAATGGACTCAGGGAATTCTGAACTGCAATTGGAATACGTCAACTTTAATGAGCTGATTAATTTCGTTTTAGACCGATTTGATATGATGGTTGAGAGTAATGATAAGAAGTTTACCATCCGCCGTGAATTTACTAAGCGGGATCTTTGGGTAGAGCTGGACCCGGATAAAATTATTCAGGTTTTAGATAATATCATGAATAATGCGATTAAATACTCGCCTGATGGTGGGGAAATTATTTGTCGTTTGCTGGAAACCCACAGCAATGTTGTTTTCAGTATCAGTGACAATGGACTGGGAATACCGAAAAAGGATATCAATAAGGTATTCGAACGCTTTTATCGGGTAGATAAGGCGAGAGCTCGAGAACAAGGCGGAACAGGTTTGGGGTTGGCAATTTCCAGAGAGGTAATTAAGGCTCACAATGGTTCAATCTGGGTTGAAAGCAAGGAAGGCCAAGGCTCAACATTCTATATTTCGCTGCCTTACGAGCCGTATGAGGAGGTATGGTGGGAATGACGTTTTTAGAAAAATTGATTCGACCGGGGTTAATCGCAATGATTCTCCTCAGTCTGTATTTCTCTTGGTCAATCTGGGTCAGCCCCTCTAATAAAGAAACACTCAATCAAGGTGAGACCAAAGTCACTACGACTATTAAGGAGCGGACCAGTCAGGAAACCTTTGCCCCAATTCGTCTGATTCGAATGGAGGAAACAGGTATGAGCCTGACCGCCAGCGAGAGCCTAATCAGCTCTGTACAAAAGCAAATTAGTGAAAGTGAGTTCGGCTCGCTTTCTGTTGTTGTTAATGGAGATGTAGAAGCTTTCAATCGTTATTATACAGAACGCTCAGGATTTGAGCTGATGTATGAGGGGCGTTTCCTACTTTCAGAGTATTTAAAGACATACGGCATTAAGTTGGGTGAAACGGATGTTTCAATGGATCAGGCCTATTTTAATCGATTGCAAGTTGACTATTCTGAGAAGAAGCTGTTTTTCTTTGATTTTGCCAACAAAATTGTCTATGAAACAAGCATCTCTCTTGAACGCTCGGTGGTTGAACCGTTACTTAAAAAAGAAGGGTTGACCTACTTCGATGTCGCTGAACAATCCGAGCTTGCAGATAAGTCCTATTATATGGTGACTGGTCTGAAGCTGAAAAAATATAGTTATATATTGGCTTCTCAACCAATTACATTGTTTAGGAATGCTTTCTTTAGCGATACAGAGAATATCCAAACCAATGAAGACAGTGCTGATATTTCTTATACGAAAGGCTCTGAAAAGCTGACTGTTAATGAGCTGGGAACGGTTCATTTTAGCGGAAGTTTAAGAAATGATTCTGATGAACAAAATATTTATTCAGACAGCTTCAGTTATGTGAAGAAGATGGGCGCGAATATTGGGAATTTACGCTACTTCGACTCTTCGGATGGAACAGTCAATTACCGAACGTTTGTTGAAGGATTTCCTGTGTTCAGTGAAAGTAATCGTGGGCAAGTAAAGGTCTCTGTAACCGGACGTAATTCAGAACATCCGAAAATAGCGATTGATGCGAGCGTTGATACGATTCAGGTACCGATTCCTTCGGAGGAAGAGGTGGTCTTAAAGGATTCAACCGATTTATTGGCTACACTGGCAGCATATGGTGCAGATGATACAGAAATCAAATCGATTATTATTGGCTACACATGGCAAAGGTTGGAAGAAACCAAGCAGGTAGTAGATTTGACTCCTGAGTGGTATATTTATTACCGTGACCAGTGGTATCCGGAACGTGAGTTGCTGGAAAAACTTGCGAACTGGGAGGTGCAGTAATGGATTTTAAACGAATCGAGTGGATTTTCTTTTTAGTGTTTTTAGGTGTCAATATTTTTCTATTCAGTATTTATCGTGAAGGGCTGCAAGATGAAAGTAACGTTTCGTACTCTGATCGGACAGAAAGCTTGGAAAAACGCCTAGAAAAAGAAAATATTGAGCATAAAGGGACGTTTTCTACGAATCAAATAGAGGGTTATTACCTCAGCGGTGAAAAATCCAATTTCTATGAAGTTATCCAACAAAAACGAATCGACCAAGGGGATAATAATCTTTTTCGTTACAATACAGATATTATTGAGAATGGAATGATCCGTTATCCATCTTCGAACTACTACATTGATCCAAAAAATGTAGAGACAACATTATCTGAATTCTTGGCGAATCCCGAAAATGTTTTGTATGGAAACGAATATGCGTATCTTCCTCAATTTTCTAACCTGACAGGTGATTTTCCTGAAGTCACAGTTTCTCAGGTTTATGAAGGAATTGCTTTCAGGGATGACAGTGCGGAGATTTCATTGTCCTTAGAAAAGCATGAAACGGATGAGCTTTTTAAGATTGTCAACTATACGCAATACCATGTTGAGAACCTTGAAAAATTAAGAGAAAAATCTACTTTATATACAGAGCGTGAGGCAGTAGAAACGCTTTACATCAATAGTAAAATTCCAAGTAATTCAACGATTACTTTCTCAAAGCTGGCCTACAGCTGTATCTATCAGATTAGGGAGAAAAACGTGTATGTTCCGGTTTGGTTCATCGGGATATCCTCCAATGAAAAGACGTTGCAAATTGAGCAGGTTAATGCAATGAGCAATACGATAATTACAAATAATACAGTTACCAGGGTGGAAAATCACGGCTGATGATTGTATAATAGGGTGCTGTAAGGAATAGAAATGAAGGGAAGCGTAGAGATGGATCAGGAAAACACATTTAATGTCAGTGTGCTTGCCAGCGGCAGTACCGGCAATTCCCTTTTTATAGAAACAAAAGAGAAGAAGATACTGGTAGATGCCGGGTTAAGCGGAAAAAAAATCACGTCGTTATTGGCGGAGGTAGGACGTAAGCCGGAGGAATTGGATGCAGTTCTCGTAACACATGAGCATCGAGACCATATCCATGGTGTTGGTGTCTTAGCTCGGAAATATAAGCTGGATGTTTATGCCAATGAAAAAACATGGCAGGCGATGGACCCTATGATTGGGAATGTTGCCCTTGAACAGAAGCATATTTTTGAAATGGGTAAAGTGCTTACGATGGGAGACGTAGATGTAGAAAGTTTTGGTGTATCTCACGATGCAGCAGCGCCTCAATTTTATCGTTTCCATAAAGACAATAAATCATTTGTTATTTTGACTGATACTGGATACTGCAGCGACCATGTCCGCGGAATTGTTCGTGATGCAGATGCGTATTTGATTGAAAGCAACCATGATTTGGGCATGCTTCGAGCTGGAGCGTATCCTTGGAGCTTGAAACAGCGCATTCTTGGAGATCAAGGTCATCTTTCCAATGATGATGGCGCACTGGTTATGGCTGATGTTATTGGGCCGAATACCAAGCGTATCTATCTTGGACATTTGAGTAAAGAGAACAATATGAAAGAGCTGGCTCAGATGGCGATGGAGTCAATCCTGACCGAATATGGTCTGGGTGTTGGGCACACTTTTAACGTCTATGATACCGATCCGGAAGCTGCGACTGAGCTTTTTTCAATATAGCTGTCGGAGCTGTTAACAATCAATCTGAAGAAAAATATGAGCTTCCTGACGATTCCATGTCAGGGGCTTTTTGTATACCTGCATATAAGCTGGCTTTCTTTATCTCATAAATACAGCAGCAACGCCTTTAAGGTAGATTTAAGCATGCACGTGTATCGTAATCTCTGGATAACAGAGGAGTGGATACAAATGCCAATTATTAATAGTGAAGATAAAAAACGAATGAAAGAATACAATCAATTTATTCGAAACGCCAATTATGGATCAATCACTCAAGAAACAGGCTGGAGCCGTGTCAAAGATAACTGGGAACCGTTGTATGTGTACTTGGAAGAGAACGAGACAATTGTTGCTGCGATGTCGATTCTGATGATTAAAAATGTAGGCGATAAAAGGTTTGCCTACGCAAGCAAAGGGCCCGTAATGAAAGAGCCGTCTATTGACTATATTCAGCGATTAGTTCAAGAAGCAGAGGAAGAGTTGAAAAAAAGAGACGTTTTTTTGCTGAGAATGGACCCTGAATATGAGTATACAGAAAGCTTAAACCAGCAGTTGGAGGATACTGGTTTTGTGGTACGAAACAGGGAGCTTAGCGGCAAAGGAACCATTCAACCAAGATATAACATGGTTGTGAACTTAAAGGATAAAACTGAGGAAGAGGTTTTAGCTGGCTTCTATGGAAAAACAAGGTACCGCATTCGCTATGCAGAGAAGAATGGCTTGGAAAGTAAGCTATCCTCCAACCAAGAAGACCTGGAAGTTTTTTATAAGCTGTATGTAACAACCAGCGAACGACATGGGATTTCTTATCGACCTTGGGCGTATTTCCAACGGTTGGCAGATACATTCTTAGCAACTGGCCGTATGAAAATCATCATTGTCTCAATTAGTGGCGTACCGGATGCGGGAGGCTTATGCTTTTTGTCCGGTAAAAAAGTCTGGTATATGTATGCAGGAAGTACCCATGAGAATCAAGTGTTGATGGCTCCTTATTTGGTTAATTGGGAAGGGATTAAGTGGGCGTTGGCTGAAGGACGAGAAGGCTATGATTTCGGCGGCGTCTTCGCATTGAGTAATGAAGATGGTCTGTTCCAGTTCAAAAATGGTTTTGTCCGTCCGAGTGAGCCAACAGAATTTATCGGTGAAATTGATAAGGTGTATGACCAAGCAGCCTATGAGCGTTTTCTTGCATGATTTCCAGTCCTGCAACGAAGACTCTGAAAATTTTGGAAGATACAATAGCTTTTCAACAAATTGCAGTCATTTCTGAAATTATTTTGGAGCTATTTGAAAATAACATGCTATAATAAGAAAACTGAGAGTGAGACGTGCGTCGTAACAAAGACTCGTTTCACTCTTTTATAATGAATCAATCATGGAGGTAAAGGAACTGAGGGCAGCTATTGTTTTACAGGTGAGCTATAGGAATGCGCTTTGACAGCATTATAAACACCTAAGCATTGAGCGTGTTCAGTCTCTGAGGGAAAAGTATGATTTTATTAGGGTCAATCGTAAATGCTGCAGCTATTGTCGTCGGGAGCTTAGCAGGAGCTGTTTTACGAAATTTGAGTGAAGAAACAAAGGATACCGTTACAAAAGGGATTGGCTTAGGTGTCATTGCATTGGGAATCCAGATGTCGTTTAAAGCGGATTCGTTTATTCTCGTGTTGATTAGCTTATGCTTAGGCGCGATGATTGGTGAATTTGCTAAAATAGAAGATCGGATGAATCAGTTTGGCTTGTATCTTGAGAAACGTTTTGCAAAATCAGGAAGTAATTTCGCAGAAGGTTTTGTGACTGCTACGCTGATATTTCTTGTTGGATCAATGGCGATTATTGGTGCAATTGAAAGTGGTGTCTCCGGGAATCATCAAACACTGCTGACTAAATCGGTAATGGATGGTTTTATGGCTATTATGCTCACTGCCACACTAGGTGTTGGGGTGCTCTTTTCTTCTATACCGGTTCTTCTATACCAAGGCTTGATAGCTGTAGGAGCCAGTCTGCTGATGGGCTATGTTCCTGAGGCATTGCTGGATTTACTGATGGCTGGAATCAGTGGGATTGGCGGGTTGATGATTTTGGCTATTGGGCTGAATATCGTGGGCTTGACAAAAATCAGAGTATCGAACTACCTGCCGGGAATCATTATTTTGGTTCTCTTAATAGTAGGACAGTATTATTTCTTTTAATCTTGAAAAAAATCAGTCGGCTAGTAAAAAAAAGAGTGGAGCGTTTTCGAATTGAAAATGACTGCTCTTCTTTTTTTATGCATAAAAAAACGATTATCAGTTGATAATATTCATTTTTTTTCGAGTATAATGCATATTTTTTCTATTTTTGCTCATAAATTAATAAAAAACCGTTGACTTCATCTGATTATGAAACTATAATGTGAAAAACGTTTCTTTTTTATGAAAAGAAAATGAAGAGGTGAAAATTGATGAAGGTTTCTATTATTGGAGCGACTGGCTATAGCGGATTAGAGTTGATTCGCTACTTATATAATCATCCATCAGTTGAAATTGTTTCTATACACAGCCAGACAGAAAAGCAGCCGATAGATAGTGTGTATCCGTATCTCAAGGGCTTGCTGTCACTATCGTTGGAGCCGATAGACGTAGAGAAGATTATGGCACAAAGCGATTTGGTCTTTCTGGCATTGCCCTCAGGAGTATCCAAAGATGTCGCTGTTCCATTTGTAAAAAGCGGTTTTCCGGTAATTGATTTATCAGGAGACTTTCGTCTGAGGGAAAAAGGGGCTTATGAGCAATGGTACAAAAAAGAAGCGAAGCATTACCCTCTGATTGACTCCTTTGAGTATGGGTTAGCAGAGTACAGGCAGGATGTTTCTAAACCTTTTATCGCGAATCCTGGTTGTTATGCAACTGCGGCAGAGCTCAGCTTTGCTCCACTGCTTCAAGAAGAGCTGATTGATCTAAACTCGATTATTATTGATGGAAAATCAGGTCTGTCCGGAGCGGGGAAAGCATTGTCTCAAGCTAGTCATTTTACTGAGGCAAATGACAATATGAGTGTCTACAAAATGAATGAGCACCAGCACATTCCGGAAATCGTTCAGCAATTTCAATGCTGGGCACCGAAGCTCAAAGGTATCCAATTTACGACATCATTGATTCCGGTAACGAGGGGAATTTTTATGACATCGTATGGAAGACTTAAGAATAAGCTGAAGACAGAAGAGCTTATCCATCTTTATCAAACACATTATGAAAAGAAACCGTTCGTCCGTGTGCATGAAAAGAATAGTTATCCTGTCTTGAAGCAGATTATCGGAACGAACTTTTGCGACATTGGTCTCTCTGTTAATGAGCAGACAGACATAGTTACACTTGTTACAGTGATTGACAATTTAGGGAAGGGTGCCGCAGGTCAAGCAATTCAGAATTTGAATCTTTTTAGTGGGTTTTCTGAAAGCGAAGGGCTGTTACAGGTACCAATCTATCCATAGGGAGAAAGAATGTATGAAAATAATCAACGGGACAATTGCAGCACCAGCAGGATTTTACGCGGACGGCTTTCACAGCGGATTAAAGCGTAAACGAAAAGATATCGGATGGATTTATTCAAAGTATCCTGCACAAGCGGCGGGAGTATTCACGACTAATGCAGTTCAGGCTGCACCAATTCAAGTAACAAAGGGAGCACTTGCTTCCGATACTATACAGGCAATAGTTGTTAATTCGGGAAATGCTAATGCCTGTACAGGAAAAAACGGAATTCTTCATGCACAGGAAATGCAACGTTTAGCAGCCGAAAAGCTAAGTATTCCAACGGATGCCGTAGCCGTAGCGTCAACAGGAGTCATTGGTCAAGAGCTGCCAATGGGCAAAATCAAGAAAGGAATTCTTGGACTATATAAAACGGAGGGGACGCCTCAAAGCTTTCATGAAGCTATTTTGACCACTGACACTCGGACCAAGGAAATCGTCGTTGAGGGAACAATTGGAGGAACGAAGGTAACGATGGCGGGCGTTGCTAAAGGTTCTGGGATGATTCATCCCAATATGGCAACCATGCTGGCTTTTATCACGACAGATGCAGTGATTGAAAAGTCTTTACTCCAAGAAGCCTTAAAGAAGGTGACCGATAGAACCTTCAATCAAATAACTGTAGACGGTGATACTTCGACAAATGACATGGTTCTGCTTCTTGCCAACGGCGCTGCGGGTCATTCAGTCCTTCAAAAAGAAACAGCAGACTACGACGAATTTACAATGATGCTCAGCGTAGTGATGGAAGAACTGGCAAAAATGATTGCTCAAGACGGCGAAGGCGCCACCAAGCTGATTGAAGCCAATGTCATTCACGGAAAGGATCAACTGACTGCCAGAATGATTGCCAAAAAAATTGTTGGCTCTTCCTTAGTGAAAACGGCTATGTTTGGTGCTGATCCTAATTGGGGCAGAATCATTTGTGCGATTGGTTACGCAGACCCGTCCATCAATCCTGAAAAGGTTAATATTTCGATTGGTGGTTTGCCGGTTCTATTGAATAGTCAGCCGCAGAGCTTTGAAGAAATGAAGATGAGAGAAATCCTCGTACAGGATAAAATTGTTATTACTGTAGATTTACAAGAGGGAACCGGAAAAGGAACTGCCTGGGGCTGTGACCTAACTTACAAATACGTGGAAATTAATGCGTTATACCATACTTAAGACAGAGAGGTGTTATTCAATTGGAGGAACTGATTGTTATAAAAATAGGCGGAGCAGCAGGCGATTGTTTGACAGAGTCGTTTTTTAAAAAAATTCATGAATGGAGAACTGAAGGAAAAAAAATCATCATTATTCATGGCGGTGGTCATTATATTTCTGAGATGATGAGCCGTTTGAATGTACCTGTCTGTCATAAAGCTGGCTTGCGTGTGACAACCTCGGAGGTATTGAAAATTACGCAAATGGTCTTGATTGGTCAGGTGCAACCATTGATTACCTCACGTTTTCAGCAACAGAATCTTTCAGCAGTAGGACTGAATGCTTCAAGTAATGGCATCATAGTGGGTGATTATTTGGATAAGCAGACATTGGGACATGTCGGACAGGTTACCGAGGTTCGTACAGATTTGCTGATTGATTTACTTGAGAAAGGGTATATCCCAATCATTGCCCCGCTTGGAATGACTAAATCAGGAAAGTGGCTGAATATCAATGCAGATGATACTGCCTGTCACGTGGCTTCGGCATTGAAAGCAGAGGCGTTATATCTTTTAACTGATGTTGCCGGAATTATGAAGGACAGCTGTTATCTGGAAGAAGTTTCTTTATCGGAGATTGACGCTCTAATTGATGAGCAGGTTGTTACCGGTGGAATGATTCCAAAAGTAAAAAGCGCAGAAGCGGCAATTCATGCCGGTGTAAACGGTATTCATATCACAGACGATATTTTGAAAAAAGGTACAGTAATACAGGGAAAGAAGGTGCTGGTATGACAAAGCTATTTCCAAATTATAGCCGCAGAGCAGTGGAATTTGTTGCAGGAGAACAGAATTATTTGATTGATTCTGATGGGAAAAAATATCTTGATTTTACCAGTGGAATTGGTGTGATGAATCTAGGCTATAATCATCCGCAGCTCAATCAGGTTTTAGAAGAGCAAGCCAGCAAAATTTGGCATACTCCAAACCTGTATGAGAATAGCCTTCAGGAAACTCTGGCAAAGCAATTGGCTGGCGATCAAGACTATTTAGCCTACTTCTGCAATAGCGGGGCTGAAGCAAATGAGGCAGCTATCAAGCTCGCCCGCAAAACAACAGGGAAAAGCAAAATCATCACGTTTGAGCAATCCTTCCACGGCAGAACCTTTGGTGCGATGAGTGCAACGGGGCAGGCTTCGATTCACGAGGGTTTTTATCCTTTGCTGCCGGAATTTGTTTATGTTCCTTATAATTCTTTAGATGAGCTGAAGCGAGAGCTGGATGGAAATACAGCAGCAGTAATGCTTGAGTTGGTTCAAGGTGAAGGTGGAGTGATTCCAGCTGATAAAGATTGGATTCAGGAACTCGTTGCACTGTGTGAGAGCAATGGCACGTTGGTAATTGTAGATGAAGTTCAAACAGGAATCGGAAGAACTGGGACATTTTATGCGTCAGAGGCTTATGGTATTGAACCGGATATTATTACTTTGGCAAAAGGGTTGGGCAATGGATTCCCTGTCGGTGCAATGCTTGGTAAAAGCAAATATGCTGGTGCCTTTCAGCCTGGGAGTCACGGATCAACCTTTGGCGGAAATAAGCTGGGGATGGCTGTAGCTGGAAAAGTAACCGAGCTCATTCGACAGCGGGATTTTTTAAATGAGACAGCGAAGAAGGGCGCAGCTGCTCTTAGTCAGCTGAAAGACAACCTTTCTGAGCTTCCGATTGTCGTTGACATACGAGGTACTGGCTTGATGATTGGCATTGAGCTATCAGAAAGTCAGCTTGTAGGTGCAGCGATCGATAAGCTGGAGGAAAATGGCGTTATCGTATTGAAGGCAGGTTCGTCCGTTTTACGTCTGCTGCCGCCGTTGACAATGAACGAAACTGAATTATCAGAAGGAATAGAGAAAATATGTCAAGTATTGGAGGAGTTAGCAGATGTCTGACACACTTTTAGGAAAAAGTATTTTAAATTTAACGGAATTGACAAAAGAAGATTTTCACGAAATTATTCACTTAGGGATTGCGATGAAGCAGAATCCTAAGGCTTATAACACAGCATTATCCGGAAAGATTTTGGCAATGATTTTTGAAAAAAACAGCACTCGAACGCGCGTGTCATTTGAAGCTGGTATTATTCAATTGGGTGGACAGGCGATTGTCTTGGATAGTAAAAATACTCAGATGGGCAGAGGAGAGCCAATCAAGGATACAGCGAATGTCATGTCTTCTTATGTTGACGGTATCATGATTCGGACATATTCTGATGAGATGGTTCATGAACTGGCAGAGGAGGCCTCCATTCCGATTATTAACGGTCTAACTGACAATCATCATCCTTGCCAAATTTTAGCAGATTTTATGACGATTTATGAACATAAAAATACCTTAGAAGGGCTTAAGCTGGCATATATAGGCGACGGTAATAATATGGCGCATTCCTTTTTGATTGGCGGTAGTATCGTTGGTATGGACGTTACAATTGCTTCACCGGCCGGTTATGAGCCGAAGGTTGAGTTTGTCCAGCTGGCAGAAGAAATTGCAGAGAAAACAGGAAGCAAAATTGTTATAACAGAGGAGCCTATTGAGGCGGTAACAGAGGCTGATATCGTTGTGACAGATGTCTGGGCAAGCATGGGAAATGAAGCCGAGCAGAAAGAACGAGAAGCTGCTTTTCATGGGTATCAAGTGAATGATACTTTAGTAGAGCATGCACAGGATGATTATATCTTTTTGCACTGTTTACCGGCTCACCGAGAAGAAGAAGTGACCAGTTCAGTCATTGATGGCGAGCATTCTGTTATTTATCAGGAAGCTGAAAACCGTCTGCATGCACAAAAGGCATTAATGGTAAAAGTAATGAAAGAGCAATAACCGTTCTATTTGATTATTCCTTGTTTTTTAATTGAAAATTTTCGGTTTATTTCGACACAGAATGTCTTGTCTTGATTGGATGAGGCATTTTTTATGTGAAATTGTTTAAATTAGTTATAGGTTTCTGAATTTTTATTTGTAGTTTCAGGCACTTTCTAGTAGAATGAAAGTGTATGAATAGAAAGAAAAGAGGTGTAGATAAATGGGTTTTACAGATGAAACAGTACGATTTGACTTTGATGAAAGTCGCAAGAAGGAAGTAAGTGAGACTCTAGCTACCGTATATCGAGCATTAGAGGAGAAAGGGTATAACCCGATCAACCAAATTGTGGGCTATTTACTTTCAGGAGACCCGGCCTACATTCCTCGCTATCAAGATGCGCGGAACTTGATTCGCCGTCATGAGCGTGATGAAATTATGGAAGAGCTTGTAAAGCATTATCTGACAAGTTATGGTATTAATCTTCGATGAGAACCATAGGATTGGATGTCGGCTCTAAGACAGTTGGTGTAGCTGTCAGCGATCTTCTAGGTTGGACGGCTCAAGGTATAGAGATTATCCGTATCAACGAAGAGAAGCAGGAATTTGGTTTTGACCGTCTGGGAGAACTACTAAAGGAATATGAAGTGTCCAAGGTCGTTGTCGGATTGCCAAAAAATATGAATAATTCTATTGGTCCAAGAGCGGAAGCTTCAATGGCTTATGGTAAACAAATAGAGGAGCTGTTTCAACTGCCGGTTGTTTATCAGGATGAACGACTGACAACTGTTCAAGCTGAGCGAATGCTCGTAGAACAGGCAAATGCCTCTCGTGCTAAGCGGAAAAAAGTAATTGATAAAGTGGCTGCGGTCATGATTTTACAAAATTACTTAGACAGTGTCAGCAACAAGTAGGCGGAAAAGAACTGCTTGAAGTACCGATAAAAAATCTGTTATTTTTGCTGTTTTTGAGTATTTATGATAAAAACAGCTTAGGAGCAGGATAAAGATAAGCAATTGGTTAGTACAGAAAAAGAAAAAATATTATTAAGAGAAAGTTGACAATGACTTGGAAACTTTCTAAAGCGACTAAAAGGAGAACTATTTCTCTTTTGAAGGAACATCTAGAGAAATAGTTATCGGACCACCAAAAAAAGAGAAAGTTGACAATAACTTGGCAACTTTCTACAACGACTAAAAGGAGAACTATTTCTCTTTTGAAGGAATATCTAGGGAAATAGCTATCGGACCACCAAAAAAAGAGAAAGTTGACAATAACTTGGCAACTTTCTACAACGACTAAAAGGAGAGCCATTTCCCTTTTACCAAGAATGCTAGGGAACTGGACATCGGACCACCCAAAAAGAGAAAGTTGACAATAACTTGGCAACTTTTTACAACGACTAAAAGGAGAGTAACAATGACAGAACATAATCATGAAGGACATGAACATATTACTTTAGTAGACGAACAAGGGAATGAAACGCTTTATGAAATTCTATTGACTGTTGATGGTCAAGAAGAATTCGGCAAAAACTATGTACTTCTTTACCCAGCTGGCGTACCTGAAGATGAAGATGTTGAGCTGCAAGCATATGCTTACATCGAAAACGAAGAAGGAACAGAAGGCGAGCTTCAGCAGATTGAAACAGATGCTGAGTGGGATATGATCGAAGAAGTCTTCAATACGTTCATGACTGAAGAAGAAGAGAAATAAAGGTATTGAAGCCAAGTCCTTGATATGTGAGGACTTGGCTTTTTTTTATTATTTTCTTGGAATGATAATAATCCGAGTGGTTTAGAAAAAAAGTGTTGTATCAACTCTTTTCTTTAAAATCTTGGGACAAATGACTATATGTGATTATGGTTATTAATGAATAAAATTACAGTAGAAGTGTATTAGGCATTGATAGGGTGGTTTTTAACTATATTTGTAGGTAAAATATAGTTAAGTTCATCTAAAGGAGAAGTATATGAATAAATTTTTTATGGGTAATTTAATTGTTTTCAGTTTTTTATTATTGGTTGGTTGTTCAATTAAAGATAAGAATGGTTCATCAAGTGAAGTCTATTTATCAAGTGCTGATTCTCTAAAGAATAAACCTGAGAAAGATGATGATTTATCAATGGAGAGTAATCAGTATCGTGAAGTAAATGAAGAAATTATTTTAATTGATATAAAAGGAAATGAGGTATTATACGAGATTTTACTAACTATTGACAGGCATGAAGAGTTTGGAAAAAATTACATATTGGTTCATCCCGTAGAAAGTCCTAAAGACGAAATAGAATTAGAAGCTTATAGTTATGTTGAAAATAAAGATGGTACTAAAGGAAGCTTACAGGAAATAGATACTGATGCTGAATGGGATATGATTGAAGAGGTTTTTATTCAATTTATGGATGAAACGGAATAGTTTTTTTAGCTGAGGTAATAGGGGGTGTCTGAAAACTTAGGCGGCGAATAGCTTGATGATTTTTACAGACCTCATCGTCATAAAAGCGCTCTAGGATTAATGCTCTGTTTTCTCGTGCAAGCACTCGTCACAGTTGGCCTATGAGTGTCTCGAGAATCAAAGTGAAATGAGACTTGTAGAGACACTATAACGCAGCTTATGAACCACATAAGCTGCGTTTTTTCCTTGATTTCAATAAAAATCAAGTGGATTTTGACTATCATTCATGAGTGAAGAAGAGGAGTAAGAAAATAGAGGTAGAACCCTTGGTGCGTATGGGTTCTACCTCTATTATTTTTGGTTAATACTATATTAGTGAAAACTACACTGTTTTTATTGTAAGGTCAACCTACTGTGCTCCAACTAATTCAAAGAAGGTTCGTTTTTGGTAAGCTTTTATTCTTTATCTTAAGAATCACTGTCGATAATATCGGATTAACGATACCATAGAAGAACAGGAATAGGGTAGCTATGTCTGCTAAAAGATCCCCTTCGTTGTTAGGCGCATCTCTAAAAATATAAAAGACAGCTGCCCAAAAAAGGAAGCATGCAGAGAGTGGCAGCATCAACACAATAGAAAAGGTTGCCAATCCTCGCCTTGCATAGTATAGAGAACTATAGAACAGAAGCATAACAAAAAGAAGTCCAAGTGATAGTTTGGGGATACCAAAGAAAAACAGAAAAAATGCAATGATATTAATAAAAATTGATAGTGCATACAAATATTTATTTGTCGTTAACAACATACCAACACTCCTTTAAGGCATAATTATATCATAAGGAGAATATGAAGGTTGAAAAATTTTCTGCTTATGAGTATCAGTCAATAGAGGCAGATTGTGTTGGTAGATTCCAAAAAAATAGAAAGGAAATCAGAGTCTAGTGAGAATTTCTTACTAGGCTTTTTCTTTATTCGTATAAGCACTTTTTCTGGATCATTTATAGCACAGTCCCTTTTAAATATGCTCTTTGAAACTCTTTGCATACTGTTTTGGTGTGACACTTGTAATCTTTTTAAAGGTGCGAATGAAATTGGAGTAGTCATTAAAGCCGGAAAGATAACAAGTATTCAAAACATCTTTTCCGTTTTCCAGATGTTTTTTAGCAGCTGAAATTCGACTTAAAAGGATATAGTGATAAATACTGCTGCTCAATTCTTTTTTGAAAATTCGATTTAGATAGATACCGTTATGAGAAAATTTTTGAGCCAACATGTCGACGGATAATTCAGAAGAATCAAGATTTTCTTGAATAAAAATAAGCATGTTTTTCACTAACTCTGGTAAGTGACTATCCAAAAGTGCCTCTTCACTGTTAGCCGCACAGCGATTGGCATAGAGGAGAATTCGAATCAGCATGGAAGACATTTCTAAATCGTGCCCATAGCTAGAAGGAGCATTGTATTCATTGGTCAATTCTTTCATTAATCCTATCATATGACGTAGTTGATTTTCTGAAAGCTGAATCAATGAGATTCGTTCATTGAAGGTTTTCAAAAGAGAAGTTTTTTCCGTAGATAGAACTTCTGCAAATTTGTTGGAAAAGTGTATGGAGATACGTTCATACACCGCATCTGATAAAAGCTTCGGTCCGTGGATTTGATTATTATTGATAAATAGTAAATGGCCAGGTTGCAGTTCAATCGCTTTCCCATCAATAAAATAACGAACCTCTCCTCTAATGAAAAGAAACAGCTCCAAATGATTATGAAGATGAAGCTTGATTTTAGGCGAATCAACATTGTAATAACAATCAATTTTCTTATGAAAATGCTCAATTAGATACTCCATTGATATAGCTCCTCTATAAGTTTGTTTTTGCATGTTTTTATGTTTAAAAACGCAAAGAAAGCGCTTTTAATTCGTATTATAATCACATTGTAAAGTAAAAAAAGTAAAAGTCAAAGAGTTTTTCAACAGCTTTTTGATGGAAAAGGGGATTATTAAGATGAAAAAATTTCTGAAGCTCGCAGTATTGTCTACCTTGTTTATCGGTGTCTTATCAGGAATGACCGCTTGTGGCAAAGGTGGAGAAGAAGGCAGTAAAACCGCTTCTAACGAATTGTCTGTTGCCGCCTGGGCGTATGATGCTAATCCGGAGTTCAAAGCAATGGTCGAAGCGTTTGAAAAAGAAAATGAAGGGGTGAAAATCAAAATTGTAGATATTGCTGCGGATCAATATGAAGACAAAGTAACTACGATGCTCTCTGCGGGGGATTCGACAGATGTGTTAGCAATCAAAGGGGTCGGTAGTTACGTCAATTATGCAACTAAAGGGCAGCTGTTGGATCTTTCCAAGGATGCTGAGAATATTGAGGAGTCGGAGAACTTCAAAGGGAATCTTGAAGGCTATCAGCTTGATGGGAAATACTACGCATTACCATTCAGAAAAGATATTTATATGCTCTTTTATAATAAGACACTCTTTGATGATAAGAAAATCGCTTATCCGGAAAATTTGACTTGGGATGAATATGAAGCATTGGCGAAACAGCTAACAACTGAAAAAGATGGTGAAAAGGTGTATGGAACATATCATCATACGTGGTATCCAATTTTGCTGTGTACGGCTGCTAATCAAACGGATAGTTCTTTATTGGATGGAGACTACAGTTTCACCAAAGAATATTTGGATCGCTGGATTCGTTTGCAGGATGAAGGATATGCAATGGACTATTCATCAATAAAAACAGCCAGTGTGACCTATGCCTCTCAATTTGAAACGGAAAAAACTGCCATGATGCCAATGGGTAGCTTTTATCTAGGCAAGCTGTTGAATGCTGCCAAGGAAAACCGGACAACTGTTGAGTGGGGGATCACCTCAATGCCGCAAAATGAAAAAGGCGAGGTAAGCACCTACGGCGGACCTTCAGGGTTTGCTGTGAACAAAGGATCAAAAAATCCTGATTTGGCTAAAAAATTTGTTAGCTTCTGTTCTGGCGAACAAGGAGCAAAAGCAGTTGCAGGAATTGGTATGACACCGGCGTACCAATCAGAAGAAGTTATGAATGTACTATATGAGCTTGAGGGAATGCCTCAGGATGAAGAAAGCAAGCGGGCGCTGAATCCAGATAAAAATGGTTGGGAAATGCTGCCAGATCCAAAAACGGCAGAAATTAATTCAATTATTAATGAAGAATATGATTTGATTATGGTTGAAGATAGCTCAGTGAAAAATGGAATCGACGCATTGAACAAGCGTACGAAGGACGTGCTGAAGGAAGATAATTGAGGGGGAAAAGATGAAATCAGTTAGTTACTCAGTCATGGAAACAAAAGAAGAATTTAGAGGTGCTTTTCAGAAAATTGTTCAGCCCGCAATCGAGGCACTAGACCCGGAGCATCCGGGATTGCTGAATATTGGTTCTGCAGGAGCGATATATAGCAAAAAAACTCGTGAGGCAGAAGGATTTCTACGACTATTATGGGGCTACGGCCCCTTCTATAGCCAAAGACCAATAGATGCTACCTTTACTAAGCTGATGAATGGAATCTGTGAGGGCGTTAATCCGGCATCACCGGATTACTGGGGGAAGATTGGTCATGTGGATCAGCTGATGGTGGAAATGGCTCCACTCGCAGTTTTCTTAATTATGAATAAAGAAAAAGTGGAATCGACAGTATCAGAGAAAGAACATAAGCAAATAATTGCTTGGATGAATCAAATAAATGCCTTTGATACGGCTCAAAACAACTGGTTATTTTTTAGAATCTTAGTCAATGTTTGCCTGTACAAAAATTATGGAATGGATACCTTCGCTCAAATTGAAAAGGATTTTGCCAAGATTGAAACCTTTTATTTGGGAAACGGTTGGTATTATGACGGTGTTAAGGTTCAAATTGATTACTATATATCTTTTGCGATTCATTATTATTCGCTCTTGTATGCTGTTCTATTTGCAGAAGAAGATCCACAGCGCAGTTTACAGCTGAAAAAACGGGCTGCAGAATTTGCGGAGACCTTTCAGCATTGGTTTGATGATGAAGGGCGAGGCATTCCTTTTGGAAGAAGTCTGACTTATCGCTTTGCTCAAAGCTCATTTTGGTCAGCGATGCTGTTTGCTAAAGTAGAAGGCTTTGATCCAAAAAAATCAAAAGCACTGTTGAGTAAAAATCTAGCTTTCTGGCTGTCTCAGGATATTTTTTCTTCTGAGGGACTACTTCGAGTGGGGTATTGTTATGATGATTTGGTGATGTCTGAGGAATACAATGCACCTGGTTCGCCTTATTGGGCGTTGAAGGCCTTTCTGGTTTTGGCGCTGCCGGAAGAGGACCCAATCTGGTCATTGAAAGCGACTATTTCGGATTCTACAGCATCAGCGGATCATACCCTAATTAAAGAAGCAAGAATGCTGTTGCGAAAAAGTTCTGATGGTAAAGAGGTTCAGGCTTTTCCCGTTGGTCAATTCGTCGAGCTGCATACACATGGAGAAGCTAAGTATGGAAAATTCGTTTATTCTACATTGTTTGGCTTCAATGTATCTAAAGGACTTGTTGGTTATGAAAAGGGGGGCTTTGACAATGTGCTCGCAGTTTCCGAACGAGATAATTTTTATCGTGTCCGAACGACATTTGAAAACTACCGGACAGAAAACGCATATGTTGCTGTATCTTGGAAGCCGTGGAAAGATGTCCTAATTCAATCATGTATTATTCCCTTTGGTCAATGGCATTTTCGGATTCATAAGATTAACAGTCAACGAGAGTTAAATGTTCGTGATGGTGGTTTTTCAGTTCCCTACGATGGCGCGGAAACCATACAAGTCCAGCAAACAGAAGCACATTGTTTCTTAGATTCAGCAATTGGCGTTTCCGGCGTGGTGAATCTGATCGGTCAAGGGCGCACAGGGATTTCAGCTCGTTTGGCTAATGTAAATGTGCTGTATAACAATGTCGTGTTTCCCTACCTAAGTCAGGATATTTCTAAAGGAGAAACAATGATTTGTACAGCTTTTCTAGGTGATGGTCAGAAGAGGACAAAAGAGGTAGAGGATTTACCGGAAGCTGTTATTTCAGGAAATAGCGTAATCCTGACTGTGGGAAAAGATGAGCAAACAATTGAATTGCCGTTTACTTGATAACTAGAGGGAGAAAATAATGGAAAAAATTGATGAATACTTAGATAGAATTACCGCAAAGGTGTTAAGCGAGTGTGCAAGAAATGAGGGCAGTATCCCATATATTCCGGAAAATGGGCGATACACAGATATGGGACAGGAAGATATCGCTTGGTGGACCAATGGATTTTTTGGAGGGGTGCTATGGCAGCTTTATCATTACACGGGAAAAGAGGAATTAAAGGCACACGCTGAACAGATTGAAACAAAACTGGATCAAGCGTTGGAGGAATTTATTGATTTGCATCATGATGTTGGTTTTATGTGGCTTCATACGGCCGTAGCGAATTACCGGAAAACCGGAAATGAGCAATCGAAAGTTCGAGGCTTAAAAGCCGCCGCCGTTTTAGCTAGCCGATTTAATAGTAACGGTCAATTCATTCGCGCGTGGAATGAGGATAAAACGGGTTGGATTATTATTGATAGCATGATGAACATTCCGCTACTCCACTGGGCAACAACAGAGCTTGATGATCCGCGGTTTAAACAGCTTGCAATTGCTCATGCAGATACGGTTCAGCAATATTTGATTCGTAAGGACGGTTCATCTGCTCATATCGGCAGCTTCAATCCGGAAAACGGTGAATTTATTGAATGGATTGGCGGGCAGGGATATAGCAGTGACTCGGCTTGGTCCCGAGGTCAAGGCTGGGCAATTTACGGGTTTGTACTGAGCTATAAGCATACAGGAGATATAGATTATTTGAATACAGCTATTCGAGTTGCAAATTATTTTCTTGCAAGCTCGTCACAAACAGCTTATGTCCCTGCGATTGATTTTAAGGCGCCGGTGATTGAAGAGGATACGGATACAAGTGCAGCGATGATTGCTGCCTGCGGTCTGATTGAGCTGAGTCAGACATTACCCAAAGAACAAGGGAAGGTCTACAAGAAAGGGGCTGTGCGCATGCTGACAGCTGTTTTGGAAGCGTATACCGATTTCTCAACGGAAACAGATGGTTTGGTACGCGGCGGTGCTGTTGATTACCATAGCAAAGAAGGAAAGAATGTTGGACTGGTCTATGCAGATTATTTTCTGATTGAAGCATTGTTGAAGCTAAAAGAAGCTGAAATGGACCTTTGGTAATTCAGGCTTAAGCCATGGAGAGGAGGGGAGCAACATGAAAAACTATCGATTATTACTGATGCTTATGATTGTCTTCCTTTCCTCTTGTGGCAATCAGGAGCGTATACACTCTTTTGACCGGCAGGTGGAAGAACAAGCGTCAAAAATATACAAACCGTACGCTGCAGAATCTTTTCAAAATGGAGAAATACCGCCCAATACACTTGTTCAGATTCGCGGAACTATCACAGTGACAGATAATGCTGATGGTCGGTCCATCAAAAAAAATGACCGCTTCATCTTGGAAGCTGAAGGAGAACGTTATCAAGTAATCAATGGTTCTGACAGTGAGTGGACATTATTAGAGTGTGTAACGATTTATGGAGAATATTACGGCTTTATCAAAGCAGAGGAAATAAAAAAATGAACTTTAGTAAGGAGGGACATGTCTAAAGCATAGCTTTGGCATGGGAAGCAATGGAGTCTGCAAAACAGCATCATTCTAAAAGCTTAAAAAGAAAAAATTTATTAACCGCTTATTCGTTTATTGCACCAAATTTTATCGGTTTTTTCATATTCACATTGATCCCTGTTGTTTTTTCATTAATTTTGGCATTTATGGAATGGGATTCATTTTCAGCACCAAAGTTTGTTGGTCTAAATAATTTTATAAAAATGATTGGGGATGAAACATTCTGGATTTCCTTCAAAAATACAATACTGTATACAGTAGGTGTTGTACCGTTGACCTTGCTATTTTCATTAGGACTGGCTATCCTATTGAATCAAAAGGTTAAAGGAATGAAATTTTTCCGAACGGCTTTCTTTTTTCCATATGTCACATCATTAGTGGCAATTGCCGTTGTCTGGAACATGCTGTTTCATCCAACTATGGGACCAATCAATCAGTTTTTGAAGCTGATTATTGATAATCCTCCGGGCTGGACCTCTAGCTCTCAGTGGGCATTGTTTGCAATTATTCTTGTTAGCGTCTGGCGGGGGATGGGTTATTATATGATTTTATATCTGGCTGGCTTACAGAGTATTCCGAAAGAGCTATATGAGGCTGCTTCAATGGATGGTGCAACGAAATGGAAGCAGTTCATGAACGTAACTCTGCCTTCGTTGAAGCCAACAACCTTCTTTGTAACGATAATGCTGGTAATTAACTGTTTCAAGATATTTGATTTGGTTCAGGTAATGACAGCTGGTGGTCCTGGAAGATCCACCAATGTACTCGTCTATACTATTTATAACGAAGCCTTTGTAAAATTCAATTTTGGCTATGCTTCAGCGATAGCACTAGTGTTATTCATTATTGTTTTGACAATTACAGTTGTTCAGTTTAAATGGAATCAAATTCAGGAGAGAGCGTAGTGGAAGGAGAGGAGCGAGATGCAAATGACTGCAGAACCAAAAGCGATGACCACGCAGGAAAAACAACGAAAAAAGAAGAGTGGAATTGTTAGAAGAGGACTTTTGTTCGTGAGCTTGACAATCTTGGGTTTAATAACATTAGTGCCGTTTATTTGGATGGTGTCAGCATCCTTTAAGGCTAACAATGATGTCTATACCGTTCCAATCCAATGGATTCCAAAAGAGTGGCATCCGGAAAACTATGTGAAGATTTGGGAACGGGTACCATTGCTGACCTTCTTTAAGAATACTGGTATTCTAAGTGTGCTGATTACCTTGATTCAGCTGTTTACCAGCAGCTTTGCCGCCTATGGTTTTTCTAAAATGTACTTCAAAGGTAGAGATGTTCTATTTCTGGCCTACATTGCAACGATTGCTGTTCCTTGGCAATCCTATATGATTCCTCAATTTATCATGATGCGCAAGCTGGGCTTAACTGATACAATCTGGTCATTGGTTCTGTTACAGGCCTTTAGCGCTTTTGGTGTCTTTTTACTCAAACAGTATTACAGCAGTATTCCAGATGAGTTATGTGAAAGTGCTCGAATTGATGGATTGTCGGAATGGGGCATTTATCGGAGAATTATCTTGCCGTTAACAAAGCCGGCGATTGCCAGTTTAACAATCATTACCTTTGTGAATACTTGGAATGATTACATGGGTCCCTTCATTTATCTGACTTCTACTGAAAATAAGACGATTCAGCTGGGATTGAAAATGTTTGTCGGTCTGTACGATGCTGAGTACGCCTTGATTATGGCTGCTTCGGTTCTGTCTATTTTACCGGTAGCGATTGTCTTTCTTGCAATGCAGAAATACTTCGTGGAAGGTATTGCGACATCTGGCATGAAGGGGTAGGAAAAAATGATGAAATCAATGCGTACCTTTGAAAATAATCTCTATATGAAAGCATTCCGTCGGGTGTATAATTTGCTCGTATTTAATTTATTGTTTACATTGCTGAATTTACCGCTATTCTTAGCCTTCAATTTATTAGCTGTAGATTATCGTAATGTATGGTTCTTTCTGTTAGCTGCGTTGCCCTTTGGTGGGGCCTTCGCAGCCTTGATAGGTTCTCTGGAGCAGTTTGCTATGAACAAGGAATGTGAACCGGCTAAAGTTTTTTTCAGCCAAATTTATACCTTTTGGTTGAAAGGAACAGTCTACTGGCTCACAGCACTTGCTTGCTTAGTAGTTGTTGCTACTGATTTATTATTTTTTGCAGCGACACCATGGTTTCAGTGGATTAGTCCTTTGCTGTTTGTTGTGGGTGTAATTGGCCTGGGGATTTTTCTGAATAGCATATACTTTCAAATCAAAAATCCGTTGGTTGACAGCAAAGATATTTATAAAATAAGCCTTTATTACACCCTTAAAAAATGGTATACAACAGGGCTCAATGGCTTACTGCTAGTGCTTATTCTTATCTGTATGCTGTTAAAACCTCAATTTGGCTATTTGCTTGCTCCTTCACTGTTGGGTGGACTTATCTATCTGAATAGTGGAAAACTTTATAAGCCTGAAGCGACGAACAAAAATTGAGTGAAGGTCATAAAACGATAACTGAAATGGTCGAAAAAGAGAACTAAGAGCTAAAGCCTTGATGGTTAAGGTCTTAGTTCTTTTGTTTTATCATTTTCCTCTAATTGGGAATTACTACACAGCCGATGAGGGAGAGGGTGTCTTTTAGAAGGAGCTAGAGCAGGTGCTGCAAGATGCTGTAACGGATAAGCGCATAACGATTACTTTAACGAAGCCTCGTGAATAATTGCGTGAGGGAGCGGTTTGCTGTTGATAGAATGGTGGAATCTGAGCCTTTGTTTTTTCAAGGATTCGGATTTTTTGGTTGACGAATCAAACCTCAGCCGTAAGGTACAGAAATAATCAGTCTTGAGGCGGAAGAAATTCTGTTTGGGAACTGTTAAGATTAATTTATCAAGAAAACAAGTGGAGGAAAAGAATATGTTTGCAAATAATAGTTTAATCAAAAATATCTTAATTATCGTGTTGGTACTAATCGTTGGCGGCTGGGCTTTAGGAATTGTCGGAAATCTGTTATGGTTGGCTGTTCGCTTACTTATCCCGTGTGCAATCATTTACGGAATCGTTCAGTGGATTTCAGATCGCAGCAATGCTAGCAGAAGACGTAAGTTTTAAAAATAAAGAGTCAGAGGCGGATTAACGTCTCTGACTCTTTTTTACTATCAGCTTTTCTTTTTATTCAAGTGAAAGAGCAACAGTAGTTAGTTTTTTGGTAGTCATTCATTAAAATGAATGGTGGAAGCAACCGCCTGTCACTTGAATCATTTCATAAGGAGTAGATGTTTAATGATACTTACTTGCTAAGACCGAATAACAGTACCGCTTGAACCGTTTAGGGCATCAGCTGCTTTTTCCAGTGAGGCGATAATGGCTCTTCTTCCTGACTTGGAAGAGGCAAATTCCATTGCTGCCTGAACCTTAGGCAGCATACTTCCAGGAGCAAATTCACCGTCATCCGCATATTTTTGAGCTTGCTCTACGCTGATTTCTGTTAAGTTCTCCTGCTCAGGTGTACCGTAACGGATTGCTACATGGTCAACTGCTGTCAAAATGAAGAAGTAGTCCGCATCCACAAGGTCAGCCAGTTTAGCAGACGCAATGTCCTTATCGATAACAGCTGGTGTTCCGTCGTAATCCCCATCTGCTTTTTTGATTACTGGGACACCGCCACCGCCACAAGCAATCACGATAAACTCATTGTTCAATAGATTGAGAATCGATTTGCCTTCAACGATATTGATTGGAATAGGAGAGGCCACCATTTGGCGATAGCCTCTGCCGGAGTCCTCTTTAAAGACCATTGAAGGATTTTCAGCTTGCAGCTGGTCTGCTTGTTCTTTTGAGTAGAAGCTGCCAATGGGTTTTGTTGGATTTTTAAATGCCGGATCGTTAGGATCAACTTCAACCTGTGTAACAATGGTTGCAACATTCCATGGCATATTTTCTTTTCTAAGCTGACGAAGAATGCAGTTTTGCAAGTGGTACCCAATGTAGCCTTGGCTCATTGCTGTACATTCCGGTAATTCAAAATGAGCAATACTGTCATCGATATCCGCAGCTTTGTTTAACGCTTTTTCAATCATTCCCACCTGTGGACCATTTCCGTGGCTGATAATGATTTCATGTCCCAATTTAATTAAGTTAACTAAGGCCGGTGCAGAGTTGTTGATTTGTTCCAATTGTTCCTGGGGTGTATTTCCTAATGCGTTTCCGCCTAGGGCAATAACAATTCTTGACATAGAAGCCTCCTTTTAGCGTTGGTACTTTAGTAATTTTGAGAGTACCAATTTTCTTCACGGGATGAAGTAGAAAAGCATCCCGTGAAGCTGCTGTTTTTGTTTATATTTTTACCAATTGTTTTAACGTTTAGGCTGTTGTTGAGTAATACAGTGAATGTTTCCGCCACCATAGACAACTTCTACAGTGTTTACGCCAACCACTTCTTTATCAGGGAAAATTTCCTGAATCTGTTTGATTGCCAACGCATCATTTTCATCTCCGTATTGGGGAACAATAACACCGTTATTTGTAATTAAGAAATTCATATAAGAGGCAATACAGATATCGCCATCTTCACGTGGAAGTGTTCCTTCAACATAATCAATCTTGAAGCTGCCTTTAATTGTTACGTTATTGATAGGGCAGCAGATTTTATGCACACGTAATTTGCGACCTTTTGCATCTGTCATTTCACTTAGTCGTTTATATCCGTCTTGTGCTGCTTCATAAAAAGGACTGCTTTCATCATCCGTATAGATACAAGCAACTTCTCCCGGTGCAACAAAGCAAGCAACGTCATCAATGTGGCCATTGGTTTCTTCAGGATCGATACCGTCCTTCAGCCAAAGTACTTTTTCACAGTTGAGGTAATCACATAATTTTTGCTCGATTTCTTCTTTGGTCATATGAGGATTTCGTCCTTCACTCAACAGACACATTTCAGTCGTCAATACAGTTCCTTCACCATCGACATGGAAGGAGCCGCCCTCTAAAACAAAGTCATCGGTACGATAAGAAGCCACATGCTCAATTTCACAAATCTTGCGGGCAACGAGATCATCCTGATCCCATGGGAAGTATAATCCATCTACCAAGCCACCCCAAGCATTGAATGCCCAATCCGCGCCACGAAGCTCGCCTTGATCGTTTATCAGGAAAGAAGGACCGCAGTCACGAACCCAAGCATCGTTGTTAGACATTTCATAGACAGTAATATCCTCAGGTAGCTGTTGACGGCAGTTAGCGAACTGTTCGCGGGAAACAACGACATTCATTGGGGTAAAACGGCTAATCGCCTTAGCAACGTTCGTAAACGCCTCTTGTGCCGGTTTTCCTCCATCACGCCAATTGTCCGGACGTTCCGGCCAAATCATCCATACCTTTTCCTGCGGCTCATATTCTGCCGGCATACGGAAGCCGTCTGCTTTTGGTGTTGTATTCATTACTCGTTTTGCCATGTCTTAACACTCCGTTTCTATTTTTTGATTTTCTTTATAATGATAATTGCTTCTCCGATGATAATAAAAACAATGGTTCCAATTGTAATAGGCAGCTGTTCATTCAATGATTCTGCATCAAATTGCAATGGAACTGCCGTAAAGATTAGGGAAATAATAATCATAACCATTGGAACAACAACTAATACTTTTAAGAATGTATCACTGCCGCCTACCTTGAACGGACGAGGTGTGTCGGGATCAATTTTCCGTAATTTGTAAAATGCAGGAAAGACCGGTACATAGGATAACAAGAACATCACCAGATTCAAGGAGAAGAATGCCCAGAATAAATCCTGGTTTGGTAAAATTGGTGCAATAACGACAACAATTGAAGCCACAATTCCGTTCATCAATGCTGAACCGATAGGCATGCCATTCTTTTTGCTACGCAGTGCGAAAAATTTTGGCATATCGCCATTTTCTGCAGCATAACAAGCAGTATTGTTTACGCCTAAAGACCATGAAATCATGTTTCCGAAAAGTGTCAGCAAGAATAAGAATGCCATTGCGCCGATAAAGAATCCGGAAGTAGAATTAGTCAACAGCTTGAAGCTATCCATTAAACCACTACTTGTACTGATTTCACTTGTAGGAATCGCTGCACTAATCCCGAATGCCGAGAAGATGTAGATAGCAGCAATGACGATGCCGGCAGCAATGATTGACTGAGGGATTTGTTTCTTTGGATTTTCCATGTCATCTGCAAAGGTACAGATAACTTCAAACCCCAGTAAATTGAAGATGATAACTGAAATAAAGGATAAGCTGTGTAAATCGAAGCTTGGTAATAGCGAGCTGACAGTGTACTCGTTAGCAACACCTTTGGTTACAGCACCGTAGATACCAAGACCGCCAATTAATAAAGCCAACAGCATTTTAATGATTGCGGCACCGTTTAAAATCCAGATACTGTCGCTGACAGGATAGAAGCTGATCCAGACAATAATCCAGATGAACACCAGCTCAATAATCACCGCGCCAAATGTAGATACTTCAATGCCGGTGATGGTGGTAATTAGTTCCGGACACATAACAGCCAGAGAAGCAAGCCATAGGGGATAGTTAATCCAGTAGAACCAAGAGACACGAGAGCCCCAACGGTGACCAAAGGCTTTGGTTACCCAGTCGTAAATTCCGCCATCGCCAATATACGTCGTTCCCAACTCGGAGGAAATCAATCCGTATGGGAGCAAGAAAGCGATTAATAGGAAAATCCACCAAAAGAACTGAGAGTTTCCGATTGCTGCAACCGGTGCAGCTGCCTCAGCAACAAACACAACACATATAACTGATAAAATAGCACTAAATAAACTGAACTTTTTCCGTTTTCCTTCCATTTTGGACATCCTTTCTTTTCTGTCACATGGAAGCAAAAACAGCAGAGAGGGGATGATGATTATAGTTCTCTGCTGTTCTTACCACAACGCTGTTTATAATACGGTGTTCAGAAGAACCTCTAACTCAGCTTTTGCTTTCGCCTGAGCCGCTTTATCGACAGGATTTTTCTCTGCAAAGTCATTCATCAAATAGACAAGCAGTCCGCGAATAGATGTCAGGCGATTTTCGGCTTCATCGAAGCAGATAGAATTTGGTCCATCAATCACTTCATCGGTTACTTCTTCTCCACGACTTGCAGGAAGACAATGCATGAATTTCGCATTTTTTCCGGCTTTATTCATCATTTCTGTATCTACTTGGTATTTAGGATAGAAGGTACGCATACGTTCTTCTTCTGAAAGCTCAGCTTCATATAAACCATACCAAACATCTGTGTAGACAAAATCAGATCCAATGATTGCATCCTCATCATCTGTAACAGTGTAGCTGCCGCCTGAAACTTTACAAATCGCATCCAGTTTTGCTTTATGGTCATCGTTTAGCTGGAATCCTTTTGGACCGAAGTGAACAAAGTCCATCCCCATTTTTGTTGTCACTAATGCATAAGAGAAGCAAACCTGTGTCGCATCACCAATAAATGATACTTTGCAGTCTTCCAATTTTTTACCTTCAGGCAAATGCTCGATCATTGTACAAAGGTCACCCAGCTCTTGTGTTGGATGATTGTAATCTGACATTCCGTTGATTACAGGGATTGTGGCATGTGTTGCCAAGTCGTTTACACTATGGTGGCGTTCCACACGAGCCATCAGGATATCTACTAAGCGTGATAGGACACGACTTGTATCTTCAATCGTTTCATGACCACCTAACTGAATTTGGCCAGGTGCCAAATATTGTGCATGACCACCTAATTGTGTCATCGCTGTTTCAAATGAAACTCTTGTTCTAGTAGAAGATTGTTGGAAAATCATACCCAGTGTTTTATTTTTTAATAATGGTGGATAATAGTTGTTTTTGATACACGCTTTAATCTTTAATGAAAGATCGACAATTTCTAAAATTTCCTCCTTCGTATAATTTTCTGTTGTAATTAAATCGCGTTTATTCATGTTTGTTCCTCCTAGGGAAATATTTTTTACAGTTTCATTCTATGAATTTTTACCTCAGTTTACGATAAACTGAATGACCTAAACGGAAAAAGAAAGCGTATACAAAAAGAAGAGGAAAAAAGCTTTGATTTTTAAGGTTTTAAAAAGACTGATATATCAAGGGTTTAGAAAAGTTTAGCTAAAAAGTTTAGAAATTTTTTTCGCCAAGTGAAAAGGTTGATGTTATAATTTGAGTAGATGAAAGGTACTGAAGAAAGTTTATCGCTTAAACTAGTTCATTTAAATGAAAGGGGTTTCTTTTTATGATTGCAGTCTTCCTATATAATATTCTGTTGATCGTTTTATATGCGTTGGCGATGGCATTATCCATCAATTTTTTTCTTCGACGGAAACAAACACTTTTTTTACTGGTAACAATTTATCTGCTCTTTTTCATTTTTGATAATGCTATTATTTATATGACCGAATTCATCAATAGCTTTGCTTCTAGCTATAACGAGACATTTATGAGCATTCCTGTCGCCAAAACAATTATCTATGTTGTAAATGCTTATTGCTCTTTACTGATTATTAATAACCTCCTCAAAAGAAAAACTTCCTTTCTTCAATACAGTTTCGTGGTACTCCTGACGATTTGGATGTCGTTGGTTCCATTAATGGCAAACTCAGCCACAAAGGTCTGGCTCTATTATTTACCAAATCAACTATTTTTGATGTATCTTGGTTTATATGGCTGGCATCATTTGAAAAAGACAACCGATTTCTCTCCTGCAAGATACTTCTATACGAAATGGATAAGTTTATCCTCTATGCTTTTTGGTCTATTGATTCTTTTGGAAGATTCCTATGTTATTTACCGTGTCGATCAATATACATTTTTGAATGTAAAAATCAATAATCGAAATATTTGTGAGGACATTTTCTCTATGCTTGTTTGTTTCTTGTTGCTGCACTATTTCTTTAAAACGGAAGAGCAAGTCATAGAAGAGGTCGTAGAGGAAAAGGAGGATGTGCAATTCCAACAATTTTGCCGTCACTACGGGTTTACTCAGCGTGAGCAGGAAATCTGTATTTTGTTGTTGGAGCACAAATCCAATCAGCAAATCGCCGATGAGATATTTCTTTCGTTGGGGACGGTGAAGACACATATCCATAATATTTTTATTAAGCTGAATGTTAAAAAGCGCAACCAAGTGATTGAAGCCTATGAGGCATTTAACAAATCAGGAAAAATCGGCACGGAAATCTCATCAACAGCTGTTTAGAAGACATGAAAAAGGAGCACCGGAGAATGAAGGCCGGTGCTCTTTTTTCTATGGGAGGTACAGTAGTTGTTTGCTAGATTTCTCGCAATAGCTCAATGAAATTACGAGGTAAATAAACACGATAAAGCAGCAGGTCATAAATGCGCTTGTTCTTTCTTTCCAGCTCTTCAAACAGCTTCTCAAGATCATTAATAAAGTCACTCTTAATCTGATTGCGGTTGGAGAAAAGGAGGCAAATTGACACAAACAGTGCAAAAACGCGGTAGGAGCGTTCATAAATATAGGCAGAAGAAAATGCGGCATCCTGAAGATATTCTTTTAGAAGTCGTTCCTTTAATCTGGTTTTTAAAGGAGTCTCATGGATCATTAGTCGAGAGCCATGAGCAACAATGTTTCTATACAAATGAACAGTCTTCATTGCCTGCAAGAAAAGTTCCTTCTTGAGTTCATCCGGCTTTTGCGGATATAAGAATATATTAGCTACACTGCGCTTTATTGATGGCCGGCACAATTTATACCATTCGTAGACAACGCCTAAACTAAGTGTTGGAATAACAATCCAGGGAGGGACATTGCCATAGTTCTCCCGGAAATGCCTGATAGGAGCTACTCGACTATCGTCAATCCGAGTAGCTATTTTGTCGAATGTTTTTTCTATGGAGTAGGAACCTTTAAAAGCGCCGGTTTGAATCACATAGCCGTTAGAGTAATTATTTTTATCCAAATAGCGTTGCTGGTCAGATCCTAGCTCAAGAGAAATATAGTAGCTTAAGGAGGATTTAAAGGTGGTCTCAATCATCATGATGTACTTATAGAGAATGGAAGCCAGACTCTTATCAAAGTCGCCAACCAACAGTGTGTCTTCAAGTACTTCTTCAAACAGCTGATTTCCGTAATCGACACTTTCCTCTGACTTGTTTTGTTGAAACAGCTCTTTATAGCTATTAATGATGCCATAGTAGGAATTATTTATCAGGACATATTTTGCAGACTCTTCGTCCTTGAAGCGCATATTTCTTGATTTGAGTATTTCCACCTGTTCATCCAGTGTTTTAAATGTTTTATCTTCCATTAGTAACCCCTTTACATGAAAAAATCTCACTAGAAATAGTGAGATAGAGGTGCAAGGCACCCAGATTTTTATATTATTATATTAACTTTAATGTTACATTGTGTCAATAATTTGTGTTTTGGGAGTATAGTTAAATACAAAATTGGTTTTAGTCTAAGCTTAGAGTATTAATTGGTGAATCATCTTTTTCTCTACTCGTTAATGTCAGGCGTTCTACTTCTTTTTCTGTCATTTTTGAGAGTTTTGTTTCTCCAAGATCGTTCAGAAAATGAATATAATCATAGACTTTTCGAATATATTGATAATTGCCTTTAGTTAGGTAAAGGTAGAGGTTACTTAAATATTCAATATTCATCCTGTATTTATAATCCTGATTACCTTCATTTTGCTTTTTTGCCAATGTTAAGTATTTATTTGCTTTTTCATAGTTTAATTTATATAGCTCTGTAGTTATCAAATTTATAATCAAATTATAAGCGAATTGTTTTGTTGTGGCAGTTCTATTTTCTTCATCTTTGATAGGTATTGCTTTATTAACTAACTTTTCAGCTTGGGTGTCACTCATCAAGAAAATTGTATTGGACATTAGTGTGTAATCGTATTGAACATAGTAGGACCTGTTATTTAAATAATTGAAAACATCATTTAACTCGTGAGAAGTAATTGATGGGATTTCTTTCCAATATTGAGAAAAGAAGACTTTGATAGCAATATAATTTGATAAATCCTTTAGTTTCATTTTTGAATTCATTTCCATTTTTTTGTAATAACGAAATAATTCGTTTTTCTTTGTTTGATTATTAAGATGATTAGCGCAATATTGAAACAAGCCTCTGAATCGTTGTTGTTCTTCATCAATTGAAGAGTAAAGAAAAAATTCTTCAGGAGAAATTGAAAGCTGGTCAAGAATCGAAGTTAAATCAGATATCTTAATATCCTGTTTTCCATTTTCAATTCTCGAATAAGCAGAGGTATCGTGGCCAGGCCACATCTCTTTTTGAGTCAGCTTTAATTTTCGTCTAAAAAAGAGTAGAGTCTCACTGATATTCATAAATTAAATCCTCGTTATTTTTTGCTAAATTATATCACATTTGAATTAATTTGCGAAGATAACGACCAAATTTGATTTAAAAACATCGTGATTTTTGATAGTATAATAGTGTAGTTAATCAAAACACGGGGGTGTTCAAATGCTTGCTTTAGGACTAATTATCATTCCACTTGTTGTTATTGTCACACCATAAAATCCGACAATAAAAGCGTGCAATTGCTGAAGAAGGAGAACGGAGCGTAGGGGCTTCTGTTCTCTTTTGTTTTATCAGATGTGTAGAAAAGCTTTAAGCTAATTTTAAGCATGTGAGTGTATCCTTTGTTCTTGTTAAGAGAGGAGCAGCTGCTTATGAAAAAAAAGATAAATAAATGGATGGTTAGTACAATCGTTGTCAGTGTGCTGTCAGTTGGAATTATTTCTTTCCTTAGTTATAAGCTGATGACACAGCCGACTATGGAGATGCCAGAAAATGGACAAATGATGGATGGCGAGATGCCGGACGGAGAAATGCCGAGTGGGGAACGTCCTCAGGGAGGACCTCCCGGAATGAATCAGGATTCCGGAACAGAAAGCAGCAATGCTGCTGATATTTAAAAAATAGAACCAAAGATTAAGAGGGATTTCAGATTTCTCTGTCTTTGGTTTTTTATTTGTATAGTCTATTCCTATCGATTTTATGACGCTAAGAGTTTCTTTCTATGCTACAATTTAGGAATAATAAAGAAGGAGGGAATCATATGATTATTCCAAAAAAACTGAGGATTGGTGATGAAATTAGAGTTCTTTCTCCTTCAAGTAGTATTGAACGGACAGGCGGGCTGGAAGCAAATCAAGCTGCTGAGGAAACATTGCGAAAACTCGGTTTCAAGGTAACCTTTGGTAAGCATATACTGGAAAATGATGTGCTGGGATCAGCATCGATTGAAAGTCGAGTGGAAGATATTCATCAAGCTTTTCTTGATGAGCATGTGAAAGGTATACTGACATCGATTGGTGGTTTCAATTGTAATGAGCTACTGCCATATCTGGATTATGAGCTGATTAAGAACCACCCTAAAGTTTTTTGCGGGTATAGTGACATTACGGCATTAAGCAATGCAATCTACGCCCAAACAGGTCTGGTAACCTATAGCGGACCTCATTATACGAGCTTCAAAATGCGTGTCCATCAGAAGTATCAAACGGAATGTTTTAGAAATGTTTTGATGTCTGAAGGCAAGCATCAATTGTCAGCTTCTGATACGTGGAGTAACGATCCTTGGTATATGCCGAACTATACACCTCATATTCAACAAGGGGAGTGGAAAATTTACTCAGAAGGCAAAGCCTCCGGAACTAGTGTAGGAGGAAATATAGGAACATTCAATCTGCTGCAGGGAACGAGATATCAGCCGGCTGACGAAGCGGTTGTTGGCTTTCTGGAATTGGAGGAGGAGGGTGATTTTCGTGACTTTACTAGAGCTATCGCCTCTTTTTTACAGGCTTACACACCAAAAGCTTTGCTGATTGGCCGGTTTCCGCAAGAAACGGAAATGAGTGAAGAACGGCTGCGGTTGGTTTTAGGAAAATACCCTGAGCTAAAATCGATTCCTGTCATTTATGACATGGATTTCGGTCATACACAACCTATTATGACGTTTCCAATTGGGCAAGTGGTACATGTGGATACGTTCTCGAAAGTGGTATCATTCTTTGATGAATGAGCCTAGTCAGTAAAAATGTCCTTTAAAGCAAGGTCATTTAAATCCCGCTTTATACAAACTTTTTCGTTCTACTTTTGTTTTATTGAATGTGATAGAATCTGGGAGAAAGAGAGTGATAGAGTTGGTAAATAAGTATGAGGAACTGTTAGAACAGCTAGCTGCTGGCGAGATTGAAGAGATTCGAGTTCCAAATGATGAATTTTTCGTTTTTCGTGACGCTTGGCTAAAAAGAGCGGATCGCATCCTGTTTGTAGGTGAAGCGTCCCTTGGCGGTCATGTGATATACAGATATGAGCAATCGGATTCTGTAAAAGAAGAAAACGAAGAAGCATAAAAAATAAAAAGGAATCATGCGATTACTCAGTAACACGCGCATGATTCCTTTTTATAATTTTAGTTAAAACAATTTCTGTTAAAAATTGATAAAAATAAGCAACAATCCAAGAAGTGAGGCAGGAGCTCCAACCCAAAGGTACGGCTTTGTTAATCCATTCCAGGCTTTCTTGTTGTAAAAGGCCCGTATCTGGTAGTTAATGCTGCCGGCAGCAAGTAAGGCAATACCTGTGAACAAAAGAATTAACGCAATAATTAATATAGTCATCTTAATCCACCTCCTAGTTTTATTATAGCGAAGAATAGAGAAAACATACAGTACCAGCCCTTGCTTGTATCTGTAGAAAAGGGGTTGGAAGTGATAACTTGAAAAATAGAGTGTCATATAAAAAGCTGAAAAAGAACGTACGCCATTGATTGATTTCCATATTTTTTCAAAAATATAAGAAGAAATCATCTTTTTTAGTGGAATCAATTGCGTAAAGGGGAGAGAACTAGTTATAATAGAGAACGTTAAGCTTAAAACTATATGAATGTTATATACATAATCGAAATCGAAGCAATATGATTATAAAAGAGATTGGAGCAGTTTGAATGTATAAATTTTGTTTACTGAATGAAAATGAATTTGGAGCATATACCAATCAGTCGGATTCAGGAAACTATTTGCAAACGCAAGAAATGGGTGCTTTAAAAAGTCTGAGAGGTGCAGAGGTGTTTTACCCTGCATTGAAGGATGAGAACGGAACAGTTGCACTAGCTGCAATTATGACAAAAGCAAAGTTGGGTGTTGGTTTTGTTTTTGATATTGATGGCTTGGAGTTGGCAGATAATGACGCAATGACAGCTGAATTTCTAACTCAGCTTAAAGCCTACGTAAAGGCGAACGACGGGCTTTATTTAACAGTGACACCAAATCGTCCATACGGTACGTATGATTATCGAGGAAATCTGCTGACAGAGAAGAATGAGGAGCTCATCTCTTTCTTTAAGACACAGCAGTTTGTTCATGAGGGCTTTTCGCAAGGCTACTCCTCGGATGGTAATCCTCAATGGATTTATAAAAAGGATTTGACGGGTCTGACAGAGGCAACATTAATAAAATCTTATAATAAAGATGCAAAATACAGTCTTAATAAAGCTAAAAGCTTTGGTATTACGACAAGAGAGCTGTCCTACGAAGAGCTGTCACTGTTCAAAGAGATTACGGAAAGGACTAGTGTCCGGAGAAACTTTACAGATAAAACCTTGGATTATTATCAAGCGGTCTATCAGGCCTATGGCGAACGGGCGAAGTTTGTAGTAGCTGAAATCAATTTTCAAAACTATTTGGACAGTTTGGAGAAGCAAAAATTACAATTGGAGCAGAAGCTTGCGGATGTAGAAACCTTCTTAGTGGTTAATCCGAACAGTCGGAAAAAGAACAACCAAAAACGGGAATTTACGGATGAGCTTTCAACCTATGAAAAGAGAATCGCCGAAGGGAAACAGATGCTGCAGGAAAATGGGGAGGCTGTATCTTTAGCCTGTGCGTTATTCCTAACCTGTCCACATGAAACTGTTTATCTATTTTCAGGAACAGAAGAGAAGTATAAAAAACTATATGCACCATTTCTAATTCAAGATAAAATGCTGCGATATTCTGTAGATAAAGAAATTCCATTATATAATTTTTATGGAATTGAAGGGGTATTTGATGGTTCTGATGGCATCCTAAAATTCAAAGAATCTTTTAATGGTTATGCGGAAGAGAAGGTAGGAACGTTTAGAGTAATTCTTAATCCGGGTAAATATAAGCTATACATGATGTTGAAGCATGCAAGGGAATTTGTAAGCAGACTCAGAGGAAGAGCTTAAACTTTGAGAAAAAAACTTGAATAAACGTGTGGGGAATTGAATGCATTTCCTTACTCATTTGGTAAAAGTGCAAGTAATTTCTGTTCGAACAGATCAAGTACTAGTTTTTTTGAAAAAAAGAAATATTTCAAAAGAATAGTTGACTCAAAAAGATGAGACTGCTATTCTTTTTGAAATTTTCGCAATCTTTATGTAAAAAAGCGAAATGATATCGTTTTGTAGAAAAAACATGTAAAAACCTTTCGTATAAAGGGTTTTGTTTGTTAATTTGTTTTTATAGCATAAAAAACTGCATGTTTTTGACACTTTTTCTTTTTTTTGCTCATAATTGAAGTTATTTTTGCAAATTTAACAAATATTGAGCGTTGCTCTTTATTTCTTCATATTTGTTTGTTATTCTTTACTTAAGAATTGGATAGATAAAAACACATTCCTTTCTTAAATATTTGAGCAAGGGGGCCAGGATTTACAGGTGATTATCGGATTGATTCCGCTAGATCAAAACGATAATATTATATTTCTGGTAACAAGAAATTTAAGCTACAAATAAATGAAACAAAGCTAGAAAGTGCAGGATAAGCTATGACGTCTGGGGAGGCATTATAGCTTATTTTTTTTGCTATAATTTCAGAGATATCAAGGGTTAGCGAGGGTGGAAGCAGTCATTCTGTTTAAAAGGAGCTAACCAATTAGGAGTCAGGGTCCTATATCGCACATGAGCGAAGCAACTTGTTCCGCTTTTCTATCTAGCTTCACGAGTTCGGTCAGCTTTTCTAAAAAAATGTTTTATTAGTAGTTGTTATGGGTTAAAATGATAGTTTGATGAATGGAATAAAGGAGAGAAAGAAATGAACAAAGATGAATTAATCAAACAAGCAAAAGAACTAATCAGTAAAGGAAATATCGAGAAGGCAAAAAGCTTTTTGGAGGAGCACAAGGATGAGATTGGTGAGCAGTATGACAAGCTGAAAAAATCCCTTCCTGATTTTAAGATGGACGACATCGCCGACCAAGTAAAAGGTTTTTTCAAAAAATAAAAAAAGACAAACAAAAAAGGGTATCAGTTCTATTCCTTAGACTGATACCCTTTTAATCTGTAGTACTACTCAAATCATCCATTTTAACTGTTTAGCTCCTTAAGCAGTTTCTTTTAGTTGACGTACAGCTTGTTTAATTGTGATACCGTAAGCTACTTTGTTATGGTCATTAGCATCATAAACCATAAAAATATTGTTCTTTGTATCAAATGCTACACGATAACTAACATTGTTTGTTTTGAATGTCATACTATCATCTCCTTCCATCAAAGTTTCAGTGAAAGGCAACGAATATAATAACGAAATCCTGAAGTAATAATACCACAGTTGAAAGATTTTGGCAATATTTTGCCTGAGGGTGTATAAAATAGAAGAAACCACAGCGTAGTGATGCGCAATTTGAAGCTACTATCCATTCTTTGTGCAAAGGATGCGGTTCGATGTGGACTTTTTCAGAAAAAAACAGAGAATCCTTTGTGTTTCAGTCGTTTCATAGTAAAATGAAAGAGTAAAGGGAGGGATTTACTATGGAAAACAATTATCAAAATATTCTAGTGGCAGTTGACGGTTCTCCACAGGCGGACCAGGCATTTGAAAAAGCGATTGAAATCGCTAAACGAAATCAGGCAAAGCTTCATGTGGTCTATGTGATTGAAGAAATCGGCAACTATTTTGGAGAGTTGACCATATCCGTTACCAATGCTATGGAAGATTTAAGAAAAAAAGAAGAGGAAAAGATGCAGCAAAGAGTTGACTTTGCTCATGCAGGTGGCCTAGATAATGTAGCAACCTATGTTGTATATGGATATCCTAAAACATTGCTGGCAAACTTTTCTGAGGCTGAAGAAACCATTGACTTAGTGATTATTGGAAAAACTGGGTTGAATGGCTTGGAAAGAATCTTAGTTGGCTCAACAACCTCTTATGTGGTCAATCACGCGTCTTGTGATGTACTGGTTGTGACAACAACGAAGGATGAAGCAAAGTAAAAAGTGAATATAGGAGAGGTTGGGGCAGAAGCGGTTAGCTTCAAGCAATAAGACGGAATTTACAAAAATTGTATTACAAATTTTTGCTAAATTTCAGCTTATTGTCGAAGAAGTTGCTTCTGTCCCACCGTTTATTCGGATATGGGTACACGATGAGTCTGGGAAACTATTTATGTTCCAGATTCTTTTTCATTTTTATGAAACAAATATAGACGTTTCTAAATTAGCTTTTTCCAGACATTACATTTTTAGCCGTAAAATGTAAAGACTACAGCTAAGATATTGTTTATACTAAAAGAAAAAGGAAGCTGGTGGAAGAAATGGAACATCTCGTGTACACAGATGCAAAATCAAAGGTGTTTGACAAAATTATGGCAGGGGAAAAGACGGTAATTGTTCGGGGCGCTGCTGGAAGAAAGCTGCCCCATAGCCGAGTATTTGCGGGAGAAAAGCTTTATTTTATCGAGAACAATGGTTCTGGTGAGATAAAGGGGACAGCTTTTGTCAAAAGTGTGTTCAATTCTGAGAAGATGACTGCTGAAGAATCAACTGAAATTTTGGAAGCAAAGCAAGAGCAGCTGCAACTGTCTGCTGCACAGAAAAAACGCTGGTATGGAAAGAAGGTATTGTGCCTGATTGAGATTGAACAGCCTGAAATGATTGCTCCTATGTACTTAGACAGGCAAAAAAACATGGATGATTGGCTAGTTGTTGAAAATATAATGGACATAACAACGGATGGAAATGCTGAGGCGTACAAAAATATCCGATTATAATATAGGAAAAGAACCTGCAGGAATTCAAATATATATTGATATATTTGAATTCCTACGGGCTTTTTGCTAAAATAACGTTATGTGAATTTAAGAAATTAATGGTTGGGCGGAAGCTTCAAGGATCATGTTCTTCAAGGGGTGAGAAGAACTGCTTTTTGAGTTCGGTCTTTTTTTCTTATTTCATAGAAAAGAAAAATGTCGTTTTTGTACGCATTTTCTTGCTTATGATTATTTCTAAAACAAATAAGACAATGCTTTGTTGGAGGTGAAAGAATGGTTTTAGATGCTTTAGAGCAAATTCGTCAGGCTGAAGAACAAGTACAGCAAATGAAAAAAGATGTACAGCAGGAAATGACTGATTTTGAAATGAAGAAAAATCAAGAAATTTTACAATTGCAAAAAAGCAGTCAGGAAAAGGTTAAAAAACTGCTTCAAGAAACAGAACATTTCCAACAAGAACAGCTAAAAACAGAAAAAGATATCTTATTAAAAGATGCGGAAGAACAGAAAAAATCCTTCCAATCAAAATATGATGGGAACAAGAATCAAATGATTGAGTATATTGTAGAAAGGGTGAATGAACTTTATGGCAGTCAATAAGATGGAAAAAGTAACATTAATAGCGGCTGCTGAAAAGGAAGAGGCGATTCTGCAATCAATCCAAGGTTTGCAGACCGTTGAAATCAAAGACTTCTATCACTCAAGTGTGGATCAAGCATATCTCGACAGCTACTTTGCTGTTAGTCAGGTGTCTGGAAAGGCATTTGACAAAAAATATTACGAAGAACTGCTTCTAAGGATTCAGGATGCGCTATTGTTTATGGCCCACTTTGCCAGTAAAGAGGGAAAGAAGATTGGCATTAAACGGCAAGTTCAAACGCTTGATTTCTTAGAAAACTCTTTTAATCGAGAGCAAATCGTTACCTACCTCAATGAAATCGAAAGTCTGAAAAAGCGATTGAATGATGTAGAGAATCAACGGAAAAAGCTTCTTGCAGATGAAGATTGGCTGGCAAGATGGCAGTCTTTAGATGTTGTTCCTCAAGAGGTGACATTGAATGATGCTTCTCTTGTATCAGGTTCCTTAAATGTTGCCAACAATCAGGAATTTCTAAATGAGCTGGCACAGCTGCCGTTTGTATACGCAGAGGAAATTTACCAAAGCACAAATCATGTTTACTATAGTCTTATTTTTCTAAAGAAAAACGAAGAAATGATCAACGTACTGTTGAGTAAGTTCAGCTTTGATAAGATGAACTACCCATATGATGTTCTTCCTACTGAAGCTTACGAGCAAACCAAGAAAGAATTAGCTTCTTTAGTAGAAGAGGAGAAGCAGATTAAGAAAGCACTGGCTGCTTATCGTGAGCATCAGGAAGAGCTGTATTTTGCAGAAGAAATGGTTTACGCATTGATTTATCGTGAAGAAGCGAAAAATCATTTGCTCAATACAGATTACTTCTCGTTGATACAGGGCTGGATTCCGGAAGATGAAAAGCTGAGCTTTCAGGAGTCGTTATATGATACGGTTCCTAAGTCAGAGCTTTATATGGTTTTTGAACAGCCGACATCAGAGGAAATTCAAAAAGATATTCCCGTTAAGCTGAAAAACAACAAACTGGTTGCACCGTTCGAAATGCTAACGGAAATGTATAGCCTGCCTCAGTATGAGGAAATCGATCCAACACCGATTATGACACCGTTTTATATGGTATTTTTCGGTATGATGGTTGCCGATTTGGGTTATGGGCTGTTAATGCTCATTGGTACGCTGATTGCAAGAAAGACGATGATTCTACCAAGAGGGATGAAACGCTTTGTTGACTTCTTTTTTATTCTGTCATTTCCGACAATTATCTGGGGCTTCATCTATGGTTCCTTTTTCGGTGCTACATTCCCGGAAAGTCTGTTTGGCATTAACCTGCCATTCCCAATTCTTTCCACAACGGAAGATGTAAATACAATTTTACTTCTTTCTGTAGCGTTTGGTTTTATTCAGTTAATGACAGGATTGATGGTCAATGGTATTGAGCTGACTAAACGTAAACAGTATTTAGAAAGTATCGGCAGCAGCTTTGCCTGGCAAGGTCTTCTGATTGGGATTCTCGTTGCTGTCTTGGGAACAATCGTATTGAAAAATAATGGTTTCCTGATGACAGGAGCAGTCATTGCGGTTATCTCTGCATTATCCATCGTAGCGGTTCCCGTGATTCAATCAAAATCTAAAGCAAAAGGTATTGCTAAAGGACTCTATGAATTATATAACTTGACAGGCTACATTGGCGATTTGGTCAGTTATACTCGTTTGATGGCACTGGGTATTTCCGGCGGGAGTATCGCAGCTGCGTTTAATATGCTGGTTGAATTCATGCCTCCAGTTGCAAGATTTACTGTTGGGATACTGTTGATTATTGCACTGCATGCCTTGAATTTATTCTTGAGCTTGCTGAGTGCTTATGTACATGGTGCTCGTTTGCAGTATGTAGAGTTTTTCGGAAAGTTTTATACAGGTGGCGGACGTGCATTCCAGCCATTAAAGACAGAAGAGAAATATTTGAACATTGAAAAGATGAAAATGAAGAAATAAGTGGAGGAATATAAACGATGATTGATTACTTAATTAATGAAAATGGTGGCATTATTTTTGCGGTTTTAGGGATGGCAATGGCAACAATTTTAGCAGGTATTGGTTCTGCTAAGGGTGTAGGTTTTACTGGTGAGGCCGCTGCTGCGTTGACAACAGAACAGCCGGAAAAATTTGGTCAGGCTTTAATATTGCAACTATTACCAGGTACACAGGGTCTTTACGGCTTCGTTATTGCGTTCCTAATCTTTATCAACTTAGATAACAGCATGACAATGGTTCAAGGATTGGATTACTTTGTTGCTTCACTGCCAATCGCTTTCGCTGGTCTGTTTTCAGGGATTGCACAGGGACGTGTAGCCGCAGCAGGTATTCAAATCTTGGCTAAAAAACCTGAACATGCAACTAAAGGGATTATCTACGCAGCGATGGTAGAAACGTATGCAATCCTAGGCTTCGTTATTTCATTCTTACTTGTATTGAACGTAAAATAAGAGGTAAAAAATTACTTCGAGTAGGAGGAAAACCATGGATGCAATCGAAAAAATCGTTGAACAGATCCTTGAAAAAGGAAAAGACGAGATAGCAACCTATAAAAGTGCTGAAAAAGAGCGCATCGAAAAGAATTTTGATGAACAGGTTGCTGCTATAGAAATTCAAGAGAAGAATCAATTAGATAAAAATACAGAATTAACAAAAAAGGCGTTTAAGCAAAAGCAAAATCGCCAACAATTGGATGTTCGACAAGAAACATTGAACAGAAAGCAAGAGCTTTTGACTCAGCTGTTTAAGGAAACCGTCGAAAAGATGAACGAATGGGATACTGCAACTTTTCAAAATTTTGCTGCCAATGTTCTGTCTAACCTGCAATTGACAGGAGAGGTTCAATTGGATGCCGGTGAATATTCGCAGGATAAGCTCAGCCAAGAATGGTTGAATCAATTCCATACCGACAAGCTGACTGTTCAGTTATCTGACACCGTTATTCCAAAGGAAAGCGGCTTTGTCGTAGTAAAAGATGGTATCGAGTACAATTTCCTGTTTTCAACATTGGTTCAGGAAATCCAAAAGGCAGAAAGCTTTAAAATTGCAGAAATGCTATTCAGATAGGAGCAGGTGGAATGAAAGAGACAGCATATAACCAGATCAATCCTCTGATTCGAATCAAAGAAACCGAGCTTTTGAGTCCTGCCCAATATGAACAGCTGCTACAGGCTGAATCTATCAGTGAGCTGCGTGATATTCTGAAAAATACGGTATATGGCGAGTATTTGAGGGAAGATTTTGAAGACAATTTTGAGTATATCTATTCGAAAGAACAAGGAAAATTGTTTGAATGGTTTTATCAAATGGCTCCTGAGCCGGAAATCATTTCAATTTATACATCCAGATTTACGTTTCATAATCTAAAGGTTCTGACAAAGGCTGAAGTAACCAATCAAAACCTGGATCATCTTTTTGTTGAAGACGGACATTATTCGTTAAAAACAATAAAAAGTGCGATTCATACAAGAATGTCTAGTGAATTGCCTGAGGCTTATATGGAAGCAGTCAGAGAAGTGCTTGATTACCTTGAAGAATCGACTGTTTTACAAGCAATCGATATCATTTATGATCGTTCATTTCTAACCTATCAGCGTCAGCTTGCTGAAAAGCTCGGTTATGAAGATGTTGTGAAGGAAATTACGTCTTTTATTGATTTGACGAATATTTCCACAGCAGCCAGAGGCATCGTACAAGGACAGACAGAAACCTTCCTTTCTACGGTTCTTTCCAGCTCAGGAAGTATACCAAAAACAGAGTTTCTTCCATATGCGGGACAGTCATTAGAGGCCTTCACTTCATTTGCTGTTTCAACAAAATATGGAGAGATGCTCCATGCTTTAGTTGACTCAGAGACACACGAGCTGGATTTGGTCGCTTTTGAAAAAGTGAAGGATGATTATTTAACGAATATTTTCAATAGATCGAATGTCGTTGCGTTTGGACCATTGCCGCTGCTTTCTTATCTTAATGCTAAAGAAGTTGAGTGGAAGAATCTTAGAATGCTTGTTGTAGGAAAGAAAAATAATTTTCCTGTGGAACAGCTGAAAGAAAGGATGCGTTCAGTCAATGGCTCATAAAATTGGAGTAATTGGAGACAAATATTCTGTTATGCCATTTAAGCTTTTTGGTTTCGATGTTCGTTATGGTATGTCAGGACGTCAAATTCGAGAGAGTATTGAGCAAATGGCAGATGAGGATTATGGCGTGATTTTTATTACAGAGCAGGCTTCAGAGCAAGTGGTTGAGACGATTGACCGCTACAAAAGTAAAATGAAGCCGGCAATCATTTTGATTCCAAGCCATGCCGGAACCAATGGTATTGGCCAGCAAGCTGTTCAAGAAAATGTTGAGAAAGCGATTGGACAGAATATACTCTAAGTTATAGAACATAGAAAATCGAGCATTGTATCGTCTATAAAATGATAGACAACAATGAAGTAGGCCTGAACACTGCTGTTTAGAAGAGCAGCTGATTTCGCTACAACAGTCGATTTTAACTCTCGGAACAGGAGGAAAGTTAGTGCAAAAAGGAAGAATCGTTAAAGTATCCGGTCCTTTGATTATGGCGGATAATATGTCTGATGCTAGTGTACAGGATATCTGTCATGTCGGAGACTTAGGAGTAATCGGAGAAATTATTGAGATGCGCGGTGACGTGGCATCCATTCAGGTATATGAAGAAACAACAGGGATTGGACCGGGTGAGCCGGTTACCACGACAGGAGAGGCGCTTTCTGTAGAGTTGGCTCCGGGGCTGGTATCTCAGATGTTTGATGGGATTCAGCGGCCGCTGGATATCTTTGCAGAAGTTACAAATAGTAATTTTCTGGGAAGAGGGGTAAAAATCCCTGCTCTGAATCGTGAGAAGAAATGGTTGTTTGAACCCGCTGTATCAGTTGGGGAAGAAGTGACTGCCGGAGACATTGTCGGTATAGTACAGGAAACAAGCGTTATTACACATCAAATCATGGTTCCTTTTGGTGTTTCCGGAAAAGTGACGGAGATAAAAGCAGGAGAGTTTACCATTGAAGAAACAATCTATACAATCGAAACACAGCAGGGGACAAAAGAGTTCACAATGATGCAAAAATGGCCGGTTCGTAAAAGCCGTCCGATTTTTGAAAAACTGAATCCTGATGCGCCAATGATTACAGGACAGCGTGTCATTGACACCTTTTTCCCAGTGACTAAAGGTGGAGCAGCAGCTGTTCCAGGGCCTTTTGGTGCAGGGAAAACAGTTGTTCAGCATCAAATCGCCAAGTGGGCAGACGTAGACTTGGTTGTTTATGTCGGTTGTGGTGAACGTGGAAACGAAATGACCGATGTATTGAATGAGTTTCCTGAACTGGTTGACCCAAATACTGGAAAATCATTGATGGAACGTACCGTTTTAATTGCCAATACATCAAACATGCCGGTAGCAGCTCGTGAAGCATCTATCTATACAGGAATTACCATTGCGGAATACTTCCGTGATATGGGGTATTCTGTTGCGATTATGGCGGATTCTACCTCACGTTGGGCGGAAGCCTTGCGTGAGATGAGTGGACGTCTGGAAGAGATGCCCGGTGATGAAGGATATCCAGCTTATCTAGGTAGCCGTTTGGCTGAATACTATGAACGTGCAGGTCAGGCTATCGCTTTAGGGAAGGATCGTCGTGAAGGTAGTATCACTGCCATTAGTGCGGTATCACCTTCCGGAGGGGATGTTTCTGAGCCGGTAACCCAAAATACCTTGCGTGTTGTAAAAGTATTCTGGGGCTTGGATTCTATCCTGGCGCAAAAACGTCATTTCCCATCAATTAACTGGCTTCAAAGCTATTCGCTATATAGCTCAGAGGTAGGAAAATATTTAGATCAACAGCTACAGCAAGATTGGTCAGGGATGGTTGCCGAAGGCATGCGTATTCTCCAAGAGGAATCTCAACTGGAAGAAATCGTTCGTTTGGTAGGGATTGATTCTTTATCTGACAAGGACCGTCTGACACTGGAAGTAGCGAAGTCGTTGCGTGAGGATTATCTGCAGCAAAATGCGTTTGATGATGTGGATACATTTACATCAAGAGACAAGCAATTCAAAATGATGAACCTAATCTTAACCTTCTTTGAGGAAGGAAAGAAAGCATTAGACTTAAATGCTTATTTCTCAGAAATTATCAATGGAACAGCTGAAATCCGTGACAAGATTGCTCGAAGCAAATATGTACCGGAAGAAGAAATTAGCCGCTTAGATGATTTGGCTGAAGAAATTAAGACAACACTCAAACAAATCGTTGCAGATGGAGGGATGACAAATGATTAAAGAGTATCGCACAATCAATGAAGTTGTCGGCCCCTTGATGATTGTTGAAAAAGTAGAAGGCGTGAAGTACGAAGAACTGATTGAAGTTCGCATGCAAAATGGCGAAATCAGAAGAGGTCAGGTTCTTGAAGTGAATGGCGATAAAGCCATGGTTCAGATTTTTGAGGGAACCAGTGGGATTAATATTCGTGATTCAAAGGTTCGTTTTTTAGGTCACCCTCTTGAGTTGGGTGTTTCAGAGGATATGGTTGGTCGTGTCTTTGATGGCCTTGGTCGTCCAAAAGATAACGGCGTAGATATTCTTCCTGAGAAAAGAGTGGACATTAACGGGGAAGTAATCAATCCTGTTAGCCGAGATTATCCGGATGAATTCATTCAAACAGGGATTTCTGCTATTGACCATTTGAATACTCTTGTTCGTGGACAGAAGCTTCCGGTGTTTTCTGCTTCCGGTCTGCCGCACAAAGAATTGGCGGCACAAATTGCGCGTCAAGCCAATGTATTAAATAGTGATGATGATTTCGCTGTGGTTTTTGCAGCGATTGGAATTACCTTTGAAGAAGCAGAATTCTTTATGGAGGATTTCCGTCAAACCGGCGCGATTGATCGCTCTGTCTTGTTTATGAATTTGGCTAATGACCCTGCTATTGAGCGGATTGCTACACCTAGAATGGCGCTGACTGCTGCTGAGTATCTGGCCTATGAAAAAGGCATGCACGTACTGGTTATCATGACTGACATGACCAACTATTGTGAAGCGCTGCGTGAAATTTCTGCTGCCAGACGTGAGGTACCGGGACGTCGTGGGTATCCAGGTTATCTGTATACCAACTTGGCAACCTTGTACGAACGTGCAGGTCGAATTCGCGGGCTGAAAGGGTCGGTGACGCAAATACCGATTCTAACGATGCCTGAAGAAGATAAAACACATCCAATTCCCGATTTGACAGGGTATATCACGGAAGGACAAATTATTTTGTCTCGTGAACTGTACAAAAAAGGCATTCAACCGCCAATCGATGTTTTACCGTCTCTGTCTCGTTTGAAGGATAAGGGGACTGGTGAAGGAAAGACGCGTGTCGATCATGCCCCTACAATGAACCAGCTTTTCGCAGCTTATGCGCAAGGGAAGCAGGCGAAGGAGTTAGCGGTTGTTTTGGGAGAATCAGCATTGTCAGATGTTGACCGAATCTATGCAAAATTTGCAGATAGGTTTGAAAATGAATATGTGAATCAAGGGTTCCAAGAGAACCGTTCAATTACAGAAACACTTGATTTGGGCTGGGAGCTGTTATCTATGCTGCCAAGAACCGAATTGAAACGAATCAAGGATGATATGCTGGATGCTTATTTGACTGAGGGAGAGTGATCACAATGGCTAGATTGAATGTGAACCCCACTCGTATGGAACTCACCCGCCTGAAAAAGCAGCTGGGTACCGCAAGTCGTGGACATAAGCTTTTGAAGGATAAGCAGGATGAGCTGATTCGTCAATTTATTCTACTGGTTAGAAAAAACAATCAGCTTCGTATTGAAGTAGAGGAAGAGCTGACTGGTGCTTTATCAAGCTTTGTTCTGGCAAGCAGTACCTTGAATGAGGCCTTCATTGAAGAATTAGTGTCTATTCCAGCCAGTGAGGTAGCAGTGGATGTCATTGAAAAGAACGTGATGAGTGTCGCGGTTCCAATCATGAATTTTCACTACGACGAAGAAATTGTTGAGTCACCTCTGAATTATGGGTATCTAAACTCTAATGCAGAGTTGGATGTTTCCTTTGATAAAATTTCTACGATTCTGCCTAAGCTTCTGGAGCTGGCAGAGGTGGAAAAGACTTGTCAGCTGATGGCAGAGGAAATTGAGAAAACACGACGTCGGGTAAATGCATTGGAATACATGACGATTCCTCAATTAGAAGAAACGATTTACTATATCAAGATGAAGCTTGAAGAAAATGAGCGGGGAGAAATTACCCGTTTAATCAAGATTAAGGATATGGGATCATAGGAAGAATACTGCGAAAATCAGCTGTATTCTCCATAAAAATTTAAGAAGCTCGAAGAGTAGAACAACGATTGTTTCAATCATTGTTCTACTCTTTTTGCAAGAAGAAAAAATGTTTCATCTTCTTTCAGTCAACAGCTGAAAGAAGGCTCAGAGTTAGAATGGTTCGCAAAGTTATCAGTTAGGCAGTTTAAATTTTTTCTATGATAATTAACAATAGGTAAAGAAAAACGTGGAGATTTTCTTTATTCTCTGAAGTAGGCTATGATTATAGAGAACTCCTGAGGAATTATATTTATCATCTCTCTAAGTGACAAAGGGCAACAAGCAGCAAGCCCTACATTGCTTGATTTTCGATACAAGCGTATTTGTCAGAAAAAATGTGTGGTACTTTAGGTGTGATGAAAGGATTTGACAGGAGCAATGGCAATTAAAGTGAAAATTAATGATAAAGGTGGATATAAATAATGAAAATGAAAAATGCAGCATTAGCTATGACTATGATGTTGACAATGGGCGCAGCAGGGGCAATTCTGCCAACAGCTGTTTCTGCAGATAATACAGATACCGTCATTGATGAACGTTGGGGCAAGCCGACCTTTGTTGCAGGGGCGGGCTTATCTGAAACGCAAAAGCAAGAAACGATGAATATTTTAGGTATCACAGCGGATCAAGTAAACACTCAGACTGCAACTGGTGCGGATTTAATTAAGTACTTAGGCTCAGGAAGCGGTGATGATGCGGCGATGCTCAGCTCGGTTGTTGTTTCAAGAAAGAATGAGGGAGCAGGGATTACAGTTGATATTGTCACACCGGATAATATTACATTGATTACTGCCGATCAATATAAAAATCCACTGGTAACGGCAGGGATCACTGATGCTTCAATTAAGGTGGGCAGTGTAGTGAAGGTAACAGGAGAAAGTGCTCTGACAGGTGTCTATAAAGCCTTTGAAGCGAATGGCGATACGATTGATTCTGACCGGGCACAGCTGGCGCAGACGGAGTTAACAACAACGACAGATGTTGCCAATGAGATTACACAGGAGGCTGCAGACAGTAATTCTGATATGACGGAAGAAGAAAAGCAAGCGGCGAATGAGGCGTATCAAACACAACTGAATCAGACCTTAGTTGATATCAAAAAAGAATTGGCTGATTTAAAAGAGCAAAAGGGGGATTCGGTGACTGCAGCTGAAGTAGAGGAAGTTGTAAATAATGCCTTAAAAAACAATGACCTGTCTGAATACATTTCTCAAGACAGCATCAATCAACTGATTTCATTAGCACAGCAGTATTTGAATACGGAGGGTGTACTGTCGAAGGAATCCATTGCTCAGCTGGATAAAATCAGCGAAGGCTTTCAAAATACATTGAATAGTATTGGTGATAAATTTGGTGATTTGACAAATGCGGTCAAAGCAAATGAGGGCTTCTTCCAAGGACTATGGAACTCTATTACAGACTTCTTTGGAAATCTCTTTAAATAGAACTGAATACGATAAAAACAGCGTTCAGGAACCCGTAGTGGGTCTGAACGCTGTTTTTTGTTTTCTGTGATTGCTATTATGAGAACAGCCAATAGCTAATCAGCAGCACACCGAGAATAATACGATACCAACCAAACGCGGTAAAGTCGTTTTTCCTGATGTAATTCAATAAGAACTTGATAACAATGATTGATACAAAGAACGCAACGATTGCACCGACCAATAAAATAATAAATTCTGAAAAGACAAATGGGTTGCCCTTCAATAAGAACTTGATGATTTTAAGGAAGCTGGCTCCAAACATAACCGGGATTCCCAAGAAAAATGAGAACTCAGTTGCGACGAAGCGAGAAGCACCAATGATGATTGCACCAATGATGGTTGCGCCGGAGCGTGATGTCCCCGGAATCAGTGACAATACTTGGAAAAAACCAACCACCGCAGCGGCTTTATAGGTGAACTTGTTCAAGTCAGTACATTTCGGCGCTTTGTTCTTGTTTCTCTTCTCGATAATAATAAAAGCTACACCGTAAATAATCAGCATCAGAGAAACGGTGATGAAGTTATGGAATCGAGCATCAATTGCATCATCGAATAACAAGCCGATAACTCCTGCCGGTACACAGGCAACAAGTACTTTTTTCCAAAGCTCCCATGTATCATGCTTTTCTTCCACTGTTTTTGTCGGAGAAAAAGGGTTTAGCTTGTGAAAGTATAAAACAACGACGGCCATGATTGCTCCTAGCTGAATAACAACATTGAACATTTCCATGAAGTCGGCGCTCAAATTCATTTTGATAAACTCATCTGTCAGGATTAAGTGACCTGTACTACTGATAGGCAACCATTCTGTGATTCCCTCTATAATGCCGAGAACAATTGCTTTCCATAAATTTGATAACATAGATTCATTCCTTTCTATATGAACTGTATTAAATAGTAGAAGGAGCTATCTCTTGTCAAACAAGGAATAACACTCATTTCTTCCTTACATATTTAGTCAAATTCATATATGTAAAAATACATACAGTAACAGTATACCGTTAACTGAAAAAAAAACCAACTAGCGATAGAAATCATAAGAAAAAAATTTAGAATTTCGCTGTTTTGTTCGGATGTAAAGGATGCGTGTGGTACAAAAATCTAGTGCTATAATTGAAATTATATTCCGTTTTTAATGTTTATTAAAATTAATACTTGAAATTTTATTTCAGTCAAAGTATAATGAAAGCGTATTAATCAGGAGGTGAAGCAGATGTATGGTATTTCAGTATTTTTAGGGCAAGATATGACAGCTGAAACTAAATCCTATATCAGACAAATGAGCACAGCCGGTTTTAAGGGGATTTTTACCTCACTCCATATACCGGAGGAAAACGCTGCTCTGTATTCGGATAGATTAAAGAAGCTTGGAGAAATTGCCAAGTCTGAAAAAATGACATTGATGGTTGATATTTCAGGAGATGCGTTAAACCGTGCCGGTTTTTCGTTTGAGCGAATCGATCAGCTCCTTGAAGCTGGAGTTACAGGACTGCGCATGGATTACGCGATTTCGAATCAGCAAATGGCTATACTTTCCAATCAGTTGACAGTCGGCTTGAATGCAAGCACTCTAACCATGGAGGATATCAAGGAGTTGAGGGAGGCCAATGCGAATTTTAAAAATTTTGAGGCATGGCATAATTATTATCCGCGTCCTGAGACTGGCTTAGACAAAGAGAGCTTTCAACGAAAAAATAGTTGGCTGAAGGAGAATGACATTAGAGTATATGCCTTTGTCCCGGGGAATAAAGAGTTACGAGGACCATTAAGAGAGGGCTTGCCTACGCTAGAAGAGCATCGCCATGTGAACCCGTTGGCGGCTAGTCTTTCCTTGGAGAATTTATTGGTTGATGGTATTTATATTGGTGATCCGCAAATTGATCAACGAACAATGAACCAATTCGATTTTTATCTAAATCAGACGTTATTGGTTCTTGAAACTGAGAATCATGGCAGTCAATATTATTCGTATGTTTTAGGGGAGCATTCTAATCGTCTTGACGATGCGAGAGATGTTATTAGGAGTGCAGATGCTCGTTTTAAAGAAATTCCGGAAATTAAATTGGAGTTTACGAGTGAACGTACTGCTGGCAGCGTGACGGTTGATAATATCGGATATGGCAGATACATGGGCGAGATTCAAATCACCAAAAGAGACTTGCCAAGAAACGAGAAGATTAATGTTGTATCCAAAATTGTAAATGAAGATCGAGCCTTAATCCAAGCAATAAAAGGTGGAGCTCGGTTCAAATTAGTAGAGAAAGGATTTTTAAACCATGAATCTGGAAAATCTAACAACTGAAAAGCGAAATATGAACACCATGAATTTAGACCAGCTTTCTGTTAAGGAAGCATTAGTACGAATGAATGAGGAAGATCAAAAGGTTGCTATAGCGGTAAAAGAAGCATTACCTGAAATTGAGAAGGTAACCGTTCAAATTATTGACAGCTTTAATAAGGGTGGCCGCTTAATTTATATGGGCGCTGGTACGAGTGGGCGTTTGGGTGTCTTGGATGCTGCAGAATGTGTTCCGACCTTTGGTGTTTCCCCTGAAATGGTTCAGGGCTTGATTGCCGGTGGAGAACAAGCCATGACAATCGCTGTTGAAGGTGCCGAGGATTCCAAGGAATTAGGCAAACAGGATTTAATTGATTTAGATTTGAATGACACAGATTTTGTTGTCGGGATTGCCGCAAGTGGACGAACTCCTTATGTTATTGGCGGCCTGACCTATGCTAAAGAAATTGGTGCCGGTACCGCTGCTTTGTCTTGTAATAAGGGAGCAGAAATCAGCCAATATGCAGAAACAGCAATCGAGGTTGATGCGGGTCCTGAATTTTTAACAGGTTCCACGCGGTTGAAATCAGGTACTGCCCAAAAATTGATTTTGAATATGCTATCAACGATTTCTATGATTGGCATTGGGAAAGTATATGGAAACCTAATGGTAGATGTAAAGCCTACAAATGAGAAACTAGTCGAACGGTCAAAAAGGATTATCATGGAAGCAACAGGTTGTGATTATGGAACTGCCGAAGCGTATTTCATAAAAGCAGATGAAAATGTGAAGCTGGCAATTGTGATGCTTTTGACAGAGTGCAGTAAAGCGGAAGCAGAAGAAAAATTAATTAAGGGCAATCATTTTATTAAAAATACAATTTCTAATTAAGGAGGAAAAGATGATGGCAGATGAAAAGATTCAACGTTTGGCTAGGGAAATCTATGAAGAAGTCGGCGGTATGGAGAACGTAGAGAAGCTTCGCCACTGTATGACACGTGTGCGGATGGATGTTCGTGATTATAGTAAAGTCGATTTAGAAAAATTAAAAGCAATTGATGGTGTAATGGGTGTGGTAGAGGATGACACGCTACAGGTTGTAATCGGCCCGGGAACTGTGAATAAAGTAGCGCAGGAAATGGTCGATATGGCTGGTGTGAAGCTGGGTGAGGCTTTTCCTTCAACTGAAAAATCAGAAGATGGAAAAAGCGGTAAAGAGCTGGTAGAAGAAAAAGCGGCTCAAATGAAAGCTGAACAAAAAGAAAAGCATAAAAATAATTCGCCATTTAAAGCAATTTTAAAATCTATTTCTAATATTTTTGTCCCATTAATTCCGGCGTTTGTAGGAGCTGGGATTATCGGCGGGATTGCCGCTGTTTTGTCAAACCTGATTGTTGCCGGTGATATCGGCGCATCATGGCAGCAATACGTTGATGTGTTGAACATTATCAAAAACGGGATATTTGCTTACCTAGCTTTATATACAGGGATTAACAGTGCCAGTGAATTTGGTGCGACACCTGCACTCGGTGGGATTATCGGTGGTGTGACGATGCTTACTGGCATGAATGCTGAAGCACCATTGCCAAATCTATTTACTGGTGGTACATTGTCTGCCGGTCAAGGCGGGATTATCGGTGTAATTTTCGCAGTATGGCTGCTGTCTTTATTGGAAAAGCAGTTGCATAAAGTAATTCCTGATTCTATTGATATCATCGTTACGCCAACCATCGCTTTGTTGGTAATTGGTTTGGCAACGATTTTCCTTATCATGCCAATCGCGGGCGTGATATCAAACAGTCTTGTTGGTGTCATCAATACGATTCTTGAAAAGGGCGGTATGTTTGCCGGCTTCACATTGGGATTGACCTTCCTGCCAATGGTAATGTTTGGTCTGCATCAAATTTTGACTCCAATTCATATGGAAATGATTGCTCAAACTGGTCAGACTCTTCTATTGCCGATTCTGGCGATGGCTGGTGCCGGTCAGGTGGGTGCTGCACTTGCGTTATGGATTCGTTGTAAAAAGGATACTCAATTAGTAGAAATGATTAAAGGTGCATTACCTGTTGGAATTTTGGGTATCGGTGAGCCGTTAATTTATGGGGTCACGTTACCATTGGGTCGTCCGTTTATTACTGCTTGTATCGGCGGTGGTATCGGTGGTGCGGTTATCGGCGCGTTTGGAAATGTAGGCGCCATTGCAATTGGGCCAAGTGGTGCTGCGCTGATTCCGTTGATTGCGAATAATCAATGGCTTGCTTATGTACTTGGTTTGCTAGCTGCTTATGCTGGTGGCTTTGCCGCTACTTTCTTCTTTGGTATTCCTAAAGATATGAAAAACTAGTTAGAAAAAATTATTGTTCAGCTCTTAGCTTATCTAGTATCCATTTATATGGCATTCTTAATTATGCAGTTCGTTTCTATAGTGGAAAAACTAATTTGAGCGGATGGATAAAAGAATAGTTGAGTAAATTAGACAATAAATAAAGCAAAAAAAGACGAGAAAATTCTTGTCTTTTTTTGTCAGAGAATGAGAATTTTATCGGGATTATGCGCTATAATAGATTCAGAAACAGCCAGCTGAGTGGTTAGCGGGAGGAATGACAACTATGCAGCAAAATATTATTTTAACAATTCAAGATTACCGGGAGCAGCTGCCGAAATCTGAACAGAAAATTGCCGATTATATTTTAGAACATACGAATGAAGTGATTACGTTGAGTGCACAGGAGTTAGCTAAGCGAGCAGGCTCTAGTCCGGCAGCAATTATTCGCTTTTGCCATTCAATGCAGGTTAATGGATTTACTGAGCTAAAACTGCTCGTTTCAGCGAATCTTGGATCGGCTGGTGCCGAACTGTATACTGAGGTAGAGAAAGAAGAAACTGCAGAGGCCATTAAGCGAAAACTGAATATTCGTTTTGTTCATGCTTTGGAGAGAACCGCAGATTTATTGGAGGATAAGGACTTAGAAGCCGTTTTATCGGAAATCGAACGTGCAGAAATTATTTATGTATATGGCCTAGGTGCTTCGTCACTTGTGGCACAGGATGTTTATCAAAAGTTTACTAGATTGGGGAAGACTGTTTTCTATTCATTAGACCATCATCTTCTTGCATCTGCTTTGGGAACCGGGGAAAAGGAAAGCTTGTTTATAGGTATTTCGAACTCGGGAGAGACCTCTGAGGTGATTGCGTTGCTGAATATTGCCAAGGAAAATGGTATTTATTCCATTGGTATTACTGAAAATTGTGATTCTGCTTTAGCCGAGCAAAGTGATACGGTCCTTTTGACTGTAAAAGGGGAGGAAGCGCCATTAAGAAGTGCGGCTACGGTATCCCTAATTTCGCAGCTCTATATTGTTGATGTCCTGTTCTTTTACTATGCATCGAATAATTACGATGAGACGTTGAAGAAAATCCAACAATCAAGAAATACAGTTGACTATTTAAAGAAATAGGTGCGCGGTGTTGAAAGGAAGCTTTTATCAAAAAGGTCTGGGGATTTATTATTCAATCCCCAGACCTTTTTTTGTGTCTAAAACCGAAGCTGGTTCTTCGATTCATTTTTCAGGACAACAGCTTTCTTTTGCACGCTCACTGATGGTAGTTGCTGTTTGACTGACTTATCAATGGTGCTGCAAGAAGTGCTGTTTACCTGTTTCTATATAGTTCGTGTCATTCACTGTATCGATCGTAAACTTCCCATTGTTGTAGCAAACTGTTGTTACACTGCCATTAATTAAGTCGAACTGGATTGGTCGGCTAGTATCTATCAGTGAAAGGAAGAAGGCAATTGTATAGCCATGAGAAACAACTAACGCGTTGCCTCCATTATTTCTTTCACGATTTCGAGCGATGTCCTCAAATCCTGTCCAGACCCGTTCTCTAATTTGCTCGTAGGGCTCTGCCCAGCCTGTTGTATCAGCTGCAAGAATGGCATCCGCCAATTCTTTATAGGATACAGAAACCTTGGACATATCCGCTAAGCTATCTACATTTAGCAGTCGAGCCAGCAGCTCCCAAAGGATATTGTTATACCCGCCATCCAATGAACCGAATCCCCATTCCCTGATTCGTTCATCCATCTCATAGGGAATATTTTCCTTTTCTTGGTGCTGTTGAAGAATAATTTTTGCTGTTTGGATTGCTCGACCGCTGTCGCTGGAGTATGCCTCCTCAAAGGGAACCGATTGAAGTCCTGCACCTAGATGCTGAATGACTTCTCTTCCTTCCGGTGTTAGAGGTGTATCTGACCATCCTTGTACTCTGTCAATCGTATTGAACATTGTTTTTCCATGTCTAATTAGATAAAGCTTTGTTTCTGTCATTTTTTACACCTCATTTTTAGTTTGGTCGATCTTAACGAGCGAGTTGATTCGTTTTACGAAAATAACTGTCCTGTCTCAAAGTGAAGTAATACCAAGTTGTTGGAGCTTGAAAAAAGCGAACAGTACGATAGTTTTCCATCTATTTTTTGCTGATAGTTTTTGAATAGAATAATTACCAGCAGCAGCTCACGACCTTTCCCTTTAAGATGGTATTGATTATACAGCGTGCATGAGATAGGAAACAAAAATTCTGTTTGAGAGTTCAATCCGTAAAGCGCTCTCTTTGATTATGGTAAAGGGATTAGGAAATTATTAAGAATTGGTAAAAGAGGTTTTTAATCGTTTTTTGTAAAATAAAATTATAAAAAAACAATTCGCCTCCAAAAATGAGAAGCGAATTGCTTTAGCAAACGAAAAGGGAATTAGAGTAGATTTCGATGCTCCAATTCTTTTTTTCCATTTTCAATGTATGAAACATCATTGATTTTATCGATGGTAAATGTTCCGTTTTTGTAAATAAGTGTAGTGACACTACCGTTGTCCAAGCCCATTTGCATAGGCAGGGAGTCATCAATCAATGAAAGAAGAAATGAAATGGTCAATCCGTGAGAAACCGCCATGACATTTCCGCCGCCGGCTTTTTCACGTTGATGGGCCATATCCTCGAAGCCGGACCAGACCCGCTCTCTGATTTTTTCATATGGTTCCGCCCAATCTGCTGTATCTGCAGCAATGATAGCATTAGCCAAATCTCTGTAAGAAATGGTTTTTGACATCATCTCTTCATAATTGTTGAAGGCTAAAATACGAGGAACAACTCCCCATAATTCTCCATCATAACCACCATCCAGCGATCCGAAGCACCATTCTCTAATCCGTTTATCGGTTCGATAAGGGATTTTTTCTCCTTCAGTATGCTCCTGTAAAATAATTCGTGCAGTTTGCATTGCCCGCCCACTGTCGCTGGAATAAGCTTCCTTAAATGGAACGGCTTTTAGTCCCGCCCCTAATTGCTGAATGACTTGCTCGCCTTCAGTAGTTAAAGGAGTATCCGACCAGCCTTGAGTACGCCCAATGGTATTAAACATCGTTTTTCCATGACGTATAATATAAAGCTTTGTTTCTGTCATTTTTTACACCTCAATTGATTTCTATTTATTGAAAGAATGGATTTGTTCGCTTCTCATGCTCGATAGTGGTTGCATCCCCATGTCCCGGATAAGCCGGAAACTCATCAGGAAGTGTGAATAAATAGGTACGAATACCATCAAGCAGCTGTTCTAGATTTCCAGTGTACAAGTCTGTTCGACCAACACTTCCCTTAAAGAGTGCATCGCCGGTTACGACAAAATCATCAAAAACGAAGCTGACACTGCCAATCGAATGACCGGGAGTAGGAACGACTGTGAATGCCATCCCGCCAAGTTCATAATCCTTCATTTCAAATTCGTATTCTGCCGGTTGTACAATAATATCCGCCATATCATCATGACGAGCAAGACCGGATAAATTGAGCTGCGGATTTCCCAACCATTCCTGCTCCAGAGGGCTAACATAGACAGGGATAGCAAAATGCTTTCTCAAGCTTTCTACAGCACCAATGTGGTCATAGTGAGTATGGGTTAAAAGAATCGCTTCTGGCGTTCTTCCTGTTTTTTCAATTTCTCGGATTAGGCGTTGATCCTCAGCACCTGGATCCACAATCAGTAAAGATTTTTCATTAAATATCAAGTAGCAATTCTCTTGAATCACACCTGTTCTAAGTTGCTCGATTGTCAGCATAGTTATCATTACCTCACCTTCGTTTATAGTACAATTATACAATACTTAAGTGCAGAGTCCAAAGAAGCAAGAAAGATTTTCTGATGCATAGAAAGAATGGTTGATGGAAACAGCTCTTCGTTCGGATTTAAGCGTAGAAATGAGAAGAGAAAATAAAAGAAAATGGCAAATAACATAAGTTTTGTTAAGTTCTTTTTGACATTCTGCGGAAAATGATGTAAATTATCATGGGCATGAAAATTCCGAACGTTTTATTATTCACTTGTTCGTTTTTTATGTGTTTTCCAAAAAACTACTAAATTGCTGGGAGATAGTGACTATGAAAGTTTTTGATTATGAAGATGTACAGTTGATTCCTAATAAATGTATCGTTAACAGCCGATCAGAATGTGACACGACCGTTCGTCTAGGTGCACATGAGTTTAAGATGCCTGTAGTTCCTGCGAACATGCAGACGATTATCGACGAAACCATTGCAGAATTTTTAGCAGAAAATGGTTATTTCTATATTATGCATCGCTTTGATGAAGAAGCGCGTGTACCGTTCATTAAACGAATGAAGGAAAAAGGATTGATTACGTCAATCAGTGTTGGTGTTAAAGAGGGCGAGTATGGTTTCGTAGAAGAGTTGGCCAAACAACAGCTGATTCCTGATTACGTAACGATTGATATTGCCCATGGACATTCCAATGCAGTCATCAACATGATTCAGCATTTGAAAAAATTCTTACCTGAAACCTTCGTTATTGCCGGAAATGTAGGGACACCTGAAGCGGTAAGAGAGTTGGAAAATGCCGGAGCGGATGCGACAAAAGTCGGAATCGGACCTGGTAAGGTTTGTATTACGAAAATCAAGACAGGCTTTGGAACCGGTGGCTGGCAGCTTGCTGCGCTACGCTGGTGTGCGAAAGCGGCTCGCAAACCAATCATTGCAGATGGAGGTATCCGTACACATGGTGATATTGCAAAATCTGTTCGTTTTGGTGCGACAATGGTCATGATTGGTTCTCTGTTTGCCGGACATGAAGAATCACCGGGAGAAACCAAGGTAGAGAACGGCGTTGTTTACAAAGAATATTTTGGTAGTGCTTCTGAGTTCCAAAAAGGCGAAAAGAGGAACGTTGAAGGGAAGAAAATCTGGATTAGGTATAAAGGAAAACTATCAGATACATTAATCGAAATGCAGCAGGATCTACAATCTTCCATTTCTTATGCTGGTGGAAAAGACTTAGAATCTGTTCGGAAAGTAGATTATGTTATCGTGAAAAACTCTATTTTTAATGGGGATACAATTTAGACTAATATTTTTTATAGGGCGTATCTGAAAATAGTTGCTGTTTCAGCTTTCAGATGTAACCTAAGAAGCTGTAAAGGAAATCGGAGGTGTGCTCCGTTTCCTTTGCAGCTTTTTTATTAATGACTTTAGTCGGTTTCAATCACTAAAGTGATTGAAACAAAAAAACCACGCGTACTGCGCGTGGAAGAAGTAGCTTTAGCGATAAAACTCCTTTCGATATACTAGATAAAGGCTAC
>NZ_JADOEQ010000017.1 GCF_016745255.1 Enterococcus sp. BWR-S5 | reverse complement strand
TTGGTAGCCTTTATCTAGTATATCGAAAGGAGTTTTATCGCTAAAGCTACTTCTTCCACGCGCAGTACGCGTGGTTTTTTTGTTTCAATCACTTTAGTGATTGAAACCGACTAAAGTCATTAAAAAAAGAGTGTAGGCATGCCTACACTCTTTGTACTTATATTTTCAGGAAACGGCGCATTGAAATCACTGAACCAACAGATCCGATGACTACTCCGATACCGACCATCAATAAATTCAATTGCCATAAAAAGTCTTCCGGTCTCAGCATAGAATAATTTGAACGCAGTAACTGCAGATTCAAAATATTATAAGCATAATGATAACCGACTGACATTAGGATCATTGGAACAATCGCTCCAAGCAATCCAATCCAAGCACCTTCAAGGAAGAAAGGCCAACGAATGTAGCCGTTCTTTGCCCCAACCAGACGCATAATCTGAATCTCTCTTTGTCTTGAAAGAATCGTGATACGAATCGTATTTGAAATTAGGAATACCGCAACGAACAGTAATAATCCTGCTGCTGCAAGTCCCCAAGTTTGGACTGTTTTCGCCAATTGGAAAATCTTATCTGAAGACAAGCCGCCGTAATCTGCCTTAAATACATTTGACAGCTTACCTGCTTCTTCTGATATTTTCTTTGTCTCTTCAGGCTCTTTGGCACTTAAGTAATACACATCATATAGAGGATTACTATCTCCTTCAAACAGGTTCCAAGCGTCACCCATCTGATCCTGAATTTTTTTCAATTGTTGATCCTTATTTGAATATGAGATTGAATCAACATTCTTGATTTCTCTCAATTCGCTTTCTAAAGCCTGCATCTCCTCAGCTGTTGTACCAATATCTACAAACACCGATACTGTTACGTTATCAGATATATCCTTTGCCAATTTTGTGGCATTGAAAATAACTGCCATGAAGATACCTACAAGTATAAGTGTGATCGTTACAGCACTCGTTGAAGCTATCGTCATCCAGCCGTTTCGTTTCAAACTTTTTATACTCTCTAATAAATGAGTAAAAAATGTTCTAATCATCGTAGCCGTAATCCCCTTCCGCTTGATCTCGAATGATTCGTCCGTTCTCTATCGCAATTACCCGATGACGAATCGTATTTACGATTGTACTGTTATGTGTTGCCATTACAACCGTAGTCCCCTGAGCATTAATCCGATCCAATAGCTTCATGATTTCCCAGGAATTTTCCGGATCAAGGTTACCTGTTGGTTCATCGGCAATTAATACTTTCGGCATATTTACAATCGCTCTGGCAATGGAAACACGTTGCTGTTCCCCACCTGACAGTTCGCTTGGAAATACACGTACTTTGTGTTTTAATCCGACTAAATCCAACACTTCCATTACGCGTTTTTTTACTTCACGTGGTTTTCTTCCAATTACCTGCATTGCATAAGCAACATTCTCATAAACAGTCTTCTTGCTCAGCAACTTGTAATCCTGAAAGACAATACCAATTTCTCTTCGCAGATAAGGCACTTCTTTGTTCTTAATTTTTATCAAATCATGCCCTGCGACTCTCAATCGCCCTTTGGTAGCTGTCTCTTCACGATACATCAATTTGATAAATGTGGATTTTCCGGCACCGGAGGGACCTACCACATAGACAAATTCGCCAGGCTTTATTTCTATTGAAAGATTTCTAATAGCAGTTGTACCATTAGAGTATTTCTTCATTACATCTTTCATTTCAATCATGATGTTTTCTCTCCATCTCCATAATAAAATCATTGTTTATTATAGCATTAATTTGTTGCAGTCTTCTTTCAAGACTTTACAGTTATATTTCATTTCCGTGAATGGCTCAGATTTTCATTTTCAAGTAAGCATCTATAAAACCGTCGATATCTCCATCCATGACTGCTTGTACATTTCCAGTCTCAAAGTTGGTTCGATGGTCCTTGACCATTGAATAGGGATGGAACACATAAGAACGAATCTGAGAGCCCCAGCCAATTTCCAGCTGTTCTCCTCGAATGCTTGCCGCTTCCTGTTCCTTCTTCTCTATTTCCAATTGATAGAGCTTCGCCTTCAGCATGGACATTGCCTGTTCTCTATTCTTCAGCTGTGAACGCTGTGCCTGACTGGCAACCACTGTTCCCGTAGGTAGATGGGTAATCCGTACTGCTGACTCCGTTTTATTGATATGCTGTCCTCCAGCCCCGCTGGCACGGTATGTATCAACCTTCAAATCATCAGAGTTAATTTCCACTTCAACCGTATCATCCAATTCAGGCATGACATCAATTGAACAGAAGGAGGTATGTCTTCGTTTAGCGGAATCAAATGGTGAAATTCTGACAAGACGGTGGACACCCTTTTCCGATTTTAAATAGCCAAAGGCATTATATCCTTTGATTTCAAGCGTCACACTTTTTATCCCAGCTTCATCTCCGGCCTGATAGTCCAGAGTCTCCACTTGAAACCCATGACCTTCAGCCCAACGCGTGTACATACGTAAAAGCATGCTGCCCCAATCCTGAGATTCAGTTCCGCCTGCTCCTGGATGAATTTCAAGAATCGCATTGTTTTTATCATAAGGTTCATTTAATAGTAAAGAAAGCTCATAAATAGAAAGTTTTTCAGAAAGCTGCTTCAGTCGTTCAACCAATTCCTCTTGAGTTTCCGCATCAAATTCTTCCTGCTGCAGTTCATTCATAATCTCCAGTTCTTCCAACTCATCTGCTAACTGATTGAATTGTTGAAATTTTTCCTTATAAACATTTGTCTCATTGATTAGCTTTTGCGCCTCTTCTGTATTATCCCAAAAACCAGGTTCAGCCATTCGATGCTCCGCTTCTGCAATGTCTTCTTCCAGTTGGTCTAAGTCAAAGAGACCCCCTAAAACTATTTATTTTTTCATTCATTTCATCCAACGCATGACGAATTTCTGCATTTTCCATCTATTGAACATTCCTTTCCTAATAGCCTTGCTAAACTTTTTTTGTAAAGAAGAGGTTTGATTTTCTTCAATTTATATACGAACGGAAAGTGATAAACCGTTTGGGTAAGACTTAGTTATCTGTTAAGCAGCTAATTAAGTTTCTATCCGCTTCAACTGATAAAGTACAAGATACAGGATACAGTCCATAAAATCAACGATAATCCATGTGCTTTATACATTCTCAACTTTTTGTCACTAAAGAACTAACGAAAGAGCGTGGGATACTAGTGAGACCCCACGCTCGTTCTTGTAAAAAATCAGGCATTCTTGCCGTGACAGTTCTTGAATTTCTTACCGCTTCCGCATGGACAAGGATCATTACGACCCACTTTATCTACTTTAACTGGTGTTCTTTTTGCAGAAGTATTGCTTTGTGCTTCCGGTGATTCACCTGGATGACTTGCTTCTCCTTGAGCAACCTGTTCTCTCTGTACATTCTGACGAATTTCAGATTTCAAGAACAGACGCGTTGCTTCAAACTCAATAGCACCAATCATGTCTTCAAACATTTTGTATCCCTCTGTTTGATATTCAACCAGTGGATTGTTTTGACCATAGGCACGTAGACCTACAGATTGACGAAGCTGATCCATCGCATCAATGTGATCGGTCCATTTCGTATCAACCACTCTCAGGATAACTACTTTTTGGAATTCAAGCATTTGCTCTGGTCCATTCAGCTGACCTGCTTTTTTATCATAGACATCTTTGGCAGCTTCATATAAGAAATCTTTCATTTGCTCCGGTGTCTTGTCTTTAATATCGTCAAGGGAAATCGCATCTTCATGAAGAATTGCTGACCCGGCGAAATCTACGATACCATCCAAATTCCAGTTTTCTTTTTCAAGTTGTGTATGACTGTCAACCACTCGACCAATTGTGCGTTTAATCATGTTCATCAGCACTTCAGTCAAATCGTTCTCTTCCATAATAACTTCTTGACGTTGCGCATAAACCACTTCACGCTGTTCACGCATCACATCATCGTATTGTAAAACGTTCTTACGTGTATCATAGTTGTTTCCTTCTACACGTTTCTGTGCAGATTCAACTTGTCTTGACAACATCTTACTTTGGATGACAGCATCCTCTTCTTCAATCTTCATGCGATCAAGGAATACTTTGATACGGTCAGTACCAAAACGTCTCATCAGTTCATCTTCCAGAGACAGGTAGAATTGTGAAACACCTGGATCTCCCTGACGACCGGAACGTCCACGCAGCTGATTATCAATACGGCGGGATTCATGACGTTCTGTACCAATAACGGCCAAACCGCCAAGTTCTACAACGCCAAGACCTAACTTGATATCTGTACCACGACCTGCCATGTTGGTTGCAATTGTTACTGCACCTTTTTGACCGGCATTCATGATGATTTCTGCTTCTTTAAAGTGATTTTTCGCATTCAATACTTCATGAGGTACTTTTTCTTTATTCAGTAAATCAGAAAGTAATTCAGATGTCTCAACCGCAACCGTACCAACTAGGACAGGTTGTCCGTTATGGTAACGTTCTTTGATGTCCTGAACCACTGCCTTAAATTTACTTTCCAATGTTGGGTAAAGTAAATCCGGGCGATCGTCACGGACGATTGGGCGGTTTGTAGGAATCTGGATAACTTGGATATTATAGATTTCACGGAACTCTTCTTCTTCTGTTTTCGCTGTACCGGTCATTCCGGAAAGCTTCTTATACATACGGAAATAGTTCTGGAATGTAATTGTCGCCATTGTTTTTGATTCGTCTTCGATTTCAACACCTTCTTTGGCTTCAATCGCCTGATGCAAACCATCAGAATAACGACGACCGTCCATAATACGTCCGGTAAACTGGTCAACAATTAGAACTTTTCCTTCTTGTACTACATAGTCGATATCACGAATCATGATATAGTTCGCACGCAATGCCTGCTCCATATGATGAGTCAATGCTGTATTTTCGATTTCATACAGGTTTTCCAGACCAAATGCTTCCTCAGCCTTTTCCATCCCTGCTTCAGTCAAATTAATTGTTTTAGACTGAACATCGATTTTGTAATCTTCTTCTTCTTTCAGTTTCTTCACTAAGTTATCAGTACGCGTGTAAAGCGCAGTAGATTTTTCAGCTTGCCCTGAAATAATCAATGGTGTACGAGCCTCATCAATTAAGATAGAATCCACCTCATCGACGATAGCATAGTTAAGAGGACGTTGAACCATCTGATTACGGTAAACAACCATGTTATCTCTCAGATAGTCAAACCCTAGTTCATTGTTTGTACTATACGTGATATCAGCATTATATGCTGCACGTTTTTCTTCCGGTGTTTTTGAATTGATATTCAAACCAACACTTAAACCAAGGAAGTTATACAAGTCACCCATTTCGCTTGAGTCACGTGTTGCCAAGTATTCGTTGACTGTTACTACGTGTACGCCTTCGCCTGAAAGAGCGTTTAGGTATACCGGCATTGTTGCCGTCAACGTTTTACCTTCACCTGTTCTCATTTCCGGGATATTCCCATCATGAAGAACAATACCACCCATCAGCTGTACACGATAAGGGTACAGGCCAAGAACACGCTTTGCCCCTTCACGAACAACAGCGAATGCTTCCGGTAATAGTTGGTCAAGGGTTTCACCTTTTTCATAACGTGCTTTGAACTCATCAGTTTTTGCTTTAAGCTCATCATCGCTCAACTGTTCCATAGCTGATGCATATGTATCAATCTTATCAACTATGACCTCCAGCCGTTTCAATTCTTTTTTATCGTTTTCGATCATCTTTCTAAGAAAATTTGCCATTGTTTAAGTGTTCCTTTCAATTAACTCTATTTATTTTTCTCCGAATTACACAATCATTTTAATACAGAATGTACAATCATCCTTCTTATTTTATCATTACTTCATAAGAAAGGAAATAACTTCTGCTAACAATTGCGCAAATTCTTTCTATGTACTCATGATAAAAAGGCAAAGACAATTTCTTGGTTCTGCGCCTTTTATCAATAATAATCAAACAAAAGGCAGAACAGAAGCTACTCACTCTGAGATAGTCTGAAAATCATTGAAAAGCAAGAAAGCCATTTTCGCAGATTTCTATCTGTCTCTCAAAGCTGAGCACTTCTGTTCCGACCTTAACTATTATTCATTCTGAATTATCGGTTGATTAATCAGTTTCAATCAAGCCGTATTTGCCATCTTTACGACGATAAACAATACTTGTTCCATTTGTTTCAGAATCTTCGAAAATGAAAAAGTTGTGACCAAGCATGTTCATCTGTAAAACTGCTTCTTCACTGTCCATTGGTTTAAGTGAAAGGCGTTTTGTACGTACGATATCCAGTTCAGAAGTTTCTTCTGTTGTATCATCTTCAGTAAAGAAAGATACTTCCTTCACAGAACCAGTACCTGTTTCACGTGATTTGCGGTTAATTTTTGTTTTGAACTTGCGAATCTGACGTTCCAGCTTATCAACAACTAAATCAACGCTGGCATAAAGATCAGGAGAAGTTTCTTCTGCTCTCAACACTAGGTATGGAAGAGGGATAGTTACTTCGACCTTCGCAGTTTTTTCAGTATATACTTTCAAATTAACATAAACTGTCGCTTCCGGTGAATCGCTGAAATATCGTTCCAGTTTTTTAACCTTTTTCTCTACGTAATCACGAATTGCCTCTGTTACTTCAATGTTTTCTCCGCGTACATTATATCTAAACATAACAATTGCCCCTTTCATCTACCACTAAAGAAAGAATAAAAGGACCACTCTCTTACTCTCTCTTCTTAACTCTATTATAGCTAACTATTATCTATTTGCCAACAATATTGACAATCAAATTTCACTATATTCTTTCAAATTAGCGAGCCAAAGAAAATGTTTCCAATTTTTTCAGCGGATATTGTAACAGAATTTCTGACGCAAAAAAAAGAGTTCTTCCTGTCGTATATATATCATCCACTAATAACACCTTTTCATCTTCTAAAAGCTGATTGTTGGATAAAGCCAATCCAAAAGGCTGCATTCCGGAAAGTCTTTCTTGCCGCTTTTTCTTCGATTGTGGGGCATCGTTGCTGATACGCTTAAGACAATCTACATAAGAAATGCCTGCGCCGCTTAACAGTCCTTCTACCTGATTGAAGCCCCTTTCCTTATATCTTTGTTCTGATAAGGGGATTGGAACAATTAAATAGTCTTTTCTTTTTTTGAAAAAACAAACTAATTCCTTTGAAAAGCTAAAACGTAATTGATAATTGCCTCTAAATTTATATTCCTCAAACCATTGTCTCATCTCATTATCGTAATGAAACAACGCAGTATGTTGAAACGAGTAATTCGGATACTTCTTGCGCCAGAGCAGGCAATCATTACACAACAAGTCGCTGCATTCACGGCTGCAGCCCTTGCATAAGGAATGACGATTAAGAAACTGAAACTTCTTTTTACAGTTTGAACATAATTCATAAGGAGTGATTGGCCTAAAGGATAGAATTTCACTAATTGATAGAACTCTGGTTATTCGCTGTCGACAATAGACACAATTCATCTACCAGCCTCCTTTCTTCAGCTAGTGCATTCATTTTTTTGATTTGCTTTACTGCTTGTCTCATGGGCTTTGTTTTTCCGTCATGAAGAAACCAAACTTCACCACTGGTAAAGTCCTTCTTTCTATCCACTCTTCCCGCAATCTGTACGAGAGCCGACTCTGAAAACGCAGCATGTTCACTTCCAATAACAATGACCGATACTTGTTCAAAGGTCACTCCTCGCTCCAAAATAGTCGTCGTCAGAAACAGACGAAACTTCTTCTCACGCATTTGCAGCACTTTTTCAGAACGCTTCTCATCCTTAGAATGAACCGACGCCGCAGAAACATTCGGCAGCAGAGCCACAATCAACTGATAAAGCTTATTCAGTACTACAATACTTGGACAAAACAACAGGACATTGTTTTTTTCCATCAGTGACCTGATGCAGTCAACCAGTTCCTTCGGCAGCCTCTTTTCCTCTAGCTGCTTTCGCCAATGAAAACAGCTTTTTAATTGTGGGATGGGCAGCTTCCTGCGATGGTATCTCGCCGGAAGAACAATCATCTCCAATACTTTTTTGTCGACTTGCTCAAGAAGCTGCTTCGTAGGTGTAGCTGTTAGATAGACTAATGCCGAAGTCCTTTTTACAGCTTGTTCTGCAGCGTACTGAAGGACTGGCTCATTCACATATGGAAAAGCATCCACTTCATCAATAATCAATAGATCAAACGCCTGATAAAAACGCAGCAGCTGATGTGTTGTGCATAATACAAATGGCGTGTAGCGATAGGGAGCCTCTGCCTCTCCGTGTAAAAGCATGATGTCCTCTTTTGGAAAAACTGCTTTTAGTCGAGGATACAGCTCCAAACAAACGTCTACTCGAGGGGAAGCAAGTCCTATGCGTGCGCCTCTGCTCAACAGTGCATGAACAGTCTCGAAAAGCATCTCCGTCTTCCCTGCGCCGGTCACTGCCCAAATCATTCCTTTTCGTTTTTCAACAGCGATTCTTTGCAGCCAATCTGAAACAGTTTGCTGACCGGCAGTAAGTTCGCCGGACCACTCAAATACGACCTCTCGGGCAGTCCCATGATTCTCAGGCCTGTGATAAAAAACTTCTTTGCTATCGACACGTCCTAACTGAAGACATGCCGGACAATAATAATGGTCCGGTGCCATTTCTACAGAAGCAGCTGCATGCACACTGCCGCACCTTTGACAGCAAGCCTGTTCTTTTTCGACAATCATCGCCGGAAAATGGAGTGCCTCAGAAAGATTGGTATTTTCCGGAAGCTCCTTTTTCATTACTTTTCTTCCTGTCAGCTCATTCATTTTTCTCCCCCCACAGTTATTATTCGCAAAAAACAATAAAAACCACAAAAAAAGAATCAACACTACCAATCAGCAGCATTAATCCTCATTTTTTTCTATGAAAGTGACTCTTTAAAAAGTCCATTTGATTTTAGAAGCTTATTAAATACGATAAATTCTTTTTCTAAATTCACCTGTACGACCTGATAGCCGGCATTCAACCAACCGTAGGCACCCTTCTCCGGATGTTTGTAGTCATTGGCCCACCAATCGGTATCCGTTCGGGCAGTTACAGGCAGTCCTGAGTATGGAAACAGCAATTCATCAAACTGGGTAAAGGTTAATGTTACCTGAGAACCGCCATTTTCTTTCAAGTAGTGGGTCACATGATTATATTTTTTCGCACGCTCTTTTCCCATCGAATCGCCTCCCTGATACCTCTATTATCTCATAAAACAACGAACTTTCAACTATTCCAAGCCATGAACTTTTTGCGGTTTCAAGTTGCTTAAGAGTCTCTTTTTTTCTATACTGGTATTAATGATGATGGAAGAAAAGGACGAGACGATGATTGACCACTATTTTACGATTGCCCAAAACGGAGAACATGAAATCGAAATAAAAAAATCAAGATTTATTTGTTTCATGAGACGCGTCTATACGGAAGAAGAAGCAAAAGCATTTATTGCTGAGATAAAAAAAGAACATTGGAAAGCGAACCATAATTGCAGCGCCTTTATACTTGGCGAGAACAGCGAGATTCAGCGCAGTAGTGATGATGGAGAGCCTAGCGGTACTGCCGGAGTGCCTATGCTTGAGGTTTTGAAAAAGCAAGAGCTGATTAACGTAGCCGCTGTCGTTACGCGTTATTTTGGCGGAACAAAGCTTGGTGCCGGTGGTCTAATCCGTGCCTATAGTCATGCGGTATCAGAAGCAATTGATGCAATCGGATTAGTCGAAGGGAAGCTGCAGCAGGAAGTGAGGTTGTTTATTGACTATTCACAGCATGGAAAGCTCCAAAATTTTCTTGAGGCCAGTGCCTATACAACAAAAGAGACGTTGTTTACCGAAAAAATCACAGTAATCTGCCTAGTTGATGAGGAAACGGTCACTCAATTTATTGAGGAAATAACCGAGCTTCTAAGTGGACAATTTACCTACGAAGAAGGCGACACCAGTTATCATGAACTAGCTATCCCCTCAAAAAGAGAGCGTTGATTTCGTCATTATCAGGAAACAGAAGAGCCAAGGGGTTCGCTAAAAAAGCGAATCCCTTGGCTCTTCTATTAGTTGATTCTGATCTACGGTTGTTGTGTAATGTCTTAGGAAACGATGAAGTTCTAAAGCAAAACCCTTTTGCTCCGGATACTACTGAAAAACGCCTTTCATCAAGTGTTTCTCAGCACGCTCCTTTTCTATTTCTCTAAGATATAAAGCTTATTCTCTTCATCAAATGCATAGCCGTTCGATAATAGAGCGCCGCAGGAAGCCAAGTTTTCCATCTCCGGCTGCACAATAATCCGTTCACAGCCTTCAAGCTTCATGATTTTTTCGGTTAAACGAGCAACGATTTGCTTGCCTAACCCTTGTCCGATAGACTGTTTTTCACCAATCATGTAGTCAATACTGTATGTTCCCTCTAGCGAGTATTTTCCATGCCAGTCTTCACCACTATATGCAAATAAATAATACTGACAAAAGCCAATTGGACGGCCCTGATGCATGACAATATAATGGTGTAAAAAGTGGAACGTGCTCTTCCTCTCCTTCACCTCTAAAAGCCAATCTTCCGGATCATGATACCATTTTGCAACATGCGCTTCATTTAACCAGGCTTCAAACAATTGTAAATCAGTATCTTCAAATTTTCTTAATTCTATCGTCATTTCTTTTCCTCCGATTTATATGATTTTATTCCACATAAAACAATAAAATCGGCGGTCCTCGAATGCTCTTTCGTCGGCTGGCTTAACAGGGATAGCGAATTTTCATGATTGCCTCTCCTTCCATTACTTATTTTTCAAGATAAAATTCAAAACGGTTGCCCGCATATTGTGTCCGCACATACTCAAAAGGTCGCCCATCTTCAAGATAGGATATTTGACGAAGACGAAGAATCGCTTCGCCTCTTTTGATTTCCAGATATTCAGCAATTTGCTCAGAAGCCAGCATCGCAGAAATAGTCTGATTCGCCTGTCCAATTTTATAGCCGCCCTTTTCCTCAAGTGTTTTATACAAAGATTGGCTAACCTCAGATTTACTATATTTATCAATTAAAGAATACGGAATACTAGCTACTTCAAAACAAATGGGCACACTATCGGCATAACGAATCCGTTCCATACGAAGAATTGATTCATCCTCTGACAGCTGAAGCTTCTCCAACTCGCTGGAACTTGGATGTGTGATAAAGTAAGAAACTGTTTTACTGGATGGTGTCCGATTTTGAGAGACCATAATTTCAGTAAAGCTAGTTGTTCCAATCATTTTCTCTTGGACTTTCTGTCTGGCAACATAGGTACCTGAACCGATTTTCCGTTCCAATATTCCCTCATCTGCAAGCGTTTGTATTGCTTGACGAAGTGTCATACGGCTGACATTAAACTGCACGGCCAACTCCCGCTCAGAAGGCAGGCGATCGCCAATCGCCCATAGACCTTTTTCAATGTCTTCCTTAATCTTGTCATGTATTTGTAAATAAATTGGTAAAGATGATGTCATCTGCTCCCCTCCTCATTTCCCTATTTCTTTAATTATAACTGGTATATACCTCATTAACAAGTCTCATTTTATGTCTTAAAAGGAAAATGCCCTTTTACAGGCGCTTTGGTCTAATCATTCTTTTACATAAAAAAGTCCCCAAAAAAGAGCTGAATCTGCAATTGGCTAACCAGCCAGCTGCAGTAATTAAGGAATGCTCACCTAGTTTTATCAAGCATTTGAGTGAAACTATTCTTAGTCTAAAAATTCCCCCTACACAGAATATTCAGCTTTCAACTGTTCTGTATAGGAGGATTCTCTTTTCTCAGTGTTCAACATTTCGTACAGCACTTCAGTCTGTACCGCTCATCCCTTTTTAAGAATGAACCTCTTCCTTCATCATCTTGTTGGCAGTTGCCATCATCAATCGAATTCGATTCAATTGATTCACCAATGATACCCCTGGATCATAATCGACGGCGGCTATATTAGCTTTAGGGTATTGATGTCTAAGCTCCTTGATTACTCCTTTACCAACAACGTGGTTTGGCAGACAACCGAACGGCTGCATACAAACGATATTATTAACACCTGTCTTCAACAGCTCAATCATTTCGCCTGTCAGGAACCACCCCTCACCCGTATGATTTCCGATAGACAGAATTTTACCGGCATCCTCAGCCAGCTCATAAATTGATGTGATGCCATCAAAGCGCGCTGAGCTTCTTAACGCCTTATCCATTGGTTTTTCAACCATCTCAATCATTCGAATGGCAAATTCAGCAATCATTTTGCTCTTCTTAGACATCCCCAGATTTTCATATTTGAATATCTGATTATATAAAGAATAGTTCATGAATCCAACGATATCTGGTACAACAGCTTCAGCACCTTCGGCCTCCAGCAGTCGAACAATATCATTATTTGCAGTTGGTGAGTACTTAACAAGGATTTCTCCTACGACACCGACTTTTGGTTTTTCAATATCTAATAATGGAACCTCATCAAAGTCTTTGATAATTTTCTTCATGTTTCGATTAAATTGTGTCAACGAACCGTTACGAATATTTTTTTCGATTTTCTTCAACCATTCCTCATGCATCCGGTCAATCATTCCCGGTTCAGTTTCATACGGACGTGTGCGGTAAACAACACGCTCAAACAAATCACCATATAAGAATGAAATCGCCACTCGTTTCAACATAGGCAGTGTAAATTTGAAGCCTGGGCTGGATTCTACTCCCTTGTTTCCAAGAGAAATTGAGATGACAGGAACCTGTGGAAATCCAGCATCGTTCAATGCTTTTCTAAGCAATGGGATGTAGTTCGTTGCTCGACAGCCGCCACCTGTCTGTGTCATCATTACACTAACATTATTTAAATCATAGTCACCGCTTTGAAGAGCTTCAACCAGCTGACCAATGGAAATAATTGCCGGATAACAGGAATCATTATTGACATATTTCAAACCAACATTAATCGCCTCACGGTCCTCTGCCGGTAAACAAACCACATTATAGCCGGACGCCTTCAGTGCTAAGTCTACCAATCCTGTCTGATGGATGGGACTAAGCATTGGTAAAAGCAAGGTATGGTTCTTCTTCATTTGTTTTGTGAAGATGATTTTTTCCTGTGTTTCTTCCTGAATCTTTGGTTCAAAGCCGCGACGGTCTCGCTCACCAACAGCAGCTTTTAAGGATCGAAGACGAATGCGAATAGCCCCAAGATTTGAGCCTTCATCAATTTTCAACACCGTATAGATTTTCCCATGCTGTTCCATGATTTCTTCTACCTGATCGGTCGTTACAGCATCAAGTCCACATCCGAAGGAATTCAGCTGAACCAGCTCAAGATTCTTAGTTTTCGCAACAACTTTTGCTGCTGCATATAATCTTGAATGATACACCCATTGATTCACTACTCGCAGATTATTGATATCACCTAAATGGGAAATGCTATCTTCTGTCAATACGTGGAAGCCTTCCTGCGTGATTACATCAGCAATTCCGTGATTAATTTCTGGGTCCAAATGATACGGACGGCCTGATAGGACAACACCCTTCTGCCCTTTCTGATTTAGCATCAATAGGGTTTCTTCCCCTTTGTTGCGAATATCTTCTTTGAAGTTTTCCAGCTCTTCATATCCGTGATGCAGTGCCTTTTGAACCTCTTCTTTCGTGATTCCTAAATCTTGGAAGGTAACAGCCAAAACATCAGCGACTGATTCTTCATTCGCAAGATTGATAAAAGGATTACGGTAATCGACTTTTCCTTCGCGGATATCATCCACATTATTTCTGATAACGTCTGGATAGCTTTGAACGATTGGACAGTTAAAGTGATTGTCCGCATTCGCATCCTCCTGTCTTTCGAATACAACACCTGGATAGAAAATCATTGGAATCCCTTTATCAATCATCGCCTGAATATGGCCATGTGTGATTTTAGCTGGATAACAGGCGGTATCACTTGGAATTGTCTCCATTCCCTGTTCGTACAGCTCTTTGTTTGAACGAGGTGACAGCTCCACCCTGTAGCCTAAATCAGTAAAGAAGGTAAACCACAGTGGATAGTTTTCATACATGTTCAGCACACGCGGAATCCCAACTGTTCCTCGCACAGCGTCCTTCTCTTTTAATGGACGATACTTGAACAGACGGCGATATTTATAATCCACCAAATTGACTTTACGGTCTTCCCGCTTCACTTTGATTCTCGCGCCTCGTTCACAACGGTTTCCTGTGATGAACTGACGACCATCCGAAAAGATAGTGACAGTCATCATACAATTATTTTCGCAAAGGCCACAATGAGTGAACTCCTTCTCCGCAGTAAAAGCATCTAGCTCTTCTGCCGACAGGAGTGCTGTTTCTTCTCCAAGCTCATAGTTTTCTAAAGCGATCAAAGCTGAACCATAGGCTCCCATCAAACCAGCGATTGATGGACGGACAACTTCTCTTCCGCTAATCATTTCAAACGCTCTCAGAACCGCTTCATTGTAAAATGTTCCGCCCTGACAAACAATCTTTGTTCCAAGCTCTTCCGGACGGCGAACCTTGATTACCTTATAAATCGCGTTTTTTATAACAGAATAGGATAGTCCTGCCGAAATATCACCGACAGAAGCCCCTTCCTTTTGTACCTGTTTCACTTTTGAATTCATAAATACCGTACAACGTGAGCCTAAGTCTACCGGACCTTTTGACCCTAACGCTTCCAACGCAAAATCCTTCACGTCATAGTTTAGAGATTTCGCAAAGGTTTCGATAAACGAACCACAACCTGATGAACAAGCTTCGTTCAATTGGATAGAAGAAAGTACCCCTTCTTTAATGGTCATAGCCTTCATATCCTGACCGCCAATATCCAGAATAAAGTCTACGCCAGGTTGAAAATGATCGGCAGCTTTATAATGCGCCATCGTTTCTACTTCACCGATATCGACCTTCAAGGCATTCTTGATTAAGTGTTCACCATAACCTGTCACTGCAGATTTTCCGATAAAAACTCCTTCAGGTAATTGGCTGTATAAGTCTTTTAATACCTCCATCGTCGTTTCAAGAGGCTGACCTTGATTGTTTCCATAAAATGAAAACAGCAGATTCCCTTCCTCGTCAATCAACGTCACCTTGGTTGTTGTTGATCCTGCATCAATCCCCAAAAAGGCTACACCTTTATGAGAAGCTAAGTCCTTCTCTTTTGCTTTTGCCTGTCCATGACGCTCTCTGAAAGCATTCAACTCTTGCTCATCGTTGAATAATGGTTCCAGAGTATCCGTAGGCTTCAACTGCTCGCTGTCACCACCAGTTAAACGACCAAGAATCGCTTGCAATGTTGTTTCTTCTGCGTCCTCTGAATAGATAGCCGCTCCCATCGCAACAAAAAGCTGCGGATTTTCAGGAAAAATGACATCCTCAGGCTGAATATCTAAGGTTTCGATAAAGCGACGGCGCAATTCTGACATGAAGAATAATGGACCGCCTAGAAAAGCAATCTTCCCTTTAATTTTTCTTCCAGCCGCCAGTCCGGCGATTGTTTGATTGACAACTGCTTGGAAGATACTGGCAGCGATGTCTTCCTTCGCTGCGCCTTCATTGATTAATGGCTGAACATCCGTCTTAGCAAAAACACCGCATCTAGATGCAATTGGATAAATCGTTTGATAGTTTTTAGCTAGCTCATTGACACCATTGGCATCCGTTTTCAACAATACAGCCATCTGATCGATAAATGCACCGGTTCCTCCGGCGCAGCTTCCGTTCATCCGCTGTTCTAATGCCCCTTCAAAGAAAGTAATCTTTGCATCTTCACCACCCAATTCAATAGCAACATCTGTTTCGGGGATAATTTCTTCTACTGTTTTCGTACAGGCAATAACCTCCTGAACGAATGGAATTTCCAACACATCAGATAGTCCCATACCACCTGAGCCTGTAATCATCATTGTTAGAGGTGTTTCTTCACCTAATAGTTCTTTCGCTTCATTCAGTACGCGCTCCGTTGCCGCCTTTACATCTGAGTAATGACGCTCGTATTTTGCGTATTTCGTTTCATTATTTTCATCGACAATCACTAATTTGACGGTTGTTGAACCGACATCAATCCCTGCTCTTAGTTTCATTGTTGACCTCCATTTCTAAGAGAAACAATTCACAATCAACAACACACTGTTGATTAACTTACATTGTGTTTGTTATAATACTTATGTCTATTTTAGGAAGAAATAAATTTTTTTGCAACAAGCAAAAGCTCCTATTTTGTGAGATAAGCAACAAACTTATAAAAATTGTTGTCTTTTAGAAAGGAAATTCGCGAATGAAAAAGAAAGATCTGAGAGTTATGCGTACGCATAAAATGATTATTGAAGCTTTTTTCCACCTTGTCGAAGAAAAAGGCTTTGAGGCAATTACTATTCAGGAAATCGCCGATCGGGCAATGATTAATCGAGCGACTTTCTACGCTCACTTTAAGGATAAGCAAGACCTCTATGACCAAATCTTCGATTTTGCAGTCAAGGCTTTTACTTCAGTTCTTGATGCAGACAAAACCATTCAAGGGAATAGGATTGAAGTAAAAAAAATCGAATTGCTGCTTACTACAATTTATAACAATATTCATAAAAATAAGAATTTCTTCCTCACAATTATGGATGGCAGTTCAAATGAGATACTACGAAGAAAGCTGGCAGATATTCTTTATGAAAAATATGCAGATACGCTGGCTCAATTAAAAATTACAGAAAATGATATCGAAGTTCCCATCGACTTTATTATTGAGTATATGACATCCATCTTTATCGGCACTCTCCATTGGTGGGTAACCAGCGAAACAGATATGACTCCTAATCACTTGGCCAGACTTGTTATCAAGCTGGTTGGTAATGGGCATTTAACTGTTCTGGGTATTGAAATAGAAAAATAGAAAAAAGAATCTCCTTCATCAATCACTGATGAAGGAGATTTATGCTTTTAACGTAATTATCTGTTTTTTGCCTGCCATTTTTTATTATGGGCTGTTTTTCTGTCAGAAGTTATTTTATTCGTCAAACCAAAGCTTACATTGTACTTTTTTTGTTTTGATAAATCATACAGTCTTTCTGCCGTGTCAGTAATTTTCTCTTTTAATTTCATACGATCGCTCTCCTCTGATTTTTAATAGAAATATGATCATAAATAATATAAAAACAGAGCTGCTCATTCATAATGAACAACTCCTACAGACTGGGGTAGCTGGATTCGAACCAACGAGTGACGGAGTCAAAGTCCGTTGCCTTACCACTTGGCTATACCCCAAAAATAAAAAATGGAGGAGAGTGGATTCGAACCACTGAACCCTAAGGAACGGATTTACAGTCCGTCGCGTTTAGCCACTTCGCTACTCCTCCAAGAGGTTTCTTAAAAACCTGACTTACTTATAATACATAATTTTTTCTGGAAATGCAAGTGTTATTTTAAAAAAATTTTTTCTTTTATTCTGCCAGATTCCACTGACGAATAATTGTCTCAATTCCCTCTTCAACAGACTTCACTGTTCCAGTATTTTCGCTGTTCATTTCAAGGGTAAACTTCTTACTATCCTTAGGAACAATTCGACCAATTTCCTTTTTGCCTATCAATAGCTTAGTAATGATTACTTGCTGTCCGTCAACTTTTTGCTGTTCCTCTTCTATTCTAACTTCAATATCTTTATTCTTTTTTGACATGTGTATCCCTCCAACGCTATATCTTACCATAAAATCTAAAAATTTTGGCATGCTGTTCTGCCAGTAAAACTGCATAACTATGGATTACTTCGAAAATAAGACGTCATTCAAAAAATGAAACACTATCATTGTAGCAAAAACTTAATTTTAAGTCATCGCCACTCTCCCAAAAGCAAGAGAACTCACTTATGATCAAGCCAAGATAGCCGTCCTATTTTTGAAGTAGATTGCCAGTACATCCAATTTCTCTCTTTTACTGTCGAAAGAGGCGTTTTCTTTGATATTCACTTAGAAAAGCGAAAAGAATTCCTGCTGCTACAGCCACCAGTCCCATAAAGATGAACATCCATAGGAAGCTGGATAGATACGCCTGAACAAAATCATACATAGCTTTAGACTGGATTCCCAACCGCTTCAATGTTCCTGAAGCAAAAACGATTGTAGGGAATGTTAACATCAACAAGCCGCTGCCTGCAAATATATACTCCAAATATCTAAGCAATCGATGAAGATATCCTCTTAGTGACCTGAACAGCGCAATACTCAACAAGACACAAAGAGCGCCGCACACAGCCATAAACAATAGAAGTTTTGATTTAAACGCCATGACACGCTGTGTAAAGGAAATCAGAAATGGCAATTCGATATACCCATCGTAAATTTCAACAGAACGATCGGCAAGCGTTTGAATTGAGGCTTCTGTTTCCGCCGTTACTTCAATATTATTTTCACTCGCATATTGTTTAATCTTCGTAAGAATAGATTCGTTAATTTTTGGACCACTTACAATGGCAAACGTCTTTTTCGGTTCATACATTGCTGTAAAATAAGCATTTACATCTTCTTTTACATAGTCTTCGGAAACAGCATCGGCTAAGATACCCGCCGGTATATTGCTTCCTAACGCACTATTCTCTATTTGGCGATTAATTTCTTCTGTCAGCTGAGAGTAATACTCAGATTTTTCCGCTTGCTTCTCCATATACGACCCACTGAATAATGTCAGATACAGACTCAATAAAAGGAGAAAAGAAGCTAAGAATACAGAGGAAAGAAAGGCCAAAAACATACGGGAAATATTTTTCCCTATAGGTGTTCTTTTTTTCATTCAGTCATACTCCCCTAACTAGATACTTTCATCAATAATTGGACCGGAAACATAATCAGCAAATACAAAAACACGATCATCTGCCCAACCAATAGCATCTAAAGGATAACAGGTATATAAAATTAATGAGCGCTTCGATTTATCTCCAAGCCTTTCATTAATTACCGGATCATTTTTTGTGGATACTTTCTTTTCCGTTACTTGATAAGAGTAGTCGCCATAATGGGTGTTAATAACTATCTGATCGCCGGGCTCTAAATAATAGATTTGGCCAAACGACGGTCTGTTATGTCCGCCAATCAGCGTTGTCCCGAGATCACCGGGAATCATACTGCCGATATATTGTCCGGCACCCAGACTTAAGATTTCTTCGCTATCACCATAAAACAATGGTTCATTAATCCCAACTTTTTCAATCACAACTTGACCAAACTGATCACCGGAAACAGGATAAACCATCGTCGAGGAAGCAATTTTTCCCGCTTCATTGATCGCTTCTTCCTTTGTTTCCTGCTTTGCTTCAGCAAATAAATTATTGGCTTTTGTATCGAAAGACGGCGTGTCATTCAGCAAGATAAGCTGAACCGCCGATGAGGCAAAATTAATGACAGGTGCACCAATGATATAAATGATAAGATAGCCGAAAAGCATAAAGAGAAGAGGCATATAGATAAATGCCCCTACCCTCTTGAATTTCTTCATATTAAGCTAATTTACGCTTTCTACTTACAAATGCCGCACCTGCAGCAGCTGCCAGTAAAGAACCAAAAGTGATTCCGCTCAACGCATAATTAACACCTGTGTTTTTCACAGCGTTTCCAGACTGATATACTTGGTTACCATTAGCATCAGTAATCAACACTGCTGTGTATGATCCACCGCTACCAAAAGTGATTTTCACACCTACTGCATTTCCAGCAGCAACCACGTAGTTTTTCAGCTGATCGACAACGCTTGTTGGAAGTAAGCGTAACGCGTCTCCCAGAGTTGTTGCGTTTGTTGTATCAACATCCTGTGAACCAACCAGCGCAACAGCAGCACGGATATTTTTCAGTGCTTCTTCCACTTGTGCATCAGTTAATGCAACACGTTTCAGATGGTTTTCAGATGCGTTGATTTCAGCAGCGTCGAAATAAAATTTCTTACCACCAATCGTTGCACCTGCATTCAATTCATCAAGAATCTTTTGCTCATTAGCTGCAATCGCGCCATCTGCTGAAGCCGGCATAGCCAACCCAATAACAGCTACAACTGCAATAATGATCCCTAAGATTTTTTTCATTAGTATCCTCCTATCTTCTAAAATTTATAATTAATTTTGAACTGCCAAAATAGCAGCGTAAAATAAATTATACGTTTTCAAATTAACAACAGGTAAACAATATCCCATCTTCAAAATTATCATACCCACATTTAATAGTCAAATCATTTCGCCTATATTTCCCTAAAAATCGCCTAACTTTCCCTCTTTGTTACTAATGTGGCTTCCAAAATATCATAGCCGGCAGCTGTCAGTGTTTGACGAATCTTCTCTGCCTCTCGGCTTTCAATCTGCAACTCAATGATTGTTTCCAACTCTTTGCGATTAACAACTACCGTCAGAATACTGTAGTCATTTTCAGCCAACAGCTGAGTGATTGCTGCCAAAATCCCTTTATGATCCTCAGGAATACGCAACTGAACTCGTGTTCCACCGTCGTTATAGCCGGTAATCTTAAGGAAGGCATCAAAAATGTCATTGTTTGTGATAATCCCGATCAGCTCATCACGATTGTCAACAACCGGCAAAACACCGACATTATTTTGTCTCATTTTGTAGATACCATCTTCTAATAATGAATCCGGGTCGATTGTTTGTACATCTCTTATCATTATATCTGCTGCTGTCGTTTTATTCAAAAGATAGTTCACTTCATAAACACTTAAGCTTGTTGCTTGAGATGGCATTGCTGCTTGAATCGTACCTTCTGTCAAAAGTCCCACCAAGCGATCATCCTTTACAACCGGCAGTCGATGAATATCGTTTTTCTTCATCAAATCTACCGCATCGAAAATTTTTATCTCAGGCTGTACAACAATCAGATTCTTCGTCATAAAATCTCTTATACTCATTTCCTAGCCTCCCAAATATGCTTTTTTCACTTCTTCATCATCTATCAGGTCTTTTCCTGTCCCACTAAGAACGATGCTACCTGTCTCTAAAACATAACCGCGATCAGCGATAGATAACGCCATTTTGGCATTTTGTTCAATAAGTAAAATTGTTGTCCCCTGCTTATTGATTTCTTGAATGATATTGAATATCTCCTGAATAAAAATTGGTGCCAGTCCCATAGATGGCTCATCAAGGAGCAGCAGCTTAGGCTTCGACATCAAGGCTCTGCCCATCGCCAGCATTTGCTGCTCGCCTCCGGATAATGTTGCTGCGTCTTGATTCTTACGTTCCTTTAGGATAGGAAAGCGTTCAAAAATCATGTCATACTCCTTTTTGAATTCCTTATCCTTTCGCAGAAAAGCACCCATTTCCAAGTTTTCCTGTACAGTCAATCCTGAAAACACGTGGCGTCCTTCCGGAACCTGACATAGGCCGGACGCTACAATTTTCTGCGGCAATGTCTTTTGAATTTCATTTCCCTCAAAGGTTATTGTACCACCTGAGGAGCGATTCAAGCCGGAAATTGTTCTCAAAATAGTTGTCTTGCCGGCACCATTCGCACCAATCAACGACACAATTTCTCCTTGCTCAACATGAAAGCTGACATCTCTTACTGCCTGAATCATGCCATAATGTACCGATAGATTTTCGATTTTCAACATCACAGCTCACCTCCCAGATAGGCTTCAATAACTTTTGGATTATTTCTGATTTCTTCCGGTTCGCCTTCCGCAATGACACGTCCATACTCTAAGACGTAGATTCGCTGACAGACCTCCATCACCAGACTCATATCGTGTTCAATTAAGAGAATTGTGATTTGAAACTCTTTTTGGATTTTTCTAATCAGCTCAGTTAAATCAGCGGTTTCCTGCGGATTCATTCCAGCAGCCGGCTCATCAAGGAATAGAACTTTAGGTTCTGTCGCTAACGCTCGTACAATTTCCAATCGGCGTTGTTCTCCATATGGCAGATTCTTTGCAAGATGTTCAGACTTCGCTTCCAATCCAAAGATTGCCAATAGCTCCATCACCTTCTTGCGTAGTGCTTCTTCCTTTTTATAAAATCCCGGCAAACGTAAAATGCTGGAAAAGATTCCTTCCTTGTTTTTGCTGTTCATTGCAATCAGTACATTGTCCATCACTGAAAGATCCTTGAACAAGCGAATGTTCTGAAAGGTTCTGCTAAGTCCCATATCCGCGATTTTATAAGGCTTCATTCCATTCAAGGTCTGGCGTTTGCCTAGAACCTCTAAATCGACCGTTCCTTCACTTGGTTCATAAACCCCTGTCAACAGATTAAACAGAGTTGTTTTTCCGGCTCCGTTTGGTCCGATTAACCCAATCAGCTCATTTGCTTCTAAGCTCAGGTTGACATTTGATACGGCAGCGAGACCACCAAAGTTTTTTGTTAAGCTTTTAACTTCCAATAGAGGCATTTGAGTCATCCCCCTTTTTATTCAATAGTCGTTTCACTGAAAATTCCCATGTGCCAAGCAATCCGCCTGGTTTAAAAATCATGATAATAATTAGAGCCAACGCATAAATAATCATTCGCAGCTCACCAAAATTTTGCAGGTACATGTTCATGAATCCTAAAGCAATCGCAGCAATCACGGTTCCTGTCACACTGCCGATTCCTCCAAATACAACGATAATCAGAATATCAATGGACTTCATGAAACCAAAATCCTTTGGTGCAATTGTTTGAATATAACTTCCATATAAACCACCTGCTACACTAGCAGTCATCGCACCAATCACAAAGGCCAATACTTTATATTTTGTCGTATTAACCCCCATTGATTCAGCTGCAATTTCATCTTCACGAATCGCCATGGTTGCTCTTCCTGAACCACTGTGAATATAGTTGACAACAATCAATATAGTAATAACAACAAAGCCAAAGACCATTGACCAGTTAACAAATGGCGGAATACCAAATATCCCAGCTGGTCCATTGGTGACATCTCTCATATTGATGATAACAATTCGAATAATTTCCGAAACACCTAGAGTAGCAATTGCCAGATAATCTCCTTTAAGACGTAACGTCGGAATACCGACAATCAAAGCAATGAAGCCAGACAGCGCTATTCCTAAAAGCAGCCCACTGAAAAAACCACCCATTGTTGGATTCTTTACAGAGACGATAGCTGTAGAGTATGCGCCAATTGCCATAAATCCTGCATGCCCCAATGAAAACTGACCGGAAAAACCGATGATTAAATTTAGGCCAAGAGCAAGAATAATATTGATACCAATTGTGATAAGTGTATTTTCAGTATACAGGTTTACTGCACCCATGATATAAGCTGCATAAATCACACCATAAACAGCAAGAGCAATCAGCAACCAAATCAGATTATATTTCATATTTTTCTTCATGACTCATCACCTACACTTTCTCTTTGATGTTCTTCCCGAGGATACCCGCCGGACGAATTAACAGGATAACAATCAACAAAGCATAAACGACTGCATCCTTATAATCAGAAAAGCCCAGTGCTACAGCTGCCGTTTCAAGCAGCCCAATCACGAAACCGCCAATCGCCGCTCCCGGAATAATTCCGATTCCTCCGACAACTGCCGCTACAAACGACTTCAACCCTGGAACAACACCCATCATCGGATCAATGGAGTTATAATACAAACCAATCAGCATCCCGGCCGCTGCCGCTAAAGCTGAGCCTAAAGCAAAAGTAAAAGAGATGGTCCGATTCACATTGATTCCCATCAATTGAGCGGCATCTGCATCCACACTTACTGCACGCATGGCTTTCCCCATCTTGCTCTTTTTAACAATCACCTGTAGTAAAATCATCAAGAATAAAGAAACAAACAGAATAATCAACTGAATATTCGACACTTCAATAAAACCAAACTTGTAAGTTTGCAGCTTGATTGCTTGCGGGAATGCTCTGGGATCAGACTTAACCATCTGAATCATGACATTCTGCAAAAGGAAGGATACGCCGATTGCGGTAATCAACGCAGCAATTCTTGTTGATTTTCTCAAAGGACGATACGCTAGAAACTCAATAACCACACCGATGACTGCTGCACAGGCCATCGAAAGAATAAGTGCCGGAAAAAAGCCGAGCTTGAAATTATTAATAAAAAAGTATCCCATGAATGCACCAAGCATGTACACTTCTCCATGGGCAAAGTTGATTAGTTTTATAATGCCGTATACCATTGTATAGCCCAAGGCCAAAAGAGCGTAGATGCTCCCTAGAAACAGCCCATTTATTAACTGCTGGATAAACATTTCCATTTTCATCACATCCAATTTGTATTTGTTGAGAATAAAAGAGGTTCAGACAGACTGCACCAACTACCGATTCTTTTCTTTAGTGACCTCTGTCAACTTAAGAAGTTTTGTTTTATGTATGAAAAACTGTGTAGTATAAGAGGTACATTCTATCTTAAAGGCAGAATCCCAAAGACATTCTCGCTTCTATCCTGCAGTTTATTCATTAAGTAAAAAAGTAAAATGGCTGAAATCATTGTTGGTCCCAGCCATTTTCATTCTCAAAATTCTTTTATTAAGGGTTAACAGGTTCTGCTGAAGTTTCTTTTCCTTCAGTCAGTCCCAATACTACTGCTGATTTTTCTGGGTTATGGTCTTTATCCATTGTCATTACACCAGTAACACCTTCAAAATCCTTCAACTCAGCTAAGCCTTTTGTAATACTTGCTGAATCAGCAGAGTCTTGATCTTCAATTGCTTGTTTCAGCATGTAGACAGAATCATAAGCCAATGCATTGAAAGCGGACGGCTGTTTGCCATATTTTTCTTTAAATGCTGCAACGAATGGTTCTACTTTATCTGTTGCCGGTGCTTTCTCTGAGAAGTGCCCCGTGTAATAGACATCACTTACGTTTTGAGCGCCTGCGATTTCAACCAACTTCTCATCACCAAAGCCATCTGCACCAATAATTGGTTTGTCGATACCCATTTCTCTTGCTTGCTTAATAATTAAGCCTGCTTCAGTATAGTATCCCGGAACATAGATGACATCGTAGTCCAATCCTTTGATTTTCGTCAATAATGCTTGGAAATCCTTGTCTCCTGCAGTAAAGTTTTCTTCCTTAACGATTTCACCTTTGTACGTATCCTTGAAGGAATCCGCAAGCCCGATTGCGTAATCACTTGATTTATCACCAAGAATGACCACTTTTTCTGCTTTCAGATTGTCTTGAGCAAAGTTCGCTAGGATAACCCCTTGGAAGGTATCTTGGAAACATGCTCTAAACACGTACTCCTGTACCTTATCGTTTGCAACGGTGATACTGTCATCCGTACCGGATGGTGTAATCAACGGTACACCGGCTTTTGTCATATTAGGAATCGTTGCTTTTGTTGCACCAGATGTTGCCGGTCCAATCACAGCTACTACTTTATCCTCATTTGTCAGGTTCGAAGCAACGGAAGCTGCCTCACTATTTTCAGATTTGTTATCCTTAGATATCAATTCTAATTTCTTCCCTAAGACACCACCAGCTTCATTGATTTCCTCAACAGCCAGTTCAATTCCTTCTTTTTCAGCATTCCCGTATGCTGATACACTTCCGGAAAGCTCCATATTCATACCAATTTTGATTGTATCGCCTTCAGTCTTATTCCCAGCATCTGATCCTCCACCACTTGTTGCAGTTGGTCCACATGCTGCTAGTAAGAACAAACTGGCAAATAAATAACTAAATCTTTTCATCAAATTACCCCCTCATTCTCTTTACAAAATACTAAAATAGTATGTATACAAATATAATAAAAAAGGGGATTCTTGTCAATGAATTTTCAGAAAATTTCTATAATTCAAAACAATCAGTTTATTATGATCAATTTATCGTTACAAATAGAGCGAAAAAATTGACTGAGCTGGCTAAATTTTTTTGACTTTAATAATAATTAAAGTTTTTTTCCTTTTTATATTCCTGACACACTTTTTTATTTCATTCAGAGAAACAAAAAAAGAGGACTAAAATTTTCTGATTTTAGTCCTCTTTTTTGTAAGGTTTTCCATTTATTGTTTATGGGCGATGAAGTTGGCTGCCGCGCCAACTAAATTTGCATCATTTCGATACTCACAAATAACAATCTCAGGGACAAAATCCTTCAAGTCAAATTGCTTCAATTTTTTCTCCATCCGCTGATTGATTTCTTCCAACAGCCCTTCTTTCGCAGATACACCACCACCAAGAACAATTACCTGCGGATCTAATGAAAATTGGATACTGAATAGACCTTGCGTCAGATATTCATAGAAGTTTTCTACTTCTTCTGTCGCCAGTACATCACCTTGATTTGCCAGCATAAAGACATCTTCCCCTGAAAAAGTTTCTCTTTCAACACCTTTTCGATCACAATAGCGCCAAGCCATATGTACAGCTGTTCCAAGAGAACTGAAGGTTTTTCCATCATTCAAAAACATCAAGCCAAACTCGCCACCGTAAAGATGTGCGCCCTTAACAATTTCGCCTTTATGGAATACAGCGCCACCAATACCTGTTCCAATCACGACAAAAGCAACCTCTTGTTTTCCTTTCGCTGCCCCTTCGTAAATTTCAGCCATTCCTGCACAATTCGCGTCATTTTCAATCGTTACAGGCAGTTGAAAAAGGTTTTCCAGCTCATCATAAATATCAAAATGATGAATATAAGGAATTGCTGATATCCCTAAAATTTGGCGTTTCCTTTCATCGACTACACCAGGTGCACTGAATGCAATACCTTCTATAGAAAATGGCACATTCATTTTTGTCTCTAATAATGCTTTTTTCATTTCTTCCCACGTTTTCGGTGTAGGAAATTTTCCTGTTCCATGTAGCTCATTTTTCTCCCAAACACCGTACTTTACTGCTGAACCGCCTAAATCAAATGCTAAAATCGCCATAATACTCCGCCTTTTATGTCTATTTTTTATGTCTCCGATAATTATAAGGTCCGTGATATTCTTCATCTGGATTTCTTCGCAAGCTGAACTTTAGCGGAACATAGTCAATTCCACCCTTTACAAAGGGATGGCACCGTAAAATTCTCCCGATTCCCATCAAGCCGCCCTTTACTCCACCATGGGTCTGGACCGCGTCCATCATATACTGGGAGCAGGTAGGATGGTACCGACATCTTTGTCCAAGTGCCGGTGAAATAAATCTCTGATAAAATTTCACCAAAGAAATAATCAGTTTTCCAAGCATTCTGTCCTTCTCCTCTTTCCTATTCGACAAAACTATATCGTTTTTTTTAACGGAATGCAAGGTTTCAAATTGAAAGCTGTAAAAATTATAAGAAAAGTGCTACACTAAGTGAGAACGGAGGGATGACTCATGGGATTAAAATTCGAAAGTAGTGACGATTTGGATAAGCTATTTGAATCCTTCGCCATTGACCCTAAAGACAAAGAAAAACCAAAAAAAGAAGAAGATACAGATGAGCCAAAAAATAAAGAAACAAAAAAATAACCAGTTTCTGTAAAAGGCCTGAAGCTGCTGAAAAATGTAACTACATTTTCCAGCAGCTTCAGGCCTTTTTATGTGTCACTATCACTACTACTTTATCAATCACCTATATTTTTTATACTAAAAATAACCTATATTAAGTATTTAAAAGAATAAAAATACCAATAAGTAATATTTACATATAAAAAACCCGTTTTATAGGTTATAATAAATAACGAAATGAACGAGAAACATTTCAAAAATAGTTGTTTTGGAGGAAAAAAATGAGAAAGAAAAAATTGTATGCAATTGTTTTAGGGATTAGTCTGATTTTGGGAATCAGCTTTTTCCAGCCTGAGGAAGTACATGGAGAGAATAAGGACCCGCATGTTTTTGTTCATGGATTGGTGGGTTTCGGACCAGATGAGCTAAAACCATTTCCTATCACTTATTGGGGTGGCTTTTCTACTATTTTGGGTGATCTGAATTCAAAAGGGTATCATAGCATGGAAGCTGTTGTAAGTCCTTTCGGAAGTAACTGGGATCGTGCAGTCGAGCTCTACTACTATATTAAGGGTGGAACTGTAGATTATGGTGCAGCCCATGCTCAAAAACACGGGCATGCCAGATATGGCAGAACCTATGCCGGACTTTACCCACAATGGGATGGTCAAAGTAAAATTCACTTGATTGGACATAGCCAGGGTGGACAAACTAGCCGTCTGTTGGAAACAATGCTTCGTGAAGGATCACAGGAAGAGCAAGCTTACGCTGCCGCTAACGGCACTGAGCTATCAGAATTGTTCAAAGGGAATAAGAATTGGGTTCATAGCATCACTACACTAGGTACCCCGCATAACGGTACTCGTCTTGCAGATATCGCCAAGCCATTAATCAGCGATATTATTTACGGACTGGCAGCAACTACCGGAAGCAACGCTATCAAGATTCCTTATGATTTCAAAATGGATCATTGGGGGCTTCGCCAACAAGCCGGAGAAAGTAATAAGGCCTATATGAAACGAGTATTGGAAAGTAATGTTTGGAACAATAGTCAGGATGTCGCCTTACATGACTTGACTGTTGCCGGTGCTGATACGATTAACCAGATGACAAATCTGGCAGGTGATGTTTACTACTTCTCTTTTGCAGCAGATGCGACTTATAAGTCCGGCGTGAGCAATAATTATCTGCCATCAATCACAATGTCTCCACTATTTACAATTCCTTCTATGATATTAGGGAAGACTGGGACAACTGAATGGCGTGCGAATGATGGACTTGTACCAGTTATTTCAGCCAAAGCACCTTTCACACAAAAGAGTAAAACAGCAGATAACCAAGTAGAACCGGGAATTTGGTATGTTGAACCGGTTATCAAAGGATGGGATCACATTGATTTCATTGGACAAGACTATTTGCAGGCACCTATCCTGAGAACAAAAGTCCGCAGTTTCTATGAAGGTATTGTATTAAGAAACTATACATTATAAGCACTTACTAAAAGCTCTATAATAAACGGGACTGAGAAAGTACTTCTACTTTCTCAGTCCCATGTTCATTTTCATCTAAATGATATGCTATAGTTTAGCCGACTATTCAAATCAATAATTTTTTAGAGAAGCAAAAGGACAACACTAAAAAAACGGAAGAGTATCTGCCGAGTGCAGGATACTCTTCCGTTTTTTCTTATCTATTTATTAAAGGTACTTTTCAATTGCTTTCCATGCTTCATCCTTGCCCATTTTTGTTTGAGATGAGAATAGGATAAATTCATCGGACGGATCAAAGTTCAGCGCCTTTTTGACGACACTTTCATGCTTGTTCCACTTCCCTCTCGGAATCTTGTCTGCTTTCGTTGCAACAACAATTACCGGCAGGTCATAATATTTGAGAAATTCATACATCTGAATGTCTTCCTGGGTCGGCGGATGGCGCAAATCAACAAGGGAAACAACGGCCCGAAGCTGTTCTCTCTTTGTCATATAGGTCTCAATCATTTTTCCCCATTTTGCTCGTTCTGTTTTGGAAACCTTGGCATAGCCATATCCCGGTACGTCCACAAAATGAAGCGACTCTTCAATCAGGTAAAAATTCAATGTTTGGGTTTTCCCCGGTTTTCCTGATGTTCGTGCCAGATTTTTTCGATTAATCAGCGTGTTGATAAACGATGATTTTCCTACGTTTGATCGTCCGGCAAGGGCGATTTCAGGAAGCTGTGTCTCAGGATACTGCGCCGGAGATACTGCACTGATTACGATTTCTGCTTGATGTACGTTCATACTTTTCCTCCTTTTTTACTCGTTAGCTGTACACAAAACGAAGCTGGCCTGCTTAGTTTCAGCTTCTTCCCATAAAAAAGTCGGGGCTCATACCTTTGCAGATATTTCGTCCCGACCTATCATTTCCATTCGTGTCGCTGAGTAATCTAACTACTCAACGTTTACTTCCGTGATTAGCCGGCTTTTTGATCCTTTTTATCATAAATGATCGCCGGTTTTCCTTTGCCTTCAACAGCCAGTTCGGTAATGATAACTTTCTTAATTGTTTCATCTGAAGGGATATCAAACATAACATCCAACATGATTCCTTCAATAATCGAACGTAGGCCACGTGCTCCGGTATTTCTCTCAATGGCTTTTTGTGAGATGCCGCGTAAAGCATCTTCCTCAAATTCCAATTCTGTATTATCCAAAGATAATAGCTTTTGGTATTGCTTAACTAGCGCATTCTTTGGTTCTTTCAAAATACGAACCAAATCATCAACGGTTAATTTTTCCAAGGCGGCAGTAACCGGTAAACGACCGATAAATTCAGGAATCAAACCGAATTTCAATAAGTCCTCCGGAATAATCTGCTGCATGATGCTTTGATCTTCAGATAGCTTACTGTTGTTTGTTCCAAAGCCGATAGTCTTGTCTCCCAGACGGTTCTTAACAATGGTTTCAATTCCGTCAAATGCACCACCAACGATGAATAGGATATTGGTTGTATCAATCTGGATGAATTCCTGATGCGGGTGCTTGCGTCCACCTTGTGGAGGCACACTTGCTACAGTTCCTTCCAAAATCTTCAACAGGGCTTGCTGAACGCCCTCACCGGATACATCTCTGGTAATTGAAACATTTTCACTTTTACGGGCAATTTTATCAATTTCATCAATATAGATAATGCCTTTTTCTGCTCGCTCTACATTATAGTCAGCAGATTGAAGCAGCTTCAGCAAGATGTTTTCCACATCTTCACCAACGTAACCTGCTTCTGTTAAGCTGGTTGCATCAGCAATGGCAAACGGCACATTCAATGTTCTAGCCAAGGTTTGCGCTAAAAATGTCTTTCCTGAGCCAGTAGGCCCAATCAGGCAGATGTTGCTCTTTTGCAGCTCTACATCATCTGAACTATTATTATCAGTGTGATTTACTCGTTTATAGTGATTATAGACAGCAACAGAGAGTGCTCGTTTCGCTTGCTCTTGGCCAATCACATATTGATCTAAAACATCCAAAATTTCTTGGGGTTTAGGAACATCCGTTAATTCACGTACAGCTTCATCATAAAATTCTTCGTCAATAATCTCTTTGCATAGGTCGATACATTCGTTACAAATGTATACGCCCGGTCCCGCTACAATCTTCTTTACTTCTTCTTGCGTTTTTCCGCAGAAAGAACAACGAACAGGTCCATTATTATTTGTATTGTCGTACACGTACGTTCCTCCTTAAACTCGAAAGTAACTGCAGGTACAGTCTTAAGAAATCATATCACAAAGATGGAAAAAATGCGAACTTTGGAAATGAATTTTTAACATTCTTTCTGTTTTTTTTCAATGAGCTTCTTTTAAGCTATTGAGAGATTGTTTTTTAGATAACATTTTCATGAGAAAATAACAGTCGTTCATCTAATCAATTGCATCATACCTACTTCTAAACACTCCTTTGAGAAACAAAATCATTTCCTCAGATTTTTATTTTCCAGTGGCTTTCTTGTTCTTATCCTCTGATTGTTATTCTTCAATGTTTCCGCTTTATGTTATACTGTAAACGTGGTATGAAGACACGTAAATAAACACGTTGCAATTGCTTACCGTTGCTTGAATAATTGAGAATAGGTACTCTATCGCAGCCTGAACTATTTTGTGTCATTCATATAGTTTTCAATCATTGAATAATGGAGGGTACATGAATGTTAGAAAAGATTTTACTAGGGACGTATACACGAAGAGTTAGCAAAGGCATCCATGAAATCGTGTTGGATACTGAAAAGGGAGAGCTTTCGACAGCTGAGCTGGTAGCTGAAGCAAAAGGCCCGACCTATGTCACACTGAGCAATGCCGGAAACTTGTATTCTGTTATAGAGGTTGGAGAAGAAGGCGGAGCAGGAGCCTTTAAGCCTAAAGATGAGCAGGCATTTGAACTGTTAAATGCAGTCACTGAGCAAGGTGCACCCCATTGTTATGTTGCGGTTGATGAAGACCGCCAATTGATGTATGGCGCAAACTACCATCGAGGCATGGTTTACAGCCATCGCATTTTAAAAGATGGTTCTCTTGAGCTTGCTGATAAAATTACACATGATGAAGCAACTGGTCCTCATGAAAATCAAAATAATGCGCATGTTCACTATACCGATTTGACACCAGACAATCGTCTTGTTGTCTGTGACCTTGGTACTGACCGTGTATACACATATGATGTTGCTGCTGATGGTAAATTAACTGAAGCCGCTCAATATGTTGCTGAACCAGGAACAGGTCCTCGTCACCTGGTCTTCCATCCAAACGAAAAGCTTGCTTATATGTTTGGTGAGTTAGACAATACAGTGACTGTACTTGCTTATGATGCAGCAACCGGAACATTTTCACAAAAACAAAAAGTGTCAACCTTACCGGAAGACTTTACAGAATTTAGTGGCGGCGCGGCTATTCGTATCTCTAAAGACGGTCGTTTCCTTTATGCATCAAACCGTGGGCATAATTCTCTCGCAGTATATGCGGTTACTGAAGATGGCAATCATATCGAATTGATTCAATTAATTTCGACTGAAGGCGATTTTCCAAGAGACTTTGACTTGAATGCGACAGATGAGTATATTGTAGCTGCCAACCAAAATACAGACAACCTAACGCTTTATCGCCGTGATAAAGAAACAGGCTTGCTGACTATGATTCAAAAAGATGTTTACGCACCGGAATGTGTCTGCGTTTATTTCAAATAAAATAAGCCATAAAATAACTTGCCAAAACAGGGATTACTCTCTTGGCAAGTTATTTTTTTCTTCTATTTTTTAACTATCCGTGCCAATCGCCGGACGGTATCAAGCAATCGATTATATACATTACCGGAATAGGTATCTCCTTTATCCGAAAAATAATCATAGTTCAGCTCAGGATTCTGCCTGTTTCTTTGTTGCGGACTAAGCCATTTTCTCTGCTGTCCCTCCGCTCCGTCCATTAATTGGTTCATATCAGTTTTTGACTTTTGTCCATTCAACCCATGCCTGCCAATCGTTTTTCTCAAATTGTGATCCAACTTTCCAGGTGGTCGAACATCCAGCCGCTTATGCACTTTATCATTTTTTTCCGCATAGTTAAACGATTCCCCATTCATCAGCTGTTCCTCAAAATACAACGATTGCTCGCCAAAACGTGTTTGGTAATAACTTAAGTCACTATGGTATTTTCCACTCGCCTTATCCTTTTCAAGAACATTCCATTGACTGACGAAATCACCACGACGATTTAGGATGAACTCCGAATGAAAGTGCACCGTTCGTTTTTTGTTTTCATTTCCCAGTACACGGCTACCATAGGTTTCACCAATAATCATTTTATTATGGTAACGGGCAGGCTCACGCTCCATCCGCTTACCGGATCTGCCCAATGGACTTGGCGCACTCACATACGCTGCGAGTGCTTGCTCGTCTGTTCTTTCTGCTGTTTTGAACTTTGAACGGATATATTGGATATTTTGTCGATCAATGTACATCCTCAGCTGATGATGGATGGGGTCAGACAAGTTCTTATTCGGATAGGCCGCCTGCATCGTTTTTGCAAGGGTCTGCCAGAAACGAGCATGGGGCGAAAGCGTCTCATCAAACGCATATGGGCCATTTAGTTGAAGCATCTCGTTCTCATCCAATTCAGCGCCCAAGTGCAACACTAATAGATGAAGTCGCTTTTTTGCCTGTTCTTCCGTAAACGCTCCATCCTCTGAAGCGTCAAAAAGTCGTTCATAGGCACGGCTTCCAACACACTGCAGCTCATTGTTCAATTGGCAGAAACACTCCTTTAGCTTTTGAGGCTCCTTCAGCTTCGATACTAATTTAAGAAGATACGCAGCTTGTACACCGCATGCCTGCTGACCCCACGCCATTTCTCGAAGCAGCTCAAACTGCTTGATTACCATTTTTCGGCAGTCAAGCCAAGCTCCATCCTTTCCCAACAGCTGCAAAACAGGGCGATAGGCTCGCTCCAGCCATTCTTCTCCAGCAGTATCTTTCGTCCGCTCTTCCATTCCTGACAGTTCCCTCCCTTCTCAACGAATCATTCCATTCTTTTTTTCAATTGTACCACTGATTCCACACCTCTACCTATATCACGTTTGTTGATGATTACAGGAAATGGAATATGATAGACAGCAACCCTTCATTTCTTCAAGAAATGATTCTAAAAGATATGCTAAAATAAAAGCAGGCTTTCTACACTAAAAAAGAATGGAGGAGTACAGTGGAAGAAATCATTCGGATAGATAACCTGACAAAACAGTTTAAACAGCAGGTCCTTTTAGACGCTGTAAGCCTATCTATTTACAAAGGACAATCTGTCGTCTTTACAGGAAAAAACGGCAGCGGTAAGAGTACATTGTTAAGAATGATTGCAGGCTTAACTACGTTAACTTCAGGTGCTATACATAGAAATAAGGACGCATTGATTCACTATATTCCCGAGCATTTTCCACGTAAGAAGCTTTCAGCTTATCGATACCTTTTTTCTGTTGGAAAAATCGATGGGTGTACCGATTCAGAACTGGAAGAAAAAATACAACAACTCGCAGAGGATTTTTATATAACTGATATGCTGCACACACCTCTGCAGCTTCTGTCAAAAGGCTCGCTCCAAAAAATTGGTGTGATTCAAGCACTGATTAAACAACCGGATATTTTGCTTTTAGATGAACCGTTATCCGGACAAGATCAACGCTCGCAGCAGGTATTTGTTCAGAAAATGAAGCTGTTGCAAAAGCAGCAGACAACACTTATTATGTCCTGTCACGAAAAGCATCTGATTCGCTCACTTTCAGATACTGCCTACCGCATTGAAAACAAGCAAATACAGGCAATAGATATTGGCTTCTTCACCACTGAATCACACTTTCAACTGACCTTTGTCGATGAAGAACGACGAGCAGTTCTTCCTGAGCTCTCTTTTTCCCTAAGACAGTCTGACAATCAGTTGCAGATTTCTGTGCCTGCAAGCCAAACCAATCAAGTGATTCAAACAATGCTGAATCACCACTGGACATTAAGGGGGATGCAGCATGAAGACGATTAACGAACTACTTAGCTATCATCGCCTCTCCTATTTCCATTCGTCCCGCTTTGTCATGCCTTTGGTCTGGCTATTACTGCTTCAGCTGGGCATCTATACGACACCGCGCCCTATCGGCTTGATGGACAGTATTTTTATGTCCTGTATGTATACATTTCTGATTGCTATGTGGGTCGGTCTATCCTACAACAATCTGGAAGATAACATCAGTGAACAGCTGATGATTTTACGGGTCAAAAGTGACACTCTTTATTATCTGAGCATAGCGTTATTTTTACTTTTTCTAAGTACCATTATCAGTCTGATTTCAGCGATTGCACCGTTGCTTGCCGCCATCATCAGTCAACAAGCATTGTTTGACCGCCCTTATGAAGCAAATGATTTTCTTTGTTCCCTCCTGCTTCTTTTGGCCTGTGCCTGTGCCGGCGCAAGTCTTGGTTCTTTGCTTCATCCTAGGATATTGAAGGACAAAAAGCTGGTATTGCTGACGGCATTGTTTCTTGTCGTCTTCGTAAGCGCTCGACTGACCATGATTAGACAGTATCCTCTTTCAGCCTTTGTTTTATGGGTCATTCCACCTGTTGCAGATATCACTAAGGCCTATCCGAGCAGCGCTGCCTTTTCCAGATTGATTACTATACAGCTATTTGGTTCATTTTTACTTTATACAGCTGCTTTTTCAGCTATAAAAATTGGTTTGCTTAAAAAAATAAAATTTTGATACTTTTATAGAAAATGTGACCTCATTAGGATTTACGTTCACCTAACGAGACCACATTTTTTTATCTTGTTCAGTTGTCATTGAAGATTTTCTAAAATTTCCTGATAGCGCTTTGTTGCAAGCTCGCTCGGCTCTCCTTTTTTGCAGAAAGAAAGCTTTGCCAGCTTATTATTGGTCCGCATAACAACAATTTTTCCGTCCTCCATCGTCTCCTGCAATGCCTTCAAGGCTTCGAGAAAGCGCTCATCCTTCTTGGCTTTCTCATAAAACGAGAGCACATACACATAATAGAAAAGATTGTATGTGCGAAACGGATATTCCGGTTGCATAAACAATGTCCCTATTCCATAGTGACAAGGTCCGATTGGTCTTTTAATCCGCCAATGCTCCAATAAAAGCTCAACCGCCGGCTCCAGCGTCGACTCTTGATTAAGATATGGTGTAAAACGAAAAGCATTCAGCCCAGTCAATGTTGGTCCGGGATTCGCATATAAAGTCTCTTCCCCTCGACCATAGCTGAATTTATTACAACGCCAGCCTCCCAGCTCATATTGCGTTGCCAAAAGATGTTGAAAAGTTGTCTGAACACGCTCGTCTTCACTATAGCCCATGTGACAAAGCGTGTTGGCTGCATTTACAGTATGGCAAGGTAAAATCGCTCCCTTGCCAGTTAATTGAAAACACCCATCTTCCCGCCATGTACTGAAAATCAATTTAGCGGTTTCTTCGATTATTGAGTCGGAATCATCCATACCTAATTCTGTCAGAAGCATCATGCTTTCCATTGTTGAAAAGGGGGCTCCCTTTATCAACCGTTTATCTTCAGTTGTCCAGTAATCTGCACCCAAATCATAACGGTGAGACAGGATTTTTTCAACATCTTCTTTGTACTCCTTGATAACGGTCATGCGCATCACTCCTTTCAATCAGAGGGGGTTGTCCGTTTCCCTAAATCCTGAACAGCCTCTCTCCATTGGTTCTTCGGTATCTTCCCAAACGCATCACCAATTGAGAGCTCAAAGGAACAGGCAGAAGCCCCTTGACTCTTCAACATCCCCGTAAAACCAATCTCTGTTTCCTTTTGCAAGGCTGTCAAAATCTCTGCCATTTCTGCTGCAGGTTTTGAAAAGTGAACATGAAACATATTAGTTACCGGTATCTGTGGTATTGTCTTAACTCCTGAACAAGCATTAAATTGTTCCGCCACTTGTTTCGCAGACTCATAATAGTCTGTCATCTTTTCAATCCTCTGTTCATAATAATAATCTGAGGACAGCACATAGGGATACAGACTAATCAAATCACCGCCATGTCGTCTTTTCCATGGTTTTGCTTCCGCAATAAAAGAGTAATCCCCAGCAAGAATTGCACCAGCGATTCCCCCAAGCCCCTTATAAAACGACACATAGACACTATCGAATAGAGAACAGATTTCAGCCGCTGTTTTGTTATAATACGGCAGGCATTCCCACAGTCGTGCACCATCTAAATGAAGCAAGATTCCATGTTCACGGCAATAACGGCTAATTGTTTCCAGCTCTTCAAAGGTTGGCAGCTGTCCGCCAATTTCTCGTTGTGGCAGCTCCAAAAGCAAGCAGGAAATCTGAGGCGCTGCCGCTTTTACATCCTCTAGCGTAAGCAATCGATCCTCTTCACCAAGCAAGATGGGGTGAATCTGATGAAGCATTTTCAATCCATCCTCTTCGTGAATCTCAAGGTGTGACAACGGATGATAAGCAATTGTCTTATTTCCTTTTCGATCCGTCCAAACCCTTAATGCAATTTGCTGCGCCATTGTACCACTAGGGAAAAAGATAGCTGCTTCCTTTCCAAGAACCTCAGCCATTTTCTTCTCGAAATCTTCGATTACAGCCCCTGTTCCATACATGTCACTTTCTATTTGATCGTCAACCGATAGCAAGACTTGCTTTAGCACATCAATCGTCCGTTCGCCATGATTTCCCAGCTTGTATGCAGCTGCTTTCCAACTTTCTTTTAGTGCATCCATCTACCAAATCTCCCATCATTTTTGACTCATTTAGCCGCGAGTGAAAAAACGGCACAAAATTGCTGTCTGACGAACCCCTACCCTCTTACTATGAGGATTGCTCATAAAATTAGCTATCTCCCACGATAGTACTCAGTGGCAAAATGTTTCTCTTGTTATAAATAATACTCAGCCTTAAGATGTTTTATAGCTTAAATATGGACTATAAGTATTTTTCCAGCATCACAGCAATGCCGTCTTCATTATTCGATAATGTAATCTCATCTGCTGCTTTCAAGTCATCTACTGCATTCGCCATCGCTACACCTACGCCTGCATATTCAATAATAGAACGATCGTTATGGCCATCACCAAAGGAAATCACTTCCTCCGCATGAATACCAAAATTGGGCAGTACACTATCCAGCGCTTTCGCTTTATCAATTCCTTTATCTGTAAATTCAAAATAAACCGGTGCGGTAAACATAGCGTTCAGGCTTCCTTCAAATGGCGCTTTCATCGCCACATGATGCTCCTGCAAATAGTCCGGATCGCCGGCAATCAAGATTTTATTCAACGGAAAATCCACAAAGGCCGCCAAATCATCGATCTCACACAGCTTAAAATTACCGCCTCTGGACTCATACTCAATAATATTGAACTCCCCTGTCGGAAGTGTCACAATGTTATCAAAAACATCATTCACATAGAGATAGTCTTCTTTATCAATCATCGGTTTCACATCAAACTGCTTTAAATGCTCCAAAATTGCTTTGCTGTCCTCTACAGACATCGCCTGATTAAACAGCATTTCGTCTGTTTTACAATCAATAACACAGGCACCGTTAAAAGAAACAATGAAGCCTTCATATTTATCCAGCTGCAGCTCTTTCACATGCTTTTGCATCCCTGTTGTTGGTCGCCCAGATGCTAAAATCACTTTAATTCCCTGTTCCTGTGCATTAATCAATGCCTGCTTTGTTTTTGCAGATATTTCCTTTTCATCATTTAGTAATGTTCCATCAATATCAAGTACAATTGCTTTAATCGCCATACTATTTACCCCTCTAACCTGCTGAACGACTTTTCTCGGCTTTCGTTTACTGAGTGAAAAAAGACATCCATCCGTATTTTTTCGTTATTACTACCAGTATAGTTTATATTCTCCCAAATATCTATAATGAAAAAGCTTACATACATACGCTACAAGTCGTATATACCATATGCTTCTCATTAGCTGAGGCTTTCACTTAAAATGACGATAAAAAAGTGCAGAGCCAACTCACTCTACACTCTTCTTATTGATAAGGATAGAATAGATGAAATTCCTATCCTATCTAACGTGCGTTTTCAAATCCTGTTGAGCAACTAAGCCTGACGCTTCTTTTTCGCTCCATACATTACAGCTGAGCCAAATAATACCAGCATCCCAGCTGCGCCCAACATCATATTTTTTAACTCACCAGTTTGCGGCAAGCCGCTGCCATCAGGCTTACTTCCTCCTGTCGGCTTATCCGTTGAAGAATCGGAATGACTCACTGAGTCTGTTTCAGTCGTGCTGCTCTCCGTTGTTGTAGAAGTATCCGAAGAATCATCCGTTTCTCCCGTTCCAGAAAGATCATAGACAGGATAAGCAGAATTCGGTGAAGTCATTTCATTAAACACTGCACCAATGCCTTCCGCCAATGTTTCATTTGAATAATTTTTTACCTGCATCAGGCCATGAACATTGATACTGCCGTTACTATAACGGGTGATGGGTTGTTCCGCGGGAAGATTACTTTCTTCAGCAGTCGTCACACGTTCAAACCAAGCTTCCTGCACCTGATGATTCCCTGTATTTACTGACTGACGTGCTGTTACCGGCGTCCAGTAATAATTTGTTGCACCATACACCTGTGACTCTTCCTGGTTCCTAAGCTCCAGTTTCTCTTTCACCTCAGCACCAGTTGTTCGAAACGACAGAATACCATCTGCAAAATAGTTTGTTGTGTCAGAAGAGGTTGTATACAGTGCCACATTATGTGATTGATTGTTAAACGAGGTGCTACTGTTAACAATAATATCTGTCCCACTGTTAGAATCAATGCCTTTACCTAAATTTTCGAAGGTCAGACTGTTAATGAGCTCATGGTCCCCCGGAAGAGACGAGCCACCCATTTTAAATCCATTCCCATTACCTGTTTTAGATGGATCATTTGCCAACCAGCCATTTCGATAAGCGACAGAGTTTTTGATTGTGACCTTACCGATACTTCCAGTTTCATTCTTAGCAAATAAATCCCAGCCATCATCTGCATTGTGGTAAGCAATACAACCATCAAACACATTCCCGGGACCTGTAGTAATTTTAGCTGCGAAACCGTCCGCATCCTCAAAACCAGTATCTGCATTTTCATAGGAAGTACAGTTCTTGATTGTATTGTAAGAAGGCCACTCATTAATCGTATCTATGGCTGATCCGCTGATTTGAATACCAGTGTTGCCATTCCGATAGGTTTGAATATCCTCCAACCAGTTATAATGACCGGAAACTTCTATTCCCTTAGACATGTCAGAAGCACCTGTCACATCAAACCCACGATAAATCCAATGGTTCCCCCAATGAGACAATCCGCCGCCTTTTCCTGTAAAATCAAGCACCGGACGAAGCCCTGCTTCATTTTTCTCCGCAACCAATGTGATTGGCTGTTCCGCTGTACCGTTCACACCTTTTTGAATTGTCAGTTTCTTATCAAAGGTATAATTACCTACAGCTAAAACAATCGTCATCCCCGGCTTGGCATAGCTCAATGCCGTACGCAACGCAATCGGATCTTCAACTGTTCCAGAAGCATTCTCAGTGCCTCCCGGTGTAACATAGAGCGTTGACTTCAACTCGCGATACTTAACCTGATGCTCAATAGTCGCCTCATCGTAATTGCTCATCTCCATGTATTCTCCTGGAATATATGTTTTGTCCGGTGTAAAAATTGCTTCAAAGGTCGTTGCCGCCTTCTCCAGCTCTACCGGAATCGTAATTTCCTTGTTTGCTTGGACAGCGATATTGTTTCCGGCTTCAAAAACAGTGCCAGTTTCCTTGTCCCGCAAGACCAACGAACCATCCGCATTTGCTTTGAAACGCAAGTCATATTCCTTTGTTCCGCTTTCTTTACTGGATGAAATACTATAGACAGGTTCAATTTTTTCTGTTGGTCGTTCTTCCGGATCTGGATCTTCTTTCGGGTCAGAGTAGGTCATTTCTAATCCGCTGACAGTAATATCCATATTCCGTGCCGTTGCAAAACCAACACAAACATTTTCCTGATCCAATACAAACATTGACTCCCAATCCCAAAGTACATCACGAACCGTCTTGCCGGATGCATCTGTATAGTATGCTTCAAATCCGCTATTCGTCTTTTTCATGGTAAAATCAAAGGTCGTCAAATTACCTATCGTTGTCGCTCCCACCTCAGACTCAGCATTTCCCATCACATTATAGGTTCCGGCTTCAAGCTTATTATCTGCTGCAGCTGTTTCCATTGGAAAATAATTATACGTCACAGAACCAACCTCCGGTGGATTCAGCGGATCACTTGTTACACCCACCACGGTTCTAGTACCCAGCCCCAGCTTCATCGCATACTTAGCTCCGTTACCAGTCGTTACCTGGTTTTTATCGAAATCCCAAATATACTCCAGTCTACTACCAAGAATTGAATAAGAATTTGAATAATGACTTCGGTCATACATTGTTTCACTTGGCACGGCATCTCGAACCATCAAAGCGAATCCTTCTTGACCATTCGTATACTTCCATGTGTTAACTGTTACCTTTCCTGAAAGCGAGAAGTTTTTATCCTTAGGCACCTGTGTGTAATAATACGATAAGCCATCTGTACCACTGATTAAGAATTTGCCTCCATTGTCTTGGCTTTTAATGTTCACGGTCTTTTCATCAATGACATTGATGCTAGTTTTCGCTTCACCGGTACTTTCCCCAAAAAAGATACTCTGCCATTCTCCCAATGCTCTAGGTGCAACAGCTGTTTCAATTTCTTCTGCTTCAGTCTTCGATACACTGACTTCAGTCGAATGTTCAATTGCTTCTGAAGCCGTAGATTCTGTTGATTCTGATTCTGCCATTTCAGAATCAAATGTTGTTGCTTCAACATTGTTCACGTGAACATTTTCTTCCGAAAAAGAATTTCCTGTCATTTCTGTTGCTTCAACAGCAACTGCAGTCAAAGGTAACATTAATGACGCCGCACAATAAGATACAGTTACAAACTTCCGAATAAACTTACCTGCCAAATCGTTCATCTCCCTTTAAAAATAGTGAAAAAGCGCTTTCCTTATTTAATATCTCAAAACAATCACAAAAAGTCAAGTATTCTTATAACTGACTGTTAGCAGAAAAAGACTCTTTAGACAAAAGGAACAGAGCCGCTTAACGTGGCTCTGCTCCCTTTGATGATACAAACATACATCTATCTGATTTTTCAGCTATTTTCTTATTTTTCTGACAAGCGAGTGGGCTCTTCCTCTGTTTCTGCTAGCTTCCTCTGTAATTCTTTATCATAATTTCTTGCTACAGGAATTAGAAAATTCACGAGCCCACAAAGAAGGGTGCCGATACCGGCAATAAGAAATAGTTTCTCAACACCAATCTTATCCGCCAAAGGTCCGGCAAAAATTAACCCCACAGGGCCAGTAATACTCATCAATGAATTCAGCACGCCCATGATACGACCAAGATATTTTGGCTCGTAGCTTTGCTGAATCATCGCCATTAGCAGAGTGTTGAAATACGGTGTGGCAAACCCCGCTGCCGCATTTAGCAGAGCGAACCAAATAAATCCTGTACGTGTTGGCGGTATGAGACCGCTGGCACCAATCGTGAGACCTATCACCAAGTAAGCCAACAATACTGGCTTCATTCGATTCTTCCAGTTCCCAAAAATACCGATGATTGTTCCCCCGGCCAACATCCCTACCGCATAAATCACCTCAATCAATCCGGCCTGTCCGACTGTACCATGGAAATAGCTCATTGTCATCAACGGATATAGACTTGCTGCCGGCATAAAAATCAATGTGAAAGCAGCTCCGATAAGCGTAATATACCACAGCCCTTTATTCTCGATTAATTTCTTAAAACCAAAAACCGTATCCGCCATTAAATGAATTCGTTCTCCCTCTGATGGAAGATGTGGAATCTTTATAAAAATCAGTAAACCAACACCGATTATCGCTCCAAGTACATCAAGTAAAATCAGAAGGTTCATGGGAATCACAGAAAAAAGAAATGCCCCTAACGCCGGAGCAACAATAAAATTCGCCGACTGGACCATCCCCAGCTGACCATTCACCTTCGTTATTTCATCCTCCGGTACCATGGTCGGCAGGATAGACTGAATCGTAGGCATTTGAAAAGTCTGAGCAATTGCCCGTATCAAGAGCGAAACAAAAACCAGCCATAGCGGGAAATCAGAGGATAGAGTACCTACAACTGATAGTACCAATGCAAAAATTGCTACAATGATATCAGTAACCATCAATACGCCTTTTTTATTTAACCGATCAATAAATGGACCGGCAAATGGGCTCAGTATCACCATCGGAATCATCCCCAACAATGTGGCAATACTTAAAATCGTTGCTGAGCCTGTAGTTTCTGTCAAATACCAAATAATCGAGTATTGGACAATCATGCTTGTTATACCTGATAAAAACTGTCCTGTAAGAAATAAATAGAAGTTTCTTCGCCAGTTCTTCATGTCAATCGTTGGTTGTTTATTCATAAAAACACTCCTGTTTTGTTCGTTTATTTAGGACTAAGTTTTCTCTTCCTAATTTGGAGTGCTCCAAAAAAAGAAGAGCCTACCCTCTTCTCAAACGAATAGAGTCAATCATTGCCTTCCTAATAAATAGCATGTCGCATACTCCTTTCACTATTTCTTCATTTCATATCAATCATATCATTTGGTATATAGATAAATCAAAAACCGAAACTGAACTTTCTCCAGCACGCACCGTTAATCCCGACATTCCTTTCTTTTTCTATGGGTTGCCAAATCAGCATATCTAACCGGTATAGGTAATCTGCTGTCTTTTTTTACAAAATGCAGAACAATCTCTTTGGCCGTTTCCAAATCAATCCAATTACCACAAGACACATAAATAGGCTTTACATCCTCTCTACTTCGCAAAACCAAGCCATACACATCGTCTTTGACTGCAATTAACTCAAAAGAACCCGCTTTTTTATCCGGTTCATCGAACGTTGCCCCCTCGATAGTGAAATAATTCTTCGCTACCCCGATTGTTGGCTTTTTCAAATAGAAAGAGGCATGCGTTGCGATTCCCATATGTCTGACATGTAAATAACCGTTCCCATCAAACATATACAAATCAGGCACAACAGACAGTTTTTTTACCGCCTCAAGAACTAACGGAAGCTCTCGAAAAGCCAAATAACCGGAAATATACGGCACACTGATTTTCCCATGATAAGCTACCTCCTCAACAACCTCCATTGTTTGGTAGTCAACAACCACAATGCTGCACACACCAAATTCCTGTTCCTCTTCCTGCCAGTACGCCAAATCAACACCCGCAACCAGATGGATATCATTCAATGCAAAATTCGTCTGCAAAGAGATTTGCGCTTGCCATTTTTCTTGTTCTTGTTGGAATTGTGTAAGTAGTTCCGACATAGTTAATCGCTCCTTTTTTATACACATTTTTATTGCTATACTTCTCCATTGCGCTATTCTTTTTGTCTACCATTCATATATATTCATTACCCGTTACGCATAGAAGAATAACAACGAATATTTTATGTGGTGAGCTCTGCACCTAGCATTTAGCAGCATTGAAATATCTTAATTTATACCCTATTCTGCCAAATAGAGTAAATATCTCCTTTTCTAGTTCATCATATACGTATCTTTCCTTTCTTCCTATTTTCCGTTCGTTTATTCCCATCTTTCCCTTAAGAATGCACCGAAAGTCTTCACCTCCGGTGCACGATAAAGGAACTATTTATATATTGTTAATACCAAAGTAATTACGATACCTTCACTAATTCTCATTTTTCAGTCTTAAAATGCTCCTGAAAATTTGTTTGGTCCACTACTTTGACTGCCACTAGTTCTTGAGCTAATCTCTAAGTTACTAATTTCGGTACCTATTTTTTTATCCATTTCTTGAAAAGCCTGCGCGATACTGTTTATATAGGCGTCTATTTGTTCTACCGCTTTTGCTAAGTCCTCTCCTGTTGAGGCAACTTCTCTACAGCAACCCTCTAGTACAGATTTACTATCATCCTTTATTGAATCCAACAAACCATGACTATTATTATATGGATTACTATACATAATCTCGCCCATTTTCAAAGAAATGTTCACACTTGTAATTTGGCTGGCATCAATTTTCTTGCCACCTGTTCCGCCACCACCAGATGAGACAGCACCAGCAGCTACACTGCCAAAACCAGGCCTCGCAAGTGAAGAAATATCACCACCTTGATTGTTATTTGATGTTGTTGGCTGAGGTTTACTCAATGAAGGATTGAAATTCCCACCTCGAGCAAAGCCCATTGCTGTCTTATCAATACCTGATGTATCTTGTTGCATCTGTTGTTGAGGTTGCTTTTGAGCTGTAAATGTTCCTGTTTGACTCATAATTTTCTCCTTTCAACCTTTTTATAAATCTTCTGTGTCTTTAAACCACTCTCGAAACTCTTCCAATGAGTGAATTTCATGGTCCTGACCATCTTTACTATACTCTCCATATAGAACTAAACCTTCATACATATCAGTCCCTACTGGCATGAACCATTTCGCAATTGTTTCTACAGAAATTGATAGGTCTGGAAAAAAAATACTCGCACGTTCATTATCCTTAAGAGTAAGAAATTTTTTCATTTCTGGAAATTCTATCAAAAATCCACTAGTAGACATATCTGTATTACTTAAATACCAAAAATGAGAAGACCACATCGTATTATCTACAATATATTTTCCAGAAAGATTTGAATACTTGCTCAAAAGTATTTTAGAATCTATATCGTATAATCTATTATGGCTAGTATCTTTTCCAGCCAAATTTTCTATAATATCTTCATCTTCTACCCCTAAATAAATCCAACGACTACCATAATCAGCTAACGATTTCTCATAAAGGTTAATCTTTACATAGGATTTACCATCAATCATTAACATTCCATCCGTCATAAAAGGAGCATAATCTACATTGTAATTTGCCAACGCTTGTTTCATATCGATTTCCTTGAACTTAACAATTTCATTACTTTCCCTTTTATAAACATGAAGCAATGACTTTTCAACTTCCACTGTAGGGTCAATTTCGCTAGAATTATAGGTCAATAGCTTCTGCGAGTCCTCATAAGCCATATATTCCATCGTTGCCATTGGATTACTACCCACATATGAATATTTTTTCCCTTCCTCTACTTTATCTGGTCCTGGTAACAACCACTTACTCGCTATAGCAGTTGTACCTTCAATCGTTCGAAAAGTAACTTCTCTTGGTTCGATGATAACTACAGTAGGTATTTCTAATGATTCTTCCTTATCCTGGTTCTTTTGAATCCAGAAATAACCTATACTAACTACTGCTAAAACTAAAACTATTGACACACTAATGCCTATTTGTTTCCTATGCCTTTTCATTTCTACTTACCTCTTACTTTCCAATGTCTTCAATGTAATCAAAAAAGTCAGAAGATTTAAGTCCTGTTTTACTTGCTATATCATTTAGTGCTGCTCGTACTTCACTTGGGCTACAACCTTCATCTCCCAGTGAATATCCACCTATATTTAATAAATACTTCTGAGCAGGAGGTAGCTCGTTTAAATTATTAACACCATTTAAAGCATAGCCATCCTTTGCTCGTTCAACAAGAGATTGCTCTCCTGGATAAGGATAATTTGTCAAACCACAATTATTCAGCTCGTTTAATCGCGCAATCGACTCTACTGTTGGCATGCCATCTTCAAAAGCAATTGTCTTCTGTCCATTATCTCCCAGAATCAAATTGCCCTCTCGTCCACCTTTTCCAATAATTGCTGACATGATATCCTCTTCAGCAGCTGCTGTTTTCTTATCTGCACCTGACATATTTTTTTGATAGTCGATAATTAACTTCAAGTATTTCACGCTATTATCCGTTACTTTTGTCAATCCTTTATAATAGTCAGCGTTCTTATCCATCATATTTTTAGCTACATCATTTCCTCTTAAAAGACTTGTTGTATTCTGAGTAGCAAGAGCGTCTAAAAATAGCAAACCGGTGCCAACAGCAGGATTAAAAACTCCAATAGTCGTAATCAAACCATTCTTTAATAACTCCTCCAAGTATGCTTGCCGCTGTTCCTGTATCTCTGCCAATTTTCGACTTTCACCAGCAGCTGACGTTGCGGAGTAATTCTCATGAAACAAAGAATTGTATGATTGGATTTTCTCACCTTCATAAACCTGACCATTTGCTTTTATAGTGCTATTTTGCTTGATGCCAAATGAAAACTGGCCACCCGCAGATAAAGTTAAGCCATCTAGACTAAAACGTAATGTTTCTTCCCCTTTGGCAGTATGATGTCCATATTCTTTTGTGCTCGTTCCCGCAGGTGTCTCTGCAGCATAGAGAGTCATCCACAAACTTCCAAGAGCATTCATTTTCTCAAATTGTTCTAATAGTTTTTGCCTTTCAACCTCTGTCATTTCATAGCCTAAATCTTCTGATTTCGTAGCTAATATAGCTGCATACTGTAAGCTCAATACATCAGAAGCATTTAACATATTTTGTAAATGTGCTTCAATTGCTGCTTCAGAATTCAATCCCATTAAATGATTGAGTATTGATTGCAATTTTTTTTGTTCTATCTCATTCATTGTTTCAGCTGGCATATTTGTAATATCTGCTAACTGCTTAACTAATAAAGCACTTGGTACATCACCAATTTTCGTCGCATCTAATTCAAAATAGCTTTTATAGTCTTCATTCAGTAGATATTCTAATGCTTTTGCATCATTTTCCTTCTTTATACCGTTCAAAAATCCCGGAATACTTCCAGCATCCATTTTTCCACTAGCAATAAGAGCAACAGCAGTTGATGCTGATAACCCATTTTTCGGATCAGTAATCATTGATACTGTTTCGATTGATGACTTCAATCCGGAAAGAGTCTCCTTGACTCCTTCTAAATCACTTTTGAATGTATCTACAGCTTCTTGTAGATTACTTCTCGTCTTCTTTATAGCTGTAACACATGTATCAACATCTGTTTGAAAGGCATCCTTTTTACTGCTAATCGTAGTAGCAGGATCACTGGTTATCGCAGCTGCTGCATCTGAATCGGCTAAAATTTCATCAATTACTTTTTTCATCTCATCGATTTGCCCTGTTAGCTTCTCTTCCCTTTTGACAAGCTTGTCACAATAATCGTCTTCCACACCTGGCACAGAAGAACGAACCTTCGTAGAAAAGCCTTCTCCTGTAACAGCTCCATGATATATATCTAATTTTCTAGCGAATAATGTAATTTGCTGTGGATATTCTACGTAGACCTTACTACTCATATCATTGATTATTTCCAAGTAGGCATTCAACGCATCCGCCTGTTGCCCTTCTATTTTTGCAGATAGCTTTGTACTAGCATCTTGTGTCGCATCTGTAATTGTTTGAGAATAACTTGTTAATGTACTACTCATTTCCTGTAGTCCAGAAATTTTATCGATTTTTACTGCCATTCTTTTCCCTCCTTTTTAGGCTTTCGCTTTTTCAGCTGCCTCTTCTGCTTTTGCTCTCGCTATCATTCGTTCATTTTCTTCTCTCGCCATAGCTACATGATAAGAATTCCTCAAGCTTTGAATCTGTATATCATAGGCTGTCGCCTTATTTTTTAAGCTTGAAACTACACTGCTTCTCTCAGCTTTGACATCACTGACACAGTTTGTAACCAAATCCTTGGCATTCTCATGGTGTTCTTTATACTTATCTCCGTCCATTTTATCAGCATCTCTCGTGACCCCATATGAAGATGTTATTTTAGTTCCAGATAACTGACTCGCAAAAGCGAGCAGTTTAGCCTTCTTTCCTTCTAACTTCGTAATATCTGCTGCAATACTAGCCGAACTACTCATAACTCCATTTCTCCTCCTTTTATTTAACCTTTAACTTAAGGGTAAGTAAATACTATTTTATCGATAAAGTAAAAATAATTATCCATTTTCAAATTATCTATGTGTTTGAACCTACCGTTTTTACGAATACTTTTCTTACTTCCCTTATCTATGTATCGAAACTTCCGTTTCGATACATAGTAAAAGAAGTATTTCTATTATTTTGGTGTAATGTAAGTCAAAATCTCTGCTGTCTGTTTATCAATCATCCTAAAGGATACGACACCCAGACCGACTGCATTCATTTCTGAAATTAAAATTGACCCATCTTCATAGACATGTTCAACAAAAGCCACATGGCCATATGTGCTGTCTGCCCCTGCTACTCCCGGTTGGAAGCACAGTGCTGTACCTGCTTTTGGTTCGTGACTGACCTCATAGCCGCGCGCTTTTCCTGTTGCGCCCCAGTCCATACCATTCCCCATGTTCACTTCAACATATCCGCCAAGCTGAACAACTCGGTTATAGGCATACTGTGTACAATTTCCTGCAGCATAATACTCGGCACCATGGTAACTTTCGCCTGCATAGTCTTTGAAATCACTGTCTGGATGACTGTCAGCTATAATCAGACCACCTGAAGAAGTAGATGGTTCTGCCTTATCATATTCTGTCAGTTCATATTCTTCGATAAAGGCATTCAGTTTTTCATCGTAGAGCGTATCTGTTGCATACACACCTGTTAATGCTTTGGTTGCTTCACGATAACTAGCCGCCTTCTCTTTCCACGTTCCTTCGTAAATCGTCGGATTCCACTCAGTGCCATCCTTCAATAACTCAGCATAATCCTCAAAAGATTCCGTATAGCTTGGGTATTGCCTGAACGCCGATTGAATCTGGTACCAGTTACCTGAACCATCATCCTCATACGTTGTAAAGGTCACTGATTGCCCTTCATGATCTCCCTTAATACCAAATAAATTGTAATAAGGCTCTTGGCTAAGCTGACTACCGCCTGAACCTGTTTCCAAAATGGCTTGTGCAATCATTACCGAGGCATAGAGACCATGTTCTTGCCCTACCTTACGCGCCTTTTCACCAATCCTTAAAATGAACAAATCCGTTGGTTCATTACGATTAACGGAAATCGTTCCTGCTTCCGGTGCTACTGATTGCGCCGTTCCTGTGCCACCAGTATCAGTCCAAGTCTGAGTTGGTGGTGTGCTTGGCGCAGGTGTTGGCTGTGCCGGTGTTTGAGGTACCTGTGGTGTTTCTACCGGTGGTGCAGGTACTTCCGGAATCTCCGGAGAAGTACTTGAGTCTGTTGTTCCAGAACCTGAGTCACCTGTTGAACTTTCACCGGTATTACTACTATCCGTACTTTCTGATGTACTACTATCTGTCGTTTCTTCTGTTGTCTCACCTGTTCCTGTTTCTGGAACAGTTATCTCGGCGTCAGCATTTTCTGCTCCATAAACAATCATTGGAGTAAATGTCTGTACCAGCAACAAACTTAATGTGCATATTGCCATTACTTTTCGCTTCATATGCGTTTTTGTGCTCCTTTGTTTAGTAAAAATCATTTTCTTATTGATTTCTTGGTTGCTGAATCTTATGGGCAATACTATTTTGGATAAAGTATCCCTCATCTTCTTTCAGATTTTCCTCTTTATAACTCTTATTATTGACAGTCAAGAATGTCTGATCATTAAGTCTGACTTTAAGTATTGCTTCCTCTGCTTTCTTGATCGTCTTGCTTACGTCATCGTAGCCCTTACCTAATTCAAATGCGTCACCAATAGAAAGTAAATGTACGCCTCTATCTTTTCCTTCAAGATAGACGGTTACTAATGCTGCCTGTGCCTTACTATTTAATGATCCAACGAATTTATTGACGTTGTTAAGAACAACAAATAATGGTTCTGCATGCTTTTCAAAATATTCTACTTGAGAAATGCTTCCATTCTCCTTTTGATAAGCGAAGAAATCATCTGTTCTTTGTTGGATTCTTTCTTGGATAGCAGTTATCAATTCTTCATGGTCTTCCTGAGTTGTCGCAGCGACATTAACTTGTTCATATTTGGTATATAGACTACTCTGACCACTATCAAATAACAGCACTTTATGCCCTTGCCCCAATAGAGTATCCAGCGCATGGTGAGCAAAGCTTTCTCCATCGGTTGGTTTTGCATACGCATACAACAAGTGTGCATTTTTAGGATACCAAGCAACACTTTGCACATCTTCAAAATCTAAGCCAATAGGTAATAATTGTTTTGTTGCAATCTGCTTGCGTACACTAGCAATTTCCTTGAACTCTTCGAAACTGAATACCTCAGGCATCATCGGAATCTCTTCCGGTCTCTCACCGGTCCAATGAGCGTCCATTTCAGAGACTTCTGCTTGGATTGCTTCGATGATTTTCAAGGTGTCTTCTCCGACTGCCGGTAGAGCTGCTTGGAATAATTCCGGCTCATCCAACTTGATTAAGCCACGACCTGGAAGGTCATCAATTGTTAAGGTCGTTCTGCCGACGATTGAGCGAGGCTCAGCATCATCAATCATTTTCAATGCAATTTGCAGCTTGATATTACTTGAAAGGTTCATACGCATTGCGTTTTGACGGCCTGCTGATAGCAGTAAGTGAATACCGATACCGGCACCTTCACGAGCTACCTGAGTGATGACTTTATCCAGCATCTCTTCAAATTTCGAGCCCTTCATTCCTTCGTAACCATCTAATAGAATCAAAATGATTGGTTCTTCTTTGCCACTGGCTTTTTCGTACATTTCCAACGTTGCAACAGAGAACTCACTCAACAGCTTTTTACGACGTTTTAGTTCATCATTGATTCTTCGTGCGAACTTAGCGATTTTCTCTTCTTCATCAATAGCCATCGTGTCTGCGACATGTGGCAATCGTTTCAGTGGAAGCAAACCGTTTGTTCCGAAATCAAGCAGATACACATGCAGGCGTTCAGGATTGTGCACACGTGCCAAATCCATTACGACATTCTGCATGAAGGTACTCTTTCCGTAACCTGGACTGCTGAAGACAGCCATGTGTCCTTCATTCGTCATATCTAGCTTCAAGGTTTCCTGTGCCTGCATACTTGGAACGTCTACTACACCAATAGTTGGTACCAAATGCTGCTTCTCTGATGCCCATTCTTCTTTGAAGTCTACTTCATGCAAGTCTGTTACTACGATACGTTCTTCCAATGGCGGCAGCCATGGTCTTGGCAATGGAGTGATATTTTCCTGCTCTGCTACTTCATGAATACCATCAATGATTGCATCCAGCTCTGTTGGGATTTGCTTCACATCATCAACATTTTCCAACCCACTCAAATCTTCACTGAGGATTTCATACTGACCTAACTCATTCACTAGATAAATGGTATGGTCTTCGATTTGCTGATCGTCTTTATCCGGCTGATAGTCGGCTCCACTCCACGCACTTTGGAACAATTCGTAGATTTCGTTATTCCCAACCTGCAGGTATGAACGTCCAGCCTGTGTGATTTCCGCAGCATCCGGTGTTTTCAGCATTTCCATACTATCCGCTTTATCTGCAACCTTCAGACAAAGCTTGAATTTCGAGTTACTCCAGATTTGATCGTTTACCACACCTGATGGCTTCTGTGTCGCCAAAATCAAGTGAATCCCTAAGGAACGTCCGATACGAGCGGTTGAAACCAGCTCTTTCATAAATTCAGGCTGCTCTGATTTCAGCTCGGCAAACTCATCACTAATTAGGAACAAGTGAGGCATAGGCTCTGATACATCCCCACTCTTATACAGCTTCTGATATTGATTGATATGGTTCACGTTGTTTTCAGAAAACAGACGCTGACGACGTTTCAGCTCGGCATTAATGGAAATCAGTGCCCGCATACTCTGTGCGCCATCCAAGTTGGTGATACTCCCCAATAAATGCGGCAAGTTTCTAAACAGGTTTGCCATTCCCCCACCCTTGTAGTCAATCAGTAGGAAAGCTACATCATAGGGATGGAAATTCACGGCTAAACTCAAAATATAACTTTGGACAATTTCTGATTTACCTGAACCAGTCGTTCCGGCAACCAAGCCATGCGGTCCATGTGCCTTCTCATGAAGATTCAGCATCACGATATCATCTTTTCCTCGCAGTCCCAATGGAACAGCCAGGGTTTTATGGGGCGAGTTCTGTGCCCAACGCTGCGTCACGTTGAATTCATTGAAGGTTTCGATGCCATACATTTCAAGGAAAGTCACGGCCTCAGGAATACTAGATTTCAGATTCTGTAAATGATTCAGCGGAGCCAATAATCTTGGCAACGCTTCTTTATCAAAGCCAGCAGGGAAATGATCCAATTGGAATTTCGTATTTTTCAGCTGACCTTTTTCCAGCAATAGGACACCAGTATTTCGATCGCGAATATCAATAACTGTTTTGATGTTATCAGATAAGCTACTCAATACATCTTCAACAAAAATGACACTACAGCCTAATTCGCTTGGATCTTCATTAAAGAATTCCATAATGACATGGTCAAGAATCAATTTCTCATCCGTAATCATCACGACATAGTGTGGCGTAAACAGGGTACTGTCTCGACTATTACCATTTTCTGCCAACGCATTCTTACGGTTTTTCAAAATCTGATTCAAACTGTTCAATACTTGGTCACGGCTTCGTTGGTTATAAACAAATCCCCGAACGTTTACATCCTGCAATTTTGCATGAGGCAGCCAACGCATCCATTCCCACTGATCCTTTTCGCTTTCAGGGAAAATAGAGATAAATTGTAAGTCATGATAACTGTGGAATAAAGATAATTGATTAACCAGTAAGTGCAACTGTTCCAACACAAAATTCCTTGGTCCGATATAACCGACAGGACCATTGACCAGATTCGCCAAAATTGGCATTTCATCAAGCTCAAGGCTTTTTGTATACAGCTCATAGCCTGACTTTTCCAAATTATCCGTTTCTTTTCCACGTTCCTTGTTTGAGTAATCAATTGAACTGGTACTTTGTACTCTTCCCAAGCCTAAACGATAGTACAGGAAGTCAAAGTGAAGAGCTGTTTTTTCATAGATACGTGGGCTGTATGTTTTCCCCATCTCCAACAGTTCCACAACGCTTGGATAATGATAATGCTGTCCTTGACGCTGCTTTTCATTCATCTGGTACAGCTCGACAGATTTATCAACTAAGTATTTGTTGTATTGTACTTCACGATCAACCAAGCTTTGCTTATGTTCCTTCTTGTTTTTAAAATAGCTTTGAATAGAGAAGGTTAGCGTCATCAAGGTTGTCGCTCCACTGGCTAGGACAAACAGCATGTTTGAACGGAGAAATGCCATTAAGGCTGTTACTGCCAACATACCCAGCGGTGGTAAAATAATCTTCACCAACTGTTCCTTCGGCTCATCCTTCGGATCACTTGGTGCATTGATGGTTACTTTTTCCTCCGGTTCACGATAAATGATACGTGGTGAGCGATGGAAATCAGGATAGTCTTCATACATCTCATAGCGAGAACGATAAATCTCACAAAGAGTTGAATCGGCAACCGTTCCTCTTGTTGCATGGATTTCATGAGAAAAGACCTTCAATGTATGTCGACCAAAAGAAATTTCATCGCCTTTTTCCAATACATAGTCCGTTTCCATCATGACTTTATTATTTAATGTCGCTAATCCTTCCAGCAAAAGAAGTTGCCAATTGTCACCGGATTTTTTCATTACAGCAGAGAAATGTTTTTCTGTAAGCGCAAGAGACACACCACGCTCGTGCCCAATAATCAGCTCCGTTTTATCCAACAGGTCAAAAACCATTTTTTTCTGTACAGGTGTAATAAGCAAACTCATTTCCTGCTCATCATCAAGTGTTATTGTCAGCACTTCATCTACAGTCAATTGCTGCTCTGTTTCATCTTGCTTTAGGTACCAGCCATCTTCATAGTAGAGAACCAATTCTTTTTCCTGCGGTAACGGCATATGCAGTGCTGCCTGATTACTATTGGAAATAAGCTGTTCTTTTTCATGATCCAGAAGAAGTTGATAGCGATAGCCTTCAAAATAGAGAATGGCTTGCATCTTATCCATCTAGTTCCCCTCCTGCTGGGAAGTCCCTGTTGTTTCGGCTGTTGACCCAGTTGTCGATCCAGCAGTCGTTTCCGCGGTTGCCTCTGCAGCTGCTGCTTCATCTATACTGGTATTCCGCTTTTCTTTGTATTTCTCATAATCACTTTCAAGCGTATTGATGGTCTCTTCTTTTTCTGTACCTGAAAGGTTTGAATCATTACGAACCTGTTCAATTTTCTGAGTAATTCCATATAAAATTAAATCTGAGTCTTCCAGTTTTTTCGCAATATCCAAAGCTTCGTCTAAGTTTCCGCGACCATTTTCAATCCAATAATCTAAGTAGTTCTTATCTGAGCGCAATGTAATATTGTTCAAAATAACTGTTTTCTGCGTATCTTGAAGAGCTTCACCTTGAACAAAGCTGTAAGCCAGTTCATATTTTTGTGTATAAGGCACATCCTCAGTTTTGATTGGTTCAAGTGTTGAAATAACCGCTTCATAATCATTCTTCAGGAATGCTGTATCTGTATCCTGCATCCTATTCAAAAATGGAATACGGAAGAATAGCAAATAAACCAGAGGCACAATCAAAATAACAGCTAAAATAGACATCCAAATAGACAGTTGCTTAATTAATGTGAATTTTCGCTTGCTCACCTTTCGAGTAGTTCTTTCCAGCTCAGCAACCGTTAGCTCGTAATTTTCTATTAAGTATTGATGAATCGCTTCGAAGGTCTCTAGTCCAATAATTGTCTGAATGAACTTTGATCCTTTTTTGATATCCAACTGTCCTTCATATAGCTTTGAAAAGTCTTGATCCTTTTCAAATAACGCAATAATCAGGCTCTTGTATTGACGCAACAGCAGCTCTTCATTCATCACCTGAGGAGGCATCTTACCTTCCAACCCACGGTAAGCAATGGTTGGTACCAAGTTGTAATCAAACAGAATGTTTTCCGGATGAATAAAAAATGTCAATGGAAGGTCTAACAACTGTTTTACTTCCATCATATTGGCCATTGCTCGTAATTTATCTTCTTTTGGACGAGTAAGCAGCTCATTAAAGCTGATATGTTCTTTAGGAAGATGGTAAGTAAAGGTCACTTCATCCTCTTCCCAGTGAATATCTGTAGCCATCAATAATGGATGGGCCACTTTCAATAGTGCCAAGTCCTTCTCTTCGCTAACCTGCACTTCTGATTTACGTAAAGCCAGCAGCCATTCAGCTGTCGCTTTCTCAAATTCATATGTGTGATTTTCAATTGTTATAATTGCTGATACACCCTTAGACGATTCCATGTACTTGCTCCTCCAACACTTCTATAATATCTCCATCAGTGATCGGATAATCCTTTATCCGTTGCTCCTCACTTAATAGAATCCCTTTATTTAAAACCTTTAATTGATACTTTTTCAGCGCCTTACTTCTGCCGAAAATCTGATTCAGCTCTCTGATAAAACGATATACAGTGATATTGCTGGGAATCCGCAAATCAACGATTTTCCCACGATTATCACTGTATACCAGTGTAATATTAATGTGTTCAGTATTGTCTGCCATTAAACCAACCTCTTTTTCCTTCTAGAGTGAAACAGGAACAATGCAACTACAGTTAGTAACGCGGTCCCTACTATCAACGGCCACAAAGATGGCGGTGAGGAAACTGCCGAAGCAGTCTCCTCCTGTTGTGCCACCTTGACTGTTTCCCCACCGATAAACAGGTCTTCTGTGTCTATTTCCTTCACTGCCGGTACTTCCACCAAAAAGTATTCCGACTTTTCCTGTTCACTTTTCTTTTCTTTTACTTCCTTCGCATGCTCGACTTTTTCCATCATTTCTACATCAAACAAACGGTCTTCCGCAATAAAGCTTTGGGTTTTATTCCCAGTTCCCTGGTCTTTATTCAAACGATCAGTTTTTAAATCTAAATCATTATCAATTAAATTCTCTTTCGCTGAGGCTGTCTCAGAAACTAGCATAAAGCTTGCTGCTGTTAAAAGTACAATCAGCCATTTCTTCATTTCTTTGCCACTTCCCTTGCTTTTTTACGTGGTTTCCAAATGAAAATGTTGAATGCAACCAACCCTGCAATAATTAACAGATAGAGCAGAATCTTAACAATATCCAATGCATTATTCGAAAGGATATCAGCTAAATTATGCTCACCGATTGAGAGCGGGTTGACCTGCCTGATGAACCCAACGAGCGGATTGTTTTCTTTCGTCTTTCCTATCGCATTCGTTACAAATACATAACTTACAAATAGAAATAGGCTCAAGGCAAAACCAGCAATATGGAACTGTTTCAACGCATAATGATTCATCAATGAGAAAATCAACATGAAAATCAGTACCATCATAATCCAGACAATTTGCGACTCCTTCGTAATTGCCAATTCTCCAATACTTAGCAGTGCTAATATCAAACCTACGACTACAGCACTTGTACTCAAAAGAATTGTCTCCATGATATTGTCTTTAAACCAAAGCTGCTCCCGCTTGAACTTGTCCTTGATTTTACGAACAACTGGCTGCGTTGCGAATAGATACGCAAGGAACAAACTCAAGGTAAACATAATCAAAATCCAAGTAAATGGTTGATTAACCTCTGTTGTCTGAATAGTTGCTTCAGCATTTCCTGTGACAGGATTAGCAATAAATTGAAGTAACGAGTTATTTGGCACACCGTCTTGGTACGCATTGTTTAATACCTTGACAAATGCATCAACGAAATTGGAATTATTTGCCAATTCTGTATTTAACTCTTCCATGATTTGATCCGCATTCTCTGATAGCTCTTCACTATTCTGCTGTGCATTTTTCACTTCATTATTGAAGGAATCAAAGATTGTTTTCACACCATCCGCCTGCTCAACATTTTGCTGCGACGATTCCTTCACCATCTCTGATTGAGAAAGAATCATCTTCAATGTTTCATAGACTGAGGTCACCTCTGAGTCCGTCTGAGCATTCACGGCACTGACCAGACTCTCGCTGGCGGTTAACGATTGACTCGTTTCCTGCCAAGTATTTAGTAGTTCCATTTGCTCTGCGACAGAGGCGTTTAAGCTGGTTGTGTTTTCTTGTGTTTGCACAAGCGTTGTCTGTACCTCAGTATTTTTGAGCTCAATAGACTCCGCTAATGCTTTTAGCTGCTGCAGTTGCTTCCATTGTTTCTCAAAATCACCGTCTGTGTTCATAAATGATTGATTTAGAACCGTTTTAAATACATCCGTCAAATTCATATCCAAAAACGTATGGAAAGTAATAAACGGGTAGTTGCTAAATTCTGCCAGCTCATCATCCACAGTTTTATACAATTCCAAAATCTTTCCGATTTCTTCTGAATAAGCTCTTTTAGCAATTTGATAATTTTCAGAGAGAAAAGCAGATGTATCCAAAGTATAATCAATTGTTACAGCATAACCATTTTGTGGTGTTGCTGCTCTCGGTTCAATTTGTGCTTCGGGCGCTGTTAATCCACCTTCAATAGAATCATCAGATGTAGGAGCATCCGAATACTCTGGGACATCTTCCAAAGTATCCTCTGAAGACTCTGAGTTTTCTTCACTTTCCATAATATCCTCATAATCTCCACTTGAGTTGATTACTTCTTCCGATGTAGACGTTAATGATTGGACAATCACTGATCCCTCTTCATTTTGAGTTGCTCTTAACTCATAAAAATCTTCTCGACCATCAGAATCAATAATACTTCTAGATTGCATTACTTTAACTTTTATTTTTGGATTCGCTTCCGTCTCATCATAATCGTCAGGTAATTCATATGGTATTATGATTTCTCTTCGACCATTAGTTGAGCTTTGTACTTTATATTGATATGAGTTTTCATTTATTCCTGATCCCAATAATTCAGGTACACTAACACCTGCACTAGGACTATTTAGTAATTTAACTTTTTGTGTTGTTCCTACTATTGTTGGATTAACAAAGATAGATGCTTCTTTCCCAATAATCTGCCAATCAATAACTATTTTATGCCTTTTACCTACTGCAACCTGTCTTTCAAAATCCAAATTAGTATAGGCTTCTTGAAGCGATTTGTAGTAGGTCGGATTATTATTGGCATCCTTGTCAATGTTGACTTCTGTGTTATCTTTTAGAAATTCCAATTGAGGAACACCGATATATGGATCGCTCCAATCTATCGGATTATAATGTGTATCATTTTGATTTTTGATGTCGTCATTGATTGTTGCAATCTTGGAATTGATACTAGTCAAGTACGTATTAATCTCCGCTAGAGGATGACCTTGCGTATTTTTATCCTTATTCCAATAAGGAGCATTGGTGTAGTTAAAAATATTTGCTTTTGCCGTTGTTGTCGGCAAAACATCTGCAAAATCAGTCACATCTCTTAACGGTAAACTATCCAACCTTTCTTGCATTCTTTGAATATATCTATCATTGAAGTTTTCTATTTGGTCAAAATAATTGTTCACTTCAGTTTCAACCTGATCCTCTGGGATTGTTGGATCCATCTCATACTTTTTCTTGATTACATCTCTTAACGTAATTCCAGGTGCAACATCTCCTTCGTTTAGTGTATATCCAAACGCAGAATAAAATTGTTTCTCATATTTTTCAAAATACTTATCTCTTAATGCTTCCAACTCTGCAAGTTGAGTATCAATATCCAATTTTGACTGAGTGAAATCACCAGTCAAACCAGCCATTTGTTGAAAATATTGTCCTTCCTCCTGTGAGCTAAACTGTTGAACAAAATAATCATTCAAATTGCTAATGGTAGACATTAAGCTACTTGTTTCTGAGCTTAAAATACTACTATCTAGAGTTAATAGTATTTCCAAGAATTCTTCATAGGTCAGTTTCCCTTCGGCTCGTTGCTGAAGCAGTTCTTCCAGAATAGTTGAATAGTCCTTGTGACTGTCCAATAACGAAACTGTGCTGTCAGAGAAGCTTGATAATAAGCTAGTCAGCAAATCATTAGACTGTAATGCACTGTTTGATTGACTGGTCAAAGCCGGTAGATAATCCTTGAAATTGATTGTTGGCTGATAAAGGACATCCTGGAAATTCCCAACTGATTCTGTTTGATTCGTATAAACCTTTTCAATATTTCTTTGAGCTGTAAACAAATTATCAATGATACTGACTACGTACATGTCTACTAGCTGCTGATTCAGGCCGCTGACGATACTGCGACCAACGCTTCTGGATTCATTTTCCAGTGTGCTGTTTCCATTGGCATTTATCTTATAATTAATTTGAAGCTTTTCCGGAGAAGAACTATCCAATTCCAGCAACTTCTCAGAAAACGTACTTGGGATAGTGATTAATAAATTGTATGTACCATTTTTCAATCCGCTTTCCCCGATCCCTCGAGTTACAGTAAACCAGTTGTGGTCAGTGTCCTTCTCAATTTTTTTCACATAGTCAACACCTAAGCTGTAGGCTCTCCCATTACGAGTCACCCCAACGTCCTCATTTACCAAAGCTATGTTCAATCTAGTCGCTTCTTCTTCTTTGTTCGCTGAAATATCAGTATGATCTCGATTCATAAATATAAGTGCAACAATCAGAACAACAACCATCCAGACTGATTTTAAAATATAATAAAGTTTTTTATTATTCATCTCCACTCTCCTCTAACCGACAGACTCCCTGTATCTGTATTTTTTTGTTTAATCAAAAAGGCTAAAAAATAATAAAAAAGAATAGGGGGAGGCTTGACCCCCTCGCTATTCTTCTTAAATCTTTAGACTAGATTGTCTTATTGGAAACCGAACACGCCAGAAAGCTCTGAATCTGTTTGTTCCACGATTTCTGCTGCTTTTTCTAATTGTCCGTTGATTTGTACCAACAGTTCAGAAAACTCAGTTACTTTTGGTTTCAGCTCTTCGAATTGATCGTTAAAACGAGTAGAAGCTTCACCTTTCCATCCATCTAGAATTTGTTGTTGAGTAGCTGTTAATGAATTTAGTACTTCATTTACTGACTCAGAACCTTCGATGTATTTTTTTGCTTGAGCACGCAGCTCGGCAGGATGCATAGTAATTTGATCAGCCATTTTTATTCCTCCAATTAATTTTTAGTATTAGGAAGTATTAGATACGTTCCATTAAGAACATTTTATCACAACCAGTAAAAAAAACGGGTTATAAGTAAAAAAATACAATTTAGAAGTAAAAAATAACAGGTTTTAAAAAAATAATATAATTCTAAAAGAAAAATCAAATAAACAATATTAAATTAATACTAAATAGAATTTACATTTGAAAACCACTGTGTACTTAAGAAATGTTACTTAGTTACCTATTTATAAGGAATTCTATATTCCTCAATAGATTTTTGAAAATCTTCTTTAAACCTTCTGCTAATAGAAATAGCCGCTTCTTTTGGCTCAGCAGAGCTATCTTCAAATGTACATAAAAACACTTCATCTCTGACTATCCTTGTCACATAATTCAAATTAATAACATAACTGCCGTGAACACGAATAAATCTGCCATCGCTTAGCTTCGTTACTATTTCAGACATTGTCAAATAGCTCTTATATATCTCATCCTTCGTATGGATATAAGCAATTCTGCCAGATTTTGTTACATAAATAATTTCATCCAACAACAAGACAAATTTTTCTCTTTTAAAAGAAAACTCGACATATGCTTGATTGCCGCCAAGATACTTCCTTGCTCGTTTCAAGCTTATTTCTATTTGTTCCATTGCGACAGGCCTCAGTAAATAATCAAAGGCATGGAACGCAAAAACGTTACTCATTTGACTATCATCCTGTGACATAAAGATTATCAGTGCAGCCAAATTAACTTTTCTGATTTCTTCAGCAACCTTCAATCCATCAGGTGTGTCACTATCAATTGATAAAAAATAAATATCAAATTCTTTACGATTCTTATGAATCCTAGCTAAAAGATCCGATTTATCTCCGAAGGTTTCCAGCTTGTACTCATAGTTATCAAGTGCTCTTATACAGCTTTTTATTTGCTTTAACTCACTGTTGTTCCCATCATACAACGCAATATTCATGATTTTTCCCCTTTTTTAGCAAAAGTAACTTTGCTCCAACAACGATGACCGTTTCCTGTCTTTCTTTTATCTTTGAACATTATCCAATTATTGCCCTATAATCTGATAGACAAAAACCGACAAAACCGAATAGAAGCTTCGATTTTGTCAGTACTTTTTAGAAGACACTGCCGTCCTCTTAATTGCAACCCAACGAGTTTATTGTCTTTCACAAAATATCTTATGATTCTAATTCATTTTTCTTCTTCAACATCATGTATCCAGCTTGTAAGAATAATACCGTTCCTGCCATAACTGTAACAACATTACTCTCCTCACCAGTTTCAGGAAGCAAGACTTTCTTATTGTTTTCAATTGGTTGAATTGTTTTCAATGGAACCATTTGTTCTTGGCCAACGGGTTGAACAGTTACATTCGGTTGTGTCGCCAATGTGTCATTTGGAATACTTGGTATTAAAGGATCAGTAGCTATATCTTCTTCTGGAAGATTTTCGTGTACTATTACCATACTTGTATGTGCTTTAGGATATAAGAAGGTAAATTCATATGGAAATTCTGTTATAGCAACCCCATTTATAGACAACACTTTTCTCCCGGAAGTAGTTATCTCATGTATTCGTACAGTTACATATGCTCCCCAGTAATGAGTAAAACCACCAATTGATATTAAATTACCTGACTCGTCAACATTGATAAATCTCAAATCAAATTGTTGTTTTTTATAGCCATTCACATTGACCATTTCCATACCAGAAGCGGGAAATGTACCTGTTATTACTGCAGGACCTGTATAATCATAACCATCAACCTGTGGAGGTGTGAAACTATAGGTATTCTCTGTCCCCTTAATGAGTACACACGCTTCTGATCCAACAACAGCTCCTGTATCTTCATCATACATATTGAAATACACTCCGGTTTCAGCTACAGAAACCAATTCCACAGTAAGCGAAGTCAAATCTGATGCATAGTGACCACTTAATTCAATACCCTTAAAGCCCTCATGAACGACGGCAGAAAATCTATTATCAGAAACAGAAGCAACAACATAGTTTGTAGCCCAAGTTGCAAATATTGTTGTTTCAATTTCTGCAACTCCTCGCACTGTTTCTGTTTTTAATACTGTACCATTCTCAACATAGGTAATGACCATCGTTACCGGCTGATCAAGTACAACCTCTCTTAGCGGTTCAATTCCCATATCCTCTGCAACAACCTCTTCTTCTACAGGAAGCTCTGCAGATTCTTCCGGTACTTCGACAGGGGTCTCCACCACTGACTCCTCTGTTGAACTGTCAACCGTTGGCACTTCTTCTACTACGTTTGTATCTGTAGTACTCTCTTCAGTTGCAGGCAACTCAGAATTTGTTGTTTCTTCCGTCACTTCTGTTGAGCTATCCATTGTTGTAGAATCTTCGGTTGCTGATTCCTCCATCACAGGTTCAACAGATGGAGCTGTCATAGCTTCCGGCACAGTCATCAAAGCTTCAGCTATAATTTCTTCCACTGCTGCTATATCTACCTGTTCAGCCTGCCCTTCTTCCGCAAATACGTGTTGCGTATTCAAAAGTATTGGACAACATAAAACAACCAAAACACCATAAATCTTCTTCTTCATTTCTTCACTCCTAAATAATTGAATATATTCATTTTTTCATTCTTTCATTCTTTCTAAATTGTCAGCACTCTCATGCTAAATACTTATTCATTTTAACATAAAAATCCATGTTAAAAATACTTTTTTTACAAAATAACGAAAAAATGATTTATTTAGTTCCATAACCTCCTACATACCAATACTTACCAATCATATAAAGTTACATGACGGACAATAAAGCGGTTATAAATAACTATATTAGACCAATTATCAATTAATAGTATAAACTGAAAGTGTTAATAATACTGAATCTAAAATATAAATACGCAAATTATTCTGCATTTTTTTCCAAAATAGCTGATTCAATGAATTTTTTTAGCTATAGCAGATTAGCATCTTAAAAGGCTACTTGTCTTAGCGACTTTCTTATTAACAATCGATTTCTCACTGCTATTTTTCGGACGAAAACCCATTCAGTTAATAAGTCCTTGCATCGTTGGTAAAGTAGAGATAGCTCAATTCAAACTTATTTTTAAATGGATGATTTCTCCTTCCAAAGCAAAGATAGCAGTGAAAGTTCAACGAATCGAATATATTTTTCAAAGAGGAAGGTGCTCTATGTTAGGGAACTATTCATACACAGCAGATAAAGACAAATTACTCTGTCTAGTATAAAAACACATGGTAATTGCCTGCTCTGTTCAGCAAACTGACAATTACCATGTGTTTCTATTCTACTATATCCAATACTGCTATCGAATCTTCATCAAAAAATTGAACCAAAAGTTCTTCAAGCCATTCAAGCTCCGCCAGACCCAATTTAGCACTGGCAAGATTCGGTGCTTTATCATAAAAAGATTTTCCTTCTTCCAAAAACGCCATCGCCTTCTCAAAGTCTTCCTCAATAAAGCCATAATAGGCTGCCGATATCGCTCTCGTTCCCATAAACGGTTGCTTCAGATTTGTCTGTATTTTTTTGTCCATCCACAGCTCTTCAATTCGTTCATCTTCCGGTGCACATACACATAACCAAATCAACAACGCCTTCCTCATCTCCAACTGATAAGGAAGCACCAGTTCCTCTTCTCTATCCCACATTGCTTCAAGCAGTTCTTCATACTCTTCCCAACGCTTCTCTTCAAAAAATAGACCCAATTGAAGAAACTCTTGATAGTCGTTAAAATATGTTCTTCTTGGAACGGCTGGAATAGATTGAAAATAATCTGACGATAATTCTACATAAGTTTTTCCCAGATTAAACTGATAGTTCACTTCAAACTGCAGATACAGCAAGTATTCCTGTTCTTTACTTAACGATGCCAGTCGAATCGTCATACCATCATTGAAGCCCATCGGAATACCATTGGTTAGTGCAAAAAACAAACCAACAATCACAAATATCGTTGCCGATAATGAAGCTGGAACAAAGAAGATGCCGATAATGAGGCTGGTAACCAGATTGGCCAGCACACCTCCTATCAAATAGAGTCGAAATGGATAGTTGCCGCTTATATCTGTGGGAGGTGGAGCCATCAAACATTGACCTAACGTCCCAGGTACTTTATGACGACGAAAAACAATTTTTCCATTATCCTGCCAAACCCACATAAAGGAAAATATACGAAAACTGACTAACTTATGTCCCGATAATTTTCCACAAATGGCATGTCCGGCTTCATGGATGACAAGCTGCACGACAAACCACAAAATAGAAAAAAATATTAGTTGAAAAACAACTATTCCTGTAAGTGTTCTTTCTCCGAGGGTTGTTCCCAGAGAATAACCAAAGAATCCCCCAACCAGTACCATGATTAATATATTTACAATTTGACTTATTCCTTTTTTCATTTTTTCCTCCTTAGTCACTCGCTTTTACCGCCTTTTCTTAAAATCCCATAGCACTCTTTATTTTATCGGAAAGATTATGTAAATAACAGATGCTTTTTTATTTATACCTTTATTGTAAGAAAAAAGCAGCCTCTTCGGCTGCTTCAAAATGACTTATTCCCAGATAATTGGGATTCTTAAGTCTGCAATATAATATTGGCCTCGAGGTTGAATTTGCACCCAAACGTCAAGGTATTCCGTACCTTCTTCAACGTTTTCCCATCTCAGCTTATCGGACATTTTCTGTTGTGGTGTTTCAGATTCAACATAAAAAGGGCTCTCAGAAGTAGCATTCCACCAGTTTTCTTCTTCATAAAAATGCTTTGATAGTACAATCGGTAAAGTCGTTTCGTAATTGTTATCCTCTGCTGTTAAATAAATTGGATCTAAAGTTCCAGCTGTTTCAACGCAAACATGTTGTAATGCTTCAATATTATTTAGCGCGGAGATATCAAGTAATGGCGTTTTACCCTCTACTTCTCCCACTCTTGTCATATTCTGATAGTAAAATGTTTCAAGTTCGGTCATATTTTGAAGTACATCTAAATCCCTGATGCCATGTGTATAGCCTAAATCATAATAAATACTCTCAAGTCTCAAGTCCTTTACACCGTTAACATGAGCAAGTGGTGTAATATCTATAATGGGCATAGTAATAGTTAAGTCTTCAACAGACAGTCCTTGAATCCCTTCTAAACTACTGTTTTCAGGATTTTCATAGTTTTTAGAATAAAGTTGTAAACTGTTGAACTCATCCTTATTTTGCAAAGCAGCTTTAGATACATAATGGAAATTCCTTAAATTCGAAAGAGCGTCCTCTCCGACTAACTCATTTCCCTCTAACACATTGAGAATCTCAGCCTTCACATCAGGATTAGGGATTGACACATACTCTTCATCCGCCATTGCGTTTGAAAGACCGAATCCTAAACCGATTAATGCCGCTCCAACACAACTTCCTAAAACCATTTTTTTCATTTTCATTTTTTCCATCCTTTCTTGTAACACTTTAATATTAACGTAAATCCATACTACTTTCATAGTCGTTTTTAATCAAAATTGATTATAAAACTAATCAAAAAGAGAAAAAATTATTATTGACTGAACTATTTTCACTATCTACAGATTTTAATGTCTGGATTTCTGAGTATTACTACGCCTAAATAATCAGGTTCTCAAATCTACGATATAGCAATTTGAATACTTTGACTTTGAACAGCATCGCTAAATAAACTATTAAAAAATAAGCCGAAATTCAGCAAAAATTTGTGTGAACAGGTTTCGCGAATTTCGGCTTATTGTATTATTGTTTAGAATACTTCGTAAGCAACATAGAAGATGAAAAGTACCTACTTGATGTTTTCAGTTGAATATTTCTACTCCTGCGATTACTCATTGCAAGAGGAAGCTTTGCCCCAACCTCCATAGCTATATATCAGAATAACCACTTGTTGATTTATCCTTTAGATTCCATTTTATTAGAAATGATAACAAATGGCATATAAATAAATGTGCCTACAACAATAATCACAATTTGCAGGATAGCCGCTCGGACATCACCAGCTGTTGCCAGATAGCCTGAAAGTACCGGTGGAGTAACCCACGGAATCAAAATATACGTTGGATTCACGAGGCTCAAACTTGTTGCAATATACGCTAACAAGGTGGAAACCATTGGTACAATACAGAAAGGGATAGCATAAACTGGATTAAATACGATTGGCAGACCAAACATCATCGGTTCGCTAATGTTAAATAGACTGGAAACACCGCCCAATTTTGCAATCATTCGTTGGTCGTCTCTTTTTGAGAACAATAACACAGCGATTACCAGACAAATCATTGTTCCTCCACCGCCCATATAGACATACGCATCCAAGAAAGGCTGTGTGACAATATTCGGTGCTGCTGATCCGGCATTAATTGCTTCCACGTTTTGTTGTAAGGAGGTCAATAAGATAGGACCTGAGATTGCACCAAACACAAACGCTCCGTGAATCCCAAAAATAAAGACAAACGTGGAAAGAAAGACATACAACAAAATTCCCGGCAGAGTTTGAAAACCGCCAACTAGTGGTGCCTGTAAAATATTGACTACAATTTCAGGAATTGTCAGCCCTGTCGCTGTCCGTAAAACTACTTCCCCAATAGCAAAAATACTGATAGCAATAAACGCTGGTATCAAGCTATTGAAAGATTTGGCAATTGCAGGAGGCACGCTCTCAGGCATCTTAATCTTTAGACGATTATTAGCCGAAAGCTTCACAACCAGCGGAACACTTATTAGTGCTGCTAAAATACCTAAAAGCATTGCGGAAGCGCTTGTATAAGTTTGTGTTAAGGTACCCGAGGTTTGAATTTCGGTACCGTCAAAGCCGGTAATATTGATAATGTTAGGAACAAGACAAACATAGCTTGCCAACGCAACAATTCCTTCTAACGCACCGTCTGAATCATACGAACGAGCCAAACGCACACCAATTAGAAACGTTACCATAATACCCAAAATACCAAGTGTTCCATTGTATGCCTGTACACAGACCTCAGAAATAATTGCTCGTCCAGGTATTCCTCTTAGAAGACCTGTGTCCTCCGTTAGCAAAACATTGTTAACTAGCAGAAAAAAAGCGGCAGTAATAGTAATTGGAATTGTGCTGGCAAAAGCATCACGAATGGCACCAATAAATCTGTTTGTTGCTACTTTATTCGCATACAAGGCAATCTTTTCCCCTAATGCTTCTTTGTTGAAACTACTGTCTTTTATCATGATATGGTCTCCTTTTATTTATTGTTGATATAAGGCAGGTAACTGCCTTATATCTTCATTCTTGAGGTCCGATGTCCATTATTTCTAGATGTTCCTACACCAGAATAATGGCTCTCCTTTTCTCTTTTGACGAAACTGCTCAAGTAATTTCACAGTTTCTTCATTCTCGAGGTCCGATATCTATTTCCCTAGTATTCTTGATAAAAGGGAAATAGTTCTCCTTTTACTTATTGTTGAGAAAGGACAGGTAACTGACCTTTCTCTTCATTCTGGTGGTCCGATGTCCATTATTTCTAGATGTTCCTACACCAGAATAATGGCTCTCCTTTTCTCTTTTGAAGAAACTGCTCAAGTAATTTCACATTTTCTTCATTCTCGAGGTGCGATATCTATTTCCCTAGTATTCTTGATAAAGGGGAAATAGTTCTCCTTTTACTTATTGTTGAGAAAGGACAGGTAACTGACCTTTCTCTTCATTCTGGTGGTCCGATGTCCATTATTTCTAGATGTTCCTACACCAGAATAATGGCTCTCCTTTTCTCTTTTGACGAAACTGCTCAAGTAATTTCACAGTTTCTCCATTCTCGAGGGCCGATATCTATTTCCCTAGTATTCTTAGTAAAAGGGAAATAGTTCTCCTTTTACTTATTGTTGAGAAAGGACAGGTAACCGTCCCTTCTCTTCATTCTGGTGGTTCGATAGCCATTATTTCTAGATGCTCCTACACCAGAATAATGGTCCTTCTTATTTTTATCGTTGAGATATGGCGGGTAACTGCTTTATATCTTCATTTCAGCTGCTCCGTTTTTCAAAATTTTTAGTTACGTCCGTTTTCATAGTTTAGCAGCTCGGCTGTCAGTGAAAGCCATTTCCCGGCTACACCGACCCAGACCTCTTTGTAGGTTGCATTATTAAATTGTGGCCAATAGGGCTGGTCCTCTTCGCCAAAGGTCTGCATCCCAACGGGCATTTCTCCGGTGATTTCTCCGGAAGAAACAGAGTATTGCTGCGGGTAATTATGCCCTTCACCGTATACCATTGATTGACCAAATGGATTTTTTCCAACCATCCACTGCAGCTGCTGGTGCCCCATATCAAGTAATGCTTGATTATTTGTCAGTCGGCCAATAATTGCAGCTGACTTGCCCATAGACAACAGGATGGCATTATTTCCTCGGAAAGAAAACCAGACTGGGAAACGTTTGATATACAAACCTTCACCGATTTGAATCCCTTGTTTCAATTGCTTTTGATAACTTTCCTCTGCTTCATCACTGACTAGTAAATGCTGCTTATAAAAGCTATCCTTATCCTGCCACTCATCTTCCCAATAAATCCCGCTGGCAAACATGGGGTACGGTTCTGTAAATGTATCTAAAAATTCAAGGTATGCGCCGTACTCTTTGGCCGCCTTCAGCCACTCACCGTATCTATCATTGGTAGGAAAAGCTATTATCATTTCTTCAAACGCTTGTGCATATAAGTGTTCTCTCGCTTGATGGTTAAAATGCTGAAACACTTTGTGTGTTTCATCTCGATAAAACATCCCTTTCAACACTGTTCCATCAGTCAGCAGAAGCCCTTCTTTTTCCTGACACAATTGCAGCTCTTCAAAACGACGAAGCGCTTCTTCCTGATATTTTTCTTCATTGAAAAGCTGGTACATCAATGCCGAGGTCCAAGCCATCGTTGCTAAAAATGTACTTTTCGATGTGCTGTAGGTATGCTCCCAGAAAATTGGCTCATGCCTAAAGCCTGATTTTTCAAAACCAGCCATAGCATAACCATAGTCTTCTTTTACGACCTGTAACAGCGTTGTTTTCAACGGATGTTCTTCCGGTAATCCCTTAACTATTTTAGCAAGGAGACCAGTAATCAAAAAATTATCATAAGGACTATTGTGAATACGTGGAACGGCATCATCCATCGTGCCAATTCGATTATCTGTCCAACGAGTGATTCCCGCACTGGTAATCCGATCGCCAGCATCCAACCTTGTCTTCAAGATGAAATCAATACCCCATTCTCCTTCCTCCATCAAGCGAAGGGAAAGACGGATGATGTCGATAATTCTGAAAAACGGTCAATCAGAAATGGCTGTGTTTTTGTATCACCTATTTGAATCGTATAGGAGCCTACTTCCGTAACCTCGGAAAAATCCAATATACCAAAGGTGCCATTCGCTGTTTCCTCAATGGCAATCTCTTTCTCTACTATCATCTGCTTTTCTTTCGTTGACCTGACCTCAAATGTTCTTTCTAAAAAATCATCGGAATGAATAATCACTGTTTTTCTAAAATCCGGATGATAGCCGATATGAGAATAGATGATTTCCTTTTTGGGTGCCTGCCAGCCTGTTGCAGAAGTATTATGCCTATTTTTTTCCAGATAAAGCTCACTAATCGTATAACTCAGCTGCCCGTCGAGATTCATATACGAACCATTTGCTCCGGAAAAAATATAGATTCCTGTCACTGCATCCCTTGGAAGATTGCTAATATCAAGAACATATGTCTGTTTTTCCTGACCTTCCAAATTAATCACATGAGTTCCTTCCCTATTGTAAATATCAGGAATTTTTATTTCTCCGTCATTTTCTAGGGTAAGTACAATTGCTGGGTTGATAACATTTTTACATTCTGCTTCAACAGACAGTTTGATTTGAGTGAAGGAAGACCAATCTTCCCGATTAATAGATAAATGCGCTCCGACCTCTCCAAAATTCACATAATCACCGTCCTCCGGAGCACCGTCCGGCCAGGAATCATAGCGTGTATCGCTAATCAAGGTCACTGTAGTATCAGTCTTTTTTAAATGTCCTCTTCCTCTATGCTGCCACTGCGTACTACCTTCTGATACAATCGGTTTACGCTGCAGAATTTCTTCTTTATTTAGCTGCATAGCTTCATAAGAACGCTCGTGATTCAAAGGTAGCGGGCGATGAACATAACCAGATTCTCTCAGTTGCTTCTCAAACTCCTGCATAGCTCTGCTCTCCTTTCTGTTTTATAAAAACCAATGCAGCAGCTCCCTTAAGCGCCACAGCATTTGGGTCTAGCTCAGTCACTGAAAAACTTTTTGTAACAAAACGAATGGTCTTCTCATTTAGAAACGTTACCAAATGATCTAGAAACCAACCGTCATTCATGACACCTCCACCGAATACCACTGCTTCCGGGTCACTGACACGCACAAGATTCATCACTAAAGCAGCAGCAGCCTTCAAGGCTTGACTCACTACTTTCTTCGCTAACGGGTCGTTTTCTTCGTAGGCTCTTATAAGCGCATAAAAAGGCACGCGCTCCGATTCCTTTATATCTATTAGGCTATCTGGATAATCCGCTGCAAATTTCATTACTTGATTGTGCATCCCTAAACCGGAAGCGAACAGCTCAACGCATCCTTGCCTGCCACAGAGGCAGCGATCCTCGCTGTTCATATCTACAACCATATGACCAACTTCCCCAGCGTTGCAGTTCCCTCCAACAATCAATTGCCCATCTGTAACGACACGACCGGCGATACCTGTACCAATATTTATATAGACAAAATTATCCGTCTCCTTACCTTTCCCAAGCACTTTTTCAGCTAAGGCTGCACCGGAGACATCATTTGTTACCCAACAAGGAAGCTGAAACTCCTTAGACAACATATGAGAAAGATTTATCGGTTCTGACAGTCCCGGGCGAATTTCAAACCAGTTACCAGTTGCCGTCTCCACTCTTCCAACCACACATACACCAATTCCAATAAGCTGTCCCTGCACTTCTTGTTGCGAAAGAAAGTCTCTAATTGCTTCTTTTATCTTTTCCGCTGCAGCATGCATACTGTCTACATTTGACGGATATTTCTGTGTAGATAGGATGTGTCCATCCCTCGTCACTTCACCTACCAATATTTTTGTGCCGCCTAAGTCAACGGCTAAAACTGTCTGCATCACTTTATTCACCTCAACATTTGATAACGTTACCAAATAATTTTATTATGTTCCCGCTTTCACGACCATCATACATCGACATTAATCTGTCTGTCAATACCTTTTCATTAAATTTAGAAACGTTACCAAAAAAATATTGCGTTTTTTTCAAACCTAACATACACTAAGAGATAAGGAGGTCTTTGGCATGAAAAAAAATATCACAATCAAAGAAATCGCAAAAAAAAGCGGTGTCTCAGTATCTACTGTTTCCCGTGTTTTAAATAATCATCCCTCGGTTTCTCCTGTAAAGCGAGCAAAGGTGCAGGCAATCATTGAAGAAGAAGGCTTTCAGCCGAGTATGCTGGCACGGGGCATGGTTTCTAATCAAACAAAGACATTAGCAGTAGTTGTCTCGGATATTACCAACCCTTACTTCACTTCTCTTGTATCGGAAATTGAGCTTGCCAGTCAGGACCAAAGCTATTCCCTGCTTCTTTTTAACACGATGACCGCAGGACATAAGAAAAAGCCCGATAGCAGCTTCATTGAGAAAGACACGTTTAATACTATTCTTGAAAAGAAAGTAGACGGTGTTCTTATCCTTGGAGGAGAAATCGATCGAGACGAGCCGAATCCGGACTATTTGCATGCCCTGAATCAACTAAACAAACAAATTCCTGTACTGATTATCGGACAAGCACAGGAAGACTGCACCTGTTCCTTTTTAGAACGTGATTTGGAAAAAGGAGTATTTTTGGCGATGCAGCACTTGTTGGCTCTCGGCTATCGCCGGATTGGGTTTATTGGTGGTGAAGCCGGAGTTAAAATCACGACTCAGAGAGTTGAGGCATTTGAAAAAGCATTGTCCTTATACAGCACCTTCGACTCATCTTTACTCTATTTAAGCGACTTCTATACCGAAGATGGCTACCAGAGTATGACAAAAATCATTCACGAGCAGAAAAAATTACCTGATGCTGTTTTAGCTATCAATGACCGTGTGGCAATCGGTGCTTTTCGAGCGTTGAAGGATCAGCAGCTATCGTGCCCTGAGGATATTGCCATCGCCAGCTGTGATGCTTTTCCGGATGGCGAATATCAAATCCCTCGTATTACAACAATTAATCAGCACAATCAAATATTAGGCCAACTGGCCGTAAAACGGCTTCTGAAATTAATCAATGAAGAACCATTAGGTGCCATCGACATGCATTCACCAGATTTGATTATTCGTGAATCTTGCGGCATACAAAGGAGAACATAGTATATGGACAAACATCTTATCTTTATGGACATAGACGGAACCTTGGTAGATAGAGACCAAAAAATATCTGCTAAAACCCGTTCAGTAATCACTGAATTACAACAAGAAGGACACCAATTTTATGTAGCAACAGGTAGGAAATATTCCTCTGCGTACGAAATGGCTCAAAAACTCAATGGAGAAACAAGGGTTGTTGCCTCTAATGGCAGTATCTATTCAGTGAACAATACCCTACACAAAAAACAGCTGTCACGAGAAGCACTGGCTGCGATTTATGAAACAGTTGCTCATCAGAATCTACCGATGTTCTTCTTCGGTGAACATACCGTTTTCTACACCGAAGCACTGCCTGATTATCTTCAAAAAGGCGATCAATCCAGAGTCAGCAATAATGAGGAGGAAGACTTTCTATTCATTGATTCGATTGACACGCTTCTTTCTATGAGCACTCGAATCGTGAACGGAATCATTATCGCCGATGACAGAAAAAACGAACTCAATAAGGTCAAAGCCGAACTGGCAGAAAGAGACTTGCTTTCATTGTCCTCTTCCCATCCGAATAATATTGAACTGATTCCAAAAGGCGTCAATAAAGCAACAGCCATTCAGGAGATTCAAAAGGAGCTGGTCGTTCCTAAAGAACAAATCATCAGCTTCGGTGACGGGATGAATGATATGGAAATGCTGCAAGCCTCCGGTATTAGCGTAGCAATGGGTAATGCCGTGGATGAACTGAAACAGCAAGCAAAATTTATTACAGATGCCAATACCGAAGATGGTATCGCAAACTTCTTAATGAATTATTTTAAGTAAACAAAAAGGAGCTGCCTCAATCATGACAAAACCAACAATGCTCTCCTATATCATGGACGAGCAAGAAACATTGACCAAAATCATTAGCCACTATCCGAAAAATATTGATCAGGCGTTGAAGGGCTTAGCGATTGATGCAAACAACTGGCTAGTGCTTGGAACCGGCTCAAGTATCAATGCTGCCCAAAGCGCGAAATACTATATTGAAAAAATAGCGAATATCAAGCTATCCATTGAAGAGCCCTACAACTTTACCCACTATGAAAAAATTGATGCAGCACTTCAAGTCGTACTGGGGATTTCTCAAAGTGGACAAAGTACCTCAACAATCGAGGCAATCAATAAAATTACAGCGCATCATGCTGTTCACACCATGGCTGTGACAAGTATTCCAGATAGCGAAATCACCAAAGAAACAACAACAACTTTGGATATCCTTTCCGGTCGCGAGCGTGTGGGCTATGTCACTCTCGGCTTTTCAGCAACAGTTCTTGCATTAATGCTGTTAGGACTTAGGACAGGAGTCAAAAAAGGGTTGATTTCAGTTGAAAAAGAACAAGCTGAACTAGCAGAATTCTTAGCAATGACGCAACGTTTTAATGAAACAATCGCAAAAGCAACCACATTCTTTGAGACTCATCGTCATGATTTTCGAGATGCACCTCGTTTCACCTCTATAGCTTACGGCCCTGCTGTAGGTACCGCTCAGGAGATGGAAACAAAATTTTCAGAGACGATTCGCGTTCCTTCTCAAGGTGTTGAACTGGAAGCCTTTATGCATGGTCCTTATCTGGAAATCAATCCAAATCACCGGCTATTCTTCATTGACACACCCGCAAAGCCGGAAATCATTGAAAAATCCGAGCTATTGAAAACCTATGAGCAGCGACATACTGAGCATGTCTTTACTATCTCATTACGTTTAGAAGAATCTGCCGATGAGCATACATTGGCATTGGGCAGCTATGATGATGAGTTCAAAGCTCCTTATCTGGCTATTCTTCCATTTCAAGTGTTCTGTTGGTATATTTCTCGTGAAAAAGGGATTGATATCACGCAGCGGATTTTTACAGATTTTTCTCAAGCCGTCAAAAGCAAGACAACTGTTCAGGATTATGTGTAGCAACAATTGCCACCCTTGAAACAGCAACGAACTATTTACTTCTATGCCTACCCTTCAGTGTGTTCGCATAGAAGTTTTTTTCTTTAATCCAATCCCCTTTTTTGCGCCATCCCCCCTTTTCATCCCTTCATTGCACATGATATACTTTGGTTATCAGATGAGATAAAGGGAGTGGTTCGTATGGCTATTGAAACAATTCGCTTACTTCTAGGTGTTGGCTTTGCATCTACAGGTATTTTGCTACTGTTAGCACTGCTTATAAGGTATGTCACCGGAGGATTGTTTCTTTCCAGAACACCACAACGGTTTATGGAAGATAGAAAAAATCCTTTTTATGACAAAGAAAAAAAAGCCGGAGACTATTTCAGTTCGTGGGTTCTCTACTATATCCCTGCACTATGTCTTGCTTGCTTACTGCTATTACTTTTTTCTTTACTGGCAGGATAAGCGTTTAAAAAGTAGAATTAAAATGTTGTTAACGGAGGACATTGGATGAATTACAAAAAAATAGCAATAAACGAGTTAGTTCCTGAGTTGTTCACTGATTTCATTCGCCATCAAAACGTCACGCATTGTTGGCGCTATTCTGATGGTCAATGGAAAATAGAACCTGTCGTGTTCACAGAGGAATGGGGACACGACGAATATAAACAGCTTTGTGGTTACCTAAAAAATACACTAAAAACCAGAGGTATCGTCATCGGTGCTTTTTCTGATAAAGACCAACTAAAAGGCTTTGTCAGTGTTGAAGGAAAACGATTTGGCAGTTATAAACAATATCTTGATTTGTCTGCCCTCCACGTTTCAGAGGATGTTCGCGGACAAAAAATCGGAAAACAGCTTTTTCTGTTAGCAGCTGATTTCGCTGCGAATCAAGGAGTAGAAAAATTATATATTTCCAGCCATTCTGCCGTAGAAACACAAGCATTCTATTCTTCATTAGGCTGTGTTGATGCAACTGAACCATCTATTTTGCATTGTGAAAATGAACCTTATGATCGACAACTAGAATATCGCCTAGGAGGGATAGCGTGAAGGAAGGACTTGCACCAATCTTTGATGCACAAACAGAAATTCTTATCTTAGGAAGCGGCCCGAGTGACCGCTCTATTGCTCTCCAGCAATATTATGGGAATAGAGGTAACCAGTTTTGGCGTGTCGTGTTTGAGTCATTAGAGGTTGCTGATCCGCTTGATTACGACAAACGGCTTGCGTTACTTAAAAAGCATCATATCGGTCTTTGGGATGTCTATGGCACATTTGAACGCCAAGGAAGTATGGATACCAACTATAAAGAGACACAACTTAATGATTTCACAGAGCTGTTGGAAAGCACAAATATCATGCTGATTATCGCCAATGGAAATGAGTCGTTTCGAATCATTGAAAAGCATCGCCTGTTTCCTGATATAGAGGTTGTGAAATGCTCCTCTACCAGCGGTGCAAACAACGGCAGACAAGCACAACGCCTAATAGAATGGCAAGCAGCACTATCTACAGTGAAGTGATAAATAGAAATAACTAAAAAGCGCTTGGAATGCGAGTCACATTCCAAGCGCTTTTTCTATTTTAGCGAAGGTTATCAACCAAAACTCTGTGTGTAAAAAACTTCTATTTCTACCTCTCTTATTTAGATAATCGCAAAGGCTCGAATAGTAAAACCAGGTGCCTGCTTTATCTTCGGAACACCTAAGACAATTGCCCCGCCAACAGCTGGAACCTCGGATAGATTGGTTAGTACCTCCACCTGAAATTTATTCTGAGAAAGCCAGTAAAGCTCACCGATTAAGCCGTTGTTTTTCGTGCACTCCATGGCAGAATCTGTATCCAACGTTTCATGCCCAATTGCCTGTACCTTTCTTTTCTCATGTAGAAATTGAAGGGCCTCTAATGACCAGCCCGGTGTATGTGCTTGTCCACTTTCATCTCGATTGTAATAGGCTTCATGATTCTCCCAACGCCTAGACCAACCACTGGCAAAAGCAACAAAGCACTCCTCTGGTATTCGTCCGTGTTGCTCTTCAAATGCAAGAATATCTGCTACAGATAGCTGATAATCATTGTCCATCTCCACCGCTGCTTCTTTGTGCAGAACTATCAAAGGCAGTACCAATTCCTTTAACTGTAACTCTTCCAGGTACCGTTTCCCCGAAGAAAAATGACATGGAGCATCAATATGCGTACCATATTGTGTAACTAAATTGTATTCCTTTGCGAAAAAGCCGTTTTCCTCTACAGTAAACAACGTTTCTTCAGTCAAGGGCTTGAAGGAAGCGAAGTACGGAATATCGCCTGTCACCTCATGCGTCAAATCAATCCATTTCTGCTGCTTCAAAAAAGCGATGCTCTCCAAAACTGTTGGCATGTCACTTTCCCTCCTAATCGTTAGGCCATACTTCTTTCGCTGTTTCAACAACGAGTCGCAGCTTCGCCCATTGGTCTGCTTCACTCACCTTGTTTCCTTCGTGCGTGGAAGAAAACCCACATTGAGGACTTAAGCATAGCTGCTCTAAGGGTACGTACTGCGCCGCTTCTTGAATTCTCTTTTTCAGCAGCTCTTTACTCTCCAGCTCCGGTGTTTTTGTTGTAACCAAACCAAGAACCAGTCGCTGATCTTTGATATGTTTCATCGGTTCAAAGCTTCCTGAACGCTCATCATCAAACTCCAAAAAGAAGCCATCAAATTCAGTGATTGACAAAAGACGTTCCGCAATCAAATCATATGAACCATCATACAGCCAGTGGGATTGAAAATTTCCTTTACAGAAATGGAACGTGACTGCTAAATCGGCTGGTTTCTTTGCTAAAACCGCCTCTGTAATATCTCCAAATTCCTGTATCAGCTCATCGGGATTGTAGCCATTTTGTTGAATCATCCCGCGGAAGCGTTCATCAAAAAGTCCACCCCAACTGGTATCATCTAATTGTAAATAGCGACAACCGGCATCGTAGAACCCCTGTATTGCTTCTTGGTAAGTTGTAATTAAATCTTGTATGAAATCCTCTCTCTTTTCATAAGCTGGCTGCTCATGATATTGTTTTGAAAGAATAAAAGAATCCAAATAAATCATATTGGGTCCGGGTATCGTTTGCTTCGCAAGAACATCCCCAGCCTGCTCTTTAGTAAATTTGAAATGTTCTAAAAAGGGATGCGCTTGATTAAAGGCCAGCTTTCCACTTACGAATGTTCCCTGAGCCTCTGTTGTGATACCAAAAGCCTTTGTTTCAAAATCATAGACAGTGATTCCCTTCAGACCTGCGATAAAATCCAGGTGCCACCAGCGACGACGAAATTCTCCATCAGTTACTGCTGATAAGCCAATCTCTTTCTGTTTTTCAATAATTTTGATGATTTCTTCGTCCTCTACCTTTGTCAGTGCTTCTTTTGAAATATGTCCTTGCTTGAATTGCTCCCGTGCGTTCTTTAACGCTTCCGGTCGTAGTAGACTACCTACTTGATCCCAACGAAAAGGTATTGTTGTCATAATCTTTCCTCCATTTTTTTGATAGTTAAAATGAGTTAGGCAATTGTTATCTTCACACGCTTCTATCTCGATTGTCCAATTAAGCACAGAAAAATAGAACATCCTATTTCCAAAACATCAACACTTTTCTGCTATTGAAGTGAGTATCCTATATTCCCTCATTTTTCTTTAATCTTTTTTTCATCAAATATAGCAATGAAACCCGCTGCTGTCAACATCCCTCTGATAAATACTCAATCATTGAAATCCCCATCAAAACACAGCTACTTCTTATAGATGATTCAGACCCGCTGCAATCCAACGGTTCTTATAAACAAAAAAACTGAAACGATCAGGAATCCATCGTTTCAGTCATTCATTTTCTTAGTAGCTGCCCTTTATCACAAAATAGGAACCACGAATCACACCAGCCAGCTTAGATTTTTGGCGTGCAAACTTGAACTTGCCTTCCAGCTCCTTTGGAACCTCCATCCCCTCTGACAGCTTAAACCCAACGGCTCGCTTGCCTTCTTCTGAGAGACTGTACATCACATTTACCGACAAACCATTTTCATAGAACACATAAGAAAAACGTGTCCCCTCCACTTCAAAATCAGATACCTCCAGCGCCTTATAAGGAAATACCAATTCCCTTTCCTGTAGGATTTTTTCTATCCACGCTAAAGTATCAAGGGCTTCATCCGCTGATACTGTGACAAACTCATGCTTGTATTTATTCCAAAAATATCGTGCCTCATTCGCTCGCAAACCCGCCAACGCTGCCGCAAAAGGTGAGCTTTCAAAACCAATTGTCGATACCTCTTTAAAATCTACTTTGTAAGACATGCCTATCCTCTTCTCTCCTAAGATTTATACAATTAGTATAATCAGATAGGAATAAAATGCCAAAGAATTGATACTGAAATCAAGCAAGAACATACCTACACAGAAATATTTTTACTGAAAGACCTTCAAAAACGTCTTTACTCACGAAAACAGTTCCTCTTTGTCAATCAACGCCTGAAACAGCATCAACGCCTCCATAGCCGTTGCTTTCTCTTCTTCACTATGTGTTGCGCTTAGCCACCATTCAACAATTCCTGCCATGGCTTCTCCACACCCACGCAATGTCAGCTTATTTTCCGAAAAGCTATGGGTATATACAGCCAGCAGCTCTTTTGTAAAAATACTTCTTATTCTTTCCTTGACCCATTGCGTTTCTTCCGCTCTTAATAGACCTTTCAAAATTGTGCCCGATGTATCAAGTGTTTCAAGAAACCTGTTCCAACTACCAACAGAAAGCTTCGCGGCTATCGTTTCTCTACATAGTTTGGTAAACCAACTGAACTGCTCATCCAACAAACTGTATTTATCCAAGTAATAAATGTAGAAAGTATTCCTGCTTATCCCAGCTTCCTCTGAGAGCCTGGTTACAGAAATCTCTTCAAAAGAATGTTCCTGCAGCAGCTCTTCGAACGCATGAAGAATCAATTTTTTAGATTTTACTGTTCGTCTATCTCCCACAGGCGCCCTCACCTTCCTTAATTAAGATATTGATCAACCAGCTGACAATCATTGATTCGCATCATTCGGAAAATTTCTCCCGGCAGCTCCTGCCAATAACGAATCAGCTTTTGAAAAATAGTTGCCTCTGCAGTTATTTCATATTCTGTTACAGTGACACCAAAGTTCTTTCGAGTTTCTTTTTTTGCTTCATCCTCAAATTTGTCCATAGCCTGTTGTTTGTGCTCTTCTATACCTAATGTATCAATTTCCAGAAAAGAGCCTTCGATTTTTTTGACGCGTTCTATGAAATAGAGCGTCTGTGTTTGCGTACTCACTTCCATCACCTTCCTTTGACTAGAATAGTCATTCTTATTTTCTTTATTTCTCGAACTGACTGTTATACAAATCAGCATAAAAGCCTTTTTGCTGAATCAACGCATCATGTGAGCCTTTTTCAATGATATTGCCTTCTTTCATTACCAAAATTAAATCAGCGTTACGAATGGTAGAAAGCCGGTGAGCAATTACAAAAGAGGTTCTGCCTTCCATCAATCGATCCATCGCTTTTTGAATCAGCTCCTCTGTTCGTGTATCAACAGAGCTCGTTGCCTCATCCAGAATGAGCATCGGCGCATCCTTAATCAAGGCTCTGGCAATCGTCAGCAGCTGTTTTTGTCCGACAGACAGTGACACACTGTCATCCAAAACTGTGTCATAGCCATTTGGCAATGTACGAATAAAGTGATCGATGCCAACTGCTTTACATGCTGATTCCACACGTTCCTGACTGACACCTGATTGATTATAAATCAAGTTTTCCGAAATTGTTCCTTCGAACAGCCATGTATCCTGCAACACCATACAGAATTGGTCATGAACCTCTTCCCGTGTCATACTTGCTATCGGTACCCCATCAATTGTAATCTGTCCTTGATTGATTTCATAGAACTTCATCAACAAATTAACGATGGTTGTTTTCCCGGCACCTGTTGGACCAACGATAGCAATTTTCTGACCTGCTCTTGCTTCAGCAGAAAAGTTGTTAATAATCGTTTTTTCTGAATCATAGCCAAAGCTGACGTTGGAAAAAGAAACATTTCCTGAGACAGATTTCAACTGTACAGCTTTGCCGGTTTCATCTTCCATTTCCTTTTCATCCAAAAACTCAAAGACTCGAACCATTGCTGCACCCGCTGATTGCAGACTGGAAATTGCTTGTGCCAACTGACTCAAGGGCTGTGAAAACAGACGGACATAGACCATAAACGCTACGATTACGCCAAAGGTAATTTGTCCATTCAATGCCAAAACTGCTCCAACCACACAGACAGCCACATAACCGAAGTTTCCGATGAAGCTCATTAGCGGCTGCATAATTCCTGATAAAAACTGTGCTTTCCAAACACTGCCATGGAGCTTGTCATTCAGCTCTGTAAAATCTTTTGACATGTTTGCTCCCGCACTAATAAGAAGTAATCACGTCATGTCCGGAGTATGCTTCCTCGATAAAGCTGTTAACCTCTGCTAAATTGTTTTGCTGTCCATCAAAGTGTGTTTGCGATTTCTTCATGATGACAATCATCAAAACAAAACCAAGCAGTACAGAAACCACCGCAGTTAAGCAAAGAATTGGGTTTGATCGAATCATCATAAACAGACAGCCAATAAACAGTGTAATAGAAGGAACTAATGTACCTAAGCTTTGGTTTAGTGATTGACCGACGGTATCCAAGTCATTGGTTACTCGACTTAAGGTATCTCCCTGACTATGGGAATCAAAATAACTCAGAGGAATCTTGTTAATTTTTTCAGATATTTGTTTTCTCAGCTTCTTCGAAAAGCGCTGCGTAATAGTCGCCATGATATACCCTTGCCCATAGGACATTAGAATCCCTATCCCATAGATAATCGCCAACGTTAAACAAATGCTGGTGATTTGCTCTAAATCAATCGATGTCTGTAGGCCTGCAGTAATCAAGTCGGTAATTTCACTCAGCTTATCCGGCCCAATAATCGATGTCACACTTCCGATTACTGCTAAGATAACAGCTATGAAGAAGGGTGCCGTATATTCAGACGCGTATTTTTTTATGTTATTCATTAAGCCTGAGCTTTTCTTTTTCTCTGTTTGCATTTCAGTTATTGTACTATCCATTCGCTAATTCCTCCTTTGAAAGCTGTGAATAAGCAATTTCTTGATACACACGATTATTTTTCAAAAGTGATTGATGTGTCCCTTGACCAACAACGTTTCCTTCATCCAGCACGAGAATCTCATCAGCATCCATGATGGTACTTATTCGCTGTGCAACAATCAGCTTCGTCGTATCAGCTACCTTTTCAGCTAATACATCCCTCAGCTTTTTATCTGTCTTGTAATCCAAGGCGGAGAAAGAGTCGTCAAAAATCAAAAACTCCGGTTCTCTTGCTACTGCTCGAGCAATTGCCAAACGTTGTTTTTGTCCACCGGAAAAGTTCGTCCCATTTTGTGCCACATGGCTGTCCAGCTTTTCTTCTTTACCATCAACGAAGTCCTTGGCCTGCGCGATATCTAAGGCTCGTTCAATCTTTTCATCATTTAAAGGAGAAGCACTGCTCTCACCAAAATCAATATTGGATCGGATCGTACCGCTGAATAATACCGCCTTTTGCGGAATATAACCAATCCGCTCATTTAAGTCTTGATGACTGTATGCTTGAATATTTTTCCCATCAATAATTATTTCTCCGTCTGTTACATCATAGAAGCGCGGAATCAAATTGACGATGGTACTCTTCCCACTTCCCGTTGAACCAATAAAGGCAATGGTATCTCCTTTTTTTGCTTTAAAGTTGATATTTTTGATAACAGCTTCGGAAGCATTTGGATACGTAAAGGAAACATTAGTGAACTCAATTTCTCCTTTATTTTTACCAATATTTCCACTATCCTTCGGAAATTCAATAGATGGTTCCATATCCAATACTTCATTTATCCGTCTGGCAGAAACCGTAGCTCTAGGTAAAATTAGGAAAATGACTGTCATCAGCATAAAGCCCATCACAACCTGCATCGCATAAGAAGAGAAAACAACCATATCACTAAACAGAGTGATTTTCATTGCTCCCTCTGCTGCGTCAATCAGATAAGCCCCAATCCAGTAAACCGCCAATGTCAACCCGCTGGAAACCAACGTCATTCCCGGACTCATGATTGCCATCATCCGATTGGTAAATAAGTTAACCTTAGTCATTTCTTCATTTGCATCATTGAATTTATTATTTTGGTAATCATCTGCATTATACGCACGAACGACACGCAAACCGGTCAAGTTCTCTCTGGTAATACTATTCAACTTATCCGTCAAGCCTTGAACAACCGTGAATTTTGGTTGAACAATGGTCAGGATTACCGTCAACATTACTAACAAAACAACCACTGCGACGCCTGTTGAAACCGTCCATTCCCAGTTTTTATTGGCAATTTTCATAATTGCCCAAACCGCTGTAATCGGACCTTTAATCGATACCTGCAATCCCATCGCAACCACCTGTTGAATTTGTGTAATGTCATTGGTTGTCCGAGTAATCAAGCTGGGAATTGAAAATTTGTGCAATTCGTCCGTAGAGTAATCCATCACACGATGATAAACTTCTTTTCGCAGACGGCTCGTTAAGCTTGCCGCAATTCGTGCCACGAAATACCCCACGATGACAGATGATACAAAGCTTAAAAGAGACAAAAGCACCATCATCATTCCCGGCTGCATAATATCGGCGATGACCGTATCCGGCATTTGCAGTTGGCTCGTAACCTCAGACATATAGTCCGGAATTTTCAGCTCCAGCCAGACTTGTAAAACGATAAATGCAATGCTGACAAGCACTAACAATCGTTCCTTTGTATTTGTTTTCTTAATAATTTTTAGCATAAAAACCTCCTACCGCCGATAGTTACCCGGCTAACTATATAGTGAAAGAAAAATCTGACGATGAAGTCTGTCAGATAGGTATTATTTTAAACATAAATGCTGTGTGAAGGATTCTCTTAATTAAACCGCTGTATCCACACAGTCTCCTAGCGACTCAATATCGTTGCATCAATAAAAGTCCTTAAAAACCAGCTTCTACACAGAAGCCTTTATAAATCTCCTGTAGGTTAACTCTGGATATTCTTTTTCAGCTTTCCTATTGTGTCGATAAAGGAACGAAGTTCTTCCTCTGAAATATTCTGTGTTAGGCGAGCTTCCAAATTTGAAACAAAGCTCTCCACTTTTTTCATATTTTCTAATGCTTTCTCAGTGATGATAATCTGTTTAAAACGCTTATCCTTCGCAGAAACAACCGTTGTGATAAAGCCATTCTTTTCCATGCGGTCGACTAAACGGCTTGCTGTTGGTTTACGAATCGACAGCTCTTTTTCCAAGTCTTTTTGATAGATTTCCCGATCTCTGTTTTCACTTAGGAACCCCAATGCCCAAGCTTGAGGACCTCTCATTTTTGCCAAATCATTACCAAGCTCTTCCTTTTCTATATATCGACCAATCAAGATAGAGAGCTCACGGATTTCGAACCCTAACGTTCCATGTGGCTTCAAGGTAGTCCCTCCTCATTTACTCATTTTAGTTACCGTGCTAACTATTAATAGAATACCTCTACTTTTTTCTTCTGTCAACGATTATTCATCAAGTTGTTTTTGACTAAAACAGTTCTTAAACTTTTCAAGTAAATGAAACATTAGCCTTTTTTGTAAAAACAGAGAAAAAACTATTTTTCTCTCAGTCATTATAAGGTATGGTAGAGACAGCTCGATTATTCCAGGAGGAAACCTATGAAAAAGATACTCGTTATTGAAGACGATGTTGATATCGCCAGAAATCTAAATACACTACTTCAGAAGCATCAGTATGATGTTCAGCTGGTCAGCACACAACAGCAAGCACTCGCGTTACTTCAAGAAATGCCATTTGACCTCGCATTAATTGATGTTGGTCTACCTGATGGCAATGGGTATGCTGTCGGTACCAGTATTAAAAATTTAGAAAGCCCATTTCCATTTATTTTTCTAACTGCGATGGATGATGAGGCTAGTGTTGTTACCGGCTTAGAGCTTGGCGGAGAGGATTATATTACAAAGCCGTTTCGCCCAATGGAACTGATTTCCCGCATTAAAACTGTGCTTCGACGCAGCGAAAAGGACCAGTCAGAAATTATTATCGACAATCTCGTTATCGATACATTGCGGGGAACCGTTCATAAAAATGGACAAGAACTCTTTCTCTCCGCTTTGGAGTACAGGCTGCTTTTGCTATTCGTAAATAATAGCGGACAAATTCTTTCAAGAGATCAGCTGCAGCAACAGATTTGGGATATTGCCGGTGATTTTGTCAATGACAACACTATGACTGTCTATATTAAAAGACTGCGGGAAAAAATTGAGGATAATCCCCAACACCCGAGTAAAATCAAAACCATTCGCGGTTTAGGTTATAAGTTGGAGGTTTAAGATGAAGTACTTACGGAACAAAGAAGAGAAAAGATTTTTTTTCAGCTTGAGCTTTCTTAGCCTCCTCGCTATTAGCAGCAACTTTTTAATCAATCGAAGAGCCGGCGTAATTACACTGCTTATTTGCTGTGCTTTTTCTTTGACTATTTATCTCTACAACAGAACTCGTTATCAAAAAATTGAGGAGTTAACCAATCAGATTGATGAAATGCTCCATGGAAATCAGCGTTTGGAGCTTCACGCGGAGGAAGGTGAGCTGGCAATTTTATCCAGCCAGATAGCAAAAATGACCGTTCGTTTACAGGAGCAAAGCAGCTCTCTTAAAAAGGAAAAGGAACACTTATCCTCTTCACTGACTGACATTGCGCATCAGCTTAGAACTCCATTGACTACGCTGACGATGATTGGCGATTTTCTAAGCGAGCCTGAGCTAAGTGAGCAACGCAGACAGGAGCTGACAAGAGAGCTGTTAAACATGCTGAAACGAATGGATCAACTGATTACCATCCTTTTAAAAATTGCCAAGCTGGAAGGGCAAACCGTTCAATACCAGCCTCAGAAAATCCTTATCCATGAGCTGTTAACTGATTCTCTTCAGCCATTTCTAATTCCCTTGGAGCTGAAGGAAATGACTGTTCAGCTTCAAGGAGACCATCAGGCTGGACTCTCTATCGATGCCTCATGGACACAGGAAGCCATCGGAAATATCATCAAAAATTGCATTGAACATTCTGAAGATGGCAGTATTCTCACCCTCTCTTATGAGCAAAATGCACTTTATACAGAAATAACTCTCTCAGATACAGGAAAAGGCATTGACTCAGAAGATTTACCTCATATCTTCGAACGTTTTTATCAAGGAAAAAACCATCACAAGAACAGCTTTGGTGTCGGCTTGTCCTTAGCTCGCATGATTATTACACAACAGGGCGGCAGCTTAACCGCCAAAAATCAACAGAGCGGCGGTGCACTTTTTACCATCCGTTTCTACGAAGACATGCTTAAATGACGAAATTGTCATTTTTGAGTCACTAAGCAGTCACTCTACTTCGATACACTAAATAGTAAGTAAAAGAGAAAGTGTTGTGATGAGCATGAAAATATTGGAAGTAAAAAATTTATCAAAGGTTTATGGAAAGGGCGACAATCAAGTAACTGCCTTAGACAATGTTTCCTTTAGCGTTGAAAAAGGACAATTCGTTGCAATCATTGGTCCTTCCGGTTCGGGAAAATCTACCTTGCTACACCTGCTGGGCGGTGTCGATGAGCCAACCTCAGGAAAAGTTTATATTAATAAAACGGATGTTTATGAGCAAAATGCTGAGCAGCTGGCAATTTTCCGTCGTCGTGAAGTGGGTCTAATCTATCAATTTTATAACCTTTTACCTGTATTGAACGTGGTAGAAAATATCACCCTGCCAGTTTTATTAGATGGTCGAAAAGTAAATAAAAAACGGTTGAAGGAGCTGCTTTCAGTATTAAACTTAAAAGATCGCAGAAACCATCTGCCAAATGAGCTTTCAGGCGGACAACAGCAGCGTGTGTCTATCGGACGTGCACTGATGAATGCCCCCGCCATTGTACTGGCTGACGAACCAACCGGAAACCTTGACAGCAAAAATGGACAGGAAATTTTGCAGCTCCTGCGTAAATCCAATCAAGAATACGATCAGACGATGATTGTTATTACCCATGATGAAAATATTGCTTTACAAGCCGATCGCATTATAAAGATTGAGGATGGTCGAATCACACAGGACGAGGTGATTCGACCATGAATATCCTGAACAAACTTACACTGGCAAATCTTAAAAAAAATCGAACTCGTACACTAGTTACAATTATTGGCGTTATCCTATCTGTCGCGATGGTCACTGCTGTTACAACAAGTATTGTTTCTCTACAGGAGCATATGGTCAAAAATACCATTTCCTCAACCGGAAACTGGCAGGTGCGTTTCATTGATGTTCCAAAAAAGGAAGTAGATACGATTCGACAAGATGAAGACGTAGAGAACAGCTTTACAACAAAATTATTCGGCTACTCGCCTTTAAAAAATGAAGGGAAGTATGAAAATCCTTTTCTAGCGATTGAAGGCTATAGTGAGCAGGCATTCAAGGAATTGCCCTATACTCTTTCACAAGGAGAGCTTCCAAAAGACGAAACAGAAATTCTTTTGCCGATTAATTACCAGACAACGCTAAAAGAGCTTTATAAAATCGGTGATATCGTTACATTTAAGCTGGGACAGGAATCGATTATTAAGGATGATGAAACATTTGAAGCTGTTGATGCGGATACTTATTCGACCACGGAAGAGCAAACCTATAAAGTCGTTGGCTTCATTGAGTGGGGCATTGAAAAGCTATACTCTGAGCCTAGCTATTTTGCAGTTACCGGCCTTACAGATACCCAAACTGCGGTCACACAATATGTCGCATTGAAAAATCCTAAAGATGTCTACACCTTCTCAAAAAAATACGAGGCAATGACCTACCAGCATAATCGTTCTCTTCTTCAATCACTGGGTATTACAGGAAACGATTCTTTCCGTAAGATGACTTTCTATTTAGGTGTTATTCTCATTCTTTTGATTGGCACCGGCTCTGTACTCTTGATTAACAATTCTTTTGCCATTTCAATTAACGAGCGGCTAAAGCAATTCGGTGTCCTTGCCTCTGTCGGAGCAACAAAAAAACAATTACGGACATCCGTACTATTTGAAGGCACCATTATCGGCAGTATTGGAATTCCTATCGGCTTATTTTCCGGCTTTTTCGGTTTGTGGGTTACCTTCAAGCTTCTGGAAGATAAGCTTAATGTATTTGGGAATATCAACCCGTTAACATTACAATTTTCTTGGCAGGCAATTATCCTCTCTATCCTTATCAGTATTTTGACAATTTATATTTCTGCCTACTTACCAGCTCGGAAAGCACTGAAAAAATCGATTATTTCTTCTATCAGACAATCAGAGCAAATCAAGCTTTCAGGGAAAAAAGTTCGTACACCGAAATTCATTCAAAAGCTGTTTGGGTTGGAAGCAACAATTGCGTTGAAAAATTTCAAGCGGAATAAGAGAGCCTATCGCAGTACCATCGCTTCCCTTTTTGTCAGCATCGTTCTATTCATATCAACAGCTTCCTTTAGTATGTATTTGATAAGCGGTGTAAATCAAAGTGTCGAGCTTTCAGAGGCGGATGTAACGTATACCAGTTACGGCGAGTTGAATGCCGAGACAGCCACAGAACTGTTTGAGCGGGCTTCAAAACTTCCGGAAGTTGAAGCCGCAGCATGGCAGCAGACTGCTCACTTTACTGTTGACCTTTCGAAACAAAAGCTAAGTAAAGAGTATAGTGATTATCTGAAAAGCCAAGACACCAATTACAAAGAAGACCCGGCTTCCTCTTCCCTTGTTGTTCAACTAATAGATAAGGAAACCTTCAAAAGCTATTTGAAAGAATTGGGATTGAGCGAAGCGGATTATTTTCGTTCAGACAATCCAAAAATTTTAGCTATCCAAACAATCAATATGTATGACTCAACCGCTCGTCGGATGGTCAACTTCGATATGTTTGACTCAAAAGAACCGTTAACGGTCGAAATGTTGCGTATGACAGATACTGGAACTGGAACAACAGGTAAAACCTTGACGTTGTCAACCTATGCGGCACATGGTCCTAAATTATTATCCAGCTCCTATTCTTATGGTTTAACTGCGATTCTTCCTGAAGATCAGGCAGCTCTTTTACCAACAGCTCAAAATTATGACTACTTCAATTTCTCTTTTAAAGCAGCTGACTCAAAATTGTTGGTTGAAAACCTTGCTTCACTTTTACAGCAAATGAATCTGCCGGTTGATCGCTCACTGACAGATGTTGCATCCTATCAGGAAACAGATAAGAACATGGTTTTTATTATCAATGTCTTTTCTTACGGCTTCATTATTTTGATGACACTTATTACGATTGCTAATGTCTTCAATACAATCTCTACCAGTATTCAGCTACGACGCAGAGAACTGGCCATGCTGGAATCCGTCGGAATGACTGAAAAGAGCATTAACAAGATGATGCGCTTCGAATGTCTGTACTATGGCTTCAAATCGCTTCTGTATGGACTGCCAGTTGCCTTTGCCATTACCTATCTGATTTATACAAGTGTTGCTGTTGCGATAGACCAAAGCTTCCGTCTACCTATTACCAGTGTCTTGGTCAGCATCCTAAGTGTATTTCTGATTGTATTCATCACGATGCTTTATTCCGTGCATAAGCTGCGGAAAATGAACCTCATTGATTCCTTGAGAACAGAAACAGTTTAAAAAAGAAGTGCCCTCTATCCGTTTGATAAGAGGCACTTTTTTTGCTCTTTTCTCATTTTATTACTACTCCTCGATAGATATGAGCTCGACTCATAATTCCTATTTATGATGTATAATGAATACAGAATAAAAAGGAGATTTTATATGATATTTCTATATACAATTTTCCAAGGAAAAGTGACACCCTTTAATGCCCTGTATATTCTACTGATGCTGCTTCTATTATTAATTGCCGTAGCGATGCATAAAGAAAAACGGGAAAAGCTTTTTGTACTTACACTGCTGTTGATGACCTTTCTCAGCCTATTTTACTCAAAGTTCGCTGCTATTTTTGATTATCTGATAAAATTCAAGGAAGCATTTTTCAGTTAAAATAAAGAGTACTTCTTCTGAAAACAGTTAGAAATAGAACTGAGATAGTTTGGTTCTTTTCGAATACAAAAAAAGACCGAGATACACTGCTATATCTCAGTCTTTTGGGTTTGCAAACTATTGTCTCCACGATAGACCCGCTTCACCCTATGCCTACATCAAACGACTTTTAATTTTTTCCTGCCGCTTCAGATGAAGATAGCCAATTGCTACTACAACCAGCGTTCCAGCCAGATTAACCATAATGTCTTGCATCGTATCACCTAATGCCTCATGCCCAGAAAGAATCGTTCCCTCCGCTGTCATAAATTTCTGCATATTGGTTTGCAAAATATGATCGGCCAGATATTCATAAACCTCCCACAGCACACCACAGGTCGTTGCAAAGCAAAATGAAAATAGACTGATGAAAAAGGGGCTTAGATGAACCTCATTACGCTTGCTTCTACTAATGAAATCAACAATCAAAAACCCTAAGGCACTCAGCATACCTGCACTAAATCCATGCAGAATCATATCCCAAAATGGAATTTTATAGTAAAAATTTTGTACCTCGCCCAGATAGATTGCACAAAACAGAAAAATGAAATAGATGATTTCCATTAAATCAGGAATATCGATACCATATCTTTTCTCCACTCGATACGGAATGAAAATGACAATCATCCCTACAACACACTGCAAAATCATCAAGACATAATCACTTTTCACCAATTCGTATTCTTTATTGGAGGTTCCTGAAGGGGCGTCCATCAGCATAATGATTGCATAGACAACCGAAACAGCCAACAAACAAAAGACAATGATAAAAATTAAGTTTTTACGTTTGTCCAATTTTGTTTTCTTCTTATCGATAAACCACTCACTCCTTTTCTTCTCTATTTCATGATAGCATAATTAAGGAAGCTGACATAATCTAATCTCGATTCTACCAATCGTGCCAGCTATCTGAGGTTAGAATTCTTTAGCCATTGCAAAATAGCATGCTATACCTCCGTAGGCACAAGTTAGTTGGTTTCTTGTTCGTCGAGAATGCGCAAAACCTTTTGGTAGTCTTCATTTTTACTTCCATCCAAATTTAAAGGACTAAGCGCATACCCAAATTTTTTGTACAGTTGAATCGCTTGATGGCTCCACGTCTGAGTATGAAGATAAATCACTGCTTCCGGTTCAGCCTCTGATAGAGAGTTTGTGACTTTAGCCACCAACGCCGCGGCCAGCCCTTTTCTTTGGAATTGCGGCTTCACCGCCAACCAATGCAGCAATGGTACTGTCATGCCATTAACATTTTTCCACCAAGCAGTACATGTAGCCACCTTTTCTCCATGCTCGTTTTCAATAAACAACATCCGCTTAGAAAGCTGAGTAGGAAATGGTGCGAAGGCCTGTGCAAAATAGGCCAAGGCTTCCTGTTCGTCTGAAAACTCTGAGACAGAGCTCTCTATTTTGGCCCACTCAACTTCATCGCCCTGTCTATAATGAACGAAGCGAAATCCTTTTGCCAGATTTGCCGGTGGTATCGGCTTTCCTCCTGAGCGTGTCATCCATACTTCGTAATACGGTATATGTTTATCCAACATGTCGCACCCCTTCTTTCTATGTACTCTCAGTCTATTATACTTTGTTTTTAACGAATTTCCCGTTCTCAGCCATTAAAATAAAAACCGAAAACCTTTGCTTTAAGGTTTTCGGCTTTATTATAATTATAGGAAAACACACAATTTGTAACGCTGTATAAGCTTACGCTAAACGATTATTTTACTGCTTTCATTGCTTCGATGATCGCTTGCAGATAACCGCTTGTATCAGAGAAGGTTGCTCCTGTGACAACATCAGCAGGACTATCATCTTCGCCTAAGCCGTCTAATTCTTTCACTGAAGCTTCCAGTTCAGAAACAGTTTTACCTACTGCAAATTTAGCAATTGCATTCATGCTGTCTGCCCAGCCTTGAGACGCGCCGCCTTTATCTGCCATCAAGTCTGAGTAAGCATCGTTGTTTGCTTCTTTCGATGATAACACTAAACCGCCTTGAACATCTGCACCAAAGTCAGCATCAGAGTTTGGTACACCGCCGAATGCTGCTGGATCTACATATTGGAACTCATCCAATGAAACAACCGCTAATTTATCCCCATCCATAGCTACAGTTGTAACAGAGAAGGATTTGTCTCCGTGAGGTGCGCCCAATACTTGAGCCTCTTTCAACTCTTCTGTAGATGTTTTAATGCCTTCAGAAATCGTTCCTTTTGTTGCTGCATCAATGATTGCTTGCAGGTAGCCGCTTGTGTCAGAGAAAGTCGCACCAGTCACAACATCTGCTGGATTTGCATCTTCACCTAAGTCCGCTAACTCTTTTACTGTATCTTCCAATTCTGAAACTGTTTTGCCTACCGCAAACGCAGTGATTGCATCCATACTCTCTGCCCAGCCTTGTGTAGCGCCGCCTTTGTCTGCCATCATTTCAGAATATGCTTTATCATTTTCTTTCTTACTTGACAATACTGTATCTGTTGGATAGTTTTCTCCAAATGCACCGTCAGAGTTTGGTACACCAGTAAAGTCGTCCGGTGAAACATATTGGAACTCATCCAATTCAACAGCTAAGATTTTATCGCCATTCATTGTAACGTTTGTCACAGCAAATGATTTTGTACCGTGAGGAGCTGTAAGAAGCTGTCTCATGTACACAGTACCCTCTGCAGGTGCTGAATCCTTTGTACTGCCGTCAGCAATTGTGATATCTGCCGCTGCAGCTGATGAACTGCTTTCAGTCGTAACTGAGCTGCTTTGTGCTGTTGAAGAGCTTTCTGATCCTTTCTTGTCGTCAGCGGAACAACCAGTAGCCGCTAATAATGCCAATAAAATTGCTGTTGTTAAAGTAATCTTTTTCATATTAATTTTGCCCCCTAAAAAATTATGTTACCCATTGCTCATTATATCACATTAGAATAACAGTCACTAGCTTCTTTAAAAGCGTTTTCTTGTTTTGAAAAAGGGATTCTTAAAATAACATCGGAAAAGATTGATTCCATGCGCTTTCTCTATAAATAGAGGAAATAAAATAGTTACGTTTTATAAATAATTTTTTGATTAGAACAGCTAATAGTTTCCTAATCAAACAAAAAAAGCTTCGAAAACATACAATTAAGTATGTTTTCGAAGCTTTAATTTCTTTTATTTGAGATAACAGAAATCAATCTAGTTATTCTACTCTGTCAGCTCTTCAAATTGGGAGTTATACAATGACGCATAGAAGCCGCCTTGCTCCAGCAATTCTTCATGTGTTCCCTGTTCTTTAATATCTCCACCTTGCATATAAAGAATCTTATCTGCATCTTTAATTGTTGACAGACGATGGGCAATAACAAAGGATGTTCGTCCGGCCATCAGATTGTTCATCGCTTCCTGAATCAACCCTTCTGTCCGTGTATCAACAGATGAGGTCGCTTCATCCAGAATCAAAATTGGTTTATCTGCCAAAATCGCACGAGCAATCGTCAATAATTGTTTTTGACCTTGTGAGATATTGGAAGATTCTTCATTCAATTCCATGTTGTAGCCGCCAGGCAGCGTTTGTATAAAGTGATGAACATGGGCTGCTTTCGCTGCAGCATAGACCTCTTCATCGGTGGCATCTAAGCGACCATAGCGAAGATTCTCCATGATTGTTCCTTTGAACAGCCAAGTATCCTGTAGCACCATTCCGATGTTTTTACGAAGATCCGCACGATTGAAGTCTTTGATATTATAACCATCGATTTTGATTGCTCCGGAATTGACATCATAGAAGCGCATCAGTAATTTCACCATAGTTGTTTTTCCGGCACCTGTAGGTCCGACAATTGCAACTGTTTGTCCCGGATCAACATGTGTACTGAAGTCATTGATGACGATTTTATCCGGTGTGTAACCGAAATGCACATGGTCAAAATCAACCATTCCTTGTGCTTTATCAATCTTCACAGGATTTTCTACCGTTTGGTCTTCTTCCTCTTCTTCCAGGAATTCAAAGACACGTTCAGCAGCTGCTGCCATAGATTGAAGCATATTAGATACTTGAGCCAATTGCGCAATCGGCTGTGTCAGGTTACGCACATATTGGATGAACGCTTGAATATCCCCAACGGTAATGGAACCGTTATAAGCCATAATCCCACCGACAATTGCTACTGCTACATAACCAAGGTTTCCGACAAAGTTCATAATCGGCTGCATCAAACCTGAAAGAAATTGAGATTTCCAAGCTGATTTGAACAAGACATCATTTTGTTCCTTAAATTCGTTCAACGAGTTTTCTTCATCATTGAACAAACGAACGATGTTGTAGCCACCAATTGTTTCTTCTACCTTCCCATTAATAACCCCAAGATATTCCTGTTGCGTCTTGAAGTATTTTTGAGAATTTTTCACAACAATCATGATTAAGACAAATGAAATCGGTACAATTAGAACCGCCACACCTGTCATCTTCACAGAGATTGACAGCATCATAACAATAACTCCGACAATCGTAAATACTGAGGTAATTAGCTGTGTGATTGATTGGTTCAGCGATTGTCCCAAAGTATCCACGTCATTCGTGATACGAGATAATACTTCCCCAGTTGTCCGACTTTCAAAATAATTCATCGGCATACGATCAATTTTTTCTGAAATCTCTTTACGCATACGATACGTAATTTTTTGAGAAATTGTGGACATAATCCAACCTTGCATGATACCAAATAATGATGCTACCAGATATAGACCCAACATGAAAAGAAGGATGCCGCCAATCTTTTCAAAGTCAATACCACCGGTTCCCTGATATTTCTTAATCAAACCGTCAAACAATTCTGTGATTGCAGATGATAAGATTTTAGGACCCCAAATATTGAACACGGTTGAGGCAGCAGCAAAGATCATTACAAAGAAAACTGGTATTTTATACTCACCAATATAGGAAACCAATTTTTTGATTGTTCCTCTGAAATCTTTGGCTTTTTCTACTGGAGCAATTTGTCCAGGACCGCCGCCGCGTGGGCGTTTTTTATTTTCTTCTGCCATTCTTTTTGCTCCTCCTTACTCAGCTTCTTCTATGCCTAGTTCAGCATTACTTAATTGTGACTGGGCAATTTCCTGATAAACTTTTGACGACTGCATCAAATCTTCATGTGTTCCCTGAGCAACAATACGTCCTTCATCCAAAACGATGATATTGTCCGCATGAATGATTGTAGATATCTTTTGTGCAACAATGATTTGTGTCGCTTCTCTAATATTCTCAGATAGCGCTTTTCTCAGTGCCACATCTGTTTTGTTATCCAGAGCAGAGAAAGAATCATCAAAAATTAATATCTTAGGATTCTTAGCTAACGCTCGGGCAATTGATAAACGCTGTTTCTGGCCACCGGAGACATTCGTTCCGCCTTGAGAAATTTCACGTTCGTAGCCTTTTTCGTTTGAATCAATAAATTCTTCTGCCTGAGCAATCTCAGCGGCTTTCTTCATTTGCTCATCTGAAATATCTGCATCACCAAACTTGATGTTTGAAGCAATATCCCCTGAGAACAAAATCCCTTTTTGCGGCACAAAGCCCATAATTTCATGCAGCTTATGCTGGCTCATTTCACGAATATCCACACCATCAATCGTGATTCGTCCACCCGTTACATCAAAGAGGCGTGGAATCAGATTTACAATCGTAGACTTCCCTGAACCGGTTGAACCAATTAAGGCAGTTGTTTTTCCAGGCTCAGCTGTAAAGTTGATGTGATGAAGTACATCCTCATCGGCATCCCCATAACGGAACTGCACACCTTCAAACTTCACTTGACCTTTGAAGTCATGGTTGTCTTTTGGTTGTTCCGGATCTTTAATTGTTGGTTCAGTTTCAAGAACCTCTTCTACACGACCTGCAGCAACATTCGCACGAGGTAAAATGATTGAAACCATTGACAGCATCATAAACGCCATAACAATCTGCATTGTATAGGTAATAAACGCCATCATATCTCCGACCTGTAATTGACCGGCATCCATATTGTGTCCGCCGACCCAGACGATCAGAACGGAGATACCATTCATCAACAACATCATGATTGGCATCATGATAGACATCGAACGGTTAACAAACAATTGTGTTTTCATCAAATCTGTATTGGCAACATCAAATCGTTCTTCTTCAAATTTTTCACGAGAGAACGCACGAATGACAGGCAATCCTGTAATAATTTCACGGGAAACCAAATTGACTCTATCCACTAAATTCTGTAATGCTTTGAACTTAGGCATAGTAAACAGTAATAGAGTCATTACCAGAACCAGCACAGCCACTACAGCGACACCAACAATCCAGCCCATCCCTGTTCCGGTTCTATACACTTCATAAATACCGCCAATACCAAGAATCGGTGCATAAAGGACCATTCGCATAATCATAACAATCCCCATCTGCATTTGTTGGATATCATTTGTATTACGCGTAATCAGAGATGCCGGAGAGAATTTCTCCATCTCTGTATTGGAAAATTGCAGTGTTCGTTCATATTGACCGACACGCAGATTTCGTCCGACAGCAGCTGCTACAAGTGAAGCAATTAGCCCTACAATAATGGCTGCTACAGCTGAAATCAGCGTTAGTGTAATCATTTTTGAACCAGTTTTAATCATATAGTCTGTTTGAATTTGCTGAACATCCATATCCAAGGCTTTGTACTCTGCCAGAGTCAGCTGAATTCCTACAGTTTTCATTGAATCCGCCCCAAGGTCGCCCAAGCTATCCTCGGTCGCCTTGCGCGCTGCATCTACCTTCGCAGGAATTTCGTCTGTTGCAGCAGTTATTGAGTCAGCAAGTTTTTGTGCTTCAGCACCTTTTTCCTGTGCTTCTGCTGCCAGAGTTTGTGCTTCAGCACCCTTTGTCGCAGCAGTCTGCATATCCGTTGCAGCTGCGGCAGCCTCGCCAGCTGCTTTCGCCTGTTCTCCTAAAGCAGCGGCTTCTTCGCCAAGCTGCTTGGCCTTTGCACCATCTTCTGCAATCGCTGAATACGCATCAAGAACGGCTTTCGCTTCACCGGCACCGGAAGCATCCTTTGCCTGTGAAGAGGCCAACATCATCATTGGCAAATTGAAAATATCAGCTAATTTTTCTTCCGTCATACCACTTTGAAGCTTCAGCTTATATACCTCAACCTCTTCGCCGTCAACTTTCTCAGTTGTCAGCTTGTAGTTATCTTCAATCGTTTGCTTCTCCTCATCGGTCATGAACATTTCAATCCCTTGAAGCGTTGTTTTCCTGATTTTCTCAGGAGTAGAGTATTCAAGCCCTCCTTGTTGAATACCAACATCGACAATATCCGATGTCAGGCTTGGTAAGCTCAAATCACTATATGCCTGCACAACTAAAAGCGCAACAACGGCGATGACGGCATACCAGTATTTGCCAAGATATTTAAAAATCTTCACTATTGGTCACCTTCCTCTTTCAGGGATAATTTTTGGGAGCATTCTACAAATTTTGCAGTCATTTCGATGAACTTTCTTGTATCCGCTTCTCCCATCATTTCAAAAATTTGGATAATCTTATCACGCATCTCTTTTCTTTCTTCATGGGCCATCTTTATGCCGTTTTCTGTCAGCGTGACATTGATACGACGGCGATCCTCCGGGTCCATATCACGAATAATCAATCCTTTTTTCTCCAAACCACCTAATACGACAGCGATACGGGCACTGGACAAATTCAATGATTCAGCTAAACATTTAGGACTGGTTGGCTCACCTTGCCGAGCAAGAAACTTAATCACGATGTTTTCGCCTTTGTTGCTCTTCTCAATCTTGCTGAATGCACCATTACGATTCTGAAGCATCAAGCGAAGCAACTCCTGCTCTGCATCTTCTGCAAATGTCATAATGCTCTCCCTTCTTTCAAAAATAATTTCTTTCCACCACAAGTTACTAACACTATTAGTAACTAATGCTGTTCGATATTAACGCATATAGCTGTTAATGTCAACACTCTAGCTTCAAACTTAATAATGAATACGTTTTAATAAGAACAATCTTAAAAAACTGTTATGAAATAGCTAGAATAGTTGTATTTAAAACAACCGTTAAATAACCTCACAACACAAATAATACTAACATAAAGAAAGACATTAATCACCAAATAAAATAAAAAACACCCTCGACCAGTATACTGATGATCGAGGGTAGTCCTTTGATTGCTGTTTATTTAATTCCCTTTTTTAAATCAGGCTGATAAACACTTTCTTCTTATTTATTAATCGTAATTGCTTTTCGTTTTTCTATCATCTTCATAGAGATTAATCCTTCATTCCTGAAGTTTTTATTCCTGCTACCAGATGCTTAGACGCAAACATATAGAGAATCATTGGCGGAATTGCCATAATCATGGCAAAGGCCATTTGCATGTTCCAAGCAGTTTGGTTTTGACCACCCTCAATCTTGAAGGCATTCAACGCCCCTAAGGTTAAGGGCTTTAGGTTCTCAGAGTCAATGAAAATCAGTGGTTGAAACAGTTCATTCCACCAAAAGATAGTAGACAAAACACCCACAGTAATAAAGATTGGCTTCGCCAAGGGGGCAATTACCTTTGTGAACACCTGCATTCTTGAGCAGCCATCCAGCATTGCTGATTCGTCAATACTTTTAGGAATCGTTTTAAAGAACTGACGGAACAGAAACACATTGTACGGATAGGCGAAGAAGCTTGGTACCATCATTGGTAAGAAGCTATCTAACCAGCCAAAGGTTCTAAACAATAGAAATTGCGGGATAACCAGTGTAACAGTTGGTACCATCATCGTTGCAAGAATCATTCCAAAGATAACGCCTTTTCCCTTGAACTCCATACGAGCTAATGGATAGGCCACAATCGAGCTGGACACCAATGTTCCGATTGTATTACCAACAATTAGAATCAAGCTGTTCTTTAGATATTCCAGTGCATTACTCTTCTTGATTACGTCAATGTAGTTCTGCCACTGAGGCTCTGAAGGGAATATCTGAGGAGGAAACTCACTAATACCGTTTAATGTTTTTAACGAGTTAGAGAATATCCAAAAGATAGGGAAAAACATCAGGATGGCGAAAAAGATCAACACGCCATATTGTATCAACTTCACTGCTTTTGAATCATAATTCATGCTCTTTTTCACCGTCCTTATCCATAGTTTACTTTGTCATCTGACAGTTTAAATTGGAGAATCGATATTACCGCAACAATGATAAACATAATAAAGGCTAGTGTTGATGCGGTCCCCATATCAAACTGCTTAAATGCCTTTTCATAAATCAACAGACTCAATACTTTTGTTGCATTGCCGGGACCACCACCAGTCAATGGGAACAGCAATGTGAACGCACCATTAAAGGAATTGACTGTCGCCACAACTGTATTAAATAGTAGGATTGGCGAAATAGAAGGCAAGGTAACATTTTTAAATCGTTGCCACGCATTGGCTCCATCCAGGTGAGCGGCCTCATATAATTCAATCGGTACTTCTTTCAAGCTAGAGTTAAAAATCAGCATCATCTGACCTGTAGAGAAAGTAAACACACTTGCTATTCCGACAACTACCCACACTAGATTGGCATCCCCCAACCAGTTGGGTCCTGTAATTCCTACTGTTGACAGAAAATAATTCACTACCCCTAATTGATTATTAAACATCAGAATAAAGCAGCTGGTCATCACAACCGAAGGCATGACTGCCGGAACAAAGTAGAAAAATTGAAAAATACCTATAAAGCGAACTTTGAAGTTTAATAATACGGCTAAAAACAATGAGGCACTGACCGTTACAAATACATTTAGCAACGTAAAGAGAAAGGTAATCTTCAATGTATTAAGAAAATCAGAGCTTCCACTGAATAGCTGTTGATAGTTTTCGAACCCGACAAATTTAGGTTGCCCCAGCAAATTCCACTTCGTCAAGCTCAATAAAAATGAAAGTAAAATCGGTCCACCGGTAAAGAAAATGAACCCAATAACCCAAGGGGATAAAAAGCCGTAGGCTGTTAACGTATCCTTAAGACTCTGCCTCTTTTTTGCTTTTTTTCCATTCGATATCTTTTTCATAGCAACCTCTCTTTTCTTTTTTTTGAAAGGATCAAGACAGCGACTCATTTTTTGTCGCCTATTATAATGCTCAATGTATAAAGGAAGGCGGCATCTCCTCTTCCTGCTAAGAAACAGTAGCACTCAAATTGTTTTACGAAAAAATTCAAGTAAGATGATGCAGAAGCAAAAGGATTATCCGCTTATGCCTCTGCACAGCTTATTTTGACTATAGAAAATTGCTAATCTTTCTACTAATTTCTGCTTACTGCTCCAATAAATCTTGCTCTTACATGCAGCTACTCTTATTGGTTGTCTTTTATTTCCTGATTGGCATTTGGAATATATTTATCAAAAATATCATCCATGTCCATTGTTCCCAGAAGATATGCATCGAACTGATTGACTAAGTTTGTCGTTGATGCCGCATTTATCAGAACGTAGCCAAATTCGCCTTCTTCACCGGCACGCTCAATGACTTCCCAATTTGTTGGACCATTCTTTCCTTCTTTTTTATAGGCGCCCTGCTCTGCGATAGATTTTAGTGCAGATGGATTTGAACCCCATTCAGAGTTAAGAGTCTGTCCCTTTTCACTCATCATAAACTCAATGAATTTCCACGCTTCATCAGGGTGCTTACTTGCTGCGTTTATCGTATAGAAGCCTGTATGCAAGGAATTATACGCACGTTCTCCTTTAGGCAAGGTTTCGATATCCCAATTAAATTCTGCGTCTCGATAGTTTAATATTTGCCAGCTGCCTGTCCGTGTCATTGCAGCCTGACCGGAAGAGAACAAGTCAGCAACTGAATCTCCGGCAGAAGGCTCCGGACTAACCTTCAATTCATTGGTCAATTTATTTTGGTATTCCAGGGCACTCTTCAAACCGTCGCCTAAATCCAGCTGTCCGTTTTTCACAACAGCATCTCCACCTTGTCCGGCAAGTGACCACCACAATCCTCGGAAAGTCAGTGCATCAGCACCCCATTGTGTTGTCTTACCGTTCTCAACAACTGTCAGCTTTTGAGCCGCTTTTTCAAAATCAGCCCATGTCCAATCCTTCGTTGGATAGTCTACGCCGGCCGCATCAAACATATCTTTGTTATAGAATAATATCTCAGAAGCATACGCCCATGGCAGACCGTAGTTGCCGCCTGTTTCTTCATTCAACGCCTGAACTGCCGGAATAAAATCATCCGTGTCTATCTTGTCCGTATCTGCTAAATAGTCCTCTAAGGATAGGATTGAACCGGAATCGGCAAACTTGGGTAAATCGGTTTCAAAAGACAAAATAACGTCTGGAGCCGTTCCGCCAACGAGCATTTGATTAATTTTTTGAGAATAATCCGAATCCGGTATTTGTACAAGTTCAATTTCAATATCAGGATATTCCTTATTGAATTCTTCAATAATATTGTCAGGAAACTTATCCCAAGCTGAAAACTTGATTTTCACCTTGCCATTATCAGATTTAGAGCCTGAATCTCCATTAGAGCCACAACCTGCAAAAAGCGCCAAACCTGCTACAACCGTCAACAACCCTACTGTTACCTTTTTCCACATAATATCCATCACCTTTCCCATACTCTTTTATCAATCTCGTTTCGTTAACCGAATCATATTCCATGACAACGCCGGTAAGCGTATATCTAGTTGTGTATCTGACATGTTGATTTGATTATTTGTTTCAGGCTTAACTCTTTCCTGTCCCTGTTCATTCACTGTTTTCAGCCCATGATTGGCAATTGTTGTGCAGTCTTTGATTGACTCTATGTTATAGCCCTGTATAGCTAATTCCAAGCTTAACTCTTCGTTCTGTGAACGGTTCACCGCAAAAATGACCAGCTCGTTACTCTTGTCATTCTCTACGACAACACTCTCCAAATATGGCACCTCGGAAAAGTCCTTAGTATCATATTTATCTGAGACCACGTCTGTAACCAAAACCTTTCCTCTGCCATAAGTAGAAACCTGTTGAAATGGATAAAAAATTGTCTGTCGCCAGACCTCTCCTCCCGTCTCCGTCATAATCGGTGCAATCACATTGACTAGCTGAGCGAGACAAGCAATTTTCACTCGGTCACTGTTCTTCAATAATGTAATCAATAGACACCCAAAAGCCAAAGCATCCTCAAAGGTATAAATATCCTCTAATACCGGTCGTGCAACCTGCCACTTTTCAATCTGTTCATCGGTTTCCAATGTATGGTACCAAATATTCCATTCATCAAAAGCCAAGTTCAACGTTTTCTCAGTCTTTTTTCTCGCTTTTACAGAATCACAAATGGCGACAACTCCTTTGATGAAGCGATCCATATCTAACGATTTTGCCAGATAATTACCAATATCGTTTTCCGGATTACCATAATACATATGCAAAGACAGATAATCCACATACTCATAGGTATGTTCCAAAACTGTCTGTTCCCAAGTGCCAAAGGACGGCAAAGTACTTATGGATGTGCCACAGACAACCAGCTCGATTGATTCATCAACAAGCTTCATCACCTTAGCTGTTTCACATGCCAAGCGACCATATTCTTCTGCCGTTTTCGCCCCGATTTGCCAGGAACCATCCATTTCATTTCCGAGGCACCAAGTCTTGATATTAAATGGCTCGCTTGCCCCATGTTTTTTCCTCAAATCACTCCAATAAGTACCACCTGGAAAATTACAATATTCCACCAAATTTCTAGCAGCATCGATTCCTCTTGTTCCAAGGTTGACACCCATATCAACTTCTATCCCCAACTCATTCGCCCATCTCATAAATTCATGCAGACCAACTTCATTGGTTTCAATTGTTTGCCAAGCTAAATCCAATCTTCTTGGCCGTTCAGCAACAGGTCCGATTCCATCCTCCCAGTTATAACCGGATAAGAAATTGCCTCCCGGATAGCGAATGAGCGGTACGTTTAGCTCCTTAACCAGCGCTTTTACATCATCTCTGAACCCATAGTTATCCGACATAGGATGTGAAGGATCAAAAATACCTCCATACACCGCTCTGCCCATATGTTCAATAAACGAACCATAGAGGCGATCATCTATTTCACTTAATACATTTCCCTTGTTTATAAGCACTTTCGCCTTCACACGACTCCCCCTTGTTTCATTCAGTAATTGCAATTTCTGTTTTATTTAAGTATATTATAATATGTAATCGCTTTAATGTTTTATAAAAATCAAACTACAATTTATAATATTCCACACTAAAGGAGGAGAAAAATGACTACCGTACCGATTCTTTCTATGATCATTCCACCCTTTCCAACATTTATCGAAGGAAATTTTACCTCCTACTCTGCCGGACAACAGCATCCCAACAGAAATAATCTTCCCTATTTCGATTTATTATTTGTATTGAAAGGGACACTGTACATCACGGAGGAAACTACAGATTATGAAATCAAGAAAGGAGAAATGTTGGTGCTCTCTCCTTTTCTTCACCACTTTTCAACAAAGCCCTGTACAGAGAACACCGATTTCTATTGGCTTCACTTTCATTATGATGGTCATTGGGAAGCCCTTAATCAGCCGATCCAGCTGAACTCAGATGTCATCATGCCTGAGCTGCATTATCATAATGAGGATTACACGCTTCATCTAAAAAAATACCAAAAACTGTCTGATTCGAAGTTTATTTACGCCTTGCTTGACCGCTTGTTGCTAGGTACAGTGGGCGAAAAAAAATCAATTGTCTTCTGGGATAATCAAAAACGGTTTTCCCAACTGCTGAAATCGTTGGAGGAACAAAGCTATTCCAAGACAAATGTGATTGATTTAGCCGAAAACATCGAGCTGTACATTAAGCAAAATTATGCAATTGAAATCACAAATTCAAGCTTATCCAAGCATTTTCATTTCCATGAAAACTATCTTGTTCGTTCGATGAAACAGGTTTTTCAATGTACACCGTTGGAATATTTATCCAATTACCGATTGGATAAGGCAGCCAGCTATTTGATTAAAACCAATCTATCTATGACAGATATTTCCATAAAATGTGGATTTAACAACTCTGCCTATTTCTCTTTATGCTTCAAAAAAAAATACGCCATTTCTCCTCTAAATTATCGGCGTGCTCATTCAGGAAAATAAAAAAAGGACAGAAGCTCTACGCACCAAGCGTTTGAGCTTCTGCCCTATTTGTTAATGACTTTAGTCGGTTTCAATCACTAAAGTGATTGAAACAAAAAAACCACGCGTACTGCGCGTGGAAGAAGTAGCTTTAGCGATAAAACTCCTTTCGATATACTAGATAAAGGCTA
>NZ_JADOEQ010000016.1 GCF_016745255.1 Enterococcus sp. BWR-S5 | reverse complement strand
CAGCGCTTATCCAAAAAGGATCACCCGGAGCTGTATGCATTATTAGATGAATATGGCGAACACCTAGCAAAAGACCGGTATACGGCTAAGGAACTGAAAATCAATCGTTATGAAGTGACGTATATTCCGGGCGGCGGTTTGTTTGGCAAGCTTGGTGATATCGTTGGGAAAATCGGAGCTGTTGATAAGCTAGTCAAGGGAATCAATGAACTAAAGATAGGGGCACAGGTCCTAGACCAAATAAAGAATGCGCCGAGCTTTGCAAGGGTAAGAGAAGTAGAGCCAGATGATATGATTCCCCAACAAGGATTAGTAACTAGTGATAGTAACAAAACGAACAATGTTGATGCTGGAAAACAAGGGAAGCATCAAGAAGGACACAAAAATAACCAACAGGAAGTAGATAAAGGAGAGTCTAAATCCACATGGATTGATGGAACGAATGGTGTGGCAGAAACACAAGAAGCTTGGGAAAAGGGTAGATGGGCTCGTGGTAGAACAGGAACTGTAAAAGAATATGATGCTGGTCGAGTAGTAGGAAGTGATGGAGAAACAACAAAAATAAAGGTTCATATAGATAAAAAAGGGAATTTACATGGATATCCAGATATACCTAGAGAGTGAGGGAAATAAAATGAAAAAAATGGATAATAATAAAAGAGCGATGTCGATTGTTGATAATAATCTATCTTTAGGTGGTCATAGCTATGTATTAATGAGATATGTACACCATGATGAATGGGACAAGTACATCACCACAAATATGGACGGCATTATTTTTGTGCCTTCTGGTGGGTTTGATTATACAAGGTGCTTTTCTTATATGTTTTTAGAGGATATTGATTTACAACATGGTTTTTTTACTTATGAAGCCACTGAAGAAATTTTAAAAAGAGGTTATATAGAGTTTATCAGTTTAAAAATTTCAGCAATTAGCCCATTTTTTTATGTAGAAAGGGCAGTGTATGTACCAAATAAAGAAGGAAAAAATTTAGATATAGCAGATTTAGAACAGTTTAAAAATATAAGGTTAGAGCAAAAGTACACTGAGCTGATAGAAAGCTTGGAAAAGGAAAATTTATGGCAAATAGATCCAGAGCAATTAAAAAAAGAACTGAAGGGTGTTCCACTAGAAGATTATGAACCGGAAGATGTGACATATCTTAGTTATCTTTTTGAATAAATAAAAAAATTGTATAGTTCAGATAATTTAAGAAAAAGAAATTTTGTATGAGATGATGCACTCCTGTTTGAGTTTTTTATTTGGCTAATCTTCTTATAGGAATTGAGTAGCTAAGACAAACCAGGAGGTCATGATATTCGTGTTAAATAAACGGCTAGATGTTATTAAGAAAAATTACTATATCAACCATAATGAGGAGCTGTACAAGGAGCAGTGTGCAAAGACACTCTACCTGCCAGATAAGTTGGTTGCATTTTGTAAAGAGCATGAGATTGAAATCAGACTGTTTTCCTCAGAAAATGGACCTTCACAAACGTGGTATTTTTATTTTAAGAAGTTTTCATTAGGAGATTTTGAATCAAACTACAGTACAGAGTTTGTTCTGTCTAAGCTGGCAGATATTTTTTTGATTAGGCATTTAATAGAAATACCACTAAAAGATCCTCAGAGATTGTTTCCAAGTATTCTTTCGGACAGTGACGAGCCTTTCTGTTTCATACAAGCAGATTTTGAAGCAATCATGAGGGAAACATTTCAAACAGAACAATCTTTTTCAAGAATGTCTATCAGTAAATCAGAGGAAGAGGTTGAAGGATTTGTAATTATGGATGATGATACTAAATATAGTTCACCAATACAGTCCTTCAGCTTAGCATTTCTGGACTTATTTGAAGAAAATCTACGAATTGATAGATAAATGTTAATCAATTAGATGGATTAATAAATGTACTTTAGAGTCTAATCAACGAGTAGAATTATCAACAAAAAATACCCGAAGCTTGTTACTTACGCTTCGGGCATTTTGTTTTCCACATGTGCATAACTTATTTATTTAACCAATGTTCGACTTTTCCGTAATCTGAGCCGATATCCTCAATAGAATGGCTATCAGAACCATAGATTAGAGGAATCCCTAATGCATGGGATTTTTCTAAAATCCAAGGCTGTGGATAACTCTGTGTATAACCTTTTTTTCGGAAGCCCGCAGTGTTTAAATCAAGGCGATAGTTTCGTTCTTTTACCTGCTGCAGCAGCTCGTCGATTAATGCAACAGTATTCGGCGAATAATCGGTTGATTCTTCGAAAAATCGTTCGAATTTTTGACATAGAGAGATGTGTCCCAAGCGCGTTGGCTTCCACTTGCCCAAATCAGCCTGCAAAGACTGTAAAACCCTTTCATAGTAAAGGGTTTGAGCATTTTTGAAAGAGCCGGAAGGGATAGTAATTCCATCTCGATACTCTTCAAAAGTATAATCAATTCCCCGCAATCCGTTTTGTCCCGGAAGAAAATGGACAGAGAGGACGCCATCATCCGTCAACGGACCATATTCGTTGAGAAAATCGGTGGTCCAATCTTCAAATTCAGGGAAGTAATCAAGCTCAAAGCCAATGTGGATAACTATTTCAGAAGCATACTTTTTTCGCAGGTTTTCCATACGTTTGAAATAGTTATCCACATCATTTAATGCCATAGAAGCAGTTGTCCACATCTCAGAATCACCACCAGCTATTTTGTTAATTGCTGGCGGTAAAGGTGCGTGCTCTGTGATGCTGTATTTGGTAAAGCCCAGCTGGATGGCTCGTTGAATTAGAAGCTCTGTATCCTCCACAGTCCCATGTGGACAATACTCGGTATGGGTATGTCCGTCATATTTCATAGAAAGGCTCCTTTTCTATTCTCTATATTGGCCATCGCCATAAACAATATATTTTGTAGAGGTCAGCTCTGCTAAGCCCATAGGTCCTCTAGCATGCAGCTTTTGTGTACTGATGCCGATTTCTGCACCAAAGCCGAAGACAAAACCGTCTGTAAAACGTGTAGAGGCGTTCGCATAAACCGCAGCAGCATCTACCTGCTGCAAGAATTGCTGCGTCGCAAAATAATTGTCGCTGATGATGCTTTCAGAATGCTTTGTGTTATAGGTGTTAATATGCGTGATAGCTTCCTCCAATGAGTCCACAACCTTGACTGCCAGAATGTAGTCCAGAAACTCTGTTTCCCAGTCTGCTTCTACAGCTGGAATTGCATCTTGGAAAATAGCAAGAGCTCGCTCATCTGCGCGCAGTTCTACGTTGTATTCTTTTAGCGCTGCTTCAATTGTTGGCAAGAAGGCTTCTGCTACATCCTTGTGGATAAGTAACGTTTCCGCAGAATTACAGACAGAAGGGCGCTGGCATTTTGCATTAACAATAATGTCTGTGGCCATTTTCAGCTGTGCATCCTTATCAATGTACACATGACAGTTTCCGGTGCCTGTTTCAATCACAGGAACGGTGGCAGTTGCCATAACTGTCTTAATCAGGTTTGCTCCTCCGCGAGGAATCAGTACGTCCAGATAGCCATTCAAGGTCATCAGCTTTTGAGCCGTTTCTCGAGAGGTATCATCTACGAATTGAATGGAAAAAGGCGACTGACCTCTGTCCTCTAACGCTTTTTGCAGAACAGAGACTAACACCTGATTTGAGTGAAAAGCTTCTTTTCCGCCTCTTAAAATCACGGCATTACCTGATTTGAAGCAAAGGCTGGCTGCATCTGTCGTTACGTTAGGACGAGATTCATAAATAATCCCGATTACCCCTAAAGGAACGCGCTGTTTTCCAATCATTAAGCCATCTTCATTTTTCCACATTTTTTCTACTTCACCGATAGGGTCCTCTAAGGAGGCTACTTGCCGAATACCATCCGCCATTGCTGTGATTCGTTCATCGGTCAGACGTAAACGATCCAGCATTGTTTCTGAAATGCCGTAATCTGCTGCTGCCGCTAAATCCTGCTCATTCGCTTTCAAGATTTCAGCAGTATGTGCTTCAACTTGCTTCGCCATATGCAGAAGCAGGTCATTTTTTGTTTTTGTATCCATCAGACCAAGGGTAAAGGAAGCAGCTTTTGCCTGTTTGCCCAGTTGTATTAAGTCAGTCATGTCCGTTTCTCCCTTCTTATTTTGAGTCACTCAACGTCTTGAAATTTTCTCATTCGAATCGTCTATACTGTTAGGTTGTTAATTGGCTAATTCTGAGGCCGTTCAATAAACAGCGTACCAATCACGTCACCTGTCAAAATATCAAAGATAATCTGAGGCTGTTTACCATTTGCCAGCACCATCATACTGTTATGTTCAAGCACTCGTTCCGCTGCTTTCAGCTTGCTATACATGCCGCCGGTACCAAAGCGACTGCCTTTTCCGCCAGCCTGAAGCAACAGATTTTCATCAATCTGATTGATTTCTGAATAAAGCTGCGCCTCTTTATTCGTCAGTGGATTATCAGAAAAGAAACCATCGATGTCAGAAAGCATAACCAGTGCATCTGCATTAATCAATTGGGTCACGATGGCAGAGAGCTGGTCATTATCGCCGAACTTTGTCAGATGGTCCAACTCATCGATAGCTACCGTGTCATTTTCGTTGATGATGGGAATAATCCCCATTAGCAGGAGCTGTTCCATCGTATTTACAACATTTCTTCGGCTTTCAGGAAATTCGATAACATCTCTCGTTAGCAGGAGCTGTCCAATTTGCTGTCCATAGACCGAAAAGCGCTGATTATAGATATTCATCAGCTCTGTCTGTCCAACAGCAGCAACTGCCTGTTGTTCGGGAATGGTTGGGGGTCGCTGATCCAGCTTCAACTTGTTCAGGCCGACGCCGATGGCTCCGGATGATACAAGGATGATTTCTTTGCCCTGATTTTTTAGATCAGTCAAAGTGAATGCCAGCTGATCGATTGCTTTCAGGTTGATATTGCCATTGGGGTAAATCAATGTGCTGGTCCCAACCTTAATGACGATCCGCTTTGCTTTTTTTAACTGTTTACGCATAATATCCCTCCGCTTATTCCCGATAAATAAACTTCTGACAGAAGTGAGTCTGTTGTTGCTATGCAACTGTCCGTCTAACTGAGTCTGCTGTTTACTTATTTTTTAGGTTCTAAGAAAGCCGGGACTATGTGTAGACATAGTTCCCAGCTTTCTGGATTGTTCTTCTATTTTACTTCTTTATTATGATTTTGTCTCTAAATCGTGCAAAAATAATCCACTGAGTAATTTCGGCTCGAACCATGTCGATTTTGGCGGCATGATTTTCCCGGCATCTGCCACATTCAAGAGGTCATCCATGGTTGTAGGATAAACAGCAAATGCTGCCCGCCATTTTCCACTGTCAACCAGCTTTTCAAGCTCTGCCATCCCACGAATTCCACCGACAAAGTCGATGCGTTTATCTGTTCGGACATCTTGAATATCAAAAATTTCCGCGAAGACATGATTTTGTAAAAGCGACACATCTAAGCCATCAACAGGATCATCTGACAGGATATGCGGTTTGGCTGTTAGTTCATACCATTGGCCGCCGAGATACATGCCAAAGCTTTTTGGCTGTGTCGGTTTGCCCTCAGCAGTTTTCGAGTAAGTGAAGTTTTTTTCCAGCTGATCGAAAAAATCATCTGTGATTGGTACATTAACTACCCGATTATAATCAAGGATTTCCAGTTCTTCCTTTGGAAAGATAACAGAGAGGAAAAAGTTAACCTCTTCCGTCTGTCCGATTCCAGGCTGTTCCTCCTTGATTTTCTTTCCAACCTTCACGGCTGATTCTGTTCGGTGATGCCCATCTGCAATATATAAAGCCGGCACCTTTGCGTCAAAGGCCGCCATCAATTCCTGTATCAAAGCCTCGTCATCGATGACCCATACTTTATGGGCGACATCGTGAAAGCTGACAAAATCATACACAGGTGTATGCTCCTGCTTCCAAGTATCCATGATTTGCTGAATATCGGCTTGTGCACGATAGGTCAGAAAAATCGGGCTGGTATTAGCATCGCAGGCTTCGATGTGACGAATTCGATCGACTTCTTTTTCCGGACGAGTGAATTCATGCTTTTTAATTTTGCCTTCTGTGTAGTCATCAATCGATGTACAGGTCACCAGGCCGGTTTGAGCCCGTCCATTCATTGTCAGCTCATAAAGGTAAAGAGCCGGTGCGGCTTCTTGCGTCAGCCATTGCTTTTGCAGGAAATCTTTTAGATTGCTCGCTGCTTTTGCATAAACCTGATCGTCATAAGGAGACAGGTCTTCAGGCAAATCAATTTCAGCCTTATCAATATGAAGGTAAGAGTAGGGATTGTCTTTTCCCAGTTCCCTTGCTTCTGCAGAATTCAATACATCGTAAGGGAGGGTTGCAACCTTATCACTCAGCTCTTCGGTTGGACGGATGCCTTTAAATGGGTGAATCTTGACCATTAATAGCTCACCGCCTCGTTGTTTTTGATTGTCCGTACTTTAATGATATTTTCAGACTGCTGGATTTTTTCAGCAACATCAGCGATTTTTTGCTCATCAGTCTCTGCAATATCCACAAGCGTATAGGCATAATCGTCGCGGCTGCGGTTAATCATTGTATCGATATTGATTCCTAAATCAGCGATGCCTGTTGAAATCTGTCCTAGCATATTTGGCACGTTCTTATGAATGATTGTGAAACGATAAGGAGAATTAAATGCCATTTCCACTGTTGGGAAGTTGACAGAACGCTTGATATTCCCAGTTTCCAAGAATTTTTTCAAGGTACGAGCCGCCATTTTAGCACAATTGATTTCTGCCTCTTCTGTAGAAGCGCCTAAATGGGGTAATACCATGATTTTATCGTTATGCAGCAGACGCTCGTCGGCGAAGTCTGTCACGAAATTGCTGATTTTCCCTTCATTGATGGCTTCAACTACAGCATCAGTATCGATTAACTCACCTCGTGCAAAGTTCAGCAACACAGCTGTTTCTTTCATCTTTGCCAGCTCGTCTTTTCCAATTAGGTGATGTGTATTTTCAGTCAACGGTACATGAACCGTAATGAAATCACAGTTCGTAAATATCTCATCCATACTTTGTGCCCGTTTGACACGTCGAGAAATACTCCATGCAGTATCAACAGAAACAAATGGATCATAGCCGGTTACATCCATTCCCAGACGGTAGGCATCATTGGCAACCATGGCGCCAATTGCACCTAAGCCGATAACGCCCAAGCGTTTGCCTTCCAGCTCAGTGCCGGCAAATTGTTTCTTTTCCGCTTCTGCCTGACTTTCGATATCAGGACCAGACAGGGTCTGTACCCAGTTTGCGCCTTTCAATACAGGGCGAACGGATAGCAATAAGCAGGCAACAACTAGTTCTTTTACTGCATTGGCATTGGCACCAGGTGTATTGAATACAACAATCCCATTTTCGGTACATTTCTGTACAGGGATATTGTTTGTTCCGGCGCCGGCACGTGCTACACCAAGAACAGAAGCAGGGAAGTCATAGGCATGAAGCTTTTCGCTGCGTAAAACAATTCCGGCAGGTGTATCGGTTTGATCGACAGAGAAGTGCGGGTCATTGAATCGTGCAAGACCTTCTGGTGCAATCGCGTTAAATGTTTTGATATCGAACATATTAGTTGTTTCCTCCATTTTCTGCTTCGAATTTTTTCATGAATGCGACAAGGGCTTCTACACCCTCTCTTGGAAAGGCATTGTAAAGACTCGCGCGCATACCGCCGACAGAGCGATGCCCTTTAAGGTTTTCAAATCCTTCATTGACTGCTTCTGCATTGAACTTCTTGTCCAGCTCATCACTTCCGGTTACAAAAGGAATATTGTTGATGGAGCGGAAATCAGGCGCAACAGGAGATGAAAACAGAGCGGACTGTTCGATTTCATTATATAAAAGCTGTGCTTTTTCTGTATTCAGTTTTTCCATCTGAGCGACACCGCCCAATTCTTTAATCCATTCAAATACTAATTTTGCCATATAAATGGCAAAGGTTGGCGGTGTGTTATATAAAGAATCATTTTTCGCCTGGATATCATAATCCAGCATAGCACTTAATACATCTGTCTGACCAATCAGATCCTCACGGACGATGACAACGGTTAAGCCGGCAGGTCCGATATTCTTTTGCGCTCCGGCGTAAATCAAGCCGAAATCTGCGACATTGTAGTTGATAGATAAGATATTCGAAGACATATCTGCTACTAACGGCACATTCCCTGTATCCGGCAGTTCATAGAAGCAGGTTCCTTCTATTGTATTGTTAGTCGTGATATGAACATATGCCGCATCCTGTGGAATATCTTCTTTCTTTATTTCAGGTATATATGTGAAGTTCTTGTCTTCGCTGGATGCAATGACCTCCACTTCAACGTTATCGATTTTTTTTGCTTCACTGATGGCCTTTTTAGACCAAGAGCCAGTGTTGACATAGAGTGCTTTTTTGTTTTGTGCCAGATTCAGTGGAATCATGGTGAACTGAAGGCTTGCTCCGCCTTGTAAAAACAGCACCTTATAGTTATCGGGAATATTCATCAGTTCTCTCAATAAAGCTTCGGCTTCTTGGATGATTGCTTCAAACAAGGAGGAACGATGGCTCAACTCCATTACGGACATACCGCTGTTTTGGTAATTCACTAACTCCGATTGTGCTTTCTCCAAAACACTTTTTGGTAAGATAGCTGGGCCGGCTGAAAAATTGTACACTGTTTTCATACGTTTCTCTCCTTTAGTTTTTGGTTTCTTCCATTTTAAAGAGTCCACGCTCCCGATTTCTGATTTTTTCTTTATACCAGAGGGAACATTTTTCTTCTTTGCTTAGCCTCTAAGCAATATTAAATGTGAAAACCATTATAACAGAAAGCCAACATTAAAAAAAGATTAAAAATGAAATGAATGCGTTCTTTTTGAATATTCCGAAAAATGAACGTATAATTTTACTAATTGATGTCTATTTTTATCTTTTCCAGAAAGCTGATAGGCTTGGAATAACGATATAATTATTTCAATAAAAAAACCTCATGTTATTTTAATAAAATAATGCGTTTTCAATGTTCCTTTTTTGCGTGAAAATGCTCTTTTCGGCTGTTGCAATCTAGTATTTTAGTCGGTATTATTATATATGTAGGGAACTGTTCTTTTTTTGGTTTAAGTTTATTAAAATTTTGGGAGTGTTTAAAGTGAAAAAAAAGTTAGTGTATATGCTGTTGAGTGCAACACTGTTGGCCAGTTATGGAGGCCCCATGTTGGCTCACGGAACAGAGACAATAGACAGCTCGTCTCTTATTCAAAAGACAGATGAAGAAATCAAACCGCAAGTAGAATCAGAAACTCCGAATGAAGGAACAGAGGACTCCAAGAGTGAAGAAGTGGAGAAGGAGTCATCTAATCAAGAAGATCAGACGAAAGAAAGCCAGACAGAAGCCTCTGAGACTGAGGAAACAGACAAGGCTGAAGAGAAGCCTGTTGAAGCAGGATTAGAACTATTTTCAGCAACAGCTGTTCAACGTGGCACGTATAACATCTACTCAGCTGGAAATTCTGCTGCAATGATGAGCGTTGTTGGCGGATCGAAAAGTAATTCAGCACAAATGGAACTGAATAAACAAATGTATCATGGTCGAAGTCAATTTGAGCTTATTCCTGTAGATGGCACTTGGTTTGTTATTAAGAATGTCAACTCCGGTTTGGTACTGGATGTACAGAATGGTTCGAAAGCAAATCGTGTACCGATTCAACAATATAAACAAAACAATTCGGATGCGCAGAAATGGCAGCTTGTAGACGCTGGCAGCGGGTATTACTATATTCAATCAAAATTAGGCACAGTATTGGATTGTACGGATGGCAATACAGGAATTGGTACGAAGCTCCAGACCTTTGCCTTAAATCGGACAAATGCACAGAAATGGCGTCTTGACGGCAATGTTGATCCTGCATTAAAAGAGGTGACAGCCGGTACCTATCAGATTACAGGGTCTGGAACGGATAAAGTCCTTTCTTTAAATGGTATGACAAGTACAAATAGAGAGAAAGTACTATTGTATTCTTCTTCCTATAGTGGAGCAAATGAATTTGTCGTAGAAAAAACTTCAGATAATTGGTACTACATCGTTAACCGTCATTCTAAAAAAGTATTGGACATCGCTGATGGCAATGCAGGAAACGGGGCGCAAATTCAACAATTTGATAAAAATGGCTCAGATGCACAGAAATTCCGGTTTATCGATGCCGGCGGAGGTTATGTGTATATTCAATCGAAGCTGGGAACTGTTCTTGATAGAGCCAATGGTGCAAGTGCAGAAGGAACAAAGATTCAGACCTATGCACTGAATCATACTGCAGCACAAAAATGGCTGTTTGAAGCACCAAAAGCACCTAAAACGGTTGCTGTACAAAATGGTGTGCGTTACTTTATCTCATCGAACATCAATACAAATCGTGTGTTGGAAGTATCGAATGGAAGCACCGCTGAGCGTGGAAATGTACAGTTATGGTCAGAGAATGCGGCGAAACAACAGAAGTTTATTGTAGAAGCTGCAGGCGACGGCTGGTATAAGCTGGTTAATGAAAAATCAGGAAAAGTTCTTGATGTGGCAAATGCCAGCACAGCAAATAAGGCCAACGTCCAACAGTTCACATGGAATAACTCGGATGCACAAAAATTCCGCTTTATTGATGCAGGCAGCGGCTTAACTTATATTCAAAGTAAGCTAGGCAGTTACCTTGATGTTGATAACGGACAAAATAAAGAAGGTGCGAATATTCAAATGTACCGATTCAATCGTACGAATTCACAAAAATTCCGTTTGGATGCATTGAACAAGACAAACTATATTCGTACAACCATCTTAAGCAGTACAACGGCGAGAGTAACTGTTTTTAATTCAAGTGTCAATGCTTCTTCTATGAAATTCCCAACATGGAGCGAGACAAAAGGTCAAGATGATATTAAATGGCTGAACGGCAGCAAGAGCTACGATGGTTCATGGACTGTTGTTGTAAACAGTGTGGATTTCCGTGATGGCGGGAAGTTCAATACACACGTGTATGCGAACGGTACGGCAGGTCTGGGAACGACTTCTTATACACTACAGAAAAATCGTACAGCATTGCAGCAATCTGCTTACAATGTGTTGAACCAAGTCGGCTGGGATTTGAAGAAGGCGTTCGACTGGACTAGAAATACGATTGGCTATCAAGACAGCAGCTATCCTGCAGCAAATGCCGGTGCAGCTTTTGCCAATGAACATGCGAGTAAAGGTTTTAACCAGCGAAAAGGAAATTGTTATACGTATGCCAGTACCTTCTATTATCTAGCAAAAGAGCTAGGCTATGATGCCCATGTAGTGGTTGGTTCTGTTGTGCAGCGTAATGGCAGCTTAGGTCCCCATGGTTGGGTAGAGATTGATATAAACGGAGCGACGTATGTATTCGATGCGGAGCTGGGTCGTCCGGCATATGGTAATAAATATCCATATTACTATATTACGTATAATACGGCAGGTGCTGTTCAATATAGAAATTACCGTCGAATTAATTAAAAGGGAGTCAGCGAATCGAATGAAAAAGAAACGATTAGGTCTTTTGGGCATAACAATTTTGTGTGTGAGTCTGCTTACGCTGACTGCTTGTCGGTCAAATAAGGATGAGGACAGCACTGCTGCCTCATCCTCTACATCAGCTTCTACTGCCAGTCAAGCTTCTAAAGAGTCTGGATCGGAATCGAAAGAAGCCCCGGCTCAGACGCTAACTGAAAAGGAAAAGAAGGAACTGAAGGTCATCGGAACAAAAACCGGAGCTAAGAATGAGTACGATGTAGTTCTCAGCAACCAAACCGGAGCTGCACTCGAGAAAATGGCAGTTAAAGATATTACTGTCTCTGAGTTTGAGGGTAATCTGTTGGAAAAGGCAGCACCCTTTGAGAATGAAGAGCAAGGGGTGTTGTATTTCACACCAACCTCAGAGGAAACAACGGATTCTAGTGAGGACCCGGAAGCTTGGGCGGTTGTCTCAGGCTATGATCTTTCCTTTGCAACGAAAGATGGACAGACATACATTCTTCATAGCTTTCCTTTTGAGGATGCGAAAGAAGTAACACTGCGTATTGATGGAAATATTGCTTATATTGACTATGTCAGTACAACGACCGGGGATTCAATCAGTACGCTTGAGATGGAAAAAGCGTTGAATGAGTAAACATAAGTGAGTGAAAATAACGTGTTAAGAAGTGTTAGAGGGGAAGACAACGATGGTTTTTAGTTCAATGACATTTTTATGTGTCTTTTTACCGGTTCTATTTATGCTGTACTATGCAGTAAAGGGTACCAAGCTCCGTAATTTTCTATTGATTGCGGCAAGTCTTCTATTTTATGCTTACGGCGAACCGGTCTATATCATACTGATGATTATCAGTACAATGTTCAATTATCTTTTTGGGCTTATGCTAAGCACTGAAAAGGAGAGGCAGCGTAAGCTGGTCCTCTTCTTTTCTGTCTTTATTAATTTGGGGCTTTTAGGAGTGTTCAAATACACAGACATGCTTGTGGAAACACTCAATACATTGGCTGGAACAGCCTTTCAGGCACCGGGAATCACGTTGCCGATAGGTATTTCCTTTTATACATTTCAGGCGATGTCTTATGTCATTGATGTGTATCGTAGAGAGGTGCAGGTACAGAAGAACTATTTCAATATTCTATTATATGTATCCTTCTTCCCGCAGCTGATTGCCGGGCCGATTGTAAAGTATCATGACGTACAGGAGCAAATTAATCAGCGTCATGCTGATCCTGAACGGATTGCTAAGGGGATGCGACGATTTATCCTTGGTTTGTCGAAAAAGGTATTGATATCCAATACAGTGGCAGCCGCAGCAGATGCCGTGTTTGGTTTTGCCTTGGGAGATATTAATATTCTCTCTGCTTGGATTGGTGCAATTGCTTATGCGCTGCAAATTTATTTTGATTTCAGCGGCTATAGTGATATGGCCATTGGATTAGGGCACATGTTCGGGTTCCACTTTTTGGAAAACTTTGATTATCCGTATGTTTCACGATCAATCAAAGAATTTTGGCGCAGATGGCATATTTCGCTCTCTACTTGGTTCAAAGAGTATCTGTATTATCCTTTAGGCGGTAATCGTAAAGGAAAAGCACGGACAGTCATCAATAAATGGATTGTGTTTTTCTCTACAGGTCTATGGCATGGTGCCAGTTGGACTTTTGTGGCATGGGGATTGTGGCATGGTTTGTTCCAGATGATTGAAGAATTTCTGCCTCTGAAGAAGCTTCCAAGAGTATTAGGACATATTTATGCTTTGTTAGTGGTTATTGTAGGTTTCGTTCTGTTCCGTGCAGACAGCTTTGAGCAAGGGCTGCATGTGATTAGTCAAATGTTTACCGGCTTCCATTTTAGCGAGATGCAGCAGATGTTGGCATTCGAGCAGCTGACACCAGTTTTTCTTCTAATGGCAGGCTTAGGACTTATCATCAGTATGCCTGTGCTGCCGCAGCTGCAAATGCGAATCGTACCGGGAAGTACGTTGGAAAAGGCGATTATTCCCTTAACCTATATCGGTTCAATTGCTCTGCTGCTTTTATGTGTGCTCAGCCTATCCGGCGGTACATATAATCCATTTATTTACTTTAGATTTTAGGAGGACAGTAAGTGAAAAAGAATACGTATGCTGTAGTATATCTTGTGTTGATTTTCATGATTTTACTGGTTCCTTTTGCCGGTATGACCTTTTGGGCAACCAATGAAACAGCAGAAAAAACAGAGTTGGCAGAATGGCCGAAGCTGACTGTAAAAGGAAAATGGAACGAGCAGTATCTTCAAGAAATGGGCACCTATTTTGAAGAACATTTTGCCTTTAGAGAAAAAATGGTTACCGCGAATGCGGTCATTCGCAGCAAGACAGTCGGAAGTGCTGTACTGGATCGAGTGATTGTCGGAGAGAATGATTGGCTCTATTTCAAAGGAACATTGCCTGATTATCTTGGAAAAGACCAACTGACGGATCGCCAGCTGTTCATGACTGTCAAGAACTTGAAAATCATGCAGGACTACACTACCGCTCGAGGCGCACAGTTTCTATTTATCTCTCCATTCAATAAAAATACGGTTTATGACGAGAATATGCCGGACAGATATTTGAAAGCAGAGGAAAATAATCTGGCTCGACTTGAGCCGCTTTTGACAGAGTATGAAGTGAATTATCTTGATTTAAAAGCACCATTTGAAGAACAGGATAAGCCACTGTATTTTGCCAGAGACACACATTGGAACAATGAGGGGGCTTTGTTGGCTTATCAATTGATTATGAGCTATTTCAATTTACCTCATGAGAGCTACTTAAACGTTCCGGCAGAAGAAAGAACCGATCATGTTGGTGATATTGATGAGATGCTTTATCCAACCGCTCCTACGAAGGAAAGTAATAAGTATTATCCTCATAGCTATACAACAGTTGGAGACTTTACAGATAATATGGATGCATGGATTGAAACGACTCGTCCTGAAAAAGGCAACCGTCTGTTAATGTATCGAGATTCCTTCGGGGAAAGCTTGTTGCCGTTTATGGCCGATGAGTTTGCGCAGGGATACTTCTCTCGCTATGTACCGTACAATTTATTGCAGGTTGATCAGTATCAGCCAACACACGTCGTAGTGGAACGGGCGGAAAGAACATTAGGTAATCTGTTGACGGATATCCCAATCATGACAGCACCGATTGTTCCGATGGTTAGTGGTGAAGCGGTAGAAACGACGACAGATTTTTCAGTAAAAAAAGACAATGACTATTACTATATTGAGGGTGCTGTTGATTCGAAGTACCTGAAGGACAATACAGAAATCTATGTATCTGTTCATGATAATGCTTTGGGAACGACGGTTAGCTACCAGCCCTTCTATGTTTCGCAGGAGGATGGTGATGGTTCAGGGTATCAGCTGTACCTAGTAGATGGTCAGCTGCCTGAAAATCTTCGTATAGAAATTCTCACTATGACAGACGGGCAAACCTCTGTCGTTTATGCAACAGATTTGATGAAAAACACGATACAATAAAACACACACCTTTGGAGGGAAAACAAATGAAAAAGATGATGCAAATTTTAACACTATCAGCTTGTGTATTGGGCATGGCGGCTTGCGGCAATAACAAAGAGGATGCGGCGGCGAAGGACAGCAGTGAAACAACTACTACCAGCAGTTCGACAACGACAACTAGCAGCTCTGTAGAAAAGGAATACAAAACAGTAGGCGTGAAGTCAGATACAGCTCTGGAAACATTGGTTAAAAACAATACTGGAAAAGAAATCAAAGCGGTAGCAATCAAAGCAGAAGAGCAAGCGGAGTATCCTGCTAATATGATGGCTGAAAATGATACCATCAAAAATGAAGACACGGTAGAGCTTTTCTACACACCGGAAAACAAAGATGAACAGAAAAAATATTTGATGCAGGTAACCTTTGCAGATGATACAGTGAAGGAAATCCGTGACCTTGATTTTGCGGCTGTGGCTGAAGACTCTGAGGTTGAATTGAATTTTGCTGATGATGTTGCTTTCCTGAAATATAAAAACAAGGATGGCGTAATGGTCGATACGAAGGAAACAGAAGTAGCTGCCAAGAACCAAAAAGAGCAAGAAGCGGCACAGGCTCAAGCAACAGATGCTCAAGCCCAAGCGGATGCAACAGCAGCGGCGGCAGCACAGGAACAGGCAGCCATTGACGCAGCGGCGGCAGCAAATGCCCAAGCAGATGCAAATGCGGCAGCAGCTCAGGCACAAGCCGACGCAAACGCAGCGGCAGCAGCTCAAGCCCAGGCTCAAGCAGCAGCAGATGCTGCGGCACAACAACAGCAACAACAGCAACAACAACAACAACCAACACCGGCGCCTACACCGGCACCAACGCCAGATCAAGGAACAGATGGCTGTTTGGATTTATAGAATGAAACGATTTGAAAGAGGTTGAGATTTTTCAACCTCTTTTTATTTGGTAAAGGTGTCATAAAGTTTTTGAGAGAAAAGTTCTGTGTGCTTGAGGTTACGCATACTATTCGACTAATGCAATAGACAATTCGAACCGACATAGCTTTTCCAGCTGTATTCTATATGGAGAAGGAATGAAAAAAGAGTTAATGGAAAATTAGCAGTTTTGCTACAGTTCAATCATAAATTATTCATAATTGGCGACTAGAATAAGAATCAAATAAAAGACTTTTCTTCAATTTCATTTTTCTCCTAAAACGGCTGAAAACCTCCTCCGGTTTTCAGCCTTGTGTGTGTAAATAAGCAAAAAGCACTTCGATATTGCCTATCGGGGTGCTTTTTAGTGTTATTCTTTTTTGATTTAGCCTTGTACAGCAACAAGCAAACCATTTGAGGTAATGATTTTATATTTCTTTATCGAGACAGGAAAACTATTAGTACGCGATTACTTATATCGATTGAATTTTTGAAGCCTGCTGTGTTAATGCCTCTTTTACTTTTTTACCTGTTTGTCCTTTTAGAGAGGTGCCTAGATTACTTGACAAACTCTCTAAAGAACTTTTCAATTCATCTATGTATGTATCAGTAATTGATTGTACATCTTGTTCTCTCGACGTGTGGTCCATGAGTGCAGCTGAACCTACGAAAGAACGAATATTATTTTTTTGTCTCGCTTTCCTAAGCTCCTTTAGTCCAGCTTCGTCAAGAATTTCATCTGTGAATATCTCTGCCATGTCTTCTAAAATACTCCCTTTAGTGTTCTAAATTACGTAGTTCCTTTTTATAGTTCTGCTCTAACTCTTCCATCTCATTCATTATTCTTTTTCTTTCCTGATGAAATCGATCCTCTAATTCTAACGATTCATTTTGAAAATTACGATAAGCTTCAGATAAGGCTTCACGACCATAAGGAAGTTTTCCAGCCCAATACTCCGTCTCTTTGATATAGTCATCCATTTCTTGAAATACCTTTGTTTTGTTCCTTGCCAACTGGTCTTCTTTTTCCTCGCATATGCGCAATTCTTTCGTATACTCCAGCTTTAGTTCTTCTTCTTTATCCATTTTTAACGTATTCCTTTACAGTTATTATGCTTGAAACTGCGTTGCTAATTCTTGATCAACGGATAACAGCTTTTCAATACTTCCGTGAATTTCTGATTTGAGCGTATCACAGCTGCTTGCAATCTCTCTGTACTCAGCGATTTTCGATTCATTTCTTTCTCTAGGCTGATCGGAAATGATTGTTTTACTGACACCCATAGATTCGAGTGCTTCCAGTATTTCAGATTCACTTAAATCAGGACCTAATGTTCTTCCTGCATCCAACGATTTTTGCCAAGCTTGTTCTGCTTTTTCTGTTTGTTGATGAAGGAAGCTTTCCACTTCTGAAAACGTCGCATTGACTGTATTCATTTGTGCATTTAGAACAAGAAGCGCTTCACTGCTGTCTAGGAAAATAGCTTCATTAGTAGATAAACCGCCACCGCTTTTCGTCAATTTATCTCGCAGAGATTTCATCCAAGACTGTGTACTGTTTAGAATGCCCAGCATTTGCTGCTTATCATTCTCCGCCCGTTTCTTAATCGCTTTTTCGTTGAATTCATTGTCAGGAATCAACAATCGTCCTGTTTTTTTATCAAAATCCCACATACCAAGACTATGGTATGCGCCAACTCGATCGGCTAATGTTCCATCCTTTTCCACATCAATAATAATGGCAAAATCTCGACCGGCAACTAGAGCGCCTCCGATAACATCATACCTATTCCGATAATTATAAAACATTCCTGGATTGTCTTCCGCCCATTTTTTCGCATCTTTTGACATCATACTTCCTGCATAAGGTCCATTGAAACCCACATTCATCCACTTGTTTTCTGCGGCAATAAAAAAAGCCAAACTTTCGCCTAAAGAATGACCAGTTGTTGTAATTGTTGCAAATGGATACTGATTTCTGATAGATTCTGCAAATCGTTGAGCAGTGACAGACTGTGCATCCACAGAGTCGGTTGGTCCAAACAAATGAAACGAATGGAGTTCCTCGAGTCCCAAACCAACTGTTTGTGCATCTGTCGCTATATCTAAACTATCAGATTGATTCGTTCCTGCATAGGCAATCACGACCTGTGAGGTATCTGGTTTTCCATTAACAATTGGGGCAACGGCCATTGCCTGCATGCCGTTTTCTGAGTTGGTTTCAATATCAAGAATTTTATATTCAATTCCTGCTAGTTTTCTAATAGCTCCTGGTTTCATTGTTGGATCGTACTTGTCATGTTTTGGGTCTAACCAGTAAACCCTGTCGCTAAGCCTATTATAAGAATGTTCTGTACTCAAAACCTAAATCTCTCCCTTAACGCCATTAGAATATGTAACCAAAACTTTGCTTTTTGTTTCTCCTTCTTTTTGAATATCTCTGTTTTCTATCCCATAGTCTTGTAATTCTGTGTCTTTATTCATAAACCCAATACTAAATTTTACAGAGCTTCCTTCAATAGTAGTCATTTTAACAATCATATTATATGAATCAGTTGTACTATTATATATTGTTTCCGAAAATTCTATTGATTTAATTTCTGAAAAAGTATTTTTAATTGCTAGCACAGCAGTTTTTTCTGATTCATATATATCTGTATTTTTTGGTATATTATTTTCCTTTGACCATGTATCCATATAAATTTTTCCTCCTACTCCAATTATTACCATAGTCATAATTCCTAATATTATAGTAATTCGTTTATTCATTATGTCCTCCAGAACAAAAGATAATCAATTGATTATATCATAATAATAAATATTTTTATCAAAAAAATCCTAAATAGCGTTATTTAATTTACACTTTTCCATAAGATTAAACTAGGTCATCCATCACAATTAGTTAATCGAAAAGATAGTATAAGCTAACCGTTTCCTATGCACTGTCTTAATAACAAGTAAAAACTGTCTCACGGTAAAGAACACCATGGGACAGTTTCTTATATCGCGCATGAGCTAAGTGACTCATTCTGCTTTTCTAATTGTCTAACTACATGAGCTAGACTTTTCGGTAAATAGATAAATCCACTGTTAAGATAAAACTCATCTTATCAGTGGATTTCCTAATTGTTGTGAAACACAACGAAGCATGAGTTGATGTTAAGCAGTACCTAATTGGTTACTCAAAGTCTAATCAAGCTCATGTAGCTTTTCCATTCACCTAGTCTTTTTTATTTTGTTCAGCAAGCAGGTCACGGATTTCTGCCAGGTAGTCTTCTGCTGTTGGGTCTGCTTCTTTTTCTTCTTCCGGTTTTTTCATCTTGTTCGCTGCTTTTACAATCAGGAATAAAACGAATGCTGTAATAACAAATGTAATAATAGCACTGATGACAGAGCCGACATTAAAATCCACACCTTGAACCTTGAAGACCATAGAACCGAACGCATCGTCTGCACTTGATTTTCCGGTAACCATCACAATAATTAAGCTGACGATAGGTGTAATAAGCCCCTCGACCACCTTTGTAACGATGGCTGTAAATGCACTACCTATAACGACCCCGACGGCTAGATCAAGGACATTTCCCCTCATCATAAAATCTTTAAATTCTTTGAACATGTAATTCCCTCCTCTATATATTTCAGTATACTCAAAATTAGAATAATTTTAAACGAAAAAAGTTTGAGCGTCTAAAAGTATGGAAAGCTATGCTATAATTATTAGGAGTTGCAGAATGTTAAAAAAGTCTTTAAATCCTTTGGGTTAATTGAATTTCAAAGGAATATTGATTACTATAAAACCACAAAGAAAGGGTTGAGAAAATGTCAGTTAAATTAGCTAAAGGTGTTAATCTGCATGTTCTTCCGACTGAAAAATATAAAACCATACGTATCTTTATACGTTTCAATACATTATTGGATCGAGAAACTATTACCAAAAGAACCCTTTTAACCAGCTTGCTGGAGACGAACAGTCTTCATTATCCAACTCAGACACAGATGAGTGAAAAACTAGCTGAGCTATACGGTGCCAGCTTTGGCTTGAATGTAAACAAGAAGGGAAATCTGCATTGGCTGAATTTGTCAATGAGTATTGTGAATGATAAATATTTGAAAGATTCGACTGTTTTGGAAGAGTCTGTTGCCTTCATCAAAGAAGTTCTTTTCTACCCAAATATTACAGAGGGATATTTTGATCAAGAGACCTTTGATCGAGAAAAGGAGAACACGGCTGCTTACCTGCAAAGCGTAAGCGAAGATAAGCAGGCTTATGCTGCTCTCTCACTGCAAAATCTTTATTTTAGTGATTCAGAGGATCAGAAAATTCCAAGCTTTGGTACATTAGAGGATTTACAAAAGGAAACGGCTGAAAGTTTAGCTGCTTACCACCACAAAATGATGGCAGAGGACCAAATCGATATTTTCGTTTTAGGTGATGTTGAAGAGGAGCGAATTCATGCCCTATTCTCTGAGCTGCCGTTTACTGATCGTGAAGAAGGAATCGGAGAAATATTCTATCGTCATACAATCGATAACATTATCAAAGAACGCTCTGAGAGAGAGAAGCTGGCGCAGTCCAAGCTAAATATCGGTTACGATACAAATGTATTCTATGGAGAATCTTCTTACTTTGCGTTGCAGTTGTTCAATGGAATTTTCGGTGGGTTTCCGCATTCTAAGCTCTTTATGAATGTTCGCGAAAAAGAAAATTTGGCCTATTATGCATCCAGTAATGTAGATACGTTCCGAGGAATGTTGAGTGTGCAGACAGGTATCGATGGAAAAAATCGTGAAAAGGTTCTGCGTCTGGTTTCCGAGGAGCTGGAAAATATCCGTCAGGGGAAAATTTCAGACGAAGAGCTGCAGCAAACAAAAGCAATGCTGAAAAACCAATACCTGTTGTCTCTTGATAACGCAGGGGCTGTGTTGGAATCTGCCTATACAGCGTTTCTACTGCCGGACACCTATTTGAAGCCGGAGGAATGGATTCGTCGTATGGAGGCTGTCACTGTTCATGATATCCAGAAAGTAGCAAAACAAGTGACCATGCAGGCGATTTTCTTTTTGGAAGGGGGAGCAGAATAATGGAGAAAAAAATGTATCCTCAAATCAATGAAGTGCTTTACACAGAGGTTTTAGAGAATGGTTTAACCGTTTATCTGCTACCGAAAAATGATTACCATAAAACCTATGGCTTATTTACGACGAATTATGGCTCAATTGACAATGAGTTTGTTCCACTTGGCAAATCAGAGTTCACTCGAGTGCCGGATGGGATTGCTCACTTCTTAGAGCATAAAATGTTTGAAAAAGAAGATGGCGATGTGTTTCAGGCCTTTGGTCGTCAGGGAGCTTCTGCGAATGCTTTTACCAGCTTCACGAAGACAAGTTACCTTTTCTCAACAACTGACCAAGTAGAAAAAAATCTTGAAACGTTATTGGATTTTGTACAAGCACCTTATTTTACAGAAGAAACGGTAGAGAAGGAAAAAGGAATTATTGGGCAGGAAATTCAAATGTATCGGGATGACTCAGATTGGCGTCTGTTTTTCGGTATTCTGGGCAATCTGTATCCTAAACATCCACTGCATATTGATATCGCAGGAACGGTGGAAAGCATTGATGAAATCACTGCAGAGGATTTATATACCTGTTATCATACGTTCTATCATCCAAGTAATATGACTCTATTTGTAGTTGGTAAAATGGATCCGGAAGAAATGATGGCGTTTATTCGTCAGAATCAAGGAGAAAAATCGTTTGAAGCAGCAGCACCAATTAAGCGTCATTTTCCTGAAGAAACCGTTGAGGAAATTGTTCGTGAAAGCTCGATTACGATGCCCGTACAACGGAAAAAAGTGCTGGTTGGTCTAAAAGGATTGGACGAGGTACCTGAAGAGGGAGCCGCTCTTTTAAAATATAAAACAGCGATGAATCTCTTCTTACAGCTGCTGTTTGGGAACACTTCTCAAAATTATTTAAACCTTTATAACGCCGGCTTGCTTGATGATAGCTTCAGCTATGAATTCAGTTTGGATCGCAGCTTCCATTTTGCCGATTTTGGCGGCGACAGTGATCAGCCGGAAAAATTGGCGGAAGCCATTGAAGAAATTTTGCTTGGCTATGAAGACAGTGCAGAAATGACAGAAGAAAATTTAAGTTTATTGAAAAAGAAAATGATTGGCAAGCATTTCCAATCGTTGAATTCTTTAGAATATATTGCAAATCAATTTTCACAATCTTTATTTGGCGATGTGACCTTGTTTGATATGCTGTCGGTCATCGATAGTATCCAACTTGCTGACATCAAAGAGGCTGCTAAGACATTTGTGAAGAAAGAAGGCTTGAGCCGCTTCTATATTTCTCCTGAGAAATAGGAATAAACCTGTACAAGGCGAGTGAAAAAAATTATTTGTGAGCTGGAAGATTGTTTATTCCAGCTCCGTTGTTTGTTGCTGACTACTAGACAATCAAGGAGCGAATCATGAAGAATGCGTTGATTATGGGGGCAAGCGGCGGAATTGGTGCGGCTATTGCCGAGGAGCTTGCAGCGCAAGGCTGGTCCCTGTATTGTCATTATCATAAAAACAAAGAAAAAGTAGAGAATTTGGTAAGAAACTTTCAAAATTGTTATCCTCAGCAAGATTTTTTTATGGTATCCTTAGATATGTTGGACGAAGCAGTATTACCAACCTTTTTCAAGCAATTATTTCAGGTTGATGCAGTGGTTTTCGCCAGTGGATTTACTCGCTATGGACTATTAACGGACCAGACGGAATCAGATATCGACAGTCTGTTGACCATCCATTTGAAAACCCCCTTATTGATTTGTCAGGAGTTGCAGAAAAAATTGAGCCGAAGCGGACATGGACGGATTGTTTTTATCGGATCGGTGTATGGCCAGTATGGCAGCAGCATGGAAGCTGTGTATAGCGGTGTAAAGGGCGGACAGGAAGCTTTTGTCCGAGCCTATAGCAAAGAAGTAGCGAGCTTGGGTATTACAGTGAACACTGTGGCACCGGGAGCCGTAGCAACCGCAATGAATCAACAATGGACAGAAACTGAGAAACGACAAATAGAAGAACGAGCAGCAATCGGAAGAATGGCTCACCCGGCAGAAGTCGCCGGAGCCGCCGCTTTTTTACTTTCCGATCAGGCAGCATATATAACTGGAGCGACCATTCCTATCAATGGGGGATGGTATTGAGGAAATTAGATAGACTGGAGAAGATGAACAAGTGGCCAGTGTGAATATAGGAAAAAAATTAAGAGAAGCACGACTACAAATGAATATGTCGTTGGACGAGCTGCAGCAAATTACGAAGATTCAAAAGCGCTACTTGATGGCAATCGAAGAGAATAATTTTGATTCCATGCCTGGTACATTTTATGTTCGTGCATTTATTCGTCAATATGCCAGTGCAGTGAATCTTGATGGGGAAGAGCTCATCAATTATTTTGACGGAAAAGATTTGCCGGAGGATGTTGAATTAGCCGCGCAGTATAAGGATTTGGAAGAATCGCGGATTCAAATATATGAGGAAGAACATGAGAGTCGGTTATTTAAAAGCTTACCGGCAATCATTCTTTCGCTATTTGGTCTCGCAATCGTTGTGGTTGTGTTCTATGCTATGTGGCAGGATCAAAAAGCAAACCCAATGATTGATGTTCCTGAATCAACTGTAACGATTGAACGAATTTCTGATTCAAGTATGACAAGTGAAAGCAGTTCTTCGACAACTGTGAGCTCAACAGTAGAAAGCTCGACGGTTGAAAGCAGCGCAGAGCCGACAGCAACGGTAGCTTACGTCAACGAAGAGAACCGTCTAGTTAATATGACAGCGACGGACGTGGCTGCTCCTGCGAAATTCACCTTTACGGCAACGACAGGGAACTCATGGGCAGGTGTCATCATCAATGGCGCCTATGTCTTCCAGTATACGGTGCCTGCCGGTCAGACTCAGGAGTTTGAGCTTCCTGCCGGTACAACAGCTGTAACAATTGCACTGGGCGCTTCGGAGTATATGGACATGAAGCTGAATGGCCAACCGGTTATTTTCAACCCGAATGATACCGGAATTGGTGAGCGAAACATTGTATTTACCATTACCTATAAACAGTAAAAAGTTGTTTAACGGACAATGCTTGAGGAGACCAGTGCTAAAGTGTGCTGTCTCTTCGGTGTACCATTAATTTGGTTTTAGGGGACTAAGGCATATGAATGTCACAGTCCCTCTTTTCGTTTGTTCATTATTCAGCTGTAACATGGACGTTTTTTATTTTTTGAAGGGTTTATCGTGACAGTGAATAGTGAATAACGTAAAATAGGATAGGAAAGTGAGGAATGAAAGTTGAATTTACCTAATAAATTAACTGTACTTAGAATTTTTATGATTCCGATATTTATCATTGTTGTCAGTGTCTCGATGGACTGGGGAACAGTCACGGTGGGGGATACAACGCTTGAAATTACACAATTGGTTGGTGCCGTTATTTTTGCCATAGCCAGTATCACTGATTGGCTGGACGGAAAAATTGCTCGAGCACGAGGCTTGGTGACAAACTTTGGGAAATTTGCTGATCCGTTGGCGGATAAAATGCTGGTTATGACCGCTTTTATCATGCTGGTTGGTCAAGGAAAAGCACCGGCATGGGTCGTTGCAATTATTGTGTGTCGTGAGCTGGCGGTAACAGGTCTGCGCTTGTTATTGGTTGAGGGCGGCGAAGTGATGGCAGCAGCATGGCCAGGCAAGGTCAAAACTGCCACGCAAATGGTGGCAATCATCTTATTACTTATTAACAATATTCCATTCAACCTGCTAGGCATACCTATGGCAGACATCATGCTCTATGCATGTCTAATCTTTACGATTTACTCAGGTGTAGATTACTTTGCTAAAAATGCAGAGGTATTTAAAGGATCGATGTAAAGGAAAAAACTGGACTACCGCTCTTATTGAGTGGTGGTTCAGTTTTTTCTATTTGTCTAGCTTCATGAGTCAGCTCACTTGACGATAAGCTAAACGACTCATTCTACTTTTCTTAATTTTAATCTAGTTATCTAAAAAGGCAGCCAAGGACCTATTATGAACGTAACAGCTGCGATAGCAACAGCACCCAATAGAAGAATAACACCGGTAAAAAAGGCACCTTGTCTGTTGGCAGTAGCTTTTCTTCTGGTTTGCCGTGATTTGCTGCTAGTTGTTCTTGAAAATAGTAATAATAATAAGGATAGGAGCAAGGCAACACCTGCTGTTGCATATTCCTTCCATGAGCTCTTCACTTTACCCACTAGGGACGAGCTGTTTTTTCCAGCAGCTGTTTCCTCTTCTTTTTCTTCTTCCTTCACCTGATAGCTCACACTTGGCGCAGGAACACTGGGGGAAACCTCAGTTAACTGATTAGAAAGAATCAACTGTTGATTGTCTGATAGAATGTATTCCGGCTGTGTGCCATTTCGCAGCAAGCCATAAAGCTCTTGTCCCAAAATGACTTCGGTACCGTTGATTACCTGTGTGCCGGCTTCAAGCAGCCGCTTATATTCAAAATTAGTAAAGCCGTAATCAAACAGTGCATTACCAAAAGCATGCCGTTGATTTTCTCCCTCACCGTCATCCCAATCACCCACACCTAAAACGACCTCAATCAAGCGTAAATCACCTCTTTGAGCAGTGGCTGCATAATTATAGGCACCTTCAGGACTAGCACCGGTCTTTAGTCCGTCCTCTCCTTCATAGCCAAAAAGTCCGCCGGGGATAGATTTATTTGAGTTCTCCAATACCTGTGCATACTCGGTATTTTCCATCACTGTCACTTGAAACTTATTGGTATATTCCAGAACATCGGGATGATCCTTCAATAAGTGATAAAACATTAATGCCAAGTCTCTTGCTGTTGAAACGTTGTCTGCTTCAGGATCGATTCCTTCCGGTGCATAATAGCCATTAAAGGCACTGGCAGCTGCTCCGCTTGGATTGTAGAAGGTTGTATTCGTCATTCCCAGCTGTGCCGCCTTGGTATTCATCATGCTGATAAAGGCCGCTGCATCGTTATTAGAGACCAAGTTAGCCAGCATGACGGTTGCTGCATTGGAAGAAGCAAGAGTTGTCATATACAAAAGGTCTGTAACAGAATAGGCAACACCGGCAACAATAGGTGAGTTGCTGAGTTCATAGATTTGTGAAATTGCTTCATCAGAAGCTGTTGCAGTAACCGGCATATCTAATGCCAGCTTGCCCTCTTTGATGGCATCGAACAACAGATAGACAGTCATCATTTTGGCGATACTGGCCGGATACCAAGTAAGATCAGCCTGATCCTCCCAGACCACTTGCCCGGAGTTGGCTTCAATCACAATAGTTGCTGCGGGACGATAATAGTCATCTACGGCATATCCGGCATTTCTTGCCAGTGCCATAATATCCTCCGGTATTTGAGGTGTTACAGCTTCTTGTGACTGTTGAACGGTTTCTGAGAGTGCTGTAGAGGTTCCTTCCTCAGCGAATGCCGTAGAGAAAGGACTGATAAGAGCTGCTGCCAATGAAAAAAGCATACTGAATCGGCCAACAGCGCGTATTTGTTTATTTTGCATGATTACTCCTTTTTCTAGTAAGAATTTAAAATATCAGCCATCGGTACAGTTTCACCGTAGGCCTCCAATGTCGGAATCTCCTCTGAGATCCAGTGTTCGCCATAAATACAATGAAGTCTGTTCTCTTCATCAAAGGCAAAATACAGGAAATCCTCCTGTTCATTGGTTAGTACATAGACTATCTCATTATAGTCCATATACACCTGATATAACCAGCCATTTCGGAATTTTTCCGGAATCGGAAGCTTTATATTTCTTTCCATAGTCATTCTTAAGGTTGGCGAAAAGTAAACACCGTAATTTTCCAAGGCTGCCGCTCTGTCTTCCGCGAATAAGTACTCCTTGAGGAACAGCACCAGAATGTCTGCTTTTTCGACATGCGTGAAATCAATCAGCCCCTGCAATTCTTCTTCCGGCAATTGTGTCCAATCATCACCATATACAGCTGTAATCGTATAATTGGTTTCATCTACCGTAATTACATAAAGAAAGTTGTCTTGGTGGTAAATACTGATGTAGCGAAGCATTTCCTGCCCGTCCAGTTGTGAATAGTAGGAGAAGTCGTCACTGTCATAGTTCAGTTGAGCGTTAGCTTTTCGTGTGTCAAACTCAGCTTTAAGTGCTTCGGTGGCAAATAAGTCCTCTACATTGACTTCATCCTCTGAATATAATGCCTGTGTCAGCGTGCGTGCTGCTTCAGTTTTTTTCAGTGTTGCGCGTGCGGATTCTAGTAGATTATTTTTGAAAGACTCATTATTTGACTGAATTTGCTGTTGGATAATATCCATATCCACTTTTGTCGGTTTTTTAGAGGTATTTGTCAATCCGCCAATAAAACTGAAAATAGCAAGGCCTGCAATTGCTGCTATGAAAATATTGCGAATCATGTTGTTTTGAGCAGCCTGTTTATTTTTGTATTGCTCAGTTTGCGTGTTCAAGTGGCGGTTCAGCTGCTGCAGCTCTTGCCGTTCTATATCAGGAAGCTGTCTTCTAATGTTATTGTATCTTTTTAGTCGAGAAAGTCGTTCATCTCGAGAAAGCCTCTTCCATACTGTAAAGGCGTCAGTATAGTGTTTTTGTTGGAAAAGCATCTCTTCATAAAGCCGATAGAATAACGGTTTAGGAACAAGTAATTGCTCTGTTGTCCATTCCGACTTTTGTGATGGCGGCTGCTCGCTTTTTTCAATTACCAGTGCGTAATAATCCTGTAGGAACAGGATTGTTTGGTTGTTCTTATCTAAGCTGGCTGCTTCATTCAGCCAGACCTTGACTTGTTGTTGTTCACTGTCAGACAGCGTTGCGTCATTTTTATCGGTTAATAATTTCAGTAGAAGCAATGCATAGATATCTGTATCCTTTTTTGTCACCGCGAAGCATTCATCAATGCTCTGACTAAAGGGATCGCCGGCATAAATATGACTGCTTGTCAGCAGCTGGTAGGCCCTGTATCTTGAAGCGAAGTACTGTTCCCGCGTATGTTGCGGGATATCTGTCCAAATATCAAACGAAAAGGACGGAGCCTGTTCAATCGTAGGTAAATAATGCAGAAACTCATGTGAAATATATCTTGGCTGAGTGGTCTGTACGTCCAGATTTTCCAAATCAAACAGTGCAATCAGGTAGTTGATAACCTGTCTGGATAACCAGCGAAAATTATTAAGAAGAAACAGCTGGATTAAATATTGATTTTCCCAATACTCCTCTATGCCCCAATCAAATATTTGTTCAGTCAAATCCTCCCATAGTGATAAATCATCAAAATAGGCTTGTCCTTGCTGAATTTTTTTCAATTCGATAGAGAAAACCTTTAGCTCGTTCCAATCCGAATAAGCGGTATCTGAATCAAGCGTCGCATCGAATGCTATAGGCTGTTCTTTTGTTGATTCCAACGATTCGTGAGCTGCCTGTGTGGGCTCCGCTGCTCCAGAGCGGGCATAGGCGAGAGCTGTATCAAAGGCGGTTTTCAATTCTTGAAATTCATCTAGCTGTTGATCGATGGTCAGTGTTTTCAACTTTGCAGCATAGGCCTGCTTGATTTTTTTGATATCTGAGGTAGGATCAATCGCTAGAACCTGCCAAATGTTCATGTCCATTGCTCCTCTTCCATTGCATTCAGTTGTTGCAGCAGCTTAACGGATAGGCGTTTTGTTTCCAAATCATCTTGCTGTTCCAAGGTTTGCTGGAATTCTAGAATTAGGCGCTGGATATACTGCCGCTTGTCACCTAACGCTTCGGTATAGGCACGCTCAAGCTTGGCCAGCAATAAGCGATTTTCCGCGCGATCCCTCGGATGGATTTTCAAGTCCTCCATCTTTTGCAGACTTTCCTGCAGCTGCTCCGCATTTAATTTCCCAGGATGACTTTCAATAATTAGTTGATTTTCGTTTCCTTCCACATCCGTAACAATCACTTCAAGCACACCATTGGAATCATAGGTGAAGCGACAATCAACGGGTGTGTCTGCCGGTCTTGGCGGCAGCTTAAGTGCCAGCTCACCGATTTTCAAGTTGTTTTTAACCATCGGATGTTCGCCCTGGTAAACAGAGAACAACACCTCTTTTTGATTGTCCTTCAAGGTTAAGAAGGTTTTGATTTTGCTGACAGGAATTGTCGTATTTCGTTCGATAATCGGCTCAAACACACCGGTAATAAACCCGTTTGGCCCTTGACTGACAACATCTACCCCTAAGCTATGGGCACAGACGTCGGTCATCATCAGTTCATTGACCATCTCCTGTTGTGTCTTCAAGGCAGCTTGAATGCCGGCGCCCTGTCCGACTGCTTCATCCGGATTAATCTGTGTATAAGGAATAATTTTCATTAACCGTGAAAAATAATTCTTAATCGATGGATTCTTTGTGGCGCCGCCGATTAAAATCATTTGGTCGATACTTTTACTATCGATACGCCCGTCATTCAGCACCCGCCCGATAGGCTGCCTCATTCTTTTCAGTAAGGGCAGACAAAGTTGTTCATAATCTTGAACAGTCAATTCATAGTCAAAGACTGCTTGTTCATTTTCAAAGGAAAAACTACTTTTCTCTTTTGAGGAAAGCTCGATTTTCAACCGTTCTGCCTTTTTATAGATGACTGCTTGTGTTTCTGCAGACAATAGCTGCTCTGCCAAGTCATTTTTCCTCAGGCAATCTTGGATAATTACCTGTGTGAAGTCTTCTCCTCCCAGCTGATTATCGCCGGAAATGGCTTCTACCTGCATGACTCCGGAGAACATTTCCAATAAAGAAACATCAAAGGTTCCGCCACCCAAATCAATCACAAGGATCGATTGGTCGACATCTTTATGAAGGCCATAAGCCAAGGCTGCTGCGGTTGGTTCACTGACCAAATTTTGAACATCCAGACCTGCTAACTTCGCGGCTTCGATGGTTGCTTCTCTTTCAATATTGTTGAAATATGCCGGAACGCTAATTACAGCTTCTGTGCATGGTTTTTTCAGATATTCTTCTGCGTCCTCTTTTAAGCTTTTCAGAACTAAAGAAGACAGTTCGGTTGGAGAGAAGGAATGAGCCTCCAATTGATATTGTTTTTGTGTGCCCATGAATCGCTTGAAAGCAGCTGCCGTCAATTGCGGATGACTAATCAGTCGCTCCTTGGCAATCTCACCAATAAGGATTTTCCCATCATCATCCACCCCAACAACAGAAGGTGTTAATACTTTTCCAAAGCGGTTGGGAATCAGCTTAATCTGATCGCCATCCCAAAAAGAAACTACGCTATTTGATGTACCTAAATCAATTCCAATCATTTTTATACTCCCTTTTTTATAACATATACTCCTATTCTAGCGGAAAAAAGAAGCGAGGGGGATGTTTTTTTGATTTTAAATAAAAATTTTTTTCATTTTGGACAAAAATGAAAAAGCAGGAAAAAGCGCTTGTTTAGCACAAGTCCTCTTTTCTGCTTCTATCTATTGTGAATCTCTCTCTATTTCAGTTTGTAAGGAAGCAACAGTAACAGCTCTTCCAGCTCCTTTTCGCCGTGTACATCCACAAGGATACTCCGTCCTTCTGCATAGCTGGTGGCTGCTGCAACCTTCTCCTTCAATTCAGTTGGTATCGATTCGCTGTTCAACAGGTCAGTGACCACTTTTTCGCCTAAAACAATTGTTGCTCGAAAATGATTTTCACAGGGCTGTCTGTAAAGAAGTACTCGTTTTTTTTGCGCATTAATCCATGTCCAGCCGGCTTTTTTTGTTGGGAATTTCCAATAGCCAACAGCTTCGGGACATTGTTCAAGCAATGTCTGGTCTGTTTTCTCCCATAATGAGAATGTATCTCCTAGGGTTGCAATTAGCTCGTTATGTTCAGGCTGTCTCTCTTTGTTGTTAAAGTAGCTGATAGTCATTTGATATCCTCCTTGCGTCTTTAAGGTAATCGTTCATTTATTGCTAGCTTACAGGTTATTTCTAACTACGTAATTTCGTAATAGTAGTGACTTGAAAGGTGATTAATCTATTAATTATAGCGTTTTCTTTTATGATGTACCATTCATTTTTTTGGTAGAAGTGGTTATAGGCAAAAATATTGTACTTACTAAAAGTAAGTTGTATAGTAATAGTAGTTCATTTAATCAAGGAGGAGAGCAGATGAAAACACAAGTATTTTCTATCGACCAAGCTGTACATACAGGAGCTGTAAGTCTAAAAACAGCAGAATTGGATAAGCAAATTGAATTTTATACCGCCATCATTGGCTTAGATATACTTAGCAGAGGGCAAGATCAGGTAGTACTAGGTATCAAGGAAATAGGGGCTGAACTGTTGTTTCTGAGAAAAATCATACCGGCAGATCCTCAAAAGCGGACGACAGGCCTATATCATACCGCTTTTTTATTACCGACGCGCAAGGATTTAGGGAACACGTTGTTTGCATTATTGAAAAAAGAAGCACCGATTATCGGCGCTTCGGATCATGGCTATAGTGAAGCGATTTATCTGGAAGATCCCGAAGGAAACGGCATTGAGATTTATCGTGACAAGCCAAAAAGCGACTGGGATATTCAGGCAGATGGGCGCATTGCGGGTATCACTGTTGAGATGGATGCGGAAGGAGTTTTAGCGAGCCGGGATGAAGCTACTGATAAATTTCCTGCAGGAACAGTCGTTGGCCACGTTCATTTAGCTGTCAGTGATTTAGCAAAAACAGAGCAATTTTATACCGAGATACTAGGCTTAGGCCTGAAGGATCAATTTGGCGCACAAGCGCGATTTTTTGCGGCCGGAGGGTACCATCATCATATTGGAACAAATGTATGGACCAGCAAAGACTTGCCTGCACCAGACGAACAAACTGTTGGGTTAGACTTCTTTACCTTACTGGTTCCCAACCAATCAGCTCTAGCTGAGCTGAAAGAGAATCTTGTGAGAGAAGGTGTGAAGGCGATGAAGGAAACTGAGGATACACTGGTATTGCTTGATCCAAATGGGCTTACTGTGAAAATAGAAGTGGAAAAACACGAACAATAGTGCGGAAGAAAACAGATTTATGAGTGAGCTTGGGATGATACTTAAATCCCAAGCTTGTTTTGTGCTTAAAGCCGAAAGGTGGTGTACCTAAAGCTGCATGCTGACATGTTTCGAGTGTCATGCTCTTTATTTGTCTCAGTCTCTTAAAATCTGGATAAACGGTGGGATTAGAAAAGCTTTACAAGTATCAAGCTTTGCCTCGAGGATTGGAACGAAGTGAAACCCGTAGAGAAGCTTGTAAGTTCGTGACGCTTTGTCTCGAGAATCGTCAGACTCGTAGAGACAGCAGCTGCAACACTACACTTCGTTCCGATCTCATCAAATGCTAGGCTCTAAAGAGCCAAGTCTTTGAAAGCCTTCGGAAATAAGCTGAAATTCTCTAAAATTTGTGGAACACCGAGTAGGAATCAATCAACATCGGAATGGAACATTCCGTGTGTCTTGTCATTTTCGTGAATTCCCTCTTATTTAGCTATTGCCTGTCTAAGGAACGACTGTTCACGAACAGTCAGCCTTTTTGCAAGTCGCATATCATTCCACTAAAGAATTTTGGATAAGTAGAACTGACATCTCGGAGTTAGACACTTCTGTCCCAACCTCCTTCGTCCAACCACACTTTTACCACGACCTTTTTGGTTTGAAGAGAATGGATGGTTAGAAATGAAAAGCAGCGTATTTCTTGCTATAATTGGGTGGAGTCTGCGTCAATTCTTCTCTAAGGATTAAGCGATGTGTTGACTCACTGAATTCGCTAAAGGAGTGATGGGTAAGATGAAGGCAATACAATTATATTCTTCAGACAGCTATGATTTTTTTTCTACTATTCAAAAAAGCCAGTTGGTTCTTCCTTTCTATGCTACGCATTCACAAGCACGTGAGTCACTTATCCATCAGTTGAAAGAGGGAATTGAGCCTGTCTATGTTGTGGTGAAGAAAAATCAGCCGCTGTTTTTTATAGCACTCGAAGAGAAAAAAATCATCAATCTACTGGCTATCGAAGCATCTGGTGTGACGTGGCAGCAGGTATTTGACGGCATTGAGCTAATTTATAAAAAAACATTTCAGTCCGAAGCCATTTTGCACTTTTCACAGGCACTTAGTGAGGCAGAGGACAATCGATTGATCCGTCATGGCTATACACGTTTGGGTCATACAGCAAGAAAGGTGCTTACCTATAACACAGCTCTTGTATTAGGTGGCGGTGGAGCCAGAGGTGCGTACCAAATTGGTGTCTGGCAGGCGTTGAAGGAGCTTGAAATTCCTATTCAAATCATTACAGGAACCTCCGTCGGGGCGCTAAATGGGGCGTTGATTGTCCAAGATGATTTCGAAGAGGCAAAGGACATGTGGGAGAAGATTGAAACGAAGAAAATCCTATCATTTCCAATGAAGGATAACACCCAAAATACCTTGCCGGATATGCTGAGGCAGTTGGCGTCCTTTACAGTTGCAGCAATCCAGTCGAAGGGTGTTTCAACGGAGCCGCTGCAGCAGCTGCTGGACGATACATTCTCCCAAGAAAAACTGGCACAGGCCAAGCAGCAGTTCTATCTGGTAACTACAGAACTACCGGGCGTCGTTGAAACAGTCATTCATTTTAATTCGTGTAAAAATAATCAGTGGAAGCAATGGCTGCTGGCGTCCTCTTCTTTTTTTCCTGCAATGGCAGCAGCACAGATTGACGGGAAATATTATATTGACGGCGGCTATCGAAACAATATTCCGGTAGACACAGCGGTTGCGAATGGTGCAACAGAATGTATCATTGTCGATGTGAAGGGGCCGGGGCTGACCAAGCATGTCGTTCTGCCAGATGGACAGAGCAGTATTGTCTTGAAGACACCGTGGTCCTTGGGAACTGTTCTATTATTTGATGGTGCGCGCTCGATTGTGAATATCAAGCTGGGGTATTTGGAAATGATGAAGGCACTGGAAAAATATTGCGGCTATTGGTACACTTTTGATGAAACATTATCTGAGATTCAAGCATTTCAGCAGCAGTTTTTCCGCTATCTAAAACGAGAATATCAGCTGTCTTTATGGAAAAATAGAGAAGAACGGAAAAAATTCTATCAGAAACTGCGTAAATATTATAAAGACAGGGTGTATGAAGAAAATATCAGCTTGGCATTACTAGAGCTGTTGGGAAAATCCGCAGCGATTCTTCCGGATCAGCTTTATACGTTTTCAGAGTTTATTGACCTATTAGCTGATCAAGCAGAAAAGCAAGACAAAGATACCTTCTCAGGGATGATCTCGGTTCAAGAGTGGCTTGGAAAATACTATGATGATTTTTTCCTATTGTCGGAGAAAAAACAGCTGCAATTAGTCGCAGACCTTTTGGCTGTTGATGTGCAGGAGAAACAAAAACGTCTTCAAGTATTACTTGAGCAGCTGCCGGTGATTACCTTGCAGGTGTTGATGAAAGAGTTTATAAAAGAAGGGAAAGAGAATAAGTGGCTCAAGAATTTTCATATGAAATCGTAGAAGAAATTGCTGTTCTTTCAGAAAATGCGAAAGGCTGGCGTAAAGAATTAAACTTGGTAAGCTGGAACGACCGTCCACCGAAATTTGATTTGCGGGACTGGGCACCGGAGCACGAAAAAATGGGTAAAGGAATTACATTAACAAACGAAGAATTTGAAACATTGCGCGAAACGTTGAAATCAATGTAGAAAGGACACCCTGTCAATGAAAAGTATGACTGGATTTGGAAAAGAAGTACTGCAGCATGAGACCTATCAGATTGATGTGGAGATTAAGACGGTCAATCACCGCTTTTTGGATATGCAGCTGCGAATGCCAAAAGAGGCAAACCCTTATGAATTGGCGATTCGCCAACTTATCAAGGAAAAGCTGCAACGAGGCCGAGTAGAGGTTTATGTCAATCTGCAAAAAAGCGGTGAAGGCAATAAAACCGTTCATATTCATTGGTCGTTAATTCATCAACTGCTGCAAAATATGGAGACCGAGCTGGTGGATAATTACGCCATTGAACAATTTGATCCGACGGCTAGTGTGAATCAATTATTGAACAATGCGGATTTCGTGGAGGTAGTTGAAGAAAAAACAGACGATACGCAGCTGGAAGCGTTGCTTTTGAAGGCTATCGAGACAGCGGTGGAGAAGGTTGATGACAGCCGACAGCAAGAAGGTGAGAAAATTAGACAGGTACTGCTTGAGTATAGTCAAGATTTTTCAACTAAAGTACAGAAGCTGATTTCTTTTACCGAGCTCTATGAGGCTGATTATAAAGAAAGATTTGAAGCAAAGCTGAAGGAGTGGCTGTCTGCCCATGTGGATGAGACACGTTTGCTGACGGAGATGGCGATTCTTCTGGAAAAAGGCGATATCCATGAAGAACTTGATCGGCTGTTGATACACATTGATAAGCTGAGTCAGCTGTTGACTCAGTCAGCTCCGGTAGGTCGAGAGCTGGATTTTCTGATACAGGAAATGAATCGGGAAGTAAACACCATCGGTTCCAAGTCCAGCCCAATTGAAATCAAAAACTATGTTGTTCAATTGAAGACGATTCTGGAAAAAATCCGTGAACAGATTCAAAATGTAGAATAAGGGTTATTTTTTCACCATTTTCTCTTTTAAGACTATAATGAGTATGTAGACTGATGAAGAGGTGAGCAGAATGGCAAAGTATTATGATGTAACATTCCATGAGTTAAGTGGTAAATCTGTTATTAAAAGAGAAATTCCATCTGAAAAAGCAGCGTTTGACATCTGGCAGGATGCTTGTGATTCGTATACTGAAGAGTATTTGAACATTCGGATTAACGAGGATAAATTCGTGCAGATGAACCGAAAATACATCGTTCGTATCGATGTAGAAGAGGTAGATGGACCAGCAGAAAAGCAGATAAAGCGCCATGATGAACTAATGGGTGTCGTCAACACATTGTCCAATATGGGATTTTAAAAATGAAACCTAGTCAAACACCAAGGAATGATTCCTTCGCAGTGTTTGACTAGGTTTTTTTGTGAATCATAAAACACCATATGAACTATTTTCTGATAAGTCATTAAACTTATTTCGATGAGACAACCAACTATCGTTATAGTTAGCCCAAATAATATTAATACGTTGAATTTCTTCTATATAAAATTTCTTATGCCCGTTTCGCTCCATCTCAATAAAGCGCTGATTATTTTTACTTATTTCATCATCAAACAGGCGAACCAATGCTTGAATTCTTTCAATTACTATAGGGAAAAAGTCTGTGTCCTTTGTATAATCGTACGCTTTAAGAAATAGTTTAATTAACTCCCGATACTCATTCTCTATATTTGTATCAATCAAAATAAATCTATATAAAGCATAAGCAATGTCCCATTCTCTTGGTGCTGGACAGATTGTATCAAAATCAATAATTCCCACTGCTTCAAACGCTTCAAAAGTTAAGTTGTAGGGTGCGAAATCATTATGACAAATAACATCTATTTCAAGAGAACCATTATAGCTAAGGAAGTACTGGTCTTCCTCTAAAATCGGAAAATTTTCTGTAGCGCTATGAAATGTTGCTAAAATCTTGGCAGCACTACTAATCATAATTACCTTTTTCTCAAACGGGATATTGGCAGCATCACTATGAATACTGTTTCCTTTTACATAAGATAAATGTATTTTGTCAGACGTTTCTCCCAAATATTTAGGAATATTCAAGTTATAAGGTTCCATGTAATTTAGGAAACGTTTCATAGTTTGACTGTTATAGGGTTTAGACTTATAAAGAGTGTTTCCCTTTTTAGTTATTGTCGACATATTTCCTTTTTCAAAATCATTCAATACTATTTCCCCCTTTATTTTTCTTCGAAACATACTACCCTTTTCTCTATTCTAACAAAATATTTTGAGGAAATGTTGTGCTTAATTTGACAACTCTAGTTGAGTAAAAGAATGGTTGTTTTTATGTACTACCTAGTATATAATTAGGATGCGTACTAGGTAGTACGAAGGAATAAAATACTAAATTGGTAACCGAAAATTAGACAAAAAGAGAAATAAACCGTGATATAAAACAACTCTCATAGTATTGGTATGTTTGAATATGGATATAAGACAAAGCAAATTAACAAATAAAGCGAGGAAAAATATGGAAAAACATGTGAATTTAGACGAATTGGATATTATGCTGGCGACTGAGGCAAGTGAAAGATGGGGATATAACAAGAACTATGTAAGACGCGAATACAACACACACCCTGAGTATTTTTTAAAAGGCAGCATTCGATTGTTTGGTACAGCATATATTATTACCCGTGAGGGCATGGAGCATTTAACCGGAATGACAGAAGACGAAGCAACGAAATGGGTAGTCTGGTGTGAAAAGGATACAGAGATTGATTTTTATAGAGGTTGTACATCTGAGATTAAATGTCGGAATTTCCTTAGCACGCTTTATTCTGAAGCTGTTAAGCAAGAAGATGTTACCATTCATTTTTCCAGTGAAGGCGGTCAGATTACCAGCATAAATATTCCAGGTAAAGGTCGATATTATTATGCGAAAAGAAAAATATTTAAGAAGCGCAAGCTTCGTATAGAAAAGGAAGGGGTCGCAGTTATGAATAAACGAATAGTTGATGTGAAAATTGAGTCTGAGCATGACATGCCGCATGGTAAAAGTGAACTGATTCTAGCGAAACTTAAGGAGTTTATTGGAGAAGATTATGATATAAAGCAGTTGAATCGTGCCATTCAAAAGTTTGGGCAACAAGAGGATGTTTTAGGAATAGGCGGGGGCTATCAATATAGCGCTATGCCGGAAAAGGATGGTATAGGCGGTTTTCGTGTATTTGCCATGTATGGGAATGTCCATTACCGTATAGAGCTGGAGGATGCAGTCTAAAGAAGGAAGTGCAACGTATGAAACTTTATTTTTCATACGTTGCCAAGTCCTCAGAATATAAATTGTAAACTTGAAATAGTGCATCTAGCTATGCTCTGTTTCTTTTGTTCACAGAGAAGGAGCGTCCCCCTTTATTTCTGTACCAGCCAACCATAACGGATACAGTGTCGATAACCACTCAGAAGGTTTACGTCGTGTTTCAAAGCTAGTGTAGCCTTTATAAGAGTAAATGTGCTCCAGTTTCCATTGCTTAGGCTGCACCTGTTTTTCCGTCAATAGCTCGATGAGGAGTTGGGTGTTCTCTTCCAGCAATACACCGCCTTTTCCGGCAATATAAACCAAGTCCGTCAGACTGAGAAAGTAGCTCTGGGGAAAGGCAGAAGAGGTGATATGCTTGCTGATGGGGGTATCATTAGATAAACGCAAAAAGAAACGATGCTTCAACATATACGCAATACCTTGTTTAATCAGCTGGTCTACTTCAGGATCAGCTGATTTTTGGTATTCCTGCCAAGTGATTAGTGCACGGACTGTTTTTCCAATCCCAATGTAGCAGGGTACTGCATTTAGGCAGCCACCATGTTTTTTGATGCCCTTTCCAGCCCAAGCTGTTTTTTGGTTTCGTTCGAATAGCTGGTAGTGCTTTATCCAGCTTAATGCCTGCTGAGCAGAAGCGTAATGACTTAAGCCTAAGCGAGCGTAGGCTTCTAATAGCATCGCGTTATAACAAGGAACGATATGGTCGATGTTCCCCGTATACGAAAATCCTTCTGTAGTGGCTAGGTTGGTTTCTACATAGTCAATCAGCTCTTGCGTGCGATCCAAACGCTCTGCGTAGGGAATTTCAGCCAATCCAACTAGGGTAAATAAATTTGCCAGCCCGTTCGCTGACACAGGCTGTTCAGTCAGTTTTTTAACCAAGACTGATTCTTGAAGCCATTGGTTGATTTGATTCGTATCAAGAATGTCCTTTTTTTCATGAGCGATGCGCAGTTTCAATGCTGTATCCAATAAAAACACCTCTTTCTTGTTGGCATATGGCTATCAATTGAGCTTGTCATTCTATAGTACTTCAACTATAGCCTTCCGGTAGAGTGGTAACAAGTACAATTTATTGAGTTCGCTGTTTTTAAAAATTTTATTGTTCTAATTTCTTCTAAATAGACGAGCCTTTCTTTTTTTAAAGAGCGTTTTTTTTGAAAAATACCTCATTTAGTTCTAATCTGAATCTAAAGAAAGGGGAGATCATACATGACCATTGAAAAAATACCTGTTGTAAGTGCTTCTGATGAACATTATGCACCATTTCTATGTGTAATGATCACTTCTTTATTGGAGAATACCTCTCCGGACACTGAGATTGATTTTTACATATTGGATGACCATATTTCGCAGAAAAGCAAAGGACTTCTTCAGCAAACGGTGAAGCTTCATTCCAACCAAGCAACGATTGAGTTTATACCTGTTGACAGACATCAATATGAGAATTTTTTAGTCAGCGATCATATTACGACGACCGCTTACTTTAGACTTTCTCTACCCAAGCTGCTCAAGGACTACAGCTATCGAAAAATTCTTTATATAGATGCAGATACTTTGATTTTGGCAGATATTCGAGAGCTGTATAACAGCCCATTGCATGGCAAAATAATTGGTGCGGTAATTGATCCCGGGCAGACGAAGGCGCTAAAACGGTTGGGCATTCATTCGACGGATTATTATTTTAATTCCGGCGTAATGGTGGTTGATTTGCAAAAGTGGAACGAACACCAAATAACCGAAAAGGCACTGGCTTTTCTAACAGAGCATGGCGATCGTATTCTCTATCACGATCAAGACGCATTAAATGCGGTTCTGTATGAGCATTGGGCACCGCTTCATCCTAAATGGAATATGCAGACTTCATTAATTTTTGAACGACACCCTGCACCTACAAAGGACTATGAACAACTATACAGGGAAGGAAATATGAGCCCGGCGATTGTTCACTTTACGGGACATGACAAGCCATGGAATACCTTGAAAAATCATCCCTATCAGCAGCTGTATATGGAAAAGTTGGCAGAAACGCCCTTCGCAGACCCTAAAAAGGAGGCGGCTTCAATGAATGATGAAGCAATCACCATTGTTTCCTGCTGTAATGATGCTTTTATGCCACATTTAACAACGCTTTTTCTATCTATTTTAGAGAATACACATGAGCCTATGTCGCGTTTTTCCTTCTATATTATTGAAGATGAAATTAGCGAAAGGAACAAACAGCTGTTGCGCCAAAGTATGGCCAGCTATCGTGCAAAGGTGGAGTTTCTTCGTGTTGATATGAGCAGTTTTTCTCATGTAGTAGAGAGTGACCGTATTCCACGTACTGCTTATTTTCGGATTGTGGCTCCGGAGCTGTTTCGAAATACAGGAGTCAAAACATTGTTGTATCTGGATTGCGATATGGTTGCTGTCACAGATATTGCAGAGCTGTGGACGATTGACTTATCGGATTATTTATTGGCAGCGGTTGAGGATGCAGGCTTTCATCATCGTTTAGAGAAGATGAAGCTACCGGTCGAATCCGCGCTTTATTTCAATTCCGGTTTCATGCTGATAAATGTCGAAGCATGGCTGAAAAAAGAAATTACTTTCAGAGTGCTGAACTTTATCGAAAATCATCCTGAGAAGCTGCGTTTTCATGATCAAGATGCCCTGAATGCGGTACTATGTAATCAATGGCTTCAGCTTCATCCCAGTTGGAATGCACAAAGCTACATTATGGAGGGCTCGAAAAAGCATCCATTGCCACAAGGAGAAAAAGAGTACGAAGAAACACGTCGTGACCCGAAAATTATCCACTATTCCGGTCATGTTAAGCCTTGGCATGCGGAATTTGATTCTCCGACACTAAAGTATTATGAAAAATATTATGGCTTGACGGCATTTCCTCCCTATAAGCAGTTTCTTGTTAAAACTTATGACTGTCCGAACATGATTCGCAAAAAAGTGGAATAATTTATAGAAAACAGCGGTTGTGTGAATGAACCGCTGTTTTCTATAATGTTTGTGCTTCTTTTTTGATACCATCTGTTTTCTTCCTTATTTGTGCTACAATGAAAGAGATGCTATTTTAGGAGAAGTGATGAATGTTTGGATTTAAAATTGGGCTTAGAACAATAAAAACTGGAATTAGTGTGTTTCTTTGTATTCTAATCAGTTTGATACTCCGCAGAGAAACCTATGTTGTTTCTGCTATCACAGCTGTGTTTACGTTGAGGGAAGACATGGTAAATACCTTGACCTTTGGGAAGCATCGCGTAGCTGGGAATACCATTGGTGCGCTTACCTCAGTGTTTGTCATCTTTCTATTTGAACTGTTTGGCGATTCGGGCCTGGTTCAGCTGATTGCTGTTCCGCTAACGATTGTCGTTATGATTACAGTACTGGTGAGATTCAGATTTCAAGAAGGAATCGTTGGTGCGACAGCGACCTTGCTAACCATTGTTTTTATGATTCCGGAGGATTCTTCCTATGTATATGCGCTGAATCGTGTAGTGGACAGCTTTATCGGTATGGGCGTAGCCATTGGTGTGAACTATCTGCTGCCTTCAAAAACAGCAACCATCCTTTCAGCCATTCAGCAACGATTCAGCGATGAGGATCAGCAAGAACTGGATTAAGCGCTCTGAGCTGTAGGGTCATTCGCTGCTTTCTGTCGGCGTCTTTACTTTCAATTAAAATGAAAGTAGAATAGGCAAGAAGTACATTGGCGACCTTTATTTTTTGAAACAAGACATTTTCTTAGGAAAGCTTAATGATAAAGTCTTGAAAATTGCTGAAAAAAAGTGCATTATAGAAATAATGATAAAGAGAGCTATGTAAATCCTGTTAAATGGTTTTTCTCACAAGAAAGGCAACAGCTGTTTCTTGTGTAGATAAAAGAAATGATTAATAGGGTTTATATACTATTGAAAGGAAGTCATCATGGCAGAGCGCGGATTACTAATAGTATTGTCGGGTCCATCGGGCGTGGGTAAAGGTACCGTTCGAAAAGCGATTTTTGAAAGTGAAGAGCACGATTTTCAATATTCTGTTTCTATGACCACTCGAAACAAACGCGAGGGGGAAGTAGAAGGTGTGGATTATTATTTCCGCACAAGAGAAGAATTTGAAGCGATGATCGAAGCAGGAGAAATGTTGGAGTATGCGGAATATGTAGGCAATTACTATGGCACACCGTTGTCTTATGTGAATCAGACCTTGGATGAAGGAAAGGATGTCTTTCTGGAAATTGAGGTTCAGGGAGCGCAGCAGGTGAAAGAAAAAGTACCTGACGGCGTATTCATTTTTCTGACACCGCCGGATCTTTCCGAATTGAAATCCCGCATTGTGAATCGAGGCACAGACGATATGGCCGTCATCGAACAGCGGATGCAGGTAGCAAAAGAAGAAATCGAAATGATGGCACTGTACGATTATGCAGTGGTAAATGACGAGGTTCCTCTGGCAGTTGAACGAATCAAGAAAATCATAGCAAGCGAACACTTTCGTGTCGATCGAGTGATTGGAAAATATATTAAAATGTTGAAGGAGATGTAGCCTTATGATGCTAAAACCATCTATTGACTCATTATTGAAAGAAGTTCCATCAAAATATTCTTTGGTTATTCTGGCGAGTAAACGCGCACATGAATTGGAAGCCGGTGCACAGCCGATGCTGGAAGGCTTTGAATCTGTAAAAAGCGTTGGACAGGCATTGGAGGAAATTGATGCTGCCTTGGTTATCAACGACCCAAATCCTGAAGAAAAACGTGAACGCCTGCGTATGGCAAAAGAAGAACAGCGAATGATTAAGGATCAAGAAAAGAAAGAACTGGAAGATCGCATTCGTGAAGAAAGCAAACTGTAAGAGATAAGAGAGTGGGGCAGAAGTCGGTTCGATGGCTGTCCCATTCTCTTTTTGGCTATTCCTTGGAAGTCAACGGAGAAGCAAGACAAATGCAGGATTCTTTAGTACAATAAGCAAAGAGATTTTTCATACATAGAAAAGAAAGGAAGAAGGATCGATATGAAAAAAGTTGCACAAGTAATCGTAGATGTTCCGGCGATGCAGACTGATCAGCCGTTTACGTATCTGATTCCTTCTACGTTAACGGAGCAGATTGCTGTTGGTATGCGGGTAGAGGTGCCTTTCGGCAATCGCCGTGTACAGGGCTTTATCACAGCGCTCGATCAATTGGATCAGCAGACGGTTGAGGCCGCTGAATATGAGTGGAAAGAAATCATTTCAGTGCTGGATTTGAAGCCTGTACTGAATGAAGAAATGTTGGCACTGGCTGATTATATGAAAGAGAAAACGTTTGCTTTCAAAATCACTTGTTTGCAGACGATGCTGCCAAGTGTGATGCGGGCGGCCTATCATAAATACATTTTTTTAACGGATGAGATTGACGAAACCCTTCAAGATGACTTATTTTCCGGCTTAGAGGAGATTTCTTGGGAGGAAGCGGAGACTAGAAATATTCTCCCGCAGTTGATGAAGCTGCGCGCGCAGCATAAGGTAGACATTCGTTACGAGGTACAAACGAAGAATAAGGTGAAGGTCATTCGCTATATTCAAGCGTCCTTAAGCTTTGAACGATTAGAAGAAGAGCTGACGGCTTTGCGTAAAGGCTCCAAAAAGAAAGAAGAGCTACTGCACCTTCTCCAAGCGTTAGGACCGAAAGAACAGGTTGCTGTAAAAGAAATGAAGGAAAAAGGCTTTAGTACAGCTGTGCTGAACGATGCTGAGAAAAAGGGCTGGCTGCATTACGTGGAGAAAGAAACCTATCGTGACCCCTTTGCAGACCATCAGTTTGAAAAAACAATGCCCTTTGCCTTAAACGAGGAACAGCAGACAGCGGTGGACAGTATCCTTCATTCAATGGAAACCAGTACACCGGATACCTACCTGTTGGAGGGAATTACAGGAAGTGGGAAGACAGAGGTCTATCTGCAGACAATTGCTGAGGGCTTAAGGCAAAAGAAATCAGCAATCATGCTGGTGCCGGAAATTTCACTGACACCGCAAATGGTTCAGCGTTTTAAGAGCCGCTTTGGTGATCAAGTCGCCGTTCTCCACAGTGGACTTTCTCACGGTGAGAAGTATGATGAGTGGCGCAAGATTGAACGCGGAGAGGCGCAGGTCGTAGTCGGGGCACGTTCGGCTATCTTTGCACCTTTGGATAATCTGGGTGTAATCATCATTGATGAAGAGCATGAAGCCAGCTATAAGCAAGAGGAAACACCGCGTTATCATTCGAGAGATTTGGCTATCTGGCGAGGAGCCTATCATGGCTGTCCTGTCGTGTTGGGAAGTGCCACACCTTCATTGGAATCGAGAGCACGAGCACAAAAGAAGGTCTATCACCATTTACTGCTGACGCAACGAGCAAATAGCTCAGCCTCCCTTCCGCAAATTGACGTAATCGATATGCGTGAAGAGGTAAAGCGGAAAAATGTTTCGACTTTTTCAGCTCTGTTACAGGAAAAATTATTGGAGCGCATGGCGCGTAAGGAACAGAGTGTTCTGTTGTTGAACCGCAGAGGCTATTCCTCCTTTGTGATGTGCCGAGACTGCGGGTATGTATTGCCGTGTCCCAACTGTGATATCTCATTGACACTTCATATGGATACAAAGACGATGAAGTGCCACTATTGCGGCCATGAAGAGGGGATTCCCCATCGTTGTCCCAATTGTAACAGCGATAAGATTCGTTATTATGGTACAGGAACGCAAAAGGTAGAGGAAGAACTGAAGGCGCTATTTCCGGAAAGTCGAGTTCTGCGGATGGATGTGGATACGACACGAAGAAAAGGTGCCCATGAGCGAATTTTATCTGCTTTTGAAAATCAGGAAGCCGATATTCTGTTGGGCACTCAGATGATTGCCAAGGGATTGGATTTTCCGAATGTTACGCTGGTGGGGGTATTGAATGCGGATACGGCATTGAACCTTCCTGATTTCCGATCCAGTGAACGAACCTTTCAACTGTTGACTCAAGTCAGTGGTCGAGCTGGTCGGGCAGAGAAGCCGGGAGAAGTTGTCATTCAATCCTTCAATCCGGAGCACTATGCGATTCAGTTGGCAAAGGGGCAGCAATATGAGGCATTTTACCAAAAGGAAATGCAAATTCGTCATCGAGGAGACTACCCACCCTTTTACTTTACTGTTCAAATCACGGCGAGCCATCCGGAGGAAAGTGTCGCGGCGAAGCAGATGTTCGTTATTATGAAGGAACTGCAGCAAGGGTTATCTGACCAGAGTATTCTGTTGGGACCCACGCCGAATGCGATTATGCGGATTAAGAACCGTTACTACTATCAGATGATTATTAAATATAAACATGAACCTCAGCTGCAGAATATGCTGAAGAAGATACTATCAGACACACAAGCCGCAACAGCTAAAGGCTTGAAAATCTCCATTGACGCAGAACCGATGAATTTCATTTAATGAACACTCAGAGGGCTGCTTAAGAGAGAACGATGGATAGAGATAAAGAAAAAGAAACGAATCAGTTACCTGATTTGTTTCACCATTAAATACTAAAGGAGTTCTACATGCGTTATCCAATTGTGCTTTACCCTGATGACAAGTTGACTGTCAAAGCAAAGGAAGTCACCTTGATTACAGATGAAATCGTCCGTTTACTGGAGGATATGTATGAAACAATGACTGCCCATGATGGCATCGGAATTGCTGCCCCTCAGATAGGAAAAAATCTGCAAATTGCGGTTGTTGAAATTGATGAAGAGACAGGGCTTTTTGAACTGATTAATCCGGAAATCATTGATCGAAAAGGAACTGATATTGATGTGGAGGGGTGCCTCAGCATACCAAATAAGTATGGCACAGTCGAAAGAGCAGACGAAGTGACTGTTCGCTATTTTGATCGAGAGGGCGAAGAAATCGAAGTGACGGCATATGGTTATCTCGCTCGTGCTTTTCAGCATGAAATCGATCACTTGAACGGTGAACTGTTCATTGATAAAATCATTGATGATATTGCACCTGAAGATTTAGAAGCATATATGGAGGGAAAGCTAGATGACTAAGATTGTTTTTATGGGCACCCCGGCATTTTCTGTTCCGGTGTTGGACGGCTTGATTGAAGCGGGGTATGAGATACAAGCGGTAGTAACTCAGCCTGATCGTCCTGTAGGAAGAAAAAGAATATTAACAGCTCCACCGGTAAAAGAAGCAGCGCTGAAGCATAACTTATTGGTACTGCAGCCGGAAAAAATATCAGGCTCAGAGGAAATGGAGCAGGTGATTGCACTGGCTCCGGATTTAATTGTGACGGCTGCTTTTGGACAATTCTTGCCGGAACGTCTGTTGCAAGCGCCTAGAATGGGTGCGGTCAATGTCCATGCCTCTCTTCTGCCTAAATACCGCGGTGGTGCCCCGGTGCATTACGCGATTATTAATGGTGAAAAAGAAGCCGGCGTAACAATCATGGAAATGATTAAGAAGATGGATGCGGGCGGTATTTACTCACAACGAAGTATCCCTATCACAAAAAAAGATGATGTAGGAACGATGTTTGATAAGCTGAGTCTAGTCGGCAGAGAGCTGTTGTTAGACACCTTACCGAAAATTCTATCAGAAGAGCTGAAGCCAACGCCTCAAGACGAGTCGCAGGTCACTTTTTCTCCGAATATCTCTAGAGAGCAGGAACAGATTGATTGGCAGAAAACAGCGGAACAAATCGATTGTCAGGTAAGAGGAATGCGCCCATGGCCAACAGCCTTCACGACATACAAAGGAACAAATTGGAAACTCTGGGAAACAGAGCCAGTTGATGATACAACTGAGGCAGCTCCTGGAACAATCGTTAAACGGAATAAAAAAGAATTGTGGATTGCTTGTGGAGAAGGAACGGTCCTCTCTGTGAAACGTCTTCAACCTTCCGGCAAAGGCCAGCTGTCCGTTCAGGAGTTCTTGAACGGTTCCGGTCAAAGCGTACAGGAAGCAGATAAGGTGGAATAATATGGGAAAACGAGTATCAGCAAGAATTAGGAAATCCGTTCGTTACACGGCGATGCAGACAATCGAACGAATTGATAAAGGCGGTGCGTATTCCAACCTGCTGCTGGGTGAAATGATTGAGAAATCAAATTTATCCGACCAAGATAGTCGGTTGTTTACGGAGTTGGTTTATGGGACGGTCAGCAGAAAACTATTGCTGGAATATTTTTTGACTCCTTTCATCAAGAAGCCGCAGAAGGTTGATAGCTGGGTAAAAAACCTATTAATCCTGTCTCTCTATCAATCGCTTTATTTAGATAAAATTCCGGATCATGCCATTATTAACGAAGCTGTGGAAATTGCCAAGCAACGAGGGAATATTGGGACAAGTAAGTTTGTCAATGGTGTATTGAGAAGCATTCAAAGAGAAGGCGTTCCGTCCATTGAGGCAATCAAAGATCCTTTGGAACGTTTATCAGTAGAAATCAGCATGCCTCTTTGGCTGACACAAAAACTTGTCGATCAGATTGGGATGGTAGAAACACAGAAGTTGGGTCTTTCATTAGTTGAGCGAAGTCATGCAAGTGCTCGAGTAGATGTTCGTTACGTCAATCGTTCTGAAGCAATTGAGGAATTAGCCGAGGAAGACATTCAGGCAGTAGCAAGTAAAGTGTCTCCTTATGGGGTAATTGCTGAAAAAGGATTTATCGCAGGGAGCACGCTCTTCAAAGAAGGTCGTATCACCGTTCAGGATGAAAGCTCTATGTTGGTTGCTCCGGCAATGCAGATTGAAAAGCAGCACAAGGTATTGGATGCCTGTGCGGCACCCGGTGGAAAAACGACACACATTGCGACATTTCTGGATGCAGAAGCAGGCGGGTTAGTTACAGCATTGGACATTCATCAGCACAAGGTGAAGCTGATTGAAGAGAATGCGGTGAGACTTCGTGTAGAAGAGGTCGTTGCAGCGGAGAAAATGGATGCACGGACAGCGAAAGAGAACTTTCAGCCGGAAACCTTTGACCGAATTTTAGTAGATGCACCATGCTCCGGGCTGGGTCTGATGAGACGAAAGCCGGATATTAAATACCATAAAACAGCAAAAGATTTTGAACAATTACCGAAAATTCAGTTGGAAATCCTTGAAAGTACTGCACAAACGCTAAAACAATGGGGTATAATGGTCTATAGCACATGTACAATCACAAAAGAAGAGAATCAAGAAGTAGTAGCAGCGTTTCTATCGAAGCATCCGGAATTCAAAAAGATTGATGTAGCAGTCGATGATATTCTTGATTCTGCAATTGAGGAACAGATGCTGACAATCTATCCACATCAGTTCCTGACAGATGGCTTCTTTATTTGCTGCATGCAGAAAGTTTCTTAAATGAGGTGAAACAAGTGGAAATCAATTTTCAAACGGATGTTGGGCGTAAGAGGAATACGAACCAGGATTACGCAGGAGTATTTAAAAATAAGGCAGGTATATCATTAGCAATCTTGGCTGACGGTATGGGTGGCCACCTTGCTGGTGATATTGCAAGTGAAATGGCGGTCAATCATTTAGGTGAGCGCTGGGCTGATGGCGAAATCGATACAGCCGATAAAGCAGCTCAATGGCTGATACAGGCGATTCAGTCAGAAAATGAAGTGATTTATGACAAAGGACAGTCTGTTCCGGAATACGCCGGTATGGGAACCACCATCGTCAGTGCGGTGCTGTTGGGGCAATCCTATGTTTTGGCGAATATAGGCGACAGTCGTGCTTATTTAGTGCGTAATAGACAGCTGATTCAGCTGACGGAGGATCATTCCCTTGTGAACGAACTGGTGAAGTCAGGAGAAATCACTCAGGAAATGGCTGCAAACCATCCGCGAAAAAATGTACTGACTCGTTCTCTGGGTATGCCGAATACTGTAGAAGTTGACGTTGCCAGTCATTTAAGAGTGGACGATGATTATATTTTATTGTGTTCAGATGGATTGACAAACATGGTGTCGGAAGAAACGATTCTTGCGGTTCTTCTATCTGACGATACATTGGAGCAAAAGGTGAAAACCCTGATTTCGCTGGCAAATGAAGCCGGAGGCGTGGATAATATCACCGCTCTAGTTATACATTTTGATAAGAATGAGGAGGAGGACCGATGATAGAGATCGGCAGAAAATTAAATGGTCGGTATCAGATTATCGGCAATATAGGCAGCGGCGGAATGGCCAATGTTTTTCTTGCCCGTGATTTGATTTTGGATCGAGATGTTGCAGTAAAAGTACTGCGCTTTGACTTTCAAAATGATCAGGCCGCGATTCGACGTTTCCAGAGAGAAGCGTTGGCTGCGACTGAGTTGGTCCATCCAAACATTGTCAGTGTATACGATGTAGGGGAAGAAGACGGTCTTCAATACTTGGTTATGGAGTATGTAAAGGGGATGGATTTGAAACGTTACATCCAAACACATTATCCAATCATGTATGCAACCGTTGTTGATATCATGGAGCAGATTCTTTCTGCTGTATCTTTGGCCCATGAGCATCGAATTATTCACCGTGATTTGAAGCCTCAAAATATATTGATTGATGAGAATGGGGTCGTAAAAATCACCGATTTCGGGATTGCTATCGCCTTATCTGAAACCTCAATCACTCAGACGAACACAATGCTGGGATCGGTTCACTACCTTTCTCCTGAGCAAGCACGAGGCAGCATGGCAACCAACCAATCAGATATTTATGCGGTCGGTGTGATTCTGTATGAAATGCTGACGGGAAATGTCCCGTTTGATGGGGAGTCTGCGGTTACTATTGCATTGAAGCATTTTCAAGAAGAGATTCCTTCTGTCCGTGCTTTTGATTCCAATATTCCGCAATCCTTAGAGAATATTGTATTGCATGCAACAGCGAAGGACCCGGCAGATCGGTATAAATCTGCCGAAGAAATGTCCCAAGACCTTTATACGGTGCTTGCAACCAACCGTTTGAATGAGCCGAAATGGGAGCCGACTGCACTGATGGGGGAGACGAAGGTTTTGACCCCTTTGACAGAGGATATGCCTATGCCGGAAGCCTTTGCTGAGATGGATGGCCCTAAAGAAGAAACGATTGAGCCTGACCCAGCAGAAGATACAGATGATGGCAAACCGAAAAAGAAAAAGCGGAAACGACTGATTTTTATTATTATTGGGTTGCTGCTTGCCGTGATTATCGGTGCTGCGCTCTATTTTGCCGGTTCTCCTAAGAAGGAGGTAGCGGTTCCTGACGTCCGTGGAAAAACGGAACAGGAAGCGAGACAGATACTGGAGGATGCCAAGCTGGAAGTGGCAAAAGAAGTGAAGGAACTGCCTGACGATGAAATTGAGGAAGGCAAAGTAGCCAAAACAGATCCGGAAGCGAAAACGGATGTAAAAGAGGGCAAGACCATCATTCTTTATATCAGTACAGGGAATAAAAAGATCAAAATTGATGATTATTCCGGAGAAAACTATAAGGATGCCATTGAAGCCATGAAAAAGCTAGGCTTCCCTGAGAGCAATATTAAGATTGAAAAAGAGCATAGTCTGGAAGTAGCGGCGGATAAAATTATCAGCCAAACACCGGAAGGCGGCTCGGAAGTCGATCCTAAAAACGATCAGGTTACCTTAACGGTCAGCATGGGACCTGAAAACGTGACATTGGATAATTATGTCGGGTATGGCTATGATAATGCAGTAGCAGCTTTGGTTGCATTGGGTGTTAGCGAAAGCAATATCAACTATGCGGAGGAAAATAGTGATAGCGTAGCAGCGGGCTTGGTTATTTCTCAAAATCCTAGTGCCGGCACATCGTTTGATCCAGTCAATGATACGATTACACTGACTGTAAGTAAAGGCTCTGACAAAGTGAACATCGGCAATTACACTGGCTACAGCTATGAGGAAGCAGTCAATGCCCTTGTTGCTGCGGGTATCAGCGAAAGCAATATCTCCAAGAAGGAACAGGAGAGCGACACCGTAGAGAAGGACGTTGTTATCTCTCAGAGCCCGGCGAATGCAAGTGTTAGTCCAAATGAAAAAATTACACTGACAGTAAGCAAGGGAGCAGCGACAGTAACTGTGCCAAACGTGGCAACAATGACCAGACAGACCGCCAAATCTGAATTAGAGCAGGCTGGTTTCAAGGTTGTTGAGACAGAGGAAACGTCTAATCAAACCAAAGATACTGTGACTCGAACAGACCCTACTGCTGGAACAAGTGTGAAGAAGGGGTCAACGATTACAATCTATTATTCAAGTGGTCCATCAGTAGCGCCGCAGAATGATGCAAATGCAGATGATGCAGCTGATGAATAAAAGATTCTAGGAGATAAAAAACATTTTAAAAGCAAAAGTGCGTATTAGTTTACATTTTGGTAAAAATTGTTTATAATGATTTCATACTCTAAGAAACTTTTTTTAACTCCTTGTCTGCCTCATTTTTGTGAGGCAGACCTCTTTTTTTATCTGGAAAGAAAAGCTGATTGTAGGAATTTGATGATAGAGGAATGAGGGCAAACCTTGCTTTTTGCCCTTTTTTCTTGTATATTCAGTGTGGTTAGGAGTGATAGATTGAACGGTCAAATTAGAAAAGCATTGAGCGGATTTTATTATGTATATGCAGAGGGAGAAACGTTTCAGACGAGAGCCAGAGGGAACTTTCGGAATCGCAAAATTACCCCATTAGTTGGTGATGACGTGATTTTTGAAAGCGATAACCTGACAGACGGCTATCTCTTGGAGATACTCCCTAGAACAAATGAGCTGGTTCGCCCAGCCGTAGCAAATGTCGATCTTGGTGTTATTGTGATGAGTGTTGTCGAACCCAATTTTTCCTATAATTTATTGGATCGCTTTTTAGTAACGTTGGAGCATAAACAAATCCGTCCGGTGATTTATTTGACGAAGGCGGATCTATTGGCGGAGGAGCAGCTCAAGCTGTTGGATGAAATCAAAGCTGTATACCAACCTTCCTATTCAGTGATTATTGGGGATCAATCAGAGGATGATAGACGATCCATTCATGAGCTGGAACAATACTTTCCAGAGCAATTGACAGTATTTATGGGGCAATCCGGTGCAGGGAAATCGACCTTGCTAAACAGGATATCTCCTGAACTTCAGCTGGCAACCGGAGAAATTTCAGAGTCTCTTGGACGAGGGAAGCACACGACACGTCATGTGGAGCTGATTCCATTATATGACGGACTGGTTGCTGATACGCCAGGCTTCAGCTCCATCGAATTTTTGGAGATGGAAGCTGTGGAGCTGCCAAAGCAGTTTCCGGAGTTTGTTGAAGCGGCACACCTGTGTAAGTTTAGAGAATGTATGCATAGCAAGGAACCTGGCTGTGAAGTGAAGAAGCGAGTAGAAGCGGGCGAAATCGCTCAGGTCAGGTACAATAATTATTTACAGTTTTTGGCGGAAATCGAAGACCGCAGACCTGTGTACAAGAAAAAGAAATAGGTATTCATAGAATAAAAGGGAGAAACTGGCTAACAGTCTCCTTGAAAATATAGGAGGAAGAATTTATGAAAATTGCTCCATCGATTTTAAGTGCAGATTTTGCTAACTTGGCAAGAGATATTCAACTTGTAGAAAAGCTGGGTGCGGACTACATCCACGTAGATGTGATGGACGGACAGTTTGTACCGAATATTACATTAGGCCCAAACATTGTTTCAGCAATTCGTCCGGTAACGAAGCTGCCGTTAGATGTTCACTTGATGATTGAACAGCCGGAGAACTTTATTGAGGCTTTTGCGAAAGCCGGAGCAGATATCATTACTGTTCATCAGGAAGCGACTCCTCATATTCATCGGGCAATGCAGATGATTAAGGCTGCAGGCGTAAAAGCGGGCGTAGTAATTAACCCAGGCACGCCTCTTGCTGCTATTGAAGAAGTATTGGATTTGGCTGATTTAGTATTGATTATGACCGTTAACCCAGGTTTTGGCGGACAAAGCTTTATTGAAAGCCAGCTTGAGAAAATTGCTCAGCTTAAGACGCTCCGTGAAGAAAAGGGCTATACGTATGAAATTGAAGTAGATGGCGGCATCGTGCCTGAGACAGCTGCGAAATGTAAAGAAGCCGGAGCGGATGTCTTTGTGGCAGGCTCTTACATTTATAATTCAGAAGATCCAAAGGAACGCATTGATGCATTGAGAGCCGTGTTAGGCCAGTGAATATCTTATTAGTTGCAGGCGGCTCTCGAAAGACCTGGCCTCAGCTTGATTTTTCTGAGTATGATATTTTTGTTGGTGTTGATCGAGGCGGACTCTTGCTTTTAAAGGAAGGTCAACCGTTGGATATTGCAGTCGGCGATTTTGATTCTTTATCAAAAGAGGAACGAGTGCTTGTTGAAGCAAAGGCAAAGCGTATCCACACCTCTCCTGCTGAAAAAGATGATACAGATACACAACTGGCGCTGGAGGAAGCGCTGAGATGCTTCCCTGAGGCAATGGTTACAGTTATTGGCGCAACAGGCGGTCGCTTGGACCATTTTCTGGCTAATCTCTGGCTGCCGATGGAGGAACGATTTCAGACCTTTGTTCGACAGATTGTTTTAAAGGATCAGCAGAACACCATCAGTTATTACCTGCCGGGAGACTATACAGTCATAAGAGAAGCGGACAAGAAGTATTTAGCTTACTGCTGCTTGACACCTGTAGAAAGTCTAACGCTTAAGGAGAGCAAATATCTGCTAACCCAACAGCAGGTTTCTGTTCCCACCTCGTATGCAAGCAATGAGTTTGTCGGTGATACAGCGGCTTTTTCATTCACCTCGGGAATGATTGCCGTCATTCAGAGCAAAGACGAGTAGATGATAGAAATTTAGTAGAAGTCGGTTGTTTCCTATCAGTGAAGCAATCGGCTTTTTTGCTGCCTAACGAAGGTAGAATATTCTGAATTGTCAATTTTGTTCAATATTTTTTTGCTGTGTTCGGTATAATGGAAGGAAAAAGGAGGGGAGCCGCTTGGAAAAGAGAACCGTAGTCTTTGATTCAGAGCTGTTAATTGAAGCCTACCGCTTTGAAGGAGTAAAACAGAAATTTCCGAATCATTTTCATGATTTCTATGTGCTGGGCTTTATTGAGCGAGGGCGCCGCTTTCTTTCTTGTAAGCAGAAAGAATACATCATCAATGTTGGCGATTTATTGTTGCTTAATCCTTATGACAACCATTATTGTGAACAGATAGGAGTAGAGCCGTTGGATTATCGAAGTATCCACATCACGCCTGAACGAATGAGGGAGCTTACTGAGACGTTGACGGGAACTGCCTTTGTACCGGAGTTCACACAGAATGTTGTGGTACATGCTGAAGAACATTCGCAGCTGAAAAATGTCCACACCTTCATGCTGTCAGGAGATACAGGTCGGGAAAAACAAGAGCTTTTAGAGCAATTCTTGACTCATATATTGGAAAATTATACGGCGCCTCGACAGGTGGAAAAGGAAGTATCACAGGGAATCCGGGTAGCCTGTACTTATATCGAAGAACATTTTACCGAACAGGTGACACTTGAGGTGTTGAGTAAACAGACAGGACTTTCCCCCTTTACGCTGATTCGTCACTTTACCAAGGAGAAGCATGTTACGCCGCATCAGTATTTGACGACCGTTCGAATTGGTGCCGGGAGAAAATTTCTGGAACAGGGATTGACACCTCTTGAAGCAGCAGGTGCTTGTGGCTTTTCTGACCAGAGCCATTTTTCCAGATACTTTAAACAATTGATTGGTGTGACGCCAAAGCAATACATGAACAGCTTTATGTGGGAGGGATTAGGTGAAAAACATGGGGAATCGTAAATTATATGGGCATCTTTCGGCATTATTTACTGTTGGAATTTGGGGCATGACCTTTATTTCTACAAAAATTTTATTGAATGACTTTACGCCTTTTCAAATTTTGTTTATTCGGTTTTTATTAGGCTATTTTCTATTATGGCTTGTTTCGCCTAAGTGGTTGAAAATCACTGAAAAAAAAGAGGAGGTATATTTTGCGCTGGCGGGGCTGTTGGGTATTGTCTTGTACTATTTTCTTGAGAATCTGGCATTGACACTAACCCATGCCTCTAATGTAGGCATCATCGTTTCTGTCGCGCCGTTCTTTACCGTTTTGTTGGCTAAACTATTCACTTCGGGTAAGCAGGTGAATCGGTGGTTCTATATCGGCTTTTTGGTTTCTTTGTCAGGGATTATTTTGATTAGCTTAAACAGCCTTGCAGCTTTAGAAATTCATCCTCTTGGCGATTTATTAAGTGTTTTAGCAGCTGTAGTCTGGGCAGCCTATTCATTAGTGACGAAAAAAATCAGCAGCTTTGGGCACAATATTTTGTTGGCGACACGTCGTACCTTTTTCTATGGACTGCTGTTTATGCTTCCTGTCCTCTTTGTTACAGGGACGCCAACCATTCGCTTTGAAGAGCTGACGACGACTAGCATCCTCAATCTTTTATTTCTAGGTGCTGTCGCTTCGGCAATTTGTTTTGTTACTTGGAACTACAGTGTGAGCAAACTGGGAGCAGTTCAGGCGAGCGTCTATATTTATGCAGTACCGGCGATTACGGTGGTTACATCGGCTCTATTTCTCGGAGAAGCATTTACCCCGATTATCGCTTTAGGAACGTTGTTGACAACCATTGGTCTTTTTGTGTCCGAGCGGTCCTCGACAGCGGAAAGTGATAATGAAGAATCGCTTTCGTAATGCTGCTGTCGTTTAAACAATCATAAATGAAGAAACAGGAAGCGAAGGTTAGGCTACTTCGCTTCTTGTTTTTTTAATATACACCGCTAACGACGGCTTTGTTCACTTTTTTTAGCAGATAGGGAGAGAGGGAAAGCAGCGAGTTGTTGTTGAATTTCACATGAGAAGTGTCAAATTGGATTTCATGGAGTAGGGTCAGGTTGATAATCAGTGACTGAGCATCAACGAAAAAGGTATTTTTATCAAACTGCGCTCTAACCGAGCCTAGATACGTATTAACAAAAAAGGATTCTTCTGTTGTGACTACTTTAATTTTTTTTCTCTGGAAAAATTTTCCACGTACATAATCTTCGAACGTTCTACTCTTTTTTTTATGAGACTATCTTGGAAATGAATATAGTCCTTTACATAATTTTGCTCAATAGCAGCAATAGCGGCCTCTATCATCTCTAAAAGGTAACGCTCAAACAGCTTGTCGGAAATGTGCTTATTTTTGCAGAAGTAGGAGAAGGGCTCAACATGGGCATTCAGAAGGGCGAGGGCAAATGATTCATTCGGGACAAAGCAAATAATCTTTCCGATAGGATCACTCTGTCTGATTTGCTTTAACAAGGTAAGAATATCTGAGAAAGAGTCGTTGAATTTTACATCTATGAGATAGACGTTTCCTTTAGTAGTGATGGATTCTGTCAATGCTAGCGGTTCCTGAAAAAGGGAGACAGTGAATCGGTTTTTTCCAAGCTTAAGGATTATTTTTTTGGTATAAATCAAAAAGTCGAGTGTTTGATTAAACAGGTAGATGGTAATCATGATTCCCTCCTAACGGGTTGCTGGACAAAAAGAAATGTAAACGATATAAAAATAAGAAAAATCACAAACAAAACGAATGTTATTGCGAAAGTATACTTTTTTTATGGAATTGATATTGTAGAATTTAGGTGAGATACAGAGAAAACCCTTTTCCTTTCAACTCTAATTATACGAAAAAAAATAAAAAAAGTGATGATTGACCTATGGAGGCAAACGGTGGCATGTTGAGTGTTGGAGAGGCTTTTTCTAAAGGAATTATGTGTATTTAAATCGAAAGAACAAAGTCCTCATTTTTATATTGAGAAATTCCAAGTTCTTGCTTTTATCTTTTTTGTGGAAAAATTCTCTAGCAGTTAGAGAGTTTTAATAGCAGCAATTGTAATTGACTCGTTGTTTTCCAAGCTGCCAACAAACTAGTTACAGGAGGTGAATCGGTTTTTCTTTAGTGAAGGAAAGCAACAAACCATTAGGAGGAAAATATGATGAAAAAAAGTAATCTAATTTTATTCGCTTCAATTATTGGCTGCATGACTCTTGGTGTAATGAGCCCTTTAACCGCAGCAGCAATTGATACCGCAACGACACCGGGACATATCGAATTAGAGGAAAATGATGATCCGACAGGGCCGGTAGATCCGGAAGATCCAAGTAAAGAAATGACACCGCCTGATCCGTATAATCCGGGAACGGGAAATGCGGGTCCTCTATCGATAGATGTAGTACCGACCAGCTTGGAGTTTGGCACACAAAAAATGTATTCGACAGCACATACGTATGATGGACAAAAGCAAGCAGTTGATCATGTCCGTCAATATATTCAAATTAGTGACAATCGTGATAGCGGCACCTACGGCTGGTCATTGACGGTAAAACAAGATGACTACCTGAAAAATCTGTCACATACATTAACAGGGGCAACGATTTCGTTACCGGTAGGAACAGCTCGTAACAGTCTGAATGCGACACCGACCGATGTGGATACAAGATTAACAACGACCGCTGTTGATATTACCAATACCGATAAAACTGTGTTTGCGACCACGAAGGATGACGCATCCCCAACAGTAGGGAAAGGACAGTCAACCAGTGTCTGGACACCTGAACAAGTGAAACTAATGATTCCTGCGGACACAGCCAAAGCCGGAGATTATACGAATACGTTGACATGGACATTAACCGCAGTTGTTCATTCATAAGGATCGGAGTGGTTGAAATGAGAAAACTCATTATCAGCTGTCTGTCGCTTGCTTCATTGAGTGTGACCTGTCTGCTGCCGCTTCAAGCGGCAGCGGTGGATCGGACAAACAGCGACATTTCATTTACAGAGGATCGAGACCCGACAGCGCCGAAAGACCCAGCAGACCCGTCTAAGACCGGACCGGTCGGAGATACAGATAATCAGGCAACCGGGAGCGAGGGACCGCTATCACTGGATGTTGTACCAACAGTCTTTGATTTTGGTCAAGCGAAAGTAGCCGTAAAGGAACAGACTTATTCTGCAGAGGCAACAACGAATGTTCAGTACCTGCAAGTCACAGATAAGCGAACAGATAGGAATGGTTGGACTTTGACTGCTGAGCGTAATGAGTTTCATACTCAAGGGAACACCCTCGTTTTGACGGGGTCAACCTTAATATTTCCAGCAGGAACGGTTAAGAACGAGCTGACACAAGGCGGGACGCCCAATGGCTTGGTGACGACTGCTGTTGAAATGGTTGCGGATACTTCGTATACGATGTTTTCCACAGCAAGTAATGGTGCAACTATCGGAAAGCTGACCTCCACCAAGTATTGGGCAGGAGCAGACGTTCAGTTGAAGGTTCCTGCAATGACAGCGAAGGTGGGCGATTATACAGCAACAATCAATTGGACGCTTGCTGCAACAACAACAAGATAAATAGGGGCAGTGATTGAAAATGAAGAAAAAAACAGTGCTTTTTATGCTTATGCTATGCTTGACTGCAGCAGCAACTTTTATAGGTGTCAAGGGATACACAGAAGAGTCCGGCCAGCAGGAAATTGCTTATAGTGTTCAAAAAATCAGCCCGGAGGGGGAGGTTGATTCATCAAGCCCCTTTTATGATTTAGCGGTCAAGCCGGGAGATACACGAACGATAGAAGCGCGGATTATCAACACATCATCTGAGACAATCAGCGTAAAATCAGAACTTTTTGCAGCTTATACAAACGACAACGGGGAAATATCCTATACCTCTCAAGCAGAAGAATATGATCGTTCGCTGAAGTATAAATTTAATGAGCTTGCAGAGATTCAAGCTTCTGATATTAAGACGGAAATTCCGGCGAATGGCGAAAAAATCATCAAAGCAATGATTGAAGTGCCGGAGACCGCTGAAGACGGAGTGATTTTAGGCTCATGGTATTTTGAAAAGGAAGGGCAGGAGCAAGAACAGGAGGAAGGCAGCGGCATTCAGATTAACAATAAGTACAGCTATGCGTTAGCCGTTAAGCTGACGGTTAATCAGGAGATAGCTGAGCCGAATCTGAATCTGACAGGAATAACCAAAGGGCTGAACAACTACAAGAAAGCCTATTTTGCTCAGCTGCAAAATGATCGCCCTGCCATTCTGTCAGAGCTGACTGTCGAGGCGCAGGTTTTTAAAAAGGGCAGCTATGAGGTGCTCTATGAGAATACCAGTGAAGGCTTAATTATGGCACCCAATTCTCAGTTTGCTTTTCCTGTCTTCTTAGGTCAAGAGGCTATGAAAGCCGGTGATTATACAATGAAGCTCAAGGTACTAACCGAGGATTCCAAATGGGACACTCAGACTTGGGAATGGACCGAGGACTTCACTGTAACAGCCGATGAAGCGCGGAAGCATAATGAGGAAGCAATCAATGATCCGGAGGCGGAAGCAGATAACTTATGGCTGCTGATTCTGGGAGGTGCTGTATTATTCATTTTGGTTTTACTGCTTATTTATATCTTGATGAAGCGGAAGATGCTTAGGCAGGAACAGAAGAAAAGGAAGAAAAAATCAAAAAAACGTAAGAAATAATCTTAAAAACCATTGATTTTTAAGATACAGCATAAGAATACAAGTAGGAGGGTATCGCTTATGAAACACAGTATCAGGTTTCTTCTCCTTCTATCTATGGTCTGTATCAGCTTTTTCATTCCAAATAATAAAGTAATTACTGAAGCGAGTACGGGAAGCCGAAGTGCCATTACCTTTGACGGTTGGGGAGATGTGCCAAAGCCTTCTCCCGGTGAAGAAGGACCTCAAGGCAGCGGAACGGTTGTACCATCAGATGAGAAGCCTTCAGGTAGTTTTCTGAAAGCCGGCGAGATAATAAATACGAGTCTGAGTATCATCGGGCTGCTAAATGTTCTTTCTGCCGTTTTTCTTTTCTTGGCTATTCGAAGCTATCGGAAGTCAGCAAAAGTAGGAGGTGAAGCTGAATGAGAAATCGAATGAAACAGCTTTTTATAGCGATTTTGAGTTTTTTACTGCTACTGTCACTACAGCCTTTTCAGATACTCTCAGCAGAGGCTCAAGAAGCTTCTGTTGGATTTGAGCTGAAGACCGCAGAGGGGAGCAGTGATACGACGGTAGGAAATGATCGCTTGGTTTGGTTGACGCTTTCAGATTTGCCTTCCGAAAAACAAGAAGAAAATCAGGCGGAGTACACGTTAGACTTGCCGGATTATGTTTCTTTTACTCGCTTTGATGAAGAGCAGTCAACTGGGAAAGTTGATTATGATGCAGAAAAAAGACAGGTAGTTTTCACTTTTGATAAGGGTGAAATACGCGCAGTTTTTCAATTGAGGATTGCTGCTGAACAGTCTTCAGATATTTTTCTGAGTGCAAAAAAAATACAGCATGGTACAGTGTTCTTCTCTACAGCCGTTCGATTGACCAGCCCTCAAATTCCTCAAGGGCAACCAACAGAAAGTGTAGATAAAGATAAACCCTTGGGAACGGAAGAGGAAGCGCAGGCTGTTGTGGAGGACGCAGCCGAAACAAGCTTTGCAGAAGCAACAGATACGGAAACAGATATTTCACAGCTCGCACCTGCAAGTGTAGCGGATGTCAGCAGCTGGGAAGAGTTGATTCTGGCGTTGGCAGATACCTCTGTGACGACAATTAGCGTTACACAAAGCTTTGCTGTACCGGATGATCCGACCCCCAGCTCGTTTTCGGGGATTGCAACAGGGAGTAACACGAACACAAGCGGCGGTGCGCTTTTCGTAAATTTCATTGCGCCGAGTACCTCTCGAGCTGTTGTGATTGAGGGGAACGGCCATACCATCGATTTTGGTGCTATCACGCTTCGATTTTATGATGCTTCTGTCAATTCAGCCAGTCATTGGGATTTGACCTGGGATAACCTGACGATGTATCACGGCAACTGGTATGGCTTCATGACCTACGAATGGTTGACGACTACTAATGAAACAAACTCTATACTGACCTATAAGGATTTGACAGACATTGGCAATCAAATGCTGCATTCAGCCTATGGCCAGGTGTTTATGGAGGGCAATGTAGTTACCCGTCAGGAATCTCCTTACACTAGCGCTTTTCGAACAAATTGGGCAATCAATAATGTCAATCAGTGTAACTTGAGTATCAGCAATTTGACATTACGTCCACAGGCATCCTTTACGGGGACAACACTGAATTCCGGAAATGTTTACCTCGAAAATAATGGTTCACTGGTACTTGAGAAAGGAGCCGTTATGACTCTGAATGCTCCGGCAAGTGCAACCAGTGGTGAAGCATATGGTGATATCCTGTATATTGCTTCGGGAAATGTAGAGCTCAAGGAGAATGCGGTTTTAAATTTGAATACGCCAGCCGGAAGACCGAATGAAATCAGTCTGAATCTCACTTCAAATGCCTCTAAAGTTGAGATTGGCGATCATGCCCAGCTGAATATCCGTTCCGAAGGGCATACAGGCGCAGCCGCTATTGTTTATCTTAATGGTGCTGAGCTGAGTGTGAATCCCGGAGGTGTTTTAGATATTCAATGTACAGGGATGGGTGCTTCTACCTCTTCGGTTATTTATGGGTATGGAGTTTCTACCTTTGTTGTGCATAAAAAAGGGACTTTTAATGTGGTAAGTGACAGCAGCAGTTTATCAAATTACCTTGTTCATTTTACTGACCAACGCTCGGTTTTCCAGTTTGAAGATGCGGAAATGGTCAATTTACAACGGACCGGTCAGATTGCGTCAGGAACAGGCAATGGGCTGATTTATATGGCGGGTACTGCCGGTCTGCTGGATATTGATGTACAGACAGTTAAAATGTGGACAAGGGATAATTTGAGTGAGGTGCCTACAGAAAGCTGGACACCGATATTTGGGTTGAAAATCAAGTATAGTACCGTTACACCAACAATTAGCGAGGTTTCCTCACTAACACAAGCTGCCGTAACAGACTTTAAAGCAAAATTTACAACTCAGGATGTTCAACGTATTCTTTTCGAATACATTCCAGATGTCGAGTTAGCCTTGGATTCTGTTGCAACGGACGACCAAGCGGCTGCCGGTTCCAGAACAGTCAGCGGGACAGCGAGTCCGAATGCAGTTATTCGACTATCTGATACACCTTATCTTTCAACAGAGAATCCGGCAATTGATCCGGCATTGAACCAAGAGCCCAGTCCGGTAACCAATCCAGATGAAACGGATCCTGATTTGACCGCAAATTTTACAACAAAAGCGGATGGTAACGGTGATTTCAGCTTTACTCTACCTGCAGGGAAGTATTTTACGGCAGCGAGTAAATTAAAGGCATACGCCTTTCTGAATGGGAAGGATGCTGCGGTAGAACAAACCGTTGCTGACGAAACAGCACCAAACGGTACAGGAACTCTTGTCCACGCAGTTGTCAATGAGGGTCGTCCTGCAGCGAACCTATATGTATCCAATCCTCAAGACAGCAATCCGGCAAACACCGGGTTCACCTATGAATACCGGAATCCTGATGTAGTTGATGGGTACATGGGAGCTGTTGGAGAATATTCTGTTGTTATACTTCTTAAAGATGATGCGCAGAATGTTCGAGAAATTACGGCGAGCCTAAAGGTTCATGGGGCAAGTGAAGCCATTTCAGGAGCAGATATTGCATTGTACACTTCAGAAATTGAGCACCTTACTGAAACTCGTTTGAAGAATTATGTGATACTGGTCAGTGAACCTAAAGCGCAACGACTTGCCCAAGGAAAATTAGTTGATTTGACCGATGAGATAATTGTTGCTGATTTGGGTGGATTGACGCCTAGTGCAACAAACGGCATTTATCCGGTAAAGCTGCAGGTACCTAAATCTGCTGTTCCGGAGCTCACGCAGGATCTTGAGGTGATTATTTCTGTGAGAATTGTCGATGAAGGTCCAACTGAGCCTGTTGATCCGGAAAATCCAAAAGAAGGAAGCCAACCACCAAATGGGGCGGAAAATAATGGAACTGGAAATACAGGACTGTTACGACTGGATTATATTCCGGAGGTTTTCAGCTTTGGCACAGCTAAAGCGGCAGTTCAGGATCAAGTATATCAGGCAAAAAAGCCGAAAAATGCAGACGATGAAGAGTTGGATAAACAATGGGTTCAGGTCTCTGATGACCGAATGACCGCAGATGGCTGGTCATTGAACGCAAAAATGACGACGGAATTTTCTTCAGGCAGCTCGACATTGACAGGTGGATATATCCTGTTACCGGAAGGGAAAATGTATAACACTCATACAGGAGCGGCACCCGTAGCAGATGGCAGCTTAAAGACAGGGGCCATCGAGCTTACGACGACAGAGAAAGTTGTTTTTGCTGCTCAGAATGATTCAGCTGCCGGCAAGCTAATCTCAACAAAGGTTTGGGATGCAGAAGCGGTAAGTCTTAAGGTTAACGGAGGAACAGCCAAGCCGAATCAGGTATATAAAACTACCATTAATTGGACGGTTACCAATACACCGGCTTCTTGATAACTGGTTTATACAGTAGGCAGTACGCTTTTGCTAGAGATAGAAAAGCAAGCTGTCTGCTGTATAAGCTTTTTTTGCTTTACCTTGAAGAAGGTTGGATGGTGGGAGAAAGGAACAGCTGTGTTTCGAGGAGCAGAGTAAAACGGAAGCTTTAGAAGTATGATTATTTTTGAAAAAGGAAGTCAGCTATTGGCTCCAACTTCATTTTCATACAAAAAAACCTGTTTCCTATAAGGAAACAGGTTTTGAATTATTGTCTATTAAACACGCTCAATCTTACCAGATTTCAAAGCACGAGTTGACACCCAAACTTTTTTAGGTTTACCATCTATTAAAACACGAACTTTTTGTAGATTAGGTTTAACAGTACGTTTTGTTGCGTTCATAGCGTGAGAACGATTGTTTCCGCTGCTAGTTTTACGACCAGTAAAGTAACATACTTTTGCCATTGTTTATTTCCTCCTTTGCTTTGATCTTGGAGCGATAGTCTTCTGCTCATACCAGATTAATTTATCATATTTGCCCGTGTTTGGCAAGAAATTTTTGAATGTACATAGAAATTTGTTCAATAGATAAGAACACAGAGACAAAGGCAAAATAGCTCAGGGATTTTAGATACAAGCTTTCATCTTATCAGGAATTAACGTAAAAATTTATTTTTTATTTGATATATTGAAAAATTATACAATGTTTTTGCTTAGATATAACTGATAAAATGTTAGTAAAAGGTTGTTTTTAGGAGGTTATTCATGAGTGAAACAAAAAACAATGCGCAACAAGCGATTACATTCGCCAGCGGGTTAACTGTTCCGACAATGTCGCCGTATTCTAATAGCGGAACAAGTATTTCAGTATCTGATGGTATAGCGATAGGAGACATCAACACGATTCTGGCTCAAACCGGAGAGTTGATGGCGACATTTGAAGCGAGCTTGAAGGCAGATGCTAAAAATATTCTTTCAGCCAGTGACGCTTACGAAAAGGCGGATCAAATGGCAAAGCAGGTGATTGAGAATGGGAGATAACAAGAGCTCTCTTTATTCCAAGGCACTTCAAGAGTTGGAAGAGGAACGTGACCAGCTGCAGAAAAAGAAGATTTTTTGGGAGGAAGCCAAAGAACAATGGGCATATCTTCAACGAGAAGAACAATCGTTATTGGAGGAAGTTGCCTATCTCAGCCAAGGAACCGTTTCAGCTAATCATGCCCAAGGACAGTTGACAACTTTCGATGACGAAGCACGAGACATCCAGCGACAGTTCGTGGCAATAGACGATACCTTTGAAGCAAAGGAGAAAGGCTTTGGTACGACAGAAGAAGAGCTGACAGATGCTTATTATAACGCCAAGAAACAGGAGGCGGCAGATGACGAAATTTAGTTATTCCGAAGTGCAAGGGGCTCATACCTCCTCGCAAAGTGCGAGGCTAACCTGTTTAAGCAATTTTTCGACAGTAGAAGGAACAATCAATGAGTTTAAGAGCTCGGCGGAATTGACAGGTCCGGGATGGACTTCTGTGAAGGAGGCGATGTCGCCCTACACGGTTGTTTCCAAAGCCCTGCACAACTATCATTCTGACTTTGGCGAGGCCTATATCCTGTTTTTGAACAGCTTTGAGGCAGAAGTTGGTGAGACCTCTAAAGTATTGGACACCGACGAACTGATTGAGTTGGAGAGTAAAATCAGCCGATTGCAACAGGAGAAGCAAGATTTACTTTTAAAAATCGCAGGAAATATTGTTTTTGAAATTGTCGGTGGTTATGGTGTATCATTTAAGGACTATCAAATCAATAAAGAGCAGAAAAAAGTAGACCTGTTGGAGAAGTATCAGACATTTGAAGAAGCGCATGCAGCTGATTTTTCTGAAGTCGTTGCTGTTGGGGAACAAATTGCTTCTGCAATGGATGATTTAGGAAAATCAAGACAGTTCAATGCACAAACAGGCATGTATACACTAGATGACTGTACAGAAAAAGAATGGTACAAGAAATTAAGTGAGTATAATGACTCCTGCCCGGCACAGAGAGTCGAGATTGTGTTAGAGAATCCGGAAGCAGCGAAGCATGGCGTGATGTTATATAAGGTGTATATCGACGGGAAGTATAGTAAAGTCGCTTCCGAAAATCTAATGTACGCTACGTCCTTGGAAGGAACGAAGGCGCTGGGCATTTCTACCCTTCATATGGGCGGGGAAATATACAATGTCTACGATGTCTATCGCCTATTCACTGGAAAAGACCCTGTCACAGGGGATAAGGCCAGTCGTTTGGAAGCCGGACTATGGACGATGCTATTTTTATTACCGATATCAAAATTGGCGGATGGGGTTCAAAGTCTACGCGCAGGAGATAAGCTGTTAAAAGGGGCAAGCCTGACCGCTGATGACCTATATATCTTAAGCAAAGCTGGCTATTTTGATGATGTGGCGAGGATTGAGAAGGCTAGTGGGGGTGGAACTGAAAAACAAGTAAACGATTTTGCAACAGAAATATTTCTACCAGATGAATATTATAAAAATAATTACACGCCTATGAGTGGACCACCTAACAGTAAAGTGGAATTTGAAAGACTTGGTTCAAGTGGAGAAATAGAAAAATCTATTATATTTTATGATTATAGAGGAAAGCAAGTACAAAGAATAGACTTTTCACATCATGGGAATAAGACCCATCATACTGATCCACATATTCATGAGTATATCTGGTCTAATAGAGGTAGAGATTATATTGAGTATAAATATTTCTTGGATAGTGATGGGGTATTAAGGCAAGGGAAAATTGATCAAGGAACAAATAGTATTACATTTGATTTTGATAAGTAAGTTAGGAGGAAAAAAATGTTTGAATATATTGGAAATAGTGATGTGATTTTAGATGAAATAGGTTCAGATAATCCATTTCATTTTAGTGATATTATGAAAATAGAATATAATATCGAGGAAAATATTTTTAATGAAAAACGTTCAGTATTACTTTTAGATTTAAAAACTAAATTTTCAAAAAAGCCTCAAGTGATGTTATCGAAATTTAAGTTTAATAATGTAAGTGAATTATCACTAAAAGAGGTTACTAATATTGATATTTATGACAGATTAATAATAAAAGATATGAAGAATGAACCTATGGATTGGCCAAGCGAAAAAAGATATCATGTTCATGATGACAGTGGTTATGGAGAAAATGATGGATATAATTATATAAACTTTTATTGTGAAAGTATTGAAGCAATTGGGTTAGAAGAGTTTCCTTATGAAGACTTCTAATTTATTTATGGTATAACCTTTTTGAGATAAGCATAACTTAAAAAATAAAAAGGGATTTTATAAAGTCTTGACTAGTAAGCGTCAACTCACTAATCAAGTTGCCAATAACTACCCACATTTATTATCCAGAAATTTAACCGCTACAATAAATATCGACAGGATATCCACCGTAAAAAAAGATTAAAGATGAAATCGACCTGTAAAGTGCTTTCTGCTGCTAACAAGAGGGGATATATCATGAAATATTTAGGAGAAAGTAATTTAGATACTTTTCTACAACTTCTTAAAGAACTTTCTATCAAAATGATTCCTTGTATGGAGGTAAGAAATAATGTCAGTAGGGCTATTTAAATATGATGGCGATATTTACAACGAAAATTCCAAAGTGATATTGAGTGAGAACATCTCTTCTGAATCTTTTTATGAAAAGTTCTGGGAGAAGGCTATAGCAGAATTAGATATTAAGTATATACAAGATGGAGCAGAATTTAACAAAACTAAACTAGATGTTGTTTTAAAGGAATTAGGTTTATTAAAAGAATGGGCTATATCGAATCTTCATGGGGAAGATAAAGAATATATGAGAAGTAGGATAGAAAATTTAGAAAAAGTGATTCCAACTGCATTTACTTCGGAACAAGATATACTGCATATATTTTAGGAAACAAAAGATGCTTAACAATCCGAGGGAGTAGAATTGTTAAGACTTGATTAGTAATGTTTTTAATACATTGTAATTTGAAATAACAAAGAACTGCAAAATACATAGATAAGCATAAGTAAAATTTTTATTTATTTGTCTGGGATCGATGATTTCCTTTCTTTTCATTAATCCTCAGCTATGTTAGAATGTTAAGGAAGAAAATAGGGCAAGTATGCTCTTTAAGGAGGCTTTCATCAATGGCTGTAAAAATCAAAACCTCAGCAGGTACCATTGAGATTACCAATGAAGTTATTGCCACTGTAGTCGGCGGCGCTGCGACGGATATTTATGGAATCGTCGGAATGGCTAGTAAAAATCAAATTAAAGATAATCTGAATGAGATTTTACGTAGAGAGAACTACTCTAAAGGAGTTGTCGTACGCCAAGAAGAAAATGGTGTAGCTGTAGATGTGTATACAATTGTCAGCTACGGTACGAAAATTTCTGAAGTTTCCCGTAATGTACAGGAAAAGGTGATGTACAACCTTGAAACATTATTGGGCGTTACTGCAAACTCTGTCAATGTATTTGTACAGGGTGTTCGTGTGCTGCCTGACTAGAGCAGCCTGCTGTTAGAAAAGGAGCAGGGCTCTGAATGGACTAGCAGTGATCTAAAGGAGGATATCTTAGGTGAATGTAACAGAAATCAGCGCAAGTCAGTTCCAGGAAATGGTACAGGCAGGTGCGTCACGTCTGCACGTAAATGCAGAATATGTCAACTCATTAAATGTTTTCCCTGTGCCGGATGGCGATACAGGAACGAATATGAATCTATCAATGACCAGCGGAGCGAAAGCAGTTGCTGATTCAGCTTCTGAAAAAGTTGGAGAGCTTGCAACAGCTTTATCTAAAGGTCTGTTGATGGGCGCTCGGGGAAATTCCGGCGTTATCTTATCTCAGTTGTTCCGTGGTTTTTCAAAACAGATTCTCGATGTGACAACATTGAATGCGCAGGATTTGGCAGCAGCCTTTACACATGGTGTGGAGACTGCGTATAAAGCGGTAATGAAGCCAGTAGAAGGAACGATTTTAACCGTTTCTCGTGAAGCGGCTCGTACTGGTGAGCGTAAGGCAAAAGAAACCGACGACTGTGTTGAAGTAATGGAGGCAGTGGTCAAGGGTGCTAAGCGTGCGCTTGCTAAAACACCGGATCTATTACCTGTACTGAAAGAAGTCGGCGTTGTTGATAGCGGCGGTCAAGGTCTTCTATTCATTTATGAAGGGTTTTTGGATGTTCTATCTGGTAATTACAATCCAGATGAAGTCTATGAACCATCTCCAGCTGAAATGGATGAAATGGTGAATGCTGAGCATCATCGTAGTGTTCAAGGGCAAATGGCCACTGAAGACATTCATTTTGGTTACTGTACAGAAATTATGGTTCAGATTGGTGAAGGTCCTACAGTAGACAGCAACTTTGACTACGAAACCTTTAGAAACTATCTGGATGGACTGGGCGACTCACTGCTAGTTGTTAATGATGATGAAATCATCAAAGTACACGTGCATACAGAACATCCCGGCGAAGTGATGAATTACGGCCAGAAGTTTGGTTCATTAGTAAAAATAAAAGTTGATAACATGCGTTTACAGCATGAAACGATTCTTGAGCATGACCAGCAAGCTCCTGCACCTGTGAAGAAAGAACGTGTTCCTTATGCAGTTATTGCGATTGCTGCGGGTAAAGGCGTTCAGGAGCTGTTCAGAAGTCTTGGAGCAAGCTATATTATTAGCGGTGGACAGACAATGAACCCAAGTACAGAGGATATCCTAAAAGCAATCAAAGAAGTAAATGCAGATAAGGTCATTATCCTTCCGAATAATAAAAATATCTTTATGGCAGCCGATCAGGCAGCCGAGGTCGCTGACTTACCAGTTGCAGTAGTACCATCGAAGACAATCTCACAAGGGATGACAGCGATGTTGGCCTTCAACGATCAGCAAACACTGGAAGAAAACAAAGACAGCATGACAACTATGTTGGAAAGTGTTGTCAGCGGACAAGTAACAACAGCTGTTCGCGATACAACGATTGATAATGTAGAAATCAAGAAAGATGATTATCTGGGAATGGTTGATGGGAAAATTGTCATTTCAGAACCAGATATGTTCAAAGCTTCTCTGGACACATTGAATCGCATGGTGGATGAAGATACAGAAATCGTGACGATTATCGTCGGCGAAGGCGGGAAAGTAGCAGAAGCAGAAAAACTGGCAGAAGCATTGACTGCGGAGCATGAAGATTTGGAAACAGAAATTCATGAAGGCGATCAGCCTGTCTACCCATATCTATTTTCTGCTGAGTAATAACGTATCTAGCTAAAATAGATTATTCCGTCAATAGAAGTAAGAGTCTGAACAATATTCTGGAAAGGATATTGGTGCAGACTCTTTTCTATAGAAGATACGAATCAGAATAAAGCCGCTGTGCTTAGAAGCAGCTTAAGAAACAGGACGTTTGTTTTATACATAGTAATGAAAAATGAGAGGAGGCACATGAATGAAGCTGACAGACCCTTTGCACGTACTTCCGGGTGTTGGACCGAAGCGTGCAGAAGCATTCAGCGAATTAGGGATACGTACGGTGAAGGATTTACTGACATACTACCCCTTTCGCTATGAAGATATACAAGAAAAAGCCATCGAAGAGATTCAGGATCAGGAGAAGGTCACGCTGAAAGGTACAGTTGTTTCTGAAGCGGTTCTCAGCCGATACGGCTATAAGAAAAGTCGATTGATTTTTCGAATGATGCAGGATCATGCAGTGATTAATGTGTCCTTCTTCAATCAGCCTTACTTAAAGGATAAAATCGTCCTCTCTGAAGAAATCGCGGTGTACGGGAAATGGGATGCGAAAAGAAAGTCACTGAATGGGATGAAGATTCTCGCTGCGAAAAATGAAGGCGAAGAGTTCGCACCAATCTATCACGTAAACAAACGAGTACGCCAAAGCAGTTTGGTACAGCTGATACGAACAGGGTTCGATGAATACGGTCAGTTAGTGGAAGAAAGTCTGCCGTTAGAGCTGATAGAGAAATACCGCCTGATGGATCGACGGGAAGCGATGGTTGCCATGCATTTTCCACGAACGCCTGAGGAGAGTCATCAAGCAAAACGCCGAATGGTCTTTGAAGAGTTCTTGCTGTTTCAGTTGAAGATGCAGGGACTGAAAAGACAGGAAAAGGCTGAAAAAAATGGAATTGCCATTCAATATGACGTGAATAGATTAAAGGCATTTACGAAAAAACTGCCATTTGAACTGACACAGGCGCAAAAAAAAGTAACCAACGAAATTTGTCGTGACTTGATGAATCCTCATCATATGCAGCGTCTGCTGCAGGGAGATGTTGGTAGCGGGAAAACCGTGGTGGCGGCAATTGCTCTATATGCGGTAATGACAGCTGGTTTTCAAGGAGCCTTAATGGTGCCTACGGAGATATTGGCGCAGCAGCATATGGAAAGCTTGCAGCAGCTGTTTGACCCCTTGGAAGTCCGTACGGCGCTGTTAACAGGCTCGACACGGGCGAAAGACCGTCGAGAAATTCTGGCTGAATTGGCCGCTGGTGAAATTGATGTGATTATTGGTACACATGCCTTGATTCAAGAGGATGTAGTGTTTAAAAATCTTGGCTTGGTTATTACCGATGAGCAGCATCGTTTTGGTGTGAACCAACGGAAAATATTGAGGGAAAAAGGACAGAAGCCGGATGTGCTCTTCATGACCGCTACGCCAATTCCACGAACACTGGCAATTACTGCCTATGGTGAAATGGATGTATCGATTATCGATGAAATGCCGGCGGGGCGTATCCCGATAGAAACACGCTGGATTCGACCACCTCAGATTGACACTGTGTTGGAATGGATGACGAAAGAATTGGCAGCGGGTCATCAAGCCTATGTGATTTGTCCGTTGATTGAAGAATCAGAAGCGCTGGATGTAAAGAACGCCACCGAAATTTTTGAACACATGAGTGCCTTTTTTGCGCCGGACTATCAAGTTGGACTGCTTCATGGAAAAATGAAGAATCAGGAAAAAGACGAGATTATGCAGGAGTTCAAAGACAATCAGCTGCAGCTGTTAGTTTCTACAACAGTTATTGAGGTGGGGGTCAATGTACCGAATGCCACGATTATGCTGATTATGGATGCAGATCGTTTTGGTTTAGCTCAGTTGCACCAGCTTCGTGGGCGTGTGGGTCGAGGCTCAGACGCGTCGTATTGTATTTTAGTGGCTAATCCGAAAAATGAGATGGGTATTGAGCGGATGAAGATTATGACGGAAACGAACAATGGCTTTGTCTTGAGCGAAAAAGATTTGGAGCTTCGCGGTCCGGGAGAGGTTTTTGGCGCACGACAATCGGGGTTGCCTGAATTTATCGTCGGAGATATCGTCACAGACTTCAATGTTCTGGAAGTGGCTAGAGAGGAAGCCTTGGTTATTTGGAAGAAAAAAGACTGGTGGCTGTTGCCGGATTATCAAGGACTGGCCGAAGAAGTTCAACCGGAAAATGAAAAGCATCAGTATTTTGATTGATAAAAAATATGCTATACTATTTGTTGTGAAATGTGTAGATAGCTTGAATGAATAACCTGCAATAGCAGGTGAATTTTGTGTCCTGCAAAGGAATAGGTCTGTAGAGAGACTATAGAAAATAGAGAACAGATCCTACACAAGAGAACTGGTTAGTGCTTATAACGATAGGTATGAGACTATCTCTTATATAGGAATTAGGAGGAGTCATTTATGAGAATCGCCGTAGATGCCATGGGCGGAGACAATGCACCAAAAGCAATTGTTGAAGGAGTAATGCTGGCAAAAAAAGATTTTCCGGATATAGAGTTTTTGCTTTATGGAAAAGAAAATGAAATCAGAGAATATGTAACCGATGAAACCAATATTAAAATCATTCATACGGATGAAAAAATTTCGAGTGATGATGAACCGGTGAAAGCCATCCGACGGAAAAAGGACGCATCAATGGTGCTGGCTGCACAAGCAGTAAAATCCGGAGAAGCCGATGCGATTTTTTCAGCTGGAAATACGGGCGCTTTGTTAGCAGCAGGTTTATTTATTGTAGGTCGGATCAAAAATGTCGAACGCCCGGGCTTGATGTCCACGTTGCCTGTAATTGGGCAAAAGGATGGCGGTTTCGATATGCTTGATTTAGGTGCAAACGCAGATAATAAACCGGAACATCTGGTACAGTATGCGGTTTTAGGCTCCTTTTATGCGAACCGTGTTCGTGGTGTGAGTAAACCAAGAGTTGGTTTGTTAAACAACGGAACGGAAGAGACAAAGGGAAGCGAGCTGACAAAGAAAGCCTTTGAGCTTTTAACAGAGAACAAAACAATCAATTTTATCGGAAATATTGAGGCACGTGATTTATTGAATGGTGCAGCGGATGTTGTTGTAACAGATGGTTTTACCGGAAATGCTGTACTGAAATCGATTGAAGGAACAGCATTAAATATGATGTCTCTGCTGAAAACATCTATTCTCGATGAAGGATTGAAAGGGAAAATGGGCGCCATGCTGCTGAAGAATGCTTTGCGAGGAATGAAGTCAGAAATGGATTATTCCAAACATGGTGGTGCAGTATTGTTCGGACTGAAAGCGCCTGTTGTAAAAACACATGGTGCAACTGGTCCTGACGCAGTTCGCTACACAATTCGTCAAATTCGTACCATGCTGATGACAGATGTCGTTTCTCAATTGGTAGAATATTACGAAGGAAACTAACTATGAGGCTGTATCGGTCATCGGTGACAGTACGCAGTGATGCTTAATAGGTTGGCTAAAACACTCGTTTATTACGGGTGATAGCTGTAGTTTCCTGTTTTTGTTTAAAGAAAAAATAGCAAAATTCATTTGGGAAAATGCAAAAGAATTGCAACCGGTCTGTAACAAATTTGAAAAAAAAGTAGACAAACGTCGATTTTCTGAGTAAAATGTACCATAGCGCTTAAGTCTTTCTATGATTAATGTTTTTTTAAAGCAGTGGAGGTGAAGACAGTTGACTCGTGAAGAAGTTTTACAGAAAGTAGCGAATATTATCTCAAATCACTTTGATATTGATGCTGAGAATGTAACTGATCAACTGAATATTAAAGATGACTTAAATGCAGATTCAATCAGTGTGATGGAATTTGTTTTAGAGTTGGAAGATGAATTTGGAACTGAGATTTCTGATGAAGATGCAGAGAAAATTGAAACCGTGGGTGCCGCTGTAGATTATATTGTAAATAACTTATAATTGATAGGACAAGATAGGCGGAACAGCTGTATTTCAACTCTGAACAAGCACGAGGGGGCTTGGAATGAGAAGAGCAGTAGTTGTTTAGCCACTTATTCAGGTTTAAAAATTGAGAAAAGAGGTTGGGGAGACGCCCAGCTTCTTTTTTTGTTTTCCACTAGTGTAAAACAATAGAATAGATTCGCTTCAAGTCAATACCGGCATTCTTTGGTAAGCTTTAGGATAATTTTATCTATGAGTTTCGCTACACTGTTTTTCGATTCTCGATACAAAGCTTCTGGTTCCTACAAGTGTTGATTAGAAGTTGCTCGTTTCCTATATCACTCATGAGCTAGACGACTTGTTTCGCTTTTCTATTGTCTAGCTACACAGACCAGCTTCTTCGACAATAAGATAACTTGTCTTCAATGGTGGAAGGCACCATTGAGTCAAGTTCCTATATTGCTTAGAAGCTACCTGGTCTGTTTTACTTTTCTAATAACATCAGAGGACTACCTTTCAAATTTCCTTCAAAAAAAGTATAATAGAGAAGGTTGCAAATAAATTTAAAGGAATGTGGAGAATGGACAATCAGTTAACAAGTGAACTGAAAGAACGTTACGGCATTGTTTTCCATGATGTCAATTTATTGGAACAAGCTTTTACACATTCATCCTATGTGAATGAGCATCGCTATATGAAACTATCTGATAATGAGCGATTGGAATTTCTTGGAGATGCGGTACTGGAGTTATTGGTTTCTCAGTATCTATACCGTCATTTTCCGGAGTTATCAGAGGGAAAGCTGACAAAAATGCGCGCAGCAATTGTTCGCGAAGACAGCTTATCCAAGTTTGCTAAAGAGTGTCATTTTGACCAATATATTCTTTTGGGCAAAGGGGAAGAAAACTCAAGTGGTCGGGAGCGTCCGGCATTGCTTTGTGATGTATTCGAAGCATTTTTAGGCGCATTGTATCTTGATCAACAGCTAGAGGCTGTTAGAGAGTTTATATCAAAAGTAATATTCCCTAAAATTGATGCAGGTGCTTTTTCACATGAGATGGATCACAAAACGAGGCTGCAGGAGGTTCTGCAGCGACAAGGAGATGTAACAATCGAGTATCGGCTGGTTAAGGAAGAAGGACCGGCCCATGATCGTATTTTCTACATCGAGGTTTTTCTGAATGACAGCTTGATTGGAACCGGACAGGGAAAATCAAAGAAGCTGGCAGAACAGGATGCCGCAGAGCGGGCATTGAAGGAATTCTCGGAAGCGGGATAAAGAATAGTTAAAAGCTGAGTGAAGGAATGGGTTCACTGGATTTTTAGGAGCTGTTTGGATGCGCTCAGCTTTTGTGCGCATTCAGATTTCCTAAGTTACTCAAAGTTTGCTCGAATTCGTTTAGCTTTTATACTTATCTAGCTTCACGAACTAGCTCTCTCAACGATAAGCTGAAATATTCGCATGATAAAGTGCATCATGAGAATATTCCTTCTTATCGCTCGTGAGCTGCCCAGTTCGTTCAGCTTTTATACTTATCTAGCTTCGTGAGTGAGCTCAATCGGTAATAAGTCCAACTGTCCGCATGATAAGGAGCATCATGAGGTCAGTCGTTCTTATTACTCATGAGCTGTTCAAACTCACTCAGCTTTTACATCTATCCAGCTTCACGAACCAACTGACTCGGTAATAAGATAAATTGATTTTTGTGACAAAGAGCGTCACAAAATCAATTTCCTATATTACTCGTCAGCTGCTCGGTTCGTTCAGCTTTTACACTTATCTAGCTTCACGAACTAGCTCTCTCAACGATAAGCTGAAATATTCGCATGATAAAGTGCATCATGAGAATATTCCTTCTTATCGCTCGCGAGCTGCCCAGTTCGTTCAGCTTTTATACTTATCTAGCTTCGAAAGTCAGCTCAGTCGACGATAAGATAAACTGTCTGTAGTATTGAGTAGCGTTGGCAAAGAATTGTGCTTCTACGAGTCTCGACCTGTAGTTCTCGATTCTCGGCGCAAAGCAATACATTTGGACCGCTTTCCCATATCGCTCGTGAGCTAGACGACTTTCTCAGCTTTTATAATCGGAAGGAGTATTTATTCTTGTTTTTAAAACGTATCGAGATCGCAGGGTTTAAATCTTTTGCCGATCGGACAGTAATAGAATTTGAAAATGGCGTGACAGCCGTCGTTGGGCCTAACGGCAGCGGAAAAAGTAATATTACTGAAGCCGTTCGCTGGGTTTTAGGCGAGCAGTCTGCAAAAAGTCTGCGTGGTGGTAAGATGCCGGATATTATTTTTGCCGGCTCAGAAGGGCGCAAGCCTTTGAATATTGCCGAAGTCACTGTGGTGCTGGATAATAAGGATCATTATCTTCCTTTGGATTTTTCGGAAATCAGTGTGACGAGACGGTATCGCAGAACAGGTGAAAGTGATTTTTTCATCAATAAGCAGGCGTGCCGTTTGAAGGACATCCAGGATTTATTTATGGATTCCGGTTTAGGAAAGGAATCTTTTTCGATTATTTCTCAGGGAAAAGTTGAAGCGATTTTCAATAGTAAGCCGGAAGACCGCCGTGGGATTTTTGAAGAAGCTGCGGGTGTTCTTAAGTATAAACAGCGTAAGAAGAAGGCTGAACAAAAATTATTTGAAACAGAAGATAACCTGAATCGTGTTCAGGATATTATTTATGAATTGGAAGATCAGCTGACTCCTCTGGCTGCTCAAAGTGAAGCGGCGAAGGAGTTTTTAGCGCTTAAAAAGAAATTGACAGAAATTGATGTCAGCTTTACGGTCTCTGAAATTGAGCAGACGAAAGCAATCTGGGAAGAAAAAGCGCAGGAGCTGACGGCTGTTGAGGCACAGTTGACAGAGATCAGTCAAAAAATCCATCGTTCAGAGGATCAGCTGCTTCAGTTAAGAAGTCAGAGAAATCGATTGGATGAGCAGTTGGAGCAACAGCAAGCACAGCTGTTGAAGATAACAGAAGCATTGAAGCAGACAGAAGGACAAAAGCAAGTCCTGATTGAGCGTTCCAAGCATACCTTACAGACAACAACGGAATATCAGGAAAGTCTGTCGGAAGCGGCTGAAAAGATTCAAACCTATCGTACAGAGCTTCAAGAGCTAAAGGAAAAAAGAGCGCAGAAGCAGCACGAACAAATTCAGTTATCTAAAGAGATTGAGGCTGCAGAGCTAGAGGTAGAAAAATACAGTAAATCCTCCAAAGAGCTTTTGGAGGAGCTGCGCAGTGAGTATGTCGAAGTGATGCAGGAGCAGGCGAATACTGCTAATGAGCTGAAATATTTGGAGCGCCAGTATCAACAGGAGACAGCGAAAAATCAACAGGCTGTGGAAAAGCATGAGCGTTTAGAAGAACAGTTATCCACAGCGCAACAGGAACAAGAAGAGCTTGAAGCGCAGCTGACAGAATCAGAAGCACAGCTAGAGCAGCAGCGTGAAAACTATACATCTGCGAAACAACGATTGGAAAAGCAGCAGCAGGAGCATGGAACGAAGCAAAAACAGATGTACCAAATGATGAATCAGGTACAGCAGGTTAAAGCGAGACGGAAGAGTCTTCAAGAGATACAGGAGAATTATTCAGGCTTTTACCAAGGGGTTCGTGCCGTTCTTAAGCAAAAGGACCAGCTGAATGGTATCGTTGGTGCAGTAGCAGAATTAATCGACGTTCCTAAAGAATTCACATTAGCTGTGGAAACAGCTTTGGGTGGTGCCGCTCAGCATGTGATTGTGGAAAACGAAGCAGATGGTCGTGCAGCAATCACATTCTTGAAGCAGCAGCATAGTGGTCGTGCAACCTTTTTACCATTAACAACGATTAAGCCGCGACAGTTATCCACAGCTATCAGAGAGAAAGCGAATACGGTAGATGGCTTTGTTGGGATTGCCAGTGAGCTGATTCAATATCCGGAAAAAATTACTTCGGTCATACAGAATATTTTAGGTGTAACTGTACTGGCTCGTGATTTGGCAAGTGCCAACAAGCTGGCTAAGCTGATTAATTATCAATACAGAGTGGTTTCTTTAGATGGAGACGTGATGAATCCCGGTGGTTCAATGACTGGTGGAGCAACACGAAAAGGGAATCAGGGCAGCCTGTTTTCTCAAACACAGGAGCTTCAAACGCTAACGGATCAGCTGGAGCGATTGGAAGCCCAATTATCAGAAAGTGAAAATCAAGTACGACAGCTGACGGATCAGGTCAAGGCTACAACAGAGGAGCTGGAGGAGCTGCGTTCCAAAGGGGAGCAGAGCCGTTTACGTCAACAGGAGCTTGAGAATAAGCGGAATAATAAAGAAGAAGCGGTCAATCGACTAGTGAAGGAAAAACGTTTGTTTGAATTCGAAAGTCGGGAGCTGCATCAGTTTTTAGAGGACTATCAGGAAAAACGTCAGCTATTAGAGCAGCAGCAAAAAGAGCTGATGACAACAAAAGAACGACTGGATCAGGAGATGCAGCAAATTGACCAGGAAGCCAGTCAGATGGAAACCTATAAAGCTGAGGCTCAGGAGCGCTTGAATAAACGACAGGCGGAAATGGCGGTTATTGGTGAGCAGCTGACTCATCTGGAAAGTCAAACTGGTGATAAGCAAAGCCAGCTGGATGAAGTGCTGTTGAAGGAAACCAGCTTGAAGCAGCAGCTGCAGCAGTTGAACGATCATTCCAGCGACCATCAGGTTACAGAAGAGAGTCTGGCGGTTCAATTGGAGCAATTTTCTGTAAAACGAACTGAGCTGGAAGAAGCAATCAGAGAAGGCAAAGAGAAGCGCCAAGGGTTGCAGCAGCAGGTCGACCAATTGGATAACAGCTTGGCAGACGAGCATAAGCAGCAGCAGCAATTGCTGACACAGCAGACACAGCTTGAGGTTGTGAAAAATCGTTCGGAAATCAAGCTAGACAACTCATTGCAGTATTTGCAGGAAGAGTACAATCTGACCTATGAAAAAGCGCGAGCAGATTATCAGCTGACAATTGAGGCTGACACAGCGAAGCTTGAGGTTAAACGTTTGAAACGTGATATCGAGCGATTAGGACCGGTCAATCTAAATGCGATTGAGCAATACGAACAAGTGAATGAACGGCATGAATTTTTGGTTTCTCAGCGAGATGACTTGCTGGAAGCGAAGGATCAGCTATTTGAAACAATGGAAGAAATGGATCAGGAGGTCAAGCTGCGATTTAGCGAAGTGTTTGAAGCGATTCGAGCGCAGTTTAAGGTCGTCTTTCCGAATATGTTTGGTGGTGGACGAGCAGAGTTGGTTCTGACTAACCCTGATGACTTATTGAATACAGGAATCGAGATTGAGGCGCAGCCTCCAGGTAAAAAGCTTCAGAATCTGAGCTTGCTTTCCGGTGGTGAACGAGCATTAACGGCTATTGCGTTACTGTTCTCGATCATTCGTGTTCGCCCTGTGCCGTTTTGTATCTTAGATGAAGTGGAGGCGGCATTGGACGATGCCAACGTTTCTCGATTTGGACACTATCTCAGTGGTTTTGAAGATGACACACAATTTATTGTAGTTACTCACCGTAAGGGAACGATGGAAGCCGCGGATGTGCTGTATGGTGTAACGATGCAGGAGTCCGGTGTTTCGAAGATCGTTTCTGTACGTTTGGATGATGTGAAGGAAGGCGGAGCAATCTCCACCAGCGCATAGAAAACAGGAGGCACAAAGATGATAAAACTGGTTGCAATTGATTTGGATGGTACATTGCTGAATAGTCAGAAGCAAATCAGCGATGAAGATAAACAAACACTGAAGCAGGCCAAACAAAATGGGGTCAAAGTTGTCATTTGTACGGGACGTCCGTTAGCCGCAATCACAGGCTATTTGACGGAACTGGATTTAAATGACCCTGGGGATTACAGTATTACATTCAATGGCGGACTGGTGCAGAAAAATGACACAGGTGAAATTATTGAAAAAGCCTTGATGCCGCTGGAACATATCCACGAGCTTTATGAATTGGCTGTATCACTGAATATTCCCCTAGATATTTTATCGGAAGGAACGGTGCTGCATTTGCCAACCTCCGAGGAGTATCCGTCTATTTATGGACGACTGAATAATTTACTGACCTTTGAACCAACAAAACTAGGCGAAATGAAAGCTGATCGAATCTATAATAAAGCGGTCGTTGCAATTGATGCTGATTATTTGGATGCACAAATTCAAAAGATTCCAGCTGATTTCTATGAGCGTTATGAAGTGATTAAGACCCGCAGCAATCTGTTGGAATTCATGCCAAAAGGAATTACAAAGGCTTATGGTATTTCCCTGTTGGCGAGAGATTTAGACATCAAGCAAGAAGAAGTCATGACGATTGGTGATGAAGAGAACGATTTGCCGATGATTGAGTATGCCGGTATTGGTGTCGCAATGGAAAATGCAGTAGATATGGTAAAAAAAGCTGCGGATGTTATTACAAAAAATAATGACCAGTCCGGTGTGGCTGAGGCAGTAAAAGAATATGTATTGAAACCAATGAAAGGAGCAAACTGATGGGATTTTTTGATCGAATCAAGAAGGCTTTTAAAGCCGATAAACAAGCTGAGCAGGAACAAGATCAGCTACAGGAAGAAGTCCCGACAGAACTATCAGAGGATAGCGGTATAGATAGTGGGGAACAGGAAGTATCTGTTGCGACTCCTGAGATACCGGCGGAAACGTCGGTGTCTGAACCTGAACCGATTGTTGAGTCGGAGCCTGAAATAGAGGCCGAAGCAGAGTCAGTGGTCATTCCAGAGCCTGTAGTTGAAGAGACCGTTCCAATGATGGAGCCGGAAAAAGAGAAGCAAAAGAAATATGAAAAGGGTTTGGAAAAAACCAGAAAGACATTCTCTCAACGTTTTAATGAGCTGATGGCGAATTTCCGCAGTGTCGACGAGGATTTCTTTGAAGAACTGGAAGAAACGCTGATTGGTGCCGATGTTGGCTTTGAAACAGCCATCAAAATTACCGAAGACCTGAGACAGGAAGTTAAGCTGCGTAATGCCAAGAAAACGGCCGAAGTCCAAAATACGATTATTGAAAAAATGGTTGATTTGTATGAGGCCGAAGGTGTCGATGAAAATAATGCATTGAATATCCAACCGAATGGACTGACGGTGATGTTGTTTGTTGGTGTAAACGGAGTTGGAAAAACAACCAGTATTGGAAAACTAGCACATGAGTTCAAAGAAAGCGGCAAGAAGGTCATGTTAGCAGCGGCTGATACGTTCCGTGCCGGTGCCATTGATCAGCTAGTTGTCTGGGGCGAACGTGCCGGTGTAGAGGTTGTCCGCGGCAATGCCGGCGGTGATCCTGCGGCAGTTGTCTTTGATGCGGTGGCTCGTGCTAAAGCCGAAGGAGCAGATATCCTTTTAGTAGATACTGCGGGACGCTTGCAGAATAAAGTAAATCTGATGAATGAGCTTGAGAAGATCAAGCGTGTGATTCAGCGTGAACTCCCTGATGCCCCTCATGAAGTCCTGTTGGTTGTTGATGCAACTACCGGACAAAATGCGATGGCTCAGGCGAAGCAGTTCAAAGAAACAACCGATGTTACTGGTTTGGTGCTGACGAAGCTGGATGGCACAGCCAAAGGCGGAATCGTTCTGGCAATCCGTAACGAGCTGCACTTACCAGTGAAGCTGGTCGGCTTAGGTGAAGGAATCAATGACTTGGAACCATTCGATGCCAACGACTTTGCGGTGGGATTGTTTAAAGGCTTGTTGAGGGAAGAATAAATTGAAAAAGGGAGACTGCAATAAGCAGTTTCTCTTTTTATTTATTAGATAAATAAAGAGAGTAGATTAGTATAATCCTGTCTACTTATATCAGTTAAAAATATAAAAATAGATAGGAGCATGAGCGAAGTATAAAACTTCAAATAGTGAAACTTGTATGTAAAGAGCATCGGAAATCCGATGCTCTTTTGTTTTATCTATATATATAAGGATTAAGTTAGACTGACTCTATAAAATGATGCTCAACAATCTTAAGAATTTGTTCAATGATTGCTGGTAAGAGAGAGCACATTGATTGGTTTTTTCAAAGATTGTATAGTTCTGTGGTAGAGGAATGATTTCACATGAATATTAAGAAAACATTAAGAAACAAAAGTGGATGGTCATTATATTTCAGTTGTGTTACAATTATTTCGAATAAGTGACTTATATATTTCTGTTTGGGAGGATTTGAAATGAAAAGGTTAAAGTTGTTGGGGTTAAGCATGTTGGTTGGAGCAATGATAGTTGGTGTACCAAAAGCATATGGTGAGTCAACGGAACCGAATGATTCCGAAGTATCAAGTGAAGAAGTTGTTGAACAGAAGGATGACGATTCCGAAACAGCTGACTTACCTGTGGAAGAGGTAACGCCAGCGATAGAGAACGATGCACAGAGCGATGAAGAGCTGAAATTACTTGATGTCATCTATGATGAGGAGAAGGATCAGATTATCGGTAAAACGGAGCCTGGGGCAACGGTTAGCTGTTATTCTTCTGAAGGAAGCGGCAATGCCGGAATATTCTATGCTGATGAAAATGGGGCATTCATCATTGTTAACCCGCCTGTTGGACAGGTGCAGGTACAGGCAACATCAAAGCTGGATTTAAGAAAAAGCGAACAAGTCACAATTGAAGTAATTAAGAAAATCGGAGAGCCTTCTTTGAAAATCACACAGGTTGTTTACGATTCTGAGACAAAGACATTTTCTGCAGTCACTGCACCAAATGTCACTGTATATATGTATATGCCAAGCACTGGCGGGCAAGGGTTTCTTAACTCAAATGCTGAGGGGAAATTTACGCTGAAGCAGGATTTTGAGCCGGGACAGGAAATAGTCTTTACTGCCATGGGGGCTGAGGGGAAGACTGGGGAGTCCTATCGATTTGTTATTCCTGAGGACGAAGCAGACACAAAGGAAAGTACAGAGAGCACAGATAGTCAAGCTGAGTCAGATGCTAAAACTGCAACAGAAGACTCTGGAGAAAAGAAAGGCTGGTTTCCTCATACGGGAGAAAGTCAAAGAGCAGTTATTCCGATAATAGGCGCTGTTTTATTAGCTTTTACTGGGATATTTTATAGATTCAAGCTGAAGGAAAAAGGCTAATTTGGGAACATATGTAAAAACATTTGTTGTTTATTTCTTTTTTGTTACAAATATGTCTTGTAAGTAATATATCTATAGAAGGGGGTAATTAAAGTGAAAAAGTTAAGAGTATTGGGTGTAGGGCTGCTATTAAGTACAATGTTGGTTGCACCGGGTCAAGTTTTTGCGGAATCTGTTGTAATGGAGAGCGGCGAAAAAATTGAGGTAGCGAGTACTCAGGAAACGAGTGCAGCGGAAGAAAGTACAGAATCCACAGTGGGAACGACGGAAAGTGGAGCAATGACTCAAGAGAATGCAGTGGAGAAAACGGCGACTGTCGACTCAATCGAAAAGAAAGAGACGAAGATAGAAAATGAGCTGAAAATATGGGATGTTGTCTATGATGCAGAAAAAGATCAAATCACTGGGAAGACGGAGCCGAATGCAGATGTACTGATTATCCATGTAGATACAGGAAACTCGAATGGCGGTGTGTTGCTTGCGGATGCTGGTGGAAACTTCACCTATACTAATCCGATTGCCGGCACGATTCGATTTGAAGCTTATCTGGACGGAAGAAAAAGTATCCCTTACGATATTGACGTGAAGAAGGCGAACGTGGTGGCATCTTTGAATATCACAAATGTCACGTACACTATCACAACTCAGACTATTCATGGGTCAACCGCACCAAATGCTGTGGTATATGTATACCTTCCAAGTACAGGGGGTCAAGGGATGGTTGTGGCAAATGATATTGGTCTGTTCAGCGTAACAGATCAGTTTAAGGCAGGTACAGAGGTGATTTTGACAACGGCAGATGAGGCTGGAAATAAGGGAGAGCCTTTCAGCTATACAATTCCTTCTGAAGAAGCGATGGCTTCCTTGAAAATTAGAGATATTTTCTATGATCATGCGACGCAGACATTCACTGGGAAGACGGCACCAAATGCGTCCGTTTATGTATCTGTTATTGGCATAAATCAAAGGGTAGTGGTCCAAGCTGATCAGAATGGTCATTTTGTTGTTACGGATCAGGGCGAGATTCAACCAGGTTGGGTCGTTACGTTCTCTGCCTCTTTAGATAATCTTATTAGCGGCATTTATGAATACACGATTCCCGAAGCGCCGGCAAATGATTTGACAATAGTACCTGTGAAGGATGCAGCAACAAAGCCAACAGGCAAAGAATTTCCTAAAACTGGTGCAACAACAAATATCGCACTTTCGCTTGTTGGGAGCTTTGCGGTTCTTGTAGCAGCTGCAATGATTATTACTCGCAAGCTGGCAGGTAAAAAAGGATAGAAGAGCTTTGGCTGAAATGCAATAAGCTGCTTCATTATAATAGATTCAATCAAGGATTGAGCAAAAGAGTGAATGGAAATTGGAATTGTTGATGTGAAAAAAATACAGAAAATGGACTAGTGCTGATTCAAACGAGCATGGTTGCAACTGTATAACATCGGTATCAAAGGGTGTGTGAAATGGTTGATAGCAAAGAATAAAGCAATCAACCTGGTTCACAGACTCAGCAGAAATAGGTAAAAAAGAGGAATCAGAGAAAGTGGTGTAAATAAATTGCTTAATGGCTGTGTCTTTTAAGGAGAGAGACACAGCTATGGGTGAAAAAGACATGGAGCGTGTCATGCAGCGAATCATTTAGCTGAAGAAGCCTTGGGACTTTTTAGGAGTAGAAATCCCAAGGTAAACAGAGTAAATTATCGTTGGCAATGCTTCATGAGAATGGTAACAGTAGTTTTGATGCAGAAGCAGGAGTGCTTGCTGCAGCAATGATTCAATTTGATGTTGGTTGAAATATGGGAGTATATTCTTAAAAGCAGTAAAATGAAAAATAAGGTTAAGATAAAGTACGGATAGACCACATTATTTCTCTGAGCCTCTTTTTTAATAAATAAAACACAGGAAAGAAATCTAAAATCAGATTCTTTACCTGTGTTTCTTTGTTATTTTGTTGTTACCTGCCCAATTCGGCTATTTTTAAAAGTTGAACCAGTGTTGCTTAATGTAACATCAGCAACATGGTCCATATTTGTCATCACAACGACAACATCCGTACCTTTACCTGCTGCTTTGATTTTTTCGAAATCAACATCAGCGAGTAATGTATCTGAGGTTACACGCTGTCCTTCTTTGACATGGACTTGGAAGGGCTCGCCTTTCAGCTCAACAGTATCCAGTCCAATGTGAACAAGAACCTCAAGCCCTGTATCCGTCAGAATACCAATAGCGTGCTTGGTTTCGAAAATGTTTGTGATTGTACCGGCAACTGGTGCGTAAACTTGTTCACTCACTGGTCGAACAGCGAAGCCGTCGCCCATCATTTTTTTAGAGAAAACGGGATCGTCTACTTCTGCAATCGTGATGACTTCTCCATCAACCGGTGCGTATAATGTTTCTTCTGCGGCAGTTGTAGAAGCTGTTGGTGTTTCTACTGTTTCTGCAGCAAAGCTTTGTGGTACATTACCAGCCATCGCCAATTCATCCGCATATAATTCTCCCGTTGCTTCATCAACAGGATCAAGCTTGTTGAAAATCCCTTGTCTGCGGAAGAACACGGTCAGAACAAATGGCAGTGCGATAGCAATCAGCATAGCGATAGTGAAGGCCAACCAGTCTTGGGCACGAATAGCCAAAATACCTGGTAGACCGCCGACACCAATTGCATTGGCACGGACACCCATCAATGTAGCGAACATTCCTGCCAGACCGGAACCGATCATAGCTGCTACAAATGGGTAAACATATTTCAGGTTGATACCGAACATTGCTGGTTCAGTAACACCAAGATAACAAGAAATCATAGAAGGAATGGAAACCTGTTCCTCTTTTTTATTGCCTCTATGAAGGAAGATAACACCCAATACAGCAGAACCCTGTGCGATATTTGACAGAGCAATCATTGGCCAAAGGTTCGTTGACTGGAAGTCAGCAATCAGTTGTGTATCGATTGCGTTGGTCATATGATGCAATCCTGTGATAACCAAAGGTGCGTATAAGAAGCCGAATACCGCTCCAAACAGCCAGTTGAAGGCTGAAGTAAGTCCTGTATTCACGATATTAGAGATGAAGTTCCCCATCGTCCATCCAATTGGACCTAAAATCACGTGTGCTGCAAAAATTGTTGGCAGTAAAGCGAAGAAAGGAACAAAAATCATGGAAACGGCTTGTGGGATAAACTTACGGAAGAATATCTCCAGATAGGCCAGCATGAAACCAGCCAACATCGCCGGGATAACCTGTGCTTGGTACCCAATCATATCAATTTGAGCAAACCCGAAATCCCAGAAAGGAATGTCAGCCGCCGCAGTACCTGCTACACCATAAGCGTTAAGCAGCTGTGGTGATACCAATGTTATCCCCAACACAATCCCCAGAATTTGAGTGGTCCCCATTTTCTTAGCAATACTCCAAGTGATTCCAACTGGTAAGAAGTGGAAAATTGCTTCACCCGGCAGCCATAGGAAGTGGTTTACCCCGCTCCAAAATTGAGATGTTTCAACGATTGTCTGTCCACCAAGTGAACTGAATTGAATTCCTTCCAATACATTTCGGAAGCCTAGAATCAATCCCCCAACGATAATTGCCGGAATAATTGGTGTAAAAATTTCTGCCAACACGCCGATTGCCCGTTGTACCGGATTCAAGTTTTGCTTTGCAGCTGACTTTCCTTGTTCTTTTGAAACCCCATCGATTCCGGAAACTGCTGAAAAATCGTTAAAGAATAATGGCACATCGTTCCCAATAATCACTTGAAATTGTCCGGCGTTCGTAAACATCCCTTTAACACTTGGAATGTCTTCGATTGCTTTTTCATCAGCTAAAGACGGATCATTCAGTACAAAACGCATACGGGTGGCACAATGACTAACAGCTGCGACGTTCTCTTTACCGCCAATATCTTTTAATAGCTGTTCTGCATCTGCTGTGTATTTACCCATCAGAAAAACTCCTTTCGTTTAACTTGTATACACAAGTTGTTTAATTCGACTTAATAATAACTGCTATCAGAAAAAAATGCAAGCGTTTTACAATAAAAAAATATTTTCTGCTTTATTTTCTAAAAAATAACGATTGACCATTACGAGCTCTCTCAATGTAGATAATAATGATTATGACTGCGTAAGTTAATTGAACAGGTCATACTTTTATATAGTATAAAAAAACATTTGGAAAGAATGATGAAAGAGAGATGATAACGCTTGAAAAAAAGAATCAGTGATTGTATAATGTTTTTGAACATGTATAGACAAGTAAGGGAGAGGCGGCTCATGAAGTATATAACACTAAAAATAGAAAATCAGCAGTTGATTGTGGAGGGAAAGGATAAGCATACCGTTCTGGCTTTTGACGATAGCCAAAGTATTCAGGAAGTTAAGGCTTTTTTGACCAACGAAGTGTTGGATGGCTGTGTGCTTCAGCAAACGAATACTTCTGTTGTATCTGAACAGCTTGATAAGTTTCGTCTGCAGCTGGAGGAAGCATTGAATTTGCCGGTTATTTTTGATACGGAAATCAATTCGTCTATTGAAGCAGCGTTTCAAGAAGAGCGAGAAAGATGCAGTTGGACACTTGTCTATCACGATTTTCGTCAAGGAAAAGATGAATATGCTGCGGAAGCGCTACTGACAACAGGAAATGGCTTTATTGGACTGCGTGGGACAACACCGGAGATGCGGATTACAGACGATACGTACCCAGCCACTTATCTTGCTGGGCTTTATAACACAGCTGTTTCAACAGTTGAAGGTCAGGATATCAAAAATGAGGACTTTGTCAACGCACCGAACTTGCAGTATATTGCTGTTGCTGTTGATGGAGAGGTTCTATCATTCTCAGAAGATACAGTGAAGTTTTTCAAGCGTACATTAGATATGCGTACCGGACTTTTTGAAGCTACTGGTGTTTTTGAATCAGCTTCGGGCAAGCAAGTGAGAATTGTTTCTAGACGTGTAGTAAGTATGGCGAATATGCATGAATACAGTCTTTCCTATCAAGTGACACCGTTGAATTTCAGCGGAACAATTACATTTCTGACAGAAGCGGATGGTTCGGTATTCAACTACAACGTTGCCCGCTATCGCAGCTTAACGAAAGAGCATTTAACAGTATTGGAGACAGCAGCAGAACAATCAAAGAGCCGTTTGGTTGCGAAAACAATGGACTCGGATATCACAATTATTCAGGAGGCGCAGCTGTTCAGCTCGGAGCTTGATTTGTCAGCACTTCAGACAGAGCTAACAGAAGAAAAAGTTATCCAATCGGTTGCTGTAGAAGCAGTGGCTGGTCAGAGCTATACCTTGGAAAAAAGTACAGCTATCCATGTATACAATAAAGAAGAGCAGCAGCTTCACTACAGCTTTGAGCATTTTGAGATTGCTGATTTTTCTGAAATCTATGAGGCATCGGCTAAGGTTTGGGCTGGATATTGGCAGGAAGCAGCAATGAGCGTCGAAGGAGATATGATGTCTGAAAAGATGCTGCATCTGCATACGTATCATATGCTGGTTTCGGGCTCACCGACAGCGAATCCATCACTGGATGTATCTATTACGGCCAGAGGATTGCATGGTGAGGCCTACCGAGGACATATTTTCTGGGATGAGCTGTTTATCTTACCGTTTTACATCATTCATTTTCCGGAAATCGCTCGTCAGTCACTAATGTATCGTTACAATCGATTATCCGCAGCGAAGGCAGATGCTAAGAAGGCAGGCTACCAAGGGGCGATGTTCCCTTGGCAGTCAGGACTGGATGGAACAGAACAATCACAGGAGCTGCATTTAAATCCAATCAGCGGAGAGTGGGGCGAAGACCACAGTCGTCTACAGCGTCATGTATCTCTGGCAATCGCCTATAATGTTTGGTTGTATAACATGAACACTGAAGACCAAGAATTTATGGTGCACTATGGCATCGAGCTTCTGATGGAAATCAGTAAGTTCTGGTTGAGTATTGCAGCGTATGATGAACAAAAACAACGTTATTCAATCTCCGGTGTTATGGGGCCGGATGAGTTTCACGAAGCCTATCCCGAGAGTGAGAAAGGTGGATTGACGGATAATGCCTACACGAATATGATGGTGGTGTGGCTCTTTGAAGAGATTGAAAAACTGTATGCGTCTTATGATGCAGATGAGTTGGTAGCCGTTCAGAAAAAGGTTGGACTGACGAATGATGACTTGGCTCAGATGAACCAAATCAGACAGGAGTTGAATCTGGAAATTGACGCTCAGGGAGTCATTGCCCAATATGATGGGTACTTTGATTTGAAGGAAGTCGATTTTGAGTATTACAGAGAAAAATATGGAAATATTTATCGGATGGATCGTATTCTGCGGGCTGAAGGGCATAGTGCAGACGATTACAAGGTAGCCAAGCAGGCGGATAGTCTGATGATTTTCTATAATTTTCGAAAAGAAACAGTGGATCGAATCTTGGCTGATTTAGGTTATGAACTGCCAGCGGATTATTTGGAAAAGAATCTGGATTATTACTTGTCGAGAACTTCTCATGGCTCAACCTTGTCACGGATTGTTCATGCACAACTGGCTTCAATTGTAGAGGATAAGGAATTGTCTTGGCAGTTATATCAAGAAGCTTTGTATTCTGATTATCAAGATATTCAAGGCGGAACGACTGCAGAGGGCATTCATGCCGGTGTCATGGCGGCAACCCTATTTATTACCTTGACGACCTTTGCTGGTATTGACATTCGCCAAAAGGCATTGGAAATTCACCCGCAGCTGCCGGAAAAATGGCAGAAGCTTACTTTCCGCTTGAATATTCGCAATGTGCATTATCAAGTGATGATTGACAAAGAAAAAATTTGTATTGAAGCAGACCAATCGGTTTCTCTCACAGTTGGCGGCAGAGCCGTTTCCCTGACTAGTGGTCAGCCTAAAGAAATATTCTATGAAGGAGTCAACGTGTAATGAAAAAAGGATTCATTTTTGACTTAGATGGTGTCATTACTGACACGGCAAAATATCATTATCTGGCGTGGAAGGATTTGGCGGAATCAATTGGTATTACGATTGACTTAGTATTTAATGAACAGCTGAAAGGCATCAGCCGCATGGACTCCTTGGACCGAATCTTGGTCTTTGGCGGAAAATCTGATGATTTTTCACAAGTAGAAAAGGAACAGATGGCTAAACAAAAAAATGATCACTATGTCGAATTGTTGGCATCTCTGACGCCGGAGGATTTACTTCCCGGAGTCAAAGAGTTTATGGCACAGGCGAAGGCGAAAGACATTCCTTGTGCGTTAGCCTCAGCTTCAAAAAATGCACCGGTTATTTTAGAAAAGCTGGGTGTCTTGGAGGACTTCCGCTATATTGTTGATCCGGATAGTCTGGCAAAAGGCAAGCCTGACCCTGAGATTTTCTTTAAAGCGGCGGAAGCTCTGGCAATCAGTCCGCAGGAGGCTGTCGGTTTTGAAGATGCGCAAGCTGGCATTGATGCCATTAATGCCGCTGGGATGTATGCTGTCGGCGTTATTGAAGAAGGTCCTTTATCTGGGGCAAACCAGCTGGTTCATCGATTGGATGAACTGGACATTGATCAGCTGTTGGCAAAATAGAAAACGAATCGTCACTTAGAAATTTTGGAGGCTGGGACATGTGAATGTTTCAGCCCTTTTGTTTTTTAGCAGAGGTATTCACGAATTTTGTTAGAAAGATATCGATGAGAAGAGTGAGCTTTTGGTTATTATTGAGCGAGGTAAAAAAGTAACCGCTTTAAGAAAGGTTGCAGTTTAATTTAGGAGACATTATAATAACTATCGACGGAGGTAGGAGATAGTGATGAATAAATTTAATGAGATTTTTCTGGATTTGGAGAAGAAAATCCTGGCAGGGGAATATCCGGCGCACACTCTTTTGCCGAGTGAAAATCAGCTGATTCAGGTCTATGGCGTTTCGCGGGAAACGATTCGTAAGGCGCTGAATCTATTGCTGAATGCGGGGTACATACAAAAGAAGCAGGGAAAAGGCTCGATTGTCTTGGATCTCAACCGCTTTGATTTTCCCATTGCCGGTTTGACAAGTTATAAAGAGCTGCAGGAAACGCAGCGAATCCCAAGTGAAACGATTGTTCGCGTGTTGGAAGAGGTGCCGGTTACTGAGAAGCTGAATGAGAAGACCGCTTGGACAGTAGGCGAAAAAGCCTGGAAGCTGATTCGACAGCGAAAGATTGATGGCGAAATTGCTATCTTGGATAAGGATTATTTGCTGCAGTCTGTTGTTCCCGAGCTGCCTGAGGAAAGAGCGCAGGACTCAATTTACGAATATTTTGAGAACGATTTGAAGCTGGCAATTTCGTATGCGCAGAAGGAAATCACTGTAGAGCCTGTTACCCAAGAGATGCAGGAGCTGATGACCTTGCATGGCGATAGCCATGTTGTTGTTGTTCGAAGCTTGGTCTATTTAGAAGATACGACTTGCTTTGAATACACAGAATCGATTCACCGATTGGATAAATTCCGCTTTATTGAATTTGCCCGTCGTAGGAAAGGTTAGGGAAAACTGAAGAGGAAGGGCGCAATGGCTGTTTCATGTTGTGCTCTTTCTTTTGTTTTGGTTACAGAGTAGAACGTCTAAACACTATACTTGGGTGTATTTTGTGGTTGAATAAAGCCTGTTTCTTTAGGCAGTTTGTTTTTATTAAACAGAAAGATTCTCTTTCCTGCTGTTTTTCTATATAATAGTAAGTGATGTGAATAATTCGACAGACGGAAAGGCGAAAATGAATGAAGATAAAAGAGTTATTAATCAAAACTGACGTGCGGCCCTATGCGATGTCTGCTCGTTTTGGATTAGAAAAAGAAAGTCAGCGCGTGACATTGGATGGCGTGCTTGCACAAACGGATCATCCGCAAGTATTAGGTGACCGCTCCTACCATCCATATATTCAAACCGATTTCAGCGAAACGCAGATGGAGCTGATTACACCTGTAGGGGACTCGATTATGGAGACGTTGCGTTATCTAGCGGCGGTTCATGATGTTGCTATTCGCTCAACAGGGAAAAATGAAATGCTTTGGCCGTTAAGCATGCCGCCAAGATTGCCTGAGAATGATCGGGATATTAAGATTGCCAAGCTGGAAAAATATGAAGATGTCCTCTATCGACGGTATCTGGCGAGAGAATATGGGAAAAGAAAACAGATGGTTAGTGGTATCCATTTTAACTTTGAATATGGAGAAGAGCTGATTGACCGACTATATGACGCACAGGAAGAGTATACTTCAATAGAGTCGTTTAAGAATGTGCTGTACATGAAAGCTTCCCGTAATTATCTGCGCTATCGCTGGTTGATTACGTATTTATTTGGTGCTTCCCCAGTCAGTGAATGGGGCTATTTTACAGATGAAGAGAATCGTCCAACGGAACCGGTTCGAAGTATCCGTAACAGCTCATTTGGTTATCGGAATCGAGAAGATGTGAAGGTTTCTTATGTTTCTTTAGAGAAGTATACAGATGACATTCAGACAATGGTGGAAAATGGCATTCTATCTGAAGAAAAAGAGTTTTATGCACCGGTTCGACTAAGAGGCGGCAAGTGTATGGCGGATCTCCCGAAAAAAGGAATTCGTTATATCGAGCTTAGAAATATTGATTTAAATCCATTTGCGCCAATGGGGATTGATGAGGATACCATGCGATTCATGCATCTGTTTATGCTGTTTCTGTTATGGACAGATGAAAAAGAGAAGGCAGATGAATGGGTAGCAACAGGAGAGCTGTTGAATGAGCAGATTGCATTGACTCATCCATTTGCTCAAATCACCTTGCCGGCAGAAGGGGATCGCATTTTTTCTGAGATGATGGATATGGTTACTGAGCTGGGCATTTATGGACAGAAAGAGCTGCTGACAGGCTATCAAGAACAGCTTCGAATGCCGGAAATGACGATTTCAGGAAAAATGTGGACAATCATTGAAGCGAATTCCAACACAGAGCTGGGAATTGTCTATGGCAAGGAGTATCAATCCATTGCCTTTGAACGCCCTTATCAATTGGCAGGCTTCCGTAATATGGAGCTGTCAACACAACTGTTTCTATTTGATGCGATTCAAAAAGGACTAGAGGTAGACATTTTAGACGAAAATGAACAGTTCTTAAGATTGCAGCATGGGGATCATGTGGAGTATGTAAAAAATGCCAACATGACGAGTCTGGATACTTATGTCGTGCCATTAATTATGGAAAATAAAACGGTAACAAAAAAGATTTTGAAGCAGGCAGGTTTCCGGGTGCCATCCGGAGATGAATTTACCTCACTGGAGGAAGCAGAACGTGCCTATCTGAAATACGAAAATCAAGCATTTGTAGTGAAGCCGAAATCAACAAATTATGGTGTCGGAATATCTATCTTCAAGGATGGCGCTTCAGGTAAGGATTATCTTGAGGCATTGTCTCTTGCGTTTAAAGAGGACACATCAATTTTGATTGAAGAATTTATGGAAGGAACAGAATATCGTTTCTTTGTACTTGATAATGAGGTAAAAGCGATTCTGTTGAGAATCCCGGCGAACGTTGTCGGTGATGGGGTTCGATCTGTGGAAGAGCTGGTGGCGGAAAAGAATCTGCACCCGCTTCGAGGCAGTAACCATCGGGCACCGCTTGAGTTGATTCAATTAGGAGAGCTGGAACGTCTGATGCTGAAGGAACAGGGGATGATGATTCATTCCATTCCGGAAAAAAATCAGGTTGTCTATCTACGAGAAAACTCTAATATCAGTACCGGAGGAGACTCGATTGATGTAACCGATCAATTTGATGAGAGCTACAAACAGCTGGCAATCGAGGCTGTGGCAGCTTTGGGAGCAAGAATCTGTGGAATCGATTTAATTATTCCGGATAAGACAATTCCTGCAAATAAGAAAGCGCAAAATTATGGGATTATCGAAGCCAATTTCAACCCAGCCATGCATATGCATATCTACCCTTATTCCGGGACTGGAAGAAAGCTGACGATGGACGTGTTAAAGCTACTCTATCCGGAGCTGTTTTAAGCTAATAATAAAATCGCCCGATGGCCAAGCCATCGGGCGATTTCTGTCTATAGATATTCAGCGTTTTACTTTATTAAATAAGCTTATTATTCATTCATGGTTATTTTTCCCTGCCCTGAACGATAGGTAATCACTACCGAGCCTTCAAAATCCTTTGGAGCAGTTACATCGACGAGAACAATATGGTCATCGGTTACCGATTCTGCCCCAAGCTGATTGACTAGATTGCCATCCACCTCTTGGGTATCCGCAGTAGGGATAAAGCCTTCTTCATCCATCAGATATGTCATATATTCCACTATCTCTTCTTCACTGATACTGCCTTTTTGATAGGTAATCTCAGTTGTCCGAACGTCATTTTTGATACTGCTGTTTGTACCGGTAATTTTCTTCTCTCCTATTACTTTGTAGATAGAAGGAATCTTATCATCGTTTACTTCAATTTCTTCCGCTGTGCTGGAGGCACAGCCTGTTAATACTACCAGTATTACCCCTAATAACCAGACCCGCATTGTTTTCATTCTTTTCTCTCCCTATTAAGCAATATTTATGATTCAAAGAGTCTGCTGCTCTTCTTCCGATAAAACCCAGCTCCTCTTTGAATAACAAGTATAGCATAGGGGAGATGCCCGTTAAAAGAGGCAGTAAGTACTTTATATAAAGCAGCTGAAATTCACAGGCTGTTTTTTCTCGAGAAAATAAAATGGATAAGACCAGATACTGTCTTATCCATAGGGCTTTAGTTTTTACTGCTTTATCTTCCTGGCTCTTATCTGAAGATGTTGAAGAAATTAGATGTTACAGTTAACCAATATTGAACGATATCAATCCACATTTGCATACCCCTCCTTACTTTTTATAACATAATTCTAACATTATTTCTGTCGTATGTTAATACTTATTTTAATATTTGTTAAAAAAATGTTACAAGCTGTGTTATGAGCTATTACTTCTTCAGTTGAAAGATAAATTTTTCAAGTAGAAGGAGTAATTTCTGTTTGCGGAAATAAGAATAAAGTCGATGAGTGCTATTTTTTTCGAATGCTCTTTCTAAAACTGAGGTATAATAAGCTTGGGGATAACGAACGTTATAAAATGAAGATGAAAAGGTGGCACATGATGGGGAGAGAAGTAAATAAACAGTTACTATTCAAGGGGATTGGTCGGCTAGCATTATTCATGTTAGTGGTCAATATTGGTCATCGCCTGATTTTACAACCAATAACAAATGCAATTTTCTTTATGGCACTGCAAACAACAGGATATCAGGTACTATTTAATCAAGATATGTTATCATTTTTTACCACACCGCAAGCGATTGTAGCGACACTTTTAATCATTGGTGTTGCTTCTTATGCTGCTTATTTTGAATTTTCAGTGATTGTCATTTTAAGTCAATACCTGAAAGGTGGAACGCTGCTCTCATTAAAGGATGCTGTAAAAAAGGCGTTGACGACTTTTTCCAGCTTACGCGGCGTGAGCCTTATCGGTTACTTTGTCTATGTATTTATCTTTCTGCCTATCTCAGGTATGGGATTGAGCAGTGCGCTATTTTCGCGTTTTCAGATACCCAATTTTATTACTGGGGAATTAGCAAAGAATAATTGGGGAAGTGCTGTAATTGTGCTTATCTATGCATTGATTACCCTGCTTTTCTTTCTGTTCATCTACACGATACCGATGATGATTTTGGAACAGTGGCGGTTTTTCAAAGCGTTTAAGGCAAGTATCAGCTATGTCTGGAAGAAAAAGAGACAAATATATAAACTGTTTGCTCTATATAGTGTTGTTTGGCTGCTGGTAGACTGGCTGCCTCGGGAAATTTTTTTCAGATTTCTTCATTCGACAACCATTAGCGTCGAAGCTATTTATCAGAGCTATCGGCTCTCGTTACCAACAGTTGGGTTTGGTCTGATTTGGCTATTTTATTATTTAGGAAAATTCGTTCTGATGCCGGTACTTCTGTCGATTGTTGTGATGTCATATACACCGAAAAATCAACAGGTGATTGATTTGAAGCAAGAGCAGATAGTAGACAGCAAGCTGTCAGCCGCACAGAAATCAATGGTTGTTTTTGGCAAACGATTGACTAGAAAGAAAGGCGCTGCTGCATTGTTGGCGGTTCTCCTTATAGTTCCGACAGCTTTATCGATGTATCGAATGGTAGAAAGTGCGGAGGATCTTCATGAACCGATTGTTATCGGACATCGAGGCAGTGTTGCGGGGGTTGAAAATTCGCTTGCGGCAGTTCAAGGAGCGATTGATGCTAAGGCGGAGTATGCAGAGATTGATATTTTATTATCCGCAGACGGTATTCCGATGGTTATTCATGATGATTCATTGAATCGTTTGGCAGGAATCGGAAAGTCTGTTCATGAACTGACAGCCAAAGAACTGGGACAGGTTGTGTTGAAGCAAAACGGGATGATTGGTGAAATTGCGACGCTGGAAGAAGTTATCCAGTTGGCGAAGGGAAAAATCAATTTGGCAGTCGAGCTGAAGCAGCATGGTCACGAGGAGAAAAATCTTGTGGATGAGGTGGCAGCAGTGTTGCAGGAATACAACCTATTGGAGGAATCGATTTTCCTATCATTGGACTATAAATTAGTCAATGAAATGAATACCAAACATCCTGAAACCATCAGCGGGTATTGTATCTTTGGCGGTCTGGGTGTTCTTAATCCGAATGTAATCCGCACGATGAATATTGATTTTGTCTTTATTGAGGAATGGATGGCTACCAGAGAAAATCTGATGGAATTTCGTCGAGCTTGGCTGCCTGTGTATGTTTGGACAGTCAATCAGAAGGAAAGCATGCGTCAGTTACTTGATTTGGGTGTACTGGGTTTAGTGACAGACTATCCAGAGTGGGGAACAGAAACAGTCAATGAGTTTCAAAAGGAAACCAACAGAATCTATCTGAAGGATGAGGACTGGGAGCGAGAGTAGTATCAAAGAGTTACTATGGCGTGCAACGAGCTGAAAAGGGAGATGGGTTGGGACTTAGCGTGTTCCGTCTGTCTTTCTTTTTTTTGACGAGTGCATAATTTTCATTGAAAGGGTCTATTGTCTTTTTAGTTTTTGGTTGGAACAAAGCGTTCATGTGGTAAACTGAAAAAGACGTAGTTGAGTAACAGGTAGAGGAGAGCAGCAGATGAAGAAACTATTTATTGTAGAAGATGATAGCAGAATTGTTGAGACTTTAGTGTCTTTTTTAGAAAAATGGAATTTTGAGGTACAGGCGGTAACTGATTTTCAACAGGTAGTGGCAGACTTCGAAGCATGTCAGCCTGATTTGGTGATTTTGGATATTTCACTGCCTTTTTATAATGGCTACCATTGGTGTAATGAAATTCGCAAACAGTCTGATGTACCTATTGTTTTTCTGTCATCTGCTAACGATAATATGAATATTGTGATGGCGATGAATATGGGGGCCGACGATTTTATCGCAAAGCCCTTTGATTTGGAAGTTCTTGTCGCAAAAATACAGGCAATTCTAAGAAGAAACCCCAGCTTCACAGATAAAAGAACGTTGAGCTACGGGGAGTATGTGTTGGATTTAGAAGCCTTTGAGGTCTGCCTACTGGATACATGTGTCCCGGTGACGATGAATGAAACAAAAATATTGGATTTGCTTTTTCAACAGCCGGAAAAGGTTATTGCCAAGGAGCTGATTATGGAAAAGCTTTGGGAAAATGAGGCATTTGTGGATGGCAATACGCTGTCTGTTAACATGGCTCGGTTGCGAAAAAAGGTCAGCGACATTGGATTAGATGCCTATATTCAAACAAAAAAAGGAGCAGGGTATCGTTTAGGAAAGGAAGAGTAGGATGAAGCTATTTTTTCGCTATTTATCTGATAGAAGATTTACACTTTTGACCTATCTGGGCATGGTGGCCTTATTTGTCAGTACGTTTTTCCTTTATGGTGTTCCTTTTGAGGTGTATGCGGATGCGGTGCTGTTTTCAGGTTTTCTGCTGGTGATTATGGCAAGTATTCAATACTATCGCTACCGAGAGCAGCACTTGAAGCTGGAAAATGGGAAAAAGGCTGTTCAGCTATATGTGCAGAGTCACCAAAGGCAACGTCTACTGATTGAAGAGGACTACGAAGAGCTGCTGGCGCTTTTGGATCGCGAATGTCGGGAGGATGTCAGTGCGTCAAAGCAGGCCAATTATCGTTTGATGGATTACTACAGTATGTGGAGTCATCAAATCAAGACACCATTAGCTGTGTTGAACCTAAAAATGCAGGAAAACCAGCTGGATCATACCGTATTGAAACAGGAGCTGTTTAAAATCGATCAGTATCTGGATATGATGCTGCAGTATTTACGCTTAAATCATACAGAGACAGATTTTGTTTTTGAAGAAGTGAACATTGATCAGCTAATTAAGGACACCGTGAAGAAATATGCGACGTTCTTTATTTATCAAGAGCTGTCTTTTTCATTGGAAGAAACAGGACAGGTTGTTATCAGCGATAAAAAGTGGTTAGGCTTTGTCTTAGAGCAGATTCTTCTGAATGCGATTAAGTACACACGCTCAGGTGGGATTCGTATCTATAGTAATCCGAACAAGCCAAAAGAGCTTGTGATTGAGGATACAGGTATTGGTATCTTACAGGAGGATATTGATCGGGTCTTTGAAAAGGGCTATACAGGCTACAATGGACACAATCATCAGAAAGCGACTGGGCTGGGGCTTTATATGAGTCGTGAAATTATGCGAAAGCTGGGACATCAGATTCATCTAACCTCTGAGGTGGGCACTGGAACAAAGGTTTGGCTGAACTTGAGCCAGCATCGTTATCAAATGGAATGAACCTTACATCATTGTAAGTGCAGCAGCCGAAGTGTAAGTAGCTTTCGACTGCTGTTTTGTTTACCATAAAAGAGAAGAAAACGAGAGGCGGTTACAAGGCCTTTTCGGGTGACAGTCTAGGTATATAGTTGATGGGTGATGTACGAAGTCAGAAGGGCTGTCGCGATTTTATCAAAGGGGGAACAAAGATGACAATGCTAGAGGTAACACATATACAAAAGGTGTATCAGACTCGTTTCGGCGGTAATCAGGTAACAGCCTTAAAAGACATCTCTTTTCAAGTGGAAGAGGGAGAGTATATTGCAATCATGGGGGAATCAGGTTCAGGAAAGAGTACGTTGCTAAATATTTTAGCGACATTGGATATGCCGACACAGGGCTCGGTTATGCTGAAGGGAAAAAATATTACTGAGATTCCGGAAGGAAAGCTGGCTGCTTTTCGTAGAGAAAATCTAGGCTTTGTTTTTCAGGACTTTAATCTATTAGATAATTTTTCTGTAAAGGATAATATTTTTCTACCGCTGGTGCTGTCAAAAACATCAGTCAGCGAAATGACACAGCGGCTGCAGCCGTTGGCAGAGGTTTTAGGTATTGCAGAGCTAGTGGAAAAATACCCTTATGAAATCTCAGGCGGGCAAAAACAGCGGGTGGCAGTAGCCAGAGCCTTGATTACCAAGCCGCAGATTATATTAGCGGATGAACCGACGGGGGCGCTGGATTCCAAGAGTGCGGAAAATCTGCTCGGTCTGTTTCAGGAAATTAATCAGCAGAACCAGACAATTTTAATGGTTACCCATAGTGCTTTGGCGGCAAGCAGAGCCAATCGTATTTTGTTTATTAAGGATGGGCAGGTATTCCATCAGCTATATAGAGGGCAGCGCACGAATGAGCAGCTGTTTGAAGAAATCTCAAAAACAATGACTACATTGCTGGCGAAGGGGTGAGGGAGCATGCTGTATTCACGGTTAGCATACAATAATTTAAAAAAGAATCGCACCGTTTATATTCCCTTTGGCCTGGCAACGATATTCACGGTTGTACTGAATATCATCATGCAGGTGATGCTGCATAATGAAGGGATGAATTCTCTGCCGCAGGCAATGTCTGTGAAGGCAATGTTCAGCTTCGGCAGCGTAGTCATCATGGTCTTTTCAGTGGTTTTTACATTCTATACACATAGCTTCTTAATCAAGCGCAGAAAAAAAGAACTGGGACTATACAATATTTTAGGGATGGATAAGGGCAATCTAACCATCATGATGCTGTTTGAAAACCTGTATACTTTTTTGATTGTGATGGTCGGTGGCGTTATCTCCGGTGTGATTTTTTCTAAGCTGATGTTTTTAGTATTGAAAAAGCTGACAGGGTTCGGGAACGAGTTTGTCTTTGACTTATCTCTAGCCTCGCTGCTACGAGTGGTGAGTCTCTTTGCGGGAATTTTTCTGGTAACCTTCCTTTATGATATGTGGGAGGTTCGTAAAACAAAACCGATTGAACTGCTGGGGCAGGCAAAATCCGGCGAAAAGGAGCCAAAAGCGAAATGGATACTGGCTATTCTAGGTATCGGTTGTCTGGCTGCCGGCTATGGTATTTCTTTAACGATTCAATCACCGGTAGAGGCATTGACATTATTTTTTGTCGCTGTAATTTTGGTAATCATCGGTACGTATAGCTTGTTTGTTGCAGGAAGTATTACCCTATTGAAATTTTTGAAGAATAGAGAGAGCTTTTACTACAAACCATCAAATTTCATTTCTATCTCAAGTATGATTTTTAGAATGAAGCAAAATGGTGCGGGGCTGGCAACTATCTGTATTCTATGTACGATGGCGCTGGTAACAATTTCTACAACAGTGTCGCTTTATGTTGGACGCGAGGACATGATTAAGAATCGGAATCCGTTCCAAAACTCCATCAGTGCTAATCTTCCGGCTGAAGAGGTAGAAGCAATGGTCGAAGAGACGGCTCAAGCGAATCAGACGACCGTTAAGAATCTGCAATATATTACTTCTTCTTCAAATGTAGTGACAGTAAAAAAATCTACGGGTGTCTATCAACCGGAAGCTGAATCAATCAGCAATTACGGCAGCGTTAATGGGTTTCAGTTTATCAAAGTAAGTGAATACAATCGTGTGGAACAGACGAATGAGCAGTTGAATCAAAACGAGGTCATTTTGTATCCGGTCTATGGCGGTTATGATGAATCGACAATAACGGTTGGTTCGCAGACATTTACAGTGAAGGACGTGCCGGAAGAATTTGTTCTGTCACCTAAAAAGGAAGATGAAACGTTAAAAGGGTTTCTGGTCTTTGTGCCTGATGAGCAGTTCGAGCAAATTTTGACAGCAGTAGAGCAGGACTTTGAAAAAAGTGCCTTTACCTTTTCCCGTGAGCTTGAGACTAGTGTGCTCTTTGAACTGGATGGTTCCGTAGAAAAACGAGTGGCCGTTGTGGAAGCTCTTCGTAATGAGTTTAATGTACTTGCACAACAAGCGGGTATGGAAGAGTTGGATGTGACGGTTTCCTCTATTGATGAGGATCGTGAATCAAACCGTGTGATGATGGGCGGCTTTCTATTTATTGGTGTAATCTTTGGTCTGAGCTTTATTATTGCGACGACATTGATTATTTTCTACAAGCAGATTTCCGAAGGCAACGACGACCACGACCGATTTGAAATCATGCAGAAGGTTGGTTTAAGTCATAAAGAGGTGCACAAAACGATTCAGCACCAGATTTTATTAGTCTTCTTTCTGCCGATTGTGGTGGCAGTAATTCATTTGTCCTTTGCTTTTCCTATTATCAAAAAGCTGCTGGTTCTATTCGGCTTGACGAATGGTTCATTGCTGTTGATGACAACAACGATTTGCGTAGGAATTTTCGTTCTTTGCTACTTCATTATCTATTGGCGGACTTCCAAGGTTTATTATCGTTTAGTTGAAAGGTAAAAATAAAGTGTTTCCTGAAAGCTTATCGTCAGCCTTCAGGAAGCTTTTTTACTTTATCTGTAGAATGTTCAACTGCGATTTTTTTGCGTCTATTCGGCTTTTTAGAAGATTGTCTAATAAATTTTTCATTTTATCTTGACATGGGATTGTTCCCACAAATTATAATTTAGAAAACAATAACTAGAGGAGCGATAGCATGAAAATTATTATTGAAAGCGATTTCGACGCAATGAGTGAAACAGCAAAAAATATTCTAATGGGGCATATGACTGGAGCGAAGCGGGTAAACCTGTCAATCACCGGAGGCAATACACCGGTAAAAGTGTATGAAAAAATGGTTACTGCTGTAAAAGACAGCCCGAACTATAACAATGTTCATTATTATAATTTTGACGAAATTCCTGTAGAAGGTCAAAAAGAGGGAATCACAATCAGTGATCTAAGAAGATTGTATTTAACTCCGGCTGGTATTAGTGAAGAAAATATTCACCCGTTGACTCCGGAAAACTATGCAGACCAGGATCAGTCTCTTGAAGATGCAGGAGGATTGGACGCAATGCTTATCGGATTAGGCAAAGATGGCCATTTCTGTGGCAATATGCCGGGAACTACAGCCTTTAACAAGCTGACGTATAAAGTAACTGTGACAGGAGAAGAATCATGGTTTGTTCCTGAAATGATGGAAAAGGGAATGTCCTTTGTGACCATGGGACCAGTGAGTGTCATGCGCGTGAAGCACCTGATTCTAATCGTCAATGGCGCGGAGAAAGCAGAGATGGTTCGAAGAGTTCTTACCGGTCCGGTCAGTGAAGACGTACCAGCATCTGTTTTACAGCTGCACCCGAATCTGACAGTTATTTTAGATAAGGAAGCTGCGGATGCGTTGAGTAAGTAGATATTGAATAAAGAGCTGAAAAAAATAAGCTTGTGACGAAAAATGTCACAAGCTTATTTTTTTATCTAAAAACAAATGAAAACATTCTTGGTGTCTTGTATCTAAGACGCGAAACGAAAATGAACAAAAATGTTTTATAAAATTGATAAATTAAATCGGTAGATACAGTATTTTTGGCGATAGTCGTATGCAATAATTATAAAATGGAATTTGTTTCACAAAAAAATCTTGTTTTTGATAAAAACAAGAAAGTAGGGTGAGTGTGTATATAAGTACTGTTTATATTAAAATTAAATTTTTGTATCTTATTTTTTTGGCTTTTATCTAATAACTTATTCGACAAACTCATTATACACTATTCATTTTCAAATATTCTACCAAAATTTTTTAAAAATTTGAAAAAAATTGAGAAATATGTAAATATTTTTGTATTTTCCGTCGTATTAGCCGTCAAAAATTACAAAGGAGAGGAATTTCTTATGGTTCGAAGAGGAGAAAATATATATAAACGTAAAGATGGTCGTTGGGAGGGACGTTATATTCAAGGAAGAAAAGCGGATGGAAAAGTTCGTTATGGCTATGTATATGCCTACTCTTATAAAGACATAAAGGAAAAATTGATGGAGCGAAAGCTTCTATTGAAGAGGAGCGATCCTGAGCAAGTAGATTTTGAAGGGACCGTTTCAACTTGGATTGACTATTGGCTGGACATGATTAGTGATACAGTAAAAATCAGCACCTACAATAGTTATAAAAACAAACTTGAGCGTTACGTAAAGCCGTATGTTGGACATGTTCCTTTAAAAAGGCTTTCTTCAGAGCAAATCAATCAAATGATAAAAAGCCTATCAGAGCAACTAGCGCCATCATCGATTCGAACAGTCTGTCAAATCTTGAAAAGCTGTTTAAGAGAAGCTGAAAAGCGGCGATTGACAGACAACTATCTATTTGAAGATTTCCAACTTCCTAAAGTCAACAAACAAAGAATCCGAACACTGTCGCTAAAAGAACGACAGCTGATTATTAAGCTGGCAGAGGAAGATACTTATGGATTTCCAATTATTCTTTCTTTGGAAACTGGTATGCGGATTGGCGAAATAGCTGGTCTAAAGTGGAAGGATATTGATTTTGTCTCAAAAACATTGACGGTTTCGAGAACATTGCAGAGACTTCAGACTTTTTCAGAGGAAGGAAAGAAAACAGCATTACTTGAAGGCAGTCCCAAAACACAAATGTCAAGAAGGGTATTGCCTTTGTCGACTAAAATGGTCAACTATCTAGAACGATTAAAACAAGATGCAACGGGTGATTATATAGTGAATATACAGGGAAAACCTATAGAACCTCGAACAATCACTAATCATTTCAAACGAATTGTTGCAGGGACAACACTGACTTCTGTCAGCTTCCATGCGCTAAGACATTCGTTTGCAACACGCTGTCTGGAATGTGGGATTAGTGTAGCTGCGATTTCCTCCTTGTTAGGTCACACCTCTGTTAAGCTGACCTTAGATATTTATACAAACACAACCTTGAGCGAGGAAAGGCGAGCAGTAGAAATTTTAGTTTCTTGAAAAGAAATGAGACTATGACAAAAGCTATTATTCTTCTTTAAGAGACCAGGACATTAAGATGTCCTGGCCTCTATTTTTTTGTTTTCACCGTCAAGTGAGCCGTCAGCGGATATTTTTCTCTTGGTTTTTAGGTCTTTATCCTCATTTTCTTGTTTTTATCAAAAACAAGAAAATGAGAAACAGCTTCTTTGAATAGGTGCATGGTAGTACCCCTGTTCAAAAAATAGCTGCTAACCGATCGCAGATTTTGCCCATCTAACAAATTATAAAGAAGTAGTTTGGAAAGGAGAAGTATTATGCATACAATTGGTGTTTTGAACATAGCAGGAGAACTGCGTCAAGAATACATAGATAGTTTAAAAAAGGAACAATATCAAGTCGTACCTATTGATTCTGAGCAGAAGCTGGATGAGAAGATACGGCAAATTGATGGTGTCATCATCTTTGATGAGAATCAGGAAAATGTCGGCGGTGTCTGTAATTTGATTCTGTCAATCAAAAAAGAATCACAGGCGCTTGTCTGGACTGCCTCTAAAAATATTTCCAGTATCAATCGGTTGGTTTATCTGCAGCTTGGTGTCTCAGGAAATATTGAACAAAAATGTGACCCAGAAGAGCTGCGTCTAATCATTCGTAATTCATTGGGAAGTGAGAAGAAAGAGGATGGAAAGCAGACAGGAGAGGAAAATCTAAATTTTGCCATACAACTCAACTCCGCAAATCAAAGTGTTTCTATTGAAGGGCAGGAAGAAATTGATTTGACTAGGATGGAATTTCAGATTTTGAATGTGCTTTATGAAAATCGCGGAAAAGCGATGAGTTATGAGGAGATTCATGCAGAAATTTGGGGAGAAAACCAAGTGCCCTCCAAAGCGCGTATCGCCAATTTGATTTTTCATTTAAGGAAGAAGATTGAAAGGGACATGCTGAATTTGCGATATATAAAAACCGTTCGTTCAAAAGGCTACATGTTGAATGTGCCAACATAAATATTGAGTGGGAGAGAGTATCGAAAAAGTGGACAGCTGGCGCTTCCCTATACTGTTTAGTGATTGGCGACCCAGTCATGTATAAAGTCAGGAGGCAAAAAGATTGACCAAAGTAGAAACAGAGATAGAAAAACACCCAAAAGCAAAGAAGAAAAACAAGAAAAGAACATCGGGTGTGTCTGATGGGAAAAACGTGAAAAAAAGAAAAAAACGCTCTTCCGAAACAAGTAGAAAGAACGTATCAACGACGAATAAAAGAAGCAATTCCACGAGTAAAAATACTAAGGGAGTATCTCGGAAAAAGAGGCCATCAACGCAATCAGGAAGAAAACAGACAGAAAAAAAACGAAAGCAGCGGAAGTCAAACAAGGTAATCACTGCGCTATTCGATATTCTATTCTTTCTATTTATTCTATTGATGCTAGGTGGTGCTGCGGTTTTCACCATCAGTGAAAAGAACGACAAATCCTTTTATGGGTATCGATTTTATGAAGTATATACCAATTCAATGAGGAAGACACAGGATAATCAGAAAGGTAATTTCGTTGCCGGCGATATGATTATCGTCAAGATTGAAGAGCCGGAAAAAATCGACGTAGGGGATATCATCACCTTTGTACCGAACCAGCAGTCTCCCGATACGTATCTGACGCACAGGGTCATTGCGAAAGAAGAACCGGAAAAATCTGAGCCGGAGGTCGTTGATGGGGAAGTTCAAATCAGCGAACATTATCCGGTATTTACAACACAAGGGGATGCCAACAACAAATCAGATCCACCAGTCAGAGGTGATCGAGTGATCGGAGTCGTCCAATTTGCGATTCCTAAAGCTGGGACAGTACTCAAGTTTATTCGCGAGAATACGATTCCCGTAGTGGTCATGGTGGTTTCTTTTTTCTTATTAGTTATTTTGTTACGCCAATATTTCGCTCCGGAAAAAGAACAACCGGGCGAACAAAAGAGAGGATATGACTCTTTGCCTGCTTCGAAGAAAAGAAGAAGCAAAGATTTATATAAATAAATTTTTTTTAGGAGGAAACACAAGAATGAAGAATCTAAGAAAGAACAAAAAGTTTGTTACAGGCGCATCAGCAGCCTTAACAGTCTTGATGCTGGCAGCAGGAACTTTTGCCTGGTATTCTGCTCAACATAGCGTAGAAAACAAATTCAAGACAGATGGAATGCCTGATGGATCTGTAAAAGTATGGGAAATCTTTGACGAAGAAAAAGGTAAAGAAGCGAAGCCAGGAGAAAAAATCCAAAAAGACGTTGGTGTAACGAACTTAGGAGACAACCCTGTATTTGTTCGTGCATCATTTGAAGAAATGGTTCATAAGTATGATGCAGATGGTTTGAATCTGGCTGTAGAAAAATCTACAACAATCAAAGCAGATGCTGATTTAGAAGCAAATGGTGGAGCGTTCCTTCCTGTACCAATCATCGATACAACTTCATGGAGTGACCCAGCTACACTAGGTTTCACTGTAGATGCAAGCGTACCTGCCGGCGTTACTGTGAAAATGAAAGAATTGACAACTTCATCTGCAAGCAACTCTTATGAAGTGATTGCTTACTCTACGCAAAATGGTCAAGTTGGCGGAGAATGGAAAATCGACAGCGATGCAAAAACAATTTCTGTAACAGATGTGACATACAACTACTACAAACGTACAAGTACAGCAGCAACATTCAACTGGACTGTGGATATATTGGAAGCTACTGCACCTGCAGCATTCCAATTGGATGAAAAAATCAATTTAATTTACCATACAGCAAATGTAGACAACACAACACCAACTGCTAACAAATGGTACTTCAACGCAGCTGATGGCTGGTTCTACTATATCGGTCTGGTTGATTCAGGTAATGTAACACCATTACTGTTGAACGCTGTACAAATCGACGGTTCTGCTGGAAACAACTATATGTATATGGATTACACACTGACTGTAAAAGCAGAAGCTTTACAAGGTTACCAAGAAGCATTGTCTGACTGGTCAGGCGTAACCGGTGCTCTTAAAACTGCACTGGAAGCTGTAGCACCTGCTGCACCATAAGCTGAGATAAAGAGTATCATCTCCTCAAAAGCAGATGACTTTAAGGAGGATTAACAATGAAGCAAATAAGAAAATTGTTAGCAATGCTGGCAATGATATTCTTTTGTCTGGCTGCTCCTGTCATTGTCGAAGCAGAAGAAATCAATATTCCTGATGGCTTTGTTATCGGAGACGATCAGGGGCTCAGTGTGACAGAAAATGGTGGTTATTTCTTCAATCTTAGTGGTCTGATGCCTGGAGATATTATAACTCGGAATTTGGTTATCCAAAACAATCGATCGGACGATTATCGATTGAAAATGATTATTGCACCTAAGTCACATGAAGGGCCGGTCAATTTGATCGAAAGTATGAGTATGAAATTTACTTATAGCAGCACGGTCATTTACGACGGGAACCTTTCAAGTGACGAGAACGGAGAGACTGTAGAATCACGAGAACTTGATTTTGGTATTATTCCAGCAGGTTCAACGCAGACGATGGAAATTGAGCTGAAAGTATTGCGCAACATTCCCTTCGATGAATTTATGTCTGGGCCAAGTGAGGCAATTGTGACTTGGACATTCATGGCTGAAAGAGATACTGAGCCATCGACCTCAGATTCGACAGATCCAACGACACCGTCAACGTCTGATACAACCGGACCAACGACACCGTCGACCACTCAACCGTCTACAACGAAGCCTTCAGGAAGCTATCCAAGTACAGGTGAGACCTATTCAAAGATACTATTCACCTTAGGAGGAATTTTTCTGATTATAACAGGCATCCTGTTCTATCTTTTCTATATCAGAAAAGAGAAGGATGAGGCGGCACATTGAAACTCAATGTGAGGAATAATCAAAATAATCAAGGATAATAAATGAGAGGTCGGGACAGAAGCATCATGCTCTGAGGATCAGGAAGAGATATCTAACTGCCTGTTTTATACAGGTTTGAGATATTCCAGCTGATTTTTCAAAGTGCTGCTTCTGTCTCGCCGTTTATTCGGATTTAAGAAGCTGAGAAGAGCAAATAGATTTCTTCTCGGACTCTCTTTACTAAAAAGTGAGGTGTGATTATGCAGAAAAAAATCAAGATGCTGTTTCGAAATAAACCCACTATTGGGATCATAGCATCTATTTGTACAATCATCTTCGTTCTTGCGTCCACCTTTGCTTGGTTTTCCGGAACTGCTGCGCGGGACAATGAATTTAAGACCGATTTTGACTTTGATGTTGAGCTGGTCGACGAATTCGAGAAACAGGAGACTGTGGAACCGGAGCAGTTAGTGCCGAAAAAAGTAGGTGTCTTTAATCCAGAAGAGCTTGCAGCATTTGTTCGAGTTATGGTTTTTCCAGTTGCATACCAGACAACAGATGATGGTCAAGTGCCATTGCCGATGACTGATGGTATAGAACTTGTTTATGATGATGCCAACACAACAACGACATTTGAAGAAAACAAATGGCAGTTGGGTGATGATGGCTATTATTACTACCTAGGTACATTGGCTCCTGGACAGACAAAGGAACAGGTCGATAACGACGAGTTGGACAGTCAAATACTGTTCAAGGGCGTTACGATTAAATTTAAAGATGATGAAACAAAGGAAACGTATCGGGATGCTTCGTTCCGAATCGTAGTGAAATCTGAAGCTGTAGATGCTAGAAATGGCGAGTATCGCGTTTCCTGGTGGAATACGGATAAGGATACTGCGCAAGTGAATGATCCATTGAAAACGATTGACGAAGTATTGCAGACACTGGCCGACTAGAAAGGAGCTAGACCATGTGGAAAAAAATCAAGAAGCATAAGCGACTTGCTTCGATAGCAGCAATCCTTTCACTACTAGTCCTTCTGGCTGGTGTAGGGTATGCAAGGAACCTGTCGACAGTAAGTGCCAATGAGGAAGCGCAAGGAAAGGAAACTGAAGCTGTTTCAGAAGTTGTAGAAACAGATTTCCTTAATATGGATATCGCATCCAGACTTGCCGGTCCTAATGATGCAGAAATTCCGGATCTTGCGTCAGCGATCCGTTTTGTCGACACAGCAACATTTTATCGAGGTGGGCTCGCTCTCGATGATCAAGGCAAAGTATGGGCATGGGGATACAATACCGGTGATAACTACGGTGCTCCCGGAATCAGTGATTCAAGTCAAACCTATCTTGGCGGAATGCGCAGATTGCCTTATTTTGTAGATAACAATATCAAAATCGTAAAAATCTATGCATCCTATGCGACTTGTTATGCTCTTGACGATCAAGGCAACCTGTACGCGTGGGGAAATGGGATGCAAGGACAGATGGGGAATGGTTCCACAACCGCGGCTAACTATGCACCAATCAAGGTTACCTATTTCTCTAATCTGGGTGAAAAGGTCAAGTATGTTTGTGCCAGCACGACTGGAACAATGCCAAGCTTCGTTTATGTTCAGACAGAAAGCGGCAAGGTTTATGCATGGGGCTATGCACCGGAAAACCGTATTCCCGGTTATGCCGGTTATCAGTCAACGCCTGTCAGAATGACTGCTTGGGAAGGCATCGATATCGCAAAAATAAGTATGGGAACCAGTCACGGAGTAATTTTAGATACTTCGGGCAATGTTTATATTTGGGGAAATGCTACTTATGGAAAGATGGGACAGGGAAATGCTACGACCGCGTATACCGTTCCAACTAAGATGACGCAATTTGCTGAAGGCTCTGTTGTGGATATTTCTGCAGCAGGTGAAAAAACACTGGCTTTGACTAATGATGGCAAGGTCTATCAATGGGGATTAATCCAAACCGGCGGTGGAGGCGGCGGAGTTGGTGTTAACAGTCCAACGGTAGTAGGTGTGGATGCAAGTACAGCCGGTTATACGCCTGAACCTGCATCTGTATTTGCCGGAGTGTTTGCCAGCTACTTTATCGACAGCTATGGACGGCCATGGGTATGGGGGTCAAATAACTATTACCAAAGTGGTGCGGATGGTCCATTGCCTGAAAAATTGAATACTTTTTCTGCAGTGGCAAGACAGCTTCCCGCAACATTGGGAGATGGCGATACTCAGGGTGTAAATGGAGTAGTAAAAGCACCCGTGTTTTCTGGTGCATCCAGCGCTCAGACGGCAGCCTATAACTCTTATCGAAGATTTGGACAATGGAGCACCTTGGGAGATGGGCTGCATCCGACAATCTATGATAAGAAATATTCCAAAACAATCGGGGACCCATTAACATCTGGAACAAATACCACTGGACAGCGACATGACAAGGTGTATCTGGTGGATAAGTATGACCGCCGAGTAATCTATGTGATGCGGCGAGATGCTAATGGAACGTACAGTGGGAACTATTATGTAGCAAATGATAGTTATACCGGTTCGTGGATTGTCAATAATGGTACAACTGCTGGTGCTGCATTACCAAGTGGTATCACAGAAGAAACCAGTGTCCCGGCGATTAAAGACGAAGAGAGAAACTGGATTGGTCTGAGTGTCGGAGATGTTGATAACTTTGACTTTACCGGTAATAATCTTCAGGCGATGCCATATGTATCAACAATGAGTAACTTCCAATCTTCCGTAACCTTCCTTGATCCATCGGGAAATCTATACCGAACTTCTTTGGATGGCTCAGGAACAGTCGCATGGGGTTGGGACTATGGTGTCTATGAAGATGGTACCGCAGGGAATAATACGGCGAACGGTCTGTACAACATGTACACCTATGAAGTCATGTACATGCGTGGTGCACCACAGGTTAATCCGGGTTCAATAACTGTTATTTCTGAAAAAGAGAAAATTTACACTTCTCAGAATAAGAGTCAGAACGTCAAATTGAAGATTTCATTAGGTGAGGCATACTATGACTCTTCCTTGGACTTTACCGTAGAACCGGAATTGAAAAATGTAAAATACATTATCATGCCTTATGATGTGGATGATCCAAATATGACAGCTGATGAGCCAACGGCTGATGAGTTCAATGCAGCCTTTGCATCGGCAGGTACCTCTGGCTATACAGCAGTCGATTTGGTTACACAGAATGGTTGGCAGGGCATCAAACAGGAGGTTGGCGCAGAACCAATTGAACTGACCGATGACAGCATTTCAATCAGTGAAAACAGTGTAATTTGGATGCTGATTGAGACAAATGCTTATTCTGCCAGCCAAACAGTGGTTAAAACAGTCACCTATGATAATTTTTATACTGATGCTGAAATCAATCACAAAGGAACCGAATACGGTGGAACAGCAGAAGTCTATGCTGAAAACACCAGCAATGTAACAAAAGTGACTGCGGATGGAATCGATGATCTGGTTGGTTTCCCTGTGGATAAAAATGGGAAAATCATTGGGACTACGACAGAACCGCCAACCTATGGCTATGATGAGGTACAGGTTAGCAAGCTGACAGATGCACAGCTGGATGCTATCAGTACAAGTATTAGAAAAGCCTGGATTTGGCATACACCACAAGTGGATAGTAAAACATTGACATTGAATGGTGTTGATGCAGATAAGGACGATGATCCAACTGCAACGAATGGAGAGCTGGCGGTCACTGCCAAGTATACACATCCGTTCTATTATGATGAAAATCCGGATGCTTTTGCACAGGTGCAATATATTGGTGTCGATAAAAATGGAAACCGTATCACAGAATTTTCAATGACGCCAAATCCTGAGAAATTGATGAAGGAAGTAGACTATACACGGACACCGCCGACCTTATCCGCTGACAGCGGATATGTCGCAACGAAATATAAAGTGATTCATACAACACCTTCAGCTGATCCGGTAGATATTTCCGGCGCGACAGCTCTGGCAAGTGATGGTAGTGCCTCCTTCAATATTCCTTGGGATGACTCGATTACCAATGTTACAGTAATCTTTGTCTATGAGCAGGCACCGATGGCTTATTACATCAGTGCAGATAGAGGGGTTTCTCCCTATACATCTGTAACTGGGTTTGTGGATGAAAATACACGGACACCTGAGGAAGATGTAGTAGTTCATGAACCGAACGATGCAGCGATTGATGATGAATATGTACTCGTTGGGTACAAGATTTTTAATGGGAAGGTCACGGATGTGTCAACATTAGACCTGACAACCGCTGTTCAGAGCTTGAACAGTGAAGGGAAATCTGAGTATACGCCGCCAAGTGGTCAGGATGAGTACACCGTTGTCTATATCTATGAAAAAGCACCGTTAGTACATTATCTCGCTGCAGATAAAGGCGCGGCTTCCGATAATTTACTGACAGACTTTTCTATGAGTTCTGAACGATTAGCAAAGGATACGACACACTCGAAAACACCGGTTTATACCAACGATGATTATGTGATGGTAGGGTATAAGGTCATCAGCGGGAAGTTGGCCGATGGAACGACGCATACCGACCTTTCCGGCTACACAGCTACGACGGATGGTACAGCTTCATTTAAGCCGAGCGATTATGGCTATGAGCTGACAGTAATCTTTGTTTATGAGCAAAAGACACTCGTTCACTTTGTAGGAATTAACGGTCAGGATCCAGCTAATCTGAGCTTTATGGAAAACTGGGACATTGACTCAAGAAAAGAAGTGAAGGGCAGCACAAATACGCAGACACCGAAAGATTACACAACTCCGGATGGCTACAAGCCAATCGGTTACTATGTAGTCAATGGAAAAGTCACTGATCCGACGACTGTTGATTTGGATCAGGTAGGTTCATTGAATACAGCTGGAGATGCGGAATATACTGTACCTGCAAACCAAGATGAGATTACAATCATTTTTGTCTATGAGATTCCGCCGTCTGTGGCGCAGTTGCATGTACGTCAGGTAATCATTGACAGTAATGCGAAAGTAAAAGTTCCATCAGATGGATTTATGACCTTGAAACAGGGACAGCCGGGTACTGATTGGACATTTACTAATAAAGAGCTGAATATTACGACAACCTCACGCAAAGAAAGTCAGGCTGCCAAGTATTCAGACTATGTATTGCCGATATCAAAGGATTACATGGGATATGGCCTGAAGTGGACGACCCCTCAATACTACAAGTATATGGGGTATAAACTCTCATCGGTTGATGGTGATTACGATTCATCAGGGATGAACACATCCAAAGAAATTCAATTGGATTTCACGGATAATAAGGAGTACTGGGTAACAATTTATCTGACTCCTGTAACAGAGAATCCGGGAAATTACAGCTGGAAAGATGCGCTTAATGACTTTGGGAAGATTTTGATTCCTTGATGTTGTGAAGTGGAAAAAAGCAGCACCTGCCAATCAGAGTAATCTGGTTGGCAGGTGCTGTTCGTGCTGTCTATTCGCGACTGTTATCTTGATTTTTCTTTTGACATCGGTCGCTTCTAGCGTAATTGTATGGTTAGTATTCCAGTTCCTTAATTGCAATCGTCTGTTTGGTCTCTTCCAAGTCTAGTCCGGTCATAGTTTCCCACCATTGCTTCAGCTCTTTTTCATAAGTAACAGGAAAATCACCAACAATATCAATGACTTTACGGCCATTCAGCTGAGAGTAAGGGAAATTGAGGATTAAGTTGTACTTAAGCTCTGTCAAAAGACTGTAATACTGAAACATCATATAATGCAGCGGTTCTTCTTCCTCATTAATCAAAATTTCCGGAGCGCCATCCAGCATGAAGCCGAAGCTGCGCATCATAAACGTCAGGGCGTCTGTATGCTCGATTTCGAATTCTTCTACATCCTTCAATAATCTGATATGGGTTGTCAATGCTTGTGCAAGTTCCTTTTTCAGTAACTGTTTCTCAATCATGTCTTTCCCTCCTGTGTAAGCTATGCCTGAAGTTCTGGGTCTATCAAAGCTATCAGGTATATCTAGTGAAATAAGCTTTTCCAAAAACTTTCTTTTTCTGCCGGTTTTTGTTCCGGTGTATCAGGATACTTTTTATCGATATCAACCTCAGCCACATCCACCGCATGGTCAGCTGCCAACACAAGCCCCAAAGCATCAGGCTCGCTGCTTTGTGCTTCATTAACAACCGTGAAGCGTCCGCCCTGTGCGTTAATCATCTTGATATAGGCTTTCTGTAGAGTAATATCCATTTTTCCATTCAGTAAAACAGTTCCATCAGGATGAGCGGTCAGCTCTTTTAGAAAATTTTTTTTGTCTTTGTCAATTTTCATTTGTGCAATTGTCATTGTGACAAAGCAGCGCTCTCTAAAGGTCCCCATGTATTTTTTTTGCTCATCGGGCTTTAATTTCGGTGTACCATAACGAGAAGCATCCAAATGCTTTTGTAATTCCTCTTGTCCCATTACAGCCTCCTTCTTCTTTTTAGTCGTTGAATCAGCTTGAACGTACTATTGTTTTTCGTGAAATCAGCTGCTGGATTCTATTGCTTCTTTTTTTAGCTGCATTTTTAAAACTTACTTATTCATTTCAGAAGCAGCGTACGAAAAACTTCATTATCCCTTATATTTCACGGATTTCCACAGCTAATTCATTTGTTTTGATTATACCATATTATTGAAAAAGGGGTTGGGTGATGAAAAGTATATCTATCATCTTTTTTCGGGGAATTGAAGAAATATTTCACAAAAATTGTTGCTTTTACCTAAACTTTCGAATAAACTGTAAACAAGAATGAAAATCATTCTCAATTAGAAAGAGGAGCAGATGCATGAAAAAAATAGGCCTATTTTTGTTTTTACTCCTTTTGGCTTTCATATCGATATTTGTTGGTGTAAAAGATATTTCTTTTACCCAGCTTTTTCAATGGGATTCGGAGCAGCAGCTTGTGCTGTTAGCGACCAGAGTTCCAAGAACGGTGAGTTTAATGATTGCCGGCAGCACGATTAGTATTTCCGGTTTAATCATGCAGCATTTGACACAAAACAAATTTGTTTCACCAAGTACAGCCGGAACAATGGATAGTGCCCGTCTGGGGATTTTGGTCGTGATGGTCTTTTTCCCGACAGCACCGCTATTGTTTCGCTCCGTTATTGCATTCTTATTTGCACTTGTCGGAACGTTGATTTTTCTTTCCCTGACACGGCTTCTGCCTGCAAAAAATCAGGTGATGGTTCCGTTGATTGGCGTGATGTTCGGAAACATCATCGGGTCAATCGCAACATTTTTTGCTTATCAATTTCAACTGGTGCAAAATATGTCTTCTTGGCTGCAGGGAAATTTCTCAACCGTGATGAAGGGCAGCTATGAGCTGTTATATCTAACGCTACCGTTGTTAATACTGGTTTATTTGTTTGCGTATCGTTTTACGATTGCCGGTATGGGGGAAGATATGGCGACTAATGTCGGCTTGAACTATCAGCGTACCCAGCTTCTTGGGTTGAGTATTGTTGCACTGTCCAGTGCGGTGGTATTGATTATGGTTGGGAGTATTCCCTTTTTAGGTGTTATCGTTCCTAACCTTGTGGCGATGTATTACGGGGATCATATGAAGAATACATTGAGTGTAACAGCTATTGGTGGAAGTATCTTTCTGCTGATTTGTGATATCTTGGCACGAGTCGTGATTGCTCCTTATGAAATCCCGGTCAGTGTTGTGGTCGGTATTCTGGGAAGCGTGATTTTTATCGCTCTTCTTTTGAGGAGGCGGACGGCATGAAAAAACTGTTAGGACACTCGTGGACTAAAATTTTACTTTTACTCTTTGGTGTAATGATCGTTTGTTTTTTATACCTGACATATAAGACCTACGGCAACTGGTCCTTTGCGCTGGCGCTAAGAGGCAAAAAATTAGTAGCGTTCATTCTGGTTGGAATAGGTGCAGCATTTTCGACCATTAGTTTTCAGACCGTGACACAAAATCATTTCCTAACGCCCAATATTTTAGGCTTGGATGCTCTTTATGTGTTTATTCAGACGGTACTGTTCTTCTTTCTCGGTGGACAGGTAATTCTGGGTCAGGAGTCCATTCCTCAGTTTTTAGGAAACATTGTGTTGATGATGGGCGTCAGTATTCTGCTATCTAAGTTTTTACTGGGAAAAGGGAAAAATGATCTCTTCTTATTACTGATGATTGGTATGATTTTAGGTACATTTTTCAATAGTATCAGTACCTTTTTACAGGTTGTTATGGACCCCAACGAATATGATTTGCTGCAGGGAAAATTATTTGCCAGCTTTGGCAATGTAAACAGTCATTATCTTGTACTTGCAGCGATTCTGATGTTGATTTTTACCGCGTTTCTATGGTCCCAAAGTCATTCGCTGGATGTCCTTCATTTAGGAAATGACCAGGCGATGAATTTAGGCATTGATGTTTCGCGTTTTCAACTAATCTTGTTAATTATCATCAGCGGTATCGTCGGTCTTTCCACGGTATTAGTGGGTCCGGTCACATTCTTGGGCTTCATTGTAGCAAACATGAGCTATCAGCTGATGGGAACCTATCGGCATAGAGAGCTGTTTATCGGGGGCAGCCTGCTGGCCATTTTACTGCTAGTGATGGGCCAGTTTCTGGTGGAACAGGTATTTGCTCTTAACACGACGTTAAGTATCGTGATAGAGTTTGGCGGCGGAGTCTACTTTGTCGGGAAAATAATCAGTGAAAGGAAGCAGCAGAAATGATCGAAATCAAAAATGTATCCAAGAAATATGGAGAAAAACTAGTTGTTTCAGAGGTCCAGCTGCCGGTTGCCGAGCAAAAGCTGACGGCTTTTATCGGTCCGAATGGCGCGGGGAAGAGTACGCTGCTTTCAATGATGAGCCGATTGATACCTAAGGATACCGGAGAAATTTATCTGGATCATAATGAAGTGAAGACTTGGAAGCAAAATGAGCTGTCAAAAAAGCTGTCAATCCTTAAGCAAGCCAATAATATCAGCTTGAAGCTGACAGTTAGGGAACTAGTCAGCTTTGGTCGTTTCCCTTATTCAAAAGGACGACTGAATAAGGAAGACCAAGAGAAGGTCGAGGAAGCGATGGCACACCTTGGGCTGACGGAGCTGGCAGATACATTGATCGACACCTTGTCTGGTGGTCAGCTGCAGCGGGCATACATTGCGATGGTGATTGCACAGGATACAAATTATATTCTGCTGGATGAGCCGTTGAATAATTTGGATATGAATTATGCCGTTCAGATGATGCAAATTCTGCGTCGACTGGTGGATGAGTTTGGTAAAACGGTGGTCATCGTTTTGCATGACATCAATTTTGCGGCAAGCTATGCGGATGAAATTGTGGCGATGAAGGATGGCAAGCTGTTTGCCCATGGTAGTACAGACGAAATTATCCAATCAAAAACGCTGAATCGTTTATATGATATGAATATTCGCATTTGTGAAATCGAAGGAAAAAGATTCTGCATGTATTTTAGTTAGTAAATAGAAACGTGGGACAAGAAGTGCGTTTTCCTTCAATGATAAGGAAATCTGCTTCACCACGCATACAATAAAAAGAACAATCAAATTTTGGAGGAAAAAGATGAAGAAGAAACTTTTAGCTTTTGCAGCATTTTCAACAGCAGCATTATTGGCACTTGGTGCTTGTGGAAACAGTGGGGATAAAGCAGGGTCTGCGGACTCTTCAACAGCAGGCAGTGAAGCCGCAACAACCATTACGGTAGAAGATTCAGAAGAATCGGTAGAGGTGCCGAAAAATCCTAAGAAAGTCGTTGTTTTTGATAATGGTTCACTGGACACATTAGATGCGTTAGGTGTCGGCGAAACAGTTATTGGAGCGCCAACCGCCAATCTGCCTGAATACCTAAGCGCCTATGCAGATGTTGAATCAGCAGGGGGAATTAAAGAACCTGATTTAGAAAAAATCAATGAGCTGCAGCCGGATTTAATTATCATTTCCGGTCGCCAGCAAGACTTCAAAGAAGACCTTAGCGCTATTGCGCCAACCCTGTATCTTTCAGTAGATGCTGCGGATACATGGAATTCTACAAAGAAAAACATCGAAACATTAGCTGAAATTTTTGATAAACAGGATGAAGCAGATGAAAAGATTGCTGCATTGGAAGACGAAATCGCAGAAGTGAAAGAAAAAGCAGAAGCGACAGATGAGAAAGCGTTGGTTGTTTTGTTGAATGAAGGACAGTTGTCTGCGTACGGAGAAGGCTCACGTTTTGGCATCGTACATGACACATTCGGCTTTAAGCAAGCGGATGAAAATATCGAAGCTTCAACACACGGACAAAGTGTTTCTTATGAGTATGTGTTGGAAAAGAATCCGGATATCCTATTTGTTGTCGATCGTACACAAGCAATCGGTGGCGATACAACCAATGATAACATTACAGACAATGAATTAATTAAGCAGACAAATGCCGGTAAAAACGGTAAAGTAATTACTTTGCAGCCAGATGTTTGGTATCTAAGCGGCGGCGGTCTGGAATCTATGCACTTGATGATTGAAGACGTGACGAAAGCATTAGATTAATTAAAAAAAGATAAAAAATAAATTGACTATGAAAAAAATATCTGTTAAAATTCTCATTAATCTATTATCTATAGAAATGTGAAGAGAAGGAAAGTACTTTTCAGAATAACTCCAAGAGAGTCTCGAATGGTGGGAAGAGACAGTGACGCTGAAGACGAAAATGGCCTTTGAACAGATTGGTTGACTAGTTTAAACCAATACAGGAGCGCCTGTTACAGCGCCACAGTATGTTTGTACTGGTAGAGTGGACTTTTTTAGTCAATTAAAGGTGGTACCGCGATAGCTCAAGCTCTCGTCCTTTTCAAGGATGAGGGCTTTTTTTGTTGTTTTGCTTTACGAGCAAGTGCCATTCAACCATGGGTCAAAATATGTCTTGAGGTAAAGAGTACTGCCAATTAGACTGGATTCTGATTGTTTGAGTGCCGTCCAAGCTGGTTCGGCTTGTATTGCTTGTTTGTAATGAAATAGGTGCTTGGTGAAGCCGGTTTGTTTCATGAACCAGTGGATGTCAGGGGTGATGAAAGCACCTATTTCTAAGCAAAGCGGTCATGGTCGGTCAGGTAGGCATGCGCCATCCATCAAACTATAGATAATGTGGATAAACAAGGAGGAAGAAGTATGAAGAAAAAAGCAATTTCAGCAAGCTTGGTCATTGTCGGATTATTATTGACAGCTTGCGGCGGCGGGGCAGCAGAAACAACAAAATCAAGTGAAAAGGCAGTGGTCGAACAGAAAATTTCGATTAGTTCACCGGCACCGATTTCAACCTTGGATACAACACAGGCAATGGATAAAAATACGTTTACAATGATTCAGCACTTATTTGAAGGACTTTGCCGTTTCGATGATGACAGCAATCCGATTCCGGGGTTAGCGGAAAAAGTGGATGTGAGTGAAGATGGACTGACCTATACCTTTACACTGCGGGATGATATCAAATGGAGTAACGGTGAACCAATCACAGCGAAAGATTTTGAATTTTCATGGAAGCGTCTTGTTGATCCGGCTACGATTGGCCCAAATGCCTATTTATTGGATAATGTGAAAAACAGTAAAGCCATTCGAACTGGAGAAAAGCCGGTAGAGGAAATGGGTATTGAAGCGACCGACAATCAATTTATCGTGACCTTGGATCAGGCACAGCCGTCATTTTTAGCAGTCGTTTCTATCGGCTGGCTGGCACCTCAAAATGAAGCCTACGTGACAGAGCAGGGAGAGGCTTACGCGTCAGACAGTGAACATTTGATTTATAGTGGACCGTACACGCTGGCGGATTGGAATGCCTCCTCTGATACATGGACGTTGAAGAAGAATCCTGAGTATTATGCAGCGGATGAAGTGAAGCTGGAAGAAGTTGCTGTCAGCACGGTCAAAGAAGAAAACACAGGCATCAATTTGTATCAATCAGATGAATTGGATTTGACTCGCATCAGCGGACAATATGTTCAACAATACAGCAATGATCCAGGCTACGTGACACACTCAGACGTAGCGAATAATTACTTGGATTTCAATAAAAAAGCGGGAACCACGCTGGCAAATGTTCATCTTCGTAAAGCAATCGCTCAGGCTATTGATAAAGAGGCGTTGACGACAAGTGTACTGGATGATGGCTCTAAACCTTTGAACGGCTTAATCCCTGCTAATCTGTATAGCAACCCGAATACATCGGAGGATTTCAGAGCATACAGCGGCGACCATTTAGTTTACAATGTCGATCAGGCACAGGCTGAATGGAAAAAGGCGCAAAAAGAACTGGGAGATACAGTGAAATTGACCTTGCTTGCTTCTGATGACGATCAAGGGAAAAAGGTTGCGGAGTATATCCAAAGTCAGCTGCAGGACAATCTGAAAGGCTTGGAAATCGTTATCTCTGCACAACCGAAAAACAATGTGACACAATCACGTAAGGATAAAAATTATGAGCTGTCTCTATCTGGCTGGATTGCCGGCAGCAGTGATTTGGATTCCTATTTCAATTTATACGAAGGCAGCTCAGCCTATAATTATGGTGAATATAAAAATGCTGACTATGACAAGCTGGTAAATGCAGCGAAAACTGTCGATGCCAATACACCGGACAAGCAATTTGAAGATTACAAAAAGGCAGAGGATATCCTGCTGAATCAAGAGGCAGCACAAGTGCCTATCTATCAAAGCGCATCGAACTACTTAATCAATCCGTCATTGAAGGGTATCAGCTATCATTTATACGGTGATTATTTCAATCTGCGAACAGCGTATCTGGAAGAATAGGAGCAAGTAGAAGATGAATAAAGAGAGACTATTGGAACGATTTCTCCGCTATGTGAAGGTGAATACCCGTTCCGATGCAGCAAGTCAGACCATTCCGACAACAGCGGGTCAGATTGAGCTGGCAAAGAGTATTAAAGAAGAGCTTCAGGACATCGGCTTGGCAGATATCCACTACAACGAGCAGAATGGATTTCTGACAGCAAAGCTTCCGGCCAATACGCGGGAAACAGTACCGGCAATCGGCTTTATTGCACACTTAGACACAGCAGATTTCAACGCGGAAGGCATCAATCCTCAGGTGTTTCCCGATTATGATGGGCAGGATGTTGTATTGAACGAAGCACTGGCGATAACGATGCAGGTGACGGAATTTCCTAACTTGAGTGAGTATAAAGGGCAAACGCTGATTACAACAGACGGCACAACACTGCTGGGCGCAGATGATAAGGCGGGTATCGTTGAAATCCTTGAGGCAGTTGAGTATTTACTTGCTCACCCGGAGATTACTCGTGGCGACATTTGGATTGCTTTTGGTCCCGACGAAGAGATTGGTCGCGGCGCCGATCGCTTTGATGTAGCGAATTTTCCGGCGCAGTTTGCTTATACAGTAGATAGCGGCAGAGTCGGCAGCTTTGAATACGAGACCTTCAATGCAGCACAGGCAGTGATTGAAATTGAGGGAACGAGTGTGCATCCCGGCACCGCCTATGGCATGATGGTTAATGCTGTAAAGGTGGGAGAACAGCTTGATGCGCTATTGCCGGCAGAGGAAGTACCTGAAAAAACGCAAGGCTACGAGGGCTTCTATCTGTTGAACAGGTTCTCCGGAACGATTGATCATGCCGAATTAGTTTATATTATCCGCGATCACGATAAAGCACTCTTTGAAAAAAGAAAAGAGTTTTTACAGGCTCTGGTGCAGCAGCTTAACACGCAGTTGGATCGCCCAAGATGTACAATTTCTATTCAAGACCAGTACTACAATATGAAAGAGATTATCGAAAAGGATATGCGACCGGTAGAATTAGCCATACAGGCGATGAAGAATCTTGGCATCGAACCGAAAATCGCACCATTTCGTGGAGGAACAGACGGATCGAAAATTTCCTATCTCGGATTACCGACACCTAACCTGTTTGCAGGCGGAGAGAATTTTCACGGGCAATACGAATTTATCACTGTGGAGGCAATGGAAGCTGCTGCACGCACCATCGTTGAAATTGCTAAGGAAAATGTCAGAATAAATAGAGGATAAAATGCGTTTATCAAAAAAAGTAAGAAAAACTTGTTGACAAAATGAGAAATCTCTAATATGATAGTTACCAATATCAAAGCTTCGAGAAAGAGGAGTAGCAATATCCGGTACTTTACAGAGAGCTGATGGCGGTGGAAATCAGCAGGGAAGGGATTGTGAATGGACTTTCGAGCGAAATGCTGAATCATAGTAGGCGTTTCCGGGTACTCCCGTTACAGAGAAAAGTCGTTGTTAGACGACTGATAAAGAGGAAAGAATGATTCTTTCAATATTGAGGTGGCACCGTGACTTTTCACCCTCAAACCATAGTGTTTTTATGGTTTGAGGGTTTTTTGTTTTTTTTCGGGGCAGCTCATTGAAGGGAAGAATCGATTTCCAATGAGGTGGTACCGTGGATAGCTAAATTATTCGCCCTCAGAGAACAGCAGGTCTGTTTTCTGAGGGCTTTTTTGTTGGTAAAGATAGTATAAAATTTTTGAGTTTGTCCCCCTAGTGATATCAAGGAGGGAGCAAGGAAACCACATGGAGAATGTCTAGCTTCACGAGCAAGCTCTCTTCGGCAATAAGTCGAGTCAACCTCATGATAAAGAACATCATGTGTTTACCTCGAGCTTATTGCTCGAGAGCTGAACGAGCTCGTTCAGCTTTTCTAATATGTATGGATAAATAACGAGATGGAGGGGAAAGGTTATGCAGCAAACGAAAGAAATACAAGCGGATTACTTAACTGCAGTATCTGCTTTTTTAAGAATCAAGGGAAAGAACAAATGCCTACTGGAAAGTATTCCCAGAGATAAGAGTCAAGGAAGGTACACAATCATTGCGTGGAATCCGATAAAGGAAATCACTGTACGAGAGAAGCTGTTTGAAATTTCCGGCACCCCTCCTTATCAGGTAGAAGACCCGTTAAAAGAGTTGGAACGTCAGATTCTGGTGACAGAAACACCTGTAGAGGGACTTCCTTTTCAAGGCGGCGGGATAGGGTATGTCGGTTACGATGTTATCGCGAGCTATGAGGCATTAGGTGCAATACCCACGGATGAGACAGGGATACCGGACATTCATTTTTATCTATTTGATTCCTACTTGGTATTCGATCATCTTAATGAACGCATTCTATTGGTGGAATCGGATAGCTACTCCAAACGCTCGGAGGCTGAGCTGAAAGCAGCATTAGTACAGACTGCCAATGAGTTGAGCCAATCTGCTGCAGAAGAAGTAAAAGCACTGAAGCTGAAAAAGATGACCTATACCAGCAATTTTTCTAAAGCAGAATTTGAAAGTACTGTGAAAAAAATCAAGCAGTATATCACTGCAGGGGATATGTTTCAGATGGTGCCATCACAGCGGTTGACAGCTGAATGTCTAAATGAACCTTTTGATTATTACCGTCGGCTGCGTGTGGAGAACCCGTCTTCGTATCTGTATTTTATGGATTTCACAGATACATTTATTGTCGGCTCTTCACCGGAACGCTTAGTTAGCGTAAGAGACGGAATTGTAACAACCAACCCAATTGCGGGAACCAGAAAAAGGGGCGAGACTATCGAGGAAGACCAGCAGTTGGCAACGGAATTGTTAGAGGATGAAAAAGAACGAGCGGAGCATTTGATGCTGATTGATCTGGGGCGAAACGATATTGGGAAAATCAGTGAACTAGGTACTGTGGAGGTGCCGACCTATATGGTTATTGAGAAGTATCGCTTTGTGATGCACATCGTTTCTGTTGTTACAGGAAAGCTGAAAAAGGAGCACTCGGCAATGGATGCTTTGAAAGCGACTTTACCGGCAGGTACGGTCAGCGGTGCACCAAAGATTCGAGCGATGCAGCGGATTTATGAACTGGAGCCGGTAAAAAGAGGGATTTACGCCGGAGCTGTCGGGTATTTATCCAAAAATAACCAAGCGGATTTTGCCATTGCGATTCGCACGATGGTTATTTATAAAGGAAAAGCGTATGTACAGGCCGGAGCAGGGATTGTCTATGATTCGGACCCTGAAAAAGAATATGAAGAAACACTGCAAAAAGCCAAAGCATTATTGGAGGTGGGGGAATGATTCTGTTAATCGATAACTATGATTCTTTTACGTATAATCTGGTGCAATTGGCGGGTTCAGGAGCGGAGCTGAAGGTTGTCAGAAATGATAGCCCAACCCTTGCTGAGGATGCTGAAGCAGCGACAGGTATCATCATATCCCCCGGTCCGGGAACGCCGCAGGAAATTGGACAGGTACTTCAACTGATTCAACGTTTTTACAAAGGAAAGCCGATTTTAGGTATTTGCCTGGGGCATCAGGCAATAGGTGCTGCTTTTGGAGAGACTGTCAAACAGGCGGAGCGAATTTATCATGGGAAGGCCTCGATTGTCAGACGAGAAAACGGTCGGTTGTTTGCTGGCGTGAGTGACACCTTTTCTGTCATTCGTTATCATTCGTTAGTCATTGATAAGTCTTCAGATTTAAACGATTTTCGAGTGGTTGCACGGTCAGAAGAGGATCAGGAAATTATGGCAATTGAGCACAAGCACTACCCATTGTTTGGCATCCAGTTTCATCCGGAATCAATCGGAACAAAAGAGGGCACAGTGATGCTGGCAAACTTTATTCAGCTATGTGGAGGGGAAAAGAATGAACGAATTATTTGAAAAAATATATCAGAAACAGCATTTATCGAAGGAAGAAACGAAGCGCATTGCCGAAGAAATGTTTGAGGGGCGTTTGACGGATAGTCAGCTGGCCGCCTTTCTGACCGCAATGAAGTGTAAAGGAGAGACAGCCGGAGAGATGGCCGGACTGGCAGAAATCATCCAAAGTAAGGCGATGAAAATCAATTGTAATAGAGAAAACGTGATGGATAATTGTGGCACGGGCGGCGATCGTTCCAACAGCTTTAACATCAGTACGACAGCGGCATTTGTCTTGGCTTCAGGTGGAGTAACCGTTGCTAAACACGGGAATCGCAGTATTTCCAGCCGCTCAGGCAGTGCTGATATTTTCGAGCATTTAGGCGTCGATATGACACTTTCAGCAGAAAAGCTGGAACGATTGTTAAATGAAGTGGGCTTAGCCTTCCTTTTTGCTCCGCATATGCACCCAAGTATGCGCCATGTTATGAAGGTGCGGAGGGAGCTGGGGACACCGACCATTTTAAACCTGATTGGTCCGTTGACGAATCCCATTCCGCTGAACTCGCAGCTGATGGGGACATATCGATTGGATTTATTGGAGGAAACAGCACAAACTCTAGGCGAGCTTGGACGTGAACGAGCCGTTGTTGTAAACGGCGGTGGTCATTTAGATGAGGCTTCGCTGACTGGAACGACACATTATGCGCTGCTGGAAAATGGAAAAATAGATGTACGTCGCATCGAACCGGAGGAGCTGGGCTTTGAACGAATCTCTCTGGAAGCAATTCGCGGCGGCGATGCAAAGCAAAATACAGAAATCTTGTACGCTGTATTAAAAAATGAACGCAGCCCGTATTTGGATACGGTATTGTTTAATGCCGGACTTGGATTTTTCAGTAATGGAAAAACAGCTTCAGTGGAAGAAGGCATCCTTCTGGCACGTCGCTGTGTGAAGGATGGCGCAGCGATGGATAAGCTGCAGGAGTTTCTTAAAGTTCAAATGGAGGTGGCTTAAATGGATTTTCTGGAGAAAATATTGTTGAAAAAGGTATCTGAGGTTGAAGCGATGCCGTTAGAGGAAGTACAACCGCTGAGGCAGGTCACTTCTTTTTGTGAACGCGTCAACCGTCAACCGAATCACGTTCATATTATTGGGGAAATCAAGCGGGCTTCTCCGTCAAAGGGAGCAATCAACTTGAAGGTAGATGCTGTAGAGCAAGCAAAAATTTACGAAGCAGCCGGTGTTTCCGCAATCTCGGTACTAACAGATAAGCAATTTTTCAATGGGTCGATTGAAACGTTGAAAGAAGTTGCCGAAGCTGTAACTATCCCAGTGCTGTGCAAGGATTTTATTATTGATGAAAAGCAACTGATCCGTGCTCGAAATGCCGGAGCGACGATGGTTTTGCTGATTGTTGCTGCTTTATCGAAGCGACGCTTGACCACCTTGTATAAACAGGCACAGGAGTTGGGCTTGGAGGTTTTGGTGGAGGTACACAATCAAAAGGAACAGGAAATAGCAGAAAATCTGGGTGCTTCTCTGATTGGTGTGAACAATCGAGATTTAAAAACTTTTGAGGTGTCTATTGAGACTAGCATCGGGCTTGGGGAACTGCAAAAATCAACTGCTGTTTATATCAGTGAATCGGGCTTTGAAACAGGTGCTCAGGTTCAGCGTATCAGTAACAACTATCAAGGCATATTGGTAGGGGAAACCTTGATGCGGTCAGCTTCTCCTGCTGAAAAAGTCAAAGAATTGCAGGTGCTGAGATGAAGGTCAAAATTTGTGGATTGAAAACAAAGGAAGCAGTAGATACAGCGGTAAAGCACGGAGCCGATTTTATCGGATTTGTTTTTGCGGAAAGCAAGCGGAAAATCACGCCGGAGGCAGTACGAAAAATTACAGAAGATGTTCCTTCTGGGGTAAAAAAGGTCGGCGTTTTTGTCTCGCCATCACTTGAAGAGCTGGAGCAGGTGATTGAAACAGCAGGTTTGGATATGGTTCAGATTCATGGCAGGCAGTTAGTTGAACGCCCATCAGTACCGCTTATATCGGCGGTGTCTGTCAGTAAGAAAACAGAACCGCTTGTCGGAATTCAGACAGTGGCGGATTATCTGCTGTTTGATGCACCACCGAAAGAATACGCCGGCGGAAACGGCGAAACCTTTGATTGGGAACAATTGGATATAGAGCAAGTAGGCGATAAAAAAGTATTTATTGCCGGTGGACTGACGATTGAAAATGTGCAGCAGGCAAAAGCTGTATTCCAGCCTTACGCAGTAGACGTGTCCAGCGGGGTGGAGACGAATGGCGAGAAGGATTTGGAAAAGATTAGTAGGTTTTTGGAAAAAGCAAAGGGGGATATCTAATGTATAAGCAACCAACAAAAGAAGGATTTTATGGAAATTACGGCGGACAGTTCGTGCCGGAAACCTTGATGTATGCTATGAAGGAATTGGAAGAGGTGTATGAAGCTTCTAAAACAGATGCGGCCTTTCAAGAGGAATTATCTTATTACCTAAAGCAATATGTGGGCAGAGAAAATCCGTTGTATTATGCACAACGACTGACCGAGCAAATCGGCGGTGCTAAAATTTATCTAAAACGTGAGGACCTGAACCATACGGGTGCACATAAAATCAATAATACGATTGGTCAAATTTTATTGGCAAAGAAAATGGGGAAAAAGAAGGTTGTCGCAGAAACCGGCGCAGGACAGCACGGTGTGGCAACAGCAACCGTTGCCGCACTATTTGGGATGGAATGTACGATTTTCATGGGCGCAGTCGATGTTGCCCGCCAGTCACTGAATGTGTTTCGGATGGAGCTGTTGGGGGCGAAGGTCGAAAGTGTGGAATCTGGAAGTAAAACATTGAAGGACGCAGTAAATGAAGCATTACGCTATTGGGTTGCCAATGTTGAGGACACTCATTATGTGATGGGCTCTGTTCTTGGTCCGCACCCTTTTCCTGAAATCGTTCGTGATTATCAGAGTATCATAGGAACGGAAGCGAGACGCCAATTTCTGGAGGAAGAAGGGAAGCTCCCTGACGCAATTGTGGCGTGCGTGGGCGGCGGCAGCAATGCGATGGGTATCTTCTATCCGTTTATCAACGATGAGGTAGCATTGATTGGCGTAGAGGCAGCTGGTTTAGGCTTAGAAACGGGCGCGCATGCTGCCTCAATCACTAAAGGGCGGACAGGAATCCTACATGGGGCGATGATGAAGCTGTTACAGGATGAGGCTGGGCAGGTACAGGAAGCATTTTCCATTTCAGCAGGGTTGGATTATCCCGGTTTAGGTCCGGAGCATTGCCATTTAGATGAAACTGGGAGAGCCAGCTATGCCTTTGTGACGGATGAAGAAGCATTAGAGGCCTTCCAGCTGCTTTGCCGAACAGAAGGTATTATTCCGGCATTGGAAAGCTCACATGCGGTCAGTCATGCCGTTAAGGTAGCAAAAGAGCTCGGTCCGGATAAGCAGCTGATTATCTGTTTGTCCGGCAGAGGGGATAAAGATGTTCAGCAAATCAAAGAACTCTTGGAGAAGGGGGCAGTAAAATGAAAGCATTGGATAAAAAACTAAAAGAGCTGCAAGAGCAAAAACAGACAATTATTGTTCCTTATATCATGGCAGGGGCACAAGGGCTGGATCAGCTGGCAGAGGAAATTCATTTACTGGAAAAAGCTGGAGCCAGTGCCATTGAGCTGGGCATTCCCTTTTCTGATCCGGTAGCTGACGGACCAGTGATTCAGGCGGCCGGACTGGATGCCCTGAATCAAGGGGTGACCTTAGAAAAAATCATTGCCGTGTTACAGACTATCGAAACAGATATTCCTCTTGTTATTATGAGCTACCTTAATCCATTGTATTCCTTTGGTCTGGAACGTTTGGTTTCTGAATTGGGCAAAACACCAGTGAAAGGCCTGATTATTCCCGATATGCCTTATGAACATAGAGGATATCTGACACCATTATTAGAGCAGACGGATATCTCGCTAGTTCCGCTCGTAGCATTAACCACTCCAAGGGATCGAATCAAGCTGCTGGCAGAAGAGGGAGAAGGGTTTATCTATGCGGTCGCTGTCAATGGCGTAACGGGTACTGGCAGGCAGTACCAAGAGGAGTTGGATGAGCATTTGAAGTATATTCAACAGGTCAGCGACAAACCGGTATTAGCCGGATTCGGAGTATCAACAGTGGAACATGTCACGAGGTTTAGAGAAAGCTGTGCCGGCGTCGTTGTCGGCAGTAAAATTGTCAAGCTTTTGAAAGATGGAGAAAATGAAGAAGTTGCAGCCTTTGTTAAAGAAGTTGCAGCTGTTTAGGTAAACAGAGAGAATCGTTCAGGGAATTAGAAAGTTGTTATTTTTAGGTAGGATAAAATAAAGAGTGATTTTCATATAAAAGTCTTTTAATTCTTTCTTTTTGAATGTATAATATAACTAGTTAAATAGTTCGATGATGATTATATTAAACAAGTTAAACCGAATGATGTAGGTTTCTTTTGGAAATCTGCTGTTCGGTTTTTCTTTTGTTTTAGAAATCAAAAAATGCAAGGCTTCATCATCACTGTTTGGCAAAATAAATGAATGAATAGGAGCTAAAAGATGAACGTGAAGAAATTATTGGTAGGTATGGCAGCAACAGCATTGCTTTTGACCGGATGCGCTGGGGGTGCGGATAAGGTAAAGACAGCGGCTGAAACGAAGCAAGAAGAGGTTAGCGAAGTCACCATCTACTTTGCCCGCCATGGAGAAACCATGATGAATGCGGTAGAACGCGCACAAGGGTGGACAGATGCACCGTTGACGCCGGAAGGAATAAGTGGTGCTGAAGCATTAGGAAAGGGCTTGAAGGCAGCGGATATTACCTTTGATAAGGTGTATACCAGCACGAGTGGCCGAACACAGGAAACCGCTGAGCTGATTTTAGCGAATAATGGACAAGAGGATATGACCTATACAACAGATACACGTCTACGGGAATATAATTTCGGCACCTATGAAGGAATGAAGAATAAAGAAATGCTGACGGCGGTTGCTGAGGTGGACGGGGAAAGCTATGAAGAGTTCGTGGGTGACCTGCGAACGAATGGCTATTATCCTAAAGTTCTGCATCTGGCAGACGTTCTGTCAGAACTGGATCAGGAAAATGTGGAAGAAGGTAAGAACTGGCCCGCGGAAGACAGCCAGACGATCCTTGATCGGTTGTTTAGCGCACTAGATGATATTGTTGCAGACGCAGAAAAAGAAGGGCACGAGAATGTCTTGATAGTTTCCCACGGTATGAGTATTATTACGATTTTAGGACAGTTGGACACAGAAGAGGAGTATGAGCTGACAAGCATGAAGAATGCGAGTATTTCGACAATTGTGCACAAAGAGGGCGAGTATCGTGTGACCTCCGCAAATGATGTGAGTTATATTACTGAGGAAGAATAAATGCCATGTACATACTAGATTATGTACACGAACGATTTGCTTGGTGAAACGAACACAGAGAAAAAACTGAAAGAATAAACGCCTGGCAGCTTGTTGAGAAGCTGACCTGGTTTGTATCTAAAACGGTGCCGTCTTCTAAGGAAATAGATTACGGCATTGTTTTTTATTCGAAACAAAAGAAAAGGTTTTCATTTCGTTGGTTTGACTGTATACTATAAGTAGCTGAATAGCGGATAGTGATTGTTTTAAACAAGCTAAACCGAATTATGCGGATTTCTTTTAGAGATTGGCATAGTTGGGTTTTTTCTTTTTTTAAAGAAGGGGACGACCAGTCGATGCACTATTGGCTTTTGGCAAATTAGGTAAGGAGGAGCTTAAAAATGAACATGAAAAAATTATTGGTAGGAGTAGTTGCTGCAGTATTTTTGACAGGGTGTGCCGGGGGGACAGACAAGGCCGAAAATACAGTGGAAAGTAAAGCGCAGGAGAACAGTGAAGTCACCATCTACTTTGCCCGTCATGGCAAAACGATGTTGAATACTGTTGATCGCTCTCAGGGCTGGATTGATGCACCGTTGACACCAGCAGGAATTGAAGTGGCTGAATTCCTTGGAAAAGGGCTGAAGGCAGCGGATATTACGTTTGATAAGGTGTATACCAGCTCAAGCGGACGGACACAGGAGACAGCAGAGTTGATTCTGGAAAATAACGGACAGAAGGACATGGACTATACAAAGGATAAACGTCTGCGGGAATATAACTTTGGTACGTATGAAGGCATGATGAACGAGGAAATGCAAACAGCTGTCGCCGAAGCAGATGGCAAGACCTATGAGGAGTTCATGGAGGACATGCAGAAGGACGGCTTCTATAAATCCATTCTGCACTTTGCAGATGTTCTGGCAGAGCTGGATCAGGAAAATGTAGAGGAAGGCGTAAACTGGCCGGCAGAAGACAGCCAAGCGATTGTTGGACGCTTAACCGCTGCACTGGATGATATCGTCGCAGAAGCAGAAAAAGAAGGGCATAAGAATGTCCTAGTTGTTTCTCATGGTATGAGTATTATCACTCTGTTGGGCGAGCTTGACAGCGAAGCAGAGCTTCCGCCAACAGGCTTGAAAAATGCAAGCATCTCTACCGTGGTCTATAAGGATGGCGAATACAGCGTAGATGCTGTTAACGACATGACTTATGTGGAGAATGGGGAGAAGGAATAAAAGAATAAATAACCGAATGACTACTTTAAGATAACTGTCTTAAAGATAGCTCATTCGGTTTTTATGATTAAAAATAATCCAATTAAATAACTATTTATTATTTATCGTGAAAAATAGACGTTTTTTTAATGCGAAATCTTCGGTATAATATACAAATAACTACAAATTATTTGGAGGTAAATATGGGTGGAAAAAATCAATAGTTACTTATTGAGGTATAAATTGACTAACCGAGTGAGCATGATATCTCTGGCAAGTCTATTTTTGATTGGTCAAGTGTCCGATTCTTTTGTTAAGCATAATAATTTTATTTTTTATCAAGTTATTCTTCTAGGAATCATTGTTTTAGAATTTAGTGCAATTTCTACATTTTTAATAAAGCTTGAGAATCTGCAAAATGAAACTCAAACAGAACCAGAGCTTCATTCTGCTGTAAAAGAATATCAAAAAAGTTTGAATAAAAAGGCTGTCGGTTACTTACCTATAATATTCATTTTTATTTTCATGTTTTCCATCATTCAAAACGGTTTTGTATTTCTAAATATTACAGGTTTTTATGGAATTGGATTAGGAAGCGCTGCTTTTTATTTTGGTGTTATTGCTTATTATTACTACGTGACCTACCTATTTTTTTTACAGGATTTAAAAAAATTAAATTTTAGCGTAAACAATTATGCACCAGCTTATACGCCCTATTTTATTACCATAACAGACAACTTGATTACTGTTGAAAAATTTTTCTTTGTAATAGGGTTTCTGTATACGCTTCTCTATTCAATTATGTCCTTTAGTAGCGTATCATTTCATTCTTGGAAAATTACTTTGAATGTAGCTAACGAATATTGGTTCATTTTGACTTGGGTATTAATTCTTCTTTTTTTCGTTATCGCATATCCTATTCTGACAATTTATTCTAAACATATATTGAAAATTACAATTCAACTTTGTAAGATTAAGAAAATACAGGAGCAATTTGCTTTGATTGAATTTTTAGATAAGCAAACGCAAGTCGATAGAATTAACTCAACCATGGAAATTATAAGCCGTATAGAAAACTCTGCATCTCTGCCTTTAAATTTGACCAATAGTTTGTTTAATAAATTCTTTTCAATGTTTTTTACTTTCATTACTTTTATAACACCTTTTATTTCTATATATATAGAACATCTTTTAGCATAGCTGTGTTCAACTAAGTTTATCTAATGCTGTACCAATCATGTGTTCAATAAATAATGTAAATTCATGGATGTATTGCTTATTGTCTAACTCTGCGTCTAATGCATCTAGGTTCTTAAATATCTTTTTTTGCAAAGATTCACCGTAATCTAATACTTTAGATAAAATATTGTATTTATCAATTAAATCAAAAATTTCTTTTTTTGTTAAATCGGATTGTTCATGTGCTATAAGTGATTCTATAGTCTTTTTATCGGTATTATTGGCAGTTCCATATAAATAAGCAACTACAAAATTTTTTCTGGATGATGAAAAATCAAAATTTAAGCTTCCTTTATGTTGTTCATTCTTACTTGTAGAAGCAAATGGTTCAATATCATTATAGAGCTGAAAGATATGCCCATTTAGATTACCAATATCTTTTGTCAAGTTGAAGATTTTGGAGGAGGGATTTTTTTTTGAAGATAGTAATCCTATTAAATAGCTATTTTGGATTAACGTGCTAGTCTCTTTTTCAATAATATCTTGAATAAATTTGATGTTGAATATTTTTTCTGAGCTTTTATTAAGGGATAATTCTTCTAAACCTCCAAGAGACATTTGAGTCAGTGTATCTGCCAATAGTCCAATTCCTAAAGCACTGTTACCAGGAAGAATATGTTCATTTGAAAAAACTCCTAAATTTTTAAATGCATTTCCAATTAAATGTATAGAAAACAGTATCGCTTCAAAATCACCGTACTCTTTATGAAATGTAGGTGCACCATTCCTCATAGAATCATGATCAATTAAGTCATCAATAATAATCGACGATTTATGCAATAATTCAATAGAGTATGAGTTTTTTAGTAATAAATCGTAATTTTTTTCTTTTTCTTGAGCTTCCTCTACAGAAAAAAGAGCATAGTAGCCCCATGCGGCTAAAATAGGTCTGAGTCGACTTCCAGTAGACAATTGATAGCTTTTAGTGAATCCAGAATCCATCTTTTCTAATTCTGCCGACCAGAATTGATTAAAGTTAGTAATAAATGAATCTTTATTTGCTATTATTAGTTCTGTATATGTATACAAATTAGAAAACCTCCAAATAATTTGTAGTTATTTG
>NZ_JADOEQ010000015.1 GCF_016745255.1 Enterococcus sp. BWR-S5 | reverse complement strand
TGTTTGCTAGCATATTGCTTGCTTGTTAAATCATGTTGTTGTCTTGAATTGAATCAAGACATACTACACATTTGGTTTGTCTTACTTTGTTCAGTTTTCAAAGGTCTACTTGTTTGCCTTGCAGCAACTTTTATATCATACCAAAGTTCTGATTTGATGTCAACTCTTTTTTTGAAGAAGTTGAAGTTTTTTTCTGCTTGGCTGTTGCCACACTTGTTTCATAACAACTGTTTTAGTTTATCAATTTTTTTGTTATTTGTCAACAACTTTTTCGTTGATTCTAAAAGTTTTTTTGTTTCTCTTAGTTGTTATTCTATAAGATGTTTGACGCATCTCAGCGACATGTAATAATATACCAAGTTTCTCTTCTCAGGTCAATCGAAAAATGACTTTTTTCTCAACTTTTTTTCATTACCGATTGTTTATTGATTTTATTATTGTATTGTTCGCATTTCCATCGGTTTCACGCGCTCTCTTTCTTGATTTTGTTCGATAGATTAAACGGTAAGACCTAAATGAGAAATAGAAAAAGGATGAACCTCTCATGTTTCAAGAAGGCTCATCCTTTTATTCACTGTCGATTAACGCATTGTTGGGAACAGAAGAACATCTCTGATTGATTGTGCATCTGTTAATAGCATCACTAGACGGTCAATACCAATTCCCAGTCCCCCGGTTGGCGGCAAACCATATTCTAATGCCTCGATAAAGTCCTCATCTACGCCATGAGCCTCATCGTTTCCTTGTGCCCGTTCTTTTTCCTGATCTTCAAAACGTTCTCTTTGATCGATCGGGTCATTTAATTCTGTAAAGGCATTAGCAAATTCTTTTCCTACAATAAAGAGCTCGAAACGATCTGTAAAACGAGGATCTTCCGGATTTTTCTTCGCTAATGGTGATACTTCTACAGGATGACCATAGATGAATGTTGGCTGCTGCAATGTTTCTTCTACATGTGTCTCGAAGAATTCATTCAAAATGTGCCCAACTGTCATATTATCGTTAATTTCTACATTATGCTCTTTTGCAAATGCTCTTGCCTCTTCAACTGTCATTTCCTTCCAGAAATCCACACCTGTTTGAACTTTGATTGCATCAACCATGTGAACACGACTGAATTCGCTGCCCAAGTCTACTTCTGTTCCATCATAACTGATTGTTGTTGTTTTCAACACTTTCTCAGCTGCATTACGGATGATGCCTTCAGTTAAATCCATCACATCTTTATAATCTGTATATGCAGTGTATGCTTCAAGCATTGTAAATTCGGGGTTATGTGTTGTATCAATTCCTTCATTACGGAATACACGCCCGATTTCATAAACTTTTTCCATTCCGCCAACTACTAATCGTTTCAGATGCAGCTCCAACGCAATGCGCAGATACAAATCGATATCCAATGCATTATGATGCGTGATGAACGGACGTGCAGCTGCTCCGCCGGCTTCGTTATGCAGAACCGGTGTTTCAACTTCTACATATCCCTGACCATCAAGATATCTGCGAATTTCACTGATGATTTGGCTTCGTTTCATAAAACGATCAAAGCTTTCTTTATTACTAATCAAATCTAAGTAACGCTGACGGTAACGCTGCTCGATATTCGTTAATCCATGATATTTATCAGGAAGAGGGCGTAACGCTTTTGTTAAAAGTACGATTGTTTTCGCTTTTACTGTTACTTCCCCTGTGTCTGTTTTCATGATTTGACCTGTCACACCAAAGAAATCACCTAAATCTGCGTGCTTGAAAATTTCATAAGCTTCATCGCCTACTTGATCCTTCCGCACATATATTTGAATTTGTCCATCACGATCCTGCAGGTGGGCGAAACCGGCTTTCCCTTTCCCACGCTTCGTCATCATACGGCCAGCTACACTGGCTGACAATTCTTTTTCATTTAATTCTTCTTTTGTTTGCTCGTCAAATGTCTCGTGTAATTCAGCAGAATTATGTGTACGGTCAAAACGTTTACCGAATGGATCAATTCCTTCTTCGCGTAGTTTTTCCATCTTTTCACGTCGCACCAACATTTGGTCATTCAAATCTGCGACTTGCGATTGTTGTTCTTCAGCCACTCTTTTTCCTCCATTCTTAAATAAACATATACTTAATAATGCCATAGTGATTCTAAAAAAAGCAAGCCGAATCTGAAATTCGGCTTGAAATAATTATTGATGTATTTACTATCCGATTCTTCTGTATAAAAAGAATTATTTTCAACTCATTTATGACTAGAGAAATCCCATACTTTTTTACTTGTTCAGCAGGCTCCTTCTAGATGACTTCTTCGATTTCGTCAGAAGAAGCTTTTCCTACAAAGCTGTCCATCAAATCAACAATCTCTTTTTGCGTATTCGCTTGATTGATTGCTACTTTTACCTTTGCAGCTCGTGGAATCCCTTTTAAATAGTAAGAAGCATGTTGACGGAATTCTCTTGCCGCTACAAACTCTCCCTTCAGGTCTACCAAACGTTGCAAATGAACCTTCGCTGTTTCAACCTTATCAAATGGAGTTGGCTCAGGAATTAATTCTCCAGTTTCTAAATAGTGTTGGGTTCTATGAATCATCCATGGGTTCCCCAATGCAGCTCGACCAATCATGACGCCATCAGCGCCAACATAATCAAGCATTCTTTTAGCATCCTCCGGAGTTCGTACATCCCCATTTCCCATAAACGGAATGGTTAAATGACTTTTTACTTCCTTTAAGATATCCCAATTGGCTTTGCCTTCATACATTTGGACACGCGTACGACCATGCATTGCGATTGCTGCTGCGCCGCCCTTTTCTGCTGCCAATGCATTTTCAACTGCAAATACATGTTCGTCATCCCAGCCAATACGCATTTTTACTGTTACCGGCATATCAACTGCTGAGGTTACAGCATGCACCATCTCATGTACTTTATTTGGATCAAGCAGCCATTTGGCCCCCGCTTCTGCTTTAATCACCTTATTCACAGGACAGCCCATGTTGATATCAATGATATCTGCTTCTGTGTGCTCCTGGACAAATTGAGCAGCCTCCACCAATGTATCTTTATCACCGCCAAAAATCTGCAAGCTCAACGGATGCTCCCGTTCATCAATATACAGCATTTCCAAAGTTTTCTTATTTCTAAAATGAATGCCCTTGTCACTAATCATTTCACAAACGACTAGTCCGGCACCAAATTCCTTTACAGTTACCCGAAAAGCGGCATTCGTAATCCCAGCCATGGGAGCAACGACTACTCGATTCGGAATCTCTACATCTCCTATTTTCCACATCGTCATTCTTCACGACCTTTTAATGTATTTGTTAACGCTTCTTCTCTCAGCTCGATTAAATCATCTTCACTGTATTGATACTTATTCCCACAAAATTGACAAACTGCCTCTGCGCCATGATCTTCTTCAATCATCGCATTGATTTCATCTAACCCTACTGCAATAATCGCTGTGCCAAATTTTTCTTTTGAACAATCACACTTAAACTGTACAGGCATTTTCTCAAGGATTTCCACTTCCCCTTCGCCTAACAAGCGCTCTAAGATTTGTTCAGGCGCTTCGCCGTCTTCCAACAGGCGCGAAACCATCGGAACTTCCAATAAGCGTTTTTCAATAAAATCAATGGTTTCTTCATTGGCTCCCGGCATTACTTGAATCATAAAACCACCCGCAGCCTTCACTGTATCATCTGTGTCTACCAGTACACTCAAGCCAATAGCAGATGGTGTCTGTTCAGAAACGGTCATAAAGTAGGTAAAGTCTTCACCAATCTCACCAGAAACAATTGGTGTTTGTCCGGAGAATGTTTCCTTTAACCCTAAGTCCTTTATCACTGTAAACACGCCGGTATCTCCCACAGCGCCACGAACATCTATTTTTCCGCTGTCGTTCAGCTTCAAACTAACATGAGGATTCTTGATGTAGCCTTTGACATCACCGCTGCCATTGCTGTCAACAATAATGGCCCCAGCAGGACCGTTCCCTTGAACTTTTACGGTTAGCTTGTCTTCACCCTTTAATGTTGCGCCAAGTAATAATCCGCCCACCATCGTTCTTCCCAAAGCAGCAGTAGATGAACTCCATGTATCGTGCCGTTGCTGTGCTTCAGCAATTGTATTTGTTGCACAAAGAGCATAAGCTCTTATCGTTCCTTTATAGCAAAGTGCTTTTACTAAATAATCTTCCATTTTCGTTTTTCCTCTTCTTCCGTGCTTTTTCACTCATTATCAGATAATACTAGGAAATCGCTGTTTTTTCAACTAAATAATTCTGACACCTATGATTCGTTCCTTCTATGTAAAAGTAATTACTGCTTATTTAAGCTATCTACCCTACAAGGATAGAAAAACAGTTGCGGAAAGCTGTTTCCGCAACTGTTTAGTGTTCTTATTTGTAACGATCGTCAAAGTTCTCACGGTCGTAGTCAGAATCCTCTTTAGAAGAGTCCTCATCTTTTTTCTCTAGCTGAACTTTCTTTTCTGTATCAGTCGCTTCTGTCTTTACTTCTTCCGCTTCTGATTCAAGTTCTTGTTTGACTTCATCGAAGTTTTGTTTTTCTTCGGCTTGTTTTTGTGCATCTTTTTCTTCTAATGCACGTTTAGCCTCTTCGAAAGTCTGTGCCTTTTCACTTGGGAATTCACTACCGCTTCCAGCAGGCATTTCACCAGTTTCAAATAGAGATTTGATTGCTTTTGCATCCAGTGTTTCATATTCTAAAAGCATTTCAGCAATCAGTTTATGTTTATCACGGTGCGTTTCAATAATCTCACGTGCTTTCGCATGTGCCTCCATCAGTAAGTTACGAACTTCCTGATCGATTTCGAATGCTACTTGCTCAGAATAAGCTTTTGTTTGTCCGTAATCACGGCCGACAAAGACTTGATGGTTTCCTTCATATTGAACTGGTCCAAGCTTATCACTCATTCCATATTCAGTGACCATGCTGCGGGCTAATCCAGTAGCCTGTTCAAAGTCATTAGAAGCTCCGGTAGACTGAACACCAAAGACGATTTCTTCAGCAGTACGTCCGCCCAGTAAACCAACTAATTGTTCGAACATGTCTTCCTTCGTCATTAGGAATTGATCTTCTTTTGGTAAAGCGATCATGTATCCGCCAGCGCGACCACGAGGGATAATCGTTACTTTATGAACGACACGTGCACGGCTTAATACTAAACCAACGATTGTATGTCCAGCTTCATGGTAAGCAACCATTTCACGTTCTTTCTTATTGATTACACGGTCTCTCTTAGCAGGACCTGCAATCACACGATCTTCTGCTTCGTCAATATCGGAAGCATCAATCTTCTTCTTGTTTCTTCTGGCAGCAACTAATGCCGCTTCGTTCAAGACGTTTTCCAAATCAGCACCGGCAAAACCTGGTGTCTGTTGAGCAACGACTTTCAAATCAACATCATCTGCCAACGGTTTGTTACACGCATGAACTTTCAGAATTGCTTCACGACCCTTAACATCTGGGCGTCCAACCAAAATCTGACGGTCAAAACGTCCCGGACGAAGTAACGCTGCATCCAAAACATCTGAACGGTTTGTTGCGGCAATAACGATAACACCCTCATTCCCATCGAAACCATCCATTTCAACCAGCAATTGGTTCAATGTTTGTTCACGTTCATCGTGACCGCCACCCATTCCGGCGCCACGTTGACGACCAACGGCATCGATTTCATCAATAAAGATGATAGAAGGTGCGTTTTTCTTCGCTGTTTCAAAGAGGTCACGGACACGGCTCGCACCGACACCGACAAACATCTCTACGAACTCAGAACCTGAAATAGAATAGAACGGTACGCCTGCTTCACCGGCTACGGCTTTGGCAAGTAATGTTTTACCTGTTCCCGGAGGTCCTTCTAACAATACACCTGCAGGGATACGTGCACCCAGCTCTACGAAACGACGCGGATCTTTCAAGAATTCAACAACTTCAACAAGTTCTTGTTTCTCTTCTTCAGCACCGGCTACATCCGTAAAACGAACACGGCTGGCTGTCTTATCGGCTTCCTTCGCTTTGGACTTGCCAAAGTTCATCACTCGGCCGCCGCCACCGCCACCGCCGCCTTGCTGCCCCATCATCATGTAGAACATGAAGAAAAGCAATATGATTGGCAAGAAGCTGAAGATTAAGGAAATCCACGTGCCGCTTGTTGACTGTTCTTTTACAGAAATCTTCACTTCGTTACTCTGTGCTGTATTCTGTATTTCTGTCAGTGTTGTATCACTTGGCAGAACAATAGTAGAGAATTTCTTCGTTGTAACACCTGAATTTCCCCAAAGAGACAGTCCGCTTTCATTTTCGATTTTTTGTTCTTTTTTGTACTCCCCGACAATTTTGAATACGCCATTTGTCGGTTGGATTGTCATTGTTTTGATCTCGCCTTTATCAAGCTGCTCTTTAAAAGTAGAGTATTCGATATCAGGAGACTGGGAGCTGTTGTTTCCGAAAATAAAGCTTCCAACCATGATCATCGCTAAAATGACTAATACATAATATAGGCCATTTCTCATGCCGCCACCTTTTTTATTCATGCCTGTCCTCCTAGCTTGTTTAAACTATTCACATTTTTTTGTCTTATCAATTCTGACCTTTATATTGTAACATAACTATTTCAAAGAGAGATATTATTTTGATTCATACACTTCCGGTTTTAATACACCCACATAAGGAAGGTTACGATATGATTCTGCGTAGTCTAATCCATAACCTACAACAAACTCATTGGGAATGTTAAATCCAACGTAGTCTGCATCGATATCTACAACACGACCTTCAGGCTTATCCAAAAATGTCACGATTTTTACAGAAGCTGCTTTTCTATATTTGAACAGGTCAACAAGGTAAGCAAGTGTCCGTCCACTATCAATGATATCCTCAACAATCAAGATGTGACGTCCCTCTACGTTTGTATCCAAATCCTTCACGATTTTCACTTCTCCGGAAGAAACAGTCGCATTCCCATAGCTGGAAACAGCCATGAAATCCATTTCCAAATAAGTGTCAATTTCACGCACGATATCTGCAAGAAAAGGAACTGCGCCTTTTAAAATCCCAATAACAAGAGGGCTTTTTTCTTTATAGTCCTCTGTCAGTTTTTTTCCAAGCTCAGCAGTTTTTTCAGCAATCTGTTCTTTTGTTATCAAAATGTTTTTAATATCTTTCTCTAGCATGATGCTCTCCTCTCAAGTTTACTCCTTCGTTTTATAAAGGAGTCTGTAGTGTATTTTATCAGTTTCTGCAGGAATACTCAAATGGGAATTTGCAAACTTCGGCACCCAGATGATCCTGTTATGATTCGTCAAAATGACCCATGCTTGTTCCCTTGAAGAATTCGGTATTTTCTTATCGATGAATAACCGATTAAGACGCTTTGTCAAAGTTGGCGTAAGAGCAATCCGATCACCATCTTTTCGGTGTCGAATGTGAAGCGGCAACCCGGTTTCTACAGAAATCCACCGTTCTGCTTCTGCCCAATGTTCAATTTCTTCGGGTACTGCGACTGGTTGATCTAAACTGCTCAGACCAAGCCATTCTGTTTCCGATAAAAATATCCCTTCACCAACAGTCAACGTAAATGCATCTGCTGCTATTTCTGTCGGCCGTATCAGAAGCGCTCGATCATACTCTTTTATAAACCGCCAACCTTTTTCCAGCATTACCGTTTTCTGCGGCGCCGCTTGTGCAAGGATAGCAGACAGTGCTTCGAATTGTTCCTGATTAATCATTATTTTTTCCTTAATCAATGTTTCCTGTAAAAAAAACTGCAAAAAAAAGTATTGAAAGCTGTGGCTTTCTTTCGTCAGCGCGGATAACTCAAGCTGCCAACCGTCAGCGACCTTCGTTACCCATGTATCATAACGAACGCTAATTGTTTCTCGTATGAGCTCATCCGCCAAGCTTATTTGTTGGCTGAATGCTGCAGCGTGTTTGAGGAATTTGGTGTTTTCTTCTTTTAAGTATGGGATGACATGGTGACGTATCCGATTTCTAAAATACAAATCTGAATGATTTGAGCTATCTTCAAAATACACAATATTTTGCTGTTTGGCGAACACTTTCAGTTCATCTTTAGAAAAAATCAATAAAGGTCGAACGAGTCTTCCCGAACCAAAGCTCTGCTCTGCTTTGATTCCTGAATAATTCCTCAATATACTTCCTCTTGTCAACCGCATAAGAATCGTCTCGGCCTGATCATCCAAATGATGGGCGGTCATAAGAACAGTAAAGGAATGCTCTTTCATTATTTGTTTAAAAAAAGCGTACCTGAACTCTCTGGCCTTCACTTCAATCCCTTTGGTTGTTTGACTTTCCAACCAGCGCTCAGAATAAAAGGGCAATTCATTCTCTCGACAAAAGTTTTCTAAGTAGCGTTCCTCCTCCTCAGATTCCATTCTCAGCTGATGGTTGATGTGGGCAATTCCGATGATGCAGCCTGTTTGTTTAGCAACCTCATGCATTAGATGAAGGAGAACCATCGAGTCAATCCCACCCGAGACCCCCAACAGGATTTTATCTTCCTTAGACCAATATTTTCTTTGTTCACCTAACTGAAAAAATTCTTGCAGCATCTTTTTCACCTCCAATTCTATTGTGCCTGTGATGGAAAACGTTCGTCTATTCAGATTGGCACTAACAAGTTGTACTGATGCCCAGACAGTTCTCCCGCTACATCGCTTGTCCTTTAACAGCTTTGCTTTTACGCTAAACCTTATCTTTGCGCCTCTATCTGCACTTCTATTTTGAATTCCTTTGTGCAGCTGTCTCTGCTTTCCATTTATCTTCGATTCTATGTAAGCTGTTCGGAACGAGTACAACTATTTTTTGAGAAACTCAAAAGACCGGGAGTTTGCTTTCCCGGCCTTGAATCATTCTGTTTAGTTACGGCGTCCGCCTCGTCCGCCTCGTTTACCTTCTGTGTTTCTTCTTAATGAAGATAGACGGTCATCACTATCTTTTAAAAATGAGCTCATCAATGAATCAAAATCCTGCCCGCCGTGCGCATTATTATTGTTCGTTGGTTTGTTGAACTGTTTTTTAGGTCCTGCATGGTATCCTCGGTCACGATTATCCTGTTGACTGCGATTATCACGATTGTCCTGTTGATTGTTCGTACGACGTTGGAAATTGTTCTTAGGTGCTTCCGGATTATCTTGTGCCTTACGGATAGATAAACCAACTTTCCCATCGTCTCCTACAGAAGTGACTTTGACAGTAACCTCGTCTCCCACAGTCAATATCTCATTGATATCCTTAACGAAACCATTTGATACTTCACTGATATGGACTAGTCCTGTCTTTCCTCCTCCAAGATCGATAAAGGCCCCAAAATTAGTAATTCCTGACACTTTTCCCGGCAGTTTTGCTCCTACTTCGATTGACATAAAAAATGTGATCCTCCTATTTTCACCCTAAAATTATTATATACAGCCGACACTCGGTTATTCACCGGATGTTTCGGGCTGTGATTGGCTTTCTTCTGTTGTTTGTGTACTTTGTGTTGTGTCTCTATTTCCGCTGATTGCAGAGCCTAAATCAGGTACAGCATAAATCTGCTCGCCTTCCTTCGAAACATAGTAACGGGCTCTTGCCAGCTTGGCAACATAATTCTCATCCTTCAACAAGGCGACATCCTGTTCCAGCTTTTCAAGCTTCTTATCCATCTCAGCTGACTCAGCAACTACTTCTTCTTTCTGCGCTTTAAAGGAATTCAACTCATTATAATCCTTCATCAACTCAAAAGCTGAAATAGAAAATATGACAATGCCTATTAAAAAAATGACGGCTAATCGACGACGTTTGAAAATCAGCTGCTTTTGCTGTTTTTGATACTCAGCATACTGCTCTTTGGTATACTCGTTATTCAGCGCAGCGATCTTATTCTTTTTTCCCATCTCTTTCGCTTCACTCGCTTTCATATGTCCGCTTTATTATACCAACATCTTCAAGGGTTGTCTAATCTTAATCGTCAGAACTTTCAACTCTTGTTTCAGATATGATTTGATACATTTTTTGTGCATCCTCTTTTTTTGTAGAATCATGCAGTTCCTTGACTTCTACTTCTAAAATTTTATTTCCAAAACGAATCTTGACTTGATCACCAATTTTTACAGTGCTGGAAGATTTTGCCAGAATACCATTAATCTGGATTCTTCCCTTATCAGCTACCTCTTTGGCAACGGATCTTCTTTTTATAATGCGTGACACTTTCAAAAATTTATCTAAACGCATATCCTCACCTCTTTTTCATTCGTAAAATCTTCTTTCCAAAAGGAACCATCAGCCACTCCCTGACAGTAAATAAGCGCAATTGAACAATTGCAAAAAGAAATACTGCCACTCCGATGACGACTCCTATTAAAGCAAAAATCAGCGCTTGCCCACGATGACTTGCTACTCCAACTATCATAGACACAATTCCTTGATAAATCAATAGGGCGATGACCATTATTCCCAGACTGCCTAATAATTTTTTCAAGAATCCCCGTTCAAACCAAAATTGGTTAATTTCCTTACCAGTCGTAAGAGTCAGGCAAAGCATCGTGATGCTTAGTGACAGGATTGTTGCCAGACTGGCTCCAACCGTTCCCAGATTTTGTGTCATCAGATTCGTCAGCAGGATTTTTCCAAGCAGGCCCAGACCGGCAGCAAGAAAGGCTGTCTTAAACTCATTTTGGCTTTGCAAAATACTTTGATAAGCTTGAATCACCGCCATCAAGGCAATCGCAAATACATATATTCCCAGCACACCATTTCCTTTGTAGTCCTTGAACAACGCAAAGTTGATATAAGGAAGCAGCAGAGCCAGGCCAACAGATGCAGCCGCTGCAACTGTTGTTGTTAATCGTAAAAAAATTCTTGATGCTGTGATAAATTGTTCTTGCTGCTTACTGACAAAGTACTTCGTCAACGCCGGCAGAAAAGAAGAACTCAACGCCAACGCTACAACCAGCCCTAGCTGTACAAGCGGCTGCCCTCTATCGTAAACACCCTTATCAACCTTTGCGGCATGGTCCGTCAACCCAGAGAATACCAGCGCATTTTTCACAAAAAATGAATCAACCAGCTGAAAGATAATCAGAAATGCACTATATAAAGAAACTAGTCCACCTTCAATAAACAAACGGTAGAAAAGCGTTCTTCCTTCTCGATCAATCTGCCAGTGATGAAAATAGGCAGAGCTGCCAGGCTGAATTTTTCGATCATAATACCACAAAATGGCTACCGCAGCTAAGCCCCCCAATACGGCACCACCCATTGCGGCAGTCCCGGTCTTATAAGCATCCCAATGAAGCATCTGGTAACAGGCTGCGGCAGTCAAGATAACACCGACTCGAATCAGCTGCTCCAACACTTGAGAAACAGCACTTGGTGTCATCAGCAGGTGACCTTGAAAGTTCCCTCGATAGCAAGAGAGTATCGGCACCAGTAGAAATGTAAAGGAAACAACCTTAATTAGTGTTGAAAGATTAGCATCTCCCATCAGCCTTGCCAACCAATCGCTGCCTAAGAAGAAAAAGGCAAAGCCGGACAACCCCAGCACGGCGATAAATGGAAACAGCCGTTGAAGAATCAGCTTTTTGCCATTGACCGTCTCCTGCTCAGCAACAATCTTTGAGATAAACTGAGGAAGTCCTGTTAGGGCCAACGTCATCGCAATTCCATAAATGGGATAGACTTGTTGATAAACATAGAAGCCTTCATCACCAACCAGATTCTGAAATGGAACTCTATAAACAGCACTCAAAAGCTTCGCTATGAATGAAGCTGCTGTCAGTACAAGCGCTCCTTGGAGCATGGATCGAAGCTCTTTTTGCGCCATATTATTTCCTCCTGTTTATCCCTTTACCATTTCTGGTTTTGTTTTATATTTTTCCTCACGTAAAGCGGAGACAAAAGCAGAAATCTCCTGCAGCCAAGCTGCCTCCTTCATGCCTTTATACAGCTTCAAACGAATACTCATCTTTTCATTATTCACAGCTAAATCTGCTTTTAAGGATGTCGCAGACAGTGCTTCAAATATTTGTTCAACGGTATAAGTTTTCGTCCCTACCTTGCTTAAAGTGAAAATGATTTCCTGCTGCTGTTTCTTGACGGACTCTAGCAAAGCTCTGTCTCCGTCCATTTTTATCAGTCCGGTTGTCAATAGATAAGCAACCTCATCTGGATACTCACCGAAACGATCCAGCAAGTCTGCCTCCAGCTCTTCGTACATCTCCATGTTTTCCAACTGACGAATTCGTTTATAGATTTCGATTTTCTGACGTTCATCAGAAATATACTCATTTGGCAGATAGGCATCGATACCCAAGTCAATTTCAACAGACGTTTTCTGGTCGAGAACCTTCTTCCCTTGCTTACGGGCAACTGCTTCTTCCAGCATCTGAGAATACATATCAAAGCCGACTGAATCAATGAAGCCGTGTTGTTGCGCACCTAATAGATTGCCCGCACCTCGAATGGATAAATCCCTCATTGCAATTTTGAAGCCGGAGCCAAGCTCAGTAAAATCTTTGATGGCTTCAAGGCGCTTTTCACTGACTTCGTTCAAGATTTTTTGCTGCTCATACATAAAGTAGGCATAGGCGACTCGATTACTTCGACCAACACGTCCCCGCAGCTGATACAAAGTGGACAACCCCATATAGTCCGCATTCTCAACGAACAATGTATTGGCATTCGGAATATCCACACCTGTTTCTATAATAGTAGTCGTCACCAAAATATCAAATTGGCGTTCAATGAAATCGAATAGTGTATTTTCCAACTGGATTTCCGTCATCTGACCATGGGCATAAGCAATTCTCGCTTGCGGCACCAACGCTTGGAGCTCTTCTACCTTTTGTTCGATTGTATCTACTCGATTATAAAGATAGAATATCTGCCCATCTCTCGCCAGCTCACGTTCAACAGCTTCGCGAATCGCTCCCGGATTTGTTTCCATGACATATGTTTGAATCGGGTAGCGATTCTCCGGCGGCGTTTCAATGACTGAAAGGTCGCGAACGCCTAACATCGACATATGAAGGGTTCGTGGAATCGGTGTTGCAGTTAACGTCAACACATCTACCTGTGAGCGCAGCTGTTTCAGGCGTTCCTTATGCTTCACACCAAAACGCTGTTCTTCGTCAATAACCAACAGACCCAAGTCACTGAACACCACATCCTGTGAAAGAAGCCGATGCGTTCCGATGATAATATCCACCTGTCCCTTTTTCGCCTGTTCGATTGTTTCATTCTGCTGTTTCTTTGTTCTAAATCGACTCAGCAGACCAACCTCGACAGGAAATCCTTCAAATCGGTCAAGAATCGTCTCATAATGTTGCTGCGCTAAAATGGTTGTTGGGACTAAAAAAGCGACCTGCTTACCGGCAGAAATTGCCTTAAACGCTGCTCTCAATGCTACCTCAGTCTTACCGAAGCCGACATCTCCCACCAGCAAGCGATCCATTGGTCGTGTTTTTTCCATATCCCGCTTAATCTCCGCTGTACTGCGAAGCTGATCCTCTGTCTCCGAATAAGGAAATGCATCTTCAAATTCTTTTTGATAGCTATCATCAGGTGGAAATGCAAATCCCTTTTCTGACTCTCTTGCTGCATATAACTGAATCAAGTCATCTGCGATATCCTCAATTCTTGCTGAAACCTTCCGCTTGGTCTTCGTCCATTCACTACCGCCCAGTTTATTAATCTTTGGCGTTTTGGACTCAGCTGCCACAAATTTTTGAATCAAGTTCAGCTGTGTCACCGGAATAAACAGCTTGTCATCATTCTGATAAAGAATTGTGATGTAATCTTGATGAACACCGTCTACTTCCAGTGTTTCCATCCCGATATACTTACCGATTCCGTGATTGACATGGACAACATAATCGCCCTTTTTCAAATCACTATAGCTTTTCAGACGTTCCGCATTTGATACCGTTTGACGACGAGCCCTCTTTTTCGTTACCGTATGGAAAATTTCCTTTTCGGTAATAGCTACTATTTTATCGGCGGGTAACTCAAACCCTGTCTGAAGATTCCCTTGAACAAGCTGGATTCGTCCTTCCAATAACCGATTTTTCGTCACTGAGACACTTGAGATATCAAAATCCCGAAATAGATTTTCAACTTTTTGCGCCCGTTCCTTTGTCGGTACAAAGACTAATACGGTTTGCTCCTGCTTTTGCCAGCGATCCATCTCTGCCTTCAGCAAAGGCATTTGTCCGAAAAATTGCTGCATCGAACGGTATTGAAAATTATGGATGGCTTGAAAGCGCAGATTCCCCATACCTTTTTGAAATAAAGAAAAGAAGGTCGCTGTAAAACGCTGCTTCCTTAACTGGTCATGAACATTAGCCCCAAAGGTCTGTTCCGAGAAGACCCGTTTTTCTTCCAGCTTCAAGGTATGCCATTCGCCTTCTTCGCGAACAATCTCCCGCTCTGTATCTAAAATCCGAGCATAATCATCGACAATCAGCATGCTGTCTTCCGGTAAATAATCCAGAATCGTTGTCTGTTCTTTATACAGTAAATCTGCATAATAACGTGCATTTTCCGTTGGAATGCCCGCTTCCCAAGAGGAAAGGATTTGACCGAAATACTCTTCCAGAAACACTTTGTCTGTTTTTTCAGAAGTAATAGACAGTCGTTTATCCAATGCTTCCTGAAGCTTTACAATTCCTACTGAGAGATCCTCGTCAGAAAAAATAGTATCTGTTACAGGCGAAATTGTGACACTTTCAATTGTTTCAGCAGAACGCTGTGTGTCCGCTTCAAAATAACGAAGCGAGTCGATTTCAACATCGAACAGCTCCGCCCTTACCGGATACTGCGTATTCAACGGATACACATCAATAATACTGCCTCGAATGCTGAATTCACCTGGCTTACCGACTAATGATTGACGCTCATAGCCCATTAACACCAGCTTTTGAGCCAGCTTATCCAGCTCGATTTCCGTACCTATTTCCCACTGCAGCTGAGCTTTTTTCCACGTATCTTTACTAGGAAGAAATTTTCTCAAGCCGGCTGCCGGAACAACAACAATCCCTTTTTTACGAGAAAGTAAAAAGTTCAAGGTTTGAATACGATCCGCTCGTGCTTCCGGTGAAGAGAAGGCCATTTCTGCGGAGAGCACTTCATCTACCGGAAATAGATAGACCTCTTCATCTGGGACTAAATTTCTAAAATCTTCTACTAATTGATTGGCATAATAAAGATTCGGTACTGCAACAATCATTTTTTTCTTCTTATACTGATAGCCGCTAGTCATAACTAATGTTTTAGCTGAGCCGGCCAATCCGGTAATCAGCTGACGATGGTTCCCTGTCAGCTTCTGATACCACTCTTGAACAACGCTGCTTTCACTTATTCGTTCAATAATATTCATTTATGTTGGCCACCTCCCTTATTTTCCATTGAATTGATTCATTGTATCGACAAAGGTATGTCCTTCACTGGCATAGATTGCAGCATCTGCTGCATTTTTTACTGCCAACAGGATTTCTTCATGAACCGCCTTAGGAAACTTGCTCAACACATACTGAACAACCGTTTCATTGCCTACAGGACGACCGATGCCTACCTTGATTCGAGGAAATACATTTGTACCAAAATGAGAAATGAGGCTCTTCATTCCATTATGTCCACCGGCACCACCTTTTTCCCGCAAACGGATTTTTCCGATTTCAAGATCCAAATCATCATAGATAACAATCAACTCATGATCCTCAACGCCGTAATAGGTCATTAGCGGTCCTACTGCTCGTCCGGATTCATTCATAAAGGTCAGCGGCTTAACCAACATAATCTTTTCCGTTCCTATAAAAAATTCAGCAATATCTGCCTCAAATTGATTCTTTTTGAACACCGCATTGTAACGATGAGCAATCTCATCTACTGTAATAAAGCCTATATTATGTTTGGTTTCCTGATATTTACTCCCAGGATTTCCCAAGCCTACGATCATTTTCATTCCGTTCTCCCCCTTGTTTAATAAGCAGTATCTATCATCTACGTTCATCGATGGTGTTCCATCGTTTTTAGCATGGATTCTATACAACACAAAATACGCGACTAAGATAACTTACCATCTCAGTCACTTCTTTCATCAAAGTAAATTTGAATGATGCTTTGGAAAACAGGCTGTTAATCCTTTCGCTTAAGCTCTAAGACAACTGCTTTGTCACCTGTTTCTGTCTTAACAGTATAACACAATTCCAGCTGTTTCAAATCGTTTAAAATTTAAAAATTAACTAAGCTCTTGCCTTGAAATCAAAAACCTTTGAAATTTCTTAATATGTAAGAATAGTGAAAAATCACACATGTAAGAGTTTGCATTTGAAACAGCTCGAAAAACTGTACCATTTTCGAGCTAAAACACGTGACAAAACTCTTTGATGGTGGTACTATTTTTGTAGCAAAGAAACCAATGAAAGGAATGGTACACATGACTGCAGCTGCAGATAGAAAAGATCACCAAAAAGTTATTTTAGTAGGAGACGGTGCTGTCGGTTCCAGCTACGCTTTCGCTCTTGTCACTCAGAATATCGCTCAAGAAGTTGGTATTATCGATATTAATACAAAGAAAACTGAAGGGGATGCCATGGATCTTTCCCACGCATTAGCTTTCACTTCTCCTAAAAAAATATACGCTGCTTCTTACGCTGACTGCCATGATGCAGACCTTGTTGTACTGACAGCAGGCGCACCACAAAAACCAGGAGAAACAAGAATCGATCTTGTTCACAAAAACTTAAAGATTAACAAAGAAATTGTGACTCAAATTGTGGATTCCGGTTTCAATGGTATTTTCTTAGTTGCTGCCAATCCAGTAGATATCTTAACTTATTCTACATGGAAATTCTCAGGTTTTCCAAAGGAACGCGTTATTGGTTCAGGAACTTCTCTGGATTCAGCACGTTTCCGTCAGGCAATTGCTGAATTGGTTAATGTGGATGCCCGTAACGTCCATGCCTATATCCTAGGTGAGCATGGGGATACTGAGTTCCCTGTATGGTCTCATGCCAACGTTGCCGGACTGCAAATTTATGAATGGATTAAAAACAATCCTGAAGTCGATGAAGAAGCAATGGTTAACCTATTCTTCAACGTACGAGACGCTGCATATTCCATTATTGATAAAAAAGGCGCGACCTTCTATGGTATCGCAGTCGCATTGGCTCGTATTACCAAAGCCATTCTGGATGATGAAAATGCGGTGTTCCCACTATCTGTTTATTTGGACGGTGAATATGGACAAAATGATATCTATATCGGTGCACCAGCTGTTATCAACCGCCAGGGAATCCAGCAAGTCATTGAGATTCCTTTGACTGATGGTGAAAAAGACCGGATGAACGCTTCCGCTTCTGCATTGAAGGAAGTCATTAAATCTGCTTTTGAAAAATTCGAAGCAGAAGAAAACTAGTTAGTCTTCGTTAATTAAATCAGAAAAACTAAACCATGTTTCGAACACTCTTTTGTGAATGTTCGAAACGTGGTTTTTATTCATTAGTTACATGCGATTTTTTACAACCGGAACATACATTTCTGTTAAGTATTCTTCGGGTGGTTGTTCCTCATCATTCAGGTAACGATAATAAATTCCCCCATCTGCTGTGTATCCGTGCTCATTAATCCAAGCCAACAAAGCCTCCATTGTCGGGTCCTGTGCTTCATAGGGACCGCGATCGATTGTCACTGCAATCAATCGAGAAGGAATAGTCACACAACGAACCTCAGACTCCGCTAATTGTATCGGAAGAGCAACCTCCAAACCAATTGATACATCCAATGCTGCTAAATCAATATTATGGAAACAAACAACTGGACCACTCGCCGAAAGCAGCTGATTCTCTTCAAGAACGACAGCCATTTTCTCTAGCGCCTCCTCCATAAAATTCCCATACTCTGTAAAAAAGTCAATGGTGCGACGAACGACCAACATCTCCGTTTCTCTAACTTGTTTCACCTGTATTTTTGAAATTCTAGTCATAGCCTCTACCTCCAAATTTATTTATGAGTCACCTGACTATAGCACGAAGAAAGCTTTGCCATTTGACCGCCTCTGCTATTTAGAAAAGCTGAATGAGGCTGGACAGCTAAACACTGTTTCAACGTTTCTTCCCTACTCCTTGATATCACTGGGATTACCAGCCTAAAAAACTTATAATACCTTGATCTAGCAATAAAAATAGCCCTGAGTCAACTTGCACCTCAGGACCACTTTTATTATATAAACTAGGAAAACCATACTACCGCACACTTTTTCTCAAAGTTATTTCACAAGATATTCCAGCATAACGTCCTCAGAGCCAGCAGGCATATTTCCGGCATAATTAGGTGTTGCTAAAGATACACCGCCATTGTTATTGGTAAATACATATAGATTTCCCGCCAATGAGTTGTTGTTATCATTTTGAAGCATCTCTCCTAAAACTAACTCAGTATTGACACTTACTTCTCTAATCTCATTTTCTCCACCAGCTGTCACACGAATCGTTTTTGTCGGTATCTGTTGATAAGTGACTGTGTAACTTGTTTGATAGTCAACATCCGGAAGCGAGGTAATAAAATCAACTACGCCGTTCACTCCATCTGTAAAAGAAACATTAATTGATTGGGGAATATTCATGCCTTCCTTATAAAAGTTGCCATTACTGCTTAATACATCCAGAGACACTTCATAAGGATAGGCTGCTTCACCTTCTGAGACTGAACTCTCTGAACGCGTCGTTTCCTCAGTATCATTTGATTTTTGCTCTACTGAAGTCTCAATCGTGCTGCTTTCCTTGCTCGCTTCCGTTTTCTTATCCTTGCCTGAACAACCTGCAAACAGTACTGCTCCTCCCAACATCAATACCGTACCCATAATCATCTTTTTCTTCATTTTCTTATTCCTCACCTTCTATTTAATTGCTCCCCTTAGAAATATCTTTGCAACAAAATTGCAACACAAAAGAAATATAACAGCAATGATTTTGTCACAAAAAAAGAACTAGGTGCTTTGACCTAGTTCAATACTTATTGATAATTAATAGAAACCGTCCGCTTCGTCCTTGGTTACAATGTAAATATTTTTCATTTGAGTATAAGCATCCAGCATCGATTTATGTGTTTCTCGACCAATCCCAGATTTCTTGTATCCTCCAAATGGTGCCCCCGCAGGCAACTGATTGTACGTATTCACCCACATACGACCGGTCCTAACACCTTTAGCCACTCGCAATGCTGTATTGATGTTTTGCGAGAAAACCGCACCACCAAGACCATAATCGGATTGATTGGCTAGTTCGATAACTTCAGCTTCTGTCTTGAACTTAATGACTGTCGCAACCGGTCCAAATATTTCCTCCTGTGCAATACACATTGCATTTGTTGCATCTGCTAACAGTGTCGGTGCTAAGAATGCACCCTTTTCAAGTCCTGACGTAGTTACTCGTTGACCACCGGTAACTAAGGTTGCTCCCTCTTTGACACCAATTTCCACATATTTCAGAATTCCTTCCAGCTGGTGCTCGTTGACTTGAGCACCCATTTGCGTTCCTTCCTCCCAAGGCAATCCAACCTTGATTTTCTCAAAACGTTCCTTCAAGGCTGCAACGAATGTATCATAAATACCTTCTTGAACAAAAACACGAGAACCGGCACAACAGACCTGACCTTGATTAAACAGGATGCCTAGCTGTACACCTTCAAGCGCTCGTTCCCAATTGGCATCATCAAAAATGATATTCGCTGATTTACCACCAAGCTCCAAGGTTGCCGGAATTAGACGGTCAGCTGCCGCTTTGGCAACGGTATAACCGATTTCTGTCGAACCTGTGAAAGCCAGCTTATCAAAGCCCTCGTGTTCCAGCATGTAATTACCGGAATCAGAGCCTCTCCCCGTAATAAGATTCACTACTCCTTTAGGCAGCACTTGATCGAACAGCTTGAATAGCTCCAACAGGCTCAATGAAGTTGTTGAAGAAGGATGAATAACAACAGTATTTCCTGCAGCTAGCGCAGGTGCCAGTTTCCATGCACCCATTAACAACGGGAAATTCCATGGGATAATTTGTCCGACTACACCAATGGGTTCTTTGATAACTAAAGACAGTGTATCCTTATCCAAATCCTTTAATGATCCCTCTTCTGATCGAATCACACCGGCAAAATAACGAAAATGATCCGCACTGGCCGGTACATCGATAGTCATTGTTTCTCTTAACGGTTTTCCATTATCCAATGTCTCAGCTAATGCCAACCGTTCTCTATTCGCATCAATTAAATCCGCGATTTTCAACAGCATATTGCTTCTCGTAATGACATCTACATCTTTCCATGCGATAAATGCTTGCTGAGCCGCTTCCACTGCCTGATCAACATCTTCGTGTGTAGCATCAACAAACTCAGCTAACGCTTCGCCGTTACTGGGGTTATAGCTGGTAAGCAGTCTCTCTCCAGTCCCTTTAGTCCATACGCCATCAATATAAAGCTGGTAGCTTGCATCTACAGCGTCCTGTATATTTAACGATTTACTCAATAAAATCCCGCCTTCCATTTTTTTGTGTACGTTTCCAATTATAAAGTACCAGAATAAAATGTAAAGCGTTTCTAACAGTTTTTTCTTCCAATGATGCACTAGACGTTCAACTATTTTCGGAGCTATACAGCTAAAATATTAACTACCATCACTTTTTCTCTTCCAACTGAACATAGAAAGACCCATACTTCTCCATTCAAAATAGAATAGCGAAATGAACTCCTTCAGCTTTCAATAATTTCCATCCTAATCCTTAGTATCACTGGATTCACAATCATAAAAATTTTATAGTCAAAAAAGCAGCAAAGCTCTTTCTACAGTCCTTACCGTAAAAATAGCTCTGCTGCATATTTTCAGAAATAACTCCTATTACCCTTGATACAAAATTCCTTTTTCCAGCAAGGCCTGTTTAATTTTTTCCAAAGCCTTCTCATCCTCGCACCGAATGGTATGCAGATGAATCCCTGCTGTCAGCTCAGAGAGTAACGAAGCATTACTCCTTTTATAAGAATCAATGAAGCGTTTGACATCCTCCTGTGTTCGAACTCTAAGATTACCAGTCAGTTCTCCATAAATCGGGTGCTCAACAATCACATCCAGTACCTCTCCGCCAAGCGCCACAATACAGGAAAGCTCTTCTTCTGTCTGATTCGGCTGATGCTGACAAGCAATTTTTCGAACAAAGGCTGTCTCTTCCTTTTGCTCCAACAGATACCCTCTGGCTGTTGCCACAATCTCATGCCCGGCTGCCCGCAGCAACGCGACATCTCCTACAATAATTTGACGACTGACTACGAACTTCGCGGCTAATTTCCCAGCACTGACAGGCGCTTCAGCAGCTTCCAGCACACTCAAAATTTCTGAACGTCTTTGCGTTCCGTCCATATTCCATCCCCCTATTATGCTTTATCGATTTGTTCTTTTTGGAAAGCCCGTGAAGCAGCCATAATCCCTGTGTATGTTTCTTGAAGAACTGCTTTATACTCGTCCTTCGTTGTATACGATGCGATTTTTTCTAAGACCTTTTGTTCTCTGGAGGAATCGAGAATGTCTTTTCCCTCCAGCTTCTTAATTGCTGCTATTTCCATCACGGCATCCATTCGCTGTTCCAATAAAGACGTAATTTCTCGGTCAAGCGCATCTATCTTCTGTCTTGGAGCTGCTAAGACATCTTCCATTTCTGCTTTTTCTTCAATGCTCTTGATGACTTTCGCAGGGTTTCCGCCCACCACACAATCATCCGGTACAGATTTAGTAACTACTGCACCTGCTGCTACAACGACATTATTTCCTAAGGTTACTCCCGGAACAATCACTGCTCCGCCACCAATCCAAACATTGTCTCCAATCGTAATTGGTTTACCAAACTCCAAGCCGCTATTCCTTTTTCCCGCATTCAAGGGATGTGAAGCAGTATAAAGCTGAACATTTGGTCCAAACATACAATTGTCACCGATTTTAATTGGACAGATATCTAAGAAAATATTATCAAAGTTGGCATAGAAATTTTTCCCGACGTGAATATTGAACCCATAATCAAATTTCAGACTTGGCTCAATATAAACATTCGAGCCTGTCGTACCAAACGTTTCTTCAATTAGTTGTTTTCTAATTTGCTTATCCATTTCATTATTAATCAGCTTCATTTGTTCACGTGCATGCTGCCGACTTGCAGAGAGCTCCGGATCAGAAGCAAAATAAAGCTCCCCATCAATCATTTTTTGTTTTTCAGATTTAAAAGTTTCCATTTGTTCGGCTCCTTCTCAGTTATGGATGCAAGCAAGAATTTCTCTGGTTGCATTCATTCTCATATAGTCTTCTTAAAATTATCATCAACAGCTGATAAAAACAACTGTTCTCTTATAATTGACGAAATAATTGCAGAGCATCCGTTTCCACATAAAAAGATTCCCTTTGTGTAGTAACAGGTGTTTGGTTAACAACGATTATTTTAGCTTCAGGCTGCGCATAAAAAATCAAATCACAGAATGGATGAACCTGAAAGCTGGTGCCGACAATAACAATGAGTTCTGCATTGGCAACTGCCTGTATTGCCCTCGAAATCGTTTCCTCCTCAAAGCCTTCTTCATATAAGACGATTCCCGGCCGCAGCTGACCACCGCACATTTCATGTCTATCGCCTGTCAAATAGACTTCAGCAGAAACGCTCTGTCTACATTTTCGACAATAACAATGATACAAGCTTCCGTGAAAATCAATTCTTTGATGACTGCCCGCCTGCTCATGAAGTCCATCTATATTCTGAGAAACGACCCACACATCTTTTTCATCTCCCAGCCTCACCATCGCCTGATGGATTTCATTCGGTTTAGCCTGCGGATGGTACAGGTTTTTGATAAATTCATAAAATTTCTCCGGCTCTTGCAGCATACAGGTTCGACTAAGTAAATATTCCGGTGCCTCGATTCCTTGATAAACTCCTGACAATGACCGGTAATCCGGAATTCCTGATGCTGTCGACACACCCGCACCAGTCAAAAAAGCAACCGTTTGTGCTTCCTTTATCCATTCAACAGCAGCTTCTATAGTAAGTGTATTCATTATATGGTTTCAACTCCTAACACTTTCTATTATAGACGATAGTGTGGTCAATGTACTATCAATTACAAAAGAGAAAAGAAAATTCCTCCAAATGACTTCCCTTCCCAACTAGACAATGTATTCACATGACCGTTAACTTCTCTATCAGCAGTAACAATAACTGTACTTCATTTTCAAAAGTTTAATCATCCTGCCAAAAAGATGATTCCTTCTTTTTTAACAAAAATGATAAAATTTTAAACATAAGGAGGGAATCTGCTAATCAAGTTGCCAATAGCTAACAAAAAGCTAGCTGTGTTTATTGCATAGCGATTCGGTAAATTTTATGAGTAGGTATTTGAAGTAAGTTCATTCATCAATAATTATAGGGGAAGAAGTTATGAAAAAAGAAGATTATGTTAAAATGCCTGGGGCATCTGTTGATGAGTTGTATTTATTATTTGAACAAGCAATCAACGATTTTAAAAAAAGAAAATTAACTAAAAAAGAATTTTTTGATATTTTAGAGGAATTAACTATGAGACAAGGAGATACTTATGAGAATCTAAAAGAACCCTTGAGGGGTGAATTAGATGATGAGTTATGTAGCTTATGGAATACAGAGAATTACGATGATGTAGATGTAATTACATCACTGATAATAAATTTAGGTATGAAAAAGACATATAACAAGATGAGGGAATCTATGAAAGACACTACGGATATATCCCCAGAAATAATTGAAGAAATACAAGACGCAATTGAAGAAGTTGGGGATAATATAGATGATCCTTATCATGATTACATGAAGAAAACAACTGAATCAGATTTGAAATAATTAGTAAAATAAAAAAGGTACTTTATCACAAAATTGGAAATCAAGTGATAAAGATTATTATAAGGAATAAAGTGAATGATAGATAACAGATTTTATGAAGGCTTCGAAGGAGAAACAGAAATTTCTTTTGTTGCTAATGATAATAGACTAATTATTTGGAATGGTTATTTCGAAACTATTTTAAATATTTTATTAGATTGTAAATTAGAAAAACAAGGTATTTTAAAGGAGTATTTCAACATTGAGGGCTGGTATGATGATTCTCCGTGGCTAGTAGATGATGCTCCTTTTACAATTAGCCAATTAAAAAATTTTGATATTACCAAAGTTAGACAAATTTCCATGAAAGATGATTTAGAAAAAGTAGTTAAAACAATTATTTCATTTTTGGAAGATAATGCTTCGAGCAAAATTTATATTGAATATGAGTGAATAGACATGATCTATAAACTGGAAATAAAATCTGAACATTTCCATTCCGATACAACTTGTATGGGATGGCAATTAGTAGATATTCTAAAAAATTTTATTGATTTAAAAAATCTAAAATGGGTGGTATTTGATATATATGGTTCTACACACGAAGATTTATTAGAGCTTTTCAAAAAGGACAAAAATGAGACTGTATTTTTTGAAAATACAGAACATTTGATTTCTAGTGTAAATGAAGTAGTTCAGTTTGAGACTGGTGTATTCTGTCTAATAGATAGTACCAAAAAAATAGAATTTATTGATGGAATTCCAGAAACAGAAGCAAAAGAAAGAATCCAGGTTCAAAAAGAAATATTAGAAATTCGAACATTTGACTATTCTTTTTTTGAAGTATATTCAGCAGATAGAAAATATTTAGATAAAATCAAAATGAACCTTCCTAATCAAATTATCAATATCCAACAAATCATTTAGTTAATTACCAAAGGAGAGAAAAATTTGAATGATGTATTAGCAGCAAAAAGAAAATTGCAATTCCTCACTCTCGCACAATGGGTCAGCGGAATTTTTGCCGTCATAGCCTATGTGATTAGTGCTCTGAACTATATCAATCAACAAACACTAACCATTACCATTCCCTTTTTGTTTTTGGGGCTAACTGGCTGGAGGCGGAGCAAGAAAAATCAGCTTATCAAACTCTGCCACGCGACATTGGCTGACCTAAAGGAAAAAAGGGATGCAAGAGAAATTGATGAAGAGACCTTTTCCGTAGAGTCCCACAAAATAAGAGAAATTCTTTTTGCTTACTTTGATGGAAAAAGCAATACTGCCTAATTCACTATTGACACACAATTTAAGCATCAATATATAATCACATTGAACTGGAAGCTTTAAGTTTTTCTTAGGCTTCCAGTTTTATTACGAAGCTCAGACCATACATAAAGCTACGGCACACGCAGAAAGAGGTACACTTATGGAAGAATTATCTTATGAAGAAATCATAGACTATGTAGCATCCGACTTTGATGAGGATATGGAGGAGTTCAATTTTACAGTTATTGAAGTAACAGCTAAAATAATCGAAGAGCAGCATTTCATTTTCCGAGAAGACCCCTTTATTAAATATGCCTATTTAGTCCGACTAGGCTTGGAAAGTATCGCTCGCGGGGAAATTGCTGATTATCTCTACGAAAAACTGGCGACTATCGCTCCTATCATAGCAGCAATAAAGCACAAAGAAATTGCATCTCTGAAAAGCGATTTAGCTCTGTATCAGAGAAAGCAAAAAACAGCCATATATGACGTCATCGAAACACCGTTTCCTACAAAAGCGAGTGCCGATTATCATTTAGGAGATGGTCTCTATAAAGAAAATGATTCACTATAAAGGCACTGAGAATAATGTATCCCGAAATAATGAGCAGAAAAATCATTGACGGATTTTTCTGCTCATTTATTTTATAAAATACTATACCCCAGCTCACTGATATCTTTTTGAAACGTTTTTACTGTATCTAAAGAGATTTCTTCAGCAGACTTTCCGACTCCACCAAGCTTTTCAATAATCGCCGGTGGAACTGTGATAATATCGCATCCCAAACGTTCGGCTTCACAGATATTATAGACCTCTCGTGTACTTGCCCACAACAAGAGACTCCCCTTCTTTTGATTGCAAATTTCCCGACTTCTTTGAACAAACGTGGTTGTATCAATCCCTGCATCATTTAAGCGTCCAACGAAAATCGATACAATATTGGTTGTTCCCTCTGAAAAGGCATTAACCGTTGTCTGAACCTGTTCTTCAGTCGTGATAGCTGTAATATTCAGCTTAAGTCCAAGTCGAGAAAGCTCTTGAATCAACGAAGCCATACTTTCTCCTTCGCTATTGATTACAGGAATTTTTACAAAAACATGTTCGCCTAATTCATTTAGTACCAACGCTTCTTTTTTCATAGTCTCCGGATCATCACCAAATACTTCGAAAGAAATTGGCATATCTGGAAACGCAGCCAGTGCCTGTTTCGCAAATTCCAAGTAATTTGTCACACCACCTGCTTTCATCAACGACGGGTTTGTCGTAAAGCCATTGATATAACCACTTGTGTAACTATTCTTCATTTTATTCAACTCTGCTCCGTCAGAGTAGATATCGATGTTGAAGGATGATTTATTCATACAGACTCCTCTCTTATTTTTCTATTCTTCTACGTTATAAGCGTATTCTTCGGCTTCAATGCTTTGAATCCCCAATTTATCAAATAACAAAGCTTTATAGGCAATATACGCATTGTACTCCAAACGCTCCAACATATCATTCGCTTTATGAAGTGTGTCTTCTAGAACGAGAACTCCATGCTTATTCAGCAGCATTACCTTCGATAACACATCATCCCCCAAACTGTTGACATGTTCCGTCACGATTTCAGCAAGCTCAGGAGAACAAGCCGGCGCAAACGGCAGACAAGGAATCTTCCCGAATTTTTGTGTAGCTTCTGTCAGGTTCGGCATATCCATCCCCTGAGAAGCAAAGACCATCGACTCTCGAGCATGTCCATGCAATACACAGCCGATTTTACGATTTTCACGATAACAGGCCATGTGCATATTGATTTCTCGCGTCAATCTGCCGTAGCCTTCTACAATGTTTTCATCCATATCGACAACTAATATCTGATAAGGAGAAAGGTCGCATAAATGATTCTGCGACATCAATGTTGGCGTCATGATAATATGTTCATCATTCAAACGCACACTGATATTTCCTCCTGCTGCATTCGTTCCATATCGTTGGTAGATATTCTTAGTGATTCTGCATAAATCTTCTCTCTCTGATTGGTATAACATATTTTTCCTCCCAGCCTTTAATTGACTCTCTTCTTTTTATAATTCAGTAATTTTTACCTGTTTCATCAATTGTTCTGCTTCTCTCGGATTAAAATAAGAACTGTCTTCATACTGTACTTTACTTGCAGCACAGGCACTGCCTCTTTTAAGTGCTGCGATAATATCTCGACATTTGGAAAATTCTGCCAGAAAGGCTCCGACAAAGCAGTCTCCTGCTCCTGTATCATTGACTTCTTTCACTTCTGGTGCAATCACCTGGTACTGTTTTCCTTCGTAACAGCAAACACTTCCCTGCTCGCCCTTTGAAGCAACGATACAAGTGATTTCCTGTGTCAACCGCTCAAATGCTTCTCCTGTTGAATCCTTCTTTTCATTCAGCAGCTCTGCCAGCTCAAACTCATTCGGCTTAATAAAATCGACACCCAATTGAACCGCTTGAAGTAACGCCTCTCCAGATAAGTCACAAGCAACGAAGGCTTGCTTGGCTTTCGCCAACTGTATTAAATCTTTCAAATCATGCATCTGAAAATTTTCCGGTAAAGAGCCGGCAATCAATACAATATCCTCAGAAGTCAGTTGCTCGTCTAAAAAGTCAAGCAGCTGCTTCTTTTCAGCGTCTCGGACAAAAAAGCTTGGCTCAGTCAGCATCGTTGATCCTTGATTTTCAGGCTCAATGGCTACTATGGACTCTCGTGTTAATCCTTCAGGTATCGGAATAAATGAATGTGTGATTCCCTTTTGCTTCACAATTTGTTCGAATGCCTCAAAATTTCGTTCACCGGCAAACCCTAACGCCAGGTTTTCAACACCTAATTGTGTCATGGCATATGACCCATGCGTCCCTTTTCCGCCAATGTCATAAGTTATTTTCGACGCACGATTTGTTTTTCGTTTGGTTAAAGTCTTGTCTAAAAACAATAGGCGATCAATAGCCGGGTTCAGCGTGATTGTATAAATCATCCTCTCTATCCTCCCTAAGCTTCCGCAGCCTCCATAGATTCAGCTGACTCTTGCTGTTGCTGTGCCGCCTTGGCTTCACGCATCAAGTCACGATAATAGAAAACAAAGCTGACGACCCAGATAACCAAAATGATTAGTGGGATGAAATTCCCTTCTAAAAATTTGAATACATGGGAGAACGCATAGGTAAATACAGGTCCATCAATTGAACTATTTGAAATCATTTTTCCGGCTTCCAGCTGAACTGCGCCTGTTGTATTAGCCAAATCTGTCATGAATGGAGCAAACGCCGTACCGACCCATAAGAAAATCGGAGAACCAATCGTACACAGAATAATCATTCGCAACAGGTTACCGCCTGTAACCAAGAAAGCAGGAACCGCCAAAGCAATATTGATAATTCCGGCGAATGGCAAGATTTCATTTCCAGGAAGGAACATAGAGAAAATCAAGGTGACTGGTACCGAGTAGATAACCGCCAGCCAAATCTCATTTGAACCACCCATGAAAGGCCAATCCAAGCCAACCAATAAGGTCCGTCCCTCGAATTTTTTATTCATAAAGTCACTGACTGCTTCAGAAATTGGCGACAACGCCTGCATGAAATACTTGGTGATAACCGGAAATAGCGTCAATGCTGTAGCCGCCTGTATTGCTAAGGTCAACGTTTCAGCAACACTATAGCGAGCCAATACACCAAAGACACAGCCTAAAATAAAACCTAGCACATGGTTTTCTGCAAAAATCCCTACTTTGTCCTTCAAGGACTCCGCATCAAAGTCTTTATCTAATGCTGGGATTTTCCGAAGTAATTTATCGATTGGATAAAAAATAGCTGTTAAGAAAACCATTTTATGGGTACAGGTCACGCCGGGAATCCCTGATAAGGTCTCAATACGATGCTGGTGCGCATCTGCACTTTTCAGCTCGAATACAATTTGTACAGCTGCAACTGCAAAGGCTAGCGGAACACTGCCGGTAATTCCTACAACGGCAACCGCTGTAAAGATTTTTCCCCAAACATTCCATAAATCAGCATTGAAGGTATTTGTCTTATTGATAACTAACATGATGACATTGATTCCAATCATTAGCGGGAACATTAAAAAGGCATAAGGCCACGACCAGGAAATTGTAGACATGGTTGTCCAACCACCATCCACGATTGGCAGTGAGATACCAACCGTTTCCAGCATCGCTTCTGCTGCCGGACTGATAGCACCTGTCATAAAACTAATCAGCATCGTCATTCCGGTAAAGGCTACGCCAAGTGTAATGCCGGAGCTTATTGCATCCTTAACCTTCATGCCCACAATTAAACCTGCGATAATGATGATAATTGGTACAAAGATTGCAGCACCCAAGCTTAACAGGTAGTTCACTACATTACTTAAAATCTCCATCTTTTTACCTCCTCTTCCTTTTTGTTTGCTATTTACAGATATCAATCAGCTTCTGCAGCTCTGCCTCTTGCCCCATCCCCGTTAGAAAAGCAATGCCGTTAATAACCGGAATCGGATATTCCTTCTTGGTTTTTGTAATGGTGATGTAGGCGACACTCGAATCCATATGACGCTCGACTGATTTTAAATCAACGGCTTCAACATATGCATTTACGTTCCGCTCCTTTAACAATCTACTAACCTTGCTGGCTACTGTCTGTGATGTTGCCACTCCGCTGCCGCATGCTACAATAATTCGTTTCATTTCTGCTCCTCCTAAATGTCTATTCTTGTTTTTTATTCACTTTGATCAAAATTTGTTCGTATGATATCCAGCACTTCTCCACAGGTATGGGCTGCCAACAGCTGTCGGACAGCTTCATCATTGGTTAACAGGTTCATCAGCTTTTGCAGCGCGATAACTTGATCCCCATTTTTAAGAACGCCCAGCATGAAGATTAGTTCTGCCTGTATTTTTCCCTCCGCAATCCCCATTGGTTCAAACTCAATCCTTCGCTTTGGTCTGACCACTGCAATAAACGGTTTTTTCAAATTTTCCGGATCTGCATGGGGAATCGCTACCCCCACTGTCGGTGTTTGAATTCCTGTCGGAAATTGCTGTTCTCTTTTTAAAATACTTTCATAATAGCTTTCATTTACAAAGTCCTTTTCAAGCATACATCTGTTGAACCACTGGAAAAGCGCCTCACGATCCGCTAATTCCTGCTCGATAAACACTAGTTCTTCACTAAATAATTCTGTCCCTACCATATTTTCACCTCTTTAAACGTTTTTTCTTTTTGCAGCCCTAATCGGCAATTTTGTTTAATTCCTCCTGAATCAGCAGAAACAATTCTTTCTCGGAAGTAATCGTGGTCATTTTTTGCGGAAGTTCACTTTCCAAAAGTACCTGATTCATTTTGAGCAGCCATTCTACATGCTGATTTTCAACAGATGGAGCTAGAGCAATCATCATGCGCATGGACTCTTTATTCGGCAGCTCAGTCTTCTCCTGAATAAATAAAATTTGATAATCCGGATTTAGCACACCATATTCCGGCTTTACGTGAGGCAGGTAGCATTCATACGCAATCATCATATAAGGATAATCCTGATGAAAGACGGTTCTGCAGGCTTCTACATACTGCTCTGTGATACTGCCACGATCCAGCAACGGCTGAAATGCTTCCGTCAGCGCTTTATCCATATCTGCAGATTGAACCACTGTTATGTGTTCCTCTGTCAGCAGAAAATGATCCTCTTCCACAGCTATCTTCGGTTGTTCATCCTTCATGTAGAAGCTCTCAATACGCATGAACGCATCTTCTTTACAAAATTCCGGAAAAAGGTCGCTTAAATAGCTGAATAATTCCTTTGTTTTCTTGGTGACATCTTCATTAATTGCAACCTCTACCTGATTTTTGATTTTAGCTCTGGCCTCTTTATCCAATACAGGAGGAACCAAAAAGGTCGTAATTTCTGTATGAATAGGAATAGTAGTAAAAATGAAGTCCGGTTCAAAGCCTGTTTCAGATACTTCATGGATTGCATATGCTCCGACAAACTCAATTTTAGGAAACATCGAACGTAGATTTTCCAATAAAAGCTTTGAAATCGACATCCCGCTTCGGCATAGAACCATCGCGCGGAATACTTGATTTTTCTCCGCTTTTCTCGTGTGAATCATCGAGCTGATAACAATCATTGCAATAAAAACCACTTCTTCTTTTGGAAAAGCTCTACCAATTAACTCTTCGAATATACCCACACCAACGTTGATTTTTTCATAAAGGGGACGGTATTCTTCAATAAATACATCAGTTAGTGGATTCTTGATGTTCACACAGAGCAAGCAGCGGTAAATCGCAGGTCTCACATGCAATAGCAGCTTTTCCTTCAGACTTTCGCGATTGGCAAACTGCATGACACATTCCTCTTCAAGAAAGACAATAAAGCGATCCGTTGCTTTCACAATGTCCTCACTGTCAGAAAGATCAAGCTTTGTTTTGACAATGGTGGCAGACAGAACCTGTAAAACCAAATACAATAAATCGTTTTCATTTAAGTCTGCTGCATGGTGAAACAGCTCCGCATACATTGGAAATTCCTTTGTATTCTTGATATCATATTTTTCAACCTTGAAGTGCCAGGCTCCTTTATGATGCTGTGCACGTTTCACCAAGAAAGCTAATACTATGGGCAATTCTTCCAGACTTTCCTCTGTAAATGTTAGCTGTGCACGTTGCTGTAAATTTGTTAGTCTATTTTTCAACAGCAGCAGCTCATGTTCTTTGATAAACCCCGTCTCCAGTAAAAAATATTTACCCGATGGCTGTTTCAACAGACTTTTCAAGGTATTCACTAGTTCGTTTCTTATAATGAATTCTGAGCCTAGCAACGCATATCCGGTTTTACGTGAATACTTCAGGAATATCCCTTTTGACTCCAGTTCCTGCTTCAAGCGCTTGATTTCTGCTAAAGCAGTATTTTTACTGACGAGCAGCTGGTCAGTCAGCTCCGCCAGGCTCATATCCTCTTTACTTAGGAGTAAATGTAACAGTAATAAAGCCCGCCGATACTTCCCCTCATAGTAAGTAAAAATTGTTACCTTCTTCTTTTTCAGATAGCGGTAGCATTTCTCCCGATCCTTTTCTGACAAATAAATCTGCTGTTCTTCTACAGTGAGTTTGGAATGAAGAGTATGGTTGATTTCTTTTAGATGTGTTGCCAAATCTACTTGTGATAAAAGCTTTGATGCCAGAATCTTATCTATCACTATATCGTCTCTTTGAAAAAAATCTTGAATCAAAGCCATTTCCAAACGATCCATTGATGTCACCTCTTTCTATAATCATCTTAACTCAAAATTTTCTGCTGCTTTGCTCGTTTCATCCCAATTTGAAACCGCTCTCTTTCCGCTTGTTGGGATGAGCCTGTTTATTACTAAAGCTCAAAGACAGCTTTCAGCTTCTAAATAGCTTACGCAAACGCAACAGATTCCTATTATTTTATTAATGTAAACAACCGCCAGCCATTTGTAAACGCTTAATTATCAATGGATTTTATTTGTTATTTAATCATACAAAAAGGACAAAGCCCTTCAACGGAATGAAAGACTTTGTCCTTTTCTTTTAATTAGCTGTTTTACACCTCAAAAACCAGTACCTGTCATTACTAGTTTGTATGATTGGGTTTCAAGCAGCAATATCGTTGAATTGATCATTGCTACCCATCATAAAACCCTAGAATCGCAATGCCTATCATAATGATAAGGATTACCGCATACTGTTTGCCACTCAGCTTTTCTTTTAAAAATATTCGTCCCAGCAAGACAGAAACAATGCTATAAGAAGCAATCATCGGAGCAACAACAATCGCATTCGAAGCAATAGCACCTACATAAAAGAATTGACCTACTGTTTCGAAAAGTGCCGCCAGTCCCTTATCTCGCTCAGAGAAGACTAGAACCGGTTCTTTTTTCACAAGCTCAAGATATGCCCATAACACTAACGCTATGATAAAAAAAGTTAATTCATAGCTCATATTTGCTTGATCCTCCGGCATAATTTGTTTAAACTCCAAGTAATACCCATCAAGAAAAGTTCCGAGTCCATCAATGAGGCTATAGAGGATTGGGAAAATAATTGCTGCTGCACCAATTCTATATTTTCGTTCAATCACTTGCCCTTCTTCCTTCAGCTCCCTGTCAAATTCCTGCTTTTCAAATACAGACAATAAAAGAATACCAAACGAAATAATGGCTACTGCCGCAAACTGCATTCCGTTCATCGTTCCGCCTAATAGAAAGAAGGTTAATAATGCGGACACAGCTCCTGAAGAATTACTGATAGGAGAGGAGATTGACACCTCAATGTAGCGCAAGCCAAAATAACCAACAGCCATCGAAAGAATATACATAGAGGATACCGGCAAATAAAGCAGCAGGTTTTTCCAATCATACGCAATCCCTTCATACATGACATAGTAAAAAAGGACATGCAGCCCCATAACCAGTCCCACCATAATAGTTGTTTTTGTTGCTGTGAAGCGGTCCTTCGGATTATTTCCTTTTTTATAAAATAAATCTGCTGTCCCCCAAGCAAGCACGGTAATCACCGCTGGTAAGAACCACATACAAACACCTCGTCTTTTCAAAATTCTACCGTTATAAAGGTATCGTAAACGCAAGAAAAGGTCAATGGGAAGGCAAGCCTTTCAACAAACATCATTTCCTATCGACACGCCTATTTTTTCACACTCGCTATCCTTTTTTCATCACCTTTTCATGACAAAAAATGCAGAACATGATAGAATACTACTGATATAAAGTGAGGTGAAAAAATGTGGTAGCATTTATTATTTACTGGGCAGCTATTTTAGTATGTATTGCATGGGGTGTTCTAAGTATCGGGTTCTCTGTTTTCTATTTATCACGTAAGGAAAACGGTAATCTATGGGCGTTCGCTCTATTCAACGTTCTTGCCGGTATTGTTTTAGCTATTGTATTGGTTATTTATAAAACTTGGGATTTCGATATCACAACCTATTCAAGCCTGATTTATGCGATTTTAGCATCCTACGGTGTATTGACTGTACTGCAGGCAATTCTTGGTCGTGAACCAAAATCACCAGTTAAAGCTTAATCAGACAAAACAAAAAATCGTCCTTCTATTCGAATAGAAGAACGATTTTTTTATTTTGTCTAGTCTAGTTCATTATCTAACTTGTACTACTGCTTTTCTATAGTGTGTTGCTCCCAGAAAGCTTGTGGAAGCTACTCGCTTTCTGCGCCATCTGTGCCACCCTCTTGGTTTTGCGGTGTGCCATATTTTTGTGCACCGCTGAGATTACCTAAGCTGATGTCCAAATATACCGTGTAGTTTAACGGCAAGTACTGACCATGAACATTCATGTCAACAACCATTCCTTTCGCCTCAGCTGAATCTACATAGCGAATTTGATAATTGATGTTCGCACCTTTTGACTGAAATTCATCATAAAACAGCTTTTGCAAGTCGCCTTCCACCGTCGTTCCCCTCAAATCCTTCATGTAAGGCTGCCCGGCAGAATAAACAACTTTGACGGTTTGATCGTCTTTACTTGTCAGCTCTGTTCCTGCTGCCACACTTTGAGAAACTAACTGGCCATAGCCCATATTCTCTGTAAAGATTGTTTTCACTTGAATGTTCAGGCCTGAAACAGCATTCGGTGCTTCATCCATACTGTATTCAGAAAAATCAGGAACGACAATTCCTTTTCCAAGTGAAACAGTAATAGGCAGCTGATCCTTTTTCGCAAGCTTTTCATCCTTGGCAATTCCCTGAGAAATGACGGTTCCGGCTTCTGCATCTGCAGAAGTAACCTCTTCGAATACAACCTCAATCTCATTGTTTTTCGCCCAGGTTTCAACCTCAGCCTTTGTTTTCTTGGCAAAGTCCGGAACAGTGATATTCTTGTTGTAGGTTTCTTTTCCTTTAGAATAATACAGCTTGAGCTTGTCCTTGCGGTGATAGTTGTCCTTGTTGACCTCTGCATTTGTAAATTCCATTTTCAAGGCTTTACCAGCCTCTTCCGTTTCATGAAACTCTTCAATAATCGAGATATTGTCCGCCTGTTGCGCAGTAATCCAGTCCTCAGCAGCCTTCTTGGACATTGTCATGAAATCCGGCAGCTGCAGCTGTTCCTCCGGATCAGCACCAAGACTGGCTGTTACATTCAAGGTCGAGCCTTTTTTCACCGTGGATTTTGCTTTTTGCTTTTGCTCAACAACCTTGTTGGCAGCAATGTTTGGTTCGTATTTCTGTTCAAGTTCCACCTTCATACCATTTTCACTTGCCCAGCTTCGAGCATCGGCGACATCCTTGTTCGTAAAATCAGGAACCTTTACATGAGTCATTTGATAATATAGGAAAAATCCTGCGATACAAACAAGTCCAATCAGTCCCGCAATCAGCAACCTTTTGCGCTTCTGTTTTCCTTTATAGGTAGGATCAAATTCAGTCTCTTCCTCTTTTCGCCGACGACTCATCGGCTCTGGTTCATCCGTTGATTTTCTTGCTCGATTGTTTGGAATGATATATGGACTATCATTCGGTTCAGGTGATGCCTTGCTCCGTTCTCTTATTTGCTGTGCAGGTGTTTGTGCGTTACTTCGTTCACCTGTTGGTGCCCCTGAAGAAGCTGCTTTTGTTTGCTCTTCCGATTGTGATTCAACAAGCTGCTCTTTGCTTTGAGCCTCTGTATGCGCTAGCTGTTGTTCCTGACGGTTTTCCCGTCTCTTCTGGAGCTCTTTTTGTTCTTGATCGTAATTTCCCTTGTTAAATTTAGACAAGAAATCACTCATGCAGCATCAACTCACCTTGCTTCAAATAGTAGGTGTGATCGGAATGCTTGGCAATCTCATTGGAATGGGTCACGACAATCACACATTTATTGTGTACCTTCGCTAAATCCTTAAAAATATCAATGATTTCCTGTTCCATTCCTTCATCCAAGTTCCCTGTTGGCTCATCTGCAAGGATAATATCAACATTTGTGGACAAGGCGCGTGCAATTGCCACCCGCTGCTGCTCCCCTCCGGAAAGCTGATTCACCATCCGATCCGCCTTGGAGCGTGTAATTCCGATATAATCCAGAAGATTATAAGCGACATCCTTAGGCGAATCCGGCAACTGGTTGTCTGTTACAGACATTGCCACCATGACGTTTTCTACAGCAGTCAGATACGGAACCAAATTGTAGCTTTGGAAGATGATGCTGATATCATCACGTCGATATTCCTCGTAGCCGATATCCTTAATATTCTTGCCTTTGTATAGCACCTCTCCGGCTTTCGGTTCGTCTAAGGCGCTGATTAAGGAAAGAAACGTCGTTTTCCCTGATCCTGACTGTCCAAGAATCGTATAGAATCTTCCTTGTTCAAAAGAGATTGTTGTCTCTTCCAGTATTTTTCGACGGCGGTCACCATCTTGATAAAAATATGTCAATGCGTTCGTTTCTAAAATTGCCATTCTATTCTTCCTCCTACATCATGATTTTCTTCGGATTCAACCGCAAGATATAAAGGAGCGGAAGAATTGCTGAAGCCAATATTGTTGCCATTCCAGCAGCTAAAAACGTAATAATGTAGCTTAACGAGAACTTCACTGCATAGGCATTGGTTATATCTTCTGCACTAATCGTTGATGCGGTATTTGCTCCAGCAACAAAGGACATACCATTGTTCATTCCATTATTGGCTGTCTCTGCCAGCATATCACCGGAAAGAAGAGAATTCGAAACAACGTCTCCCAGCAGATTACCGGTAATCAAAGAGATACCCATCGCTAATAAGCTAATCATCAATAACTCAATAATAACCTGAGCCAATACTCGGTTGCGCTTCTCTCCCAGAGATAAGTAAATACCAAACTCATGCTTACGATCTCTTAAGAAGAGGACAACAATCAGAGAAATGATTACTAAGGCCGCTCCTACTGCAATCATTACCACATAACCGGCAATTTGAGACAGCTTCTTCATACTGCTGCCAACCTGTTCGTATTGATCGGTTGAAGCACTTAGCTTGAAAAATTCTGGTATTAGCGGCTCCGTTTCCTCTTTGAAGGCGTCCACATCGTCCGGACTCTTCAGTATATACGTAGGCGTTGCCTGATTCATACTTTCTTCTGTAAAATCATCGGTGTACATATCCGGTGTCAGACGTTTTCCTGTTTCATATTCCTGTTTATTGATTGCCTTGATGGCGTTATTCGGCATGTACAACGTGTTGAATTGCTCTGTTTGAAAAATTTGGTCGTTCATACTGTTTTGCGCATTGTCATCCTTTTTCTTCTCAACAGTTTTTGGTTTAAAGATACCAATGATTTCTACCGGATGATCGTCACCCTTCATTGCCTCAGACGAGGTACCATCACTGCTATACGAGTAATGATTGCTATCCAATACAAGCTGGTCACCAACTCCGACACCATTCAGCTCGGCCAGCTCTTCTGAAATGATGGCCACTGGTTTATCACTGTCAAGGTCTTCCTGGGTAAACATCCTTCCATCTGTTAAGTCGATTTTCTTCTCTGAAAAATCAGGCGGACTAGTCAGATTTGTTCCTTTTAGTTGAAGGTATTGCATCATCCCCACAGAAAAAGCACTGTTCTCTGAATCCATTTGATAGGTCTTAAGATTTTTTACTTGAATCATGCCATTGACACTGTAGTCATATTCTTTTACGTAAGGCGAACTACCGATTTTCTTAATATCCTCCTCGGAAAGCCCTCCCGGTACTTGTCCACCAGACGGATTTTCTTCCATCAGCTTGTCATAATCCAAGTCTACTGTGGCGGTTGCCCCCAGTTCCTTCTTGACCTTTTTCTCTACATTTTCGGTCGATTGCTGAATAGCAATTGCTCCGGCAATGACATTGCCTAAAATGAATATTACGGCAAATAGAATGAAGGATTTGCCCTTTCTCCGCGTGACACTGCGGATACCTCTCTGTAAATAATTCATATACGCTTCCCCTTTTTCACGATATGACCTTCACTGAATAAGCCAACAGCGTTTCACTGCTGTCTCTTACTTAGCAAAGCTCATATAGATTTGATAAAAGAAAGCTTCCCCCGATTTAATCCCCAAACCTCGTCTGTATACCTGCCTAGAAACTGTTCACGTTCCAGCAGGATGACACAGGTCTGTTCTTCCTTTGCCAGCTTATCTAAATAGCCCATAATTTGCTCCTGACTATAGAAATCCAGCGTCGATAGTAAATGGTCCAACACTAGCAGCTTCGGTGAAAAAACCACAGCCTTTGCCAAACAATATTTTTTTTGCGTAAATATATCCAGCAGCTGGAGTGGGCGTTTAGCAGTAACGCCGTTAATCCCAAAGCTCGCTAAGTACTTCAAACATTCTGCTCGTTTCTTAGGCTTGTTACTGATTTGGAGGTAATAATAGAGATTTTCTTCTGCTGATAATTCCGGTATATAATTGTACTTTTGAAAAACAGCACCGATTGCTGCAGTACGTAAGGTTGTATGTACATTTTTGGAATACTCTTCTCCATAATAGAAAAGCTTTCCAGAGTTTAAAGATTCCAATCCGGTCATTACAGCTGTCAATAAGCCAAGCTCTAAGCGAGCATCGCTGAAAATCAAATAAGTTTTACCTCTATCAAACGTAGTAGTCACCTGCTCTAAAACAAGCGCTTCTTTATTATAGTCTGCCTGTTCCAATCGAATCGCTTCCATCATATCTCCTCCATCAATCGACTGCCGAGTTGAAAACGGCGAATGTCATTTATTGTACCGACAGAGAGAGCAATCAATACAATAGCAGCCAGTAAAAACTTTTCAAAATAAAGGGATGATTCCACAGATATGGCTGTTATCGGTTCGACAACTGATGTTACGATACTAAAACTGCTTGTTGAAAAGAAATCGGCTGTCTGAGAATCAAGTATCTGCTGTGTTGTATCTAATATAAACTGAGCGAATGAAGCAACATAGCTGCGTGCCGAGAAGGATGCCAGCAGGCTCATTGTCAGTAATAAGAGCAAGTTATTGCCACTATACATCCAGACTAATTTCGCTTTGCTGATACCTGTACTATAGAGAAAGCCAATTTCTGATGCCTGTCTTTTCTTGAAAAGATTGGCTACTCCATATATCGGAACAATGCCCAGCAATATTACGCCAAACAGCGCATAACTTGCCCGTTTTTTGGCTTCATTCAAAAAGACTGTTTCTTCCTTGTAATATGCCTCATTTGAAAAAATTTGATAATGCTCAGACAATCCTTTCTCCTTCAGCTCTGAGGAAAAATTCTCAATTGCTGTCGGATCAACCAGATGAAAGACCGAATACCAGTCTATTTGCTTATATAATGCAGTATCCAATGCCTCAACAGCTTCCACTGTCGTATAGATATCCGAAGCAAAAGCCTCTGCTTCAGCAGTTTCATAGATTCCTCTAACGGTAAAATCAATTTGCTTCTGATTCGTTGAATAGGAAAGTGTGTCTCCTACACTCAACTGCTCCATTTCAGCATATCGCTGACTAATCAGGCACTCGCCAGCGTCCAATTCAAAGCTGTCTATTCCTTCTACCATTTTCACCTTATTTTTCAACTCATTCTGAGGAAGTACCCCAAGTATTGATACAGCAGAAGAAAGTTCATTTTCCTGCAAACTATCCGTCGGCTGTTCCTCTTCGGGTTCTAAATAGAGAAAACCTGTATGCTCAATCGAGTCGACATACTCAGACTTCCCATACTCCTCCAATTGTTGATAGGTTAACAAATCAACTTCACCTGATGTAGGAAAAAGCTGAATCTGTGCTGCATAATTTGCTTGGCTTTCTTCAATTTTTTTTCTAAAGCCATTGACGCTGTCAATTAAGCTAAAGACTAGATTCAAATAAAGAAAGAGAATCAGACCTTTGATTAACCATTGCAGTTTACTATATTTCAGACTAAAATATGCATGTTTGAAAAGTTGCATAATCAGGGGAGCTCCTTTCTATCCTTACTTTAACAAATTGATTGTTAACTGAATGTTAATTGAAATCAAATTGGCACAATCAGACCTTCAAAAATAGAAAGCTGGTTATCTGGTATCTAAAACACATCTTTTTATCCATTCGCTGCTGTGACCGACGGAAAACTCAAATAGAAAGCTGATCCATGCCCCTTTAAGCTTTCCACATAAACCGAACCTCGGCATAAGTTACAGACATGCTTCACTACAGATAAGCCGATACCATAGCCATCCTGCTTCAAGCCGTTCACTCGGTATTTATGCTCAAATATTTGCTCCTGTGTTTCTTTATCCAAGCCGGCTCCTTGATCCTTGACAGTAATTATCACACTGTTTTTTCTAGCGGTCACAGCTAAATGGATATTCTGCTCCTGACCATACTTCACCGCATTATCCAATAAATTGGACACAGCACGATAAATCCAGCGCTCCTTTGCCAAAATTTCAAGATTTTTATCCTCTGAAAAAGAAAAAGTGAGCTTGGGATACACTTTGCGGTAACTATCACAGACCTCTGCGCAAATCAAAGAGACATCCACCAGCACCAGCTCTTCATCATCATTTCCTGCTAAGGTCAAAATATCATCCACACTATCTGTAAGACGGCCTAAAAGACGAAGATCCGCTTCCGTGCCTGTTTGCTGCTCCAGATTGCTTTTCAAGACAGCAATCGTATTCTTTTGTTCATGGGTCATATAGCTGCTTAGCCGCTTGTAGTCTTCTAAGCTTGCCGCGTAATCCTGACGTAACGCTGATAATGCCTGCTGAATCCCATTATCCAAGCTTTGAAGAGAGTCTTCCTTATCTATTCTTTTCAATTCTTCAATGATTGAGATTGTCTGCTTCATCTGTATGCGCTTTAATATCAGCCAGAGAACCAAGGTAGAGACCACCAAAATACCGCAGATAACAATGATAATCATCGGTAAGTTCTGTGAAAAGGACTGTACATAAAAATCATCCAGTTCAGAGGTACTGAGGATGGCATCTGCATTCACGTTAATCTGCGCAGTTTCCAACGCACTGATTTCCTCCTGATTACTCATAACATACACACTTGATCCCAGTACCGACCCAGCTTCAACTGATTGTAGAGATTTTTGAAACATATAGAAGCCGCCAACAATGGCTGCAGTAATCATCAGAGAGAAAGCACTGATTACAATGCCGATTTTCATGTTCATTCGCATAGCTGATACCCCTTTGCTCGAATTGTTTTCAGCACTTCTTTACCAGCGGAAGAAGCCAGCTGTTTCTTTAAGCGTGCCATATGCACTCTAAGAACAGAAGAAAATGGATCAAAGGACTCATCATAGATGTGCTCAACAATTTCTTCCGTTGAAACGACAGCAGGCGCCTTTTGAGCAATGTATAAGAGAATATCAAATTCCTTAGGCTTCAAGCTTACTACTGCACCGCCAATAGATGCCTCTCGCTTCACAGTATTTACAAGCAGTTGGCCTACAGAAATATTCGGGGAGGTTCTGCCGTAAAAACGACGAACGACAGCTCTCAGTCGAGCCATCAGCTCCACAAACTCAAAGGGCTTGACCAAATAATCATCTGCACCATAATCGAGGCCCTTCGCTCGTTCTTCGATTTCATGGCGAGCAGTAACAATGATAACGGGCGTTTCAACGCCAGACTCTCTTAAAAAAGTCAGTATCGACAACCCGTCCTTATCTGGTAAGTTTAGGTCTAACAGAATCGCATCATATTCTGTTACATACGCCTTTTCTTCCCCTTCTTGTCCAGTAAAGGCGATATCTACCGATACATTCTCCTTCACTAACCCCATTCTGACAGACAGTGCCAGTTCACGATTATCCTCCACAATCAAAACCCTCATCCTTAATACCTCCGGTTATTTTCTCTTCTCTATTTAACCAAAAAAAATAAGCCATTTGCGGGCTTTTACATAAAATAACCTTTTTGTTCACAGAATCTTTACATTTGAACAGCAATTCTGTAAAAAACACGTTTCAACCAAATGTAGGATATTATTCACCTAAAACAAAAAGGAGCTCAGGATACGCGCTGTATCCTAAGTCCCTAGAAATAGAATTTATGGTTCTCTTCGACAATACGGTTTATGCTTTTGATTTTCGAAATACCCAATTTCTTTGAATCTGAAAACTGATAAAAAACAAAAGAATATCCACAATAATTTTTATTCCAGTAACATCTATATGCAGTAAACGGAACAACCATTCTGTTGCAAAGGAAGAGACTAAGATTTGAACAATGCATAGGAAAATATATTTGATTAAGGTTGCTCGACTATCACCATCTGCTTTGAATACTTGTGTCTTATTCATTTGATAATTGAAAAGAGAAGAGATGGCTCGTGCTAAATAAGCGGAAAAAAGAATGTAATGCTCACTGGCACCTGCCAGCATCCTAACAAAAATAGCAAATAGCACAATATCTATTAGAAATGAACAAATAGATGAGAAAATGAATTTCGCAAATAAGGAGTAAATTCTCAATGAATCCTTTAGTGGATTGAAATGTGAGGTCTCATTTTCCTCAATATAGATAGTCTGAATTGGCACTTCAACGATAGGAATACTCTGCTCCTTCGTTTCCAGAATCATATTCATTTCATACTCAAAGCGCTCGCCCTTTACTGTCAGAAACTTTCTCATCAAGTTCCTTGAAATCCCACGAAGTCCAGTCTGAGTGTCGGTTAAAGATATCCCACAAAACAACTTCAAAACCTTGCAGGTCATTACATTACCAAAACGACTTCTAAAAGGGATATCACTTGTCTCCTTTGAGAAATCACGACATCCCATAATTAATGCTTCCTCATTTTCAATGGATGCTTCATAGCATTTCTCAATATCCTCAATCCGATGTTGCCCATCAGAATCGACTGTCACCACACTTTTGATTTCCGGATATTCTGTCAGGATATGATTAAAGGCTGTTTTTAATGCCCGGCCTTTTCCCCAGTTTACTTGATGCCTCAGAAGTACACAGTCATAATCTGTTATGGCCTTTTGATAGTAACCTGTATAATTTTCGCCGCTTCCATCGTTGATTACAAAAATATTCGCATAACCTGAATCCTTTAAATCCTTCAACAAATGAAGAAGTTTTTCATCCGGATCCAACGACGGAATGACTATTCCAACATACTCTTTCGAAATCATTCTGTACACCTTTCTTGATGTTCAGCTAAAACACCCTCTAAACAACAGATAATATTTTAAAACTCTTTTTCATAATTAGAAACGTCAAATAGCTATATTGGTGCGCTATACATGATATATTCGTCACTCTCATCCATCACACGCCATTGATTGCTTTCTACTAATTGACAGCTGTTTTCATATTCCTTTTTTACTATAACATAATCGACAGAGTATTTTTCTAAAAGATTTGCTATTTGAGCTTCCTCTTCAATCTGCCCATTTGAGAATCTCATGAGTTGTAAACGTTCAGCACCTTCATCCGCTTGTCCTCTATAGGTAAATAGGTCTAATATATATTGATATCTTGAGTATATCAGCTCAACCTGCTCATATTTTTGTCGAAAGGTTGTTGAAAGTGCATCTGAGCTCAAGATAACAGGTCGTTCTTTTTCAGCTATTGCCTGAGGACCAAACAGCATCACTTCTTGAGGCAAACGTTCGATATTTTCAGCCATGAAAAAATGATTTTCCTCAGAGAACATCCATGTTCCCGGCACAATCATTAATACGCAACCAACCAGTACTCCAATCCCTTGGTACTTAAAACGATCAGATAGAATAATCATGGCATAACTAATAGCCAGTCCTACCGGAATCAACCAAAATACGCGCCAATAGGAAGGAACCTTGGTTAATGTCTCCGCAACTACTTTCCCGGCAATTGGATTCCAAACACCCGCGAATAAAACCACCGGAGTGAAAACAAACGCCGTTTTCGCCTGTCTGTTTCCTAAAAATAGAACAACAACTACAGCAAATCCATAAAGCAGAAAATAGAGCAGACCACTACCGAAAAAGTTTTTAAAAACATTCAAAACAAAGTCATCTCCGGCACCAGATGCAGCTTCTATTTGCCCTGTAAAGCGACTCGCTCTAAAGTAAATTAACAGGGTAAAGAAAGCGACAATACAGACTGCCGGCAGTCCATGCAAAAGCAGTTTGGCTTTTTTATTGTAGATAGCAACTACTATCAGCATTGCCGCCAGTTGAAAGCCTAAAACATATAAACTGGTTGGATTTAATGCCGCACCAGCTAAAATGCAGGCAAATAAGAGAACAAATAGGTATCGCTCCAATTTTTCAGAGGAATCCTTCGCCTCTTTCCTTTTCTCCCCAATACAACACAGTAAAAAGACCATCATCACCGGCAGAACGACATGCAAATAGACTGCTTTTCCCTGCCATATTCTTGACAACAGAAAGCTCCCCTGTGAAAAAACAGCGTTGCCTCCCATAAGGTGGAAGACGGAAAGTAACACATAGAAGTAGTTACTCTTTTTCAACTCTCCATTAAATAATCTTCTCCCCAAAAGAAAATAAGCCGATGCTGACATTAAAAGCAGCCAGGGAACCAGAGCAAAATGCATCAGCGTGACGCCTTCTATCCGAAAGAAGTTCCCAAGTACAGCTGCGTAAGCTTCCCATGTTTCAAAATCATACATCGGAACTGTACCCAGACTGGTAATCCCAAAGCTGGCATCATAAGAATTCAGTGCCTGACTATTTTGGAAGAGCGTTACATTGCTTACATAAAATGAATCATCCGCATCAGACCGATACATCACAAGTGTTAAAATAATCTGAAGCAGCAGCATCCCTGCACTCAATAGATAGGATTTATCAAAAGATCGCTGCTCCGTCTTGTAGGCCTGACCATAAAAACCTAATAGAATACCTGCTAACGAAATAAGCAGTACTTGAACAGAGAAGGCTGTTGTACTCCAGCCAAAGGCCATAAAACACCAACCGAATAATTGAATCAAGGCCAGTTGGAAAACAAACCCAATACTTAGCCGCTCTAATCCTATGGTCCGAATGCCTAAAAGCTTACTAACACCGGAACCTGTCATGTACATAACCCCTGTCATGACCAGATAAAACAACAACATTTTTCCAATAAGCAAAATAGTTAAACCTGACAAACCAATACCCCCGTATAATTTCACCGATATCGTAAATTTCTGTCTGCTAAAAGCCTTGCAGATAGCCATTTTTAATAAATTCTGATAATTGCAACACCATTCATTTTACATTAAGAGACATAAGGAGGTCAAACCATCTAACAAAATAACTATAAAAGAACTATAGTAACATAAACAACACATTTAATCTGTTATTGCTTCTAAAATAAGTAGAAAACAACTATATTTTCTCGCCGATTAAAAAAAGCGAATCGCTAAACGATTCGCTGCACACACTAATACTGATTTATTCTATTCTTCCACCTCTAACGTATCATCCGTTTTCGGCATCATTAAGTAGCTGTATGCAATAGCGATTAATGCACAGCCTAATAAGATGAACCCTTGGTTGTTTTGGAAAAATACTGGATCAGTCAGTAGAAACAATACGGACGGTACCAAAAAGATTGGCAGATTAACTTTAATATTACTCATAATTTGAGGCGCAATTAGCGCACCGAACAGCGCCGGCAGCAAATTATCGAAGGCAGGTTTTATAATCGGATTATTATAGACCGGCTCAATTAACGGTGCTAAGAACAACATACCGAAGAACATTAAAACCGTGGTAACAATTGTACAGACGGAAACAATAATAATTGAAAGAACATCTGATTTTTCACTCCCCGGCTCAAGGTCCAACAGCTTTTGACCATTGATGGCTGCCGGTACTTTGATATTCGATAAATTACCGGTAATACAAGAAATGTATAGTGCACCCGGCCCAATAATTGGTGCATAGGATAAATTCTCGCTAAAGCCTGCAATCGTAAAGGTCAGAATAATCGGCCAAGCATTTTTAAAGATTACCGGAAAGTCCAAAGCCGTTCCATAAATCCAAGATAACACAACTGCTGATAAAACAAATGCTGTCAGACAGAAAAACACGGTAATTCGTCCAACTCTATGAATTCTGTTCGTAAAATTCTCCATTTTTCCCATCCTCCTTAACTAAAAAACGGACTTGCGACACACGCAATGATCATACCGGCAATCAAACTGATAGAAAATGCATGCTCTTTCAGCTTAGGATGCTTCTTCGCCGCGCCATTGACAGCCAACGCGATACCCGCTGCGCCCAAAAACGTAATTAAGGAAACAGGATTCTCAATATTCGTGATATATCTTGCTGAAAATACACCATATAAGGTAACAAACACAGCTCCCGTAATAATTGGAACCAGAGCGGCATTTCGGCTCATTATTTTTTTCACGCCGGAATCATAGCTTTTCAGAAAGAAGATATTAAATAGATTTCCACCAATAATACCGATATTCATGATAAAGAAAATTGCCAGGAAAACATCGATTGGGAAATCCCCTTTCGTCAAATCATAGCCAAATGCTGTGGCAGCCTGATCTGCGACCATTCCTTCATATGCAACAGAACCTACCACACTCAAACGCATCCAAGGAATATATTTTCCCAGCGCAGGAATCAATACCAAATAACCGACAATTGCAGGAATCGACGGAATAAAGGAAAAAATCGCTGTACTTTTTACTGCTTTCTTGATTTCTTCATCCGTTAACCCGATTTCTACCGCACGTTTACGCGCCATGACGCTCATAATAATCGGTTGAAACAACACCAGTACAATAATCAATGTACAAATAACTAACATCGGCACCCCATTTGCCACTTTCAAAAACTCCATTATATTCTCCCTTCATTTTTCAAGCTTCTTCAGCATGTCTTCTTTTGAAGCTGCTGAAAAGTTATAGCACCAGAGAAATTTTCAGCTGATACTTTTGACGATAAACTAACGTTCCGATTACTGATTTTTCTTCAACCATTCCATGGCAGAAATTGCGTAAACCGCTGCACCTTTAGACAGCACATCCTCGTCAAAAACCACTTTTGGATGGTGAACAAAGTAAGGATAGCCTTCAGCGCTATGTCCTGAAGACAGCAACAGCATTGTTGACGGCACTTCCTGAGTCACATAAGAGAAATCCTCAGAACCGCCAAGCTTGTTCATCCCGACAATATCCGGAGAAGTGATATCTCCCGGAAAGACCTTTTCCAACGCTTCTCTGATATCCGCCGAAACAGTACCATCAACCTCTACAGTCGGACATCCTTCGATGATTTTTGCTTCAACAGTTGCGCCAAAGCTTTGAGCAATCCCCTCAGCGATTTCAGGAATTCGCTTGAAAATAAACTTCCGAACCTTATCGTCAAAGGTACGAATCGTTCCCCTCATATATGCTGTATCCGGAATCGCATTGTCTACAACCCCACCTTCCATGATAGTAGTTGAAATGACTGCACTGTCGTACATTGAAATTTCCCGAGCTTCCAATGCATGTAGTGCCAAATGAATGTGACTCATCACAGTCAACGGATTGATGCTCAATTCAGGCATGGCCGCATGACCGCCTTTTCCTTGTATCTTTATTTCAAACCAGTCAGATGTCGAAGCAAAGGGACCTGCTTCTGGTACTAAAACTGTCCCGCTTTTTAGAGGCAATCCCGGGAAGACGTGAATCATTGCTGCCGCATCCACTTTAGGATTTTCCAAAATTCCTTCTTCAACCATGACTTTTGCCCCTTGTAAGATTTCCTCACCTGGTTGGAACATTAGTTTCACGGTTCCTGCTAATTCATCTTCATGTTCCTTTAGTAATTTTGCTGCGCCATACAGCATTGCCGTATGAAAATCATGACCACAAGCGTGCATGTTCTCATTTTCTGATTTAAAAGCAACCTCTGCTTCTTCTTTAATTGGTAACGCATCCATATCTCCACGAATTAAAAAGCATTTACCGGATTTGCCAATCGTTACAGACAATCCTGATTCTCCCACGAGCTTAGGCTCTAATCCCAAGCTTTCAAGCTTTTCTTTCACAAGAGCAGTTGTCTTAGGTAAGCTTAAGCCAATCTCCGGGGACCGGTGCAAAGTTCTTCTCATCTCAACTAGCTCACCCTGTAAATCCTTTGCTTCATCATATAACTTTTCCATATTCTAATCTCCTTCTCATTTTTTCCAGATTATTATAAAAATAACTTTATGTCAATATTCCTAACATAAAAAAATTTTCAATAAGAATAAAAATTCTTTATGGTTCCCATGTTTTTTTACTTACAAAAATAGAGAGCATCCAACAAAACTACCTATTCCGATCTGAATAGAGAAAATGATGATATAGTAATGACACTCTTTTCGTTCGGTCATTCGCGATTTCCTTCTATATACGATACGTTCTTTGATTCATCTATCACAGCATAAATCATATAATTAATTAATTTATTCTCTGCCCTTGACACATGAACGTATATTCATATATAATAAAGACACAAACATGAACAACCATTCATATGTAAATCAAAATAATTCCTATTTATACGATGACTCTACTAACACATGGAAAAAATACAGCAATGAGCAATTGAATCGTTAACAGAACTTATTCACTTCTTGTTTTTGTGAGACGCGTATAGATAACGAAAGAAGGTAGACAAAAATGGAACATACACACGAAGAAAACATTCACAATCATGACCACACAGGCTGCTCTCATGAACACAGTCATGGTAAAATGCCGGTCATTCTATTTTTCACAGGGGTTTTATTGTATTTCAGCGCATTCTTTGTGCCTGAGGATAGCTTGCTGCAAACAATTCTCTATATCGGCTCTATGCTGGCAGCTGGTCATCACGTTATCCTTGAAGGCTTTGGTGAAACCTTTACAGATACGATAGAAAAAAAGAAGTTTACACCCAACGTCCACATTTTAATGACCTTGGCTGCTCTGGGTGCTTCAATTATCGGTGATTTCGATGAAGGTGCCCTGCTGATTCTTATTTTTGCCGGTGCGCACTTCCTTGAAGATTATGCTGAAGGAAAAAGTAAACGTGAAATTACAAACCTATTGAAGATGAATCCAACTGAAGCTCGTTTATTGCAGGAGGATGGAACAACCAAGCTCGTCCCTGTTTCTTCCTTACAAATTGGCGATACATTGCAAGTATTGAATGGCGACCAAATTCCGACAGATGGCACAATTCTGAAGGGAACCGCTGTGATTGATGAATCTTCTATCAACGGTGAAAGTATACCAAAGGAAAAAACAACAGGTGATGTCGTATTTGGGAGTACCATCAACGGCAGCAGTTCATTCACTATGGAAGTGACAAAGGACAGCAAGGATACTGTTTTTGCTAAAATTATTCAGCTTGTAGAGCAATCACAATCCAATCTATCTAAAACTGCAACAAAGATTAAACAAATCGAACCAACATATGTGACAGCTGTATTGATTATTGTTCCCTTGTTCATTCTAATTGCGCCGTTTCTACTTGGTTGGAGCTGGCAGATTAGCTTCTATCGCGGTATGGTATTGCTGATTTCAGCCTCTCCTTGTGCGTTGGCCGCCAGTGCTGTGCCCGCTACATTGTCAGGCATCTCAAACCTTGCCAAACGCGGTGTTCTCTTCAAGGGTGGTGCCTTCCTTTCCAATTTAGCTGATATCAAAGCCGTAGCTTTCGATAAAACCGGCACATTGACAGAAGGAAAGCCAAAGGTCACAGACTACTACTTCCAAACTGAAAATAAAGAAACGGAAAAAGAATGGCTAACCATACTTTCTGCCATGGAAACAACTGCTAATCATCCTTTAGCAAACGCGATACTGGAAAAATTCCCTGCAAGAAATAGTTTGGAACTGGATGTAACGAACGAAATCGGAAAAGGCTTATCTGCCATGGTTGCCGGTCACGTATACCAAATCGGAAAACCCGATCTTTTCAAACAAGTACCGCCAATCATTCATAGAAAAAAGGAGCAGTATGCGAGTGAAGGAAAAACCGTAATCTATTTCGGTGAAGATGATGCAGTCGTTGGACTTATCGCTATGATGGATGTTCCAAATCCTGAAGCGAAGCAAGTCATCAGTTACCTGAAACAGCAAAATATTCATACAACAATGATTACTGGTGATGCAGCAGCGACAGGACAAGCAGTCGCTAATATATTAGGCATTGATGAAGTTGCCGGAAACGTTCTTCCTGAAAACAAATCACTGATTGTTCAGGAACAGCAAAAGAAATATGGCATGACTGCCATGCTTGGCGATGGTGTCAATGATGCTCCGGCTCTGGTTGCTGCGGATATTGGCTTTGCCATGGGTGATGGTACCGACATTGCAATTGATGTTGCAGATGCTGTGCTAATGAAAAATGACCTAAAAAAATTCAGCTATGCCCACAAGGTATCCAAACGCTTAAACAAGATTGTTTGGCAGAACATCGCCTTCTCTATGTTCATCGTTGCCTTACTGGTCATACTAAATCTATTTGGAAAAATGGATATAGCCATTGGGGTCATTGCCCACGAAGGCAGTACCTTGATTGTCATCCTAAACGGCTTACGTATGCTGTTGCCAACAGATAAATAAGCGACGAAGCTTACTATAATTACATTGAGAGTTTGGGACAAAAATAAAGTTCCAAACTCTCTTCGTATCTAAACATGGATATATGATGAAACACTGGCATTAATCGTGATGGAGGCTATTTCTGTCTGTAAAAACCCGCGACATGTCTTACATGCTGAAGAGACATTCCCTAGGTTTGCAGAGGATATTAGTGAAGATTTGGCTTTCACAGAACCTTAATAATGCTATAAGAGCGGAGCACTGCGTAGTGCTCCGCTCTTATCAAATATCTACTTGGTTAACAAAAATTTGTAAAGCTGTGTTTGTGTGCATGGAAAATCGTAGTTTAGCGAGAACCGTAGATGCACTTTTCGTAAATTCCTGCTTATTACTTAGAATCACTGGGATTGCTGACTTTGTAAACAGAGCAGATGACGAGAAGTACCTACTTGGCGCTTGAAGCTACCCTCTTCTGCCATCCTCTTTGTTATCTTCTGTGTCCGCCGCCATGACCATTTCCATGAGTCGATGAATGGCCGTAACCCCCTGTTCCTTGGTCATTTGCCTGACCGGTGCCCTGTGTGCTGGAATAAATACAGCTTCCGTCACAAACACCATTATTATGCCCGGTACCATCACAGATACCTGCTCCGCTACCGGTATGATGGCCGTAACCCATGCCATTTCCAACGCATGAGCCATCGCAAATACCATTCGTGTGGAAGCGACCATCACATACAGCTGACTGAGTAGGTTCCGTTGTTGCAGGTACTTCATCAACCGTCACGTCTACGACAGGTAGTTCTTCTTGTGCCGGTTGTTCTTGTACAACCGGTGTTGTCTGAACAGGTTGTGTCTGATTTTTGGTTTCAAGCACCTTCTTCTCAGCCTGTTTCTTTTTCAATTGGTTAACCAAATCGGTTGTTTTCTTGCTCAGCCTTGTCATTTGAACGCCAGAACAATAGCCTGTTGATGTAACAACCATTCCTGCTTTCACATCTGAAGTTCTGCTGTCTGCTGTCATGCTTCCCAAGTTAAGTCCCAATACTCCAACAGTCAATACAGTAAGTAGTATACCCATAACTTTTTTCATTTTCTCACCTCACTTTCCTCTTCACTTTCAGTATAAAAGGAAAATATGGCAAAACTGTGGCAGCCTGTAAAAAATTTTTTTCTACTGTTTTATCGGAAAGTAAATATCTACAACTACTCGTTTCTGCGAATCTTCTTTAAATGCAATGGTTCCTGAATGACGCTGAACAATCTGTTGGCAAATGGCCAAACCTAAACCAGTGCCATCTTCTTTGGTCGTCGCATCCCCTCGATGAAAGGCCTGAAACAGCTCTTTTTGATCCAATGCTGCGGAGTGATTATTTGGATTACGCAATTGAATATGGAGCTGATCTGCTGTAACAGCCAAAAAAAGTTCAATCGTTGCCTTACGTTCACTATATTTATACGCATTTTCCAAAAGATTCTTCAGCAGCTGCGTTAAACGCCCCTGGTCTCCTTTAATATAAACGGGTGAAGTTAATTGATTATGGAATACAAATTCCTGTTGTTTTTCAGCAAAGTTCAATCGATAAGAACGGACTGCATCCTCAATAACGATTAGCGGATCTACCTTCTCCATAGTTAAAGAAAATCCAACAGACTGCAACCGACTCAACTCCAGCAAATCATTCACCAATCGCTCCAAGTAATCAGCTTCCTTCAACAAGTGCTCATGATAATTTCTTTGTTCCTCCGGAGAATCGACTAGTCCATCCGTCAGTGCCTCCAAAGAACTTTTCATGACCATAACTGGTGTCCGCAGCTCGTGGGAAATTTGAGATAGAAATTCTTTTTCACTCTGCTCCTTATTTCTTCGTGCCTTCTCCGCTCGTTCAAGGCGTTCACTCAAAATCGACAAGCGATCTGCCAACTCGTTAAGCTCATCCTCAGTATTAATAGCTAGTGCTGCAGGGTATTCTTCTGCAATCAGTGCGTTTGTATAGACTTCCATCGCTTTGATTGGCGCAGTAAATCCCTTTGCCAGTCTAACTGAAACCAAAATACTGACAAGTAACGCAATAACCAGGCTAATCATCAGAATCAGATAGCCATTTGCTTGATTCTGATGGATTGCCGCAACCTCGGAATACATAACGATGGCGCCGGCCACTTCTCCGTTAACAAGGATTGGCAGTACATTCGTCACCGCATTCAGTTGAAGTAAGCTGCCTTCTTTTTCTATCGCCCCTTGCTTCGTTCGATAGACTTCCTTTATCAGCTTTTCAGCAGTTTTCGGCATAGTCGTATTGGCTGTTGTAGAATTGTGATGCCCGTTCAAGAGTGTATTCTGTTCTTGATCAACAACCCAAATGCTGTCACCGGCAATTTGATTGATAAAATTCAAGTAAGCACCATACCCCATCATTCCGTTGTGGTTCCCCGCTGAGCGCTGCCTTGTACTACTTGTATCCGTCGTAAAATAATCGGTCAATGTCTCTTGAATAACTTGTCCTCGATGCGTCATCTCCTCCACATGCAGATCCTCCGTCTGTTTCGAGAAGATTACACTGAACAACAACCCGATGATAATGGTCATTGTCACCAGCAGAATAGAAAAAAGACGAATCAGACGTCCGGATATATGTTTTTTCATGGACTCACCTCAAAGGCATAGCCCTCTCCCCAGATTGTCTGAATATGGCAGACAGATTCACTGGCCTTCAGCTTCGCCCGCAACCTTTTCATATGGCTGTCAACTGTTCGAGGATCACCAAAATAGTCTACGCCCCAAACACTGTCCAGAAGATTTTCACGGGTGAAGACCTTCTTAGGAAATTGAACAAATAGCAGAAGCATTTCGTACTCCTTTTTTGTTAAGGACAGCTTGTTGCCTGCTGCCGTAACCTCTTTTGTTTCTACTTCCATAACAATATCGCCACAGGAGAGACGCGGTTCTGTTCCAACCTTTTCAAACTGTATTCTTCTAAGTAGAGCATTCACACGAGCAACAACCTCTTTGGAAGAAAACGGCTTGACAATATAATCATCCGCCCCAATCTCCAAGCCCAGAATTCGATCGGCATCCTCCGATTTTGCTGTAATCATGATGATTGGAATGGTTGATACTTTTCGTATTTCCCGACAAACAGCATAGCCATCCAGCTCAGGCAGCATAATATCCAATAAAATCAAGTCATAACGCTGATTTCTAAATGCTTCTAACGCGTGTTTCCCATCATAGACTGCATCAACTGTATACTCTGCATGTGTCAAATATTTTTTTAATACCTCAACGATTTGTCGATTGTCCTCGACAATCAATACGTTAGCCATAATGCTCTCCTTTATCTCATCCATATTTCTTTCATACGCTTATCAAACACGACTGGCCATTTGCGGCAATCAACGCAGGAAACCAACCCTATCCAGTAAAATTAGGACTGGGAGAATCGCTGATAGAATAGCAAGAAACACAAAAATACCAATCATAAACTTCTTTCCGAACTGGTCATCTACTGTCGAAATAATCTGCTCTCTGTTTTGAGGATTGTAGCGCAGCTCCGTCGTCGTTCCCACCGGAAGCCCTTTTTTCTGACCAATTGGGATTTTTCGAAAGTAAATCAACTGATTGACTTGAAACTCTTTTTGATAGGTTTTTCCTTCCAATGTATATTCAATCAAAGATACCCTGCCATAGTTTTCCCTGGCTTTATATGCTCGATTACGAATCACCGTTCCAAAGACCCGTTCTGTCAAGCGCCCTTCTATTCTCTTTTTCCATTGATAAAAAAGAAGAGCAAGAATACAGAATGTAGCCATTGGAGCCACACTCAATACAAGACTTATCATTTTTCATCGTCCCATCCATAATTCTATTTATAACAGCCTTTGATACTGACTAAATCTCGCTCACTACTCATTATCCCATGAAATCCTATAAAGGAACATCTTATTTTACATAACATAAAAAACAGGCGTAACGTCTAAGCGCTACACCTGCTTCGATACCAATTCCTAACCAATGGATTTTTTATATTTTCTAATTTTCTTGATTGCCCAATCATAATGACTGGCTGTAGTAGAAACAAAGTAACTGCCCAATGTAGAACCGCCAACCCAAGGGAAAACCTTTTTAGCAAATAGCTCTTCATTTGAAAAGCCTTCTGCTAACTTCATCACCTTATCGTGACTTTCTTTAAGAAGAGATAATGCTTCATCGTAAGAACCATCCTTATGCTTTTCCACAAATTCTACATTCATCGCGCCATAGCTTTTCCAATTGTAGCCTTCCTTAAGAAACTGCTTGGTTTCGCCCTTTTGATTTGCCTCCACCCAATCCAGTAACAACTGCTGCCATTCATACAAATGAATCAGAACATCATGAATATTTTTGTCTCTCTGCCAATGATCGCCCTTCTCCTTATCTATATCAAAAGAAAATGTACCATTCAGCTGTTCAACGGATAATGAATCCAACAGTCCCATCAATTTTTCATAGTTCGTACTTGCTGCTTGGATAAGGTCCTCTTTCGTCGTTGGTCTTGCCATTTTAACTCTCTCCTTTTCAGGTTGATGTACAACCAATACTTATTTGATATCTAAACTATAAACGCTGACGTAAGGTACGAGTCAACAGATATTTTCATTTTTTTTAGATACTAGTAAATTGGCAAATCTTTTCCTCACTGCATCGCTATGTTATATCGCCTGATAAGCAACAAAACTCCGGCCAACTACCAGTCAAAAGCAGCTATCTTTCTTAGCCTCTAGCCTCTAGCCTCTGAAAGAATCTGCTCTCTCACATCTATCAAAGCAAACCCCAGTAGATTTTCACCTCTCCATAGCAACGGATTTGTAATAATCGGATCATTTTCTGCAAGGCCAACACCCCAAATGGCATCTACAGGACTCGCCTCTACAAGAATGTCATTTCCGGTTGCTAGTAAGTAATGCCTGAGTTCGTTATCTTGCATAAACTTTAAATAATTTCCCTTTGTAACAATCTCACGCTTTTTCGCATCCCACGTTGCCTGCTCAAAGTCCTTTATCTGTCGCCCAAAATGCTTTATCTCTTTAGGCTCCTCTGACGTAATAATCCTTGCGTGAAGCTCTAAATCACCAAACAGCTTGGCCTTTTCAGACATCATATATTGTTCTGTACTTATATATTCATTTTCACCATCCGAAAATCGACATTTCCACCATTGACTCAGGCAGCTCTTTGTTATGTAGCCATCCTTCGATTTTTGATGTCCCCAGAAAAAGAGAAAGGACATATCCGATTTTTCTTTATACATTTCTTGAACCTTATCCATTGTCCACATCATTTTATTTTCTCCGCTTTCTATTTTTTTCAGCACAGCCGCATTAATCTATGCCTTCATTTATTACTTCTTTCTTAGCTCTACCAACGCCTGAGCTCTTTCCGGATATTCATGAATATATAAGTCAAACGCCGTTTCACAGTCCGTTCCATCCAGTAAGCAAAACACAGGATATGAAATCTGCTCTGTAAAATGTGCGATTTGCTGCAGCTCACTCGGAATAAACATCTCTTCATTACTGCCCCAGCTTTTACCCAAATGAACAATCGCCCAGAGGTCTGCAATAACTGCCTTCTCCAGCCGTTCCTTTTGAAAGCAGTCAGCTAATACATAGATTAGCTGAATCACTTCATGAAAAGCTGTTTCTAAATGCTGCTCTCCCCTAAATTGTCTTAACGACCGCACAAATCCACTCTCCCATAACGGGTTTTCTATATCCTCATTTCTTGACGAATGGAAAGACAATCTTCGTTTAGCTTCTTCTTTATCCATGTCATAGCTCCTCTTTTTTATCAGTCAAAAGATACTCTCTCCACTTTCAGCCGTTGATTCCATCTCAAAACAAAAACTTTTAGCTTTCATTCTATTCGTGCTTTCTTACCATTCTTCTTCCGTCAAATTACGAACAAAGCTTTCAAAGTCTTTTGCCAAAAATGTTATTTTGTAACCCATCTCCTGATCGATATGCACGACGGCAGGGGTATCCTGTGTACCATGGATTTTGTAATCTAGAAAAATCATATCATGCCCGGCAGAAGGACAATCACAAATGGCAATACCAATATCAGGGTAGCCCCACTCCTCTAGCCAAAAGCGACTCCCAAAATCACCTAGCAGTGCATTTGAGCCTGTAAGTCCAATGTTCAGAAAACCTTCAATCGCCACACCATTTTCCGACCAGCTTGTTGGTGTTTTCGTTCTGAAACTATCCTTCAACGGCATTCCGCCATTTTGCTTTTTCATAAAGGAGATATACATTTCCGGTAATCTATACCCTAAGGCTGCTTCTATCTGCGCAATATCCGCTGCCCCAAACTCGTTGCCCTCATAAGTTTTCTTTGCATAATCAGAAACCTTCCAAAATGCGCTAAAATCAAAATCTGCCCAACGCTCTTCCATCATCTCTTTCCCCATTCGTCACACTCTCTTTTCTCTTAAGTATTTGCTTTACAAAAGACACGTCCACTTCCAGCTGAACATTTTGTTACATCTTAAAAAAACTGGTTGAAACCTCATCACTGGATAGTACTGCTACCGGACCGTCAAATCCTTCCAGCTCTTCAAAATGACCCATAGAATCCTCCCAGTCCTGATAAAACCATATCGTTAGAATGTCATCGCTAAAGCCTAGAATATAATGAATTTTCTTGTCCGTCATTAAAGTCAGTCGATTATTCATGCACCGTATATAAACCATGCCTAGCTGATACTGCTCCGCTACGGTTAACTCTTGATCCAGCCAATCAATGATTCTCAGCTCTGTACCGGAAAATTCATAGCCGACTTCATTCCCAAAGCTTTTCTTTATCGACGCTTTGAAATCCACGCTGGAGGTAACAGACTTCTCCCACGCCAGTTCATCCTCTTCCTCACCAAATATAAGACTGAAGCAACCGTGAATACTCTTGATTTTAATAGAAAAGAACTGCTCTAATTGCTCTAAACTAAATGCAAAAGTATTCGTTAAACCGCTTAAGTCCTTTCCGCTCATCTTTTCATTCCATAATTTGTTGGCTCTCATTTTCTATCGCCCCTAACTCTTTTTCAACACGTTACACTAATTCCCTTATCGTTATGTAACAGCTCTTCTATCAAGTAACTTGAGAAGATTCACATTTTCGAATCCCTTATCCCATGCTTGACTGCCAAACGAATAATCACATATAAAACAAATGCACCCGCACCATAATAAATAAGCTCAAAAAAGATACTCACTGTAAACGCCCCTTTCATTCTTCCTGGTGATAAACACTTTTTAGAATCTCTTATTGGTTCCCTTCTACCATCATAACCTCTGCCCAGTCCAACTGCTTGATATTCCACAAGAGAAACGCTTCATAAAAATCTTTTTCTTGCTTCACTGTATTTGAAGCTGCTTCAAGCTTCAACAATTCCAACACTTCCAGCCAGTCTGCCTTGCTGAATACATTATCAAAACAAACATCAACAGTTGTCTGCACTTCCAATGTAATCGGATGAACTATTGGATATACTTTACGTAAATGGGGCACAAGAAGCCTGGCATAATCGGTTTGATAAATTCGTAGAAACTCAGTCTGAGATTCCTCGTAAAAATCATAAATAAAATTATAGTCTGCCTTTTTGCAAGGCATGAAATCTAGAAAGATTACTTCATTCTCCTCGCTATAGCAACGTATAGCCTTTATTTTTCGACTCATTTTCCCACCTCACTTCAAGCCTTAATCTATGTGATGATTTTTTGCAGCAGCTCTGCTTTACCATCACTTTTCTTCTTACATTTCCCTTATCTTTTCAGTTCGTTCCACCTTTTTACAAACCAGGATTTCAACACTCCGAAATTATCCCAAAGTAGATATCCCAACAAAAGAACCAGATTAGGCAGCCACCAAGCATACAGAAAACCTCCTAAAAACTGAAAGAGATACTCTTCGGATGTCGTTGTAGACATAAACCCAACCATCATCGCGAATGGATTGACAAAAACTGACAATACACCACTAAGATAATAATAGATTTTCAAACCTCGTCCATTTTGAGAATAGCCAAATAGCTTGGTGGATAAAAAGGCAGTTACCTGTATCTTTATTACAGTTCGTATGACCGCCGCAAGCCCAACTCCACCAAGAAAAAAATAATCCGTCCCCCATGGATAACTACTCTCTACTATGAGTATTACTAAAATAGGGGTTATCATTATCTCTGTGAGTAAATCAAATACGCCTATCCCTACAGCTTTAAAAACTTTTCCCATCATTTGCTCCTTTTTATGCCAATAATTAACTCTCCAACACTTTGACTATCGATTCGATCATTGTCTCGCTATCCTTTTTAAACAGAATAGTTACTGTGTCAATAATATTTCTTCATTCATCACTTAACCAAATACTGCGAACATTTTCTATTATCTATCTCACTCACTTAGAAATTACTGTCTTATTTCTCACTTCTTTTTTCCAGTTTAAATTAGACGACTATTAGTAGCAAGAGTATCTTTCAAGATAAATAAAAATAGCCAGACCTGTAAATGGCTACAACCTAAAATAAACCGAAATATACTGAAAATGATTTCTCGCATTTTCAATATATTTCGGTTTTGTTGCCCTCGTTTATTCCTTTCAATGAACAAAGAAAAATGACAACTAAATTCTTGCATCACTTCAATGTTCTGTTCTTCACTTCTTATCCAACCGGTTTCTTCGAAAAGCTTGTGAAAATCCCCAGCCCAGTTACAAGTATCTGAATAACCGAACCAATCACAATGCCAAATAAGTCATAAATCCAGCCGATAATTCTCGGCACAGGGAAACCCGAAGAGAGGCTGTCTGTCTGGTACAAGACAAAGATCAATACCGCACCGATGAACCACAGGCTGCAAAAGAATAGCTGTGCCCATTTAATTTCCCGTTTTACTCTATTTTCCACTCTGTTATTGTCTCCTTTTTCAATCAACGGCTTTACAGCCATCGTGTCATTCCTTATCTGGCTCTGATACATCAACCACTGAGGCCAACACTTCTTTCATTTCTTCTTCATTATTTTCTCGCCAGACTGCTGAGGTCCACGCTACGCGCTGAACGAAATGTCCGTTTTCCGAAGCCAACAAGTCATAGATATAGAAAATCTCCAAGCCATCCATTTCCCCTGAAAAAATTTCTCGTTGGCCTGTCCAACCATTTTCTTCAATTGCTTCAAAGGAACTTTCTTCCGTTACCGTATCTACTAGCTCAGTCACCGCAGCTACGGAAAGAAACTCATCGAAATCCTCATAGTACTCTTCCGGTTCACTGAGAACCATCAGATACATATCTCTTTTTGTATTCTCAATTGCCAAGTCTGCATAATCGTTGACTTCTTCCGGATCAATTTCTTTCCAACCGTCTAAAAGGCTCAGCTCAAAATCACCGTTATCTGTTTTAATTACGGTTGTTTTTCCCGCCTCAGCTTCGGTTTCCGTTGTGCCCACAGAGCTCGATGCTGTATTCTGGGTGGACTCTTTCGTTGCTCCTTCTTCTATTTTATTTCCACAACCACTCAAAATAACTGTTGCTAAAAATATCGTGCTGATTACTGCAATACTCTTTTTCATTAACTATTCTCTCCTTAAACTATCTTTTTGCTATTAATTTTCAGCTGACTCTACACACCAAATGTTTATCTTCATTGCTCTTCCTAATTCTTGCAGCCTCTGCCATTTTGATTTTGGTATAATAAACAGGTTATAACAATCACCATTCACATCCCAAATAACAAGTAAGTACTCTGTTTTTTTCAAGAAAGAATCGATTACTTTTATTGCATCCTGTCCACATTCATCATTCAGAAATTTAATGTCATCTAAGACTATCGGGTATTTCTTATTTATAATCCCGGGCTTTAAACTCCAAAGAATTTCATTTCCTTCTTCTTTCCAATCTATATAGCCGCCAAAGTCATATGGACTGTCAACATTGGAGCCGGTGAGTATAAACGCAGTGATGATATCCGGCTGGTGTTCCGGTGAAAAATCATACTCGTATAACCATTCGCCAAATTGCTGTTCAAATCCAGATGGATCATCTACCAAATGATGGATTGCTTCTATTGCCTCTGCATTGTTTTCAGTCAAAAGCCTTGTAATTTCTATCAATCCACTATAATCGATCTTAACTTCTACTTCTTGCTCTACGTTAGTATCTATTTCTTCTGATTTCTTTTTTTTGAAAAATTTAAACAAGTTCATTTTTGCTCCCCCTATTGATGCTGCGTTCTTTCTAATGACCTCAGTGTAAATCATTCTTACTACCGAACGCAATAGGCGGTCTGCCTCTTAAGTAACATTGCTGCTAAAACATGTAATAGTGGATTCAATAAACTATATATCTACTTCCAATACATTCTTCCTAGTTTGGCTCAACCTGTATATCTCTTCCCTTTATTGATTGCTGCAATTCTCTTTTCCATAACCCTTGCTCTCCTAAAAATGTTGTTATAGAAAGAAGGCCTGCGTCTCTTTTTCTTTTGCATCTGATAACACGGCAAGCTCCCTATCAATTAATGCTTCGATATCTTTCCTTATTTGATTACTCCATGTCTCCGCTAAAGAGCAGCCGCATAATTCCATACTTCTCCGTAATGAATGATGGACAAGTTCCCCATTCTCTATTCGATGTGGAGAAAACTCGAAAATATATTGATAGGTGTTCACCTCTAACTGCGTTTCTGTTAAGGTGCCCCATGAAAAAAAAGGATACCTCTCTTTAAACAGCTCTGCCAACACAGTGCCGTAAAATTGAATCTCTTCTGTCTCTATTTCCAAGTAAAAATTTGTTTCTGCTGTTGTTTTCAACTGTTGATTTTTTTCTACTACCAAAGCTCCCCTAGCCAATGTAGGAAAACCTACGTGAAAATAAACATGTATCTCCATTTCGTTTCTCCAATCCCTTTTCTTTTTCTAGCAGTTCACACTACACAGTCCCTTACTTGGTCTAAAAATATCTAACATTTTTTCCCTTTTATATCCCTCTTCTACTCTTTCTCCTCATAATTCATTTTTGCAATTTTTCCATCTGACTATTCTTCCATTTTCGGCTTAGTGAAACAGCTAGAATGACAAACAATGTAATCCAACTCAGATAAAAACTACCTTTTTGAATCAATGTTCCTTCATACCAAAGAGTTAACCTTCCTGAACCAGATACCTTGACTTGAACAAACCCGTGCATATCCGCTTCCTTAAATTTCTCTGCATCTTCGACCTCACTTACTGTTCCTTCTCCCTCGAATCGAACTTGATATCCCTTGTAATAAATCAGAGGGAAAATCAACTTGGCTGGTCCCTCCGTTACTACATCCAACGAAAAAACATTTTTACTTCGAGACATATTAGCTGTTTGTACAACATCTGAAGGTTCTGACAATAAACCTGTCGGACTCGCCCAACTGCTCATATTGCTAGGTAAGTATTCCTTGCCATAACCAATTTGTGTTTCCCCGTCAACCTCATTCAGCGTAACTTGCCCGCCTCTTCGTGCTTCAAATTCAGTTAAGCGGATTTGCCCCGTCAAATTGACAATTAGCACACTAACGACAAGAACAGCTACCACTACTCGTTGTCCTAACTGATTTGAAAACAAACGATTATAGTTGTCAGCCATTATCCAACAAACACAAAAAGTTACAAAAATGAAATAGCGCCAAGGAAACTGTATGGCATTAAGGGTTGTTCCATGAAACAGCCAGTGAGGAAAATAGCTGGTGGCCAGAAAGAAAAAGGTTACCGCCAGAATCAACAGCTGACTATCCGTTTTTTCCAATCGACGAAACAAGCACAACCAGAGAACCAACAAACACAAAATAGGAAGACCTATATTGTTAAAACCAATATTTTGAATCGCTGTACGCACATATTCTCCGATGGTTTCTGCCTGACGTTGGAGATAGAAAACCGGCTCATCCTGAACTCGAAGGCGTTGAAACAACAATTGTTCAATCATCGGTAGTAAAGAATTGGCTACTAGCAGCAAGGTAACTCCTACCGCTTTTACTATTGCTAAAAACCGCCTTTTTTCCTGCCAAACACCCCGAATATTTAACAATAGAAAGCCACTGCTAAACAGTATCATCATCCCTGCACTTAATAGATGTGCATAAAACAACAAGCTCATTCCAATCGCCAAAGTCAACCAATGGCGCTCATTTCCCTTAATCACTTGATAAAGTCCTACAAATGCAATTGGCAGGATCATTAACGCCAAGTATTCTCCGACTGCTGCCCGATAAATTAAATCTGACATTCGATAAGAGGCCATCCCGTATAAAAAAGCAAACAGCAAACTCTTATGACTATTTTTAACAATCACATGAAAGCTATGATAAGCAATCACAAAAGTAACCCAATTGACCAACAACACAAACCAAAGATAGCTTTGAGCCAAAGTCAGACCTGCTACTCGAAGAAGCGCCGCTGGATACAGCAACAAATCCGGATAAAAAATCCCTGTTGCATACCCCATCCCACCGGTTATAAAGTAATTAATTCTCGGAAACCACGTTCCTTGTTGAATCGACTGGCTCAGCCCTTCGATTCGCGCTAAGTGAAACCCCAAGTCATCCCCATAAAAAAACTGATTGTTGTGAATCAACACCCCATAGACACTACCTATACTCAAAATCAAAAATAGAAGATAAATTAGTATTAGGGGCGGTTTTTTCCACCAAGATTGAACTCGATAAACAAAACGAGCTCGCTGATTTGTGTTTTGCATGTATTTCCTTCTTTCTTAAGGTTGGGACGAAATAGCCCCCAAGCTTTTTGGTTGCTTAAAACCGATCAATCGCAGGGTGCAGAAGCAGGTCAGCATAGCTGACCACTTCAGCTCAAATGAGCGATGATTCCTCTCTTAACGAATCTATCGTGAATAGAATTATCAATTTCATTCTTCTGAAAGATCCGTCAGATTAAAATATATTTCCCGCAACTGACCCGCGGCATCATAATATACCTGAATGGACTTCTGCAGCCCTTTATTTTCTTTTGCTTTATCCACATTTTCCTGAATAACCACCGTCTGTTGCGCCAAAGTATCATCGACTTCCTGGTGCTTATCCATAAACGTTTCCCATACTTTATCTTCTGAGTCAAAGCTCAAGTTCTTTGCCACCCGTGGAACCAGTTCTGGTATGGCTTCGTACAAGCCAGCAGTTCCGGAGCTAGACACATCTTGAAGCAGCAGCGTTTGATCGGCTAAAATCACTCGTTTGCTCTCTTCTTCTATTGTGTAAGTCAATGAAAATTCGACAACCACTTCTATAGATTCTTCACCATATTGTTGCTGGATATGATAATTTACCTGCTGATCACTGACGATAACCTCACAAGCTTCTCCCAGCAATTGTTTACCACTTAGATACGCTGTAGATGCAAGCTGTGTTTTCAATGTTTCGTAGTTTTTTGGTAAGGACAGATTGAACTTTTCTGTTAAAATTTCCTGTGCTTCCGCCTCATTCGCCAGATTTGTATAATCATAGTTGCCAAAGGTTCCTGTTCTTTCTCCATGCCAGGTAACCTGTTGTTCAGCTTCTGTAAATGGCGATTGCTCTGCCTTTAAAGCTGTACATCCTGCCAGCAAGAAAAAACCTATTAACGCTCCTATGTATCGACAGTATTTATTCATTCAATAATCGTATCCTTCCTTCATATTCCTTAGCATCATTTCTTTTTTCCACTTGTTACTATCTTTTCGTGAAAGCTTTTCACGTGTATTTATTTTTCACTGGCAGGTATATTCAAGGTGTAACTAGTTTGTTCACTTTCAAGAGCAGTATCCAATTTTAAAGTTGTCGCTTCCTCGGATATGAGCTTGTATAGCACGATACCTTCCCCTTCTTTTCCAGGCTCCACCATCTGACTTCCGGAATCCAAAAGTTCTGTTAGTTCATAAGATACAGCGTCTTTTGATAAAGTACCCTTTTTCAACAATTCACCTTCTTGAATAAGCTGAATTTTCTCCTCCCAACTATTTGCTGCTATAGCCTCATCTCCACTATTTTTCAAACTATAGCGTAATACCAACAAGGAAGTTCCCTCCTCACCTACTGTTGTTGCCAACCCATTAATTGTTACCTCATAGTTTGAGGTCTGGAATCGAATGGCTTCTTCTGATTCCACGGTCGCTGTTTGAGCCGACTCTTCATCAAAACCGGTTTCCTTCACTGTCTCAATAGAGGCATCAATAGTCTTCACTCGGTCCTCATAATTTGTATCATCAGCTGAATAATACAAAATTTGTAGAATCCCATGCTCAGAAAAAATGCAATAATAATGTGCCCATTTTTTTGCCCCGTTAAATTGAGTTTGGAAAGTAAATTTATACGCCACACTATCATTCACTGTGTATTCCTTCATATAAACATCCTCTGGGTTTGAATAACCATTTTTTTGAGCCAACTCTTTTCGAGTCGTTTCGCCAAAATTCTCTTGCTCTGCACTCTCTTTTGGAAAAATTAGAACACTCATCCCTGATTTACTTCGAGTATCTTCTGCTCCAAAAACTGCTAAGCGTCCATACACTTCTTCATAATTGGTAATTGCCTTCCAATTTGCCGGCAGCTGAAAGGTATAGGTCACACCTTGTCCTGATACTTCCTGTTCTTCTTTATCCAAGGTCTCCTGCTGACACCCTGACATTCCTATTAATAACAGCAATAGACAGGGAAGCCACTTTAACAATTTCCAATGCTCATTTGCTTGTCCCGATGTGCTATATCGATTCTTCATCTGATATTCTTCCTTTCCTGTCTCTCTTTTTTAAATAAACCAGATACCCACTAAATACCAACAGACATCCGCCAAATAAGACGGCTCCGACCTTAAATCCCTCCGGCTGGTATCGAAGCACTAGCATGTGACTCCCTTCCGGTATTGACACACTAATTAATGCCTCTTTAAAAGCTGTAATAGGGATTTCTTCTCCATCTAATTCAGCCTTCCAACCACTATCAAAAGGAATAGTGGTCACTAAAACACCAGATTCATCTAAGTCAATTGTTGCTTGCGCCTGCCCCTTTTCCACCATAAACTCTACACCGCGTGTTTGGATAGCTTCCACTGAGTTTTTAAAAACTTGGGTGTCTAGAAGAAGAACATCCGGTTTCAATAATCGAATGACAGAAGCACCTTGGAAAGTGACTGATACATCAATTGACTCCGCCTCTTCTGTATAGCCCAGATTGTAATATTGATTCACTTTTTTCATTTCATAGGTACGACTGATTCCATTCACTGTAACAGTCGCTTTAGCACTGGTCATCATAGCAATATCTTCCGCATAAAGACTAAGATATACTTGGGAATGCGCCGGTGCAGAAACCGTCCAATCAATTGTCATTTCCTTATCTGGCTGTTCTGCGGAATAATAGACAAAATCGCCTTCTTCTTCAATTTGAACATTCTCCGATGCTTTTATCTTAGGTTCAGTAAAACGTACATAGGTATCTGATTGCTGAGATAGATATTGAATCAATGCTGTCTGATTCTCTGCCACGCCCTCTTCATAAATCCCTTCATCCGTCATCATGCCCAACGGCAAAGCATACTGGTTTTCATAGAGACTGTATTCTCCTTGTTCTCCAACCTTCTCAAATCCAAATTTTAACGGGTCTTCTTTGGCAAGATTGTACTTAATACCAAATAGACTATCCATAAACAATGTGTTATTTTGATATTCAATCGTTAAATTTGTTCCCTCAGATCGAAAGCCCATCTGATTTAAATAGCTTAATGCTCGACGGTTACGGATGGAGGAGAATTGTGAAATACCACTATAACCAAAATTAAAGCTTTCATTGATACTCATCCAATCCAGATTAGCCATTCGGAAAAATCCACTACCCTCTTCCTCAGCTTGACCTACCAACGTTTCCAACTCTTCATAAGAATCAGAGTAGACATTTCTAAGCGGGTAATTCCAATCCTTCTTCACGCCTTGCAGCATGGCTTCCGTATTCACTCCGGCCTCCACCAGACCTCCGAAAAGGAGCAGGAAAACGAACAAAGATCGCCATCGTAATCCTCCAACGTCCTTAATCATTCCCATGAGTAAGAGGAAGTACACCACTAGAAAAAAGAAGGTAGAAAATACATTTTCTCGAGTCAGATAATCATAGCGTTTAGGGTCTGCTAATAAAAAGGCAGCAAGAAACACCAATACAAGCCCTATTGCCACATTCAACAATGTATCCACCTTCTGCTCTTCCAACTGCTCCATTCCTCGTTGAGCTAAAATCAGCAGGAAAAAAGAATATAGGAAGCTAAAGCGAAACAGCAGCATATTTGGAGCGTGAAAGCCATGCCAAAATAAATTCAAAGGATATATATAGATGCTTAGCACCAAAAGTAACAGCATGCCCCCTGATAACCACTTTCTTCGCTTGGAAATTCCTTTAGAAAAAAAGTATAGGCAAGCAAGCAGCAACGGCAATATACCCACATACAGAAAAGGTGCTGCTTCAAATTTTGCTGTATCATAAACACCAACCATGCTTTTAACGACCACATCCCACGCACCAGTATCCGGAGTCCAAAATTGTGTCAGCTCAGTTAAAGCTTCACCATTATTTCGTAAATCCAATACAGTAGGCAGAATGGTTATCATAGACGCTCCTCCTGCTAAAAAGGACGTAATCAGATACATAGGGACCGTGCCGCCAAATTCTTTTCTATCTGTATATAAGCGACCCATAAAATATAGAAAGGAAAAAACACCAATCATAAAGGCCATATAAAAATTTGAAAGAAAAAGCAGCAGATAGCTGATAAACAACAATAGTGGTTTTCTTTTTTCTTGTATTCGATGAATCCCTAAAATAATTAACGGCAGATAGATTAGCGCATCCAACCACATCATCATCGGCGAATACGCCACCGAAAAGCTCATCAATGCATAGCTCACACTAAACGTAGTATTCAGCCACCGCGAAAGCTTCGTAGTCTGATGACTGAATATCCAGAAGCTTCCGCCGGCTGCGCCGAATTTCAGCAACGTAATCAGATACATGATATCGGGAATTTGAGCCTTCTCAACCAGAGCTACTAAAAAGGTAAATAGACTGTTGATGTAATAGGCAGAAAGTGCCCAATAATTTCCTCCAAGCGCCCCAGACCAAGTGTAGAAAAAGCTCTCTTTCCCTAATAAGACATCATGGTAACTGGCATAGAAATTTGCTAACTGGGGGAACGCATCGCTGGCCAGCATCGTTCTGGCACTGTTCCAGTAAATGCCTTCTTTGGCGTATAATAAAGCCATTATTAGGATAGGAAGCAACACACTTAGTAAAAGGGGCAGCCCATATCGGCGTACGGCTTAACTGAATGAAATGTTTCGTTTGTTCATAAAGTTCCTCACTTATTTCTATTTTTATGTTTCTATATTTTTTAACTATATAAATCCTGTAAAAGATTCATTGCACGAAAAGTGCCTTTTGCCCATAGCAGAAGCAAAAGGGGTAGTTGAATAACTCTCATTCTTTAATGGGATTTATATAGCTATTATGTATTTGATTTAATCTTTCTTTATTTCTACTTACCTTTGGACAAGCTATACATTGCCTAGTCGATTGAGTGGAAAGTAGCGGTAAACGACGATACCTTCAATCTGTTTATCCTCTATCAACCCTAGTTTCCTACTGTCTGTTGAATGATTTCGATTGTCCCCTAAAACAAAATAGTGATTCGCCGGAATTTCATCTAAGCCGTAGAGTGCTCTAGCCACTTCTTCATTCACCCAAATTTTCAATGTACTATCCGGCAGGTCTTCTCCAGTCAAAAATTGATTACTCTTTATAGTTTGATCCGTTTCTGCCAGTTGACTGTTAATATACAGCGTGTTGTTATCTAACCAAATGCGATCACCCGGCAAGCCAATCACTCGTTTCACGTAAGAAGAAGCATCTTTTGCCTGAGGATCAAAGACAATTAGGTCATATCGGTTAGGAGACTTGTTTTTAAACACTAGCAACCGATCTCGATCTGCTAAAGTCGGCATCATTGATTGTCCGTCTACCTGATGAGGACGTAGGGCAACTAAGAACCCTATACCACCTAACATAAGCAGCCAAAAACACACTTGCCCAACAAGCCGATAGGTTCTCAAAAGCTTTTTCTCCATCCGTCTTTGTTCTATTTTTTTATTTTTTCCAGGGCCTCTTCTTTTATGTTTTGATGAAGAGCCATATCCATTCATTGACTTTTTTTTAGTTGTCTTCATGTCTCTTCCATTCTTTCTTTTCTTGTTCCCTTTACTGATATTAAAATCTAGTTAATCGATGAAAGGGGAGCCAGCGCAGTTCAACAACACCAATAATATTTTTCTTTTTAATGAAACCAAATGTACGACTGTCAGAGGCATAAGACCGATTATCCCCTAAAACAAAATATTCTTCTTCAGAAAGAGTATCTTTGCCAATTGCCTCAAATAACGTAAAATCCTCTGTGAAAACTATTCCATTGGTCTTTGCTCGAGCTTTCTCCTCTTCAAGGAACCGCTCAACGACTTCCTGATCATTAATAATCAATTGATCGTCTCGATAACTAAGCTGTTCACCCGGCAGCCCAATGATTCGCCGAATTCCGGTAGCCCCAGTTTCAGGCTCACGATAATAAACCAAAGAAAAACGACGGATAGTACCTAACTTGTTTACAAAAAATCTCTCCTTATCCATCACTGTAGGCATCATAGAGTAGCCTTCAGCCTTTGGTAACGAAAAAACAAAGGCTTGGATAAGTACGACCAAGAAGGAAAAAATGAACAAAGTAATAATCAGCTCTTTGCCTACTTTTCTGACAGGACTCTGTTGCTTTTTCTTACTCTTTTTCCGTTCCAGCCTTTTCGGATACTTCTTTTTTGCGATTCCGCTTTGTGAAGTTATCGTCTTCTCATCCAAAGAAACTGCAGCTATCTTTTTAACATTCCTTCGTTTCTTTCCATTTGATTCCCTTTTTGAGTAGTTTTTCGGCAATGGTTCTCTTCTAATTTTCTTGGTCTTTTTCTTTCCAATCATTCTTCCATCCTTAGGCTACTTCTTTTGCACTAAAGCAGACTCATTAATTCCAAAATTTTTGAAAATCGTTTGCTGTTCTGTTTGAAGGCGTTCAATGTCATCCAAAAAATCAGTCAATAGTTCTCCCTGATTCAAGCTCTCAGCACTTTGACTATCAAGATTTAATCCAAACTCCATAGCCCGATTATAGTAGCGGCGCAATAACTGCTGACCATCTTTAGTCAAAGCATTAGATGGTGTTTGACTCGTATAAGAAACCAGCATTTCCAACATTTCTCGCAGCTTCCCATGTACTTTTACTGCATCAGCGCCTTCTTGAATACTCATCAGTTCTTTTTCAACTTCGTCAATCAGAAAGTAGCTTTGAACAATAATTTCTCCGTCATTTGTATCTAAGTTAGTCAGCTGGTAATATCGACTGTACCCGCTGCCGCCGGAAAAAATCAGCAGCAACAAGAAGAACAATCCGCTACGTTTTAACTGACGACTATACCGCTTTTTCAAGCTGCGACAATGTTTCTGCCAACGCTTGCGTTTCTTTTTTTGTTTTGGGCGATTCTGCTGCTGCTTTCTATATTGCTTACGCTGTAGAAGTCCCAGTAATAGAAAACCCACACTTAAACAACCAAAAAGGATAGCTCCTGATAACAGACCGATAAACAGCCAATCCAATACACTCATACTTTCTATCCTCCTGTTAGTTTCTGTTGCTTCTTCTTTTTTCTATTTGGCAGTATTTCTATCTTCAGCTTTTTATTCATCGTATTTGTCAACTTCTGATGTTTGTATCTCTTTTTCTGTTTTGGATGTTCCTGCTGCCATTTTCTATCCTCTATCACTTGCAAGAGCCAGTTAATCAGATACTTCACACCTGAACATCCAAAAAAAATCATTTCCATCATCAAGGTGGTAATCAGTTCAATGAGTATATCCATATTCCCTAACTCCCTTTTGCCAAAGTTGATTCCTTTTTTTATTTCTCCATTCAACTGGTTCAGCTATCTTTTCCAGCCTTCTTTTTTAATTGTTTTCGTGCCTTACGTTGTTTCTGCTTATGCCGCTTATTCAATCCATGTACCAGCACAAACAAAAGAATTAGAACAAGCAACACTCCGACAACTATTCCAGCGATTAACAACCAATTGATGCCTCGTTCCTGTACCAGAGATACATCCTGTTTGTTATACTTTTCTGCTTCTTCATCGGTGATTTCAAAATCCTGTGTCCACTCCCACTTTCGCTCTCCACTAGTAACAAGGACATGGCCAGTGTACGTTCCGGGAACCATTTCATCTCCGTTCATCGTCAAAGGAAAATCAATCATTGAATTAGGTGCCATACGCATATCTGCTTTTTTGGTGTCGTATAGGATCTCATCCGACCCTTTTTTCATCACTTGGAAATCCACTGTCATACCAGACATAAAACCCATTTCCGTGTTGGAAAAATTGACAAAAAAAGCATTTCTGTAATTCGCTAAGTCTACATAAATTCGATTAAATGTGATTTCCGGTTCAACGACACTATCTGATTCACTAAGCAGCATACCGACTAAAAATGCATAATCATTAATAATCCCTGTTTGTGATTCTCTCGCTTTCTTTGTTTCCTCCGTCAGCACTACCTCTAATTGAATGCCCCCCGCAATGTATCCGTCAAAATGTTCTTCCGGCATAGCAATAGCCAGCTCTAACATTTTTGTTTCTCCGGGTGCTAAGGTCACTGTTTCAGGTCCAGTTACAATCGTTTCAAAGTCATAACGCAATGAAGCATCCTTCTCTATTGCAGCGGGTCCATACTCTAATACTCCGTTGGCATTGGTTTTGGCACCACTTAGAGAAACACCGACTGTCACTGCGGTTTGTTCTGAAGGGTTGTTCAATTCAATTTGCACAACCTGTTGTTGCCCTGGTGTCATCCGTAAATCAAAGTATCCGGCCTCACTAGCTTGATTTTCTGGAAGGATTACCTTATACGTAAAGGTTCCTGAATCAAGGGGATCACTCTGACTTTCTTCTGCATAGCTGGTTAATGGATGCAGCAGCGAAAAAATACCCAGACAAATTATGTAAATAATTAAATTCATTTCTTTTCTTTTTCTATGTTTCAACTGATTGTCTCCCCTTATTTATTATTTAGTTTCTTATCACTTTATAAGATAACTTTTTATTGAACAGTAATAGATTTCTTTATGTATAAATCCCATTAAAGAAAGTTATTCAACAATCTCTTTTGCCTCTACTATTGGCAAAAAGCACTTTTTGTGCAATGAATCTTTTAAAGGATTTATATAAACAGAACAAGGAGCCGGCCTGTTAAAAGCCAGCAGCCTTGTTCCCTTCTACCCATTTCAGTTCACTAATTTTACATACGTAGCTTTAGTGCTTAAGGCTGTGGTACATCAGACATTGTCCACGTAATGCCGCCTTTGTATTTTGCATTGTAAACTGCTTTGTTTTCTGCCATTGGAATAGCTAGCTTGATAGATTTCGCTGAACCGCCTTCAGCTTCACCCAACTCATATTTTCCGTAGTACAAGCTATAGTACCCGTATCCAACTTCATCATCTGCAGGTGTAGAGTTATCCAACATCGTTGTCTTCGCTCCTAATTGAACAACCGCTCCGTTTTTCAGTCCTGCTGTTGGTGCAGTCGAATCATCTGTCAAATGTCGTGTATTCAATCCTGGATTGTTATACGTCAAGCTTACTCCGTTCAATTTTGCTTCTTTTCCATTCACACTTGCTGTGAACTCTGTAGTCAATTCAGCTTGGATTTGATAAGCATGTCCAACTTGTTGGCGGACATCTTCAAAGTTAACGAAGTTGGCATTTTCCATTGTCACGCCTGCTTCATTTGTACCTACCCATGATTTTGCCCAATAGGTTTCGTTCCCTGTATTTGTCATGTTTTCATGCTTACCAAAATCTAGATCACTTACATAAGAAATCCCAAAACCTTTAGCATCTGAAGTGACTCCGCCACCGCCTGAAGATGTAGGTAATGGATCAGTTCCACTTCCGCTTCCCGGGTTTGTTTCAGTAGTTGATGTTGTCGTCGAGGTAAATTCGATTTCCGCTCCACCTTCAACTCCTACTCCGTCATCGGCCTTTGTACTATTTGGTAGAACGACTGCAAACCCAACTGCTGCAAGTAAAGCAGCTCCGCATAATTTGTGTGTAAATTTCATGTGTGTTTCCTCCTAAGTTTGTTTGTGTTTTTTATGGCAACTCGGCTAATATCCAAGTTAACACCGTGGAATAATTCCCCGAAACTAAATCATTTGTTTTCGGGATGGTCAAATTGACCGCTGTGTTTCGATAAAGTTGTTGATTTTCATAGGCAGCATCCGTTAACGGATTACCTGCTGTATCAGTAATTGCTTCAAGAGTGTCTACTTGACCAAGTGAGTTGGCAGAGGAAGCACCAAAGTTGATACTCCAAGTCCCCATACCTTGCCCTTCGCCGGCGCTAGCTAACGGATAGCTTTCACCGATGTTGTTCATTTGAATCGTTTCTTTAGAAACTGTAGGTGCTAAAGAAGCGTCCTTTTTAGAGTTTGTCCAAGAAGAGTCAAAGGAAATGACACTTCCTTTTAACTGCACACCACTCTTTGATTCATGAACAAATTGGCTTTCCTGACGGACCATCAGTGTCCAGCCAGTGTTAGTGTCTCGATAATCGGACACTTGAACAAAGTGACCACTTGGATCAGCATCATGAAATAGCTGTGCTGTTGCGGATGAACGAATCTCTGTTCCGCTGTTGGTCAGCTCGCTCGTTTCAAAAGTCAGCTGAGGTGCAAAATCAATCCGTAATGGCCCTTCTGTTTTTGCGACTTCACCAGGATCTGTCGGCTTTTGTGTTTCTGGGTGCAAAACGCCAAGATTAGGGTCTGACTCAGAGAACTGAACCGATGCGGCACCAGACACTTCTTCTCCACAGGCTACAGTATTTCCTACAACGAATAAGAGTGGCAAACCGAAAACAAATCCCAGCATGTATTTTTTACTCATCCTCTCGCCTCTCTTTCCTTCTTCCGCTTCCATATGTAGAAGAAGAGTGCTAGTACGATGAGTAGTCCACCACTAATGGATAGGCTAGTTTTCACTAGTTCTCCTGTTGATGGGTACTTGCTTCCCGCTGGCTTGGATACTGAACCGTCTCCTGTAGTTTGACCGCCTGTCACTCCTGACAATGAATTGCCGCCACCGTTTGATGAACCGCCAATACTGTTAGAACCCGAAGTATTCGAGCTGTCACTTGAGTTTGTAGAGCTTGTATCACTGCTATCTGTACTGGAGCTGCTGGTCTCTGTGGTGTCTGTCAGTCGAATTTGTCCCTTGGTTGAGACAACGCCACCAGTCGCTTCCACATATCCCAGCCCTCCACCTAATGTGTATCCCACAAGTAGAAAGGAAACAACTGGAAGAAGATAGCTTGCTAGTCTCTTTTTCATTGATTTCTTCCTTTCTTATGGTTCATAGGTATCTGAGAGTGTATACTTGATTGTTGCTTGATATTTTGTCAGCTTCTTCACCTTTGCTGCAGGTGCCTCAAACTTGAACCCATCACTATCCTTAGTTGATCCCCAGGTCTCACTAACATCAAAGGTTCCAAACGTCCCAGCATCATTAGCCATCATTATTTGTTTCTCTGTACTTAAAACAAATTCCGACTGACCGCTGCGCTTGTAGCGAATAGCATCAGGAATAGTCACGCTGCCATCTAAGCTTGTTAACGGCTCTGACAGCTCAGCTTTTAACGTCCAGTTTTTCGTCGTGTCTGCTCGAGTATCTGAGATTATCAATGAACCAGTTACATCCGGGGCATCTTCACGCAGGCTTCCTCCCCATGCAGTCGCAGTGTTGTGGAGACCGAAATCTACTGTTGGCACAGAAATGATTTCCAGTAAGCCTTTAAAACGCAGATAGTATGTTGCCCCATCTCCATTATTTAATTCAACCAGAACAGAATCTGTTGTTAGCTTCGCTGTTTTATCTTCTAAATAGTAATCTTCTTTTTCATACCCCTTTAATAGAATAGTCTCTATTGCAGCGACTACTTGAGCATTGGTCTTAATAGCAGTATTTTTCCCAACGATTTGATTAGCCAGTGTCACACCTGCCGCCTGAAGCTGATTGCCTTCTACATCATATAGAGTCGCAAAATTCCAATCGACAAAGGATACTTTAATATCTTCTGTACGATAATAGACTGTCGTATCTGGTGTATTAGGTAAATCCACTTCCTTGGTCGGGGTTGCTCCTCTGGTCCAAATAGATACTGGAACTTTCACTGCTTCTGTTGCAGTATAATCATTCGGATTAGGATCACAGGCATTTAAGTTTGTTACATCACCAATCAACTGATAATTTGGATTGTTTTCATCAATCTTTTCACCAGTTGAAATCTTATAAGCAGTGTAAACATGAATACCATCTTTAGAGAATTCCGAGTTCGGATAATCCTCTCCGGAAATATCTTTAGATACATCCCATGGCATAGAAATTGGTTCCAAATCATACACATAGTCATCAATTGGTTCATAACGAGAAACAAATACTGATATGGCTACTTCCTTATACTCTTCTCCATAGTTCAGTTTGAAGGTCAACGGATAAACACCAAATTCTGTCGCTGCTTTAATATCAGCCAGTTGTTCGGCATCAATCTCAATCCCTTCATTTTCCGGAAGAGACAGGATACTTTCACCTGTATCTAAATCCCAGGCAGTCAAGTTGGCATACTTATCGGAGTTTCTTAGGCTTTCATCAGTCAAATTAACCAGCTCATCCAAAGTAATCGCAAAGTTATAAGCAGCTAAAGCCCCTTCCTTATTCACTACTGTATGGCTATCAATCTTATTGACAATTCTAGAGGTAGAAGTTGTTTGTCTCTGAGAATCTGTAATGAAGTAAGTGACTCGATTCGGGCCAACCTTTCCATTGTTATCAAATCCTAATGCCTCCCAGTCAATTGTGTTTGTCAACGCATTGGGATTTCGGTTGATTTTCTCAAACAGCAACGATTCACTAGAACTATTTTCTTCAATATCATATGAGTCGAATACTTTAATAGCTTTAATACTATTTTTACTTCCGTCTTTCTCTCCAGATATCAGTAAATTATCTAGCTCATCTTGGTTTAAATTAGGTAATAGTTCAAGATCAATAATTAGCCCACTAGGCGCTTTTATTGCCGGTGAGTAATCATTAGCAATATTTAATTTTCCATACAGCCCATTTTTGTGTGTACTATCGCTTTTTTCAATCACATCAATTGGTATAGTTAGATAATCCGAGCCTTTAGAATCAAAATTACCACCAATATAAATTGATTTATCATCAGAAAAATTTAACGTAAATGCTAATTCGCCATCGCTCTTGATAATATTTGCATTTTCAAACTTAAAGTCTTTATTCAAAAATGCATAAAACTGACCACCAACATCAGAATATTTATCAAACTGATCAATTACTTGTTGCACATAACCTACAATAACAAAGCCTCTTGAGGATGGCTTTAGATCCATTTGTGTTCCTTCTGGATAGCTACTACCATACTTTTCATTAACATCAGAAGAAGTAATATCGGTTGGTTCCATTGCCAACTTTATAGTTGATATATTGCCATCCTTCATTACATTTATATTCGTTCGTCCACTATTTGGTTGATGAATAAAATAGAGAGCCCCTGAATCAGAAATCTCAGTTAAAACATTGACTTTCCCCTTTTCCTCATCTTGCTTGTATACGCCTTGAATCTCTTTAGTTCCCTTATCCCAAACAGCTAAATATTCACTATTACCAGATGCATTTACAGATATAATCTTCCCTACATAGTAATCATCATATTCATATAAACTGATATCAGCTATTGGAGCTATTTCACTCGAAAACGCCAATTCAATATCTTCAATAAATGTTCCATCAGAATTGAATTTTTTGAACTTTGCACTGTTCGAACTTGGGGAATTTCGATAATGCCAAAAATACGTTCCATTCGCATTTTCAGAAAAACTTACGTAATAGCTAGTCCCTTCACCTGATGCATCATTAGAAATCAACTCTCGACTAACATAATTCAAATCAGAAGTGAACTCAAAAAAATATGATTCTGAATAGTTAGTAGATACACTGACTGCCTGAGTACTGTATGGAAGTATATAGTTCCCGTTGCTTTTTTTCAGAAGTGGAACTCCTTCGTTTATGATAGCCGCTGGAATCCCTGAATTATTTGGAACTTGAAGTCTAGCTAGTTCATTCCCTGACGAGTCTCTCTTCACAACCCAAACATCATCTAAATATTTACTTTCAACAATAATCGGATATGACATCTCATATTCAATAGTGATGATATCTCCATTATCTAAGACAGAACCAACCCATGACTTATTCCAATATGGTGTTGATATACCACCTACGAATTGTTTGTAAACATTCAGCACTTCATCTGTACTTTGTACGTACCCTTCAAAGTTTGAATCATTCAATAGTTTGGGTTCAAAAAGACTAGTAGAATCATAAGGGAGCTGATATTCATTAGTTGTTCCTCGATCAATTACAACAGGTGTATCTGATCCATCATCTGGCTTCGCTTCAATTTTTTGAACTTGATTATTGTAAAAAAACAATATCAGTCCACATAAAATAACTACACTCACTAGAATAAACTTTTTAATATTTTTCATATTTTTCCTCCTTTCTTTCATAAAAGCAATTTAGCTTTTATCTATTGTTGTCTAAAAAACCATCCCTCCTTTTGTTTACTAAAAAAATACTGAAAGATTACTTTATCCATCCCACGATTTCTAATTCTAAATCCCCACCCAAAGTTCTCTTTCATATTACCGATAAAATAAGTATCTATAATTATTTGATTCTTAATCGCAAGTGTGACGAACATGCGACTACTAAATGAGCTATTATATAAGCCATTGTTTAGATATAGCTATAATATTAAAATCTAAATGTTTACTTAATTTTTCTGAAATAATCAATAGTCATCAGACCTCTTATTTCCCTATCTGAATACTTCTGAGTCATTTTTAGAGGTATACTTATCTCTTTCACATCTCTTAATAAAACAGCTTGTTACACCTCCGCATAATTCATGTTTATCATGTAGCCCTTTGTCCGAACTGTTTTGATATAGTTCGGATCAAGAGAGTCGTTTTCCAACTTCTCACGAATATGGAAAATGATATTCGCTACTCTGTAGGATTGATTTTTATAAGGCTTGTTCCAAAGACATTCGTAGATTTCCTTATATGTAAAGGCTTGTCCGGGATTGCTAAACAAGAGCTTGACTGCTTTGTACTCTAATTTAGTCAAATCTATCTCTTTTATCTCGTCATCATCTGTGGAAATGCACAAGCTGTGATTGATAATATTCAATTCTATTTTTTTACTGCTCTTCTCCTGCAACCTTGTGCTATGTATATCCTGCTCTTTTAGCTGCAGCATTTTTTGTCTACTGAAACTGTTCTTTATTAGAAGTAATGGCTCCATAGGAAAATAGTCTATGTCAAAAACATTGTCTACACCTAACTGAAAATACACTTGTCGATCAATCGTCGTCGATTTATTGGAAAGAATCCAAATAAATGCGTCGCTCTCTCTTCGGACGGTTAGGATGAGTTCACAAATCGAGCTGACAGAATGATTCTCTGTTTCTTCTATAAAGATTCCATCAAATTTGTGATTTTTTTGAAACAATTGCTCTTCTGATAAAGGGTTTAGCATGAATCCTTTTTTCTCAAACTCCGTAATCACTCGTTCAGAAAATTTTTCTGAAGATACAATACCTAACTGATACATAATGCTCCTCCTTAATAGTATTTTTTGGTGCATCCTATTTGTTTTTTTCGTAAAGCATAGTACAATTATTTCGAAAACTTACTAAGATAAAATGCTTTTTTTTCGTGTTACTCTATCAAATAGGAAGAATACCCATAAATGTTGTTATACCTTGTTTTCCAGCCTCTTCCGACCAGAATCATGACGGCGTAACGTCTGGAAAAAAGAGACCTACGGCAGGTCCGCTGAGTATCTAACGCAATTATCTTTAGCCGTAGGTCAGTAACGCATCAACTGTTCCCATCGCTTCCTGGCGCTGCTCCATCAGCGAATCAGCATAGGTATCCAGTGTCAGCTTGATGGATCGGTGACCGAGAATTTTACTGAGGCTGGCGATATCCACTCCTTGTTCCAGACAACGAGTTGCGAAGGTATGGCGCAAGGTATGAAAATGAATATGCTCAATGGAGGTGTCCTTGATTACCTTTTTGAAGCGATAGTTAATCACGCGCGGCTCTGCCAGGTTTTTACGGCTGTGTATGACATAATCACAAACAGCATGCTCTTTCTTTTCTAACAGGTAAGCCTTCAGGTTTTTGGCTAATGGGATTTTCCGACTTGAGTCCTGTGTTTTCGGCGTCCCTGCAATTAGCTTCGTCTTATTGAGAACACTCGTTTCATCAACAATTCGCGAAATAGTCCGATTGACATAAATGATATTCTGCTCAAAATCGATATCCTGCCATTTCAAGCCGCTGATTTCACCAATTCGCATCCCGGAATACAGTGCCAGTAGAATAGGCGAGCATTCAGAATCCAGAAAGGCCAGAGCTTCTAATGCTCTCTGTTCCTTTATCGATAGTGCCCGAACAGCCCGATACTCCAGTTTTGGCAATTGAACGAAGGCACAAGGATTAGATGGAAGGTAGTGTTTTCGGACAGCTTCATTTAATGATTGCTTCACCAGATTAGTAACGAGGCGTATACTGCCGGCAGATAGACCGTGATTTATCAGACCATTCACAAACTGTTGGATACATTCTTCATCTAACTTATACAAACGATGCATTCCCAGTTCCGGTAAGATATGGCGGTTGAGCATCCGAAAATAGTTCGAATAGGTTGTCTCCTTCACATTGTTTCGGACGGTGCCGGACATCCAGTGCCCCAACCACTGTTCGTAGGTTCCTTCGTAACGTTGAAACTCGTAGGTTGTAGTCAGCTGCTTTGCCTTTAGAATTGTCAGCTTTTCTTTCACATCAGCGTAGCGCTTGCCATATACATAGCCATAGATGATTTGTCTTTCCGGGGTTCTCTTTTTTATATAACGGCCCTCCCAACGTCCATCTTTTCGCTTGTAAATGTTCTCTCCTCGTTTAGCCATATTGCTTCAGTCCCTTCATTATTTGACGATTTTTTTGACGGGTAAAAAATGAAGATTGTTGAAATCCTTGTAATTCCTGCATTTCTTCTCATTGCCTTTCTGAAAAACGGACAAAATGCTATTTTTACATGCCATTATTCTCTGATTTTTCTAATTTTCTTTAGAATAAAGAAAATATATTTTCTAATAAACATATTGACGAAAGCAGTCATATCAATTAGACTAACGAATATACCAAATATTTTTATTAGATTTTTCTTATTTGATAGAGAAATAGGAAAAATAGATGAAATTCTTATCGAATTTGATACTATAAAATTACCATGCAAAATCATTGGCTTCCAACTTACTAATGCCATATCAAAATACAAAAAACCGACTCGCGCAATCTGCGAGTCGGTTTCTTTCTGTATTGAAAGCAATTATATAGACATTGCATTAGTAACGCTTACTATAGTAAGTAATGCTAATTAATGGAGGGATTACTTATGGAAAGATATATTTTTTGGGACCGAGAAATAAGCACAAAACTCACATTACTAAGAACTTTATACCTGGAAGAATACTGGCTGTCAACGGAAAAATTAGTAAAATTATCCACCCTTGATAAACGAACCGTCTTGAAATATATGAAACTTTTACAAGCTGATAGCGACTCTCTTCCAGACACCTATGATTCTATCATATTATCAAGAAAGGGCCTCGGGCATCGATTCATAGGAGGCAAACCAGCTTATGTAGACTTTGTACATCAGCTGGTTTCTTCATCTATCCCCTTTTCTTTTATTTCTGAACTGTATCTCCACTCATATGTAGACTTGGAGGATTTTAGTGAAGAATATTTTATTAGTATGACATCACTAAAAGAATTGATTGGTAAATTCCGAACTTTTTTTGAGCCGCTAGAGATATTTTTAGTCCAAGAAAAAGGAATTATTAGCGTAACTGGTAACGAAATCTCCTTTCGCTTTTTTGGGTATACTTTTTTTTGGCGAATTACTAAAGGTGTTTACTGACCTTTTGAAACAGTCATCCCCGAAGAGAAAGTCGATCTTCTCATTTCTCAACACTTTTCTACTTATATCCATATGAAGCAACTGCTTTCTCTCAATGGAAATTTATTGTAGCCATTAATCTCTGCCGAATAAAGAAGGGAGCTATTTTATCGGATAGTGACCTGCCGGAGTTTGCACATCAGCTAAATGATACAATGCTCTATGAGTTAACCAATTTTTTTGATACTAAGAGTTTTACTAATGTCTTTTTCGACTTGGCTTCTGTACATGTAGATGCTGAATTTGATTTCTTACAGCTCTTTTTCCAGACAAGCGTTCAAACCTACTTAATCCCAGGCTACCTTGATTATTATATTTCATTTCATGAAAAGGAACAGACACCCATTTTCATAATGTACCAGGACATACTGAATTGTTTTAGTAAAGAGATGAAAGAGACGGATGAAGAGACTACAGCAATTGCCAGAGGCTTAATTTTTTCAACACTTATGGTAGCCAGCCTATTTCCTTCTTATGCAACAACCCTTTCCGGCTATGATTACGATGAGTATCTTTATCAAACCTATCCCTATCTTCGAAAAGAAATGGAACGCCGACTAGTTCTGCTGAAACAATCTTATCCATCAAAATTATTGGATAATAAAGCTTTGATTGTTTCCAGATTTTGTGAACTTTATTGTCTGTTTGGGCATCCAACTGATTACAACCCTGAAATAAAAATAAAAATGGAAACGGATCTTCCGGTAGTAATGGAGAAAGTTCTTGCCCATCAAGTTTTTTCTGTCCTATCTCCGTATTTTAACGTTTCTATCTTATCAACAATCCACATCCCAACAGACATTGTACCTGATTTAATTATTGCCTCTGCTCAAATCGTCAAAACATCTAATACAGATATATCTATTGCTCACATTAACCCTGCTCTGAGTTCAAAGGATATTAAGCTTATTATAAAAAAAGTAGCCTTGCTGAACTCGATAAAATCTGAAATAAATTTAGACTAAAGAGGCTCCAGCACTTCTTCCTTTATTGATACAGGAAGGAGTGCTGGAACTTTTCTAAAGACAAAAAATCGAGTGACTAGCTTAAGAAGCACGCGGGTCACTCGATTTTTCTGTATCTAAATATAGTCAATTTTTTCAGAAACTTTTATCGTATAAATTGGACTTACACTACTCTGACTGGCCTTTCGATTGTTTTGAAAAAATCAGCGCTGGCTATTCATTTTTTCATCAGTTGTACATTTCCTAGATTTGCTTTAGCTAGGTCATTCTGAGCTATAAATTTGAATCCAGCCTCATTTTCTTCTATTAAATATATCTCTTCTCCATCATAGCTATCTATGGTTATCCTATCTTCGTCAATAGAATACTGATATGTCCGAGTTCCTGAAAAAGCAGGGTCCAAATTAGTCGCTCTCACATTGATTTCTTCATCAGAAAAAGTAACCATTTCTACAATTTTAATATATGACCCTCTTTTGATTTCCCATCTATTGTTCTGTAGTGTCGCCTCAATACCATCTTCTCTAGAAAAATAATTCGTAGATAAAAATACGATAGCAAAAACCAAAAATATGCTGCCTATTATAAAAAAACGCTCAAGTGAAAGCTTGTTGCGCTTAGAATTTACGTACATAAAACACCTTCTAATCTAAATTTTTTTGAGACACCCTCTTATTCATTTTCCGGCCAGGAATCGCCTTTTAATCTACACATGTAATCATAGAATATTTCCGTCCCAAACGGCTCTTTTGGCAGCTTCTTCTTTCCCTTTATAATTGTCAGGTCTTCCAGATTTTGTAAATCATTCAGATACACTAGCATATCATGTATCCCGCCGGTTCGTGCTTCAGACAGCCATTCAAAAAGAACCTCTTTTTCCTCATCATTGAGCTTATCCATGAACGTACTCTTTTTATTTTCTATGACCTTTCTATAATCTCTTTCACTTATCGCCACAAATCCATCAACAAGCTCTTTGTAGCTATCTAATTCATTTTCCCCCATAATTCCCCTTCTCTTTTCCAAGTTTTTTCCTATTAAAAATCGTTCCTGTGCCGCTAAAAATACTTCGCAAAAAATTTAGATGCCCAAAAGCCATATAACCACGACAGCAGTATCAAAAACAATTCTAAAAATGCCCAAACCTTTATTGATACCAACAGAGCTAATAATAGGACGATCGAATACACTGTAAAAAATGCCAGGAAATATACTCTAAATATGTATTCCGGGTTCGCTTCGAATTTCCTTTCATTTCTTGTGTATAATTTCCACCCCATAAGCCCAAAGCGTAAAACAACAGCCTTTTTACTGATATTTCTTTTCATCTTCTTCCTCCTACCAATCATTTTTGAGAATATGATTCTTTAGCACAACGTAAATTCTAGTCTCGACTACCGCCCCAGCCTAACTTGGCAAATTCCATTTCAAAATCAGCGATAAAGGTTGCGCTGTATTCTGCAAGAAGAGGAAAGTTTTTTTCTTGTTTTTTTAAAGCTATTGGAAGTATTTCTATTAGTTCCTTTTCCATGATTTTTCTGGCATGAGCTATGTTTTCCGGCGGTGTTAGTTTCGAGCGATCATAGCTTCCCTTACTAAGTGTCTCTTTGGGAAACTTTTCTCTTTCTAATACGATGGTTATCATCAAAGCCGTTTGGTTTCTAAAAACCTCTCTCATTCTTCTATCTATTCTCGATTGCGTTTTATTCCCATATTCATTTGATGTCACATCAAAGGTGAAAAACAAGCTGAAAGGAAAATCTGGATACTTGCTCCCTAACACATTCAAGTCTTCCAACTCATACGCAGCCTCTGAGACTCCGCTATATACATCCGCTCTTACAACCACTGCAATAAATTTTTCGTTTTTCAATAGTTCTTTTCCACCCCTTTTAATCGTTTTGGTACTGCTTAATATGGGCCTACAATGACCGCCTTATTTTTGGCTATTACTGATTGCTGGAATTGCAGCAAACTTCATTCACTTATCAAATGCAGAACCATATCGTTTTCTTCTTTCATTTTAAATTATACTGTACCGGAAGATATTTTTGTCAACTTCGTAAGATTTTTTAAACTCACTCTGTTATAGTCTAGTATCTTCTTCAATTGAACCACGCAGATGTAGTGACTGCAATCCTCTCAACTATCTCAGTAAAGCACCGAAACGTTGTACAAGGATGCTTCAAGCTCTGTTCATTCAGTTTTTGAATAGAATAAAAAGAGGATGGAAACAAACCATGGTTTGTTCCCACCCTCTTTCAAATAACACACTATTTTACAAACTAAGAAATCGTATAAGCCGTAACGCCCAGTAAATCAATCTGACCGATATTTTGCTCAGGAACGGTCGTTTTTAATGTTTGTAGGATAAAATCCGAACCGTTAAATCGATACCTTAAAATCAAGTCGCCTAATTTCTCATGATGTTTGTCACCTAACCCATAGACTTCCTTTGTCATTGTCGCCATATTATTATTATGCGCTACATCAGCTAAAAAAGTATAGAATATTGGAGAAGTGTAGCCGCCTGATTTTATTGTAATACGAAGCTGAAGCTTCAATAAATCCGGATTAGGACATGGCGTAAAGTCCGAAACGAAGCCTTCTGAAACATTATTTTTTTGACCTACCATTGTAACTTTCATTTCAATTCCTACTTTCTTATTTTACTAACTACTAGAACTATCAGCGCTGTACTTCTATATACTGATTATAATATGAAAACCTATGATAGGATTCCCGCAAAGCTCCCAACTAACTCCCAATGATTATTCAATTCTTTTTCAATCTCTCATACAAAATCATCTGGTTCACAGACACTTTTTTTATTATAATCAGAGGTAGTAATTGAGTTTTACTTGAACGCAACTGCGTTTGGTAAACAGAAAAGGACGGATGAACGATGACAAAAGCAATAATCAGCAGTGTAGTAGATTTGACTGAAGGAGGCTGTAACGCTTGTGGTGTTATAAAGTGTGTTTCTTACACCTTGACAATAGATGAGCGTGAGATTCCGTTGGAAGAATTAACCGTTTCTTCCTTAGTTATGACACTTGTGCTAAAGAACGGATACAAGCAAGAAATGAAAATGGATATGCTGGATGACTACCTGTCATTTACAAAATCAGGCTATGAAGTAAAGCTATTCGAAGAATACAATCAGCTGACCTATAAGAGTCCCGATACAGAAATGCAAACAACAGACCGAATAGAAGATACAAAAGAATTAACCGAAAAAGTCAACGAATTGCTGACCAATATCTTCAAGCTGGAAGCAATAGAATTTGAGTATGAGTAATTAGAAAAGCGAAACAAACTTGGGCAGCTCCCGAACAATAAGACAAAAATGGTATGTGGTGTTCTTTACCACAAGACACTTTTTGACTTATTGTTGAGAGGAGCTGTTTGTGTAGCTAGACAATAGAAAAGCGGAACAAACTTGGGCAGCTCCTGAAACAGCTACCTGTTAAAAGAGCAGACTGCGTCAAATCATTATTGCCGACCTATGCTATGCTGATTTCAAGGAGGTGCTGACAATGCACGCATGGGAAGCAGTTCAAGTTACAGTAGATTTTATTGAAGAACATCTCGAAGAAGATATTGCGATTGACGAGCTCGCTGCTTTGGCAAAGCTGTCTCCATTTTACTATCAGAGACTCTTTTCACGATTGGTCAAAAAGCCTATCCGAGAATACATCAAGTTTCGACGACTTGCACATGCCACAGAGCTTTTACCAAATAAAAACCTGCGGATTTTAGATATCGCAATAGAGAATGGATTCAACAGCCATGAAACCTTTACCAGAGCATTCAAAGAAGCCTATGGGATGACACCGGAAACGTTCCGTGAAAATCCGGTAATGTTAAACCAATTTGATAAACCGGATCTCTTACTCAACTATGTCATGGTGGATGAAGGTGTCCCATTGATTAGTGATGGATTAGTCCTTGAGTTTAACAAAAAGAAATTGGATACACCGATTCCCTTCTTAGGCTTTGAAGGATATGTGCCTATTGAAGGTCAGATGCCAAATGGAGAAGCAACAGGTGTCGATATTCCCGGAGAGGTTTGGAAGAAATTTCACGAAAATAAACACGCCATTCTGAGAAGCAAAAATAGTAGAGAAATCGGTGTCGCTTACCTTGGCGATGCTCCGAAAGGAAGCTTCACCTATTTTGCAGGTGCTGAGGTTGAAACTGAAACAGACGACAACCGCTTCTCTAAATGGTTACTTCCCGCGAGAGAATATATCGTCTGCGGCTTTGAGGCGGAAAATTTTCAAGAGCTTGTTACAGTGGCATTGAATAAGGCGCTCAAATATAGTGGACTCTGGTTGGAAAAGCATGACTTAACGATGGATACCTATTCCCCCGAAATCTATTATGACAGTTCGCCGGATGGCTCCTATATGGAATTTTGGCTGCCGGCAGAGAAAAAAGCATAACAAAAGAGGAACCGACTACTCAGACAGAGCAGTCGGTTCCTCTTTTACTTATTTTTGTTACGTGTGACGAATCATATAGTCAAATGCGCCTAATGCTGCTGTTGCACCTGATCCCATAGAAATAATGATTTGTTTATAGGCACTGTCAGTACAGTCACCCGCTGCAAATACACCAGGGACATTTGTTGCACCATGCTTGTCAACGATGATTTCACCCATCTTTGTTCGCTCAAGGGTATCACCTACCCAATCGGTATTTGGTACCAAACCAATCAGAATGAAGACACCTTGAACATCTGCATGAACTTCTTCACCTGTTTCACGATCCACATAAGTGATGCCGTTAACTTTATCTGTACCAGTGATTTCTTTTGTCTGAACATTTTTCTTCACGGTAACGTTCGGTAATGAATACAAACGTTCCTGCAATACTTGGTCCGCTTTCAGTTCAGGCATGAATTCCAATACCGTTACGTGCTTAACGATTCCTGCAAGGTCAATTGCAGCTTCAATTCCAGAGTTTCCGCCACCGATAACGGCAACGTCTTTGCCTTCAAACAAAGGTCCATCACAATGTGGGCAATAGGCAACACCCTTATTCTTGAATTCTTGCTCTCCGGGAACGCCTACATTACGCCAGCGTGCACCAGTAGCCAAAATAGCCGTTTTACTTTTCAGAACAGCTCCGTTTTCAAGTGTTACTTCAACTAGCTCTTTTTTCTCAAGCTTCGCTGTACGTTGTGATTTCATCACATCAACAGGATACTCGTTCACATGAGCCTCTACCTGCGCCATCAGCTTAGGTCCTTCAGTGTATGGTGTTCCGATAACATTTTCAATACCTAATGTTTCCAGAACCTGTCCGCCAAAGGTTTCAGCAACCAAACCTGTGCGGATTCCCTTACGTGCTGCATAAATTGCCGCACTGGCACCAGCAGGCCCACCACCAATAACCAATACATCATAAGGCTCTTTGTCTTCAAACTCAGAAGCATCTGCCGGACCGGCAGCTTTTTCAAGAATCTGCTCGATTGTCATACGACCGCTTGAGAATTCCTCGCCATTCAACATCACTGTTGGCACAGCCATAATTCCTTTTGCTTCTACTTCTTCTTTGAACATACCGCCTTCAATCATCGTGTGTGAGATTTTTGGATTCACTACGCTCATAATGTTCAACGCTTGAACAACATCGGGACAGTTGTGACAAGTCAAGCTGACATATGTTTCAAAATGCAGTTCTTTGTCGATACTTTGAATCTGCTTGATTACCTTCTCATCTACCTTAGGTGCACGGCCACTCACTTGTAGTAAAGCCAACACCAATGAAGTAAACTCATGTCCTAATGGCAGACCGGCAAAAACAACACCGCTAGTCCCTTCCGGACGGTCAACAGCAAAGCTCGGTGTTTTTTCCAGCGTTACCTTCTCCATTGAAATCTTTGGAGACATTGAAGTGATTTCTTCTACAAGGTCTAATACCTTTTTAGAATTCTCATCTTCGCCTACGCTTGCTTTCAACACAATATTATTTTCTAACAGCTCAAGGTATTGAGCTAACTGTTCTTTGATTTCTGTATCTAATGCCATGTGTGTGCTCCTTTTCTTTGATAAAAACTAGTATATGTCTGATTAAAAAGCAGCCGCTGACGTTGATTTTCTCATTTCAGCAGCTGCCTTAGTTGTTATTCTCTATAACTGCTCAGCTTAGATTTTACCTACAAGATCAAGGCTAGGCTTCAATGTTTCACCAGTTTCTTTCCATTTCGCAGGACAAACTTCACCTGGATTTTTGCGTACATATTGACCCGCTCTGATTTTATCGATTAGAACGCTGGCGTCACGACCGATTCCATCCGCATTGATTTCTACAGTCTGTACAATTCCATCCGGATCAATGATGAATGTTCCGCGTTGTGCCAAACCTTCTTCGTCCAATACGTCAAAGATTTGAGAAATTTTATGACTTGGGTCGCCAATCATGATATATTCGATTTTGCCGATTGCATCAGAATGGTCATGCCATGCTTTATGTGTGAAGTGCGTATCTGTAGAAACAGAGTAAACCTCTACACCTAAGTCTTTCAAAGTCGCATATTGTTCTTGCAAATCTTCCAATTCTGTCGGGCATACGAATGTGAAGTCGGCTGGATAGAAACAGACAATGTTCCATTTTCCTTTGAAATCTTCTGATGATACGTCGATGAACTCTCCGTTGTGGTAAGCTTTTGCTGCAAACTCTTCTACTTCTTTTCCGATTAATGACATAATACAATTCCTCCCGATAATATAATAATATTTTAGTAACATTTTTAGTGGCATCTCGTTTTCCAACAAAAGGAAAATGAAATTACAATTAAAATTATCACTGTTGTTCAAAAGAAAGTCAAGGGGAAATTATAATTGTTAAAAAATTGTAATCATTCTAATTAGAAAACAAAAAACCTTATATATAAAGAGTTTGTGAAATGATTATCTTTCTCACTAAGCAATTCCTATTCTCAATTACCACATCTCTCTGTCTACCTTTCCTGACATTATCCTCTAAGGTAAAGTATAAGAGTTTTTATCATTTTGTTCAGTATGTAACGGTTGTTTTTCCGAAAAAAACATGGCTAAATCATTCAAAAAATTTTTTTGAACTTATAAATCTTTTATCTTGATTCGGACAAAATCTCCTTCAATAACTATTTTTGGGTGGGACATCGGCATAAATATTCGCGGTAATTGAACCCAATCAACCTCTTCCTTCAATACAAGCTTTATACCTAACGCTGCCAGACATAGGTTTCTACCAATCCATTCAGCATCATCCTGTGCCGTATCAATCACTTTTTCAAACAAAATTGTCCGATTTTTCACTTCGTAGATTGCTTTTGTAGAATGGAGTGGGGTCTTCGAGCTCCAAAAGAGAACAGTATTGCTAGACTGTTTAAACGCTTTATAATACTCTTCCGGATTTGTTATTTTAGGCTGTTCTTTAGAGAAAATTTTTCCTTTCTCAAAATAGATATAGTGGGGATATTCAATCAGCTGCTTCTGTAATTCTATTAAGATTGTTTCGTTCTTTCGTTGATTCGGATAAGCTGGCGTAATCATTTACTTCCTCCTCTTTCTGCCAATACTCAACTTCCCTATATAACATTCCGGCAGTATCCTTGTGATTTACAATCGATTGACTGGACAAACAACAGTCTCGATGTCTTTATCATAGCATGAAATAAGGATCAAACGAGGCGAAAAACGGGCAGAACCTCTTCTTAAAGTTCTGTCCGCCTATACTTTTCTTCATTCTTTTTTTTGAATAGACTTGAGCCGAATCCGGCAAGAAAAAAGCTGACAGCACATCTCTGCCACAATCATTTACTAACTGAAAAAGTGTGTGACTACAGGTTTTTCCATTTGATTCATTCGCTGCAGCTTTACCTGTTGATTTTTCTGAAATTCCGCATTCAACCAGGTTTCAATAATCATGCGAGCCGTGCCCTCGCCGCATACCTGCTCTCCCAAGCAAAGAACATTGGCATCATATTCTTCCTTCGCTACTCTTGCGGAAAAGACATCCTGTACCAAAGCCGCACGAACCTCCTGATGCTTATTGGCCTGAATACACATACCAATCCCCGTGCCGCCAACCAATATTCCCACATCCAGCTCTTTTCTTTGAATCATCTCACAGATATGTGCCACACAAACTGCGTAGTCAACAGCCTCAAAGCCGCTTCTAGTTCCCAAATCAATGAAATCATACATTTGTTCTTTTAAATAATAGCTAATCGTTTTCTTTAAATAATAACCACTGGGTGCATTTCCTATTCCGATTCTCATAGACCTTTCCTCCAGAAATTCCGATTTATATCCTTAACTATAGAATACGAGATACTTCTACGGTTTCCCAGAGCTTTTCATCCCAAACTTCTTTTTCGCAAGTCTGACAGTTTGGGTTTAATCATCCATGAATATTGATAAAAAATGCGTAGCTTTCTGATAGCTGCTCTTATTGTCTCAAGCGGCACTTGTCTTTTTGATTCTTCGATCAAGCAACGAAACAGCCTTCTGGCGATTTTCCCACATAGAATCCGTATAGGTATCCAGCGTCAGCTTTATAGAGGTATGTCCCAACAGCTTGCTGAGGGTTGTAATGTCTACCCCCTCTTCCACACATCGGGTCGCAAAGGTATGCCTCAAGGCGTGAAAATTGACAGATTCTACCTTCGCAGTCTTCAGCAGCTTTTTAAATCGATAATTAATCAGTCTGGGTTCCGCATAGCTCGCTCCGCAGGAAATAACAAATTCTGAGGTTGACAGCTTTCTCTTTTCCAATAGATAGCTTTTCAGATTTTTTGCAAGTGGAATTGCCCGTTGTGATGTCCCTGTTTTCGGTTGACTGATGATGACCTTGGTTCGCTTTTCCCCACCCTCAGATACCATAATCCGTTGTAACGTATGTTCAACAGAAATAATGTTTGCCGAAAAATCAATATCCTGCCAACGCAAGGCACTGATTTCTCCAATTCGCATTCCGGTATACAAGGAAAGAATGACCGGTGAACATTCTGCCTCGCTCCAAGCAGCGCGCTCCAAACGTTCCTGTTCAATTCTTGTCAACGCAGAAACAGATGTTTTTTTCAAGCGTGGAAGAATAACTCCCATACAGGGATCTTTGCCCAAAAAGCCTTCTGTTACAGCCTTACGAATCCCTGATTTCAAAATATTGATGATACAATGTGTCGTCTTTGCCGATAAGCCAAGCGAAATTAAATGATGGACAAATTCTTCTACCTTCATTGTCGTAAGGTTTTTCAAAAGTGTCTCCTCAAAATAAGGGTTGATATGTTTTTTTAGCCGACCACGATAATTGGCATAAGTAGAGGCCTTAATTTTTTTCGCCATTAAATAATCCAACCAGTAGTCCATCCACTCAGAGACTGTTCCCTTATAAATATTTTGTTCATCAAATCCACTGGCATATTCCGCCTTTTTCAAAGAAAGTTTTTTTCGTAAATCCGCATATTTCTTGGCGTAAACATAGCCAAAGACTATCCTCCCCATTTTATCTCTCGACTTGATATACCTGCCTTCCCAACGACCATCCTTACGTTTGTAAATATTTTCTCCTCTTCGTGCCACAGACGCTCTCTCCTTACAACTTAATAGATTTTCAGCCCACCATTACACCTTGTGCTTTTAACACTGTAAAAAATATATAAATCCTATAAAAGAAATGGGCATGCCATAATTATTTCTTCACTCGCACAGGTGAGTCTCATGCTTTACCGTACATATCCAAGACTATTTCCCTACTGTTTCGATTGTATTATCCAGACAATCATACAATCCTGCAAATCGAACAGCTTCGTTAGTTGCAATTATAGAAAAATAAATGTATAAAATATATTATCGATATATAACTCACACTATTTGAGCTTGCTCCATTATTCCAACTTGCCACTTTCATAAACTGAGGCAGAAATTAGCTATACATACTTCTATTCGGATAGAAAACAGCGCCCTAATTACAAATATTACTCATAATCAATTTATGTACATTTTATATTTATACAGATTTTTTTACAAGGAATCAAAAAACATTCCCTATTAAAAACATAAAAAAAAAAAATATTAATCATACCCTTTCATGTCTTCAAAAAATAAGAGGTTGGCTAATCATCCTAAGAACGATTAGCCAACCTCTTATTATAGTACTTCTTATTTTCCATAAAGCATGAATAGCGGGTTTACCGCAACTGAATGCTGTTTTGTGTCATGCTCCCCGTCAATAGTATGCTGATGAACAGTAACAAACTACCTGTTCCCAATATCACCAGACAGTGCAGCCAATTTTCCTGAGCAATCGAGAACAAATCAAAATAGCCAAAATACTCCTTCTTACTCATCATATTAAGAAGATAGTAAAAAAAGGGAACCATCATACTTGGTACCGGATGCCTGACAACTGCAAAGGTTACCGCAGATAATCCGCCTAAAAACAACGTCGTTGCCATTCCTCTTACAAGAAAGTACAGGCTTGGGAAGCTGCTATTATTGTGCTTCATCAAAAACAGTAAGCTTCCCAGAAAAAGCAGACTAAAAGTCACCTCTAAAGCCAAACGAATACAAACAATCCAACGATAAGAAGTTCGCTTCGACTGAATAATTGCCAATGCCGCTGCATCATTATCCGGTAGATATAATGGGAACAGCAGCAACAAGCCCAGCAGTGAAAACCAATATTCCAAAACCTTTGCACTTTGTCCTATATCCAAATTCTCAAGCCCGACAAAAAGCGGAAGAACAACTAGAAATAACCCGCCTCCAATAAGATAAGGATAATAGTGGCACCAAACAAAATTTTTTATTACCTTACCGGCTTTTTCCAAGCAAGCGTCCTCCATTCCTTTTATAATCGTAGATGACAACGGCTAAAAGAAACAGGAGTATTCCGATTCCCGCAAAAAACAGACGATTCCAGACCAGCTTTTCAAAAAACTGTTCAAACAGCACTCGCTCGCCCACCTTGTTAAAGCGAGGAATCAGACTCAGTCCGCCTCCACCAATTAGATTACTGCTGCTTGAAAAAATCGATACCAGCCAGAATATAATCTGTACAACAATTGCTGCTATTCCGCCGAACAGCTCTGTAACGAAAAAGCTTAGGCCAAGAACAAATAGAATCGTTGGCAGCAGCCAGCCAATAATATATTGGAAAAACAAAAGCAAATCTCCCGCAACATTCAGCTTATCGGCAATCACCATTGCCTGTATCCCCGGCATTAAGCTGATGACAAGCGTCGGAATGAGAAGCAGCAAAACCGTGCTGAGGTAGCGACTTCCCAGCAGGCGCATTGAAGATACCGCTTTGGAATGAATCACTTGTTCTGCCTGCCCTCGTTTATCTCTTAACATGACTGTCGCACCTAAGAACACTGGCACAATTCCCAAAATGATACCAAAATAATCACAGACCATGCGGGCATATGCCCCTGTCACTCGGTCTTTATCCACGATTCCCTGATACTCCTCCATCGCCTGCTCATAGGTTTTCGGCTCTGTCGCTGCAGCTAGATAGTCTTCTTTTCCATAGGAAGAGCCCTTTCCCAACAACTCTGCCACAGACATCATATCTTGTTCAAACTGCTGATAAGAAGCCGTATCCTTTAATGGAAATTCATAGTTGGATTCTTCAAGATAGTCATTGCCGGAAGCATCCATTTTCGACAGCAGCTGCTCACTGTAATCTGCTTCAAGTGCTGACATGGATTGACCTGAGGCTCGCTCAAGAATTTGGCGTACATGTTGCTGCTCTTGTTCATCCAGCTTTACTCCCTTATAAAAACCAAAAGGATAGGTACCATATCCATCAGAATGATACTCAGAATACAACGTACCGTAAGTCTGCACTTGAATTCGTTTTTTGTCCTTCGTTTGCACCATACCATAAGTTTCATCTGTCTTATCAGGTTTTCTAATCACGGTCAAATCCATCCCGACTTGAGTCATGATAAAAAATCCAATAATGCCGACAACCAGCCAATAAGTTAAGCTAGTTGCTGTCAGCTTTGCTTCCTTCCCAAATAAATGTACCCTCATCATTTCCCACCTGCCTGTTCCTGCAGGATATAAAGATAGGCATCCTCTAACGTTGGCGCTGCCTCCAGTAGTAACGGATGCTCCATAATTTTTTCGTGTTGCTTTCCAATAAAGCGTACATCAAGATGTGAACCTTCCTGACTCAGTGTAATGACTTGTACCGTCTGCTTCACGGTATGCAGCTCCGTTCTCGGAATACGAACGGTAAAAATATGCCCCTCTGCCACCGCCAGCAGCTCTGAAACCGTTCCGGAATAAATGATTCTTCCCTGATCAAGAATTGCCAGATTTTCAGCAACCGCTTCAATGTCTCCCGCAATATGAGTGGATAGTAAGACGATTCTTTGGTCCGCAATCTCCGCCAACAGATTTCTAAAACGAAGGCGCTCCTCCGGATCCAATCCGGCAGTTGGCTCGTCAACAATCAGAATCTTGGGCTCATGGAGTAACGCTTGAGCAATCCCCAAACGCCGCTTCATACCGCCGGACATCGCCTTGACCTTCGTTTTCCGATGAACAGTCAAATTGACCTGCTCCAGCACCGTTCTGATTCGTTCCTTCCGTATAGCTGGTTTCATATCTGATAATATACCCAGATAATCCAATACATCATAGGCACTCATATTGCCGTACATCGAAAACTCCTGCGGCAAGTAGCCAATAATGGATCGAATCTCTTTACGCTGCTGAATCGATATACCTTCCAGCAAAATCTCTCCTTCATTGCATGGGAGAAGAGTTGCCAATGTCTTCATCAACGTTGATTTACCAGCTCCATTTCTACCAAGAAGCCCGTACATCCCTGTTTCAATCGTAAGATTAACATCCTGCAGCACCTGCTTCTTTCCATAATATTGATTGACCTGTTTCATACTAATACTCATTCTTTCACTTCCTTTATTCGCCTCTACAACCATCATAAAAAAGAAATATCTATAATTTCTCTACATAATATTAAATGTTGCAGAGGTAACAGCTCCGCCATTCACGGCATTCGAGAGCTTCAGTACACCGCCATGCTTTTGAGTCAAGGTCTGACAAATAGTCAATCCCATCCCAAAATGGTCCTTTTTATCACGGGAATAATAGGGTAACGCTGCTTTAGTGATTTCTTCTTTTGAGAAGCCTTTGCCATCATCATGTACAAATAACAGTAAAAATTCCGCCTCCACCTGCAATGTCACGGCTACTCGCTTCTCAGCAAAACGATTGGCATTCAGCAGTAAGTTTTCTATCACTTGAGAAATAATCTGAAGGTCAAAAGATAGTTTTTCAGGAACTGTTTCTGCTATTTCCACCTGAAATTCTTTATCAATAACTGCTTGTCCAATGTCTTTGATTGCCTGTATTAATCGGCTTGTTTCCTGATACTCTCTAACCAAATCAATTTCATCAATTTTTTGAATCTCCTGCATGGTAAATGTAAAGCTCTGTAATCTCTCGATATGCCTGTCGATTTTATTTAGCGAATCATAGAGCCCTTCTTCCGTCATTTTCCCTGAAGTCTGAAACAGCCGAATGAGCGCAACATTACTTTGAATTACTGCCAGCGGTGTTCGAATGTCATGGGCAAAGGCGGCATTGACCTGACGCTGTTCCCTTTGGAATTGCACAATCTGCCGTTGATCCTCAACTAGTTGTTTTCTCAGCTCCTCAACACCTGAACAGAGCTGTTCCAGCTCATCTCCACTTTTATAATGGCAGGAAATAGACAAATCCTTCTTTTGAATCCCTCTAATCGTCTCTTCCATTATCAACAATGGCTGACGAATTTTTTCCTGATAAAACCGTATACTGCTCCAAGCAATAGCAAGTATTAGATAGAAAATAAAGTTCCAGCGCCTAATTCCCTGAAGTATAGTAATGGACCAGGCGGCTTCTTGTTGAACAGTCTGTGTATACGGACGGAAAAACACATCTGTAAAATGTTCTAATGACTGATGTTCGTTCAGTATCAACCGCTCCCAGCCCACACAAAAGCTGACAGTGAACATATAGGCCAAAATGGCAAACAGCAGACCAAATAAAAGGTAGAGCAGGAGCGTCGCCTGTAAGCTTCTATTTCTCAAACGAACACGTTGCAGCTGTTCATCTAACCAATCCATTTATACCCCATCCCCCATACAGTTTGGATAACTTCCCTTTTATGTACATGTTTTATCTTTGCCCGTATCCTTCTAACATGCTCAGTGATAATTTCACTGTTTCCCTCCTTATCAAAGCCCCACAGATAATCATAAATTTGCTCCTTGCTATAGACCTGTCCCTTTCTCAAAGACAGATAGGCAGCTATTTCAAATTCTGTTTTTGTCAATGGAACAAGCTGCCCTTGATAACGCAGCTCCATTCGTTGATAAAAAAAGCCCAGCTCACCAAAATAAGCAATCGACTCGTCCTCTTTCGAACGACTCTCCCTGCGAAGATGAACCTCGATTCGCAGCGCCAGTTCTTCCAGACTAAAAGGCTTCAGCAAATAGTCGTCGCCACCTGCGATAAGCCCTTCCATCCGACTGGCTTGATCGATTTTGGCCGACAGGAAAATAATCGGTACATGCACGACTTCTCTGACTTCCTTGCAAAAGCTGAGACCATCCATCTCAGGCATCGTGACATCCAAAAGAATCAGATCCGGTTTCTTATCCAGAAGCTGCAGTCCTTTTGCGCCATTCTCCGCGGTAAATACATAATAACCAGACAGCTCAAAATATGTTTTTAATGTTTCAAGTAAATCTTTCTCATCATCAATAATCAAAAGCTTTTTCTTCATATCGCTCACTTCCTTTTCACCATCCTTTTCATTATACCGTTCGTTTCTCTATATTTTCACTATAATTTCTGCTCAATATTCAGTCATAAAACAAAGAATGCTGTGTGATTACTGTCTGTCTAAGCCGACCTGTCTCTCGCTAAACACCGAAATGGAACAGGACAAATGACTAGGAGAAAACTTACCTTTTTTTTCGGTCTATGATAGACTGTTTTTATCCAATAAGAATTTATTGATTTGCTTGAAAAACTAGTTTTATTTAGATAAATAGCGTTACCTACCAATAAATAAGGGGTCTGATTATGAATAAAACAACTCTACGTGCCATTTATCCCGAAGCTGAGCTTCACAGTTATCCTGCGACAGATCACAAGTATTTGAGTATCCCCGACCATGATGGGTTTCTTTGGATTTCCAAAGCTGAGCTGTCAAAAAAAGAAATCGCTTTATTGACAATTTTGACGGATGAGGCAGCACCTATAGTTGCCGGAGAGCATCTATGGTATCAAGTCCTATTTCAACAGAAAGCTCTGGAGGAAAAGGGGCGTTTTCGTGTCATCCAGCTAATGCTGCAGACACCGAAAAACTTTTTAGAGGATGTTTGGCAGGAAAACATTGTCGGTATTTTCCCTGAGACAGCAGATTTCTTTTTCCTTACGCCGGAGCAAGCGATTCTCGTAGAGAAGCAGGCAAAGCATTCTTTGAGTAAAGAAGAGCTGGCAGGTATCTTTTTAGCCCTTGATGATGACTTTGAAACAGTCAGCCGAGTATTTGTTGGCGGTTTTCACGAAAGCTCTGATGCATTTCCCGCACTTTTTGAAGAGGAACAGGATATTTTTAAAGAAGAAGTTAAGCGTCTTAAACGGACGACTGTTTTTGGTATCGCCGATGTCGCACTTCATTACTTCACGAAAGAAGCATTGGCAAAAAGCAGCTTAACACGTTCCATGAAAGAAGAATGGCGAATCGATGATGAAATGAAGGAAATCATCCAAGCTCTTTGGACAAATCAAGGAAACCTCAGCTCCACCGCCAAAGAGTTATTCATGCACCGCAACACCCTGCAATACCGCTTGGAAAAATTTCAAGAGCAGACTGGGATGCAGCTAAAAAATACAGAGGATTTAATCCTTTGTTACCTGTTACTGACGAATTAGAGTGCTTAACATAGAAACAACAAAGCTGAACAGCGCTTCCTCGATAAGGGGCTGTTCAGCTTTTTATTTATGCTACTTTCAGCATCATAAACATCTTGAAATCAGCGTATAGTCACGAAACATATCGAGCCTCATCCTCATTTCGGCAATGTGACGAAAATTCAAAGTATTTCTTGGGCAGAATACCATTGTTGAAAGATACCGCTTTCAGATATACTAAATTTATCAAAACAAGAGAAAAGAGGAAGACACTCATGGTAGAAATCGCTTTAAAAAACGTCCATAAAAAATATGAAAATGCTGAAAGATATTCAGTAACAGATTTTAATTTAGATATCGCTGATCGCGAGTTTATCGTATTCGTAGGTCCATCCGGATGTGGTAAATCAACAACCTTACGTATGATTGCCGGCTTGGAAGACATTTCAGAAGGTGAACTGCTCATCGGCGACAAAGTAATGAACGATGTTGCTCCTAAAGACCGTGATATCGCAATGGTATTCCAGAACTACGCATTATATCCGCATATGACAGTATTTGACAATATGGCCTTTGGTTTGAAGCTTCGTAAATATGACAAGGCAGAAATCAAGAAACGTGTAGAAAATGCTGCGGACATCCTTGGTCTGACAGAATACTTAAACCGTAAACCAGCTGCGCTTTCCGGTGGTCAGCGTCAACGGGTTGCCTTAGGTCGTGCCATTGTACGTGATGCGAAAGTCTTCCTGATGGATGAGCCTTTATCTAACTTGGATGCCAAACTACGTGTAGCAATGCGTGCTGAAATCGCAAAACTTCACCGTCGTTTGGAAACAACAACGATTTACGTTACCCATGACCAAACAGAAGCGATGACGATGGCAGATAGAATCGTTATCATGAAGGATGGAATCGTTCAACAAATCGGTTCTCCAAAAGAAGTATACGACACACCGAAAAATATCTTTGTTGCAGGCTTTATCGGCTCTCCGGCAATGAACTTCTTCAATGTAACCTTGAATCATGGTGTGATTACCGATGGAAAAGACTTGAACCTAAGACTTCCAGAAGGTCAAAATAAAATGCTTGTGCAAAAAGGCTATGAAGGCAAAGAACTTGTCTTTGGTATTCGCCCTGAAGATATTCACAGCGAGCCTATTGCTCTTGAAGCAGCACCTGAAACAGTTGTTCGCGCAGAAATTGTTGTATCTGAACTACTTGGAGCAGAAACAATGCTTTATACAAAGGTTGGCGATCACGAATTCGTTTCTAAAGTAGATGCTCGTGAGCTGCACACACCAGGCGAAACAATTAACTTGGCCTTCAACCTGAATAAGAGTCACTTCTTTGACAAAGATTCAGAGTTAGTTGTTACATTACCTTAATCAACGGGTCCCCTAGACCTTCTCGCTTCGGCGGGAGGTCTTTTTTTGTAAAAAAATTTCGTTGAATACAAAAAAACGGCAAGCAACCTGGTGTTCAGGTCACTTACCATTTCTCTCTTTATTCATGGGATTCCCTTATTCCCATACAAGCTGCCAGGTTACTCCATACTTATCTGTAACCCAAGTGACTTTGCGAAAATTAAGAACAGGCTCTGGTCCCATCATCACTATGCCTTCTTTAGAAAGATTGTTAAAAATTGTATCGAATTCTGCCTCTGCCTCGCAATTCATATAAAGAGAGGTTGCCCAACTAAAAGCCGGTGCATTTTCAGGCTCCATATCCATGAAATACAGCTCCTGCCCTTGAAGCTCCAGACTCCCATTCAAAACCTTACCAACCATTTCCGCTGATGCATTAGGGACATTCTCATCATAGCGCACTAATCGCGTAATCTTCGAATTTGGAAAACTCGCCTCATAGAATGTCATCGCTTCTTCAGCTGTTGACGGAAACGTTAGAAAAGGAATAATCTTTGATTTTGTCATTCGTGACAGCTCCTTCTTAATAAGATACTCTTATAGTATCAGCTCCGCCTCATCCATTCCAATTACTCGCTTCAACGGTCTTCCTTTGATGTAATATGGTGGTAGACAGCCCCAATTAAATTCGCATCATTTCCAAAAACACACGCTTCAATGCTGTAGTTCATATCCGTTACGCTTCTCTCCAATAAAATCCGGCTTAGCTGTTTTTTGATTCTCGTAACAACTACTGGATTAGCAGAGACGCCTCCGCCCAATATCACTAGTCCAGGGTCAAAGCAAACTAACAGATTATAAATTCCCGTTGCTGCAGCTCGATAGAATTGTCCGGCAATTTCTTCCGCCAGCGGATCACCGGCTTCAGCCAACTCAAACAGCTCTTTGCCCTGAATCGCTTTATTTGTCAGACGGTTATACTTTTTAACAGCTTTTACAGAGCTGCCTAAGTCGCTTAAAGAGGCAGAGTCATTTAGAAACATGTAGCCGAACTCGCCGCCAAATAGATTGCTTCCTTTGAACAGTTTGCGGTTGATGATGACCGAACCGCCAACACCTGTTCCAATCACAAAAAACAGACAATTTTCCGACTCCTTTGCCGCACCTTGCCAGACCTCTGCCAATGCCGCACAGTTTGCATCGTTCTCCATTGTAACCGGAACACCGAACAGCTCAGAAAGCTCCTGCTGAATGGGGAAATGATGAATATACGGAACCGCACTAACGCCTTGAATTTGTCCAATTGCTTCGTTCACCAAGCCCGGAGCACTCAGCGCTACACCGGTTATATCGTACGATTCGCGGAACTCTTCATACACGTCTTTCAACGCTTTCTTCATGTTCTTCCAATCTTTGGGAAGCGGGACTGCGCACTGACCAAGCAATCGTTTCTTTTCCCAAAAGCCATACTTTACTGCACTTCCGCCAATATCAAAGGCTAAAATCCCCATAGAAGACCACCTACCCTTTACTAACAGCTAAAAGCTGATGGCAAAGCTCTTTCGTTTGCCCATAGACTTGTTTGTAGATGCCATAAATTTTCTCATAGGTCTTCACGTTTTCCGGTATTGGCGAATACTCTTTTTCATAATCGACAAAGGCCGCCACACATTGCTCTACTGAGTCAAACCACTGAAGACCCATAGCCGCAATCATCGCTGCACCAAGTCCCGGCCCTTGTTCTGTTTTCAGTGTGCGAATTTTCGTATTGAAAATATCGGCCTGAATTTGCAGCCAAAGTGCACTCTTGGCTCCTCCACCAACTGAGATTACTTCTTTAAATTTCTTGCCGGCAATTTCCTGCATCAAGACCTGACTGTCCTTCAAAGAAAATGTGATGCCTTCCAACACTGCTCTGGTAAAATCAGCTTTCGTTTGTCCAGCATCCATCCCGATGAAGCTGCCGCGAATCTGGCTGTCAACATGAGGCGTTCGTTCCCCCATGATATATGGTGTAAACAGCAACCCATTACTACCTGTTTTACTGGTTTCTGCCTCAACAATTAGCTGATCGAAGGTTTCGTCTGCGGCAAAGGTCTCCTTATACCATGTCAGACTTTGACCGGCGGCTAAGGTCACGCCCATCGAATAATAGCTATCCTTTATCACATGATTGAAATAATGCAGCTTTCCTTTGTATTGTCGTTCAGCCTGTCCTTCATAGGATAAAAAGACTCCTGAGGTCCCTATGCTGCACATTGCCCGATCCTCTTCAATAATTCCGGCGCCGAGTGCCGCACAGGCGTTATCTGCTCCTCCGGCAAAAATTTTGGCTGCCGTTTCCAGACCTAATTCTTCACAGATACCAGCTTGGATATCTCCTACATGCTCCATCGACTGGACCAACGGAGGCAGTAACTCCTCTGAGATACCGAATGTTTCTGCAATCTCCATATCCCATTTTTCTTCTGTCACATTCAATAGCAAGGTGCCGGCAGCATCTGACAGCTCCATTTGCTGATTGCCTGTTAGCCAATAGGCCAAATAATCCTTTGGTAGTAAGAAACGAGCAGCCTTGTCCCAAATCTCCGGCTCATGCTCCTTGACCCACAGTAACTTAGGTAAAGTAAAGCCTTCCAATGCTAGGTTTTTCGTTTTTTTCAACAACTTATCGCCTAATGCTTCAGTGATTTCCTGACATTGCGCTGTCGTTCGCACATCATTCCATAAAATCGCATTACGCAATGGCTGCCCCACATCATCTAATAAGACCAGACTATGCATTTGACCGGAAATACTGATTCCTTCAAGCTCCGTCTTGAGCTTGGGTATTTTATCAATTAAGGTTGATAGTACCTTTTTCGTCCCATCAATCCAATCACTTGGTCGCTGCTCACTATAGCCCTTTTGTGGATGAAGCAATGGATAATTTTCTGTCGCCTGTTCAATGACTGTTCCGCTTTTATCTAAAACAAGACCTTTCACCGATCCCGTTCCAAGATCAATTCCAATTACATAACTCATTTTTCCACTCCTATCTTTTTTGTTTTTCTAGTATGAAACAACCGGACACCCGAAGAAAACGCCAACAAAAAATACAACGGCCTCACACAGCGAGAAAAAGAGCTCACTAAAACAGGTCGAACCATACGGAAAAGGCAGAAAACTGTTTTCGTATGGTTCGGCTTGTTTGATTATCATAATCTAATGCGACAAAGCGGATGAAACTTACTCTTGAAAAAGTTTGTTACCACACACATTTTTCAACTCTTATCGTTTTTCTCCGTTTGTGCGGATGACTTCCTGATACCAATAGAAGCTGTCTTTCTTGTAGCGTGCCAGAGAACCGTTTTGTGTCTCGTCCTGATCCACATAAACAAACCCATAACGCTTTTGGTAGCCATTCAACCAGCTAAGCAAGTCTGTATAGGACCATGTACAATACCCTAAGACGGTCACGCCATCTGTAATTGCTTCCTGAATTGCATGGATATGCTGTTTCAAGTAATCAATCCGATACGTATCATGGATTTCTTTTTCTTCCGTCAGCTGATCGTATTCGCCTAACCCATTTTCAGTAATAAGAATCGGCATACGGTAACGGCTGGTCAAACGTCTCAAGCCAACACGCAACCCTTCCGGATCGATTTCCCAATCCCAATTTGTCCGCTCAACAAATGGATTTTCTACACGCTTGAAGACACCCGGTGTGCCAGATTCCTCTGTCGAACCTTTTTCTCCCGTTGTATTCATTTTTCCTAAGCCGACACCGTCCAGTGGGTTAAAGGCTACTGTATTCGTTTGATAATAGTTAATACCGATAAAATCAGGCTTACCAGCTTTTAACAGCTCGATGTCGCCCGCTTCAATCTCCGGCGCCAGCCCTTGTTCGTTCAGATATTTAAGCGCTGCGATTGGATATTCACCAAAGACATACACGTCCAGCCAAAGATGAGCATTCAAATCCTCTGCATCTTCTGCAGCCAGAACATTTTTCGGATCACTATTAAAGGAATAGTTTGGTCCGTAAGCAAAGCTGGGACCAATCATCCCCGGAATATTCATTTCATGAAACTTCTTAATAACCGCTGCATTCGCCAAATTTGCATAATGATTGGCTTGATACATTCTTTTTGGGTCCTGCACTGCCGGTGGATGGCTTGCCATCAGATAGCCATGAGTAACAAAAATATTTTGCTCGTTTAAGCTGACCCAATACTTGACCTTTCCCTTAAAGGCTTCAAATAGCACCGCCGCATAATTGGTAAAATCATCCACAATTTTTCTGGATTCCCAGCCTTGATATTCGTCCTGTAATGCCTGTGGCAAATCCCAATGGTAAAGTGTTAGAACAGGTTCAATCTCATTTCTTAACAACTCGTCTACTAAATCGATATAAAATTGCAACCCATCCTGATTGACTTCCCCACGTCCATTTGGAAAAATCCGTGTCCAAGCAACGGAGAAGCGATAGGCTTTCAAGCCCTGCTCCTTCATCAAAGCCACATCTTCTTTATAGCGATGGTAGTGATCGACCGCTGTATCACCGTTGGTTCCCTTAAAGGTTTTCCCCGGAATTCGAACAAATTCGTCCCAGACTGATACCCCTTTGCCATCCTCATTCCAGCCGCCCTCTACTTGATACGCTGCTGATGCTGAGCCCCATAAAAAATCTTTTGGAAATTGATCCAGTTGTTTATGCTCCACTTGCTTGTCCTCCAATTTATTTTGAGATCAGGTCAATGGTCATTTTTTCCGCTGTCAGTTCTGCTTCCTGTACTTGCTCGCCCTCATGGAAATAAAGCATTGTCTTACCAGTTAAGCCCTTCGCATGTACTTGCAGCTTGCTGCCTTGGCGTTCTACACTGAAGCTACCTACGATATCACCACTGCTGCTTACGATTTCCTGATGGTGTGTCCCTTCAGATAATTGGTAGCAATGAATCGCCGCTGAATCAGCATAATCGTAGACGACACTCAGCTGTGTATTATGACCTGTCACTAAAATTGTATTCTCTTTTACCCAGACAGGCAAATGTAAATAGTCATGAGTTTCATTTAACCACTGTCCATTTTCCGATACTTGACGGTATTCATCCGTCAACAGCTGTGTCCAACGCCCCTCCGGCAGGTAATAATCAACCTCACCGGTTTCTGTAAAGACAGGTGCAACCATTAATGAATCCCCAAGGAAGTATTGCTTATCTACATAGTAAGCATTTCGATCCTGCGTATATTCCATAAATAGCGGACGCATCATCGGCACACCACTCTTCGCAGTATAGACTGCCTGTTGATAAAGGTATGGCATCAACCGCAGCTTCAATTGCGTAAATGTTCGAGTCACATCGACTGCTTCTTCATCGTACAACCAAGGTACTCGATACTGGATATTCCCGTGATAGCGACTGTGCGTAGAAAGCAACCCAAACTGCGTCCAACGCTTATAAATATCAGCAGAAGCATTCTCTTCAAATCCACCAATATCATGGCTCCAGAAGCCAAAACCGGAGAGTAGGAAGGACAATCCGCCACGCAGTGTTTCGGTCATCGATACATATTCAGAAAGATTGTCACCGCCCCAATGAACAGGGAATTTTTGCGAACCAACTGTTCCGGAACGAGCAAACAAAACAGCTTCATTTTTCCCTTTCTTTTCTTCTAATAGTGAAAAGACTGCTTCATTGTATAAATAACTGTAATAATTATGCGCCTTTTGAGGATCAGAACCATCAAAATACACCGCATCAGTTGGAATCCGTTCACCAAAGTCTGTTTTGAAGCTGTCTACTCCCATATCTAAAAGATCAGAGAGATGGCCTTGATACCATTTCACTGCTTCCGGGTTCGTAAAGTCGACAATGCCTTGTCCGGCTTGCCACATGTCCCATTGCCAAACATTACCATCGGCCTGCTTCAAGAAGTACCCCTTCTCTTTCGCTTCCTCAAACAATGGCGATTTTTGCCCAATATACGGATTAATCCAAACACAGACCTTAATCCCTTTATCGTGGATACGCTGAATCATGCCTTTCGGATCAGGGAATAAGTCATCATCCCATTTAAAACTGCACCATTCAAAAGCCTTCATCCAGAAACAGTCAAAGTGGAAAACCTCTAGTGGAATATCACGCTCCAGCATACCGTCGATAAAGCTCATCACTGTTTTTTCACTGTAATCCGTTGTAAAGGAAGTAGATAACCATAGACCAAATGACCAAGCCGGCGGCAACGATGGTTTACCTGTTAAATTCGTGTATTTCTCCAAAATTTCTTTCGGTGTTGGCCCATAAATAATGATGTATTCCAACGCTTCCCCTTCAACGCTGAACTGTACTCTCGATACATTTTCAGAAGCGATTTCAAATGAAACACGCTCAGGATGGTTGACAAAAATGCCATAACCGTTGCTACTCATATAAAACGGAATATTCTTATACGCCTGCTCACTGCCAGTCCCGCCATCTTCATTCCAGATATCCACCGTTTGACCATTTTTAATGAACGGTGTAAAGCGTTCACCCAAGCCGTAAATCAACTCGTCGATACCTAAAGAAAGCTGTTCTCTCATATAATGAGCGCCGCTGGTATGAGTGATTTCTCCCTGAGCACCGAATTTCGATTCTGTTAATAGCTTGTCGTCGCCAAGAAAGCGCAACTGAAATTTATCATCAAGAACGGCTTCCGCCCGCAATGCGCCTGATTGGAGTGAAACTTTTTCAGCAGTTTTTTTGATAATTGGTGTGCTGTCACTCATTTCCAGTTGAAAGCTCGGACCAGGATTGTTCTTTTCGTGATGAACGATTTTTACAGAAATCATATCCTCCTGCGGGCTTGTCAGAGTGATTGTATTCATTCCCATATTCAGCGTATCCCCACGCTGTTGGACAGCTTTGTACGGCGCGTAGAGCACGACACTGTCCTTGTTTTCCTGACTGGCAAATACTTCTTTAGGTGATTGAATCGTGTAGCCTTCTTTTGTCATCCAATATCCATCTGTAAATCTCATGTTGACCTCCTATTTTACGGCACCGTCTGAAATGCCTTTGATGATATATTTCTGCAAGAACACATAAAGAATAATGATTGGAATAATCGCAATAAACAATGCTGCCAATGCCAGATGCCACTGTTTAGAGTACTGTCCGAAGAAGTAGAACATTTTCAGTGGAATGGTGTACATGCCCTCTTTATTAATAACCAGAGATGGCAGTAAATAGTCATTCCAGAACCAAATCGAATTCAGTACAATGACTGTCACAGTTGTCGGCTTCAGCAACGGCAGGATAATGTGCCAGTAGATTTGGAATCTTGAGGCGCCGTCAATAGTCGCTGCCTCATCCAAGGACTGGGGAATTCCCCGCAGTGCACCAAAGTATAAAAAGATGGCCATACTGCTTGCCAGTCCCAGATACATAATAACTAAGCCCGGTCGATTCAGCATATTTGCCTTACCGAAGGAAGAAACTAGTGGAATCATGATTGCCTGAAACGGAATCAACAAACCAATCGCAATGACAAAGTACAACCGATCACTAAGCTTGCTCTTATTTCTTGAAAGAGCATATGCTGCCATGGAGGTACAAATCACGATAACAAACAATGATACCGCTGTGATAAGTACGGAGTTCATGGCACTCTTGAAAAAGTCCAGCTTCTCAAAAGCGACTGGATAATTCTCTAAGGTAAATTGTTCAGGAACGTTCAACGTGTTCTTAAAAATCTCTGATTTCGTTTTGAATGAGTTGATGACAATCAAATAAAACGGATACAACCAGACCAATACCAATAAAAGTCCGACGATTTTGATTCCCAGCGCTTTTCTTTTCTTCTGCTTGTTCATAGGTCGACCTCCCGTTTTCTGGTAATGCTGATCTGAACAACTGAAATAACGGCGATAATCACAAGGAAAATTACTGCCTTCGCCTGTGCATACCCCATATTACGAACTGCAAACGCTTCGTTAACAATATTCATCGCGACCATTTGCGTAGAGTCAAACGGACCGCCCGCTGTCAACGCCAAATTCTGATCATAGATTTTAAATGCATTGGATAGGGTTAAGAATAGGCTGACCGTAAATGCCGGCGCCAGCATTGGAAACTTGATTTTCCAGAAGGTTTGCCATGCAGTTGCTCCATCGATTTCAGCAGCCTCAATCATTTCATCCGGAATGTTATTGATAAAGGAGATATAAATAATCATGATATATCCGCTCATCTGCCAGACAAAAAGAATAATCAGTCCCCAAAACCCTGTACCTGTTGTTGAAAGCCAGCCCTTGAAAAACTCAATGCCCGTTGCATCACCAATCGCCGCAAAGGCTTTGATGAAGATAAACTGCCAAATGAACCCCAGAATGATTCCGCCAATCAGGTTCGGCATGAAAAAGACTGTTCGAAAAACATTGTTCAACTTGTCTGCTTTCTGAGTGACTAGGAGCGCCAGCCCCAACCCAATAATATTAACAAGAATGATAGCTACCACAGAGAATTTTGTCGTGAACCAAATACTGTTTAAAAAGCGTTCATCTTGAAACGCCCGAAGATAATTTTCCAAACCTAAAAACTGATCAACCTTAATACCATTCCAGTCTGTCAGTGAGTAATACGCACCTGTAAGTAATGGAATAAATAGTACAACAATCATCCCCAGTAAACTTGGTGCCAGAAAAAGCCAAAAGCTTTTTGATCGGTTATTCATTGATATGTCCCCCTCTCGATTATCACCATTTCCCTTTTTTGACGGTACAGCGGATAAAGAGCAGTCTGTTCATCCTGATTCCTGCTCTTTTCCGTTTAGCAGCTTACACTCAGACATGGAACGTTTCACTGCTCTTTGCTGTCCAATCAAAAATCATGTTTCACTTAAATCTTATTTTCTGTCCTTTTCCCACTCTTCTTTTCCAATTTTCATCAGGTCATCCCAAGAGATATCCCCATTTAAATATTTTTGGAATTCAGGGTAAAATTGTGTTTGTGAATACCCGTCCGGATACTGATTGTGTACCCATGGAACGGTGTTTCCTTCCGAAACATAGTCAAAGATTGTTTGAGATGTTGAGTCTTGCAAGCTATCTGCCGAGAAGTTTGTGTACGCCGGAATAAATTCCATTTCATCCGTAACCACCTTCATCGCATCCTCATCGGTATACATCCACTCTAAGAAATCTTTACTTGCTTCAACCACATCTTCATCTTTGTTTTTATTGACTCCCCAGTACCATGGTGCACCGGCGGCAATTTTACCATCTGTTTCAGAGGTGACATAAAGAGGAAGAATGCCTAATTTATTTTCAACAAATTCAGGGTCTAAGCTGTTCAAGGTTGGAATGATCCAGTTCCCTTGATGAATGATTGCTACTTGGTCATTGGCAAAATCTTCTTCAACAGATGTACTGTAGTCCAGAGATAAAATTGGCTGAACATTGTACTTATTAATTAAATCTGTATACGCCTTGAATTGATCGCCGTAAGTGAAGTCGATTGTCGTTGCATCATAGACCTTCTGCAAATCATTATCAAACTCCGGAGAGGTGAAATGTGAACTGTACTGACTCACAACCCAGAATTCCTTCGCACTAAAGCCGAATACTGCTTTCATGTCCAGCTCATCTTTTTTGCTGTCCAATGTTTTCACAGCTTTTTCAAAATCACTGTACGATTGAATACTATCTACATCTACACCGGCTTTTTCAAATAGCTCTTTGTTGATTAGGAAGCCATAGCCCTCAATGTTCATCGGCAAACCATAAACTTTCCCATCAGAAATTGCGCCGTCCAGCGTACCCTCAAGTGCTTTTGAGGCAAGCTCTGTATCCGTCAAATCAGCCAGACTATCGCCCCATTTGTCTACATCGGCTAAACCACCTAAAAGGAAAACGCTTGGCTCGTCACCTGAAGAAAACTTCGATTGTAATGCCGCATTTGCATCCTGTCCGCCACCAACTGTTGTCACGTTGATTTTGACCCCTTCATGGCTCTCTTCATATTTCTTTGCCAAATCCTCCAACTGATCCTTCGTTTCCACCTTAATATTAAATACATCTACGGTAGTATCCGCATTGGAGCCGGAACCACCCGAACCACAAGCACCTAACATCAATCCTGCTGCCGCCAAAACAACTGTTGAAAATAGCATTCTTCCTCGTTTCATTTTCATTCTCTCCTTCGTTTATACTAAGTAGTCGTTGAAACGTGACTTCACATACTCCAAGTGGCTAGACGTCATAACAATCTCATCGTGTTCAAGTGCATAATCTGTTAGAGATTCCAAATTTTCTTTATCTGTAACAATCTTACTGCCGATTCCTTCTGTATAAGAGCTGTATCGTTCTTCCTTCAAGGCATCAAAGAAGCGATCCTCTTTCAGTTTTGCAGCCGCTTTCAATCCTCTGGCAAATGTATCCATTCCGGCGATATGTGCCAGCAGTAAATCCTCCATTTCAAATGAAGAACGACGAACCTTTGAATCGAAGTTGATTCCGCCTGGCGCTATTCCGCCATTTTCAAGGATTTCGTACATTGCCAATGCTGTATCATAAATATTAGTTGGAAACTCATCTGTATCCCAGCCCAAAAGCATATCTCCCTGATTCGCATCGATTGACCCTAACGCATCGTAGCAGCGGGCAACATTCAATTCATGCTCAAATGTATGACCAGCCAATGTCGCATGGTTCGCTTCCAGATTCAGCTTGAAATCATTTTCCAAATCATATTTTTGAATAAATGCCATGGTTGTTGCTGCATCAAAATCATACTGATGTTTAGTCGGCTCTTTCGGTTTCGGCTCAATTAAGAACTGAATCTTATGACCAATTTTTTCTGCATAGGCAACAGCCATCTTGAATAATCTGGCAATGTTGTCCTGTTCAAACTTCATATCTGTATTCAACAGCGATTCATAGCCCTCACGACCACCCCAGAATACATAATTTTCACCGCCTAGCTTTTTACTGATATCCAGTCCTTTTTTGACTTGGGCTGCAGAATAGGCGAATACCTCTGCATTATTAGAAGAAGCTGCACCATTCACAAAACGCGGATGTGAAAACATATTTGCTGTATTCCACAATAGCTTGATTCCAGTCTGGTCCATTTTCTCCTTAATTAAATCAGTAATTTCATCGATATTCTTAAAGAATTCCTCCAATGAGTCGCCTTCCGGTGCAATGTCCACATCATGGAAACAAAAATATTCAACATCTAATTTTGTTAAAATTTCAAAAAATGCTTCTACTCTGTTTTTCGCTGTTTCCATTGGTGTTCCAGCTTCCCAATCTCGTTGATTCGTTGGGTTTCCAAATGGATCTGAGCCATCCTGAGTCATCGTATGCCAATAAGCCACCGCAAAGCGTAAGTGCTCCTTCATTGTCTTCCCCATGACCATCTCTTCCGGATTGTAATGACGGAAAGCAAACATATTTTTTGTTTCAGCGCCCTCATAACGAACTTTTTCTACCTGTGGAAAGTAACTCATTTTAGTTTCCTCCTAAAAATGACTTGATTATAGTTAGTTAGTAAGTTAAACTAACTTACAAGAAGAATATTAAGGCATTAAAAAGAAGTTGTCAAGCGCTTTCAAAAAATTTAATATAATTAGAGAGGTGAAATGATATGATTACAAATAAATATAAAATTCGTGAACACAACGAAGCACAGGTCTTGAAAGGAATCATTGACCATAAAAATATTTCCCGAGCAGAGCTTTCTTCTTTAACCGGGTTGAATAAGGCATCTGTCTCTTCTATTACCAAAGGTCTTCTTGATGATGGCCTAATTTTTGAAACAGGCATCGGTACGGCTGGTACTCAAGGTGGGCGAAAACCGATTATGCTTCAGTTCAATCCCAAAGCAGCAGTCACCCTATCCTTCGATTTAGGGGTTAACTACTTGAAAGGAACCTTATCTTATCTAAATGGCGAGACAGTTCTTTATGTAGAAAAAAAACGGTTGACGGTATCTGCCGAGACCGCTGTGCCTCTACTAAAGGAAACTATTGAAGCGATTCACGAAGAGCATCCCGAGCTTTGCAGCACAATCATCGGTATGACGGTAGGTATTCATGGGGTCGTACATAATCACAAAATCGTTTTTACTCCTTATTATGATTTGGATACTATCGATTTATATACCGAGCTGTCACAGCTATTCGACTTCCCTATTTTCCTTGAAAACGAGGCAAATCTTGCTGCACTTGGTGAGTACACTTTTTCAAAAGACTCAGAGAGCTTGGTCAGTTTAAGCATTCACAGCGGGATTGGGGCGGGAATCGTCGATGCCGGTACGGTTCAAAAGGGAAAGCACGGAACAGCGGGAGAAATTGGTCATTCGATTCTTTATCCGGACGGCAAAGCTTGTCCCTGTGGAAATGATGGCTGCTTGGAGCAATATGCGTCCAATACGGTGCTGTATCAAGCCGTTGCAGAGAAAAAAGGCTTAGACTTCGTGGACAGCTCGGTCATCGAATCACTGAAAGACGACTCAGCAATCCAAGAAGAATTAAAAAATAACGCCTTTCTATTAAGCGTAGGCATTAATAACATTGTTACACTCTATGATCCAGAAGTTGTCATTATCAACAGCTCGGTCTATCGCAGAATTCCGGCGCTTCTGACATTCATTCAAGAACATCTCTCCAGCCGATTTGCCCAAAATATTTCTGTGCGGAACAGTCCTTTAGGAAATGAAGCAACGCTATATGGCGGAATTGCCCTATGCTGCCAGAATTTCTTAAATATCCGACAACTGAAGCTACATTCAATTTATGAAAAATGATGTTATGTATAAAAAAAGGAACCATCTCTGATTGAGAATGGTTCCTTTTAGTAATTATTCGATTTTCTCATACTCAGAAAGACTTTTAGAAGCAAGAAACTCCGTTAGACCATCGACAAAGTCATGATAGCCTTCTGGTTGTATCTCTTCTTTCTCCGTTCCTTTTCCCTCTTTATAAAAGCTTGTTCCATCTAAGTACTGAATACAAAGTTGCCAATTGTATCCTTCTCCACCCATCTCATCAAGCATTTCTTTATCACCGAACATATAGCTTTCTTCCCAGCTTTCAACTTGGCTATCTTTTAAAATTTGTTTAATGACCTTCAAATCGTTCTCTTGAAGGTCAAAGTCCGTAGGGGCTAGACCTATAGTTGTAGCTTTAGGATTTGAGTACCCACTTTTATTTCCTATATCAATAGCAACTTGATTTTTCCACTCCAAATTATGTATTTCATAAAAATAAATTTTAGCAATATTCTCTATCGGTTGTTCTTTTTTAGACATGGTTAGTTTATGTCTTCTCAGTTTCTCGAAATCTGTAACAGGTAGAGTATCACTATTTTTGTTCATTTCTCCACCCTCCACTTCTTTTTCCACGTTTTTTTTACTGTGAGAACACCCTATTGGTAACGCTAATAAAATTAAGAATATTATTCCTAACAGTAAATTTTTTTTCAAAATATCACTCTCCCATACTTTGAATCAAGTGTACGCTCTGAATTCTTTTATCGGGTAACTAGATAGAACTAAAACAACTGAATAAAGTGAATGTAATCTCAATTTACAACTTCGCCTAATTCTATGGTCATCTACTTATCTAAAATCATTATTTTCTCTCTTCAACAAATGATGTCAATTCATTTACAAAAGCTTGATAGTTCTCTGGTTCAATTTTTTGCTTATCATTTCCTTTTCCTTGTTTATTATAAATTTCTCCATTAGTATATTGTACTCTCAATAACCAATTGTAAGCTGCTTCTCCAACCTCTTTATCATACTCTTCTGTATATTCCACTTCCCATGTATCTACTTTATTTCTAGAGAGAATTTCTTTAATCTCTTCAATTTCTTCATTGCTTAGTTCATAATCCAACGAGTCATGTCCAATTATTTCAAATTCTGGTTCTAAGTACAGACCTTTATTGCCAAGGTCTATAGCAATTTTATTCTTATTTTCCAGATTGTTTCTTTCAGCAAAATAAATTTTGACGATATTATCCAATGACTGTTCTTTCTTCGCTTTAGGTAAACTCCCTAATTCATAAAAATCTGATACTGGTGGAATAGATTGTTCATTTTTCATCAAATCACTCTCCGTACTTCCTGTCTCTTTACTTTCTTCTGTAGGAGAATTTTTGACAGAACAACCATTCAATAAAAACAAACATAATATTAAGCATAAGTATTTTTTCATTATTGATATCACCTTCCATACAATCCCTAGTTCCTCAACTGCTCATCTGTTCCGTCAGCTTCCAACCTTCGATATTTTCCCGGTGTCATACCGAAACATCGAGAGAAGGAACGGTTGAGCGCCTTTACTGATCTGAAACCGCATTGCTCACTTATATCTATGATTTTTAAGTCCGTGGTCAATAACAGCTTTTGAGCCGCCTCTACTTGAAGACTGTTGACATACTCCAAGAAAGTACTTCCTGTTTGAGCTTTAAAGAATCGGGCGAAGTATTGTGCGTTATAGCCAAAATGCTCGGCAGTTTCCTGTTGGCTTAAATATCCGCTAAAGTTTTCACGAATATAGACAAGAATTTCAAAAAGAACATGCTGCTCCTTCTTAATAAAATCATAGTCTTGATGGGTGATAGGAGACGCAAACTCATGTAGCAAGCGATACATCAGCTCACTAAACAGACCATTGATTTTCAGATAGGAAAATACATCTTCAGATAACTGAGCAGCCTGCATTTCGGGTAAAATTTTCTGAATAAAGCTGTAATCTTTGTCGTCGTCTAAAAGACTATTAAAATGTATTTCATAGTCCAAACAAATTCTGCATTCCTCTAAAAATGACCGTGGTATTTGCAAAATATATAATTCAGAGTCACCTACTTGAATCGTCTCGTGTAATGTATAAGGATTAATAAATAGGCAATCACCTTGGCCGATGCGGTAGGTTTGACCTTCAATCCAGATGTTGTTCTCCCCTTTATGGCAATAGATGAGCTCTGCCCCTTCATGCCAATGCTTGGCAATCACTTGATGAACATGGTTCTTTTTTAATGTAAAGAGATGGATTGGCACACGTACATCCTTTTCAGGTATCGGATTGAAATGCTTCAGCTTCATCATAATTTCTGCTTCCTTTCTTCATATACTTCTAACTAGTATCTACTATAAGCAATAGTAAAAACAGGGCGATTTTTGACCTGATTTTAGTTCTTATCCATTTCTATCCAGAAAAAATGTCTGTTTTTATTTTATAAAAAAGAAATTTTTTAAAATTTTACTGATAAACAAAAAGTCAATTTTTGACCTTATCCAGTCAAAATAGGGATAGTTAAGAATATCTATTATAGCGTACAATTTACATAAAGAACACGTTGTGTTTATCTTTATCAGCACAAATAAAAACAATTCAACAAACAGAAATCAACATGGAGGCAAAAACATGAAAAAACTAACACTGGGTACAGCAGTCTTACTAACGGCTCTGAGCCTTTCAGCAGCAATCATTCCCGCAGCAACCGCACAGGCGGCAATCACTGTGGAATCTTCTGAATATAAATCAGTTACACTATTTTCAGTTGAAGAAATGGAAGCATTCACAGGTGAATCATTAACCAGTAAAACAGTCTCTTCCTTTTATAAAAAACTGACAACAGACAGCACTTGGACAGCGGCCGGCTACACTGAGAAAGAAGCAAAGTCGATTACTCTGGACTTTACCCGCAATCAGTCAAAAGCGGAAGGCATATTGAAGAAGCTGAACAAGAATAGTGCTCTTTACCTGAAAATTATTATTTTGAAACAACATTCTGAAGGTGCTGCTTTTGGTGTTCAGGGATATGACAACAACAATCAAACACCTGAGCCTTCGACTCCCGCTGAAACACAAGGAACGCTTAAAGAATTGGATATCTCAATCGAGTACAAAAAAGGGGATATTGAACTTTCTTATGAGGTAAAATCAAACGGAAAAGTAAAAGCAGAATATGAAAATGAGCTGACAAATACAGAGATGAGCGGTACGAAGGCTCAAACAACAATTGAAGCTCTACTTGAAAAAATTGACTTTAAGACGATGGATAACGCTCAGATTACCCAAGTTGTATTAAAGGAACTAAACCTATCGGATAACTATAAAGAATTCGAATTTGAAGCTGAATTTTCAAATAATACAAAAGTAGAATTCAAAAACAAATAAACACGTTCCATCGCTGATGAACAAGAACACTAAAAAGGATGAAAGCCATGAGTCTCCTTCTGGCTTTCATCCTTTTTCAGTTATATTCCCAGTAATTTTTTAATTCCTTTTAGCGAATACCCCTGCTGAATCAGTCCTTCAACTGGTGTATCTAACTTCCCAAAGAAAAGATGTGCATCAGATTGCAGCAGCAGCTCCAAGTCCATCTCTGTATCTCCCATTCCCTTAATAGCTCCATCAATGTTAAGCTCTGCTGTCAAACGCTTCATCGCCTGTTCCTTTGATAGGTTCTTTGGCAGAAAATAAAGCTTTTTATGCTGAAAATAGCCAATCCAATCATAGACAGCTACAGCAGCGTTCACTTCCTGAATAAATTCAGGTGCCCAGCCTCGTTCAGTAACAAGGACACAATAGTATAACCCATCAATATCCTTGATTTTCCGAACGCTTTCCTCTGGAAGAATCACTTTGAGAATCGCCAAGACAGCCTCACGATGTGCCAGCTCTTCCGCCAATTCGATTCTGACTTCTTTATTCCAGTCTTCATCCAATACGCCATCACGATAGAGGTTCCCACCATTGCTGGTCAAAGCAAACGGAACAGGAAGCCTTTTCCAGACCTCATTTAGCCGTTCAAATTGTTCTGTTGAACGAGTCGTTATCGGAATCAAGTAATTATCCTTCTGCCATTCTTCAAAAAATACAAGCAAGTCATTTTCCACGAGCCCATAACCGCCGTTGCCGTATGATTCCGCTTTAAAGCAATCTTCTTCAGATAACGTTTCAGGTAGTGTTCTTTTTGAAAACAGAATCGTTCCATCCAAATCTGTAAAAAGAGCAGTCTTCATATTTCTTTTTCTCCTACTTTTTGACGAATCAATCCACAGCAGGAATAAGGCATGTTGGTATACTCCTCAATTGGTACATGAAGCTCCTTTGCCAGCATCAGAATATGGCGTAAGTCGTTGGTTTTCTCCGGATTAATCAACAGCTTCTCCGGCACACGACGCAACAAAACCCGCGTTGTTTCTCCCACACCCGGCTTGATAAAATGAATGCTGTCATAGTTAAAATCTTCTTTGATTCTTTCAATAGCTGCCATACCGGCCCAGCTCGGTACCTCATCCGGATTCCAAGCTGCTAAAGCCTCTTTGACCTCTTGCGTAATCTGCTGTCTGTGCTCTTCATAGGCAGACATAATCGTGTCAATATATACATTTGAAAGATCCAACGGTTCAAATTCCTTATAATACTTTGCTCCATGAACCTCACCTGGCTTGATAAAACGTTCATTCAATACCGTTCGGCTGACTAAACCGGATACTGTTGAGTTCAAGCAGGCACTTGGAATCAAAAAGTCTTCCCGTGTTCCATAAAGCGTCGTACAATACCCTGTATCTGCCAATACAGCAAGCACTGGAGATACAGGATACTTCCAGCTTCTTTTTTCATTATAAAGCGCACAGGCTTCCGTCAATTCTTTGGTGATAGCGCCTTTGCCGGTCCAGCCATCAATAAACTGAATATCGGCAGAGGCTGATTGTTGGTAGATATAATCTAAAGCGACCTCATCGATTCCACGTCCTCGAATAATCGAAATGGAATAATGAGGAACATCAACTTGATATACAAGCTTCAAGTATCTTTTAATTAATACTCCAATCGGTGTACCCGCTCTTGCCAAGCTAACTAAAACCAGATCCTTTAGGGTCTCTTCCACATCATCTTGATGGTTCTTGCTTTTTTCTACTACGATTTGTTCCGCAACGATTGCCACGGAAGCTGCAATACGGACAGCAGAATCCTTCAAGGTTTCTTTAAACAAAGCAATGTACTCTTCTGTTGGTTGATACTCGACCGGCAGCATTTCTGAATAATGAACACCGCTTTGAATGAGTACTTCTCTTTCCGGTGTAGCAATCTCATCGACATAATTGCTGATATCTTGAAGAAGAAAAATCACATCCTCATCTGAATAACTGCCTTTAATAAATGGTTTCATTATTTACTCCTTCCAATGACAGACCGATAGACGGCTCTTGATGTAAGATCGACAAAATAAATGTTTGCGTCTTGAATTGTTTTTAAGGTACGATTCAACTCGTGCAGTCCCTCTCTATCAGCAATCCGCTCAAACACGACAAAAATATCTCGATACCCGTCTTCTTTTGGAATACCATAGACATAGTTTGTCACACCCGATTGCTCCGGACTTGGAAATGCTCTTTTATTAAAAATCGGATACCCCGTTTGGCTTCTACTCAAAATTGGGCTTCTTGTTGTCGTATGAAAAAGAACATCCTCCCCCATCAGACTTGCGATACGCATCGGTACATACATAAATTCACCTGTACCAAGAACAAGCGTCGGTCCGCCTTGTCGCAAGCTTTTCAGCTGAGCGCCAATTTGTGCTAATCGCTCTTCTTCATACTGCGTTTCAGTCAGACCGAATCGACCAGTAGCAGTTAAATACGCAGGTCGTTCAACCTTTTCATTCTTCATCACCGCGGGCAAAGAACAAGCCAGCTTCGGCAGCATCTTTTTAAACGGCTGTTGCAACATCAAAGCAGACGGCTCTCTATCAGTAATAAAAGAGTCCTCTTTCAATTCCTCTACTTTTCCAAATTCCTCTACAGTCCCCTTTAGTAAAGACACCTCGTTGATTTGGATATCTAGCTCCTGTTCTAGCTTGCGAAAGGCTTGCTGATTTTCTTCATTGCGCCAATCAAGAATTGAAACGATTGTAAATTGCTTTTTCTGCGGGTACATACGAATGATATCTCGAATGATATTCAAGTTGGTTTTTCCGGTAGTGACTTCATCATCAACTAAAATCACTTCCGTGTCATCATTGAAAAAATCGGCATCTGCTGCATACACACGATGGGCGGTCGCATGGCTATGCTCTTCCTCGAAAGAAAGAATCGACTGTCTATCGGCCAGCTCTTCCCTTGTCGTATGGATGTATCTGGCAGGTGATGCAAAGCTCTCGAAGAACGCCTGACCTAATGCCGTTGCCGTCTCACAAAAACCAATCACTGTTATCGGGCGATCCAGCTTTACAACCGCATCCTTCAATTGCTCAATGTTAAACTCTTTTTGTGCGTCCTGTTCGTTCAGAACTTCTCTGATTTCCTTTTGATAGCCATCAATTTGACCACTGTAAATCAATGCCAGTGCCCGACCAATCAACAATGAGACTGACGGATTCACAGGTAAATGCTTGCCTAATACCGGACTAACAAATAGGAAACTGCGCTTTTTATTGATTCTGGCTGCCATTTTGAACAGACGATCCGGTTCTATCTGAAAAGGATTTTCTTCAATCGTTATTTTCACTTTCAGCCCTTTGGCAACAGGGTATTCACGTATCTGTGTCATTTTTGTTCCTCACTTAAATATTCTGCAATCAGTAAATCAACAAATTCTTTTTTCTCATTGAATACACCGTAAATTTCTGCTCGTCGAATAATTTGTTTTGCCCATAAAAGATGAGGCTTAACCTCGTTCATCTTATTACCGCCATCACTTTTAAACACGCCAATCTGACCATCAGCACTGGCTAAAATCCGCTTAACATCCTGATACTCTTCCTTCGGCACTACGAGCTGGCTGTTGATTGGCACAATGTGCGTCGGGTGGATACAGGTTTTTCCATTGATGCCGTTCACTTTATCAAACAAAACCTCTCTAATTAGGCCATCATTCGCTTCAGTAATCAGCTCTTTTCGAATCAACTGACCATCTTCCCCCAGCTTTGCTTTAAACGGCGTTTCTCTCAACAACGGCTTCAATATTCTTGGTCGCTTCCCAAAAAATTCCCAGACACAGCCGCTTATGACAAAGCGGCGATCAATAGAAAAATAGTTCAGGACATCCGTCATAAAATCTCTCATAACAGAAACATCATAAATCGTTGAGTCAATCGTTCTTCGCAAACCAAACAAGCCACACATATCTGTTGCCCCAAGACGAATATTCAGAATTCGCTCTTCGAATTTCGGCTGTGTCAGAATATCATAAATCTTCGTCATTTCCTCTTCTCTGGTGCGCTTAATCATCAAAGCTCTTGACTCCAAAATAGGCATTGCCCATAGCCAAGTATCGTTCTTTTCTGACAGCTCAATAACGTTTGTCAAATATGCGACCATATTTTGATTATCTGCTTTAGGCAATGCAAAACCAGAAATTACTTTTGCCAAATCGCCAAGCTGTTCACCGAAAGAAGCCAAATGCTCAGGATTTCGGACACGAATAAACAGCATCGGCAATTCCTCCCGCTCTGTTTCTGAGCAGTGCGCCAAATGCTTTTGGATTTCTTTCAGCTGATTGATTAGATTCTTTTCAGCTGTTTCCAATGTCACATCGCCAATACTATCTTCCAAGCATAAGATGTAGGCTGTCGCCGAGTAGCGAGCATCGATGACCAACTGTGCAATATTTTCCCTTGTTGCCGGCATATACAGGGCTGCGCCTAGGGCATTCCCTATCAATAATCGCTCATCTGCCGAAAAGCGATGTGTTCCTTCATAGCTTGTTTTGATTGTTTGAGGCAGTTGATAAAAAATCGCTGCCTCATCTTCTTGTGACAAAAAATTAAAATGTTTCATGTCAAACCTCTTTTCTTCCTTTTATTCAAACCAACTAGACCACTGTAAAAATTTTGTGTTTTTCTCATTTAAATCATTGGTAATGCACGCCTATAAAAGATGCAAATAGGGAATTATTATGTATAAAAAACAGGAGGCGCTGCCTCCTGCTTCTGCAGTTCTACTGGACGATTAAAAATAGTTCATTCATCGGTAGCTGTAACTTACATATTATTCTTCTTCGCTTCATACTCACTTTGCAGCTCAAGAAGACGTTTTTTCCCTGCTTCTCTTTCCGCTATGTTTTCTGCTTCAATTTGTCTTGTTTCTTCCATGCCCTGCATGATTGTACTCCAGGTCTGTTCCATTGTCTCAAGCTTGATACTTGGAGAACCAGACAGCTTCGCAATTTCTATACTATTTTGAGAAATGTTCTGTGCATTTTTCATCAGCATTTCATTGGTTCTGTTATCCAGTTCACTCATTGCTTCAGCAGTCATTTTCTGTTGCTTCGCAGCTACTGCTTGAATCAGCGCACTCTTGAATACAGGAATCGTGATAACAAAGGCAGAATTAATCTTACCAATTAGACGAACATTCCCTTTTTGCAGCATATCGATTTGCGGACCCGTTTGCAGTGAGACTTGCTTCGCCATTTCTAAGTCGTACACACGTTGTTCAACCATTTCCAACGCAGCAGTCATTTTGCTCAGCTCAATACCAGCCATTTGATCCCCACTATTTACGCGTTCCTGTAATGCTGTGATTTTGTTGTTTCTTAAATCATCTGCAATGACTTCGCCGGCAGCGATGTATTTTTCTAATTCAAGGTAATAACGAATATTCTCATCCGCTAACTGATTCAGCATCGCTACATTTTGCTTCATCTTCACTTCATATTTCTTGATTTCAGTATAAACAACTTCGATCTCGCCACCCATTGTTTGGTACTTCGCCATAATCTGACTGACAATATCTTTTCCTTTACCGAAAATTTTATTCAACAGACCTTTTTTCTCTTCTGCAAAATCTTCCGGTTCAAATTTATCCATGATTTTTCCAAGCTTGTCCAACATAACTGTTGATTTTTGTGTTTCTGCTACAGTCATGTTGTTTAAGATACGTGAAGAAAACTGCGAAATCTGCTCTGCCGGCTCTTTACCAAATTCCAAAATAGAGAGTTGATCTCTTAAATCAACATTTTTACTGATATTGATTACCTCAGGCTCAGATTTCAGCTGTTCTTTTTGCAGCTCAGCCTGTGACAAGCGCTTTTCTACATTTACTACCTGCAATTCCTCAAGTCCTGTTTCCATTTGATTATCCATATTTTCAAGCTCCTTTTCTATATTGACAGAAATTGTTGTATTCGTTCTACAATCAATTTCCTTTCCTAGTTGGTCCGTTAGCCCCATCTATACATCGCTCACGCGCTAAGAGCTGCGGTGCTCCTTTTCTATATTGACAGAAATTGTATATCATTTTCTACATATACTTTGTACCCCAAGAACTTTCAACCACATACTACTTTTTAAATCTGTTGAAAATCGACTTTATCGCACTGTTTCCTTTGGCAGCCATACCGCTAGTCTGGAAGGTTTCTTCAAAGCTGACCTCTTCCAGCCAATGACTGTCAAATTGACTGCTGTCAACGTACAGCTCTATGTCATTCTGCCCCGTCGGATTATACAAAACGATATCAAAGCCCAACTCATTCAGCAACAGCAAAAGTGCTGCATCTGCTCTCGTCAAAGTTCCCGTCATTCCATTATTGTAAATCATGATTTTGGGAACATCCTGCGCATAATCGTATTGCTGCAGCATTTTTGTAATAAACGGCGGAACATTCATTGCCTGTGAAAACAAATACATCTGTACATCTTCTCGTGTCTCACTTCCATGAGGGAGAAAATGCGCTTTTCGCACATACCTGCTGATAGCACTGGCTAAAGCCAGCTGCATGCCATTAGAAACAGCTTTATGCTGCCACCAGTTAGACTCCATCAGCTTCTCCGGCGATAGCGTACCATCGCTCTTCAAAGCAAACTGATAATGGAATTGCTGATTGCCTTTAATTTCCTGCTTAATCGGAAACTCTCGCATCACTTCTACTAATTCAGTGCTTTTCTGTACCTTATAAAAATCATCCCAGTATTTCTTACGATCCGTTGATACACCAAGCACCTTGGCAAAAATGACAGGGATTTTTACAAACCCTTTGCCAACCTGAAAATTTGGTCTGACAAAGGCTTTTTCCTTGCCAATGATATGTATCTCATCATAGGTTGTTTGCAATGTGATACTTTCCGGCAAATATTCTCTCAGTTGGAAAGGCTTTAATAAAAGTGTGCCATCCGAGTTCATAATATTGCTGAGCTCCATCGCTGCCTTCCGTGCCGTCGTTGATTTTCTCATTGGCTTTTCTGTTGGAAACGGCTCTATGTCCATTTCATTGGGATATTCATAGACTGAAAGATCAATTCCTTTCACCCCTGTAAAGTCATTGATTTTCTCACTATTGAAAATAAGCACGTCAAAGCCCAAAAGATACAGCAAAATCAGAAAATACTGCTCACTTTTAGTCATGCTCCCATACCAGATTACTCTTGGTACATCGTTTTCCAAATCGGTCTCTTGCAGCCATTGATCAATATAGTTAAAGCCCCACTTGATACAGTCTACAATCACTCGACGAAAATCCTTATGCAGTAAATCCCCATGATTTTCCGCAAAGATATTAATCAAATCAATGAACTTCAATGTCAGATAGCGATAATGCTCCGGATGTTCCCGCAAGGGCAGCAGGTTATTTCCCTGCATAAATGCCACAAACCGATTTGGTGACAGTCCTTTTTGTTCATTATGTGTATTAAACAGCTTTTGGATTCCTTGAAATATCTGATTATCAATCTGCTTTTCCAAATTTCCGGCCAATAAATGAATATTGTATGTATCATTATAAACAACATCGTAAAGCCACTCGTTGTAACTAAATTCATCCAGCGGAACCCCTAAAACGACTCCTGCTACCTGAGGATACGCCAGTGTTTCCTCTGTCTTTTGAAATCCTGTTCGCAGTGAGATAGGCGTGATAAATTCTGCTTGCCAATCAATCTCATTAAGATTCTGCGGAATCGGATGTAATTCCAACACACCACCCACTCCATTTCTACTTAAACATTTTATACTTTATCTTGTCATGAAACACTACAACTTAAGCATGATTTTTGGATATTTTTTCTTCTACCAGTCACGCAGAAAGTCTTCTGTGATATAATCAAAGTATATCCAATCCATACCAACTAATCAACACAAATTATTGCAATAAAATGAGTCGATTTAGATTGAACAATGGGTTGATTTTCACTATATGAACGCTGACGAATGACATAGTTAATAAAAATGACCATCGTCTATAAAAGAGATGGTGATTCTTTTTCTTTTCTTCTATTTGGCAGACTTCATATACATTTTAATGAAAAAGGAGATACAAACCAATGGCAATTAACTTATCAAAAGGTCAAAAAATTGATTTGACCAAGTCTAATCCGGCATTGAATAATATCACCGTTGGGCTTGGGTGGGATGAAGCAGCTCCTTCCGGAGGCGGTTTTTTAGGTGGTTTATTCAGCGCGAAACCAGCTGCAATAGACTGTGACGCTTCTGTGATTTTATTGCAAAATGATCGTTTTGTAGACAAAAAAGATGTCGTCTACTTCGGACAATTGAAAAGCACAGATGGGGCAATCATTCACCAAGGCGATAACCTGACAGGTGCCGGTGATGGCGATGACGAAGTAATCAAAGTAAGCTTGAACAGAGTTAGTCCAAAATACAATAAAATGGTCTTTGTTGTTAACATCTATCAAGCACATAAGCGTAATCAGGATTTTGGTATGATTCGCAATGCATTCATCCGCATCATGGATGATTCTGGTATGGAAATTGCTCGTTACAATTTAACAGATAACTATCAGGGTATGACTGGTTTGGTAGCCGGAGAATTATACCGTCACGGCAGCGAATGGAAATTTGCAGCAGTCGGCAGCGGTATGGATGTGGCTAATTTATCAGACATGCTTCAACGATATAAATAAACTATAAAAATTCTGGAGGTTTTTTCTTATGGCAGTTTCATTGGCAAAGGGTCAAAAAGTTGACTTAACAAAAACAAATCCCGGATTGACAAAAGTTCGTGTCGGTTTGGGTTGGGACACAAACAGGTATGATGGTCAAAGTGATTTTGACTTAGATGCTGAAGTATTTTTACTTGGCGGAAACGAAAAAGTAACCAGTGATGCTGATTTCATCTTTTACAATCAGCCAACTAGCCAAGATGGTGCGGTTCAGCATATGGGTGACAATCGTACCGGTGAAGGTGAAGGCGACGATGAATCTATCGAAATCGTTCTTGGCAGCGTAAACCCTTCAATTGAAAAAATTCGTTTTACTGTAACAATTGATAGCGCTGAAGAACGCAACCAAAACTTTGGTCAGGTATCTAATGCTTTCATTCGAATCATCAATGCAGATTCAGAGGAAGAGTTAATTCGTTATGATTTAGGAGAAGACTTCTCCATCGAAACAGCGATTGTTGTCGGTGAACTGTATCGTCATAACGGCGAATGGAAATTCACAGCAATTGGTAGCGGCTACCAAGGCGGATTAGCTGCACTTGGCAGAGATTTCGGTGTAAATATCGGATAATGAACATCACAGATATCCACTACTCTTGGTTGAAGAATCACCTTAGAGTAGTGGATATCGAATCATCATAAACATAAAGAGCATACAGCTCTTTCATCTTAAAATAAGCGAAAAGGAGCACGACGACATATGGCAATTAATTTATCAAAAGGTCAGAAAGTTGACTTGACGAAAACAAATCCGGGGCTGACAAAAACAATTGTAGGTCTTGGTTGGGATACAAACCAATTTGACAGTGGTGCAGCATTTGACTTGGATGCCTCTGCATTCCTGTTAGACGCAAACGGCAGATGCCTTAACGAAAAGAGCTTTATCTTCTATAATAATCTTCAATCTGAAGATGGCTCTGTTCTTCACACCGGGGACAATCGTACCGGCGAAGGTGATGGCGATGATGAACAAATCAAAATCGATCTGGCTGCTGTTTCTCCGGCAGTTGAACGAATTGCAATTACTGTAACTATCGATGATGCCGTTGCAAGAAACCAAAACTTCGGACAGGTATCAAACGCCTTTGTCCACATTTTAAATGAAGAAAACGGCGAAGAAATCCTGAACTTTGACTTAGGAGAAGACTTCTCTGTTGAAACAGCAGTTGTTTTCTGTGAACTATACCGCCATAACGGCGAATGGAAGTTCAACGCTATCGGCAGCGGCTATCAAGGTGGCCTCGCAGCTTTAGTACAAGCTTACGGCTTGGATGTACAATAGTTTCTCATTACGGAAGCAAGACTCATGGCTGGGGCATGGTCATCCCAGCCATTTGGTTATTCTAAAATAGTAACTAAAGACAAAAGAACAGTTAACTTCCTTATAAAGAATTAGCTGTCTGATTTAACGAGGAAAACTAACCAGATAACTGTGGTAGCTACCTGCGCTGTTGCCTCAAAAATAAGAAGGAATATCGGACCACCTAAATGAAGAAAGTAGGCAGTTACCTGACTTCTTTCCTCAAAAATATGAAGGAGATTATTGATAAGTGAATAAGACATTTACTGGCTTAACCGCCGAACAGGTCGAGCAGTCCAAACGGGAACACGGGACCAATGCGCTGACAGAAAAACAATCCGAATCATTTTTTGACAAATTAAAAGGAAACTTTGATGACCCAATCATCAAAATCTTGATTGTTGCACTCGTTCTTAATTTAATTTTTGCATTTCTTGGCTACGCTGAATGGTATGAAGCGTTAGGGATCGCTATCGCTGTACTATTGGCAACACTGATTGGAACATGGAGTGAATACTCCAATGAAAATGCCTTCCAGAAACTACAGGAAGATGCCTCAAAAATCGTTGTCAAAGTTTATCGCGATGGACATGTTGTCGAAATCAAAATCGACGATATCGTTCAAGGCGACGAAATCATCCTCCAAACCGGGGATAAGATTCCAGCAGATGGTATTTTGCTAGAGGGTATTTTGAAAGTGGATCAGGCTTCGCTAAACGGAGAATCTGATGAAGCAACAAAAACACCACTTCCTAAGGGCGGTACGTATGAAGATGGTGATACATTCGACCAGCACGCATTGTTCAGAGGTGCGGTAATTACCTCTGGTGAAGCAGTGATGAAAGTAACGAAGGTCGGCGATGCTTCCTTCTTTGGACAAATGGCTTCTGAGCTTTCTATTGAAGACCGTGAATCTCCATTGAAGCTGAAATTGGCTGGCTTGGCTGACATGATTTCAAAAGCCGGTTATACTGGCGGTGTGTTAATCTTTGTCGCATTTATGATTAACCGTATCTTGGTACAAAACAACTTCGACGGTGCACTGATTTCAGAATATTTCACAAATCTTGGAGTAGTCGGAAACGATGTCGTAGAAGCCTTCATTTTAGCGGTAATTATTATCGTTGTTGCCGTGCCGGAAGGTTTGCCGATGATGATTGCTATGGTGCTTTCACAAAATATGAAGAAAATGCTGCGCAGCAATATCCTTGTTCGTAAACTGGAAGGGATTGAAACAAGCGGAAGCTTGAACATGCTGTTTTCCGATAAAACCGGTACAATCACAAAAGGTAAATTGGATGTTGTTTCTTATATCAACGGTGCCAATGACAGCTTTGACACATTAGGTGATGTACCTGAAAAGCTTCAAAAGATTATCGGTACTGCTATCGTAAATAATACAAATGCTGTAATTTCTGAAGACAGTAACGGAAACGTGCTGATTATCGGGGGGAACCCAACAGAAAAAGCAGTCCTTGCTTTTGCAGAGAAAAATGAAAACTTGCATGGAACATTAGAGCATGTTTCTGTAATTCCTTTCTCTTCTGCTAGAAAGTTTTCAGCAACACAGGTGGCCGGCGATTGGAATACCACTCTAATTAAAGGTGCTCCTGAAATGATTTTACCGAATTGTTCCACTTACTATGATACAGACGGCAACAAACAGCCGTTTACAAAACTGACTGAGCTTGAAGAGGAAATCAACGATCTGGCAACAAGATTAATCCGGGTATTGATTCTTGCTACAACTGATGAAACGGTCACAGAAGAAACGTTGCCTTCTGACTATACCTTAGTTGGTATTTTAGCAATTCGTGACGATGTTCGTCCGGAAGCCATCGAAGCGATCGAAGAAGTGCACCAAGCTGGTGTGCAAGTTGTTATGATTACTGGTGACCGTAAAGAAACAGCCGTTGCTATTGCAAAAGATGCGAAAATTCTAACTGCTCCAGACGATGTCGTTCTGACTTCTCAAGAGCTCAACGAACTGCCGGATGAAGAAGTGAAGTCTATTCTTCCTAATATCCGTGTTATCGCTCGTGCCTTGCCTACAGACAAATCACGTCTGGTTCGCTTATCACAGGAAATCGGCTTAGTTGTTGGGATGACTGGTGATGGTGTAAATGACAGCCCTGCCTTGAAACGTGCCGATGTTGGTTTTGCGATGGGTAGCGGGACAGAAGTTGCAAAAGAAGCTGGAGATATCGTTATCTTGGATGACAACTTCAAATCAATTGCTCAATCCATCCTATTTGGTCGGACGATTTACCGTTCTATTCAGAAGTTTATCGTCTTCCAGTTGACACTGAACGTTGGTGCATTGCTAATCAGTTTTATCGCGCCATTTGTTGGTATCGATCATCCATTGACCATTACGCAAATGCTTTGGGTAAACTTGGTAATGGATACACTGGCTGCTTTGGCCTTTGGTGCTGAACCAACCTTGAAACGTTACATGAAAGAAAAACCAAAACGTCGTGATGAAAGCATTGTGACACGTCCAATGTTCTCTGCCTTTCTCTTTGAAGGTATTGTGATTACCGCTATCGGTCTATGGATGCTAAAAGGAACCTTCCTTTCTCAATACTTCACAAGCGGAACCGGCGATATCGCTCTTTACACAGGATTCTTCTCATTCTTTATCCTGTATGCTGTATTCAACGGATTCAATGTGAGAACAGAGAAACTGAACATCTTTGATAACCTGAACAGAAATAAAATGTTCATCCGTATCATGGGACTGATTATTGTTGTACAAATTCTGATGACCTTTGTCGGCGGCGCAATCTTGCGTACAACACCATTGAACGTAACTGAATGGGCAATTGTTCTTGGCTTGTCTGTCGCAGCGATTCCAATTGATATGCTGAGAAAAGTTATCTCAAAAGCAATAAACAAATAAGTTAAAAACCGTCGAGTCAGCAGAGAAGCTGACTCGACGGTTTTCTATTTTTAGTTAAATGTGAAATCTGCTAAAAAGCCGGCTGACCACGTCTCATCGTTCTTCAAAAAATCTTTCCCGAAATCCACGATTAAGCCGTGAAATTCCTTTGCCTCTGCTGTACTAAAGTCCTCTGGAAGATATACACGTTTTTTCAACTTCTTATAGCTGTCAACATCTTCAATACCCAAGCGACTAAATAATCGCTGCGCATATCGATCTGCAATGAATTCAACACCATCAAAGACATAGACTAGCAAAACATCAGCAGTTTCATCACCTACGCCTCGCAAACCAAGTAGTTGCTTCCTTAGCTCATCTCCATAATGATTTTCAATTGCGAATAAATCAAAATTAAATTCCTGCAGCCATGAAAAGATTCCTTGAATCGCCTTCCCTTTATTTATAAAGAAACCACTTGGACGAATCAGCTCCTGTAACTCATCCAAAGGTAAATCAGCGATTTTCTCAGGCTTAAATTGTGTCCTCTCTCTCAAATGATGCAGAGAGTACTCGACATTCGTCCAATTGGTGTTTTGAACAAGTATGGAACCAATAATGATTTCCCATTTTGATTCTGCCGGCCACCAAAGACGCTCCGGCATATTTTTCTTTAACTGCTCATATACTTCCATTGCCGGTATCATACCCAGCCTCCTCTTCCGTACTCTTCTATTATGAAAAAACTAACTCCTACTGCTCCCAAAGCCCAGTTCCTTTTATTTGTTGCAGCCTGCTTCCCATTCAGTATAACAAAACTTATCTGCCGGCTTCAATTTTTGCTTCCTTCACTTGTATGTGAATAATAAAAATTTTTTAGCCCATTCCACCGGCTCTCAGTAACTATGCTATACTAATGGCATTATCACTACAGAAGAACATTCGGAGGGACGACACTTGAATAGAAACGACCTGGAAACATTCCAAAAGCATTTCAACGGAGACAAAAAATTCTTCAAGGATGGTTACTATCGACTGCGAGATATTGGAAATAATCAATTTGAGCTGGCCTTTCTGGAAGCAGGACCTTGCGGAGACACTACAATTCATCCACAAATCACACTCGAACGGTTTGAAGATGAGCTCCGACCTCTTAAATTGTTGGATATGGCTGTTTCACCAACCTTACGCTTAACTTACGAAGAGCATCCTGTCGAGCTGAATAATGAGCTTGAACGCCTCGTTCAGCGCTTTTATAACGTCATCAACTGAGAATTGATCTGTTGAAAAGACCTATTCGTCTTTTCAACGGATTTTTTTATTTGTAGAAGTAAGCGATTTTTCTTTAAAAAGCCAATTAATGACAATTCAATGAAGTTTTTCATCATTTTCTCATTTTACGTATTGATTCCCGTTAAAAGTTTGTGATACACTTAGCAATAAAAAAATGAATGGAGTGCTGTTATGGATTTAGGGGACATGTTAAGCCGAATCAATGATTTTATCTGGGGAATTCCTATGATTGTCCTAATTATGGGCGTTGGTATTTTTTTAACAATTGGGTTGCGAGGTATTCAGCTTCGAAAACTACCGTTAGCGTTGAAATATATGGTCAACAATGAGGAAGAAGGCGAAGGAGATATCTCCAGCTTTGCCGCTTTATGTACCGCATTGTCTGCTACTATCGGTACCGGGAATATCGTGGGTGTAGCGACAGCTATAGTTGCTGGAGGACCTGGAGCCCTATTTTGGATGGAGGTTGCAGCGCTTTTAGGAATGGCGACCAAATTTGCTGAAGGATTGCTGGCACTGAAGTTTCGTGTGTTTGATAAAAATGGCAGTGCGCTAGGCGGACCTTTTTACTACATAGAAAATGGGATGGGGATAAAGTGGCGTTGGCTTGGGAAAATGTTTGCTCTATTTGGTCTTCTAGCTGGATTGTTAGGTATCGGTACTTTCACCCAGATTAATGGGATTACTAGTGCGGCTCAATCCTTTTTCGACCCGAACAACACAAGTACAGTGGCATTATTCGGACAAGAATACTCATGGTCTGTTGTTATTGCGGGCGCTGTGGTTACCTTGGCAACAGCCATCGTATTAATTGGCGGCGTGAAACGAATCGCCCAAGTAGCTGAAATCATCGTTCCTGCAATGATTGTGGTCTATGTGTCCTTGTGTTTACTAATGGTCATTTTGAACTATTCAAAAATTCCAGATGCTTTCGCTCAAATCTTCGAAGGTGCTTTTGGTTTACGTGCAGTAAGTGGTGGTGCCTTGGGAGCTATGATAGTTGCATTACAAAAAGGGGTAGCTCGTGGAATCTTCTCTAATGAATCTGGTCTGGGGAGCGCGCCAATTGCTGCAGCTGCCGCAAAAACCAACGAACCCGTTCGTCAAGGCTTGGTCTCTATGACAGGAACCTTTATTGATACAATCATTGTCTGCACAATGACAGGACTTGCTATTATTTTGACCGGGGCGTGGGAAACCGGACTGGACGGAGCAGCGGTAACCATTTATGCCTTTTCAGAAGCGCTGCCTTTTTCAAATGCAATTTGCTCTTTCCTATTGATGATGTGCCTGTCCTTTTTCGCTTTCACAACAATCATCGGTTGGAATTATTATTCTGAACGCTGCCTGAGCTACCTGACAAACGGCAGTTTGTTAGGTGCCAAAATCTTTAGAGTTGTCCATATTTTGGCAATCTTTATTGGCCCTTACATGACAATCACGGCCGTTTGGACACTTGCTGATATCTTTAATGGATTGATGGCTTTCCCTAACCTGATTGCTCTGATTGCTCTCAGTCCGGTTGTTTTCCGAGAAACAAAAGGATTTTTGAATCGACTACAAGCAGATGGCTCGACATCGCCGGTCACAGAAATCGAAGAAGATATTCCCCTCACTTCCGAGCTGGGATTAGAAGAATAGCAAAAAACAGCAAAGATGGTGTGAACCGTCCTCAAAAAGTTAGACTGAAAAATCTAACTTTTGAGGGTACGACAGTTAGCCCTACTCTTTGCTGTTTTTTATTTAAACCAAACGTTCCGGCATCATGCCTTGTAAAAATCCCCATACACCGTTTTGAATAAGCAGCTCGTCACGGTCTTCAAAAGGAAGCACAGTACGGATTGTATCTTCTTTCCCAGACAAAACCTTCTTTGTCCAATGAGGATCAATCAGTAACGCTCGACCAACTGCAACAAGCTCAGCCTCTTCCAATACTTCCTCTGCCTGCTTCCCTGTCCGTACATCGCCAACACCAATCAAGGGAACACGTCCAGCAATTTTCTCATGAACATAGGCAAGCATAGATTTTTCTTGAAACGCCTTAGAAACAGAAACTCTCTGATAGTCATTCAACGAGATATGCAGATAATCCAGAGGTTTATTGGCAAGTAAATCGACCAAATACATCGTATCAGCCATTTTGATTCCCGGCTCTTCGTATTCCTCAGGAGAAAAACGATATCCTACAATAAACCCTTTCTCTGCATATTCATCAACAGCTCCAGTCACACGGTCAACAAGCAGCTCAATAAAATGAGCTCGCTTCTCTACAGACCCGCCCCATTGATCAGAACGTCTATTAGAATGTGGTGAAAAGAATTGCTGAATCAGATAGGTATTCGCTCCGTGAAGTTCCACACCGTCAAAGCCCGCTTTGATGGCGCGAACGGTTGCCTGACGATAATCCTCAATCAGTAAAGGAATCTCTGCTTCCATCAATTCACGCGGCGTTTCTGCCCCTTCACGTTCAGCTGCAATCGCACTTGGTGCTACAGGCTGTTCGCCACGAAGAATCTTAGAATTCGTCATTCTGCCACCATGAAAGATTTGTAAAATTGCTTTTGTGCCATTTCGTTTGATAGCTGAAGCCAAACGACTTAAGCTGGGAATCATCTCATCAGAAGCTGCACTCAGTTCACCTTCCCAGCCCTTCCCAACCTCTTGAACATTCGCTGCCGCAGTAATTATTGCGCCAACCTCTCCAGTTCTGAGACTGTAATAGTTCAACTCATCCTGTGTCACAACGCCATCATAAAAACTCATCTTCGTTGTCATCGGAGCCATAACGATACGATTTTTCAATGTCAAACCTCGTCTAAAAGTAACTGCTTCATCCATTTTCTTCATAGTTTTCCCCCATTTATATTAGTTGAGTGTCTGTAATGCTTCCTTAATCGGTGTTTCTCCATCATGCATAGGAATCACTTTTTTGATAGTCTTTGGTTCTGTTACAATTTGTGCGAGTGTTTCTGCTACATTGAGAATCGAGTTTTCGCCTGCTTCTCCTGAACCTATCGTTATTCTTCCAGAACCTTCAGTTTCCTTCAACGCTCCCGGCTGTAAAATCGTGTAGTCAAGGTTTGAGTTATTAATCAGCCAAGCATCCGCGTAATGCTTCGCAATTGTATAATCAAGCAAGCTTGACATTGAGCCATCCTGCCACCGTTCCGGTTCCAAGGAATAGGCTGAGCTTAATTGAACATAGCGCCTAATCCCTTTCTTTTCTGCTGCCTGTATCAACTTGACCGCACCATTCAAATCCGTTTGCAGCAAGTCCTTTCCTCTCGAGCCGGCAACAAATATAACTGCTTCTGCGTCCGCTAGACTATCTGCTAAGGCATCAACTGAAGTGTGTAAATCCATAAAAACAGCTGTGACATGTTCATTTTCGATAATTTGATCCGTTTTCCTTGCTCCTGCGTAAACAAAATGACCTTGTTTTTGAAGATTGGCGACAAGCTCTCGACCAACTCTACCCGTTGCTCCGGCAACAAATATTTTCATAGAAATTTCCCTCCACATCAAAATGTATGCACATGCATATATTATCCTATGAAAAAGATTTTTACAAATCATTCGACTTTTATGTCTTTGTTCTATAAAAATCTGTTAACAAAGGATACTGTTGCACCGCCTGTTTCAGCACGCCGTCAGCCACTTTCTCAGCTTCTACCAGCTTCTTCAAGCCTTTGTCTGTAATACTAATATAAATACCTCGTTTATCATCTGTACAAACATGGCGATTAATCACGCCACACCGCTTATCTTCCATACGACTAATCAATCGAGACAGGGCGCTTTGACTTAAACCGACTCTTTCTTCCAGATGCTGCAGCCTCATTTTTTTTGATTCCTCAATAGACAAAAAGTGCAGAACATAGAACTCATTCAATGCCAAATTTACGTTTTCCTTTAACTGTCTTTCCATTTCACTGTCCACCACAGCAATCATCTGCGATAGATCCAACCAGTTCGCTAAGCTGACATTCTGTTGCTTTTCCATCCTATCACCTCTTTCCAAGTCTAACTAGGTCTCAACTCTAAGCTCCTGCTAAAATAATAGCTAAGAAATGTAAAATCGTCAATCTCAGCGTCTCGCTTCTTAGTTTAAAGTCTATCTCATAACAAGCTATAGTCAAAGCCCGATTGCCATTAAAATCAATGGTAATCGAGCTTTGATATATGATTACATGTTCTACTTACTTTTCTTTTATAGTGAAGCATTCTTTTTCAACTATTACTATCTGCTATATAGAGCAATCAATGCCACTAACTGTTTTTTTCAGTCTCGGAATTTTTTTGCGGAAAATCGTCCAGCACATACTCTTCTTTCAATTCGGTCTCCGTATGAAGTGCAAAACCAAAGCCCTCACCTTCTCCAAAGGAAAAGCTGGACAGTAATGATTCTTCTTCCTGAAGGGCATGGATAGTCTCTTCCTCAATCCCTCCAACGGTTTCTTCCGTCAACGTCGTCTCAGAAGACAATGTTGACGATTCCGTTGCAGTTGTAGGTGATTCTGTTTTTGTTTCTTCACTGATTGGTGTGCTATCCGCAGAAGCAGTTTCTTCCTCCACTGTACTCACAGGTGTTGGCTTCGGTAATTTTGGATCTGTGCCGCTGCTATCGCTCGGCGTTTGATAGAACGGATTATTCTTACGTCTCTTCAAGACAAAGAGATACCCGCCAAAAATAAGCAAGCTTACACCGGAGATACCACTGCCTAAAAGCAGACCTTGCGGCAAGAACACAAACTCCACTTCATGAGTTCCCTCTTCCAACTGAACCGAAAGAAATGCGTCTCTAAATGGCGTAATCCCCGCTTCCTTTCCATCCACATAGACCTTCCAGCCCTTGTCATAAGGAATCGTCGTAAACAAAATCGGATCGTCTTTGGTGACCGTCACAGTGGCCTTTGCCTTCCGCCCGCTTACCTCGAAGTCCACTCCTTTGTCCAGAATCGCTTCTGCCGCTTCCGTGTATTCTTCAATGTCTAATAAGGCGATATCCGGGGTTAGGAACTGGGCCCGAACGGTATCCGACAGCTCAATCGTGTACTCGACCTCGGTCTCTTCTTCATAATAGCCCAGGTTGTAGTATTGACCGGTCATGTTAATCCGCGTCTGCTGTTTTACTCCGTTGACCGTTAAAATCACCTCGGCACTCTTCAGGTCATCATAGTTCAACGGATACAGGCTGAAATAGGCCTGCTTGTTCTTTGGAATCGTCGCTTTCCACGTCAAACGCATCGGCTCCTTTTCCTTTTTATCCGTTTTGACATAGGTCACCATCTGATCGGCGTCTTCGATGGTCACATGCTCCGTGTCCACCAGCTCCGGATCAATAAAGGTATAGTAGTTCTTCTTCTGATTAGCTAGTAGATTGAATAAGGAGGTCTGATTCTTGCCTGCTCCATCCACATACAAATCACGGTCCGTCATCACCCCAAGGGGCATCGCATACTGATTTTCATACAGGGCATATTCACCAGAATCGTTGATTTTCTTAAAGCCGTATTTATTGATTTTTTCCTGTGAGAGATTGTACTTAATCCCTGAAATCATATCCATCAAGATAGTGTTGTTGCGGTAATCATTCTGCAGATTCGTTCCCCAGGAACGATACCCCAGCTCATGCAGGTAAGACAGGGAATTTCGGTTTCGAATGGAGGAGAACATCCCCACTCCGCTATACCCATAATTCAAGCTGTCGTTCTTCGTTAACATGTGCATGGTTTCCATGCGGTAGAAGGAATCATTGTCTTCTTTGGTCTGTGCCACCAGCCCACTGATATCGTCATAGTGGTACAGGTAACGATTCCGTGCCGGATACACCCATTCCTTTTTGATGCCTTGGAAAATCACGTAGGTGTTCACGCCGGCTTCGGCACTAATCAGACAGAGAAACAGTACCACCCACAGCTTACCCAGTGTTTTCTTTTTCAAAAAGACCCGTAGGAACAACAGGTACAAAAATAGAAAGACCAGGGTCATGATAAAGGAAAAGACGGTAATGTAGCGGTAGGTATCGCCAAAGGAGACATACACCCGTACACCGACAAAGAGGAACACCAAGCCCAATACCAGATTGCTCATCCGATCAAAGGAGGCCTTTGACAGGTGCTCCCAGCCATAGCCCGCCAACAGAATCACTAGAAACGACAACACATAGCTGTAGCGGAACAGGAACATATTCGGCGCATGAAGCCCCTGCCAAAACAGGTTCAGCGGCTCAAAGTAAAAGCTGAAAATCACAAAGGCGCCCAAGGCGCTGTACGACAGCTTCTCCTTCAAGGGAATCTCTTTGACCGTGTAATAATACACACAGAGAATCAGAGACCACAGCCCGATAAAGACAAACGGCGTGGAGCCAAACTGAGTTGTATCATAGACCCCCACAAAGTTTTTCACAAACAGATCCAACACCCCGGTGTCTTCTGTTTTCAAAAACGTAATCGCACTCAGGGCTTCCCCGTTGTTTCTCAAATCCAGAATGGTGGGCAGAATCACCGGCATCGAAGCGCCCCCTGCCAACAAGGAGGTCCCCAGATAATCCACTGTCTTGCGTTTCCAGTCGCTACTGTCAATCACCAGACGCGTCAGGAAATACAGAAAGGAGAAGAAGCCGACAATAAAGGCCATGTAAAAGTTGGTGACAAATAACAGAAGATAGCTGACAAACAGCACCAGCGGTTTCCGTTGCTCCAGCACCCGATGAATCCCCAAGATGACCAGCGGCAGATAGACAAAGGCATCCAGCCACATAATCATTTCAGAAAACGCCAAGGCAAAGCTCATCAAAGCATAGGAAATACTCAGCGCTGGATAGCCCCAGCGGGGCAGTTTGAAGGTGCCCAGACTGAATACCGAAAAGGCCAGTCCGGAACAACCGAATTTCAATAAGGTCAAAAAATAAAGAGCATCGGGAATTTGACTGTTGTCAAACAGGTACACCAATGGCGTAAAAATGCCCCCCAAATAATAGGAAATAAACGCCCAATAATTCAAGCCAAACGACACATACCAGCTGTAGAAGATACTCTCCGAGCCCTTCATCATGGTATTGTAGCTGGCTAAAAAGTTCGACAGCTGGTGAAATGAATCACTGGCCATGATGGTTCGGTTACTCCCGGGATAAATCCCAATCATCAAATATACCCCTGCCAAAATCAGTATCGGCAGAAAAAAACTAAGGCCCAGTATCCAGCGGTTTTTCGCCAGATAACGGACACCTTTCCATTGTGTTGGTTTCATTGCTTTCCTCATTTCTTCCGTTTTTTCAGTGGCCTCAGCTGACGCGTCCGATGCTCGTCAGGGGAAAATAGCGGAATACCACGACCCCTTCAATCTGGTCGGACGTGATAAGCCCCATCTCCCGACTGTCACGAGAATTGCCTCGATTATCGCCTAAGACAAAATACTGATTGGCCGGTATTTCTGTTTGCGTACCAATTGATTGAACCGCCTCCGGACTGAGCAGCACTGTTAAGGCGCCATCCGGCAACTGCTCTGCGGAAAATGACGTCGAGGACCTGCTTGTCTCATACAAATACAGGCGATTGCCGTCCAAATGCAGGCGATCCCCCGGCAGTCCGATAATGCGTTTTACATAGGACTCCCCTGCCTTGTCTGCCGGTTCAAAGGTAATCAGCTCATAACGGGCAAAGGTCTCGGTCCGTCGGACCAGCAGCCGGTCGTTGTCTGCCAAGGTCGGTACCATCGAAACCCCGTCCACCTGACGGGTTCGAAAGTTCAAAAAGAATAGCAGCACAAGAACGGCTAACAGCCCTAACACCACATAGCCCCGACGTAGTTCCCGTCGCTGCTGCTCCTGTTGCTTTCGTTGTCTGATTTCTTGTTTTAACCGACGGTTTCGCTTCTTGGGGCGAACACCGCTGGTGGGTACTTTTTTTGGTTTTCTCTCTGTGGTTTGGTTCATTCGTCGTGTCTTCCTTCTTATAGATACGTCATTTCATGCAGCGGCAGGACCTTCATCCGAACCACCCCAATGATATCCTTTTTATGAATCACGCCATAGCTGCGGCTGTCTACGGCAAAGGTTCGATTATCCCCCAACACAAAATAACTGTCCTTGGGTACCGCGTCCTGACCAATCACCTGACTTAAGCGAAAGTCTTCAGTGAACTGTTGGTCGTTTTGCCGGGCTTCCTTCAACGCCGTGTTCAAAAAGCGCTCCACCTGTTCCTGCTCGTTCAGATACAGCACATCTGCTTGATAATAGAGCCGATCACCGGGTACCCCAATCACTCGACGAACCGACAGCTCGCCATCGGTTGGACTGCGAAACAGCACAAAATCAAAGCGCCGAATCTCTTTCAGCTTATTGACAAAGACTGTATCTCCGGCATTTACCGCCGGTGCCATCATATAGCTGTCCACCGAATAAAAGGTAAAGGTAAACAGGGAGATGACATAAATCAGCCCCATAGCTAAAAATAGGCTCAAAAGAAGCTCGCCGACCAGTCGTCTGCCTCTTTTGACCCCCGTTGGTCGCTTTCGGCCGGTTTTCCTGCCGCTTGATTGTCGCTGCTTTTTCTTCCGTCGGTGTGTGGAAGCCTTGGTGTTGCCTGTTTTTTTTAGGGCTGTATCAGACGGAGAAGACCGACGGTCTGTCGTCGGCTTCCTGCCTGTCCGTTTTTGCCCGTCTCTTTTGGAAGAGGGGCTGGTCTTGCGTTTCTTTCGCTTCTCATCCTTCATTTCATCGATCCTCAGTTTGTCTTTTTCAGTGAGTCTTCGTTGATGCTGAAATGCTTAAGTACCTTTGTTTGATGGATACGAACTTTTTCAAGATCCGCTTCCACTTCTAGCCGTGCCTCTTCGTCAGTCATCAATGTCTCTGCTTGGGTAAAGAGATTAACACCAAGCTCAGACATATAGGAATATTGTCGGCTTAACAATCGCTGTCCTTCTTCTGACAACCGTTGGCTGGGGATACGTGTCCCATAACTGGACAAACGTCCGGTTAAATCCCGCAGACGTGCAGCTGCTTTTTCAGGATTTGCCAAAGACTCTTCACTGCCCAGCTCCTCCTCAATCGTTGCCACCAAATGATACCCCTGAACAATCGCATTGGAATCCTGTTCCCCTAAGCGATGGGCTTGATAATAGCGGGAGTAAAAGGCACCTCCGCCAAATGCACCACCCAGTACCAACAATAGAAGCGCCGAACGAAACTGACGCCATTGCTTCTTTTTCATCTTTTGTACCCTACGCTGCAGTTTTTTCCGCTTCTTCTTGTTCTTGATGCGCTTTTTTTGCAGTCCTGCACGTTTTCTTCCCGTCAGAAAGCTTTGAATGAACAGGATTAGAACAAACAGCCCACAAAGGATTGCGGCGGATAACAACCCTATAAATAACCAATCCAATATACTCACGTTTGTTCCCCCATTATTCGTTTTCTTTTCTTGGTTTGTCTAGTTGCGTTTTTTCTTTTTTGTTTTAGTTTTCTTACGTTTCTTCGTACTTTTTTTCTTTTTCACCTGCCGAATCACCAGATAGATTATCAGAACCAGCACAAACACGCCGGCAACAATCGCGGCAATTAGCTTCCAGTCAATGCCGGTTTCTTGAATCATACCAACATCCTCTTCGTTGTACTTCTCTGCTTCCTCATTGGTGATGGTAAAATCCTGTTCCCAGGTCCATGTATCAACTTCCGTTGTAACTGTAATGTAGGCCGTGTAATCCCCTGCGACCATCCGGTCGCCCTGCATGGATACCGGAAAATCAATCAGACTGTTGGGTGCCATCTTCATCGAAGCCTTCTTCGTATCGTACAAGACATCCTTTGAACCCTTTTTCGTGATTTGGGCATCTACAGTCATCTCAGCAACAAACGCCGGTTGGATATTGGAAAAGTTCACAAAAATCGTGTTGCGGTAATTATTTAATCCGGCATAGACCTTGTTTAAGGCTAAATCATGGGTCACTTCGGTGTCTGTTTGTTGGAGAACGACCCCGATAAGATAGGCAAACTTATTAATCACGGTGCCTTCTTTTTGCTTATCCAGCTCTTCTTCATTGGTAATATTCCGCAGCTGAATACCACCGGTAATAATCCCATCAAAAGATGCCTCCGGCATCGTCACTTCAAGATCCAGCATCCGTTCTTCTCCCGGTGCCAAGACGACTTCCTCCGGACCTTTAACCACATCCATAAAATCATATTTCAGGGAAGCATCATTTTCAATCTCATTGGAGGTGTATTCAATAACCCCATTACTGTTTGTTTTCGCGCCACTCAGCTCCACACTCAGTGTTGTTTCTATGTTGGTTGGATTGGTCAGTTTAATCTGAATCGTCTGTTTTCGACCAGCTGCCAGCTGTAAATCAAAGTAGCCGACCTCTTTGTCCAGTTGATTCTCCGGTAAAATGACCTCATACGTAAAGCCCCCCACTTCCGTAACTTCCGGTGTTTCTGTTTCCTCGGCTGCTGCTGCTCCCGGAAAGACCAGCAGAGCTGTCATGATTATGTATAGTAGGCCTAGTACTACTTGTTGTATTTTTTTCACGCTGACAGTTCCTTTCTTTAATGAAATAGAAGAGCCGACTGACGGGGCAACCGCCGACCGGCTCTCTTCTATTTACTGATTTATGTTTCTAAATCATTCTGTTGCTTATGGATTTGTTGGAGTTGGAGTGTCTGCAATTGTCCAAGTGATTTCTGCAGTGTATTGTCCTTTGAATTTCACAACATCTCCTGGTACAGCCAATTGTACAGATTTTCTGATTTCATCTTCACCATTCGCACGGTTACCGAAAGCAATCTTGTATTGTCCATATCCTCTAGCTGCATTAGTCATGCTGTAGAACAATTCTTGTTGTCCTTCTGCCAATGTAATTGATTTACCTTTTACAAATCCTGAATCTTCAGGCATGTTCAAGTCTGTTGTTGTATCTCTTCCATCACCAGCAATACGCAGGTTAGAGTAAGTGATTGTTGCACCAGCTAATGTAGCATTACCTGTAGCAGATGGATCATTGTGTGTGAACTGTTTTGATAACTTACCAAAGATGTGGTATTGACGTGTTGTTGTTGAACGAACATCCTTGAAGTCTACGAAATGCTCATACGTACCTACAGATGAACCGTAAGGTTTTACGTTATATGGCTCTGAACTTCCGTCTGAAAGAATCGCATGCTTTTCAAAATCTAATGGCGTCGCCGCAACGATGGCCAATTCATTTGTCGCACCTGGGTTTACTGAGATTTCAGGAATTACTGTTGTTCCGTCTGGCTCTTTTACCGTTGGTAAAGATGTATCTTTTTCGAATTCAACAACGCCTTCTGTTTTCCAGTCGCTTTGTTCTGCTTTCGTTGCGCTTGGTACGACGATTGCTGCTCCGGCTACTGCTACTAATAAAGCAGCGCTTAATTTGTGTGTGTTTTTCATTTGTGTTTTCCTCCTAAGATATGTGTGTGTGGTTGTTGCATTTATG
>NZ_JADOEQ010000014.1 GCF_016745255.1 Enterococcus sp. BWR-S5 | reverse complement strand
CGAGAACAAGAAGCAGAAGATCGTGTAAGAGATAGTATAAGTAAAAGAGAGTATAAAGATCCATTTAGCAAATAAATACTAGAAAAAAATAGAGAGATAGCGGTTGGCGGTCTCTTAAAAAGCCACCCGCTATGCGGGTGGATAATTACTTACTTCACTACTATTTATCTTTACTTCAGCCCATCAGTTTTCTTGGTACTATTGCTTCTTGCCCATCACCTTCCAAACGATCCAGGCTGCCTTCATTCAAGAAATAAATATTTTTTGGATAGGGTGCGTAGCTCTTAACCAATATTTCGGTTCCAGCTTTTTGTACCTTACCATTCACTACCCTTAAGCCCTGTGCTTCATCATAATAAACATAAGCATTCTGACCAAATCGATCAAGATAAGCAACCAGCTCTTCTCCCATATCCCAATCACTGGTCTGCTGCGCATGCTCATCAAAAATCTGAGCAAATATTCCACCATCCTTCGCAAAGGTCTCCTGTCCAAAGCGATTCCGCGATAAATCTCCGCGATTGTCGTGGGGGCTTGTCACTGCATAGGTAGAAACCGCCTCGCCCACTTCAATTTTTCTTGTCGTTGTCGAATGGGAATCATAACAGTATAAGACACCAACAAATGCACGGTAGCTTGCTTCAAGATATTTAGGGTCCTTTACTGCATGAAAAATGTCTAAAGCAGCAGCGGCAGTAATCCCTCCCCATAAGGAGTGAATCATGTAGGATAACGCCTCCCACCATCGATCAGGATTCTGTGAACGGAAGTCATTACTGAAACCGACATTTGCCAGCAGCAGCTTTCCATATTGAAGACAGCTTTTGGTATAACCGGCATTTGCCAACGCAGCGGCAGCCGGTCCAAATCCGGCATTATCGAAATAGTGCTCTGTGGTTACAGCTTTTAGACTGGCATTATCTTCCAAAATTTCAAACAAGTTATTTTCCCACAAGCTTTTCAGCTTTTCATAATTGCCAATATTTCGTTGTTCCAACTGCTCAATCAGCTCATTGATATACAAGAAAAAGACACCCAGCATTTCTGATTCTTCTTTCGCTCTCAAGCTGTCATGGCATTCCGGATTGATTCTAAGCTCAACCACTTTGGCCGCCCATTCCAAATAGGTGTCTCTCTTCTGTTCCTTAAGCAGCTGATTAGGAAACTGCGAGAGGAGATAAAGTACATGCCCGAGGTACTCAAAATCCATCACTCGATAGAATGAGCCATACAAATTTCTTGGCTTTTTGAAATCGCCTTTTACAAACCATTTATTTAACACATAGTGATTGATGCTTTTTTCAACCTTCTGAATTTCATCTGCCTTTGGTTCCGCCAACAGATTTTTCTTAAGAATAAGGGAAAGCTTACCCAACGATTCTCCTTGGTTGGAAAGTGGTGAAAATGCATACTGTTCTTCGACGCCATAGGAAGTGTGACAAAGATACGCCACTCTGTTCTCCACTAGCTCACGGATGGACTCCATCACATTGATGATTATTTGGTCGCTTTTTCCATTAGCTAATATAAAGGTCAGACGGTGTTCGCCGCAGCATTCTACTTCTCCGGATACAAAATGTCCGGCAGTAATACACAATTTTTTTGCACGCAGCCGTCCCTCTTCGCCCCATTCCATCACGGCCTCTTCCACGGTTGCGCCATCGATGACTATTTCAATGGTTTCCCCAACAGGGACCATGGCCGGATAAGAAATTTTAGGATGCCCCAGCTGCTGCCCCTTGTCGATAAAATCCTGTTGATCCTTGATTTCAGCAATTTGATACCGCCAAGTGGTTGTTGCACCGGCTTCAACAACCAGCTCTTTTCCAGGATAGACCCAATCTTTGTCGTTGGATGTATTTTTACCGGAAAGAATCAATTTATGATAAATTAATCCATCCAGTGATGGCGATATATCTTCAAAAAACTTATTTTGAAATTCACAATAGCTGCCGACTGACAACAGTTCTCCAGCCAACTGATACATGCCTAGGCTACTGTCTTCACTGCTTCGCCTCATTACAGCAAGCTTCGAAAAGTTCGGGGAAAGTGACGGGAAAACAGCCGCCGACTGATGCACATTCCGTCGAATCGAAGTATCTCTGAACATGATATAACTAAAAGGAATCCACACAGAAAAATCCTGAAGCTTTAACGGAATTTTTCTTTTGTTGGTAAATGAAATCGACCAGTTGAAAGCCTCCTCAACAGATAGATCAAACACTTGAATCAGCTGAAATTCGTTAAAGGTATAGCGAACCGTCAGCTGTTCTTCTCCTTTTTCTATTTCCGGCTTTATATAAGCACTATTGTAAATTTTGTCCTCCACTTTTATGATAAAATTGCCAAACAGCTTGTCTTTGCTGTAATAATCTACCTCATCTAAATAGTCTTCAGCTATTACCCAATTCATACGATATGGATCAGTATTCAAATGAAGCACATTTAGCGTTCCCTGCTCCGTTACATTCAGAGTAAATATTTTATTTTTAATGTCCATATTATCCACTCCCACTGCTTTTGTACCCATAGTACAATATGGTAGAGAGAAATAATTATGTTTTTCCAACTAGTTTTATAAAATTTCCACACAAAATCGGTGTTGTCTTTTTCTAATATGAAGCAACTAACTATCACCTATAGTGCAAACAGAAAAAATCATTTTTATTGAGGGTGTCTCATTGCACTTGGATATAACTCCTAACTGATAGTATAAAAGAATAGCCGTATAAAAATAGCAAGTGTCTGGGGCAGAAATAAACATCTTGTCGTACTATAAAGAAAAGTCTCCAAACTTAAACCGAAATCACTCGATTAGCCCGTACTTCACTAAACTGTCTACCGCAGCCAATGTTGCCTGTTCTTGTGTCGAAAGAGGTTGCCAGCCTAATATTTTCTTCGCCTTCTCATTACTGACATTACGATTCATATCTAAAAACAACTTTCCTTCTCTCGCATGTTGATTAACCATTGCACCAGCTTCAATCAAGATATTCGGCAGCTTTCGTGTCGGAATTTTGTCAGCAAGTTCCGGGCGTTCTCTTCGAATCAATTGTGCAATCTCCACCATGGATATTTGTCCATCGGCACTAGCAATAAACCGTTGTCCCTTTGCTTCCGGTGTAACCATTGCTCGAATATGCAGCTCTGCTACATCTCGCACGTCAACAATGTTCAACGGAATATCGGCGATTCGCTTTGTTGAACCATTCAAGAGATTTGTAAGCAGTTCAAAGCTTCCGGACACGTGATTATTCAAGGACGGGCCGAAGATTGCCACAGGGTTTACCGTCGCAAACTCTAATTGTTTTCCTTCTGTTTCAATATATGACCATGCTGCTTTTTCAGCCAATAGCTTTGATTTTTCATAAACAGATAATCCCGGTTCATTTTCATCGGTCCAGTCCTCTTCAGTGGTGATTACTTGCGCTCCTTTTTTCTTACTGAAACCTACTGCACCAAAATTCGATGTCATCACAACTCGCTTCACACCGCTTCGATTTGCCGCCTTCAAAATTCGAATAATCCCTTCTACAGCAGGACGGATCACTTCATTTTCATCTTCGGGAATATCGAAAAAGACAGGAGAAGCGACACTCAATACATAATCACATCCCTCCATGGCAGCATCCCAGCCATCATCCTTCGACAAATCCGCTTTGGCAAACGACAGATTTTCAATCATTGAAACACCATGACTCTTCAGCACCTCGATAACTCTCTCTTTACTTTTTAGCGAACGGACAGTTGTTTTGACCTTGTAGCCCTTTTTTAACAATTGAAGAACGATTTGCATTCCGACAAAACCAGTTCCACCAGTAACTAAAACATTATTTTGCATGATTATTTCCTCCTCTATTCATTGTAAAAAGTCACTCTTTACTTTATAGTTATATCAATCCTGCTAAAGAATTAAGCATACACAACGATGCCATTGCTTTCATTTAAGAGCAATGTTTAACCGAAATATAGCAATTCATAAGATTGTAGCTACATATGCCGTTCCACTCACTAATGCAGTGAAATAGGACTATTAGCTTAATATGGACTGAACTCTTTTACAGGATTTACATCAGTTTAAACCCTAGAGTATAGTCGAGGGAAAGAGTTTTATTCAAAAAAGGAGAAAAAAGATGACTTATACGATAAAAGAAGTTTCTGAACTATTCGATCTGTCGATTTACACCTTACGCTATTATGACAAGCAAGGCTTACTGCCATTTGTCTCAAAAAATAAATCCGGCTACCGAGAATTTACTGATTCTGACCTTGGTTTCATCCATACAATTTGCTGCTTAAAAAATACAGGAATGGCTATCAAGGATATTCGTACCTATATCTCCTATTGCATGGAGGGAACCTCAACAATCTCAGCGCGTGAACAGTTGCTTTCACAGCATCGGAAAAACGTCCTTCAAGAAATAAGCAACTTAGAAAATAACCTAAAAGAAATCGACCACAAACTTGATGTTTATACAGCACCCAATGCGGTTGAAATCATCAGTGCTCAACGACAGTTTTCTAGCCAGGAAAAGGAACAGCACGCTTTAGTAAATCCCTTTATAGACTAACTATGGAAAAAACATGTAGAATTTTATTCCTGCCCATTTATTCCCATTTGAATCCTTCTTTTTAAATTTTGATAAACCAAAAGCTGCTGACGTGCACGTTTTATTCGCTTGTACCTCTTCGGCTGCTTTTTATAAAACTGTTGATGATAATTTTCAGCGGGCCAGAATGTCTTTGCAGCTTGAATTTCGGTTACAATCGGCTGCTTATATTTCCCCGACTCAATCAGCTGTCTCTTTGACTTCTCAGCAATTTTCTTTTGGTGTTCATCCTGTACAAAAATGATTGGACGGTATTGACTACCTCGATCCTGAAACTGCCCAAAAGCATCTATAATTAAAGTTGCAGACAATGGAAGTTATTAGAAAAATGCCGTTATATAAGTATTTCCCTAGTTTTCCGAAGAAGTCAAATGCTTTGGATATCCTTAAAAGGGTATTCAAAGGGTATTCATTTTAATTGTTAAAATGGCTTTTAAAAAAGAAAATCCACTCCATGAATGAAGTGGATTAAATCATTGATATTAGGGTTGAACAAGAACTGAATAGCCGTGTCCTGTAGCTCTTTGATGTTGGTATCCCCCGTTGCTCGCTGTTGCATAACTAGCCGTGGGAGAAGAATAATGACCTTGATTACATCTCCAATAGTATCGGTATGAAGCGGCTTCCCCTTTTTGAGGAACAAGAACGCATAAACCCAAGACGAATAGAAGCAATGCTGCTATTACTTTAACCTTCTTTTTCATATATAAACACCTCCTTGAAATATATTGTAGACTAAATATAATTTTATATCAACTTTTTTTACAATTAAACAAAAAAAGCTTTGAAAATACCAAAAAAACTGATAACCTAGTTAAAATAGGTCATATATCATTACGAAAAGAGGGACACAGATGGAAGATTCAGAATTAATATCTTCACTCACAATAATCAAAGGCTATTCAGAGCTGTTGATGAGAACTAAGCAGACAGAAGAAGATATTATTAATTTTAGTAAAATCATCTTTGAAGAAGCCACTTCTTTAGAAGAAAAATTGTCAAATAATCAATCAGAAAATGAAAAATTGGTCTAATACGAAAACTCGTTAGGCGAAAGTCAAACCTGATATCTTTATTATGGCTAGCTCTCCATTCTATTTATGATAATACCGAATATTGATTACTTTTTGACAGTAATATATAATGTTCAGTATCAATGGAAGGAGGTATTTTATGAAAAAGAAAGCTTATTGCATAGCAATTGTAATGGTTGCTGTATTGTTCACTGGTATTGGTTTATTCTCTCTTGCTAAACAGTATGAAGCTGCATCTTATAGCTATTATTGGTCTTGTAACAAGGGACATTCTAGCGTTCACTACAGCACCAAGACTGCCGCACAAAATGCAGGTATGACTCATCAGCGATCAACTGGACATACGTTTTATATTGTTACAGTACGAAAATAATAAAATTGATGGACACTTCTTTAATTAGAAGTGCCCTCTTTTGTTTGCAACCTTCTATTTTTAAATTTTGCCACTTTTTTCAAAATAGGATTAACCAGCATAGTACCACGTTAACACTTTGCTTTTTTGATGAAAAAATGTAAACAAAAAAGCCGCCTCCGGAGAGACGACTAACGAGATAGTTATGAAGTTTCCCTCTTCATAATTTTAGTTTATCTTTTATCATAAAAAATTCAACGATAAAGTATTTACCGTTTAGAAATTGCTTTAGCTAGTTTCAACCAAGCTTCATCTTTCTTCAATACTGGAATTTCTTCACCTTTATGTTTTGCTTTATAAATATCTCGAATAACATCAACCTCTTTATTATTTGCCAATGTTGTCAATTTCCCAGCTTCATATTTGTGAATAGCTCCTGCTGCGTGAATTAGTACCATCGTTTCATCATCCTCCTGAATTTGTGTTTTATTTGATGTTTCATCATTGCTGTTTGATGTGTTATTGCCAGTCATGTATTTACTGATTTGACTAATAAAATAGTCTTTGACAGCATTTGTTGCCTTCCCGTGAAGTTCCCACGAACGATGCGGACAGGCTGTAGCAGAAAACTCTTTATGAAGCATTACAGTTGCTCTGCTTGGCTTCATCCCCCAAAACAACATATCTTCTGCAATTTGCTTGAAGGTATTCTGTTCTGCTTGTAAAAATGTTGCTTCATCGCCTGTAGAACGGCAAACCTCATAACCGACAAAATTTGTATTTCCGTTAGCATTTGCAGTGTGCCATGCGCAATTGAATGTATCTTCAGTACGAACTACAGTTGTTTCATCAATGAAATAATGCGCAAATCCAGCTGCCAATTGTGCTACCGACATTCCTGCTAAACGGTTCATGTGCTGCTTTGCTGTAGCGTTATCAGCTGTATTATGAATGACAACACCGGAGGGAGTTGCTGAAGCTCTTGCCCCGGCAACTCCTCGACAGACGGAATTATTAATAATTTTAACCATCATTCATCCTCCTCTACACTATCTCTGATTTGAAGAAAATATTGTTTGAGTTTCTCCGGCAAAGGCAAGAACTCGGAAATATTTTCCAATAATGAAATCCCCTCGTTTGCAATATAGAACATGATAACAACCTCCCGTAAAGGAATACTATTACCAGTTAACTTTTCAAGCTCAACTGCGACTGCGATTACTACAAAAATCATCACCTTTTTCATCAGTCCTACAAATCCAATAGCACTTGATAAGTTTTTCAATTTGATTCCCTTCGCAATTCCCGTCAGATAGTCGGCTACTACTAAAAACATAATGACATGTAAGATAGTATCCATTCCACCTAAAAAGCTGACCGCAACACCGCCGATCAGCCCAAAAACCATACTAATTGAATTGAAATATTTTTCCATGTGACACTCTCCTATTTTTCTTTTTTATGTCGGTATTACATCTGACGTCAACCATGTTGCTGCAAGCGCGATGGTCAAAGGCGCGCTTGTCATATTCTTTGATAAGCTGCTTATACTGCCGTTGCTGTAAAAGAACATTAACATGTATCTATCTGCGTTCAGATTGTCCGCAACATAAGCATGAGCATCAACCGTTTGTGAGCTGGTAGGTCGAAACCCTGCCGGAATCATCTCAGTTAGATTAGCTCTGCCATCCGGACGACTAGATGTTTGATTCGAATTGATGCTAAGATTCACGATATTTCCAATCCGTGTGAGTGTGGCGGTAACACCATATCCCAAACCAACAGCTGTTTTCTGATAGACTTTTGTGGTTGCTGCTTCGATGTCTGCTTTAACCTCTGTCTTTTTCGCGTAGTTCGTTAAATCATCTGTGACAACTTTTAAGGCAGCAGTAAGTTGATTGCTGCTTGTTTCGAGATTACCGTCTAATTCATCAAAATTATCATTCAATAATTCGTGATAATCTGAATCACCTTTTACAAATTTATGCATTTGTTTCCCTCCTTTTTAAACTGTGTATTTGAACTGAATTTCTAAGTTTGTATAATCAACACTCAACGCACTAACAGTTGTTTCGTTTGCTGCATCAGCGTGAGCCAAAACATGAATACACCCATCATCCTGAATACAACTTGCTGGAATAGGTAGTGAAATCTGTTTTACTGTAGAACTTGATTCACTGATGAAGCCTTCCCAAGCTGAGCCATTTCCATATGCGATTGTGATATTTGAGCTGTTAGCTGCTGAACCAAATCCCCATGTATTCGAAACAATCGTAGAAAACTTACGTGTAGCAACCACTTTCTCATTTAGAGTAATGGCACCTATATTTTTGAACAACTCAGGATATTTCCTGTCAATTGCTTCCACAACATTCCATTTTTTTTCTACTTGCAGCATGTTCTTATTTGTCGAGTTTGTAACCGTATATAATTTACCGTCGTTCAACTCTTTCAAGCCATCCACACGCGCTTGACTCAGCTCATAAAATGTTGATGCATTTGGATTCTGTAATGTTTGAGATGTAACCATTTTCGCAATATGAGAATTTTCTACTACGCTTCCATATACCTTACCCTTAAAATCAGCAGTAAGAGATAAATTAATGCTTGGATTCACATTACTGTCAAACTCAATCTGCAACACACGGTGATCAGATATCAACCTCACGGCATTCTTCAACACAATAACTTTAGGATTCACAAGTTTGTAGTAGCGTGGTACACTCACCTTCAGCGATGACCTATCAAGGTATTCAACAGAAGAGTTGACGGTGTGAACGTTGCCTCCGCCCAGCCCTGTTAGTTCATATCCAAGTGGTACAGTTGCCATTCCATATTCCCAATATAGCGCTCGTAAAGCTGGATAACTCTTAGCATCATGTTCAATTTCGATAAGTTCCGTATTTGCATTAATCTTATCGAATTGATTCTGCAAGTTGCCAGCGACATCTTCATCTAAAATATCGCGAATGGATTCAAACCAATCTGTAAAATCACTTTTATTTCCTAGTAGCCAGTCCATGAAATCAGCTTTCTGATCTGAAATCCATTCATCATAAATATCTTGGTTTGCTGCTATCCAAGAATTAAATTCAGCAATAATTCTTTCGAGTTCTTCTTGTGCTGCGATGTACCAATCATCATAAGTTTTCATTGACTCCTGAACCCACTCTTGAAAGTACCTTAGAATTTCTTCGAATGTCCAAATGTAGTTACTATCTTTTATCCCCTCAGAAAAGATGCTAGGCATAACAGTATAAGGAAAGTCTTTTGTAGAAAATTGATGTTTGAAACGTACAACCTTATCTTCTGTTGTTCTGAATGCAAAGTATGCTTTATTTAGTCCGACATTTTGCATATCATAATCTGTCAGCGTATGGCGTACTATTCCATTTTCGAAATCGATATCTGTTACAAGTTGTTCAGATAGCCCTAAGCCTGTGACTGGACTTGCTCGAACACAAAAAAGAACAGTCAAGCCAGTTAAATCAACAGGTTTGCTGTTCTCAGTTATTGTAGCTTCAAATATTTGTGTTTCGCTGTCGTATTGCCGAACTTTGATAATACCGACACTATTATTTGGCTCGGTAGTGCTTAGATTCATTTTATATATTGTCAATTATTTTCCTCCTTTCTTCTATTTAAAAACTAATAACATCACGTGGATTTATTCGGTTCCACTGTGATCCCTTCCAGACCTCGAAATGTAAATGAACACCCGTTGACCCTCCGGTTGATCCCATAATTCCAATTTGATCAGCATTCGTGACTGTTTGACCTTGCGATACATTGAAGCTGTCAAGGTGTCCGTAATAGGACCAATAGCTGTTACCATGATCAATCACAATATAATTACCACCAACGCTATCAGTTGTTCGAGTGATAACTGTTCCAGCGTACGCGGCGAAAATAGGCACTTTAGCACCACCAGCAGAAGCTAGGTCGATTCCTCCATGGATTCCCACCGCTCCACCGCTCCAATAATCGGGGTCATCCCATTCTTGGGTTACCGTGTACGCTGATCTCACTGGATTCTGCCAACCGTCTGTACCACTGCTTAAGTTTTTCAGCTTGTCATACCAGTATTGGGCTTGTGTCTGTCTGATCGGCTGGAATGGGTCGGCTGGATGTTCATAGAATGCTATAAAGTAATCAGCAGCTAATTTTACGTCTGTTAATTTAGTGAACTGAACGAAAGAAATGTCTGTCAAATCTGGTCGCTGCGGATTCGCAAACCACTGAACATTATTTTCTACTTCCCATTGGATTCTTTGACATTGTGCATCAAGTGTGCGGTAGTCTAATCCTTTTTCATTACACCAATTAACCAACTTGCTCTTAGGTGTCCACTGGACTAAACCATAGCCGCCACCACCCGATATCTCGTCAATGTCGGGCATGATTCCTGATTCACTTTGCATATTACCAAGCATCCCGGCAATGGCCTCTTCCGTCCATCCTTTCGCTTTGAAGAACTGCCAAATTTGCCAAGCATTTTTCTCTTGCTCGGTTGTTAGCTCTGGTGGTATTACTCCTCCACCGGACCCACCACCAGTAACATTATTCCCATTTACGGTTAGTTTTCCAGTGATATTTATTTCGCCTCTCAGGTTTAATATCGGTTTGCTATGTGTACTTTCCTTTGGAATTTCGATAATTGGTGGTGAACTAGCTGAACTACTTGGGTTCATCCCTATACTAAGAAAATCACCTTCATCTATTCCAATCATTAACCCATCAGTTCCACTTTGGAAAGCAGGTGTTATTGTTCCGAATGTTCCACCATCTTCTTTATTGATGAAGTCGATTCTACCGTCCTTTATACGTATCATCGCCCGGTCACTTATAGTTTGAAACTCACAACCTTTGATTAAAATACCCATTAATGTACCTAGTTGAATATAATCAGCCACAAATTTCCCATCCATCGTCCAAGCAGTATCAAAATTTTCAGGCTTCCAGCCATTTGACGAGAATCCAATACCTGATTTATTGATTCTCAGCACTCGTTTAGCTGTTTCCAAATCATCTGTATCAATAAAAAATAAATCAGTTGGTCGGTTCTTCGGCCACCAAACGACATTCCCGCCATCGTTTCCAGATATTATTTGTGTAACAACTTCGATAAATGAGCTAGCATATTGCTTACTCGGAATTTGCTTCAACGTCTCAGTAATTTGATTGTTTTGAGCTTGAAAAAAGGTATATTGTTCACTGCCAGCCGAAAATTCTTCTACTTGCTCCAATAAGCTGTTATACCGGATTTTGTTTACTTTCGCAGTGATCTTTATATCAAAGCGCTTATAATAAACAGTCACCGTATCACATAAACCGATTTTCCTTAAATCCTTAAATTTCTCTGTCCTTCCAGATTCTTGAATTTGAGATATATTTGCTTTAATTGTGCATTTAGGTAAATCTATTCCCGGATTTAAGGAAGTAAAATATTTACTTGCTACTTTATTTAACGTAGCTAAATCTGTTACGCCTTGTTCTTCTGTAAATTGAATAAGGTCCGTTCGTATATCGTCATAATTATTAATATATTGACTGTCTACTTGGGTTCCCCATATTCGTTCCGTTTCTCCCTCGCTGTTCTGTAAATCAGCATATGGAAAGATTCTTGTTAATAAGCTGTCAAAATCTGTTTCAATACTTAATCCAGCTAGATTTTTCCCGTAACGGATTGTCGTAACATTTTCTCTACCACGGTTCTTCAGTAACGAGATTTTAAACGGCTCATGTTTAATTTCGCCGCCCCAATTCTGTAATAAAGAACCTTGTGATCCACCTATACAATTGAGCGGATTCGTGATTTCAAATTCTGTACTTGATATTGTAGCAACATCTGAATAGAATTCGATATCTGTATCTCTATCCATGGCAGCGCGTACCATGTGCATGGCTTGCGCTCCGTTTTTGCTTTCAATAGTCAACCGCTTAATTGAGCGGCCTTTGAGCTTTGATACTGCCCGGCTTATTCCTCGAACCGTCAAAATGCCTGTAGACATATCTTGATCGTGTTTATATATCACATAAACATTCGCTTCATCTAAATCGTTTGCTTTTGCCTTTATTTGATAGCCGTTCTCTTGTAGAAACTCACTTTTTTTAGTAGTAATTGGAAATGTTAGAATTACTTCATTTTGTCCGTTTCTTTCTTCATCAACATAACAGCTGATACAGTCAGCTAATTTACCTAACCCATTATGATTAAAACTTGATTCTTTTGGCTCATATAAAATTGGTATCATGCTCTCGCTCGCCACCTACCTTTCAATTCTATTTTTTCCACGTTCCCTTTCCATTCCACTACATTCCAGCCCGGCGAAAAGAAAGGAAAGTCAGCAGAAACCATTTTATGATTCTGGTTTGTAATCACACCATCCGATTCTTTATATACTTCTAAGATATCTGAATCACTGTCTATCTCTATAAATTGATCTACGGCCGTTAATACAAACGGCACACCATTCACATAAACAGTAATATCACCATATCCATATATTTTCATATAAGGTTCTGAATAATATTTTTCCGGATTTTCTAGTTCAAATGCTTCAAAAAAAGTTTGAGGGTCTAAACCAGTCTTACGATATTTAAAAGGTGCAACTGACAGTTCAAAAGAAAAAGGAACAGCGAGCTTACTCCCCCGTGTTCCTTCAAAACTAATTTCGTTATTGTTGATCACTTCATAAATATAGTGAGGATCATAAAACGGCGTAAATGAAACATATTCCCCGGCAGTGTCTAAAAATGCTGATACCTCATTTTCAATAAAATATAAATCATCATAAGATGGAACCAAGCAAAAACAGGATAATGAAAGAGTAGAATTTGTGTAATACCCTTTATCAATCGGAACAAGTTTATTTTTTCCGTGTACCTCTTTCATTTCTACGATTCTTTTTCCCTTAATCTTTTTGCGGCGTTCCCTAATATAGCAGCCTATTTCTTCGCTATGTTGATCATTAAAAAGAAATGTTCCTTCTTGCATTACTTCATGCATCACACCCACCCCGAATCATAAGGACTTTTCTGTTTCTTGATATCTGTAAACTTGTAGACTAAATATTCGGCCATTTCATCCATAACAGATTTAGGCAAACTCCCAAATGCACTCAAGTGTAAATGGATTTCGTCACCACCTCCATTAGCTTCTGACACTGCCGTTCTGATATATCCCATTAACTTATCAAGTGGCGCGATTGCTTCCTGTCCGGCCTCGCCTCCACCTAGCAGCTGCCCCCCAGCCTTGCCGAAAATAGTTGGCTTGGTTAAAATACCACCTTTAGCAAACCATTTAACATCTAAGCCCGATGGGTAAGAAATCTCCTTACCGAAAATTTTCTTTGTACTCATTTTTAAACCAAACGACGGCAATTTAGGCAATTGAATATCCGGAAACTTTAGCTTAAGTTTTGAAAACAAATCTCTGATTACCCCTATTTTGTCATTAATACCATCAGTGATATTATTCATTTTTTGGGTGAAATAGTCAGCAATACCACCAATGGCATTCCCGGCTCCATCCTTCAAGCCGTTCCAAAATTCTCCCATAAACGAACCAAATGATTCCCATTTTTCACCTAGCCAATCAGAAATTGCTCCCCAATTCTGGAAAATGGCAATTGCGGCCGTAATAGCTGCTGCAACTCCTATAACTCCGGCTATCATTGGTAATATTGCTCCGCCAAGTCCGGCGGTAATTATCGCCATCACTGCCGTAATTATCGGCGCTAAGGAAGTGATAAGCACAATTAATCCCCCTAAAATAACAATAAATTGTTTTACTGGCCCGGGTATGTTGGTAAACCAGTCTGCAAATTGCTGAATGATCGGCATCAATGTATCTAAAATTGGCGCTACTACTTCCGCAATCATTCCACCGAATTCCGCCATAATGTTTGTTACGTTCTGCATTGCTACTTGTTGGCGGTCGATTGGGTCCAGTGTATCGTCAAAAGTTTGCCCGACAAGTCCATTTGCATTCGCCGCTGCTTCTGATAAACCATCGAAATTCAGGGCACCACGTTTTAAGGCATCATCCATCACGCCAGCACCTTTTTGACCGAATACTTCAGTAGCAATTTTAAACGCTTCTGTTTCATTTGTAGCATTATTCATTTTATGGCTTGTTTCTTCTAGCCCTTCAATTAAAGTTTTATTGTCCTTTGCATACACAGCACGTGCTTTAGATAAGTATGACAGCATTTTTCCGCTATCAATCCCTGATTGTTCAAATTTTCCCATCAAAGCGGTACTTTCACCAAAAGATAGACCCAATGCTTTTAATTGTGGTCCCCCTTTTATAGTCTTATCAAATAAATTATCTACTGACTGGCCTGTTGCTTGTGCCGTTTGTGTAACAGAATCCAATACTGACCCAAAATCACCACTTTCCAGCTTATATGCTTCTATTGCCTGTTTTGCATTAATAGCTGATTGGCTAACATCTGCTTCATTGATGTTTGCGAACTTCAAAAGATATTCTGTTGAATCCTGTAGCTGATCATCCATGAACCCAAATTGGGTGTTCATTTCACCAACTGCCGACCCGACATCTGCAAAAGAATCAACTGGTAAATTATTGGTAATATTTTTATAAGTTTCGGACATGCTGTCTATAGCCTCAGCGCTCGCTCCGGTTTTAGTGATGATAATGTCAGCACCTTCGTCTACCTCTCGGAACGCGTCTTGTGCTTTCCCGGCAAACTCTTTCAACTTATCGCCAACCGCTGAAAGTTTATCTGCTGCATCCATTAAATTTCCAGATGCAATCCCATCCCCCATATTGTTTAGGGCTTCTCCTGTAGTATCTGCTGTAGTTGACAACCCTTCTAATTCTGTTCGTACGCTTTCGATAGAACCGCCATCATCTACTTTATCTAACGCTTCTTTCATTGCGCCAATATCTACTTCACTTCCAAGCGCGCTCTTACCTATTTTGTTTATCGCTACTTCCAAATCATCTGAACTTGCTGTACCGTTTTTTATTGCATTTACAAGACGTGATCCCAAAACATCCTGATAATCTTCAATAGATGATCCGGTAGCTTGGAAAAGGGAATCAAGACGGCTAGTGTTTTGTCCTAGTTTATCCTGTTCACCTTGCATATTCTGCAATTGATTTTTATAGCCTTCCAACGCGCCTTCTGTGGTAACTAGTTCACGCTGAAATGCTCGATATTGTTCCGCTCCAATGTCGCCGTTTTGATATGCAGCTGTTACATCATCTTGCGCCCCCTTCAATGCTTTCAGTTTATCGCTAGTAGTTGCTACTTGTTCGCTTAGTAGCTGCTGCTTTTGGGCTAAAAGCTCCGTACTATTTGGGTTCAATTTCAGAAGACGTTCAACCTGTTTCAATTCTGCTGACACTTTCGTGGATCGGGTCGTAATATCTTTCAGGCCACTCGTTACGCCTTTAGTGTCTGCATCCAAAGCAATCGTTATACCATTGATTTTTTTTCCAGCCATTTTCTCACCTACCTTTAAAAGCTATCGAAATCTGTCTGACCGGCTTTTCTCACTGAAGGAGTACCAGCCGGATTTATTTCCGCTGTTTTTTCATCGATCCACTGCTGTACATAATCAAGACATTGCCCTATATCCATGATTTCTAGTTCTGCAAAAGACAGCCCTATTTCTTTGCAAATAAAAAGAAATGAATCCACGGTTAATACTTCATCGCTTGAACTCATTTCGTCATTTACTTTTTTCTTGTTCTAATGCTACTTTCTAAAAGTTCCTTGATTTCCGGCAAAATAATCTCGATCGGCATTGCCTCAAAATCATCCAGCCAAGTGAAAGGCTCCGGAATGTTTCTGTCTGCCATCTTTGCCATTGTCCACAAAATATTAAAAATAACCATCAAATCTAAATTATTTAGATACTCAAATGAAAGTTTTTGCAAATCAAAGTCTTGTGGTTTTTCAGCGTTAAGAATCGCTTTGACTAATTCGCCCTTATTCATCTTTGAATGTTTTGATATATTTAGCTTGGCCGCTTTCTCTTTGAGCAACTGAACAGATAGAAGCCTCAATTCCCCTTTTCTTTCTTCATCTTCGGGAACATCAAAAACTTTTGCTAACTTCATCAAGTCAGCGAAATAGTCACTGCCAAATTGATTTTTATAAACGATCGACATTGCCGCGCTGGTTCTTAATCGGATGGGGCGATCATCAACATAAATTGTTTTTTCCATACTTAAGCCCCCGGCGCTTTCTGAGCTTTCTCATAAACAGCACTAAACCAATTATCATAAATTTCCGGCTTCGTTGTTCCGGTCGTTTTAGTTTTTACTGCTTTATCAATTGGCCGAGGTGTAGCATTAAAATCCAGCTCACTAGTATTTGGATTCTTACCAGTAGCACTTCCGATAGATGGACGGTTTGCCGAACAATGATACATGACATGACGAACAGCGTTTTTATCACCTTCAAATTGAAACATAAGCGCGAACGGCTTTGTTAAAGCATTTGAGCGCTCTGTTTGTACGCCATCCTCCGTATCCAGTTCTTCACCTAAACAACTAACTAGAAAATGATCATGGATCAACGCCATATTTAATTTCCCTGTATAGCCTTTATTGTCAGCTGAAGTATAGTAAACAATGTTGTCCGCCTCAAATTCTATTAAGTCACCATTTACATCTAGTGTTAAATCAACCGCGCCGGGAAACGGTATCGGCTCTTCGTATGTCATTGTTCCATCCGGTAAAATTGTTGCTGGGGCGTAATGACAATTTTCTAACCCGAAAGTTACTTTATTTTCGCTCATTCCTTTTTCCTCCTAAATTGTAGTTTCATATAAAACTAAGTACATTCTTTCAGATTCTATATAGGTTTCGGATGCTTCCCATTCGATTTTGTTTTCATCAAAAATTTTTTCTATAGCCTCTTCAGCAAGAATATTTTTCAAATTAGAATACAACTCGATGGATACTCTTATACCTTTATGAAAAACGTGATTATCCGCTGTGAAATTATCCGTATTTTCTTGATAATAAATAATATAGGGAAGGTTAGGAACCTTCCCTTTTTCCCATTGACGGTAAGCAACCTGTAAGCCTGTAGAATCTAGTATCTTTTTTATTTCCTCTAACTTCATCGGCGTATCGCTCCTTCTACAGCTTGGATAAACTCTTGAACAGCTTCCGCTTCTACTGGTTCAATATGTTTTGTCGCTGTTGATCTCCCACCATTTCTTAAAGCGTGATCACGTTCTAAAAGGTGGGTAAGCTGATAACGTGTAGCATTATGAACAATCCATGAAAAACTATTCTCTCCACCATTCGATACTTTTTTAACTCGCCATCCTTTTGAATATTTTTTTGTTCGTTTGGGGCTATCTGCCTTTAACCTATCAGCGGCTTCTTTCGTGATTTTTTCCGCTGCTGCATCAATATCTTTTTGAACTTCTTCAGTATAAGTTCTCAATTCATTTACAATCGCAGCTGTCAGATTGTCGGTTGTTGTCATTACTGATCACCTAATTTTTCAATACAGGTTAACTCGATTTCTTCTGCATTCATTAAATAGGTTTTTTCAATATGCAACCGCTGATCATTATAAATGACTGTGGTTTCTCCCTCATACTCATACGGATGAACAACAAGCAAGTAAAGAACTTGAATGTCATTTTGACCAGCTGCATAATGCTCTGACCGGCTGATTGGTTTTTCATAACAACAAACTTTTTCTTTCTTGTCCGTATCTTGAATTGGCTGACCGATAGCATCATAGACTAGCTGGCCGGCTTCATCTAATTTATACACTTCTTTAATTAGCGTAACTTCATCATCCCACGTATTATTCATTACTCACACCACCATATTTTATAATTAGATTGTGCTTTCTAAACTGGAGATTTCTCGGAAGAATCCCTTCGCCTCTTGATCGATACCGCCAAGCAGCAAAATCTACTAAAAACATAAGATGATCAGAATTTTCATCACTGAGGGTAACACCTTTATCTTTCATTTCCGTTTTAACGCCTTCAATGATTGCAGACAAATAGGAATCTCTATTTTCTTTAGAGATTCCTAAGTTCATTTTAAGCAAAGTCAATGCTTGACTCTCTTCCTTTCCCATCACTCAACACCATCTTTTACTTCATCAATTGATAGCTCCGGATCTGCTGCTCCTTCTTCGATTTTTTCAATGATGGGCGAACCCTTCAATACTTCTGCACGCCCTTTATTATCATTCGCTAACAGCTGTTTAATTCGTGCTTGTTTCGGCTCGTGACCTTCTCTTGGATAAATTTCACCTTGTTCATAAACTTTGTTATTATCGGTTAAATCCCGAAATTTTTTCAGTACGCTATACATGGCTCTACCCTCTCCTTCTTATGATCCTGGTACGTCTTGAATAGTAACCAATGCAAACGACTTTTCTTTAATTGTCTTACCATCGTAACGCCCTACGCCTTTAAATACGGTTTGATCCTCAATGAATTTGACATCTGTAGAAGATTCAAGACGAATACTAGCGCGCTCAGAAAGTAAATATTGTTTTAAGTCTCCCAACACAATTTCATCTGTTTTCATATGAGCTGATAAGATGGTTCTTACACCAGCAATATTAGGATTGCTGACATTTCCGGCTACTGTTCGACCATCGTCAGTCGTTGTGATCGTTTGCGGCAAAATTCTGTTGTAATAAGTAACACGATTCATTACAGATACTACTTCGCCACCCGTTCCATCAACATCTACTAGCCCTAAATGTGAAACAATATCTGCAAGTGATCCATCAGAAGTTTTCTTGTTATTAGCTACGATTTTTGGAATGATCCCTTCCGGTTGTTTATCCGTAGCGCCTTTCCCATTCAAAATAGCATTATCCAGCGCTTTGGCGATTGCCTGAGCGATTCGTTTTTCTACAAATGCAGCAAGGTTGATTAGAGAATCTTCAATGATACTGTTTGGAACAGGCACATATCCAGCTAAAGAAAAACCATCCAATTCTGTAAAATCAAATTCATCATCAATTTCTTTAAGTGCTCCTGTCATTTCAATCCAGAACGCTTCCGGAATGTCGCCAGCAAGCATCACACGCCCTTTTCCTTTAATTGGTTCTACGGTTACTTCGCTATACAGAACGCTGTAGTCACCAAGTTTAGATTCTATACGATCAAGAACAATTTCCGGAATTGTCTTTTCAACATCCGTTAAAGCTCTTTTCTCGCTCATGGCATTCATGATATTTGTATAGAAATCTCGAACTTCCGGAACTTGTAATGATTGTCTGACAGTCATTGCCCCTCCTGTTTCTTGGACGGTTCTTACTTGTTGTGTTTTTGGCATATTTCTTTTCGCTCCTTCTCCTAATACAGCTCGTTGCTGCTCTTCTAATTCTGCTAGCTCTTCTTCCAGCTGCTCAATTTCTTCGACTAGCTCAGTTTCTTCTGTTTTTTTCTCTTCGATTTCCTTTTCTAACTGCTCTACTTCTTCTTCAACTGCTTTCATTTCTTCATCTGTTGAAGCCTCTTCGATTGCCGCCTCTAGTTCTCCTTCACGTTTAGAAAAACCAGATAATACTGACCTAACATCCTTCAACGCTGGTTTTAACTCTCTAAGTTTTTTCCCGATAACTAATTTTCTTAATGCCATTTTTTATTCTCTCCTTCAATTGTTGTTTTTTTGCCGCCATACGCGATTCACTTATTTTTTTAAATTGTTGCTGCCTTGCCTCCGCTATTGTGTCTTGATAAGCTGGAAAGGCAACAATAGACACTTCAAACAATTCAACTTCTTCAATCGTCCATTTTACAGAACCATCTTCGCGCCATTCTTCATGCTCTTTTACAATCTCGAATCCAAACGAACATTGATCTATGTCCCCTCGTTTTACTCGCTCATAAAGATTGACAGCCTCAGAATCATTTTCATTGACAATAATTTCTCCGTACAATCCTTTTTCATCTACTTGTAAAGTTAATGTATTAGATTTAGTTCGACCTAATACTTTTCCTGTATCATGATTGAAAAGACCACGAACATCCCCAATGTTCCCAAAAGCTGTTGGAGCAACCTCTTCAAAAGCCCCCGGCCATAATTCAGTTTCTTTATTAAATATAGCGAAATAAGCAGCAATTCTTTTTTCTTCGCTGGTTTCTTCGCTTCTGGTTTGAATGTCTGTGCTGATACTTCTATATTGTTTTATTCCTGATCTAACTTTCACTCTTCCACCTCATTTCCATTTAATTTTTTTTGCTCCCCGATCATACCGACCGGAATATAGTTTTCTAAAATGACTAGTTCATCCAATTTATCAAGTGGATTAAAGTCTACTAACCCCCGAACCTCATTACCTGTTGCCAGCCCACGAGTGTACATATTCATCCCTAGATTACCCAAAGTTTCCACATCATAGGCGTATAAACTTCTTGAATTACACCTGAAAAAGTATGAAGGGTTTGTCAACAGACCTTTTGTTAATGTCTGCTGCAAAATTTGAGCGATTGACATTATTTTTGTAGTGATAAAATTGTTGTATTCATCTTTGTTGTATGCCCCTACTCCCAAAAAGAAAGAAGGCACACCAAGAATACCGGCCACGGTTTTTTTATCAAGTTCAACAGCTTCATTGATAGCAATATCTTTCAACGTTAGCGGTTTTACTTGCTGAACTTCTAAAAGGTCCGCTGGAATGATCCACGGTTTTCCGGCTTTCGATCGTTTCAAGTAACGATCTTCCAGCTTTTCGCGCCCTTCTTCTGAGTCTAGTTCATCTACATCGCTGTCAACTTTTATAATGACATTCGGCATATACTCGCTACTCATGAACGCTTTTTTTGTTGCCGTTGCTTGCTTCAAATTACTAGTTATATCCCTTAATGTAAGACGATAGCCAGTACCTAACCACGGCTTTTCCGGATCTGGATTGATTACAAAATGAAGGACATCTTCTGGACTAAAATATTGATTTCCATTATATAAAATAGTATAGGTTCCCATGTCTTCAATAAAACTAACCTTTGAAGGAGACAACGGAACCAAATTTTTTATGATATTTCTTTCGATTGATGGGAATACAACACAATTCCCATCACCTTCTAAAAGTAACGTTTTTACAATCCAGTAAACCCAATTTTTACGTGTCATATTTTGACAAGGGTTAATATCAATTTTTTTAGATAATTCATTCTTTATTCTGATATCACCTTTATCTGTATTTTCCATCAGGTGTATAGTCATATTAGAAACAAGGTCCGCAATCTTATCAACAGCAATCCGAACTTCTGGATTATCACTTAATCTTGTATAGCCGGGAACAAGCAAATTTTTTGCCTCTTCTGAAAGAAAATACCCGACCGACGGTTTTTCTTCTGGCTCTGATCTAATTTTTATCTTTCCTCTGATACGGTTAAAAAATCCCATGTTCATCTTTCCTTTCCTAATTCTCTAAGTAGTCAGCCATGCCGGATTTTCCGGTGTCTTCTAACATTTGACAGCAGGCAAAGACGGCAGCATCGAAAATATCAATTCGCATATTACCATTATCACCATCTACTTTTTCATATTGGATCATGTCGTCTGTTTTCTCTATTGCTCTGACATTTTGAACACAATATTCAAATGATTCATTGTTTAAATAATAAAACTCTGTATTCTTAACTTTTAGTTCAATACGCCGGAACCCTTCTGACTTTCTCCAAAAATATTGCGGTTGATCCACTATTTTGAATTTTGCTTTCTTCATTTTTTGGAAGAACTCACGGCCAAATTTTCTATCAAAACCAACTTTCGCAATTTTGAATCCTTTTTTTCTCATGTTAATAAACCAGTTAACAATATCATCGTAACTAGTAGTTGCAGTATTAGACATAGTAAGTTGTTTATCATCTTTCCATGCGAATAACGGTATAGCATCTTCTTCCGCTTTCTTTGTTGCATTTACAACCGGGAAGAACGCGTGGGTGATTACAATATCAATTTCTTTCCCATCATGGTCGAAAGAACCATATAAAGCAGCTGCTGTTAAATCGTGCATTTTTGATAAATCTGCTCCGCCGTACCACTTGATTTTTTTCTTTAGTAGTTCTTCTAGCGTCCAACCATACTGATCGTTACTATGAATAAATTCATTAATGTCAAAATAGGCCAACATAGATGAAGTGAAAATATTCAATGTCTTATTGAAAAATTCGCCTCGTGTTTGAGGATCGTTTAAAGCCAGTTCTGCATCCCTTTTTAAATCGTCTAAAGAAACCGATACACCCATCGATGGGTTAGCCATCTCTAAAATTTTAGGATCAGTATATTCTTTTACTTCTCCTTTTTCATCTTGATCGGCTTTACAAATAAAAATAAAGTATTCATCATCGGTGATCGTACCAGTTAAAACACTCTGACAATATTTCAAGCGATTCGCTAGGAATCCGCTGGGGATATCTCCGGCGGTACTAATGGCAATCAACAATTTATTTCTGTAAGCCTTCTGGCTATTCTTCATTAAAATATACTGTTTTGCTGACTTCCACGTATGAACCTCGTCAAGTATTAACAAATTACTATTAAGAGAATCAAGCCGTTTTGGATCGTTTGCCAAGGCTCGAATATAAAAAGAACCATCCTCACCAAAATCGGCTGTGATGGAATGTTCTTGGTTATTATCTCGAATCTGAAATGCTGTGTCGTCGAATCTTTCAATGTTATATTTTAGGAATCCGAAAGACTCCATTGTTTGTGTTAAGCTATTGGCAAGGATATACAGCTTACTTCCGGAGCGCGCTTCAATAACTGAAAGGGCTTCGCCCAACGCACTGGCAAATGCAGTCTTTCCATTTTTCCGTGCAATCATCAACAATGATTCTCTAAAACGACGTATGTTCGTACCGGGTAAAAAGAAGCCTAGCAAATTAACAATGATAAACTTCTGCCATGGTTGTAAATAAAGAGGTGTACCTCTTAATGAACGGCCAGACAAATCTTCTCCTTGCTGGTGTGTGATTCCTTTTTCAATAAAATTGATTACAAAATCAAATTGATTCTGCCGGAACTCCAAATCATCACGCTTTAAATCGTCAAGAAATCGTTGAGCTGCTTGACGGTTTTCTTGGCAAGCTGTCTTTCTTCCTTCGACAATCGCCGTCGCGTATTCTATAGCAACCGAAAAATGAGGGGAATCGATTTTAGTGATATCCATTACAGATTTTTCATTAATGAACTAAATGGCGACGAACTGGCTGGCTTTTTATTTTTAGTTTCATTCAATGCTTTAGGGTTTAAGCATAATCGATCAGAATAGTTCATAATATCTTTCCTTAGACTTTCTAAGGCTGTAACCAAAGGAACTTTTCTTTCATTTGTCGCCCCGGCTTTGTTTGTATAGTCAGCTGTAATTTTATAAGAAGAAGCTTCAAACTCATTGTAAAGATGTTGGTATTGATCCAATAAATCTACAAAAATGTCAATAATTATCTCATACTCTTTCTTATACTTTCCTAGCTCCTCCATTGACCGAACCACGCTATTTTTCAACGTTCGTTTGCTTTTTATCTTTGCCATTTCATCACCTCGATTCCTTCTTTTTTCTCCCTCACACCCCTTTTTTCTAAAATTGCCTCGTGGGGGGAAGAAGTCCTCATCCTCGGTTCTCATTGCTCATTTTTTATTTTCAAACTGAAGGGGGGCTATTATTTTTCTTCCACTCTTCAAATTCTTTTTTTCTTTTTCGCTGCCAGTATCTACCAGCTTTAGTGATTGAATGATCTTTTCTACTGTGAAAAGAATTGTGTTTCTCATTCGTCAATGGCAATAGATTCCATTCAACTAAAGCTAACGCCGGATAAGTTTCTAATGGATAAATATGATGAACAACATCAGCAAGGACCCTGTTACCAAAGCGCGATGATTCCTGACATTCATATTTATATTTTCTTAGCACCTTATTCTTCTTTTTTATCCATTTCTTTGATTGATAAAATGGGTTTACTTTCTTCGTATAATCGCCCCTCTCCTGTATCTATGTTTTTAATTTTCTATAAAAGAAAAAGACCGCTGTTTAAGCGATCTTACTCTTGTTATACGATGCCCTCCGCTCAGCCGGATAGCCTCGTGTGTAACGATGCTGAGTCGTTCGCTGCTGTTTCTGTTTCCGCAGATAGCAGCAGAAGCTCAAGGAGAAACATCTATAAGACGATTATTTTATTTTGTGAGTAGAATAATCTATAGATAACTCTTCCTTTTCAATAATTTGTATTCGTACTAGAGAAATTCAAATTATTTGATACTAGCATAATAACACGGAATATGTGCATCATGTGTGCACGAAATGTGCATCAGAAATCAGCTATAATTACTTCTGCTCCGAAAAGTATTATTGATAATTGTCGTAAGTGATGTTTTAGTTTCTTTGTAACAACGCTTCTTTCAGTGCCGTATGCTACGGAAATATCCACGTCGCTCAATTTATTCTTATTCAGATACTTCATTTTCAACATGGTATATCCTTCTGGATTCTTTCTTTCGAACTCCTCCAACGCTCTATCTACATGATTCATTAATTTTGATGTTTTTGCTTTATTCTCCATCAAGGTAGATAATTGGAATCTATCATCTCCCCAAATCCCGCTAAGCAAGTCACCAGAGATTTGTTCGTTTATGATATCGCAATGCGCCTTCAAAAGATGATAGTTACTCATCAACAATTTAGTATTGTGATAAGCGTTATCTCTGATTCTCTTCTTTTCAGCTAAATTTAGTTCATGAACTTCTTTTGCTAATTTCCTAATCGTGCTATCACCAAGTTCGATAATCTGAGTATGTTCTCCCATCTACCTTCATTCCTTTATAATTATTTAGGTTTGCTTAAATCAAAGCCTAATGCATTCTCTCTTCCTTCGACGCTCTCTGCGTCAAATCTCGCTTTTCCTTTGGTTATTTCAAAACCTCCAACTTCTGCCAACACTTTCGCTAACTTAGCACTGGCGAATAGAGCTGTCTTTGATTTGGCACTCGATTTATAAAATTTACGAGCACCCTCTGTTTCCCGTTCACAAGAAACAATAAATAATTGCTTCTCTATTCTATCGAGATATAAACGAACATATTCCGGGTATCCCATTTGTTTGACTAATGAGGCGCTGACAGTCACAGATTTGCTCGTAACCGTCATTTTATCAGAGGCGACCATTTTAAATTGGTCTGGTGTTAATATTTCAATGTTTTTTGGATTCAATTTCATTGATTGTTTCCTCCTAGCTTTTAATTAATATACGCAGTTTTATAGTAAAGTCATTTGACCGCTTGGCTCGTAGTTCATCCATAATACTTCTGTGCGACTCTGGCCGGCTTCTGCTTGAGCATTGATATAAACTTTGTAGCAATCTTTCAGGATATCGTTATACAGTTCATTGTCATACCCCGATAGGATGAATTTTCCTTTGAAATCTCTAAGGACCTCTAAAAGCTCCGGCTGCTGCTCGTCCTCCATGTCAGTTTCGTAATATCTGCCTTTTCTGGTACTCAGCAAATATGGAGGGTCAACATATGCGAAAACGTCTTTTCTGCTGTAACGCTGCAGCAGTTTTACTGCATCTTGATTTTCTATCTGAGCATGTTTGAGTCGTTCGGCTACCGCTAAAACTCTTTCTGGTATCTCGTTCCACTCATGAAGTTTTCCGCCCATCTTATCAATATTTGAACGCCAACCGCTTTTGTGCCTTTGGACTCCTCCAACAGTCTGCCATGATTGAACTAGGAACTTTCTAGCATTTTCTAATTCGTTTCCGCCCTCTTTATCGCTTAACTGTTGCTCTTGCCTGCTGTGTGGTGTTAGATATACAAGTTTTGCCAGCTGCTCCGGTTGCTCCCTGCAAACTTTGAAAAAGTTATATACTCGCTCATTCAAATCATTGATTGTTTCAACCGTTGATGCTTCTTTCGAGAAGAAAACAGCACCGCTGCCAAAAAATGGTTCGATGTAAGTAGTATGTGGCGGCATATTCTCTATAATGATATCTGCAAGTCTCCATTTAGAACCTGGATAGTTTAGTATTCGTTTCATAGGAGCACCTCGAAAATACTTTCAAATATCGGCACCGGAATACTATTGCCACTCTGCTTATAAAGAGGCATGATAAAGCGTCCTCTGCGTTCATGAGCAGATGCTGCTTTATAGAAGTCTTCATCGCTATATCCTTGTAGCCTCCAGCACTCTAATTCTGTGAGATACCTGTAACGATCCCCGCAGTCGATAATTTGCGCCGGGCTTCGGTCCTGTCTGGTGGTGATTGTATAGGCGAAATCTTCAATAACAGTTGCTCGCTTGATTCCTTTCTGTCCAACAACAGATAAGATACTTGGTTGAGTGACTGTATAGGCTTCGCTTACTTCCGAATTGTCCTGCAGGTACTCGCTAAGATGATTCATTTTAGTGGTTTTAAGCATTTCAAAATTGAACGCTTGCCCCAATGTAGAGATTGTAAAGACTCTCTCCCTTGCTTGTGGTAGTCCAAAGTCACGAGCATCAAGAATTTTGAAGCTGTTTGAATAGCCCATTTTCTCCATCTCTTCAAGGTATCGGTTAAAGTTCTTACGCATTCGTTTGTGCAATACACCTTTTACATTTTCCCAAATAACGACAGGTGGTCGCCATTCTCCGAATTGCTGAATGATTCGTATTGTTTCCCACATAAGGCTTGACCGTGTTTCGCTTCCTTCATCTGCTCCCATTTGAAGCCCGGCAATGCTTATATCTTGGCATGGACTGCCATGTATGAGAATATCTGGCTTTAAATTCCAGTTAATAACTGATTGAGTATTATATTCCAGTTCGTCTGCAAACATTGCGTTATAGCTTGCAACAGCTAACGGGTCAATTTCTACATAGTCAATCGACTTTACTTTGATACCCATTTTCTTAAGTCCGGCTCTAGGTGAGCCAATACCGCCGAATAATTCTAAAATCTGTAGTGTCATATTATTCACAAAAGGAGTAAAGAGCTCTTTCTGCGGCCGCAAACCTCCGCTCCTTTCAGTTTTTCTGTATCTATAGAATACTTCGATAATTTTATCTTTTCAAAATACCACAATCCGTTTCTGTTATAATTAAATTATTAAAACATAGAAACGAGGTCATTTAATGCAAAAAACAATTCCTGTTATTTTCAACAATGAAACAGAGAAAGATTTTACTTTTGAAGTCCCAGGAAACTGTCCGCATTGTGGAGAAATTATGTCTCCGGAATTTTTGGGAGGACGCACTCTAGTAAGTTGGTCTTCCGAGCTTATTACGGAGGGTTACTCTTTTGACATTGCTATCCTTTTACAATGCACTATGAAAGACTGCGAAAGCTACTATGCTCTGGAATATTCTTGTGAACCTATTTATAGACAACATCTCAATAATCTTGTTTATACTACTCACGGTCCTGTTCCTTACAAATATTCACCTAAACTAGAAATTAGTATCTCTGAAAATATAACGACTTTATCTCCTCGTTTTTTGAATATTTATAAACAGGCTCTCATAGCTGATTCGAAAGAACTTGACGAAATTGCTGGAATGGGACTCAGGAAAGCGATAGAAATATTAATCACTGATTATTTACTAGCATACACTCCTGATGGTACCGATGAAGCCACCTTAAAAAACCCAAAAACGCCTTTAGGAGAGAAAATAAAACATCTTCCTAGCAAAAAACTAAGAGATTTAGCAAAGGCGATTACTTATCTAGGAAATGATGAGACCCATTACACTAGACAGCATCCTGATTATAGTATTGAGTCACTCAAAGTTTTTATAAAATCTCTTATTAGTGACATTGAAAATCAGTTAAATTATCAGGAAGCTTTAAAAATAATTAATTCACCCTCAAAATAGGAGATTTTTAGTCTCCTATTTATTTGTCATCCCTGTTCCCCCCTCTACTGGTTCAACCCCCAACACAACGTAATTATCTTGCTGAGCGTAATCAGTGATGTATATAACCTGCACTCTACATTCTCTACCTGTATAACTTCTAGAATTTGGATTGTATTCTCCAAGAGAAAGGATATCCCCGACTCGATACAGTCTGTCGTTTTTCCGAATTTCAAAGGTCTTAACACCTGACTCAACATCATCAAAATACAGTGTATCTAGTTTCAAGGCATGAACGACAGGTTCCTGCTTCGCCGTGTAGCCATCCAAAATAGCTCTCGCGACCACAGGCATGTTATTTTCAATATATCGAATCCATTCTTTTTCAAATGATTGGTTTCGACATTTAAGCACAATCACTTTAAAAAGCGTGTTGTCTGAATATAGTTGCTCGGCTCTTTTCATTTCGATCCAATCAGCGAGCCAACGAGGTATCTCAACAGGCTTGCTCTGTTCAAATAGTTCAACGATTTTTTGAGCATATTCAATCGATCCTTGTTCTATTTCGGATTCGTCGTAAAAATCCCAATCAGATTCGATAAATTCTTTTAGTTTCAAAGCAATACTTTCTTCAAGGTTATTTCGGTCTGTAGCAGCATTCATTATCTCGTCATAAGCATCAGCTTTCTTCTGCAGCACTTCCTGCTCGGATTCAACCTCTTTAATCAGCGTATACAGTTTTTCGTAATCTTGAATCATATTATCTGTCAGGACCATTGCAGGTTCTTTCCATTTCTCGGCACTTTCTTTCATCGTATATAAGTAACTGCGATGTATTGTTATCATCTCTTTTGTTTCCTCTACCTTACTCATTTCTCAACCTCCTCAGTAGTGTATTTCAATCCATTTTTTCCTTGTTTTATCTTGGCAATATAACCGCAAGTCACTTTGTAGCTTCATCAGAAATACTCCCATGTCACATCCAAATTCAATAACCATGACCCGTTCACCATTTTCGTTTATTGGTCGTGCTGAATAAAAAATCAAGTTGTGTTTTTCGAAGTATCCGGCAAGAAGGCTTTCAGTTGTTTCCTCAGTCATAGAAAAATCCCTCTTCTTGTTGATCAATAAATTCAATTACTCTGTCGACATCCACATAATTTAAAAATTGAATGGTTCCAGGTGTCTCTACTTGAAAGATTTCTGCCTCTTCTTCAGTAATATACTTTCGGCCATAAATGCTTTTCATATGTGACCAAATAGAAAACGGGATAAAAGCAGCAGTTTTATTAATTAACACGCACACACCAGCAACAGCACCCATTTTTTCATATTCTGTTAGTTGTTCAAGTTGTGCAGCAGATAAACGATTCTGATTCATTCTTTTTTCTGTCGTTGCTTTCGATTCAAAGATGATTGCACGCCTATCATTTAGAACTCCCTTGAAATCGCACTGAGCCTTCTTATGCTTTTGGAACTGAACGATAGCACGGCCTCCATCTTCTTTCCTAATAATTTTGAACGGTTCCGGTGTTTTCTCAATCAGAGCGCGGCCTCTTTTCTTATAAGCAGCGCATCCACCTACTATCATTTTTTCAAAAGCTGAGCCTTGAGCGTTATTCATTTTGCTTTTGTAGCTTCTAGCCGAATCCTTCTTTTTTGTCATTGATTACTACCTCCTTCATCATCCCCGGAATCACGCCATGCTCTCAAGTAAATATGCCATCCTGTGAGTTCATAATATTTACATTCGATATGGGTAATCCGGTAATTTTTATATTTACGACGAAAGAACTCTTCACCACCGTCGTTGCTTAGCGCTAATGCTTCTACCTTTCTTTTTGAATAATCTCTATCGTGATCATCAATAGAGAGAAAAGGTCTGTTAAGATTTTTGCTTGATGACCAGCTTTTACAACCCTTTTTCCATCTTTTTTGCTTTGATAAGTAGTTAGCGATTGCCAATAGCCCGTCGCTATCAGATTGAATCAAAGAGAAATGGACAATACCGATTGGCTCTCTGTTCTTCCCTCTTCCTTTGGACCACGTGTCAATAATTTCTTCTGCGTTCAGTCCTTTTTTAATAATCACATGATGGTGAATATTACTTATATCTCCTGCTTCTCCCTCTTCTGTAAATTCAGTGACAATCATATACTTAAGTTCGACACTGGTTTTCTTCGCTTTACGTCTTAACCTCCCCAGCCAATTTTTAATCTCCTTTTGTGCCCCCCCTATAGTCTTCGGTTTAAATTTCGGCTTATATGTGTAAGTCATATAATAATCACCATTTTCAAAATTCCCTTGAAGAAGCCAAGTAAAGTATCTATGGCTATTTTTATTATTCAGATTTTGTTGAGCAGGTCGGGATACTTCTCTTTTTCTCCCTCGGTTACTTCTCACGGCTATTTCAGCTGCTGCTGTTCGTGGAATGATATCTGTTTCTACATATTTTCCTATCGTGATTGTTCGTTCTCTAATAAATGCCATTTTACTTATCTCCACTCTTGATTATTCTTCTATGCACCTAACGTTAATACCTATTACAAGTGGTAAGAAACGCCGATTTATCAACGTTTCGCATTGAAAAACTTCATCAAGAGTGGTATAATTAACCTGTGAAAAGTTTTCTTTGTCTCTCTTGATGAAGATAGTTGAACCTTGTTGTCCGACAAGGTTTTTTCTTTTGTATTTTTAAGCGATATGAGTGGCTGCTCATGTTGCTTTTTCCATTTGATCTAAAATAGTTTCTCTGAGTTTATCTAACCGACTGATGTTATCTTGTAGCCTAGGTAGTGTCGCTTCATAGACGGGACGCCAATCCCAATTTCTCCACAACCATAATCGGTCGTTTTCAATTTTGAACCGCTTGTTCAATCCATCTATCTTCACTTGATACACATAATTTCCAGAAGGTTTTTCCTCTTCTTCTAGGATGATTCCGTTATTTGAAGAGAAAAATACTGTTGCTGCTTGTTTTTGCTCATTGCTGTAGCGTCTATTCATCGCAAGCACTTCTTTTTCTATTTTTGAATCTTCGATAATGTTTGTCTAAGAGTTTCCGTTCACTGACTATCTTTTGCCTTGAGTCATAGGAGACTGTGGTCATACCGTGTTCGTTGTAATAATTTTCGATAGCATTTAGCGCTTCTCTATGTTTTTGAAATTGCTCCTCCGTTGTGTATTTATTTATCTGGTCTGGATAATAACTTGTTTGCATGTAAAGCACCTCCATTCAATTAATTATTTTTCGTTCTTTTCCGTTTACCTTGATTTTCTTAGGCTCATTGGTAATTCCAACAGCCACCCAAATAACCACAGATAAGAAACCAAGTGATAAGGACGCTCTGAAAGAAAGGCCCAGCAATGACATTAAGGCTACATCTTGTAAAATTCGAATCATTTTTCTTTTCATTCTCTTAGTTCCCTTCTATAGATAATGGATAATATGAGCCAGATAATGAGATATAATCCGGCAGCTGTAAATTGTAGTAGTTTTAGATAGGCGATTGCTATTATGAAGAAGATGAGAGTAATAATTATGAACATAAGCTTCATTCTGTTTCCTACTTTCTTTTTTACATAGCTCTAACTTTCACCGATAATTCATGATCGTGAAGTGTTCGTTTATCATGTTTATCTTTAGCAACTTGAGCTTGTTCGATGGCGAATTCATGCTCTTTCCCTCTTTTTCCGATAGGTTTGACATCATGATTATTCAATATTTGCGAAACTAACTTTATGGAACAGCCCCATTTTTTAGCAAGTTCCGCTTTTGTATAGATTGTTTGCTTTGATTTGGCGAAATAAGCCTCTTCTACAGTTTTCATCTGAGACTCATTGTTTTCTTCTAGGCATTTTCTTAATCCGAAAATCATTTGTCGCTCACCTTCGGTTACTTCCATTACTGGCATTGTGTCTCAGCTCCTTTTTTACTTTTTGGCGTTTCTTCTATTTCTCGCTTCCTGTATAATCGGTGTATCGATAAGTGGTCTGTCGAAATAATGAAGAAAGCGAGGTGAAAAAGATGGCGAAAATTCCATACGCTGATTCAAGCGGTACTCTATCCGTAAGGGTTGAATTAAAGCATGCCGCTGATGTGTTTTTAGTAGATTCTTCGAATTATCAGAAGATGAATGCTGGCCAAAAATATACCTATTTTGGAGGGCATTACACTAAAACACCTGTGACAATCAGCGTTAACGGTTCGGGTAGATGGTATTTAATTGTTCGTGGTAGCGGACAGTATAAATACCAGTTCTACTAATCCTTTGTACGAGCTGGCATTTCTGGATCGGCCAGCTCGTTTAGTGTTGCATTATTTTCCATATACTCTATTGCCTCGCCAAAAGCATCAGTTAAGTTGCTGATAGTCCAGCTTTTATCAATTGCGAAAGACAACACATTTTCAACGAATTCAAACTTGTCTTTTTCTGACGTTATTCTCTTTCCTTCCATTCCTCGCACCTCCTCATGCTGATTTTTTGACTTTTTCGTTCTTCGAGCTTGACCTCCTGCGATAATACAAGGTTTACTTATTCAAGATATTTTATAAGCAAGTACCCGACAATGCTTCCGAGTATAATTCCTGTTATACTCGGTTTTTCTTTCTTTGCAGTGAAAAAACCGGATAAAATTATGGATGCCCAACATCCTATGACCCAATTCATGCGCTACCTCCTCATGCTGATTTCGTTCGTTCCGTTTTCGGAACATTAAAATTAAAAAAAATATTCATATTTGTTGCACCTACTATTTCAGCAAACTCAGCCAAATCGTCTGCACCAGTCTTTGATTTTCCATTTTCAAACTTAGAATATTTTGTTCTAGACCATCCCATTTTTTTTGCGATATCTTCTTGAGTTAAACCAGCAGCAATGCGTTCAGCTTTTATTCTGCCTGTATTAAACATCTGCCATCCCTCCCTTTTTATTCTTAGGCTATTATCAACCTTATTGAGTATATAATATCAGGTTCGTTCCATTTTTGTAACGAATTTTATTTTAATATCAAAAAAATGTTTCGTTTTCGGAACTATATGGTATAATATCTCTGAAAGGAGTGCTTTTATGAATGACAACAAAACTATTCGAGATATTATTGTAAGTAGAAGAAATGAGTTAGGAATATCCTTATCGGAGATGGCTAGGAGATTAAATATTCCAAAATCTACTTTATCTCGTTATGAGAATTTGAAACACCAATACCCTCTAAATGAAATTCAAAATTTTTCAAATATACTAGACTTAACTCCAGAATATATTTTAGGACTTGACGCAAAAGAAAATCTTCAAGCAGAAACAATCGCAGACCTCATAAATGATGATTCAAGCGAGCGAGCAATTATTATAACTAAATTAAACCATTTAAGTAAACGAGATTTGTTATTGGTTGAGAGCTTTATTGATACTTTAATCAAAACAAAAGACTGAGTTTCCTCAGCCTTTTTGGTCTAATTTTATTAAAATGATAAGAATTTTTTCAAGCTTTCTATTATCAGACATTCCTTTTATAATTCGGATTATTTCCTTTTTATAGTAATCCATACTAACATCTCCCTTTTTATATTAACGGGTCTGGTTAATGATTTAGGGAATAAAAACTAGTGTTTTCTTAAGTATATTTTGCTATACTTGATGTAGGTGTGCTTCTAAAGCACGCGTGCAGGAGCAGCACTAGCTAAGTGCGATAACATCTGAGATTGATCGTCGGGGATGTGGCTCCTGTTTTTTTATACCCCTGTTTGAATAATTAGAGGTACTATCACTACTGTTACCAATACAGCAATTGTCATTTTATCTCTCCTTCCTTACTTTATATGTAAATTTTAGCAGATAAAACTCATGAACTAAAGGAAGAAAAAAAATCGTTTGCGTTTAAAGCAACTAAAAAAGAGTGGATTGTAATTTTTATCTTACTATCGAAGGTAAAATAGCATAACAAACCATATTTTTTGCGATTACATTACACGTAAAACACACTTAGAAAGGCTGTTATAAATGGATTTGGGAAATGCAATAAGAACACTCAGGAAGAAAAAGGAGCTAAGATTATCTGATGTAAATATTGGAAAAACTCTGCAAACATTGTCACGAATAGAATCCGGAAAAATAATTTTGAATCAAAATACTCTGAACCAAATAATAGATACACTTGATTTGGAACCTGTCGAATTTTATAACTTTGCCAGCAAACTAGACTACCCTCATAACTTTGTACTCCAATTTAGAAGAGCTTCCGGTAGTCCGTCAGATAAGCTTCTCAGAGACTTCTTACTTGAGAATTATTTCAAATCAGATTACCAGTATTCTGATATTTCCAAAAACTTAATGTATTATTATTCGATTAAAAGTCATTTTAAAGACGAATGGGACCTAAAGGAATTGACTAGAAATGAAGTTCAACATTTAGTTAATCATTTATCTACTAGAAAGTATTATGGATATTTTGATTATTGCCTTCTATGCAATGTAGTTATTTACTTTCCAGATAATGAATCAAAGTTAATTTTCACTAAAATGTACCCTATCGAACAAGAAAATATGCGTGATTCCGAAACAAAAAAGTATGCTTTCACAGCAGTTCTAAATGTTATTTCTAAAAGGATTTATGATGGACATTACGAAGAAGCGATGTACTATCTTGAACAATCTAAAAATATTGATGCGCAAAAGTCGGATTACTACTTCAAGCTCTCTATTAGATATTTAGAAAATCTCTGCCTATTTCTTACTACGCATGATTCTGAGTATTATGGGAAGTTGTTGAATTATATCTCTGTGTTAAGAGATTTAGGAGACGATGCTACAGCGAATTTATTGAAAGAAGAAATTGAAGAGCTTGCGTTTGGTGATCCTAATAATATCAAAGATTCGTTAATAAAAGACAGATAAATAGCTAATCAGTACCGCAAATACTGATTAGCTATCCCCTTATCTCTAAGGCCTATTACAAATAGAATTATACCAGAGATAAGGAGAAGAAATGAAAATATTTAAAAATAAAAATTATGAGTTTTCAATAATTGTTCTTTCGATTTTGTCTATATTCATGGTTGTTCTCGATTTTGCATCTGTTATAAATCTTTCAGAACAACCATACCTAGTTGTTGATACATCCATATTGATTATCTTTGCTGTAGATTATATTGCTAGACTGTACCTTGCTGAAGAGAAGAAGAAATTTTTTCTAACGAATATCTTCGATTTAATTGCTATTATTCCATTCTCCTCTATTTTCTCATTTTTTAGAGTAGCTAGGATTTTTAGGATAGCTAGGATAAGTCGTATATCTAGGCTCAGCAGATTAGTTGGCATAACTGGCAAACTATCAAGGAATCTAAATGGATTTCTTAAGACAAACGGCTTTATTAATGTACTATACATAAGCGTAATTCTCATTTTAATTTCAGCAACGACTTACTCGGTTGCTGAAAATGTCCCTTTCGCAGACTCTCTTTGGTGGGCGCTTGTTACTACAACAACAGTGGGTTACGGAGATATTTCCCCAACTTCCCCATTCGGTAGGATAGCAGCGATTGTTCTGATGCTTTTGGGAATTGGTTTCATAGGTTTGCTTACTTCGACGATTACTGAATTTTTTAATGGAGGCGAAAGTCAATCTGGTGAATCAAAAGATGAACTATTAACTAAGATAGAATATTTAATAGAAAAAGTAGAAGCTTTAGAAAAGAAAATTGACGAAAAACAATAATTTCAATTTTCTACAATAGGAAATTGAGACAAAAATTAACATGCAATAGATGTATGTTGGAGGAGTGAGAACGGTGGCTACAATAAAAAAATATGTAAAAGCAGACGGATCACAAGCCTACATGTTTCAAACTTACTTAGGCGTTGATCCATTAACCGGAAAAAAGAAACGTACTACTCGACGAGGGTTCAGAACAGCAAAAGAAGCTAAATTGGCTCTTGCTCAATTACAACTTGAAGTCGAATCTAATAGTTTCGTTAAGCAAGACTTTAGTTCTTTTAAAGATATTTATGAACTATGGTTTGAGAATTATAAATTGAGTGTCAAACCCTCTACTTCGCAAAGGGTTACTTATCTTTTTGACAACCAGATATTACCTAACTTTGGTAGTAAGAGGATAAACAAAATTAATGCTGCTTATTGTCAGAATGTTGTAAATGAATGGAATGAAAAGGGAGCGCCCTCTCGCTTGCGTAGTTATACGAAAAAAGTTTTTAACTATGCTTTATCCATGAATCTTATTCAGTATAATCCAATGGATAAGATTCTGATTCCTCGAGCAAAAGAAAAAGAGCGGACGAAAGAAAGTAACTTTTTGGATAAACTACGACTGAAGGAATTTCTTGAAGATGTAAAGCGGAATGATGAACCGTTCGTTTTTCTCATGTTCCATGTGCTGGCGTACACCGGACTTCGTAAAGGAGAGTTAGCCGCCCTTTGTTGGTCTGATATAGATTTTGTAACAAACTCATTGACTGTATCAAAAACTGGATACTATTTGGATGGGAAGGCTCACATCACCACGACTAAGACAACCAACTCAAATAGAACAATCTCGGTAGACGTGGATACTGCAAGCTTATTAAAAAAATGGAAGTTTGAACAAAAAAAATATCTATTGTCGCGAGGCGTTCGAGTGAAGAAGGAAGAAAATCAATTAGTTTTCAGTAACAATAAAAACGAATTGCTGCACAATGCATTTTTAAATGATATCTTAAGAAATTACGCTGAATACAACATCACTCCGCACGGTTTCAGACATACACATGCTTCTTTATTATTTGAAGCTGGTGCAAGTATTAAACAGGTTCAAGAACGCTTGGGCCACAATAGCATTAATACCACATTAGAAATTTACACTCACGTTACGAAAGAAGCCGAAAAAGAAACTGCTGATAAGTTTTTGAATTATATGAAATTATGAAAAGGGTAGTCAGCGGGGTAGTCAAAATAAGAAAATGTTCAAACAAACGTTGATTTAAAGCCATTCAAAAAACTCTAAAATTGTCCAAAAGCATCTGTCGGATCTGTGATTTGCCAATAAAGGGTCACAAGCTCCTCATAGCTGATGATACGAGTATCAAAAATGATTTCTACTGCTTTGACATGTCCTGTTGTTCCACTGTGTACCTGATCATAGGTCGGTTTATCTATATTACCACCTGTATAGCCTGACAAAACAGAAACAATTCCCCTTTTTGTTTCAAACGGCTCAACCATACACCAAAAACAGCCCCCGGCGAAGACGGCAATTTCTTGATAAGCAGGGTCATCAATCGGATGTATTACTTGCTCTGTCGGCGCGCGGTTACCTGCTTCCCCTTTCAGCTTTAAATAGAAATCAGTCACATCAGGGGTCAGATTATTCCTCAAAGCAAGCGGACGAAAAATGGCTTCCAGCTTCGACAGCTCGCCCTTGAAATCTGCATCATTTTCTAACGTATTTTTTGCATGAACCAGCTGTGCTCGTTCCCATTCTCGTGTGCCGGAATTGAGAATCAGATTATAGATATCCTGTAGCAGCTCTTCTTCTCTAGACATAAGTGCTCCTCCTTTACGTCCGATTACAGCAAGCAGTCTACACTCCTTGCTTAAATACTTACCTGAAATTTAGCACATATTTGGGGAGTTGGCGAAAAATTGAATCTTCAACATGACAAAAGCAAATAACCCGGAAATCACCATTACTTTCCGGATTATTGCTTCTTATATTTTTCTTCGGAAATCCTCCTAGATAGGCAACGCACCAAGTCCTGTATATTTCAGGAATTCTAAGGGATACTTTCATGCTTATATAGCAAACACGCTGTTTATGTCACTTCTTTGTAAAGAATTGGCTTGATTAATCTCTCAATCATTTTCTCACTTCAACCGTCGTTCATTAATCTTTTTAATCTCTTCTAAATCAACCTTAGGGGCTCGGTCAGTGGTAAGCAGACCGTTCACCTCTTGCTCGACATCTGTCAGCTGCGTATAGCAATACCCGACAATGTACGGCAGCTCTTGGATGGCACGATGAATCCCGTCAAAACGAGTCATGAAGGCCTGTTCGTTTTCTACCTGATTGCCATAGCCCCAGTCCTCCTGCTTCTCTGTGGTAAAGGCAATACCGCCAAACTCAGAAATCATGATCGGCTGTCCTTTATAGCTGTAGCCATCAGCGAATGCATAGAAATCCTTATTAAACTGATACGCCTCATTTAGCACTGCTTCTTTATCTTCGTATCGCTCACTAAACAGCTGCTCGTATTCCTCGTAGTCATGAAGCGTGATAATATCGGAAATGGTATGAACCCAGCCATCATTTGTGATTACAGGTCGTTCAGAATCAATTGTTTTCGTTAAATAATAGACACTCTCCGTAAAGTGCTGCTGCTTCTCATCTTGTTCAATTCCCTTGATACCCCAAGATTCATTGAACGGAACCCAGGTGATGATTGATGGATGATTGTAATTTTGACGAACAATTGCCAGCCATTCATCGATAAAATTATCCACCGCTTGATCGTTGAAGGCATAGGTTGAGGCCATTTCCGACCAGACTAATACCCCTTTTTCATCGCACAGATATAAAAAGCGCTCATCCTCAAGCTTCTGATGCTTTCGTAAGCCGTTATAGCCCATCTCAACAATACGGTCAATGTCCTTCTCCAAAGCAGCAACGGATGGTGGTGTCAGACCTGATTCCTCCCAATAGCCTTGGTCTAAAATCAGCCGTTGATACAGCTGGTGGTTGTTCAACAATACCTGTCCATTTCTAATCGCGATTTTTCGCATACCAAAATAGCTGGAAACCTCATCAAGCAGCTGTCCCTCCTCTGTGTATAAACGGAAGGTCACATTATAAAGGTAAGGCGTCTCAGGAGACCATTGTTTAGTGCCCCAGCAGGCATCCTTCTTCACTCTTGTTTCCAATGCAATCGGTGTCATCGTGTGGGGTAGAATCCCTCGATATGAACTAACTCGACTGCCTTCAAAGGTGACTTCAGCTTCAAAAATAAGTTCCTGCTCCGACTCTACTGTACTCCCCTTAACAATCGGTTCAAAAATAATTTGATCGCTATCCACGTTTGGTGTCATTTTGACAGAAGAAAGGCGTTTTGGAGAGTATTGTTCCTCTAACCAAACCGATTTCCAAATACCAGTTGTCTGGACATACCAACAACCGAAATTGTCCTTTAGCCAACGTTGTTTTCCTCTAGGCTGTTCACACGCAAGGGAATCTTCTACACGGATGACCAAGCGATTTTCTCCCTGTACAATACCAGTTAAATCAAACTCAAATCGTTCATATGCCCCACGATGTGTTCCTAGCAACTGACCATTCAGCCAAACCTGACTATAATAATCAGCGCCTTCAAAGATAATCGTATAGCGCTTTGCTTCATCTAATGTTAGCTGCTTTTCATACCAGACAACCGAGTGATGTGCTTGATTGTTAATTCCGCTTTTCTCAGTTTCATAGGTAAAGGGAACTTGGATATCTACTATCTGAGATAAGCCTTGCGCCCAACCAGCTTCCATCCCCTCATTCTCATCATCAAATCGAAAAGCCCATGTTCCATCCAAAAGCGTCCAATTCTCACGAATAAACTGTGGACGCGGATGTTCACGTCTAATTGTTTTCATACTTCCCCTCATTTCTGTTGATTTCCAATAAAAATCCGTTCCGGATGATACTGGTCATTGATTTCTTTAATCGCTTCTAACGAGACCTTTGGTTGACGGTCATAGGTCAGCAAGCCGTTGATTTCCTGTTCGACATCTGCTAGCTGTGTATAGCAGTACCCCCACAATGCGCGCGAGCTGTAGATTGCATCCATGATTCGACCATAGTCATCTAAAAATTCCGCTTCATTCCCAGCAGACGTATATCCCCAGCCAGTTTGTCCACCAATTTCGTAGCCGATACCGCCAAATTCCGTCAATAGAATCGGTTGGTTTTGATAAGCAAACCCCTTGGCAAAGGTTGCCCATTTCCCCGGTGGATGCTGGATTAAGCCCTCTACATCTGCAAGGCTATCCTTGAAATAGCGATACTTCTTCACTTCTTCCTTTTCCCCGTGGCTGTAATTGTGAATCGCACAGATATCCGTCTCTGTCATTTCCCAGCCATCGTTCGAAATAACCAATCGAGTCGTGTCCAGCGCGTGTAAGTAGTGATAAATACTGCGGGAAAAGCTCTGCTGCTGCGTATTCAGATGGATATCGGGGATGCCCCAGCTTTCGTTTAGCGGTACCCACGTGACGATAGAAGGATGATTATAATCCCGTTCAATGATTTCAACCCACTCCTGTGTGAGTCTGGCAGCTGCATCTGAGGTATACACTGGCGCAGACGCACATTCTCCCCAAACAATAAAGCCCAGCTTATCTGCCCAATAGAGATAACGTGGGTCTTCTACTTTCTGATGCTTCCGACAACCATTAAAGCCCATTTCTTTCGCCAATTGAATATCCTTGATAAACGCAGCATCAGATGGTGCTGTTAACAGCCCTTCCGGCCAATAGCCCTGATCCAAAATCAATTTTTGGTAATAAGGCTGGTTATTCAGGAAAATCATGCCGTTTTCTACATGAATTTTTCTCATTCCGAAATAGCTCTCTACACAATCGGTTACTTCACCATCAACCAGCAGCTCCAATGACACATCAAACAAATTCGGATGCTCCGGAGACCAAGTCCAACCATGGTCATGAAAATTCGTCCGAAAAATCTTGTGGTTGTAAATATCAACACTTCGTTTTGTACAGGGTGAAAGCAACGTCGTTTGATCCTCTACAATTACCGTGTCCTTAAATGAAATCTTGTAACGCAACACACTCCCTAAAGCTTGTTTAGGCACAGTAACCGATAAAAGAACACTGCCTTCGTCCAGATTTGGTGTGAACGCTACTTTTTCTATGTGCCTAGTATCGACTTCTTCCAACCAGACCGTCTGCCAAATACCAGTGCTGTTCGTATACCAAATCCCTCGCGACTCTGCTTCCCAAAACTGCTTGCCTCTCGGAATCGTTTCATCATCATGAGGGTCCCAAGCGCGAACGGTGATGGATTGCTGCCCATCAACCAGAAAATTCGTGATATCAAAGCTAAAAGACGTATGGCCACCGATATGTTGACCGACATAACGGTCATTCACATACACATCCGCCTGATAATCGACGGCACCAAAATGCAGCAGCGTTTTCTTGTTTTTTCTTTTTTCCCAGTCAAACCCTTTTTGATACCAAACAATATCATGAACGCTTCGATCATCGATACCGCTCAATGAAGCTTGATAGACAAAAGGCACTTGGATTGTCTGGTGGAAGGCTTTCGAGTGCTCATACCAGCTTTCCTCCAACCCACTATTCTCATCATCAAATGCAAAGGACCACTCCCCGTTTAAAATCAAAAAGCTTTCACGCCTAAACTGCGGACGAGGATATTCAACACGCATCATATTCTTAACTCCCAACTAAGTTTTTTGAGTCTGCCATTTAATCCCTTTGTTTCGAGCCAATAAGATAACTCCTGCCGACATTGCCAACGCAAGGCTGATAATATCCAAAATAAAATAGGATAGAAGCCCTTGAAGGATTAAATACACACCAATTTTGACATTTACCTGATTATCCTTTATGTAACGTTTACTAATGACCAGATTGATTAAGCCCAAACCAATCAGTAACGTGCCAAAGGTGCAAACAAACATAAAGACATTACCAAACACCGCTTGAATCGCATTCACCTGTGTTTCTCCAGCAGTAGTGACTCCGGAGAACACCTGTTGTTGATAGAATCCATAAACAACTATTGTCAGCAGTCCATCCAATATTTGCCAAATCCCTAGAATTCGGATGAGCTGTCGTTCTCTTTTTCGATTCATTTTCTCCTATCCTTTCACGCCGGCAGACAATGACATTGACTGCAAAAAGTATTTTTGAGCTACTAGATACAAGATAAATGTCGGAATAATCGCAACCAAGGCTCCTGCCATCAATAAGGTTGGCTGCGCCTGATACATCCCCTGAAGCAGTTGTAAACCGGAAGTAATCGGCATTTTTTCAATATCATTGAAGACAATAGATGGCCATAGGAAATCATTCCACGAACCAGTGAAAGCAAAGAGCGACACAACCAATAGAACCGGCTTAATCAACGGAAAAATAATTTTTCTGAAAATCAGCCATTCTCCTGCCCCATCAATCTGAGCTGCTTCGTCGAAATCCTTTGGAATGTTATCCATAAACTGCTTCACCAAAAAAATATTGAACACGCCGGCTGCTCCCGGAACAATCATTGCCAACGGTGTATTTACCCAGCCTAAAATATCAACGATTTTATAGAGAGGAATCAAGTTCACTACGCTGGGAAACATCATGCTCGCCAGCAAAAAAGAGAACAAAACATTCTTTCCCTTAAAGGAAAGCCGACTGTAAGCAAAGGCAGAGAAGGAAACCACGACAACAACCAACAAGGTGTGAGTGACAGAAATAAACAATGAATTCAGAAACCACTTCACAAGAGGAGTACTGGAATTATTTACTAAAAGCTCCGTGTAGTTTGTCAGCACCCATTCAATCGGTAACAGCTTAAATCCGGCAGTCATCAACTCCATTTCTGATTTAAACGAAGTCAGTACACCGTATAATAATGGCACGATCCAAATGACGGCCATCAACACTAAAAAGATAAATGCAATGATTTTTGATATTGGACTCTTTTTCATCCTCGTGCCTCCTAATCTTTATTTCGCAAAAATTTGAACTGAACAGCTGATACAGCCATAATACAGACGCCTAGAATCACGGCCATTGCTGATGCAATTCCGGCGATGGATTGACCTGAGCCGAAGGCATTTTGCTGAATATACATTAGCAACACCCGTGTTGAGTTATTGGGGCCGCCCGCTGTCAGCATCAACGGCTGACCATACACATTGAATTGAGCAATCGTAGTCATCACAACAGTGTATAAAATCTGCCCTCTAATCGCTGGCAAGGTAATCTTAAAAAATTTCTGAAAGGCTGTTGCGCCATCAATATCGGCTGCCTCATAAAAATCCTTGGATATCCCATTCAGCGCAGCCTGATAGATAATCATATTCCCGCCGATAGTCCACCAAACAGTCACCGCTACCAACGCAAGCCAGGCATAAGGCTGCGTACCTGTCCAAGGTGTGTCTGTCTCCAACAAAGTATTAATTGGTCCATAGTTTACATTGAAAATCAGTGTCCAAATAATCACCACTGCCGATATCGCAAAGAGAGACGGCATGTAAAAAATAGACTGGAAGAGCTTTCCTAATTTTGGTTTTGTATTCAGTGCAGCAGCCAATAACAACGGAACTGCGATACAAAACGGCACGGAGAACAAGACGAAAAGAAATGTATTTTTCAAACCAATCCTTAACTGCTCATAGAAGGTCGAATCTACATTGAAGAGCAGGTCCTTATAATTATCCAGCCCAACAAAGGTCGGTGAACTGAACAAATCCCAGTCTGTAAAAGAAATATAAATACCAAAAACCACAGGAATCAGGAAAAATATCGAAAAAATAATCAAGTGCGGTGCCAAAAACAGCCATGGCACCAGCTTCTTTTTCTTCGAACGGCGTCTCTCTGCAGGTATCGTTTCTGTAGAAGTCATCATGTTGCGAACAATCCTTTCTTGGTTAAATGCTTATCTCAGGAGTATGGCAAAAGGGACAGCTCTATTCGTTTCAAGTCGCTGATTGAAACCTTCAACAAGCAATCTGATTTACAACCGTCTGCCTTTGCCATTTCCTTCCAGCTGTTTGTGATGAGGTATACTCAGTATTGAAGAGTACCCAATAGCCCAAACAGCTTAGTCATTTGAACGATCCTTAGCGATTTTATCTGTTACTTCCTTTTGCATCCCAGAAGTGAAATCGTCAACTGATTGTTTGCCAAAAATCGTATCGAATCCATGAGCATCTAAATATTCAGAAACGTAGCCATTGTATTTATAGTCAAAAATTGACAAGGTCTCCTGCTGCTCCGGTGTATTAATAAAGAAGGACTGCGGCATTTCCTTGTATTCTTCGTTTGTCAAAATATCCAAGGTCGCCGGATTTTGTCCTGCCTTCGCCCACTCCAAAGAGTTTGTACGCAGCCACTCGATGAAGTCCATGATACCTTGTGTTTTTTCTTCTGAACGGTCTGCGTTTTTAAACATCACAAACTGATGAGAAGAAGCCCAATTGACAATTTTCGTTGCATCATCTGACAGCTGCGGAGAGTTAGTCAATCCCCACTCAAAGCCAGCATCCTTGATATTGTTTTGCAGCCAGATACCTTCAGGGAAGAAAAGAAGCTTGCCGGCTAAAAACAGCTGTGTCGGATCCTCTCCATCTTTTGTGGTGACACCTTCTTGATACAAATCAGCCCACACACTCATCGCATCTTTTGACGCTGAAGTGTCCAGCGTTGGTGCTGTACCATCTGCCGTCAACTCCCCACCTTCTTGTTTAAAGGTAGCCAAGAAATTAGGCTTAGCCCAAGTAATCGCGATGCCTCTCACATCATCCGCTTTTGCCTTTTCACCGGCAGCCTTGATTTCATCAAACGTCAGAATGTTATCCTCTAATGCCTCAGGCGCATACTTTTCTAAAAGCTCTTTATTGTAATAGGTTCCCCAGTTATGGATATCAAACGGCAGACTATATCTCGCACCATCAAGCTCACCAAGATTCCACGCTTCAGCAACATAATTGTCTGCTTTTATATCAGAGTAGTTCGAAAGAAGATCATCATAAGTTTCCAGCATATCGTTATCTTTATAATTCTTGATTCGTTCTGCATGGACAATGTTCAAGTCCGGAATATTCTTACCTGAATTGACGACTGTCGGAATTTTCGCATACATATCTGTTTCCTTTAACGAAACATTTTTGATTTTAAAATCCGGATTTGTTTTATTGTATTCATCGATTAACGCTTTTAGATTAGAGCTGTCAGCACCTGTAAATGGATTCCAAAAAGTGATTTCCTTTTCATTGGATGAAGAGGAGCCTCCTGAACCTCCACATGCTGCTAATGCCATAAAACACGCCCCAGTAATAAGTGCTGCACCGATCAATTTCTTCATCTTCATTGTTCTTCCTCCGTTTTACCAAAAAGTTAAATATATTAATAATTCTGATTCTTATTAATTTAACTTTTTAGTATTTTTTATTTCTTCTTCGTACTTATAAGGCTAAATTATCATCAAATGTAAGCGTCGTCAACACTAATATATCAAAGATTACCAAAAACAACTATACAGTTAAAATCAATATGAGGTATAATGTTGTTACATAGAAAAGGATTAACTTTTAAGTTAAAAGGATGTGATTAATTATGGAACTCTCACTAGATTCGCTTTCATTACCTGTTTTTGAATGCTTGGCCAGCAACACTCGACTAGAGATTCTAAAGTTTATTGGAAGTGAAAAGAGAAGTATTGGAGAAATAGCTGCACACATGCAGATTAGCAACGCAATTACAACACGACACGTTCAGCAGATGGAGGATGCCGGTCTCCTAGGCTCTGAAAGAGGCATTGGAGAAAACCGAAACAAGAAGATGGTTTATCTAAAAGTGGATGATATTCATATTTCATTCCCTGAAAAAATTTATCAGGAATTTCAACTTCATTCTACCAGTCTAAAGCTGGGACATTTTGTGGATTTTTCAGTTACGCCGACTTGTGGATTGGCAACAGTGGATGATGTGGTTGGAAAGTCAGATGATCCAAAATATTTCATGGATTCCAAACGAGTCGATGCCGGACTCCTTTGGTTCAGCAGCGGCTTTGTGGAATACAAGGTGCCCAACCTGCTGCAAGAAAACGAATTGCCTGAACTATTGGAAATCAGCTTCGAGATTGCTTCAGAGTTTCCCTTGTCAAACAACATTTGGCCAAGCGACATCTCGATTTATGTCAATGATGTCAAAGTTGCCGTCTACACCGTACCAGGCAACTTTTCCGACACACGCGGACGTTACACGCCTAAATGGTGGAACGACAGCTTCAGCCAGTATGGCCTGCTGAAGCATCTCCGTATCAATAAGCTAGACACCGGCATCGACGGCCAAGCCTATTCCGATGTAACCATCTATGACCTGAAGCTTCACGAACAACCCTTTATCAAGCTGCGCTTCGCCGCCGAAGACGATGCCAAAAACCACGGTGGCCTAACCCTGTTTGGCGAAGGCTTTGGGAATCATAATCAGGATATCTTGATTAATACGTATTATTTGGATAAATAAAAAAGAGTAACAAGCAGCATGTTCGGATGAACAAATGCTTGTTACTCTTGGTTTTTGTGAGAGCGCCATTTAGAAACCTTCTTAAAATAAATCAATATATAATATATTTAATCAATTGTTGAGCAATTTCAGGAGAAACTTCAATCTCTTTTTCCGAAGGATAGTCGTAGTATATTGGAATACCAGTCAAAAAAACTTGCTTCTAATTGAATATAAATTTTGAAGAAAACAACATTTTGGCACATTTGATTAAATCCATTCATTTTTCCTTTTAGTAAATACTCTAAGAACAAATCAATTATCTGTATGATAAAGTACAACCTCTCCAACCATAGCCTAAACGTCAGTCTTTTAATCTTTAAAACCAAATTGTATGTAGCTGATACCCTAAAATTTATCTAGTTTTTCGCTTTGTGTTTTAAATGTTTCTTTTACTTGTTTCCCAAATTGCCCTTTTACAGAACTTCCAATATTTTCTGAAACACTGGCTAGATTAGATTTTACAGATGATAGTTCACTTTCACCAGCTTGCTCGGCCTTTTGTTTATTAGAATCCTTCTTTTGATTCATCGAACTACCAATTGCTGTACCAATAATCATTTTTTGTGCCTTTTTCTTTAACTCCTTTAATACATCTTCCAACATCAGAAATTCTCCTCTTTCTTAGATGATTCCTGTTCAGATAATTTGCGAAGATCACGATAATAATTATCTTCCAACTCTTCTACTTCTCGTTCGATTTTCTTTCTATCGTGTTGAGCAGCCTCGTAGACCTCTTCTTTCATATCCTCCAAGTTACGTAAAGCCTGTGCAATTACTTCTTGCTCCGCAACATAATCCTTCAAATAGTATTGAGCTCTATCTGCAATTTCTTCTAAATCCTGAATTCCCTTATCTCTTTCAAAAAGAATCTCTTCTTCTTTTTCTTCATAATTTCGCTTTTTTAATCGGAAATCACTTTCCAGCAATTCTTGTTTTTCCACCTACGTCCCCCCTCTATCAAAGCTGACTAGCCAAATCTCGATCACTTTGAACAAGCTTTTCAATACCAGACTGAATTTCAGAAACTAAAGCATCAAAGCTTTCGCCCATTTGTTTTGCCTTTGCTATTTTCTTTTCGTAAAATGCTGTAGGTTCAGTGACAACACTTGCTTCTGTCGCTCCTGCTGAAGCTAATGCTTCAATAATTTCTGATTCATTTAAATCTGTTCCAATCGACCGTGCACGTTGCAAACCATCAGTCCAGAGCTGCTCCGTTTCAACAATAGCATCCTGATAAAGTTTTATTACTGAAGCCAAACCTGTTTTCATCGTCTGCGAAGCAGCACTCACAGCTAATAGGGCTTGGCTGTTATTCAGATAAATTTCTTCATTTGCTGATAAACTACCTCCGCTTGCCTTAAGTCTATCTCTTAGTAATGATAATGAGTACATTGCTAATGCTGACTGATTTTGAATTTGAGCCAATTTAACTGCTCTTTTCTCTTGGCTATCTCCATTTACAATAAGGCGTCCATTTTTATCGAATTCCCATCCTTTTATATTATGACTATCCCCTTCAACCCAAATAATGGTTCCAAAATCTTCTCCTGTATATAAAGAAGAATTGAAATCATTCAAAAAAGTTGTCATATCTTTGTTATGGCGATAATTGATAAACAAATGTGGATTTTCTTTAATAAATTTTCGTGCCTCCGGTGATAGATTATTATAAATGAACCAACCATTAAATACTGTTGTTGGGATACCCAATCTCCCACCTACTTCAAGCATGTACGCAGATTGAGAATAGCCACTTAGCTGTGTAACTGTATATCCGTCTACATCGTTAACTCTATTTACAAAGTCTTCAGCAACCCCTAGCTGTCCCTCCTCGTGAAAAGGTGCTTTTCCATTAAATAGAGCACTCCACACATCCGTTGTTTTTTGACTAGGGTCTGTTCCAGCAGCTACTATTGAAATCTGATTATAATCCGGTTTACCATTGACAATTGGTGCTACAGCCAATCCTTGAAAACCGGTTTTATCATCATCCAACGTATCAACTACATGTACTACCTTATTATTTTTCATAGGAAGATCCTGTCCTTTTATAGGACGATCCAGCTTAGGTTTTTCAAGTTTTTCTTGATCCACATTATACACATACTCATTTAAAAGATTTAAATCCTCTTCAGTTAGGCTCATTCAGATTCCTCCCAATTATAAATAATCTCAGCATTTGGGCTACCTTCTTTTGATTTCCTTACTCCTTGCTCTCTCAATGTTTTAATCATCTCACCCTTAGTTCCTTTTGAAGTGTCATTTTCATCACGTGGATAAAATTCAAATATTCCGTCTGTATATTTCTCAACCCACTCTGGATGTCCAGCACTATATGAAAAAAATCCATTTCCCTCATCCACAGAATAATCATTGATTATCATAGAAGTATCAACACTAAGTGGTCCAGGACCTACGCTCCACCCAGTCCATTCAATTTTTTTTATTCCAACATAATTTTCAATGATATATTTTGATGCTTGTTCTTGTATTTCCCTTACTGCCTGATTTCTCTCTTCTCGTATTTCTTCTTGTTTGTCCATATACATTTTGCCTCCAATTCCTAAAATAATTATTGCGACACTACTTATTAATAGTACTATTTTCTTTTTATTCACAATATCTCCCATTTCTTTCGAATAATAAAATATATTTATACCTTCATTGCAGTCAGTAACTGAAGACATTACTTGCTGCTATCCAACAGGCTTTTCCAACACAGATTTCATTGATAATAGTTCAAAAAAATTAGTGATATGTAAATCAATAGCTAGAAAAATATTTCTCATCAACTAGCACTATTTATTCTCCTTTAAATTATAAATTATCTTTGCATTCGGACTTCCTTTAGCATCTTTTTTTACACCTATTTTTTTAAACTTATTTTCTTGTGTTTTTCCATCAATAATAGCATCATTATTTAAAACGGAATCCGTATATTTTTTTATCCATTCTGGATTTAAAGCACTGTAGCCTAACTGCACCTTACCATTTACCTCATCTTCATACCCATTAATTGTCATTGAAGTATCTATTCCTTTGGGACCTGAATAAAGAAGTGTATGGTTATCTGTACTCCAACCATTCCATTCAATCGTTTCAATACCTAAATAATTTTCAATGATGTACTTAGACGCTTCCTCTTGTGTTTCTTTTACAGCCTCCACATATTCTTTTCGTTCTTTCTCTGTCTGTTTATCCATGTACACTTTCCCCAAAATTCCTAAAATAAGTACAATTATAATTCCAATCAACAGCGCTAATCTTTTTTTAGACACAATATCCCTCGCTTCTATTTAAAAGAATATAACATTAATAATTATAGCAAACAGCATGTTTATAATACATACAAAAAACCATGTTTTTTCATTCTTTAAATCTTTTTCTATTTCGTATATCTTAAATGGGAAGTTGACTTCTTCAGTATTTATCCAAAATAGAAATAAATAGTACCAGCAATAAAGTCTAATAAATTCTCAAGAAATATTTTCTTTAAAAAATCAATTTGGCTCATATAATATGTTCTCCTCCAAAGAAAAAAAGTCTAGTGATTATATTTAAATCACCAGACTTCAGTTCCTTATTATTTTCCTTGAGCTTTTAGCAATGCTTCTCGCAGCTCATCATCTACAGCATAGATATATAGTCCGTTGACACCTCTGGTCAAAAGAACATTAAGTTCGTTCTTCAATAGCTTTTCTGCAACATACTCAGCCTCACCATTTTTCAATGTCCTGCGATTTTTAGCTTTGCGGTTCATGCTTCCTTCCCTATCAAAAATGATTTCTCCATTCCGATACTTTACAGAAGGACCGATGATAACTCCAGCATAATTCAAATCGAATCCTTGAACAGTAAATGTTGAGCCTACCTCACCAATGGTAAATTTGAACAAGACTTTCATCAATAGTGTAACACTTTTTTAGATGTATTAACTATGCACTTTTTTATAAACATCTTTAAGCATATAAGTTAGAACAAAGCTCTTAAATTCGTCATCTGTCAGATATTTATCGACAAACTTACTATTTGTTTCATACTTATCTATTAAGATATCTTGTGATTGTTTTTCAACACCTAAAACAAAATTGTCAAATGAGTTATTCTTAGCTTTCATTACGAAGCTTTCATCACTATGCATTTTGCTTGTCACTTGATCCATAAATAACTTATCTTCTGGATCAAAGTCAGTACCAAAACGCTCGTTAATTTTATCAATAATATCAGATAACCGAACCTTTTCCTCTTCTATAATTGAACTTACGCCATGACCAACACCTTCAATATATTCGATACCTGTTTTTTCCAAACCAATAGTACCAACAGCGGTTTGTTTAATTTTATAATAGTTCAAAGCTACATCATCAGGTAACGTAAAAGTATCTCTTTTTTTCTTAGGCAATTTTTTAATTAAGTAATTGACATAGAGATACATTTTATGAAGATCAACATCAGCAAAATCAATAATCTGTAATAGAAAGCCATAAGTTCTCAGATATTTAATTATTGCCTCTCTAACAATCTCCTGATCTTCTGCATTCAGTCTTTGATATCTTTCCACACCTTTGTCAATAATAGAGTTAAGTTTTCCTTGTTCAGATGCTGAGGATTCTAAATTCCCACTCATTACCAAGCTTGCTACTTTGTCTAGTTCCTCTAAAGTAACAATTTCATATTGATCAATTGTGTCTTTTAGTTCATATAACAGGTTAGGATCCGTTTCACTTTCTAGAGCTGTTGTTTCATAGTAAGGTTGAAATGCCTTTTTTATTTCTTCTGTTTCATTAACGAAGTCAAGAATGAATGTATCCGATTTTCCTGGGCAAGTTCGGTTTAACCTTGATAATGTTTGTACCGCTTTTACACCACTTAAAGGTTTATCAACATACATTGTTTGTAACAACGGTTCATCAAAACCGGTTTGATATTTTTCAGCAACAATCAGCACTTGGAAATCATCAGTATGAAATTTATCTGGTAGTTCACTTTCCGAAAAACCATTCATATTAGTCTCTGTATATGAAGTATCATCTCCATCTTCAACTTTTCCTGAGAAAGCAACCAATGTCTCCATGTCTTTATAGTGTCTTCTTTTGATATAATCATCCATCGCTAATTTATATCTTACGGCGTGTAGTCTACTAGATGTTACCAGCATCGCTTTTGCACGTCCATCTAGTTTATGCTGAGTACGTTCTCTGAAGTGTTCTACAATCACTTCTACTTTTTGTGCAATATTGTGTGGATGCAGAGAAACAAAACGACCAATTTTTTTCGTAGCTTCACTTTTTAGTACTTTCTCATCAGATGCAGAAATGATATTATAGTATGTTTTGTAGGTTGTATAATTCTGTAATACATCTAAAATGAATCCTTCTTCAATAGCTTGCCTCATAGAATATAAATGAAAAGGAGCAAACTTTCCTTCAGAGTTTTTACGCCCAAATCGTTCTAGTGTTTTAGGTTTAGGCGTTGCTGTAAAAGCAAAATACGAAACATTGGTTTGCTTACCACTTTTTACAATATCTTCTACAATCATTTCTTCTACATCCGTTAAATTATCCTCAATCAGTCGATCTTGTTCGTAAGCTTCTTCCAGCGTCATATTAGACAGCACCTGTGACATCGCTTTGGCTGATTTTCCACCTTGTGATGAATGGGCTTCATCAATCACTACTGCATAATTTTTACTGCTAAGTTTTGCTAGCTTATCCAAGACATATGGGAATTTTTGTAGAGTTGTTATAACAATACGCGTACCACTTTGAATCGCTTGTGCCAATTGATTCGAATCTTTATCAATTCTTTCAACTGTTCCTGCTTTATGTTCTAGCTGATAAACAGCATCCTGTAATTGTTTGTCTAATACTCTTCTATCTGTAATAACAATCACACTATCAAAAAAAGCTTTATTCTTTTGGTTATGCATTTTAGATAATCGATGTGCGAGCCATGAAATACTATTTGTTTTTCCGCTACCAGCCGAATGTTGGATTAAATAGTTTTGACCCACAGAAAATTTCCGAACATCATCTTCAATTTTTCTCACAACATCTAATTGATGGTATCGAGGAAATATTAGCGATTTTCTTTGATATAATAACTCTCCATTTGAATCTTTAATATCGTCTTTTTTGATATACATAAACTTAAAAATAATATCCAACAAACTATCTTTTTGTAAAACATTCTCCCACAAATAATACGTGCGATAATTTCCTTCACTTGGAGGATTCCCTTTTCCACCTTGGTTGCCAAGATTAAACGGTAAAAAGTTAGTATGCTCAGCTTTAAGCTCTGTCGTCATATATACTTCATCGGTATCAACAGCAAAATAAACGAGAGCTCTTTTGTTGAATTGAAACATTAATTCTTTGGGACTACGTGTTTCTCTAAATTGTTTCATTCCATCATACACTGTTTGATTAGTTAACTGGTTTTTTAATTCCATTACAACTAGTGGAAAACCGTTCACGAATAAAACCATATCTAAACTATTTTTTGATTCATGAGTATAGTAAACTTGTCGACTAACTGCAAAGATATTTTTCTCATAGTTCTCCACTAGTGTTCGATTTAATTCCGTTTCAGGTTTATTGTAGATTAATTTAAGATGTACCCCTCTATCTCTTACTCCATGACGAAGAACATCTAATAAACCTTTTCGATCTATTTCGCTCAAAATACGCTCCAGAATTTTATCATCTGCATTTCCTAAAGAATACTTACGCCGTAAATGATTGAGTTCTTTTTCTTGTGTAGACTCTAAAAAGCGCCATAACATCTTTTTATCAATTCCTGAAGATCGAAGAGAAGTTAGAGAAGGCTTATCAAAAACTAACGATTCATAGTTTGTATTCATCAAATAGTGTTCTATATTTCCCTCAAATCCTCGTTCTGATGTATCAATCGCCATTTTTTTCAGCCTCCTTTAAATAAGACTCCATTTCTTCAATAGGTATCTTCCCAGTAACCGCTTCGTGAATTAATGATTGACGGTATTCTTTCATTTTGGATATTTGTATTTTTATTAAATCTATACCGAGTACAATATCATCATTGCTACATTTTATTGTTTCTATAATCTCAATCTGTTCTTCTTTTGGAGGTACCATTATAGGAAAATTTTTAAACGTTTTAGTTTGAAGTCTCCATCTACCTAGTTTGGACACTCCCTGACCTAATCCATAAAAGATTTTCTGTTTATAGCACATTTGAAAATACATTAAAAAATATTCAGCCAAATCTTTACTATTATTCAGTGTAAAAACTCTATAATCTGGACTAGTTACCCCATACTTATAATTAGAGATATCTATATATCCTGTTAATAAATCCATTCCATTCATAACAAAATCATTCTTTAAAACTTGCTGATACTTTGAATAAGATTCTGCATGTTGTCCGGAGTAATCTTCAATGTTTTTCTCTTTTATCCCCCGTTGAGTCATAGAAAAAACTACAGGATTATCTATACAATTTACTCTTTTGTTGATTGTAAATTTATTTTTTATTTTGCTAATTTCCCAATGTTCAGGAATCTCTCCAATCCAATCTACTCCAGAGTTTTTCATTTTTACATTAGGATTTAATCCTTTTGTGACAGCTTCTGTTATCATTGCTTGACGTTGCTCTTCAAGAAGTTTGATTTGTTTTTCTTTGATGACAATTAGTATATCAACTTCCATTATTTTACTATTTAAAAAATCAACAATAAGTTTTTGAATGTAAAGTGGGGGCAACAATAATCGTAAATTATACAATTTACTAGCTTTAATTCCTAAAGCAGTTGATCCTGTTGCTAAAGATAATAAATTTTGATTAAACCCTTTTGATAGCACCCAATATTTAAAAAAATAATTGTCTAATACATCTTTTTTTCCTCTAAATTTAATCACTCTCTGAGCTAGTGCTATGTCTTCTCTATCAACATTAGCTACTTCACCAAGTGGAGCTTCAGTCGTGAACAAAACATCACTTAATTTTGGTAAACCTCTAGACATCACTGTAGGATAATCATCTATTGCTATATACTCTTTAGATATTTCATAATCAATCTTACCATTTTTAATATTTTTTGCTGTAACAAGAAATATACCTTCATCTGTTTTTTTAGGTGTTTTTCCTCGATAGTCTACCAATGTATCAATATATTTAGTCATTCCAACTAATTTCCAGTTATCTGGATATTTTCCTATCCACTCTGTATCAAAGTAACTTTTAATCATTGATAAACACCTTCTTCAATTGTTCAGAAATTTCAACTTCTAACTCTCGAATCTCACCAAGTATTTCTTTTGAGCTTCTAATCGGTGTATATTTATAAAAATGTCTTGTAAAAGGTATTTCATAACCAACTTTTGTTTTTGTTTCATCTATCCAAGCATCTGGAACATGAGGTAGTACTTCCTGTTCAAAGTATTCTTGTATATCTTCTTTTAAAGGAATAGATTCATAGTCTCTCAGTTCAGTATCTGCTTCGACAGTCGTTTTATTTTTCATGCAGATATCAGCAGTTTCATCTCTCTCAGATAATCCATTTAGAATCGCTTTGAAAATAGCATTTGGAACAGTTAGTTCCTCTTTTTTGAATAACTCTTTTAATTGTGTTGTAAATTTATCTCTATTTTTGACTAGGTTATCAGAGCTATGTGCCAGCAAAGTAGTTATAATTGCCTGTTGTAGAGTCCTACCCTCTTCAACTTGTTTCTCTCCAGCCTCTCTTTTTTTCTTTGAAGTAGCTAAATTTTGAAAGGCTTTTTCGTATTTTACACGTTCGATACGTTCTTCTGATAAATTAAAGTTTAAACGTAACGGTCTTTCAACAGTAATTTTATGAAAGCCAAAATCTTCGTTATCAAAAATTTTTACTTTTTTATTTTCTTTTGTCTCATTATAAAGAGAAACGATTTCGATTATTTGCTCTTCAGAAATCTCATTACGCTTATTTCCCATGCTCTTTTTCATTTTTTTAGAAAAATTAACCGCATTTACTAACGTTACCTTGCCTCTTCTATGCGGTTCTTTGTTATTCGTTAAAATCCAAATATACGTTGAAATTCCTGTATTATAAAACAAGTCATTTGGTAAAGCAACTAAGCCTTCAACCAAGTCATTTTCAAATAAATACCGACGAATTTCACTTTCACCTGATCCAGCATCGCCAGTAAACAAGGGAGAACCATTCATAATAATCGCTATTCTAGAACCATAAGGATTTTCTCTAGTCACAGGTTTCATTTTAGAAATCAGATGTTGTAAAAATAATAATTGCCCGTCACTCGTACGAGGAAGACCCGCACCAAATCGACCATTAAATCCCAAATCATTATGTTCGTCTTTTACAGATTTTTCTACTTTTTTCCAGTCTACACCATATGGTGGATTAGAAATCATAAAATCAAATTTGTCGTTCTTAAATTGGTCATTCGTTAGTGTATTGCCCAAACGAATATTATCTGCATTTTCTTTTTTTAGAAGTAAGTCGGATTTAGCTATAGCATAGGACTCCTCGTTTACCTCTTGTGCATGAAAAATTAACTCTCCTAAATTGTTATGACTCTTCATGTACTCGTTTGCTACAGAGCCCATTCCTCCAGTACCCGCCGCACAATCATATAGTGTCTTCGTGATTCCTTCCGTTGCAATATCAATGCGATCATCATTAAATAAAAGATGAACCATTAATCGTATTACTTCTCTTGGTGTATAATGGTCTCCTGCTTCTGTATTTTCAGAAAATCGGCGGATTAACTCTTCAAAAATATAACCCATTTCAATATTTGATACCACGCTGGGATGCAAATCAATCTCAGAGAATCGCTTAAGCACCTCATACAACAAATCATTTCGGTCTAATTTATCAATTTCAGGATCAAAGTCAAAATATTGAATAATTTCATTCGCATTTTTGGAATATCCATTCAAGTAATCTTTAAAGTTATCTGCAATATTATCTGGATCACTCAACAAGTTGCTAAAATCATAATTACTAATATTGTAAAAATCTTCTTTAGATGCTTTTGTTAGCAAAGCATGTTGTACTCCTTCAGGTTTATCTTTAATCATTTCATATTTTTTTAAAACTTCTTCTTTTGTGCTATCTAATACACAATCAAACCTTCGAATAACAACTAAAGGTAAAATTACCTCCCCATAATTCTCTGGTTTATATTCTCCTCTTAATACTTCAGCTATTGACCATATAAAGCTAACTTTATCTTGAAAATTCACATCTATATCTCCATTCTATTGTCTACTAAATAAATACATTATAACAAAAATAGTTCAACTTTATCAGTACTTTCAAAAACAGATTATCCTATTTCTTATCTACGTTAACGTAATTAATTATTCAAGTCCTTCATTAATTCTTTAACAGAAGAAAATCCTCCATACAAATTTCCATTTTCTGTGTCTTCAATTGCTCGTAATGTTTCTTGATTCATTTTATTTACTTCAAAAGGAGCTTTGGATTCTTTCAAAAACAGTTCCTCTTGTTTCAGATTACCTAGGATCTCATGCTCTTTCTCCTTATTTATGGATATCTCTATTCCTCATTTTTTCTACAGTATATTCTATAAAATAATAACATAAAATCAACCTAATTTTACCCTAATATAATTAAATTACATACACTAAAAAAGGGTTCATCATTCTCTTCAAGGTCAAAATCAAGATCACTAATTTTCATAAAAAACGAAAAACAGCTATAAACGCTGTTATCTCAACGTTTATAGCTGTCATAAATTTTTAACCTACACTGCCTTCCATCTCATAAGAAATCAATCGATTCAACTCCACCGCATATTCCATCGGCAGTTCCTTCGTAAATGGTTCAACGAATCCCATTACAATCATCTCAGTGGCTTCGACTTCTGATAGGCCACGGCTCATCAGGTAGTACAGCTGTTCTTCTGAGATTTTTGATACCTTGGCTTCGTGCTCCAAGGCTACTTGACTGTTGTGAATTTCATTGAATGGGATTGTGTCAGATTTGGATTTATCATCCATGATAATCGTGTCACACTCGATGTGTGAAATTGATCCGGCGCTATCTTTGCCGAAGGTTACTTGTCCTCGGTAGTTTACTTCGCCGCCATCCTTGGCAATCGATTTGGAAACGATTGAGCTGGATGTATTTGGTGCGTTGTGAATCATTTTTGCGCCTGTGTCCTGCACCTGGTTTTCACCGGCAAAGGCGATGGAAAGCATAGTTCCACGAGCGCCGCGTCCATCTAGGTAAACGCTTGGGTATTTCATGGTTGTTTTCGCACCAAGGTTTCCGTCAATCCATTCAACGGTTGCACCTTCGTAGGCTTTTGCTCGCTTGGTTACTAAGTTGTACACGTTGTCTGACCAGTTTTGAATGGTTGTGTAACGACAATACGCATTTTTTCGTGTGTAGATTTCAACGATAGCAGCGTGCAGGCTGTTGCTTGTATAGGTTGGTGCTGTACAGCCTTCCACGTAGTGAACACTGGCATCTTCATCCACGATAATCAATGTCCGCTCGAACTGTCCGGTATTTTCTGCATTGATACGGAAGTAGGTTTGTAGTGGTACGTCCACTTTTACGCCTTTTGGTACATAGATAAATGTCCCGCCTGACCATACTGCTGAGTTCAGTGCCGCCAACTTGTTATCTGTTGGCGGAACTAGTTTCGCAAAGTATTCCTTGAACAAGTCAGGATATTCCTTTAAAGCAGAGTCCGTATCGGTAAAGATAATACCTAGCTTTTGGAACTCTTCCTTCATGTTGTGGTAAACAACCTCTGATTCATACTGTGCAGAAGCGCCTGCCAGATACGCACGTTCGGCTTCTGGAATCCCGATACGTTCAAAGGTTTCTTTGATTTTATCCGGTACATCGTCCCAGTCACGTGCCGGGCGATCACTTGGTTTTTGGTAGTATTTAATTGCACTAAAATCAATGTCAGACAGGTCTGCGCCCCATTTTTGCATAGGCATTTTGTTGAACTGCTCTAATGATTTCAAGCGGAATTCAAGCATCCATTCCGGTTCTCCCTTTACACGGGAAATTTCTCGCACGACTTCCTCCGTCAGACCCTCGCCAGTACTAAAAACTGGTTGAACATCATCGTGGAAGCCGAATTTATATTCTTCTAACTCTGGTACGCCGCTCATTGTTTCACGCTCCCTCTTCTTCTATCTGCTAAGCGGGGAAATGTTTTCTCCTCGTTAAAACGTCTCATTCAGTCTACGTCTTGTTGTTTCAGCAATGCAGCTGACCTGCTGTTCCTTGGCCATCATTCTCAACGGCCTTTTCCAATGCCTTCCAAGCCAGTGTGGCACATTTGATCCGTGCCGGAAACTTACTGACATTTTTCAGCATGGACGCATCGCCCAGCTTTTCATCATCTGCTACTTCGTTTCCCTGTACCAGCTGTGAAAAGGCTTCTGCCAGGTCTTCCGCTTCGGCAACTGTTTTACCAATGACGGCATCCGTCATCATACTGGCACTTGCCGTGCTGATGGAACAGCCGCTGCCGGAAAAAGCAATGTCTTTAATGATATCGTCTTGAATGTCTACCTGCAATTCGATGACATCGCCGCAGGTTGGATTGTTCATTTCAATTTTTTTACTGGAATCTCCCAGTGTCCCATGGTGATGGGGATGGCTGGAATGATCCAATATTACTTGACGGTATAGGTTTTCTAATTTAGATAACGCCATCTTGGAAAAACTCCTTCGTTGCCATAATCGCCTCTATCAGACGATCTGCATCTGCTTTTGTATTATAAAGATAAAAACTCGCTCTTGCTGCTGACGGAACCTCCAAATATTTCAGTAAAGGCTGTGCACAATGGTGACCTGCACGTACAGCGACGCCTTCCATATCTAGGGCGGTTGCTACATCATGAGGATGTAAACCGTCTAGATTAAAGGCAATTACACCTGTATGATCCTTTGGGTCTTGCGGTCCGTAAACAGTCAGGCCTTCAATCGCCTGCAGCTTCGGCAGAACATAAGCAACAATTTCTGCTTCATGCTGATGAATATTTTCCAGACCGATTGACTGTAGATAGTCAGCAGCTGCGCCTAGTGCAATGGCTCCACCGATATTTGGTGTCCCTGCCTCGAATTTCCATGGAAGCTCCTTCCATGTGCTGTCGTAAAGGTTGACGAAATCAATCATCTCGCCACCAAATTCGATTGGCTCCATTTTTTCAAGCAGCGCGCGTTTTCCATATAATACACCAATTCCGGTAGGTCCGCACATTTTATGTCCGCTAAAAGCAAAGAAATCTGCATCCAGCTCTTGTACATCTACAGCCATATGAGGAACGGATTGTGCACCATCGACAACCATTACGGCACCATGTGCATGGGCAAGCTCTGCCAGCTCTTTCACCGGATTGATGACACCCAAGACATTCGATACATGGGCAATTGATACAATCTTAGTTTTGTCTGTAATCTGCTTTCCGGCACTGTCCATATCCAAGTAGCCTTCAGGCGTAATATCAATATACTTTAAGGTTGCGCCTTTGCGAGCTGCCAGCTGTTGCCAAGGAATAATATTGGAATGGTGCTCCATGTATGAAATCACAATTTCATCTCCGGCATTCACCGCAACATCACCATAGCTTTTAGCAATCCAATTCAACCCGGTTGTCGTTCCTCTGGTAAAAAGAACCTCGGCTGTTTCTCCGGCATGAATCAGCTTTCTCAGCTTTTCACGTGCTTCTTCATATTCCTTTGTTGCCCGCTCCGCTAAGGTGTGTACCCCGCGATGAACATTGGCATTGTCATGCTCATAATAATAAGTCAGCTTATCTAAAACTGCCTTTGGCTTTTGAGTCGTCGCTGCATTATCCAGATAAACAAGTGGCTCGTCATTGACTTCTTGAAACAAGATTGGAAACTCTTGACGAATCTTTTCCACGTCTATCATGCATTCAACTTCCTTTCAATCACTTCAACAAATTCATCTCGTACTTCTTTGACAGGAATTGCAGTAATTACGGAACCAAGGAAACCGCGAATCACTAAGCGTTCTGCTTCCGTTTTTGGTAAGCCTCGACTCATTAAATAGTACATTTCCTCCGGATCGACGCGACCCACACTAGCTGCGTGTCCCGCAGTGACTTCATTTTCATCAATCAACAGAATTGGGTTGGCATCCCCGCGCGCTTTATCAGAAAGCATCAAGACACGACTTTCCTGCTGTGCATCTGCTCCTTTTGCGCCTTTTAGGATGTGACCGATTCCGTTGAAGGTCAACGTACCTCTGTCACGAATAACGCCATGCTGCAGAATATGACCAATCGAATGAGACGCTTTATTTGTAACACGTGTATCGATTCCTTGTGTTTGTTTTCCAGCACTGATTGCTACGACCTTGACCTCAGAATGTGAACCCTCGCCCACTAGATCAGAATCGAAATCAGCTACGACATCGCCATCATTCATCACACCTAATGCCCAGTCAATAGAAGCATCACGCATGATATGACCCCGACGGTTCATATAAGTAGAAAGGTTTTCACCTAATTGATCGATTGCAGAGTATTTCACTTTTGCTCCGGCTTTTGCAATCACCTCAACGATGATGTTTGCCGATGTTTTGATATTTTTACCTTCCAAGGTTTGGTATCTTTCCAAGTAGCTGATTTCACTGTGCTCGTCGGCTACAATCAGCACATGCTTGAAGAATGGCTGTTCACTGGAAGAATCTTGGAAGAATAATGCTTCGATTGGTTCTTTAATGACCACATTTTTTGGTACATATAGGAAAACGCCGCTATTCATAAAGGCTGTATGGAATGCAGTCAGCTTGTCTTCATCCACCTGTACCGCTTTTGTCATATAATATTCTTTGACTAACTCAGGATACTCCTGCATCGCTGAGAAGATATCTGTAAAAATTACACCTTTATCTGCTAAATCAGCAGACAGCTGTTCAAAAATTGTTGCAGAATTCTGCTGAACAATCACTGGATTGTCCTTCATTTCACCAAAGCTTGGCACATGACCGGAAGCTGGTACATAATCTTCTGTGTTTACATTAAACAATGGCCAGCGATGAAATTTCACACGCTCGATCATTGGCAGCTCCAACTCAACTGCCTTTTGCAAACCGGAAACACGCAGCTCTGTCATCCATGAAGGTTCATCCATTTGAGCGGAAAAGGCGTGGATATCATCAAGATAAGTTGTTACGTTCATCTCTTTCATTTACCGTGCCCTCCTTATGCTTCTTCTTCTTTGTATTCAATACCCAATTCTTTACTGATTCCTGCATAGCCTTCTGCTTCCAAGCGTTTCGCCAAATCAGCGTTGCCTGTCTTCACAACTTTACCGTTCATCATGATATGCACCACATCAGGTGTGATGTAATTTAGTAGACGTTGGTAATGGGTGATGATTAGCGAGCCGAAGTTCTCACCACGCATTTCATTAACACCTTTTGCAACAACCTTCAGCGCATCAATATCCAAACCAGAATCGATTTCATCTAAAATTGCAAAGGTTGGTTCCAGCATCAACAGCTGCAGGATTTCATTTCGTTTTTTCTCCCCACCGGAAAAGCCTTCATTTAGGTAGCGTTCTGCCATTTCTTCCGGCATATTTAGTAAATCCATTTTACTATCTAATTTTTTTAGGAAGTCCATGACAGAGATTTTGTCATCTTCATCACGTGTTGCATTGATAGCCGCACGCATGAATTCCGCATTGGTGATTCCCGGAATTTCACTTGGGTACTGCATAGCCAGAAACAGACCTAAACGTGCCCGCTCATCAACTTCTAACTCAAGAATATTTTCACCATCTAAAAGAATTTCACCTTCAGTTACTTCATAATTAGGGTTCCCCATAATTGCTGCAGATAGAGTTGATTTCCCTGTTCCGTTTGGTCCCATGATTGCATGGATTTCTCCGGTTTTCATTGTCAGGTCTACGCCCTTCAGGATCTCTTTATCGTCAATTGATACGTGCAAATTTTTTATTTCTAAAACTGACATGCCTTGTTCCCTCCAACTTTAAATTATAATTTCGTTCTCATTCATTCTATCCTAATTGATAATGAATCGCAATCTCTTTGCCATCGAGATTCTTTATTTTTCATATGTTTCTACCCTATTATCCCTTCTTAATTGTAATATTTATAACTTGAGAAGAAGTTTTGATAGCAAATAATAAATTAACAGAAAACGATAATTATATGATTCATAGGTGTGATAGCGCTTTTCTAAAAAAATAGGTAAAATTTTATATAAGCTACCTCATCATTGTAAGAAATTACTATCAAAAAAGGTGCAAGCAATCGGAGGTCGTTCTCCATGATTGCTTGCACATCAATTGATTATTCACCAAATTCCTTTGGGTAGTACTCACCACAATCCGAAAAATACCGTGAATAGGGACTGCTATACGTAGGCCATTTTTCAGCTAACTGCAGCATATGACTGATTTTCTCTGGTGTCGACTCGCAAATCAGTAACGCGCCTACGGCAAATTCTTCGGTAGGAAGGGTAATCGCTGTCGCCCCCAACATATTCACGACACGCAGAAGTCCTTTGTTCCCTTGCCTTTGCAGATCCTGTGTTCGTTCATCAAAATGCCCCAATACCGTATCTCCCAATCCTGCCGTATCTACAGGCCCTTCTTTACTAATTAATACATCACAGCTTTTCAGAAGCTCTTTCAGTTCGGGCATCAAAGCTTCTCGTGAATCAAACTTGAAAGCTAAACTCTCTATGCTGGTCTGACCTTCCCATTCACCTGCTTCCTCCTTAGAGAAATCAGTTGAATCATAAATAATTGTCGGTATTCTCTCGGCTGACTTTACAGGTAAGCTAACAGCCAGTACTTGCTGCAATAAGTGAAAGCTTGCAGTGATAAAGCCCAGAGACGGATGAAAGGAAATACCATCTGTTGATACCTTGCTCGCTTGCTGCTGCATATTTTCTTCATCCAATAACGGACTGATAAACCCAATAAGATTAACCGCCATTGCCGGAGCAATGACAGAGCCGCCACCATCTGTTCCCACACCAATATCATTAATACCCAATAACACATTAATCGCTGTTCCACTGGAGGAGCCCGTCATCGGTCGTCCTGTATAGGGATTCTTTAGTTGGATATCCACCGCTCGTCCGGCGACTGAGGCTTTATCCAGCGTGTGAAGATAGACACCGACAGCCTCCAAAGATTTGATAAACTCTGAAGATACTTGGCTGCGATTTTTGACTCCGGCATAATAGACCCATGTCTCCTCTTGAAATCGATCAATAATCATCGGATACACTTTTTCCACAGAATCATAGGGATTCTTTAACGCAATAAAACTCTTTTTTGCTCCTTCAATCGCTGTAGGTTGATTCATCTGCACACACTCCAATTCTATGATTGACTAAATGGCACTTCACTAAAAAAGGTCAGAGGATAGCTACTCCTCCGACCTCCTGTCTGGCAAAACTATGACACTAATCAATCCTTAGCTCCTTACAATCAGATAAACGGTGTTCCAAAAGCAACTCTCTCGGAAATAAGTAAAATAATTTCAAAAATATGAGAAGCTATTTTCGAATTATTTTGCTTATTTCTCGGAGCTGAACGCTTTTGTCACAGCCTTCTTGCACTTTCTATTTGTTTCAGTTAAATATCTTAGTTAAAAATGACTCGCCATGCTGGGGTGCTGCAACATCAAAATAATCTGCCACTGTTGCACCGACATCGGCAAGTGTTTTTCTTTCCCCGATTTGTTTTTTCTCGATACCCTTACTATAGACTAACAACGGCACACGTTCTCTTGTGTGGTTGCTGTGACCGATTGTCGGATCGTTCCCATGATCCGCCATCACAATCAGTACATCCCCTTCTTGCAGCAAAGGCAGCAGCTCTTTGATTCGTCGATCACTGACCTCTAAGCGATCAGAGTAACGCATCACATCTTCCGCATGCCCTGCCAAGTCTGTTTCCTGAATATTCAAACAGATAAAACCATTAGCTATCGCCCGTACTTCCTCAAGTAATGAATCAAACAGCTGGTCGCTGTCTACTCCTGGAAATAGACGTGTGCTTTCTGTCTGAACAATATCAGCTACCTTTCCAAGTAAGGAAACCGTGACAGCTGATTTATCTAAAATCGTCGGTACTTGCACATTCTTATCAATGCCATAGCCTAAATGAACCACCTGATAGCCGTGATTATAGACCCCAGATTCCGGTGCATCGACACCTGCGATTTCATTATTTTTCACTTTTCGGGCAGCCAATAAATCAGTTAAATCGACCTGCTCACCGCCAAAAGTAATCACTCGAGAAACCTGTACAACCTCACGTACGCAATGTCCGATTTCCTTTAGTGCTTCATAAGAAATCAAATCCAGACAACCGGTTACATTGTAGACCTGACCATAATCTGTTTCTAAATTATCGCCGACTGTCACACAGTCATTCACAACTAGAATTTTTGGCTCATCTACTGCGCCGACGCGACGGACAGCATAGCCATGAGCCTTCAACGCTTCCTCTACTACATCTATTTTGGCATTAAAGGGTTGAATCAACGGAATTTTTGGGGTTGTTCCCATGATTTCCTGATGCCCTAAAAATGAGTCTGCCCCGTGATGCGCAAGATTGGCTGTGCCCCAATTCGCAGTCTCAGAAAACTTATGCTGCTTATATTCTTTACCGATTGCATTCATCAAGCCCAGTGCTTCTAGCGTTGGCAGCTGAATCTCCGGATTTTTCTCCATAATATGCAGTGCTGTATTACTGCCTAAATCCCTTGGTCGAACCTCTTTTACATCAGCCATAGCGCCTACACCATAGCTGTCCAATACGATTACTACAAATCGTCCCATGGGTCTCACCTTCTTATTCTATTTCCTTGACTGTCAAAGATTCCTTCAAGCTTGGGACTGCCGCTTTGAATACCGGAAACAACTGCTACATCGCTTCTGGTAACAAATATTTGTGTTCGAAACGCTGCGATAACTGTTGCACCAACTTCATGCTCCTGCTCCGCTTGTAAATAGTAGTCAATATTTTCTGCTGAGAACGGGATCATTCGATCCAATCGTTCCTCTGTGCCATCAACAAGTATGTTCTCTAAATGCCCCCGACGATAGTAACCGCCGCCATAAAAATAGCTGTGCTTATCTAACGAATGAGAAATCTCACTGACATATACCATAGCCGGCAGCTCAGGCAAGTCCAGCTTTGCATGAAGCGGTGTGCTCCCTGTCAACGCGTGCCCTGGCTCCCCTTGTGTACCGCCTAATTCCTTGATAAATGGAATCGTGCGGACACAGGTTGCTGAGGGAATGTTCAACTCTAATTGAGTGATTCCTTGTTCCGCAAATATTGCTTTGGCTTTTCTAATGCTTTCTACATTGTGCGTAGGTACCAAGTCCTCTTCTCCATCGAACAAAAAACATGGAAACGAGGTCAAGCCAGCTAGTTCAACGTGTTCCATTGTCTGATATGCATGGATTAACTCAGGCAAATCAGCAAGATGAAACCCGCCATATTGCCCCTCATAAATTTGGTCGTCCGCTTCCAATATTTTAATTAGAATTCGTTGTTTACAGCCTAACTCCTGACACACCTGCTCGATTTTTTTCAGCATGTCCAAAGAATAGACCGTGATATAATCTGGTTGATGTGCAATAATTTTTTTCAGCAAATGAACAGGTATCTGTACCAAATGCCCCACATTGCCAATAGGCAGCCCATTGTCAATCATCACTAATGCTTCTTTATAATCAACAACAACGGCTTTATCAATTCCTGCTGTCCTGATGGCTTTCGCTACCAGCGGATTACGACCTAATTGCTTGGTCATATAAAACAATTCAATTCCAGACTCATCTGCCTGCTTTTTCATCACAGCAGCATTCGCCTGAATAGTATCCAAATCCAATATATACGTATCCGGGAGGACTTGCCCCGTTTGATGAAGCATTTTAGCTGTTTCGATTAGTTTAGGGTTTCTTCTGCGTACTACATCTAAAAACATCCAACCCCCTACCCTTCATTCAGCATATTGCAAATATGCAGGTAGAAGTAATCAAGCTCCGTTTCCTCAAAAGCAATTGGCGCAAGTGCTGCTAATTCCTGCCACAAGCTTTGAGAATGTAAGTATTGTGGATCGCTGATAATCTGCTCTTTAATAAATGGATCGAGTGCGTTCACCGTTTCGCCACTTTTCTGGCGTGCTGCCGCCATGGCCAGGTGAGTTAGAAAAACATCCGCTTCCTGATCGTCTTTGATTATCTGCTTTTCTTTCAAATAATCACATACTGCTAATACATAATGATGAACCTCCGTATCAATGATACCGGATTCCTCTAATACAATTAATTTTTGCTTAATCATAGTCCCTCCTGCTAATAACGGGGAACCATTTCTCCTGCCGTGACCTGCTTTTGAATCAACAAGATTTCTTCCTTCAATAGATTGTTTTTCAAAATGGCCTGCATCGCCTGATCGTCCTTATGACAGATAATCACCGCGGCGCTCATATCCTCTTGAATTTGTGATGTTTCCAAAAATTTATAGTTCATATTCTGATAGTTTTTATCAACGATTTCATCATAGTTCCAAACACCGGCATCGATTCGCTGTTGGTTCAGCCCATGAATCAATTGATGTCCAGGCATCTCAACAAGCTCAATCTCATGACCTTCAGTCAGTGTTTGTGTCAACAGCTGTTGGTCATAGGAGCTGTAATCGATTCCCACACGCATCCCATTTTCTATCTGATTTTTTGAAACATCCGCAAACAAAAGAATATGCTGTGACAGGTAGGTGTGTTCCCCAAAATCACTTACAATTCGAATTGGTTCATTTTGATTGATTGCTTCCTGTGCTGCAAAGCGTGAAACGACCGCAAAGCGATAGGTCTCCGTACAAATCGAACGAATTCTTTCCTTTGATCCTCGAATATATGCCATATTCAGCTTAATGTTCTGCTGTTCAAATGAGGAATACAGTCCGGTGGCAAAGCCTTCATAAAGTCTTGAGTATGGTAAAGGCATTGTTCCCAGAACAGATTCGGAAACAGCATATTCCTGTAAAATGGTGTAATTGATATCAACTAGAAATGTTCCTAAATGACCTCGGCTTTCACAAACAATGGCCTGCTTCTCCTTTAAAAAGTTCAACGCATTTTGAATCGTCCCTCTGGACACATCGAACTTCTTTTGATATTCACTGACAATGGGCAGCTTATCTCCCTTTTTTAGTTGGATCAAATCAGAAGCCAAATAGTTTGTTACAATCCCCTTTTTCTTTAGAAACATCTCGTTCATCTTTCAATTCACCCTTTTCTTTTAATTCTCTGTCATCGCCTGCTTTAAAATACGAATGATTGTATCTACACCGGCTCGCATTGGATTAATCCGAATCATTTGCTCCTCTGCCTCCGGATCAGCTGCACGAAAGGTACCGGAAATCCGATAAAACATTGGCACAAACTCATACTTAGACTCTGCGCCTACCGGATTCGGTGCTGCTCCCAGCTTTTCAGCTGCGGCCAGAACTTTTTTCGCCAACGGCTGCTGCAGCTTCACGATGACTACCTTTGATTGCGCATTCACAATGAAGGCACTATCAACGCCAGCGACTTCTCCTTCGTTCAGTCGTCGGCAGACTTCTTCGCTCACTTGCGCAGATAATGCAAGTGCCACAGGTGCATAAATCATCCCTTGCAAAACAGCAATGCTTTCGTGCCCTTGGACCTGACTACCGCCGGAATAATTTTCCTTGCGCAGCGTATCAATATACTGCTTCTCACCAACGATACAGCCAATCCCTTCCGGCCCTAACAATTTAAAGGTTGAAAAGCATGCGAGTGTACCACCGATTTGTGCACCGATTGCCGGTGTTTTCAATGTTGAATAGTTATCGTCTGTTACGATTGGAATCTCCTTGTCCACACTACGAATGGTCGCAATGAGCTCCTTTAAATCGTAAGAATCATCTGGTTTTTGTCTTGTTACTTGGATTAAGATACCATCCAGTCCGCCAGCAGAAACAGCGGTTTTCACAGCTGCACTGTCATTGAAATCAGCAGCTTTTGTCTGGATACCCATCATTTCGATGGAGGTTTTTGTCGTTGGATAGATTGGCGCTTCATGCACCAAAACTGTTCCGCCCGTTCCTATTGTAGCATGTAATGCCTGTCGAATGGCACTTGTTCCAGCACCTCTAACCAGCATTGCCGCTTCACAATCAAAAAAATGTGCCAGCACCTGTTCTACTTTTTTCGTCGTGATTGGCTGATTCAATCCTTGAATGACACCTAAATCACCACGAGTCAAAATCTCCGTTCCTGTAAAAACCTTGGTGACTTCATCTACTAGCCGAAATTGCAGTTGTGAGGCCTCGGCGACACTCAAGCTTGGTAAAGGATATACATTCATCGCTTGTTCTCACTTTCCTTCATTGATTTACTTTGTTCCATCTTTTCACTTAACTTTATCTATCCGAGAAAAACTTCTGTGGATTCGTTACCAGCATCTTTTGAATAAATGACTCAGAAATACCATTTTCCTTCATCAGCGGAACAAACACATCTAATATGTAAGAATAGCCAATACCATTTTGATATTCCAAATTAGATTTTCTGGTGATGTCCATTGAAAGGAAGACTCTATCCGTGTATCCTGCCGCTTCGATTTGCTGCAGCATCTTCACTCGTTCAATATCCGGCAGATAGTTTTCTTTCCCTACTGTATCAAATTCCACATAGACACCTTGCTCCAGCATATGAAGAACATAGTCGCCACTGCCGCTCAAATCCACATGTCCAATCACAACCTTGGAAAGCTCCACACCATTTTCTTTGAAAAACGCCACCTGCTCATGACCAAAGGTGCCTAATGTTGTATGGGTCGTAATTGGTGTACCGGTTTTCTTGTGTGCGATGACTGCAGCGTTGAAAACCTTTTTCTCTCGCTCTGTCCAGCCATCTTTACTTGAGCCAATCTCACCGATAATTTGTGCCTTAATTGATGTATCGGCAATTCCTTCTTCAATCTCTTTAACCATCAACTCAGCCAGCTGTTGCGTGGAATATTCATCAACGATTTCCGGCAAGAAACGTTCTGTATAAAAACCGGTCGCTTGAATGATATTGATTCCTGAGGCTTCTGCTGCCTTTTGAACATACAGCGGATTCCGCTTCATATCCATCACTGTAACATCTACAATATTTCTTACACCTTTAGTATACAACTTTTTGTATTCTGCGACAGTCTCTTCAAAACAATTTAGATTTGTATCATCAATGTTTTTGATACGGGACAGGTCAATTGTTGTATGCTCGTGCATATACGTAATGCCTTCTACTAATACCATCTATTTCATCCCTTCTGCTGTTTAGCCTGCCGGCGTGAACAGACCCAATAAATAAAGAATGTTTACAATAATACCAAGACTGATTGCTGCTACCGGGCCAACTGCCAAGTCAACAATCGGTTTCTTCGCTGTTTTGTTCAACAGAGAAAGACCGATGACCCAGAAATACCCAATGCCGGGCGCAATCGATTCAGAAGCCATTGCTCCACCAATCAGCAAAGCCACTTCCAATACCTTGTTCATTGAAGTACGGATATACTCACCCATCTCACGGACACCAGGGAAACGATCCAATCCTTTTGCCATACCATTAAGCAACAGAATTTCTACAAACATCACTGCCGCACCAACCACAAACGCTACGATTGGATTTCCTCTTAACAGAATACCAACGACGAATACAAAGGTTGTACCAGCCGGGCTATAAACACCGGTAACAATTGCTGTAGAGAAAACTAATGGAATAAAACCAATCCCTCGGGCAAATGCCGCTAAGGCTGCTTCACTGAATTTTCCTTCACTTAATAGATTTAAAGAAATCGGGTCACCGGCAATCATCAGTAAGCTTGTTGCTGCACTGACCAGACCACCTGTAAGAGACAACAATATCCAGTTTTTCTTGATACGTTCAACACGTTCAAGGAAAATACTCATCAGATTTTGGTTAGAATCATTGCCATCCCCTTTTACTTGAATCGCAAAGACAATCATGAAAATCATGCCAACTAGTAAGGACATCCCTTCCGCACTCAGCGTAAAGCTTGTTCCATTACCAATATTGAACGTTCCAAATTTTTTCACTGTGAACAGAGTTAGCATCGTTGCCAGAAAAGCAATCGCGCCTTTTTTGAAGTTGTGCTGATGGGCAATTGCCACTGCCGGGAAAATAGAGAATGCAATAACAACCGGAGAACCTACCATTGATAAAGAATCAAGGAAGTTGATTGGCAGCTTCGCAAACAAATCGACGACTGCCTGTAAGCCTAATACAATTCCCACACCATAAAGTGCACCGACAACACCGGAAATTACCATCCCCTTTGTTCCTTCAGGCGACCAAGAACCGATAATATCTGTTGCCAATAAAATACTGTGTACTAAAATAATTGAGGCACCGATTGACACCGGAATACCAAAACCGATAACTAACCCGAAGCTCAATGCAAAGCTTGTTGCTGCAATTTCCTTCTTACCAATTTTTCCTTCAAGAAATTCCGGAACAATCGGGCGTAATCCATCATTAAACACCGCAATCCCGCGATTTGCCAGAATTGAACACACGCCTCCTAACAATGCAATAACAACCAATTCCATTACCTTAGATCCATCCATTTCATTTCCTCCCTGTTATTCACCTAGTTTTCCCAGCTCATCCATCAAGATTGGTACAACAATCTCCTTATGCTGAGCGGTAAAACCAAACGCTTTTTTTCCATTACGAACGCTTTGACGAATCTCTTCTTCGTCCATTACTTTCCCCGGCATAGAGACCGTTTCACAATTTTCTCGTCCCAGCAATGCCAGTGCCATCGCTAATGCTCCACCGCCGCCAGTATTACAAGCACCTAAGTAAAAATCTGCCTGACCTGATTTGATTGCCATCGCAGCATCCAAATCACTTTTCACTTCAGCAGTGAATTTTCCGTCTGCATATTTCTCAACCAATGCAAACACTTCGTCCTTGTCAATCTGACCGCCTACTACGATTTTCTTCATAAATCATTCCTCCTGCTTGAATATTCTCAAAATACATTTTTTTGTATATTGATAAGTAAAGCTGTGAACTATCTGGATATTTCTAAGAATAGTTCAAAATACATTTTTTTGTATATTGAGAGATAAAAATAAAGTATTTATAAATACAATCGAAGTATAAAACATACCTGCTGAAATTGCAACCCTTTTCATGGAAATATTATCTGCTTTTTTGAATCCAATTTTGCTTATCATGCACCCTGCCAACTATCCAATTCTCTATGCAAAAAAAGATGGACAAATCTTTCTTTGCCCATCTTTTCGTTTTCTCATTTTTTATTTATCCACTGGTTTCACGGAACCATCCCATTTTTCAAGAATCCAGTCTTGTACTTCTTTACTGTGTAAAGCATCCACTAATTTCTGGATTGCTTCGTTGTCTTTATCTTCTGAACGAACGGCAATGATGTTCACATATGGTGAATTATCAGATTCCAGTAATACAGAGTCTTTCACTGGGTTCAAGCCTGCATTATAGGCAAAGTTCGCATTGATTGCGACTAACTCAGCTTCATCATTTTGATACGTTGTTGCTAAAAGCTCAGGATTGATGTCATGAACGAATTTCAGATTTTTTGGATTTTCATCAATGTCATCAAATGTTGCAGTTTCCAAATCGACACCGTCTTTAACAGTCACTAATCCTGCGTCCTGCAAAATTGTAATGACACGGCCCCAGTCAGATTCTGAGTTTGATGCAATCACTGTTGCACCATCTTTTAAGTCTTTGATATCATCGATCTGTTGAGAATATAGACCCATTGGTTCAATATGAATACCACCTGCATTCGCAAAATCATACCCGTTTTCTTTTACCTGCAGATTGAAGTATGGAATATGCTGGAAGTAGTTGGCATCGATTTCTCCATCAGCTAACGCTTTATTTGGAAGGATGTAGTCATCAAACTTCTTGATTTCCAAATCAATTCCTTCTTTTTCCAAAATCGGTTTTACCTGTTCCAAAATTTCTGCGTGAGGCGTTGGTGATGCGCCTACAGTTAGAACCGTTTTATCACCATCTGATGATGACTTAGAGCCATCTGTGCTGTCGCTATTTCCGCCGCCGCAAGCTGCCAAACCTAGTGTCAATGCTGCCAATGCTGCTAAACCTGCTAATTTTTTCTTCATACTTAATTCCTCCAATTGTTATCGTTTGTCTGTTCGTTTTGCTAAAAAGTCTCCCACACCTTGAACAATAAAAACTATAAGTAATATAATAACTGTCGCTACAAATGTAACGGTCAGGTTATTCCGTTGATACCCTTCCTGCCAAGCCAGACCACCTAGACCGCCGGCTCCGATTGCTCCAGCCATCGCTGTGAAACCAATCATTGAAACCGTCGTTACCGTTAAGCCTGAAATCAGCGCAGGAATACTTTCCGGGATAATGACCTTCCGGACAATCTGCCAATAGTTGGCACCCATGGCTTCCGCAGCCTCAATCACTCCAGAATCCACTTCTCTAAAGGCGATTTCCACCAGACGCGCATAGAATGGAGCGGCTGAAAATACCAATGCAGGAATGGCGGCTTTTGCACCTAACATCGTTCCTACAAGAACCTTTGTGAATGGAATCAATAGGACCATCAGAATCATAAATGGTGTTGAGCGGAAGATATTACTGATAATCGACACCGCTGTATATAAGAATTTGGCATAAGGCTTATTATTTCTGCCTGCTGTATAAAGCAGCAGACCCAAGACCAAACCAATTACCAGCACACAAATCATAGAAATGACTGTCATGTATATGGTGTCAATAAATGCTTGCTGTAGTGTTTCAGTATTCACTTTACTGAAATCAAAATATGTTTCTGCAAAGCTTTTATCCATGATGGATCACCTCCACCCCAACTTCTTTTTCTTTGAAGAATGCAAGTGTCTTTTCGACTTCTGCATCCTCGCCTGTAATCATAACAGTTAGTGAGCCAAATGCGCCCTCTTTTGCTTGCTGAACCTTTCCGTGAACAACATTGATATCAACAGCAAACTGGCGGATTGCCTGAGAAATAACTGGTTCGTTGGCGTTGTCTCCCTTGAAGAGTAAGGTTGTAACCAGACCTGCCGGATTTTCAGCCATTAAGTCAGCCAGCAAATCCTCCAAATCGTCTTCAGGATCGATTTCTCGTTGAACAAAGCGCTTCGTCACTTCCTGCTGCGGATGACGAAAGACAGTAAGAACGTCTCCCTCTTCAACAATTTTTCCTTGCTCCATCACTGCAACCTTGTTACAGATTTTTCTGATGACATGCATCTCATGGGTAATCAAAACAATGGTTAAATTCAATTCCTTGTTGATTTCAAGCAACAAATCCAGAACTTCGTCTGTCGTTTGTGGGTCAAGGGCACTGGTTGCCTCATCACAAAGCAGGATTTCCGGATTATTTGCCAAAGCTCGGGCGATACCTACACGCTGCTTTTGTCCACCGGAGAGCTGACTAGGATAAGCCTTTCCTCTTCCTTCCAGACCAACAAGCTTCAACAGCTCCTCTGCCCGCTTCTCACGTTCTGCTTTTGGTGTACCCACCAGTTCCAATGGAAGCATAATATTTTCTAAAATCGTTCTGGACCATAGTAGATTGAAGTGTTGGAAAATCATTCCGATTTTCTTTCTGAAATTTCTTAAGTCTCCGGAACCAAGAGTCGTAATATCCATATCCTTGATAACCACTTGACCGTCTGTCGGCAACTCTAGGCCATTCAACAAACGTACCAGTGTACTCTTTCCGGCACCGGAATAGCCAACAATACCATAGATATCTCCTTTTTCAATAGAAAGGGAAACATCATTAACCGCAGCAACCGTTCCGGCTTTTCCGGCAAATTCCTTTTTGACATGACGTAACTCAATCAAAGCCATGCTTTTCACTCAACTTTCTCTTTTTGTATTCATTTTCATCATTCATGTAAATCGACAGGCTGGTGTTCCTTACCTGTGTTGGCAAGTTATCGTTACCTTATTGCCGAAGAAATTAGTCTGTGAAGCTAGACAATAAAAAAACTTTCGTCCTCTACTGATTATAATACATATCAGTAAAAAGGACGAAAGTATCTCTCTCGTGTTACCACCTTTGTTTGCGCTCACCTCACGATGACCGCCTTAGCCAGTACTTGATATTAAGTCCTCAGACTCTTCACTATCGCATACTGCGGTGCTGTAACGGGCACTCCCGTAATAAGTTCACTAACTGCTCACTTATTCTGCTCTAAGACCATCTTCCATCACAATTTTGCTGCCTCTTTTCAGCTAACTGAGGCTCTCTCTTCAAGCATTCTTGCCATGTACTCTTCTTTTCAGTGCTTTATGATTTATCAATTGATGAAATTATAGCAATCCAACGATGGACTGTCAACGATTTTCTGCTGATTACTCAGAGACGTCCTCAAAAATCGCCAACCAAGCCTTTGAATCATCTTCATCATCCAAAAGGCTAGGGTTTTTATCTGCTGCTTCATTGACTTCACGAATCGTTCCGCTTAAAGGGCTGGCAAACTCACTAACAGATTTCTCTGCTTCAAGCTCGGCAAAAGAATCCCCTTTGTTCAATTTTTTCCCTACCTTTGGCAATGTCACGAAACTGATATTTCCCAGCTCTTCCTGAGCTTCATTTGTCAAACCAACTTTATAGCCGTTTTCAACTGCTTCAATCCATAAATAATCTACAACTGTTCTGTTGTTTTCACTCATTTTTTGAATGCTCCCTCATAATCCGATTCCTTAAAGCCATTTGAAATGAAGTGACCATCCTTCACTAAAATCGGACGTTTGTTCAGCATACCATCCTTAGACAGTCGTTCGCTGGCTTCCTCTACAGAAAACTCATTAACGATGTCCTTCAGGTTTTGCTCTCTATAGTGACCACCACTTGTATTGAAAAAGCGGCGAATCGGTAATGGACTTTCTTCCATCCACTGTGTTAGCTGCTCTTTTTTCGGAGGTGTTTCTATCATATCAACGATTTCATACTCTGCTCCTGCTGCATCCAGCCAAGCCTTTGCTTTTTTGCATGTTGAACATTTCGGATACCAGTAAAATGTGTACATAAATAATTACCTTCTTTCAAAATAATTAGGTGATGCCCGAGGTCCTATGCAGGATACCAGCAGACAAGCCTTAGTCGCCGATTACCGTTTCTTTTTGATACTTCATTGAAAGAATCAATCCGACACCAATCATGTTTCCCAGAATGGACGATCCCCCTTGACTGATAAAAGGCAGTGGAATCCCTGTTAAAGGAAGCAAGCCGATATTCGCACCGATATTTTCAAATACGTGGAAAAGAATCATCATAATAATTCCTGTTGCCAGATACGCATAAAATTCATTGTTTGTTTCAAAGCAGACACGAATCATTCGGTAAATCAATATAAAGTATAACAAAATGATAAAACAACTGCCAATGAAACCAAAATTTTCACCAACAACAGTGAAAATCATATCTGATTCTCGAACCGGAACATACACATCACTCACATTAAAGCCTTTTCCGAACAATCCGCCTGATCCAATAGCTGTAATCGCCAGCGCCGGCTGGAAAGAACGATTTTGATCGTTATGGAACGGGTTCATCCATAAATCAATACGCTCAAATTGGTACGCTTTAAAACCAACCTTATTCAAAAGCTCACGACCCGTATCAGTAGTAACCAGATAAATCATTCCCGCACCCAGAATTAATCCTGCTAAAAACACCGGTAAAATGATTTTCCATGAAATTCCCGACATCAGGAAAACTCCTGCAACAATTGCAATAAAGACCAGCATCGTACCAAAATCCTTTTGCAATAGAATCAGTACAATGACGGGAAGAGTGACCAACGCTATCTTACCAATCAAAATCCCATCTGTTTTCAGAGTACGTTCCCTATGCTTGACATTGTGCATTGTCACAACATAAGCCAGCATTAAAATGAAGGCAATCTTCATCAGTTCCGAAGGCTGAAAGGTTGTACCGCCAAAGCTAATCCAGTTTTTCGAGCCGGTCTGCTGCTCTAAATAAGGATCATAAAATTTCAGTAGCAGTCCCATCATCAGCAAGCCAATACCGTAAAAAACCGGCGTCAGTCGCCAGAGGAGCTTCGAATTGAAGTGCATAATCACGACAATACTCACGACACCAATCAAATACCACAGCCCCTGCTTAATCAGCATCGAGGCAATCTCAGGTCGATTTGGGTCATGATCCAGCGCTACATACAACGATAAAATCCCTATCAGAGAGAGTAGAAATACGGGTAAAATCACTCCGTAGTCAATACGGTTATCTATATTTAATTTTTTTGTTTTTTCCATCTGTCATCCCTTTTCCTTAAATCATACGCTCTTTATTATATCGTCCTTACCTTTGAAAAGAAAGTACGGACTTGAGGATTTGGCAAAAACTTTAATTCCTATAAGGCATACTCAAAATGGGAAACAACAAAAAAACTTTTTCAGCGCCGTATGTATACTACCTTTGAACAGCAAAATTTGAAGCAGCTCCTTTGAAATCACGCTATCTTCACAAAAGATGTATACAAAAAACCAGGGGAACGCTCCATCAAGAAGCGGTTCCCCTGTTTTTCCGTTAGTTGCTCAAATCCTGTTCCAAAACCCAGCTGCTGATTTCTTTTAAAAGATAGGCTTTTTTAGAATTCGACTGATTGACACTTTTGACCTGCTGAACAGTGTAGGTTTTATTTTTTGTCCAGGCAGGGATGGCCTCACTTGTTTGATAATGAGTTGCGTGATTTAACAGCTTCACTTTCTGACCGATTGCAAAGCTGTTCGCTTTCTCCGACTGTGAACCGCCAAAACGATAAATTGTATTTGCCGGTCCATTGTTATAGGACCAAATCTGATCGTGGTTATTCACAGTAATACCATTGTAGCCATAGTTACAATGAATGATATTGTCCTTATCCGTGAAAACCCCAGTATGACCGGAGGCACCGCCACTTTGGCCGCGAACGCCCCAGATGAAAATATCACCTCTTTGGGCATCGATGTAACCATTGACCTCAGGCAGCTGCTTCCAGCCGTTTGCCTCAAGATGGCCAAACAAGCTATCTGTGTTGCCCATCGTCCCTGAAGGTAAGAACCCACCAGCTGCCAACGCGAAATACACTGCACTGGAACAGTCGTAGCTGGTGGGTCCCAAGCGATTGTTCATAGAGTAAGTGACCTTCCCCTGTCGGTCACTCATCCATTGAATCATTTGCTCTTTATTCGCCATCTTTTTTCAACTCCTTCAAGCGTTCATCTGCCTCGATAGCAGCTGTGGTAAAGCTGTTGTTTTTCCACCATGCAACGACGGTTGATCCTATTGTGAAAAGCAGCGAGACGACTTGATACAGGTCATTCTCAGCGATATTAATCGTTCCCTTCCCAAGAATCGCCAGAACCTGATTGAGCAATGCCAGGACCAAAATGATTGTTCGCGCCATTGTATCTGCTGATATAGTATTCATGCTCATTTCTCCTTTCGAAAAAGTGTTTTGATTCGTTCATCATGCTTAATCACAGTATCTTCGATATCTCCGATTTTTTCTTCATGACTACCTAATCGTTCGACTACCTCTACGTGCCGCTCGTGTACCCATTTGCTTTCCTCTGCAACATTTTTTGATAACGCTGTAATTGCCGCCGATAGCCCATCCAAATTTTGCTTGATTGGATCAGATATATTATCCTTTACTGCGTTGTAGGCCTTTTTACAAATCCATACAATCCAAGCACTTAAAGTACCGATAATAGCTATCAAAGCTGCAAATTCAGCAATCGTCAAGCCTAAAAACCTCATATTTATCAACTCTCCCGTTTTAAGATGTTAAGTAAGTCATGCTAACGCAATGAGTATTGCCTACTCTGAAATTGTAAGCTGTACCGATACTCACATCGCTTGTATTCACCAACATGATATCCCCATTTGTTTCAATCGTGATAGCTGTATTCGCATAAATTGCTGTACTTGGATTCTCTGTTACCATGTTCACAGCAATTCTGATACTTGGCAGCACACTAGTGTCCGATATTTCGCCGACTTTAAAAACAGCATTTCTTGAAAAAGAAAAAGTTTTTATACTTTCTAAATTCACATGGAAAAAGATTGTCCTTCCCTGCTTTACGATACTTTTATCTTTCACGGAAAAATAATCTGTTTCATCAAAAGAAACTGTCGCTGATCGATCACTATAATCAGCGCCTCCTCCTGAAATTTCAATATTCCCTGAGCCAAGCAAGCTCTCTCCGTTCAACGTTTTGATTGTCGTTCCGGAGACAAGAACATCCTGCTTTGAGCTGAGATCCGCTGAAATTCGATCATTCGCTATCACAATGTTTTCTCCGGCAGACAGCGTATTTTGTTTCCCGCTCCATTCTGCCTTTTCTGCAGCCGTTACATGCTGCTCCTTATCATTTAAATGATCAGTAACAGCCTGACTGTCTGTTGCTGAGATTACATCGTACTCGATAGTAATATTCTCACCGGCAGTCAAGGCATTTTGTTTTGCTGACCAGTTGGCTTTTTCCGCAGAAGTCACATGAATCGTGTTGTTATTGATATGATTTTTCACTGCCTCTGATAAATCATCAATCGCCAACTCCTTCTGCAGCTGTTCCTTGTTTAAATTCACTTGAACATCGTACGTACCATTTCCTGACACATGTATCAGACCATCATTATTTGTTACTAAAGTTGGTTGTCCACTGCCACCACCGCCTTGCACGTTCAACTGGATAAATCGTTTCCCGTCATGACTCAATACCCAGACACTATTGTCAGGTAAAATATAGGCGTGATCACGGTTTGCCACTTTGATATCAGATAAACTGTTTACAGGCACCTCCCAGAGCCCGTCATCACAGAACTCCGGAAAAGCCGGTTTTGCTTGGTTATCATTACAAATTATTGGTTTCACCATCATTTTCTCCCCTTTCAATTAAATAATTTTTTCAATGTATGACACCAAATGCCATCCTGTCATGCTCTTGTCCAGTAGAGAAATAACTTTATAGTAGTTTGACTCTTGTGTTGCCGCAAAATTCACATGGATATAGTGCTCATAAACTGAAAGCTTGGCTGTTCCGTAGCCCAATCCCAGATTGTCAATATCCAATGTCGGACTGGTATCGCCGGTATTCAAAGTAATCAAAGAACTCGTATTTCCGCCCGTTTGAAGAGCTGTTGAATAAAACGAAGAAAAATGATACGCGACGGTTGCCTGCTCTGTATGATTATTGGTTACACTTAGAAGCCACTCATCTCTACTCGTTTTTGAGATATTGACAGAAATATTATCAATTGCTGCACTGTATGTGTCATTCTCTAAAGGATTCAAGCGATTAACAATAAAGACCTTTTCACCTGAACCGCCTGAAATCGTGATATCCCCTGAACCCAACACACTTTGACCATTGATTGTCTTGATGTTTACGCCCGATTCCAGCGTGTCCTGCTTTTTACTTAAATCCGGTTTATTTCTTATATAACCCACACTCAAGTGATTGGTATTGTTCCAATCAGGTAAGGCATTTCGTAAATCATATTTCCAAAGAATCAGCCCACTATTGATTTCATGGATGGATAGATACTTGCCTAAAGGCGAAACAGTTGAAAGGTCAACCGTATATTGAGTCATTGCATGCCAGCTCTGATACGTTCCCCTAAACGGTATACCATTACACTTTACTTCAAAGATGGCTGACGTATTTCCTTCCAACCGAATCGTAACCGTAGGGTCGCCAAAGCTATCCCAATCAAAATATCGAACAATCGGTAATTTATGGCTGAGTCCTTCTGCACTAATGACCTGACTATCAGAAATCGTCACATATTTTCCAGCTGTCAAAGCATCCTGTTTGGCATCCCAGCTATCCTTTTGAACTGCTGTCACGTGAATATCCTCATTGTTCAAATGGTCTGTTACAGCTTGACTATCCTTTGAAGAAATCACATCGTTCTCAATCGTTATATTTTCACCGGCAGTCAATGCGTTCTGCTTTGCTGACCATTCTGTTTTCTCTGCGGAAGTGACATGAATTGTACTGTTATTGATATGGTTTTTCATTTGCTCGGATAAATCATTAATCGCTAGGTCTTCCTTCAACTGCGCTTTGTCCAAATCAAGCTGAACGGTATATGTGCCGCTTCCTGAAACATTAATCAAGCCATCGCGATTCTCTATCTGTGTCGGTTGGCCGCTGCCTCCGCCACCTTGTACATTCAGCTGAATAAAACGTTTCCCGTCATGGCTCAATACCCAGACACTGTTATCCGGCAAAATGTACGCATGATCGCGGTTTGCCACTTTGATATCAGATAAACTATTGACCGGCACTTCCCAAAGACCATCATCGCAAAACTCCGGAAAAGCCGGTTTTTGATTTGCGTCATTGCAAATGCTTGGTTTTTTCATTCGTGTGTTCCTCCTTTCAATATATCTGCGAAGCAAGCCGCACATTCTGTGACCTCTACGCCTAAAAATTCTGTTAATGCTCGAAGAAATAACTTGTTTTTCTTTAAATAGCCTGATAGTAGGAATTCATCCTTATCGCTGGCTTGCCAAGCTTCAAAAGCGGTCATCATAGCAATGCCCAAGTGCTTAACCGTGCACCACTGCTCTTTCTCACCTTTCGCACCATATAGCTCATAAAGATAGAGCATATCTCCACGACGAAGCTCCGCTAAATCGCCAATTGCTTCTTTCAAGCTGGTAATTGCCGTAAATTGTCTCTCCATTACCTGCTCGTCCTCAATATCAATCAGTCCATTTTCCAGCTCAGAAACACGTTTTTCCAACAATGTTTTTGCGTGCATTTCCGCACTCGCCACTTGAACAAAGCTGCGAATCAAATCTTCTGCCAACCCATCCGTTGAATGCTTATTCTCCATTATTCCCACCAGCCTTCATGTGTTTTGCCAGCTCTCTCAAAAGCAGATTTTTTTCTTGCTGCCGGTCGTATGCAATCGCATCACTTTCTGCCTTGAACAAGCTGAGAACTGTTTGATAATCTGCCGGATGATTACTTAAATGCTGCTTCATCCGCTGCGCTTTTTCATCAAATTTATTCATTTGAATCACCTGTTTACGTGAGAGTATTTCAAATAATTAACCAAAGTGGCACTAAATACTCCCTTACCTTTCAGTTCGATTTTTTTATATCCAGGGGCTAAAACAGTTCCTTTCAGCCAATCCGGCATGATACCTGACACCTTAAGCAGGTCATAATTTTTCAAGCCATCTGTAGGAAATACTCCCTCACCGTTAACCCATTCATTGTTATAAAAGGTTTTCATATAGGGTGTAATATCATAGCCCGCTACCCAAATTTCAAAATCTGATACGTGACTTGAAAACATGGAGATTCCAGCATCCAATGAGTGATTATGCGGTGCCGAGGTATGGCTGTGAGGGTTGGGTGCAATCTGATTGTTCTGATTGATGGCCAGATTAGTTCCATTTATCTGTGATGTTGCCATTCCTGTTGCACCACCGCCACCAATAGGCATTGCAAAGGGCTGAATAATGATTTTGAACTCGAACCGCTCATAATAGATGAGATCAGGGCTGACAGAAATATAAAAAGCAGCAGGGTGCTCCGAATCACCCTGCCGCGTAAACTCCATGCCATACATATCTACTACCTGATTTCGCCGTTGCAGCTGATCCTGTCTATTTTCAATCGTTCGATCCGCCACACGCTCAGCCATCTTGTTTAATGCTGAATTATAGGTCATTGTCATTGCTGATCACTCTCCCTATCTATTTTCAAATATTTTTCCAGAGTGATGCTGTTTTGCTCCACTCCATTTTGGTCGATATCATAGCCGATACTTGTGACATAATACCAGTCATCCTTTTGAAGAATTTTCTTCATATAGTTTGAGCATTCTTCAACAATTAACAACTGATTGTCGTACATCAAACGAATCCGATCACCAATAGAAATATCTTCCGGTAATTCCTCAACGGTCAAGCTAATCTGATAACTGCGACGAGACTGTTTCAGCTTCTTCACGGCAGCGTCATATGCTGTTTTTGCTGCTTTTGCCCGGTCCTCATCCGTGATTGTTTCGCTATCCGTATTGAATGGAGATAAATCATTAAAGGAGAATGCTCCTTCAATGGCTTTACCGGATTCCAAGGCAATACTTTCTTCATCAATCACGGTGTATTCAAGATCACCATTCGGTGCCAGCTTCGCAAATTCAATATAGGAATAACCGCGTTCATTATTAATTCCTTTTCTCAGTATCCTTACCGGAAACCCTTTTTCCCACGCTGCTTCATCCTCGTACAGCTCTCTTAAGCTCATACTGGACATTCCGGAATCAGATTTCTCACTATAGACTGTCGCCATATTAATCACATTCTCAAAGGTATGTGTAATTTCCAATTCGCTGATGATTCGAATATTTTGACGCCCACTCGGCTTCATTGAAAGCATATACGGCTTCTTCTCACCAAAGGTACCGATTTCCACAGCACGACCAAAATGAAACCCAACGCGCCAAAATAAATCCGGTGTCAGCTCACAGGTTTTTGTCAGTCCTGCCAATTTGTCCTGACGACTGTAGACATAGTCAATGACACGCAGCGCTGAATCCTGTAAATATTTGACATTCCAGCCTGGATAACGAAAATCCAACGTGCTGTAAATATCATTGACCGTGCGGTTCTTAGCAGCCAGATTGGTTGATACCTGACGATACTCCCACTCAGAAATCACATGCGTCAAATCAACTGACAAGGTTTCATTCTCCTTGTCCAATGTGTAACCGGTCACGATACCATGGAACACCTTTTTATTGATGTACAGCTTGATTTCCTCACGCCCGTTGATCCATTCAATATAGTCAATTGGCAGAACAATCTGAGTTGTTGGAACATACATTAACTCATTACTCCAGCTAAGTGTATTCAAGATTTTCGTTCCGCGTTTGATTACCTTACCGCCTTTCAAAATCTCAAAATAAAACTTTGTATTGCTCTTCGCATAAGGATCAATATCAATATCAAAGGCCTGCTCATAAATAATGATTTTATCGAAAATCAGCTCATCTGTTTCCGTTCCATTTGTTCGTATCCCTTTGATATAGACTGCTGTTTCATTCGGTACCTTCAAGCTGACCTCAAAACCGGATTTTTCTACGCCAATTACCTTCGGATAGGCCTCTTTGACATCTGGACGATCAAGTGCCGGTGCCTCGACTCTGGCGATTTCCTGATCGGTTTCTGCGTTAATAAAGGCAATATATTCTGTTGCCTTATCTGAACTAAAATGCCATCCTGAAGCATGAATCGTTCCTTCTTTGATGCCCAAAAAGTCAAGAGAACCGACATTTGTTAAGGTTTCAAAGGTCTCCAGCTCTTCAAAATCAGAAGGTAAATTAGTCAAAAAACTGTACCAGCGATTCGCCGCATCAATTCTTTGCTGCTGCTTCTCGACACCCGCACGTTCAAAATTTTTCAAAAAGGCAACCGCTGCTTGACCGACATCGCCAACATTCTTAAAGCCTTCAACCGATTTAGGATCTACTGCACCAATCCATTGTCCGTTAAACATACACCAGTCGATTAATCGAGATTGAACTTCAGCATTTGTATAGTCTCCGTTGATCCCTGAATGCTGCAGCAATCGTTGAACGTATTCGCGGCCATTATAGGTTGGACTGCCAACCAATGGATAGGCCGAACCATCCCATTGAACCAAGCCATAAGCCGGTCCGTTAACTTGAGCGGTATCCGGATTCATAGATGCACCAACTTCAATCTCGATATTCCCTAAGATTCCGGCAATTGCCATCATGTTATAGCCTGCCTTATTTAGTACCTGTGCAATCGACCAGGCGCGTCGCTCTTCTTCTGTATTCAACTCAGGCGTTGCATTTGAAACATTGGGGTTACTGTAGATGGTTGCCGGTGGGCGACTGTAGCTATGGATTGTTCCATAGTTATCGACAGATATTCCGTTCGCGCTGGCATTGCAATGAATCACAGAGGCATTATCAATAAAAATTCCAGTGTGACCGGCAGCACCACCTGAACCGCCGCGAGTTCCCCAGATAAAAATATCGCCACGCTTTGGATTGCTTGTCTGTTTCCAGCCTTTGCCTTCCAGATGGCCAAACAAGGAGTCTGTATTTCCCATTGAACCGGAGGCGAAAAAGCCTCCGGCAATCAAGGCAAAGTAGACGGATGAACTGCAGTCATAGCTATTCGGTCCAAGGCGAGCAGCCATGCTGTAGGTCACCTTTCCTTTACGCTGATCCATCCAATTGATCATCGTTTCTATACTTGCCATTTTCGTTCCTCCTGTGTCTTACTTCACTTTTTTACGACCAACAACGATAAAGTCAACCGGAACACTATATGGATACTCTGGATCAGAAAATCCTTCCAGTTCATACGTATCAAAGTTCACGTTATAATTATCGCCAATTCTTGCAGCACTTTGGATTGCTACGGTAACCGCATGAACACGATTTCCTACTACCTGAGGTTGAGCTACAACCGTATCAACAATATCCATTTCTGCTACCGGGATGTTGATGAATGACTCCCCTACACTTGGTGCTCCTGACCAATACATCATGTTATTTGAGCCTACCTTCATGAATTTCTCAACCGGAACTGTATGATGGTACGTTTTTGTTACTGTCACATAGCCGTCTCTATCAATAACAATCTTCTCTAGGTCCTCGATTCGCTTCAGTAACTCCCAAAGCATTTTCCATTGCCCACAGTCGCTGCAAATCATTGCCTTGTGCATATTTTTCAGATTGCTCATCAAGTCATCAAGATAACTTTTCCAATCACAAATATCTGCTGCCGGCAATTTTTCCTGATGTGTACCAATTAAGCAGTCCAGCAAATCATTTAAATCCTCGCAGTTATTGTGCAAAACTGCCAAATCCGGATTCAACCCTGTATCTTTTTGCAGGCTGTTACATTCTTTATCTGTGATGCCATTTGCTACAAAATTCGGTGCATATTCTTTCAATGCACCACATGCAGAACAATTTTTAGACATATCGTATATTTCCTTTCTTGCAGATCAATATTTTTATAACAGATGAACAAGCAGTCTGTTAAACAGGAAGTTTCCGTTTTGTACTTTGGGTACCTCCTGCAACAGCTGCTTGTATATCATCCTTTTATTTTTACTATTTAATAGTACCTGTCATTAACCGTGAGCTATCACTCACCAATTTTTGATTGTCCTTTCCAGGTACCGCCTTTGCGGATTCTGGAGGTTCCGACATTGGCCTCTCCTTGCTCGCCCAGCTTCATTTTAGGAATTTCTTCCCAATTCCCATTCACCCGACGATTTAAAAAACCCGTCTCTCTATCAAGCGTTAAAAACTTACCGCTCTTTCGGATAGCCATTGGGCGAAAATCCGGGATCAATACTTCAATTGGGAAAATCGCTGAACCTACATAGGCACTGTCTTCTCCTGTAATCGTAAATCGAACATGGGTTGTATTCTCCGGTATTGGGAACATCCGTTGAAACTGAGAGTTTCTTGCCGTATGCAGCCAATTATGCGCAGGATTATAGTAATGTCCCCAAGAGGCTGTTGACCCTCCCGGACTGTATATATGCTGAAATTGCCATTGGTGTGTGAAACTTATTCCTCTATGAAGATTCGTCCATGATCCTTGATTATTTGCACTTACATCAATCTGGAAGACCCAATGATACTCGCCACTCTCGAAAACATAACAGCCATCCTGTGTTTCTCCCGGGCGATTATAAATTCTCGGAATCAATCCGTCCCCGCGCTGCATGGATACAGTTACAAGATTTAAAGCAATGGTTACATCATACCCGTCATTTTCAAAGCCGATGCCATAGCCAACGCCATTTCTATGCGCTTCATCCAATGGAACATCTCCATTAAAATTCGTAATTCTGCTATTTGGTGAACCCATTAAGTAGACATCACCATAGTTCCCTGTATGGGCATACCCGCCATATATTTCATGCCATTCCATTATCAAACACCTCCGACTAAATCATTTTCTGTCTTACGGTTATTGGTTCGGATATAATGTGAACCATCTGCAGCTCCGCCAAACAGGTTGATATTACCACCGGCAATACCCATACCTGGTTTGAAGCCTCCATCCATATCTCCTTCCCAGACGCCGATTTCTTTCAGTTTCTCAATGATTTTCTTCAGTGCATCCGATAGACTGCCTAATTGATCCTCCAATTCGTCCAGCTTGTTCCACTGACCACAATCTGAACACACCATCGCTTTATTCATCAACATTTGATTCGTGATGAACTCTCCTATAAAATCCTGAATATTACACAAATCTACTGCCGGAAGCTTGTCGCCCAAATAACCAATTAAACAATCATTCAAGTCATTCAAATCCTCACAGTTTCTATGCAAAACAGACAGGTTAGGATTCAAGCCTGTATTTTTTTGCAGGCTTTTACATTCCTTATCTGTGATTCCATTTACAACAAAATTTGCTGCATAACTCTTTAAATCGTCGCATGCGCCACAATAATCACTCATTGCTGTTGCTCCTTTCCTATCTTCTTTTTTAAATTGTCACACTATCTACCTTCACATATACACAAGTCATATCGCAGCAATCATTGGTCTCTACGATAATTCCATTCATTCCCTGATGAACAGAAAAGCCAAAGGTATTTCCTTCCGGAATAATCAGCTTATTGATATCAATGTAGGTCAGCTCTCCGCAACACCCTTCCTCCTGATAATAGATTTCTCCATTAGCAGTCAATGTCAGCGTGCCATTGTACTCACCCAAAATTTGCATCGTATTACCATTCAACGTAATGACCGGATCAACCACTGTACCAATAATCGTGATAGTGATATCTTCACTGTCAATGATGGTATCGCTATAGAATTGTCCAACAATCAAGTCCCTGCAAGACTCCTTCTTACAAATTTTATGCCCCAGCATTTTATCTGCTCCCCAGATTTTTGCTCCTGCTTCACAGTTATAGATAATCCTGTAGGTATCCCCACACTGCCCATAAAAGTTCAAAGCGACATCCTTCTTCAATTCACAAAAAGAGTTTTCTGCAGTCAGAAATTCGCAGTCACTTAGACATTTAGCACAAGGCTGTTTTGGTTTGCTGCAGGAAAGACAACACTCGTCACATTCCTCGGCTTCCTGAAAGCCAAGCTGTTCCGCAAAATCACAAATGCTGTACGGCTGCAGAAACACTTTCTTTGAATCTGCCTTATGCCATAATCCTTCATACAGTACAAAATCAATGTCAATACTGACAAAATGACGCTCTGTTGAATAGGTCTCGCTGAAATCATTCACAAATGCGTTCGTCCATAATAACTGTTCACCCTCGATTGCCCAAAGCTTACCGGGGCTCATAATATTCTTGAATAGATAGTCCTTGTAGAATTTCTGCTGATCACAGCTGAATTTTCTCGTATCCAATTTCAATGACATACTCAGTGACTGTTCCGCTGAAAACTGCTGCTTAGACTTAAATGCAGCATAGCTGCCATGACCGAAGCTATAGTCGGTCGTGGCAGTCTTAAAATTGCCGCTTAAATCTGCAGATTCCAGCATGTCATAATTATCAATCACAAGATCATTGAATTGTACATATTTTCTCGTTAGTATCATCATAATAATCGTTCCTTCTATCTCAAATAGCGGCTGGCCCGTTTCATAATGTAGTCAGCATTTCCGCCCACCACATGCTGGGTCACTCTATTTGCATTATTTGTTGTGTGATTGATGTTATTGATGACAGTAGAAACTGCCGGTGTCATACCTTGCACACCAAATCGATTCGTCAAGGAACGGAATGCCCCTTGAATATCCAGATTGTTGACCCGTTTCATGAAATCAACACCAAAGGTATTCACTGCTGCCCGTCTTTGAACAAACTCACCCGGAGTCAGGATTGCCGGAACAGTGTCTGTTCCTCGCCTTCTAAAGAAGCCAGAAGAGAAGCCAACTGCTGCTTTGCCGCCTGGGATAAGTCCGCCCGTCGCTACCTCTCGAGGTCCTTTATTATCACTTCCAGAACCATTAAGTGTATTGTTCGCTATATTCAACTGGTCTGTCACAGACTTGCTCATTCCAGCAACAGCTTCCTTGAAGCCATCAGAAAGTGACGTTCCTAAGCTGGTTCCTGCATTATAAAGCTGCAGTTTGTAGCCCTCCAGATTAAGGTTCGCCAGCTGATCGGTCAGTGGACTCATGAAATTACTTACACCGGTTGCAAAGCCTTCCTTCAGTTTTGTGCCATAGGCATTTCCGATTCCGGTAAATTTCGCTTTCATATCATCCGAGCCAAGTGTAGTGATTAGCGTAGTGATAATTGTCGTGATTTTACCTGGTACATCAAATGTCGTGAAACCATTCAGAATTGCTTGCGCATAGTTGGTCCCCACCTGAGTAAAGCTTGCAATCAGCTCATTCAGTTTTGTGACCAGTCCTTTAATACTTTCCACACTTTGAGTAATCAAATCGGTTTTCTCATTACTGATTTCCGGAAGTCCCTCAGCAAATGCCTTGATGGAATTCAGACATTCTCCAGCTATTCTCAAGGTTTCCGTCAGTAGGTCTTGTTGTATTGTCATTGTTGCGAGTTCATTGACTTTTTCAATGAGCTGTCTAAGGCTTTCAATCTTAGCTTTCACATCAACAACTTTTTCTTGAAGTTTTGCAGCAGTCAGAGTCGTTTCTGAATTCACTTGAACATCTGTACTTGGAATTTTTTTGTTGAAGTCAAGTGCTTCTATTGCTTGAACAGCACCAACGATTTGATCCATTAATCCCTTTAATTTCCCTACCGGATCTTCACCAAATTCGAAGCCAAGTGCTGTAACAAGCTGTTCACCCAGCTTGTTGATTTCGGTCAATTTTATAATCGCATTTGAAACGAATTCTTTCATGGTATCCCAATCCGGAGTCTCTCCCGTTGGTGTAAAATCTGTTTCCAAAATTTTGTTGATTGCCAGCTTCATGTTATCTACTGTTTGTTCAAAAATGCCCAGCTTCTCTCCATCAAAATGGAACTGAAGATTATTGGACAGTTCTGTTCCCAATTCGTTAATTTTCTTAAGCTTCATTATCGCTAACTCAATCGTCAGCTGCATTTCTACAAAGTTAAGCATCTCTTCAGGATTTGTCAGGGCTGCGCCTGCTTCACCACCAAAGTCCATCGTCATGATTTCCTGCAGTGCAATTACCATATTCGCCATTGACTCTTTGAAGGTTTCCAGCTTCGCTGCATCAAACGTGAAGCTTAACGCATCTTCCAGTTGAGTAATCAGATCATTGACAAGCTTCAGCTTATCAATAGAAGACTGTAACGCATCTGTATCCATTTCAAAGCTTAAATCAACACCATCAAACTCTTTAATAATATCCTGAATCGCTGTAATTTTTTCTTGAACCATCGTAAATGACAGCGTGATTTCCTGAATTTTGAGCATTTCTGAAGCAATCGTAGCAATCGCTGTCACATAATCTTTCGCTGCTGTCGCTGTCTCAGTGTCAATTTTGTTTTCTTCCATACCATCCTTAATCTTTTGACCTTCCGTCAGGAAAATATCAAAAGATTGCTGGATTTCTTCAATCTTGGCTTTGATCATGTCCATATTCAGCTCGATAGCTTGAATTTCTTCAAAGGCTCTTGCTACAGCGGCAATTGAACCAACATACGCCTCTGCTTTTGCTGCAAGGTCTGTATCAATATCGCCGCCTTCAAAGAATTGAGCCATCCGTTCTTTGATGCCTTTTGTCTTTTCAAAATGCTCAAAGACGCTTTGAATTTCTTCAATTTTTGTTCCCAGTGCGCCAATATCACCAATCTCAATACTCTCAAGTTCAGCAAGCGATTTGGCAACAGCTACCAAACTGCCGATTGCTTCTGCAGCCTGCTCTCCGATTGCAGTATCGATGCCTCCGCCATTGAGTGCTTGGCTGATGATGCCAGAGCTTTCCGGCAAGTACTCGAAGATTTCCTTGATTGATTCAATTTTGGTTTGTATGTCAGTCAAGTTTCCAATTTCAATTTTTTCCAGCTCTTCTACCGCTTTAGCAACAGCAACCAGATTGCCGATTTCCTCGGCTGCCATCGCGCTGGTTCCTGTATCCATTACACTTCCTAAGAACCTCTTGGCTTTATCAAGCAAGCTGCCGTCGCCTTCAAGGTACCCAAATACTTCCTTAATTGAATTGATTTTTTCTTCAATATTGTCTGGGACCTCTATCTCTGCTAAGCGCTCCAGCTCTTCACCAACACCAACCATTTGGCTGATTCCTTCTGCAACAACCGCCGTGTTTAACACACCGACTGCATTGCCAAGTAAATCAAATACGCTTCCTAAATTCGCTGACGTGAAGTGACCAATCGCTTCGACAATCGCATCAATCTTCTCTTTTACACCCGTGCTGTCGGTAGAGACATTATCATCTAATTCTTTGATGGCTGCTGAAACATGAACCAGCTCGGCAGCCAGTAAATGAACAGTTGCCAGACCAGCTCCGGCGATCATCGCTCCAACACCTGTCGCAGTCAATGCGCCAACTGCTGCTACCAGAACGCCCATACCACCAATCGCTATTGCGATACTTGCCAGCTTCGCAGCAACATCGCCAATGTTGGCAGGCACCTTTTCATTGATTTGCTTCAAGGCCTCTGCTGAATCTGTTAACAAGCCAATAATACTGCTAATCATGGTAAGACCAGCTTCTGCTGCAGCTGCATTGGTGTTTGCCAGTGCTCCCGCTATTGCCACTAATGCGCCCATACCGACTATTGCTATTCCCATGCTTGCTAATCTAGGAACCACTTCGCCTAAGTTAGCGGGTACTTTTTCAATAATCTGAGCCATTGTAGTTGCCGCTTCCTGTAATAGAATGCTGATATCCAGAATCATCATAAGACCGGCTTCTGCGGCCTCTGGGAATGAGGTTGCCAACGCTCCCGCTATTGCCACCAATGCACCCATACCGACGATCGCTATTCCCATACTTGCCAATCTCGAAGTCATTTCACCCAGGTCTGCGGGTACTTTTGCTGCGATTTGAGCCATTGTGTCCGCTGCTTCCTGTAACAGGATACTGATATCAATAATCATACTTAAGCCAGCTGAGGCGGCTTCCGGGAATGAGGTTGCCAACGCTCCCGCTATTGCCACCAATGCGCCCATACCGACGATCGCTATTCCCATACTTGCCAATCTCGAAACCATTTCGCCTAAATCGGCTGGTACCTTCGCTGCGATTTGTCCCATTGTATCTGCTGCTTCCTGCAATAAAATACTGATATCAATAATCATGCTTAGACCGGCGGCAGCTGCCTCCGGAAATGAGGTTGCCAACGCTCCCGCTATTGCCACCAACGCACCCATACCGACGATCGCTATTCCCATACTTGCTAATCTGGAAGCCATCTCACCTAAATCCGCTGGTACCTTCGCCGCAATTTGACCCATCGTATCCGCTGCTTCCTGCAATAGGATACTGATGTCGATAATCATACTTAGACCAGCTGAAGCGGCTTCCGGGAATGAGGTCGCCAAGGCTCCGGCTATTGCCACCAACGCGCCCATACCGACTATTGCTATGCCCATGCTTGCAAGTCTCGAAACCATGGATTCCAATCCTGCCGGTACTTTTGAGGCAATCTGACCCATAGTGTCAGCCGCTTCCTGTAACAGAATGCTGATGTCTACAATCATACTTAGACCGGCCTTTGCCTCTTGAGGAAACTCTGTCGCCAACTTCCCTGCTATGGCAACAAGAGCACCCATGCCGACTATTGCTATGCCCATACTTGCCAGCTTAGAACCCATTGACCCTAAATCTGATGGTATTTTTGTTGCAATCTGTCCCATAGATTCTGCTGCTTCACCAAGAAGTCCGCTGATTTCACGTATTGTTTGAAAACCAACCTTCGCTTCAGCCGAACGACCTGCAGCAACTTTACCGGCAATCGCAACTAAAGCGCCCATGCCAACTATTGCTATACCCATACTTGCCAATTTGGCCGCCATCGCGCTTAAGCCTGTAGGTACTTTCTCACCCACAAGTCTCATTGGTTCTGCTGCTTCACCCAACAATAAGCAAATATCACGAATCGCTTCAAACCCTGCTTTCGCCTCGGCGGTACGGCCTGAAGCTGCTTTTCCGGCAATCGCAACTAGTGCGCCCATGCCAACTATTGCTATACCCATACTCGCCAGCTTTGTGGCCATCGCACTCAAATCTGTTGGAACTTTGTCACCAACCTGCTTCAGGGCAGTTGCCGATTCGCCCAATAATTTACTGATTTCACTGACCGTTTTTAACCCGGCATCTGCTTCAGCAGCATGATCGGCCGCAAGTTTTCCAGCTACAGCAACCAGTACACCCATACCGGCAATCGCTGCGGCCATACCAGCCAGCTTTGGAAGCATGGACTCGATGTCATCCGGTACTTTATCACCGACTTCTTTAAGCGCTGCGGCTCCTTCGCCAACGACTTCTGCTAAGCCCTTAACAAATTTGAAGCCCTGTTCCTGCAGCTCACTTCCGACTTTTTCCAAATCGATATCGACTTCATTGATGCTGATGGATATCTCCGTATCAATCTTTCCGCCATCCAGCTGCTTGATTTTTTCACTCAAAACATCCAGCATAATCTCTGCTTCTGTAATTTCCTGTGTTCCAATCTTGATATCCGTCTTTTGGGCTGCCAACGCTGCAAGCTGCTTATTGATTTCAGCAAGCTGTTCCGTCGCATCATCAAGACTTTGTGTGTTCAATTTCAACGTTGTTTTCTTTTTATTCAACGCCTTGATCTGGGAATTGATTTGAGCAAGCTCATTCTCTATCTCTTTTGCGTTACTTTTTATGTCTATAGATATTTTCTCTATCGCCACTCCTTCGCCTCCCTTCTATTTTCTATAAAACAAAAGAACACGAGCGGCTGCCCATGTTCTTTGCGTGCGAACGACATTCTTTGTTTACAGAATTTTGTCATTTTCATTCACCTATTTCTACAGCCTTCAAATAAGGCTCTATTTTGCAATGGTTCTGTCGCATCCTCAAATTCAAAAAGCCAATCCGAATCGGACTACTTTTCTTTGAAATACATAGCTTTCTTGTACTGAACTATTCTGCCAGATCATCAGTTGTATAGAACAGAACTGCGTATTCTCGAGGTTTTTTGACTTTTCGTTTCGTCTCATTGCTAAGAGATTTCCATTCAAGGAAATTGCCATAGCTTTCTTCATTTGCATATTGACCATAGGCTATCAGCAATTCCGCAACACCCCAAGTATCCAAAATGACATTCGGGCGCTGCTTCAATACTTTCCCTACATAATGTGCCATATAAACATATATATTTAATGTAGCAAAGTAGGATTCTGATTCTTTTTCAACCGAGGTTTCATTCTCACAAGCCTTTTTATAGACTAACCGAAAAAAACATCAGCTTCATTGAAGACTTCCGGATGATTTTCCATAATCTTATTCAGGTTTTCGATAACGGAGAATGGCAGCATATACTCACCCATCTGATCATCGATTCCAAGGAAGGTTGCTACTAGATTGTAAATAGCCAAATGAATCTCATCTCCGGCACTGATAAAGATAGACAACAGCTCTTCTTTTTCAAGTGACTCGATCTCACCGTTTTCTCTTAACTTATTGAAAAATGGTGTGATTTTCATAATCGCATCAACGATTTTCAAATCTGAACGAGGTGTAATCATTACACCGTCAAATGCTACGCTAAACACATAGTACATTCCTACTTCTTTGGCACCCTCCGGCTTTTGCTCAAATTGAGACTGAGGAACCCGGAATTTCACACTATAATCACCAGTTTTTACTTCTGTTTTGTTTGCATCTCCGATTACGGAAACCTCTTGATCCTTTACGATAGCAAAAGGTGTGTCATCCTCATTGGTTTTTTTCAATTTGTTGCTGATTGCTAAAAAATCAGCGGCTTTCATGCCTTTTTCTTCCATCTCTGTTCCTCCTGATTTTCGACTGGATGGCACCCCCATTTTGGGAGCACCATCGTCCGATTTTCTTGTTTGTTTTACTCAGCTACTCGATACATTTCGTAGAAGTTGCCGTTTTTATCTCGTTGTACAGAAATTGTGAATTCGAAGGTTGTTTCTTCTCCGTTCACAGTTCCAGGGAATGAAGTAACCAGTACATTGTTGTAAATGTAATGTTGTTTCACGCCATCTGTCTGTTCTTGAACGAATGACATGCGTACACGACGTTCATTCAGTGAAGATTCGCTAGCTACAAAGTGCTCTACATCCACTTGTTTAGGGTAGCTAATCAATAATTTTTTACCTGCTAATGATTTATGGAAAACAATTTTTCCTGATTCAAAAACGATAAACTGCTTTTCATTGATATCCATCATTACCGGTGCATTTACACGAGTCAATAATGAATCTGTTACATTACAGCTATCAGCGATTGCTGCTGTTACGAAAGCACATTCGTCCATAAACATGTCAGGAATTTGAATGTAGCCATAGTCCAAAGTATCGTCTGTTAAGACTTCTTTTTCAGCAGTTTGGACTACCCAGCCGCTTGTCATATGACCTTTAGACATTAAAGGATTTAGTTTCCAGTAGTTAGCAGTTACGCTCTTACCAGTCAATGTTCTTTCAATTGCAATACTTGATGCATCGTAGCCGGCACCGAAGCAGCTTGCTTCAACTGGGTCTACTGTCAACTCGCCTGCAAACTCATCGATACAGCCGATTTTAACAACATCATTCACTTCGAAATCTTCTAAGCTGTTATAAATATAGATAGAAGAGAAGCCGATATCTGATTTGATTGTGCTTTCAGGTGTTACTTCCAATGTAATGTATACACCTTCACCTGTTTCTTGCCAACCTTTATTCACAGGTACTTGGGAAGTTGGTTTCAACAGGTCAATAACGACCGGCTGGAAACCAGCTGCTGCAACTGTAAATTGTTGTTCAAAAATGTCTGCTTCTGCTTGCCCTTTGTCTTTGATATCTGAAATTGTTGTTTTCAGATCATAAGTTCCAGCTGTTGGGAAATGAACATAATAAGTTACCACACCTGCTGCAAATTCTGTTGCATCTGCACGTAGCTCAAAAGCCGCAGCAGAAGCTTGACCAGCCGGGTTCATAACTGTCAGTGTCCCTGTGTTTTTACAGCCTTCCGCTAAACAGTTGAACATATCTTCCGGTGTACTGTACATGTTATATGCTGCTGTTCCTGCTGGAATGTCTGCATAATTTTTTGTGTTGATTTTTACGCAGCTGTCAATATCTGTTAATACTGCAAAATCCACTTCCATTAGTTTGTTCATAGATTTCATTCCGATTTTAGAAATCAATGTATCATTGCCACATCTTGTTGTCATTAATTTTTCCTCCTAATTATTGGTTACTTTGAACGACACGTGCTGCATCTCGCTCGTATCTTCCACCATTTTTTTTGTTTAAGACCATTAGCTTCCGTTGGATAAATGCTTGTTTATCCATCGTTTCTTTTTTAGCAGTTTCCTTTTTCGCGGTTTCTTTCTTTTCTTTTGCCATGTTCATTCCTCCTGTGAGTTACCGTAATCGGTTATTATTTATGAGCAAATCCTTGTTTTCAACCAAAGATTTGGACATACATTGTTCAGCGGATTATAGTACAGTCTCAATCTGATTGAGGGAGCGTTCTGTCATACAATCTCTTGCTTTTATTGATGTTGCTCTTTTTCTAAATGTTCAGAAATCGCCTGTTCTTCTTAGTTAAATAATAAATACGACTAAAACGAGTATTGCTTAAATTTCCTTAAACATCTCGACTAAGCTCCCATTTAAGCTATAGGTTTGCTTCACCAAAAAATGCCCGTCATTTTCCATCACGTCATACACTTCACCGGCGTAAAAAGTCTTTGTTTGCCCACTTGGCAAAACCATCCGTGATTCACGCTGAAATGTATGATTTGATACTCGTCTGCTTCCACAGGAAGAGCATCCGGATTTCATTACTTGCTGTTTGATCCCCATAAACTGGACCTTCATCTCGCAGCCCTCCAACTCATTTATCGGATTAATCCGACGGTAGATTTACTCGTCAATGATTTCAATCACAGAATAAGACAGTCTGGTTGCTTTGCCTCCGCATGATTTACAGATTGACTGGGTATAGTCAATCCCGGAAGCTTTCAATTGTGTCTCTAACTGCTTGGAGTAACGCCTTTCAGCTTTCGCTTGTTTTAGAGACTGAATAAACAAGTCGTCATCACCAAGCTCATATCTTTCACCGGGATTCAATCGAACATGGCTATACACAGCCTGTCCATTTTCAGTACGAGCAACATTCAAAGTCATTGCTGTATCGATCCCAGTGATTAATTTGAAATATTTCGTCATTTTTACTCCACTGCCCTTCAATTCTCAGTTCTCCACCACTAACGTGTTCACCTTTTTTGACTGTCTCAGATTCTTTAAAGATTCTGATAAACTACTGCTTCATAACTAGTTCCCTTATCCAAGCCACCTCACTTTAACGTTTTTTATAAATCCGATGAAAGATATGTGTTGCATATCTTGATCTATAAAAACGTAGATGAATCCTTCTTTCCCAAAGGTGTTCACTCAATTAGGATTTTGTAAGAAAAATCATCTGCCGGAATTTTTCTGGCTCTGCTAAAAGCCATCGAAAAACTAAACCTGCTTATCATCTATTCATACTAAAAAATGGATGATTTGATACTTTGTAGATGAACATCTAGGTTTCATTGCTGCTGCACCTTCAACTGGAAGTTATTCGCTAATTATTTGTGGGCTTCCGTCAGCTAGTGCAGTTGCAACTTGTTCTCGATGAACCTATCTTACATTGGAATGAGGAAGCAAAAATCCGAACATCGTCCGCTTTCTCGTTCATTTGTTCTATTCAGCAGTCATCGTTAATCTTTTGGAGTAAGAACCTCCGTTTTTCTGAGCCTCTGTCATTTCTCAACAAACCAGTTGATGACGAATAAACAACCTCTCATCTATTGAAACGCTAACTCTTTCACTGTTTTTTATGCGATGAAAAAGTACTGAATTTCAATATTATTCTGTTATTTTTCCGCTTCAACTACTTCTTGATGGTACTATCTTATAATGAAAGTCCACTACGAAAATCCGTCTATCGTCCGTATTGAAAATACGGTAATTCAAGTATGGAAATCCTGCTGTAAGGCTTCATTTTTGAGAATAGCCCTCCCACCTAGTAAATAGAAAAGCATCAGCTAAAAAGCTTTCCGCAAATTCTGCTTTCACTTTCTCTGCCAATGCTGTACACATTTGTTGATAATACTATTTTATAGTGAAAATCTATCTCAAAAATACGGAAATCGTTCAGTACTAAACATTAAGATTCAAGTCTCTTGCCACCTCTTCAAAAAATTGATCTCTTAGCTCAAATGCTTTGGTTCTACCAACAAAAATCAAGCCATTTGTAATTAATCCCTGAATCGTATACTTCGGCATTCGGCGCATATACAATTCTCGAATGATTGTTTGCGTGTCCTCACAACAATCCTCCAAAATATCAGAAATCACCCGTTTGTTCCTTTCTAAAGCAGCTAATCGCTGATCCTGTTCAATGGTTATCATCATATTCGCCTGAGTGTCATAATCAGCCTTTGTCCCCTTAATTCCTGCATTCAAATCATTTTCACGATAAGGATAGCGAAGTTCCTCTTCTCTCTGTCTGATGTACTCTTCTATTCTCGGATAATCCGCTAAAATATCCTTGATATAGTTAAATGTCGATTTTCTCATGTCTGTACTCTCCCTTATCCTTGATGCAGTTCATACTATTTTTGTTATATCCTGTTCTAAAATAATGTTTCCAGCTAGCTGAAAGCGAGCTTCAAAGCACCTATCTAATGGTTTCAGCCAAGGCTTGAACCTTCTTTACAGTCTCCTCATCTTCCATCCAGTAATCTGATTGAATCAAATCATAAATCTGTGCCATTTTATTCGGTACCCAGGGATCCTTCTCAATCGGTTCCCCTAATTCTGATACTTCAGTTGCTAAAATAGTAAACATATTGACCTCCAACTTTTCCTGTATTTTTAAAATGACAGCTAAGGAAGGATTCAGCTTTCGATCAGCTGCAAGCTTCGCATTATGACCAACCAGTTCTTGCCAGTTCAACTCTTTTTCCTGCCTAAAATCATCCACGACTTCCCAAAAATCTTCTATCGTTTTTATTTCATCCATAATCATTCCCCCTTCTGTTACTCAATCCGGATTCACGTTCAATTAATTGCTTTTCAATGCGGAACCATTCATAGTATTTTTAAACAATTGCTGATAGTCATTCGTGCTATTTCCAACCTCTTGATTTATATGGAGTCGTTCTACATATTGTCTTGCCTCAATCAGTGGTTGATGAAGCTCATACCATTTATCCGCATGTCGCTTTCCTTCAGTAAGTGCCCATTTTCTATCCATTTATCTTTCCCCGTTTTCTGTTAGATAATCAATGAGGTTGATTAAGCGTATGATGCTGCGGCTCTTAAATCCTTGCCACTTTTTCCATATCTTTTTTTCCGGGATGTTGATACATTCACCAATAATCCAACCGACTATGAGAGGATAGACTGTCAAAAAAAAACAAATGTGAGCTTTCATAAATAAGAACTGAACCTATACTTGCCACGAGAATCGATAATGCTAACGTAATCCTAGTTGTGTATTTCATTACTTTTCCTTCTTTCTATTTTTTGCAATCATAAAAATCAAGAAAACTTGATTTTTTCTTTAAAAAAATATTCTCCAACTTCTTGACTATCTATTGCTAAAAGCAAACATATCTCTTCAATCTGACTTTGCTCAAAAAACATTTTTCCGGACATCACATCTATCCAATCAGAATCATTTATACTATTACATAGAGAAAAAAGCAAAACCGATCCAAACCTGACATTAATCTTTTCCAGCAGCGCATCATAATCAAATCTCATATTCCTCAAATAGAATTCCTCCACAACTTAAATCAAGTTTTCTTGACAAATCAAGAATACCATTCTGGAATTATTCTGTCAAGAAAATCTTTATGAACTAAAAAATCTTGCTAATTAATCAAGTTTTCTTTATAATGAATGGTTAGGAGGTAGAAAAAATTGAAGAAATATTCTTTCGCTCAGCGATTAAGACAGGCATTGGACATGAGAAACATGAAGCAAATCACATTATCTGAAAAAAGTGGTGTTTCCCGCGCCTTAATCAGTGCCTATCTAAAAGGCGATTATGAAGCAAAACAAGACAATGTCTACTTTCTTGCGAAGGCTCTAAATGTCAACGAAGCATGGTTGATGGGGTATGAAAATGTTGCAATGGAACGTTCTGACAAAAAACAAGCAGATGATCTGTTTATTGACGCTGCAAGTGATTTTTTTCTGGATGAAGAAAATAAATACAATGAATTGCTTAAAAAAATTGTTCTGCTTAACGATAAGGATCTTATCGTCGTAGAAAATTTGGTTGACTCATTACTGGACATCAAAAAATAATGTATGAAGCTCTTCCGTAAATAGGAGAAGGAAAAACACAACTCCCTTCTTTCTTTACGGAATAGGCGAGCAACACGACTAATCAAAATAAGCCGGGAATTTCGAAGTTGATTTTTACACCTTTGAAATTTTCGGCTTATTTTCAAAGCCTATATACAAAGCCCCACATGACAATAAGAAATTCTCAACACTTCATTATTCTCATTTTTTCGACTGAATGATTGCCAGCCTATTTCCGAGACAACGATTATTTAGATAATAAAACCAATAGATACTGTCACCATAACCACAACAGATACTTCAGCCTTTCTTCCTTTTCTTCCGAACCACAAGCAATAGCTTATACAGTTTTTCCAACAACGCTGTATCTGATATTTCTTGAATCATCTTACAAATTTCTTCCTTATATTCCATATTCTAGTCCCTTTCTTTTCTCCTTTTTGGGTCTGGTTAAAAGATTGGGAATCATTCATTCATTATCCCCTTGCGTAATTATAAATTACGTTCTATAATATATATAGTTAATTAACATTATTTTGTAACTTTTAATTACATATTAAATTGTATCAGGTAATTGACAATTACGCAACACTTTTCATTAAAAATTTAAGGAGAAAAATATGAATTCTTTAGCATCGAGGATAAAAGAATTGCGAAAAGCAAATAATATGTCTCAAAAAGAACTGGCGGATATTCTTGACATGAAAAGAGAAAATATCTCAAATTATGAGCGAGGAACCATTACAAATGTTCCCAGCGAAGTACTTGATAAGCTCGCAGACCAGTTCAATGTCTCTATTGACTATTTGATGGGCAGATCAGACATTCCAAATGACTCCGCAGTTGATGATGAATACGCGGATTTATTGATGATGTTTCGAAAAGGTGAGAAAGCTGTTGGCGAAGAGAAAAAAGAGCAATATAAAAAGCAGGTAAAGAATCTGATGAATTATATTGTACAGTCTATGAATGAAGATGAGTAGGAGTTTAGAATACATGAACGAAGCCATAAATATTCGATATTCTTTAACAAATTTACTAATCAATCAATATATCCTGAAAAATAATCTCGAGCCTGCTGAATACACCTTTGACATGTTCGTCAACGACTATCTTCAAAAAGAACAGATTAAGATTGACACCAACATTCCTGTTACAGAAGAAGACTTTTTTCTTGCGGTAACTGTAAAGAAGGGGAAAAAAATCAAAATTTTTATCAACCCCAAAATGTCGCAAAACAGATTCAATTTCAGTGTTTGCCACGAGGTAAGCCATTGCCATTATGACGTTTCAAAGACAGAAATTTCTCAAACCTTCTTCAATATGGAAGAGAATCCGGCCTATTATACTGAAGATGAGTTGCTGACTGAAGAATTGGCAAACCTTTCCGCAAGCATCATCATGCTGCCTGATATTTCTTTACTAAAAACATTGTATACAGCAAAATCCTTCTATTCTATCGCAGAAGAGTATAAAATGAGCCGTTCTGCGTTGTGGAGACGACTCGTTAGTTTTGGAAAACTAAAATGCGGAATGTCCGAAGAATTGGCACAAACCTCTGCAACGCGATTACAGGCGACCGGAAATAGGGATATCTACCATAAATTCATGTCTACCTGGGGATCAACTGTAGAGAAGCAAATCATTTTGGATTATGAAAATAGCATACTCGGCTTATATTAAGTTACTTACCTGATACTTTCAGCCGTTTTAAGGACGAAAACAACAATGCATCCTATTGTTTTCGTCTTTATTGCTTTTTAGAGCAACATGTCGGATACATTTACTTTCTGACGCAATCATCAAAAAAGTGATTATCTGCCAATATTATTGCTTTAGTTACGCAGTTTCTCCGGAATAGTGAAAGACGTGCGACTTCGTTCGAGAATCCTCTTACTTCCATTTTATTGGAACCCTTATATCTCCCCTTTTGCAGCGAAAAGTTTATTTCAAACGTAAAAAAATTGATTTCTATTTTAATGTATCTTTTTGAATAACCTCCTTGTTGTATTTTTTTAGTTTCTATCAATATTTTCCAATGAAATAACTATCTAAAAAAAATTATACAACATTTAGAATTTAAATTGTTAAATTTGGATATATATAAATAAATTTTAGTTAATTATATAATTCAATGATGAATTTCTTCATTTTACTCACTATCCTATAGAAAGTTAAGAAAGAAATATTTTCTCTCATACTTAAGTCCTATTTTTTGGCCTATTCACTTATGCTATAGTTGGGTTACGAGGTGTTGTAGATGAAAAAAGCCAGAAAACTATTCGGATGGGCAATCGATGCATTATCAGAGATTCTCCTATTTCTTTTTTTTAAGACTTCCTAATTAGGAGGTTTTTTCTTTTTATCCACAAACGTAACACGCTTTTTGTGAATTAATGTAGACAAAATAGCCATTTTATGTTATTTTATAATTACTTTATGCAAAGGAGTTGTTACTTTATTATGTGTTGTATTTTTTTCTTGCAATTTTTACTTAACTTATTCTGTTGTTACTAATCAAACGTGTTTTCTTCCTAGACCTTCTCACTTGAGAAGGTTTTTCTATTGAATAATTTTCTTCATCAAAAAAGCTGATACCCTCAACAGATTGAATCTGTTGAGGGTATCAGCTTTTTATAGTATGCCAGCTATAGGGATCGAACCTACGACCTACGCGTTACGAGTGGTATGGAAGCTTTTAAAGGCATATAAACCTTATTAAACCACTAGGGATTTTATTCATTTTATTAGTATTGTTGATTTTCATAGCCACTTTAGACATTTTCTAGGCATGTTTTTTCGCCATTAAATAACTGTGTAAACAAAAAAGCAAAGCAATTTATTTTTTGATATCGTATACTTAATTCAAATTGCTTCATTATTTTCTCATCACTATTTCTTTTATGCTGTACCACTTAGTCTTTTTACAATCGATTCCATTTTAGAAGCATTGGGATTTGATATTGATATTAGTTTTGCTTGTTGGGAACAGTAAGCTTAACAGCATGGTTATCAAAGTTCTTTTTCGACTACTATTCGCTTTTTTTATTACACCATTTGGTCTACTATATTTCATTATAAAAAAATAAGCCTAGAAATAAGCTTATTCTATCCCCCCCTAGTTTTATCTTCCTTTAACATGTAAATAAAAAACCAACTGGAGCAAATACTTACCAGTTGGTTTTCTTACAGAATCACCCATTTTAAATGCTTATTTCCACTCCATTTCACCGGTTAAAACTAGTCCTGTTAGGTTTAGTACCTCTAAACTTTGTAAATCGGGGTAGGCATCTTGAATTTTTTGAATCAATTCGTCACTTGTAGTTGTAGTAGGTAAAAGTTCAGCAACTTTATCTAAATATTCGATAGAAAAATCAATGGCAGAACTATCAAATTTTTCTTTAGCCAAGTTCGTGTGTCCAGGAATTACAATTTCTGGTTTTAAATCACGAATTTCTACAAGATTATCTCGCCAACGCTCACGATCTTTCTCTGTACTCATATCTGCCAAAAACATATGGTTTCCTGAAACAATTGTTGGTCCGCCTAAAACCATTTCATACTGTGGAATGTACAAAGAAATTCGACTTTCATCTGAACCAAAAATTTCAATATCAATTCCTTCAAAAGTAAATTCCTTCTCTGTATAAATTTCTGGTAAAACAACATTTCGAGGTTTTTGATCTTGCAAAACTTCTCCCCAAACTACTAATTTATTTAATACCGTATTTGTAATATGTTCAGCTACACTCGGTGTTGTTTTCGCAATGACATTAGGGTAAACGCTCTTAATTTCCTCAAGTCCAAAGTAATAGTCTGGATCTCCATGGGAAATAAAAATATCTGTTAAATTTAACTTATTCTTTTCTAGATAATTAACAATTTCCTGTCCATCATTTTTAGTAAACTTCGTATCAACCAACAGTGCATTATCTCCACTAATAATTAGTGTGGAGGTTACACTAAAACTTATCTCATCTGCACCAAAAACAACTGTTTTTACACCATCAGCTAACTCAATTTCTTTTACAACATTTTTAGTTTCAGTCCTTTCTTTCTCAAAAGTATTTTCAGAAGAAACTGCTGTCGAATCTATTGTGCCATTTTGCCTCCCACACGCTGCCAGTAATAAAACCAAGCCTACTCCACCAATCCATTTGAAAAGTCGTTTCATAAAAACATCCTCCTATATTAGTTATTTTGAAGTCGATAAATAGAACTAAATAATAAAAAGCATAATTATTTAAGACAAGAAGTCACAATACATTCATTTAGGTCTCTCTCTCCAGTCAATCATACCACAAATTGATTACTTAACACAAAAAATTAATTACTTTTTAGAAATAATGTTTCTTCAAAAATCAAATTTCTTCTTTACTATATTTTCTAACTATAAAACACCTAAATTCCTTTTCAAATCAAAAGCTATATCAATAGAAAGATGCCCTACATTCAAGAGCCACCCAAAGAACCTCTCTATTGCACATTCTTTGTCTCCACCGGATAAATAGACTTTAACCTTTTTTATAGCGTTTGTTTGATATACATACTTTATTTTACAAAAAGAATATTCATATCTCTCACCTCTTCCATTCACCTCAGCCTCTAGGTTCAAGGACGTTTGAAAAGACAACTACCTTTCAAAAAGCACAGGCGGGAAGCGATCATTCTCATTTTCTGCAGAAGATTCATTAATTCATTCATTTTACACCTCCAAATAACAAAAAAGGACCTGTAAAGAAATAACTTCTTTACTACTCCATTTAGCTTTATTCTTCTATTTTCTTTTCTTATTCCTCGTGCTCTTTACTTCCCTATACGATAATATACATCATCAATCGTTAAGAAACACTGTCGGAATTTTGACCTTGACTTATAACTAAATGCTTCTTGTCTTCTGAAATTTTATAGTTTAATATTTCAGTTTCAGTAATTACAAGCTTGTCACCTTTGCTCTACTTGTCAATTTCTTCCCATTCTCCTTGTATGCTTTACGAGTGACATGAAAGCATTTAAGGACTTATAAACCTTATTAAAACACTAGGCATTTTATTCATTTTATTTATATTATAGATTTTTATAGCCATTTTAGACATTTTCTAGTCATGTTTTTTTGCTATTAAATAACTGTATAAACAAAAGAGCAAAGCAATTTATTTTTTCGATATGGTATACTTAACTAAAACAAATTAAAAAGGATTGATAACATGATACTAAAGAAGATTTTAGATGACCTAGGAATTGGTTATTTTATAAAATGCTACCTAATTGCAGCATTCACGCTTATCTTACTTATTTCAATTAATCAAGTTTCAGATAATGAAATTAAGTTCAAATTGCTTCATTATTTTCTTATCACTATCTCTTTTATGCTATATCCCCTTAGTCTTTTTACAATAGATTCCATTTTAGAAGCTTTGGGATTTGATACTGATATTAGTTTTGCAGACTTAGATTTGTTGGGAATAGTAGGTTTAATAGCATGGTTATCAAAGTTTTTTTTCGCACTACTATTCGCTCTTTTTATTGCGCCATTTGGTCTACTATATTTCATTATAAAAAAATAAGCCTAGAAATAGGCTTATTCTATTACCCCCAGTTTTATCTTTCTTTGTTCGTCTATCTTTCTTTGACTATATCGCTTTCTAGGTTTCTTTCTTTCAGGTATTTTAATTTCCTTTTTCAGATCAGAAACCACATCAGCGGAAAGAAGGCCTACATTCAAGAGCCACCCAAAGACCCTCTCTATTGCGTATTCCTTACCACCGCCAGATAGATAGACTTTTACTTCTTTTATAGCGTTTGTTTGATACACATACTTTATTTTATAAAAAGAATATTCATACCTCTCACCGTTTCCATTCGCCTCAGCCTCTAAAATCAAGGACGTTTGCAAAGATAGCTGCCTTTCAAACAGCACCGGCGGAAAACGATCATTCTCATTTTCAACAGAAGATTCGTATATCATGAATCCCATTTGCTTCATTAGTTCATTCATTGCATACCTCCAAAATAAAAAAAAAGAACCAGCAAAGATTTTCATCTTTACCAGTTCAATATTATCAACTATTACAGTTCATCTACTAAATCAACATTCTCTTCTTCATAAATGATTGATAGGTTATCCTTTAAAATATCTTCATTGTACTCTTGTTCAATATCTGATTGAGAAACAGAAAATTTATCATGCTTTCTCACTCTATAAATTGAATCAGTCACAGTCTTAGTTCCAGAATCCATAACCTTTTGCTTCTCCATCAAAACATAAAAGTCACTACCAGATTCATAAACCGTCACATTGGATTGCTTTCTTTCATAATGAATTTTATTTTCATTTTCATTAGAATTATACTCAAATACAGCCTCAACGATCGCTTCCCCTTGACTTGACTTAGAACTTTCACCACAGCCAACCAAAACTATTAAAACAACCAGAACCACCCCGATGTATCTTTTCACTCTGTTCCCTCCTGTTCTAAACAAATCATATTGTAACATTTAAAAGCGATCATCACTAGCATTTTTAAGGAAAACGCCAATAGACTGTTCTAAAATTCGCCGGAGGTCTAGGAGTCCAATTTTCTGTTGCACTCACAAGACCAGAACCGCCCGGATTGTTAGATTCAACGATTTTAAAAGTACCGTCACCATTGACACCAGTAATTAAAAGCGTGTGGACACCTGTACTAAATGAATCAGGACTGATTATGCTTTCATATTGCATTACATCACCCGCCTGTACTTCATTTTTTGATACTTCTTTCGCTCCTGAGTTGATATAACCAGACCGAACACCACCAACACCAAAACGACCGCCGCCGGAGTTGATCCACCTTTGAACAGCTTTGATACATTCACCCTCAGCATTCCACCCTGTCGGATAAGTTTTCCCAACATCAGCATATGCCAATTCAATCGCTTTTTTCTTCCACCCAGTAGCCGTATTATCACCACCGGAACTTGGAGGACTTGAAGCACCATGAAACAGGTCATACCATTTCTGAGCTAGTTCTTGCCTTTCAGGGTGTGGATCACGAGGACGTTCACGATTTACCTCATATGCTGTAGCTGCTTTCTTTAAATCTGTAAGTTGCTTATATTCTTCACCGCTGTAAGGATATGCAGAAGTAGGAATATAACCCCGACCCACTCCGGATAATTCCCAGTCGATAATTTCCACTTGTGTCTTTATTGTCTTGTAATCACCAGAAATATCAGAAAGCTCTAAATGATTAAGCAAAACACTTTTAGGAGTCCATTGAATTAAACCGTAGCCACCGCCACCACCGATTTCATTTGTATCAGCCACAAAAGTTCCACCCGTCTCTTGGTCTATATTCCCTAAAAGTCCGGCTATCGCTTCCTCAGTCCAACCCTTTTCCTTGAGTAAAGACCAGATTTCCCAAGCATTTTGTTCTGCTTCTGTTGATAGTTCCGGCTTGCTTGATCCTCCATTTGATCCAGATATACCACTACCACCGAAAAGAAAAATGACAAATAGAAGCAGAAAAAGGAACGGCAGAACGACCTTACCGAACCTTTTCAACATTTTACTCATTTCTTAACATTTCTAACTCTTCATAGTATTCCTCATGATTCACTTCTGGCGGCTCCTCTAAAGTGCTGTAGTCGTTCATTTCATGATTCACTTGATTATTCACTTCAACGGAATCAGGATCGCCATATTCATGTTCAGGAGGTTCAGCAGCTTCTAAAGAATCCAGATTTTCAGTTTCAACTTCCACAGGCTCAGGCTCCTCAACTTCTAGCTTTTCAAGATCAGCCGGAAGAACTTCAACCGGATCAACTGTTTCAACATCTGTCTCAACATCATTTTCTACCTCAATCCTTTCAAGATCAGCCGCCTCTTCTTGTTCCTCTTCAATATCCTTTTCAAGATCAATTTTTTCGGTATCAGCCCGATTCTCGTTCGTTTCAGTATGATCCGGATCAGGCTGTTCCTCTTGATTAGAAACATTGTCTTGCCAATTCTCAATTTCCACAGGATCGGTATAGTCACGAGAATCCACATCAGAAAGATCAGTAGAGTTTGAACTTTCCTCATTATCACTAGTATCAGCATTTGACGGATTTGAAACACGAACATCAACATCAGAATTTTTTCTATTCTTTCTCAATTCTCTCAACATTCGTCTATCCATGCCGTTCACGTTTGTTACTCTTCCACCAGTCACAAAGCTAACGATTTGGTTTCTAAATTTCACAATACAGAAAACTGTAACACCTTTAACAATCGCTGCAAGAACACAACTGACTAAAGTTGCACCACCCGCTACCCCCGCAAGAGCTATTACCGAGCTATCAATTAATGTCATGACGAAGAAAAACAAGTACATTGCAACTGATAGAAAAACACCGATGAAAAACACCATCATCATTTTTCCGATACCATTGAAAATGCTATTTGAAAATTTGGGGATCAGACTTAATAGACTTAGGATCGGCAACCCAAAGACCATACATAAAATAATGATTTTCAAAAGAAATTTCATCACAGCTATTAGAAGAAGCGGAGCACCAACAAAGAGATTTGAAACAACGGCATAGGCACTTATAAACATTTTGTCTAGCCCACCATCAGGCGTCAAGTAACGATTTTCTTCACTTGCTTCTCTAACATTATCCTTAAGGTCTTTTTTTGCATTCTCATCATTCTCTTGGTCTACTGTATATAAAAATTTCTCAAATTCCTTTTTATACTCAGGTGTTCCGAAATTCACCATTGCAAAAGCTTGTTGCATAGACACTTTAAAATAGGTTTCCCGCATAACATCAACAGAGCTTTCAGCACCCGCATTGAGTTCCGTTTGATTTCCCTCATTATCGAACATCGGCAAGGCAATAGCAGAAGTCATTACCGTTTCAACCTCTTCAAAAATTCCGTTCACATCGTTTAGATACTCTTCCCCCCTAGAATAAACTACAAAATTTATCCCGATGACTGCAAAGAGCACAACTATCTTTCTAAATGCTTCTTGTGGACTTGATAAGGTAAAGATCATGAAGATAGACACAAGAGCAAAGATAAACAGCGTAGTTCCTAGACTTGAAAATAGGGAGCTATAAAGATTCACCGCAACTTTGAATACACTTCCTATAGTATCCTCAAATACTGTATTACTCATAAATATTTGTAGGCTAAGATCCACGAGCTGATAAATCCACCTGTTTAAAACCATACCTATATTTATTAGAAAATTTATGAGTTGATACATTTTTTCGTCACCAATTACCCAAAAGCTACCCTCAGTGTTCATCAGTGACATGTAAGAATTTACTGAAAATTTATCCATTTTCATTCCCTCCTTACACGAACATTTTTTCAGCTTGACTGTTTGATGTTTCTTTCACTGTATCAAATGTTTTCTTGATTTCAGGAAACAGACAATGCACTGATATTTTCTGAACGTTCTTATACACATCAAGCATTAAACACTGACCTTTTTTCATACCAGAAAGCCACTCACGATTTTTCTCACTCACATCAACCCCGACGTGCTGTAAAATCTTATCCTCTTCTTTCGGCTCATTAAATGCAAAGATCGTACCAAAGTTCCCATGATCGTCTTCACTTGTCACGTCCATAACTGATTGAGTAGAATAGAGCAGCATATTATTTTGAGATCGTCCGACCCGCTTAATTGAACTAAGTATTTTCTTCCCTACTGCTGTAGTATTGAAAATCCAAGCCTCTTCAAATACCTCAAAGGTTTCCTCTTCATCATTCATAGAGCCAAACTTCTCACAGAACTTACCAAGCGGCACCATAAGAGCAAGGCTTTTCTTTTCACTTTGTGAATAGGTAGACGGATCATCGGACTCTCTAGGAACTGAAAGACCCATAACCCCTACTATCGTTATCCTCTCCTCAAAATTAAGCCCCTCATTTTGACCGTCCGAAAATCCTAAGCGCAAAATACTGCCTTGAACCTTTTCATCAAGCAGATTTCCGATTTCTTGTACTTCTGTATTCTCATGATCCTGTAGCAATTTAACCACATGGAGCATACCGACCTTTCGCCCCTCAGCCCGCCATTCTACCACTTGCCGGATTGCTTTAGATAATTCAGATTGACCGACACGAGTATCATCAAGACTTATCATTTGATAAATCATAGCCTCAGCCGTATCTTTCGCATCAGTTCCAGATAAGAAAGTAATCGGATCAAGCACACCAAAGTTCTTTTCATCGTTAGGATCAAGCGTGATTAAATGAAACTGCTCTATTAATGAGTAGTAAAGCGGATATCTTTTCTTGTTTCGTGGATCAGACAAAAAATGCTTATATTGCTTGATTTTTTCCGTTTTTGGATCAATGAACAGCCCTTTTACTGCTAACATTGATAAAAATGTAAAAATCAAACTCACCAGAAACGTCTTACCCATACCAGTTTCACCAGTTACAGCGATATGAGGGCTTGCCGTTCCCATTTCCTCATTCCATTTGTTAGCGGTGAACGGATTCGTCAGTACGATATTTCTACTTGAATATGTTGCACTTTGTAGACTTTTAGCCCCCGAAATATGTGGATCAACACGCCCAATATACCACCCTGTTCTAAAACCTACCCGCTGATTGATAGCAAGAAGATTTTCACAGAATCCGGCTGTATTGGTCGTTTGAATCCATTTAGTATCACTAGATTCAAGCCCCACACCCAGTAAATTCTTGTAGTACAGATATACCTGTTGTGATTGTGCACGAGAAATCTGTATTTTTCGAGTTTTAAACAATGAGATTACTGTATTAATTCGCTGCTTGCATTCCTTTACACTCTTTGCATAAATCACAATACAGCCTAACCAGTTCACTATAGCCTTTTCGCCCTCAACTTGCTCTTTCAAATCCTCTACAATCAAGCGACTTTGAGACACCCGTCTGCTTTCATTATTCCCAACAGAGCGACTTTCTTTCACTACGTTTTTCAAACGCAGCGCCGAACGGTTCGCTTTTCCCGCCACCCCTAACGACCCTTTAAGATTTTGATACTTGACTTTATAACGCAATTCAACAGGGAACGGCAGCGTTTGAACAATTTCTGCAATGTGCATATAGTTCAGTACGTTCGGCGTTTCTGCTAATGGCAAAATAGCAATAGTGCTTTCGCCCTCTATACTCTTTAGCTTTAACATTCCCGCATGACTAGGATCAATAATACAGTCAGTAATATTTTCTACTGATGTATTAGAGGCTTGACCTTGCAGCGAATGAGGCATATTGCGAATAAAATTCAAACGATTCAAGTAATACATTTCTTTTTCGGTCAATCGCTCACCTTGAAACATACTTGTTTTCCTTGAAATTAAACTTTCTAGCTCCTCAACCTCCTCAAAATCGCTATCCTGAACATTGAGTTGATACCCCGCAAAATGCAAAACATTCTTTCTAAAGTTCTCATACACCCGCTTAATTCCCTCTTTAAAGGAATCAACTTCAAATGCAGATTTTAAAGGTACACCTAATACCCAATCATATGTATAGATCATACCCATTTCATTTTGTAACTTCTGAATAGTCTGTTCTGCATAATGTTCAGCCGTCTCTTTTACATCAGGACTGAAAGACTTAGCCAGTTCTTGAAATCGTTCTTCTAGTGTCATATCACGAGGTACCATAAAAATATCAATTCCGCCCACACTTTGCAGCTCATTCACTAAGTGCATGAACTTGCGCTTAATTTCTTCTTTCTTTCTATCCGCCGTCGGCGGTATGCTTGTTGATTTGATTCTGTAATACGCCCAAATTTCATTGTTGTTCGTAAACATCATATTTCCCTTTATTTTGTTCAATGGAAATTGTAGTTTCAAATTGCTATTCCTCCTTTGTAAAAACAAGGTTAGGAGAATCCCTAACCTTGAATTTTTTCAAATACTACTAGCTCATTTTTTTGTTTAAACGTTTGACTTTGACAGATCACTTTTCCTGACCCCTTATAGCTCAGCAAAAAGAATAAGTAATCAATAACATATTCATGTATTTTCAAGCCGTCCGGTTCTAACCGATCGTAAAGCATTACAACCCCGATAGGAATAAGAATATATGCTGCTAGATTCAGACCAGGAATGAAACCAAGTAACCAAACAACAGGTCTGAATATCGTAAACAGAGAGATAAGCGACAGACCAAAAACCGCCACTTTCGTCAGTTCTAAAGGATTTTCAAGAGTGAACCCTCTCCAAAGCTTCTGAACCATAAAAGGAACTGTTAGCGCTCTTTTATAGTTGTATAGCTTTTTCTGTTTCATTCTCTAGCCTCCAAAAACTTTCTTGATTGCTTCACCGATAGCGTTGAAAATAACGTTTGGATCATTCGCCATGAAGAAAATGAACGCAGCAACAATAATTACTCCGATCATGGGTCCAATTTGTTGTTTAACAGCCAAGATTACACAGATCACAAGAACCACGATCCCAAGTGCAATCTGAACCTCACCCGATACATAACTACTTAAACCAGATAAAGATGGCAATGCCCCTAATACTAAATTACTCATATTTTAAAATCCCCCTAAATTATGTTTTAATTCGTTTACTTTGTACTGTTCTTCCTCTTTTATCAGTTTCAGAGAAAAGCTTTCTTTGTGTTTTAAACCAGAATCTTTTTCAGTAAATGTTACTTTCACATATACTGTTGTATATTCTTCATGAGAAAAAGCCTCAACTGATTCAATAGCCTCGACCTTATAGCCCCCGCCTAGAGATTCAACATTTTTCATGAAATACTGTAGCTCTTCATGTGTGCCGGTAGCATATTTCTCAAAGAAAATATCTAAAAACGTTTGAAGCTCTTTCAACTGATCGGCATTCAAAGCTTTACCAGATTCTTCATTTTTAGTTACTCCCTCAAAATCCGCACTAGAAACTGAAAGAGCTGAAAAATACGGCGTGCTAATAATTGAGTATTGATTCTCTTTTTCAATAAAATCAATGTTCATCAAAACCGTTTTTTCTTGCGTTTCATATTCGATGTAAGAAACATCTTCAAATGAATCACCATTCTTTTCTTTCTTAATTTCCTCATGGGCGATATCAACGGCATACACAACTCTATAAGTTGCTGTTGAATAGTCTTCATGCTGCTTGATTTCACTCAGTTCACTAGCAACTAACTTTCTTGAAGTGCTTAGTTCATCACCCTCAGTAGAGACATTAGAAGCATAGAATTTTTTCAAATTCTCTTTTCTAGCTTTCATTTGATCCTGATCCGCTGATAAGAAAATATATTCTGATATAAATTCTTTCATGAACGAATTGACCTCAAATGGATAAGATTCACCCGCTGCACCGGATTCACTTTGAACCTTTTCAGAAAGCTCCTCCTGAACCGCTTGAACCTGACTTACACGCCCGCCAATCCCGAAAGTTCTAAACAACGAGAACACACCAGAGAACAAGAAGAACACCATTAAAGCCATAAAAATTCTATTGAATTTCTTTACTTCCATTTTCTTAATTGCCGGACGTTTCACTTTTTTTGTCTTAAAGAATCGCCCACGCTTTGAAAGTGCACTTTCAATTTCTTCTTTCTCTTCAATAAGTTCAGTTTCCTCCTCCGGCATTGGATCAGGTTCGACTATTTCCTTTTCTTCTTTTTCGATTTCCTCAATCTGTTCCTCAAAAGAATCACCAGATTCTTCTGAATTAGTTTCAGTAACCAAAACTTTTCTTTCTAAAAAGTCAATCTGTTCAATTTTATTTCTATTGATGTAATGCTCACCTGTTTCATCTACGATCATAATTTCACGATCATTGACATAGAAACGTTTATTGAGAATTTCCTCTCTTGAAAAGTCCTCACTGTATGAATAAAAATCGTATTCATACACATCGCCTGTATCAAACGCAATCGTCACTTTATACCAGTGCGTACGGTCGCCTCTTTCCGTATACAGTTCTTTGTCTGATTGTATAGAAGCAACTTCCTGAACCACCTGAACAGGTTCATAAGTTTCCGCAGCCTGTTCTACTATCTTTTTGCGCTGCTTCTTACTTTTCCCAAGTCCATTTTTCTTTTTTCTACTGATTGAAAACATAAAACCCATATACACGATAAACGCAAGAACCAGACAAACTAAAACTATTTTTTGTAAATCCATACCTTACCCTCACTTTCTTTTTTTGAAAGTGCACATTCAAAATTTAAAGACAAGAAACAGAATGCTCCTTGTCTTATTTGTGCACCTATTCAGTTTTATCTATTTCCTCAGCCTGTTTGACCTTTCGTGTATACCAGAAACTAATAACTCCTAGAAAGACAACCGCCCCGATAACTGTAACCCAACGCTGAATTTCTTCACCTGTATTTGGTAATGATCCTCCGGCGGGCTTGCTCGTTTCAGCAATTTCAATTACTGGAGGTGTTAGCGTGACAATATTGGATTCTGATTTCTCATTATTCACAAATAGCAGCATTTGATTTTCAAACGTTTTTCCCTCATGGCTTGAATCATAGTTATATGTTGTTTCAACAATCCAAGTTAATGAAGTACGTCTCAAACCACTAGCAGCCTCTTCTTTTACAGTGATTGCTACACTTTGACCGTTTACTTCATAGTCGGTCAAGCTCGTTATATCTTTACCAGACGAATCATAGACCCTCATAGAATTAACTGAAAAACCGTCAGGCACTTCATCAGTAAATTTCAAAGAGTTGATACTTTCATGATCCCCGATGTAAATTTGACCCTCAAACGTAACTTTTTCTTTGTCACTCAAAAGATCATAATGCTCTACACGTGTGCCGTCACCTTTAAGAATTGACTTGTGAATTAAATCCTCATGAATCAATCTATTCTTAATTTCAGTAAGTTCCGGAACCTCCTTTTCCTCAGTTTTTTCTTGTTCTTCTGAATCGGCTTTTTCTTCCGTATTTATGCTTTCATATTCCTTAAATATTCCCGCTTCCAGATAACCATTCTCATAAAGCTCGAATGTATGAACCGCCTCATTAGAATCAGGAACATAACTAAAAATGTACTGTTTTGATTCGAGCTGATAGCCCTCTTTAGTCGAAATCTCTTTAATGTAATACTGCTGATTCCGAACCATAGCAGCTTGATAACTCCCTATGCCGTCTTTAATTTCAATTTCTGAAACTAGAGTATCAGCCTTAATCACATTTTCATCATCAATAACAAAATCTTTTGCATGATACAGACCAAAGACAGCACCAGAATCTTTCACAAAATCACCAGATTCATTTTCAAATAATTTTGGAATAGAAATTTTCACTTCTTGCAGCGGGTCTTCTTGATTTCCACTTGCAGTCATTTCTTTTCCATTATTCTCAGCAGTAAGATTTACAATAATTGGTGTAGGATCAACTTGAATCCCTACAGGTGCAGAAACTTCAACAAAAACATATTCACCCGCATAAAGATTTTCAATCGTTGCTTTGCCCGCTTCATCAGTTGTTATTTTTCCGAAATCATGCCCTTTTTCAGCTACAATCTCACCATTTTGCAAAACAATATTTTCACTTGCTTTAACTTCATAGGTTACATCTTTTTGAGGCAATTTCTCCCAGATCAAACCGCCGTTATCAACGTTTTCATCTGCAAAAGCTTCTGTAAAGAATAAACCCGCAAAGCTTACATTTGTTTTTGAAAGTGCACTTTCAACATTCGTCTTAATGCCAACAACTTGATTTGTCACCTTATGAATTGTGATTGAACCGACTGGATAAAGCAACGTCTCAGTTGTGTTTGAATCTTTTGTATCTTTATCATTAAATACTTTAGCCGTATTTTTCACGCTGATCGTTCCATTTTCAATCAGGGCAGCAATATCAGCGTCCTTACGAATTTTCGCAACAATTTCCGTATAGTAGCTATGATTATAAAAATCAGGATTGATTAAAGTTTCAGGTTTAGCAAGATAAGAAACACTATTTTTATCAATCGAAAGATTGAAATAATCGTTTCTCTTTGCACCAGTTTCATCTTTAATCACCACATCTTTTACCTCAAAAATCTCATGAAGAACGTCCTCAAAACCATATTTTTTATAGTAATGATCCTTATATTCATCAGGAACATAGTTGACGATTGTATAGGTTAATGCTTCATCACAATCCTTTAAAGTATTCAAATCAACAAGCGTTTCATCAGAATCGCTGTTTTTTTTCACTGGATCAGGCAGCTCCGTTCTGACAGGTTTTTTAGCAATATACCCAAAATAATCACCATTTATTTGATTCGGTCTAAGATTATTAGTTTCTACACCATTTCTAGCCAGATTCCCCCATGAAAGAGTTAGTTTTGATGATTTTTCATAGGTAAATGTGAATGTATGATCCAAATTATCAGGTTCTACCAACACACCTATACCGTCATAAAAAGTATACTTTCCATTATCGTTCTTAAACGAAATTTTATTCGTATCTGAACTGACATAAATATTTTTTACATTTTTTGACGTTTCTTCGCTCATAGTAAATACTTGATTTCCATCAACGTCATTAATTGTCATAAAACCAGATACAGCAACAGCCTTATTTGTTCCATGCTCAAAAAATTCGTACTCAAATTCTACTTCCCTGTAGTCTTGGGTATTTAATGAAATACCGTCAAGACCAATCATGATATTTCCATAGTGCTTACCAGATTCAGGAGCAGACAACTTTGTAATTGTTTGCTTCATATCCAATTCTTTTCCACCATAATTCCCAACATAAGTATAAGTAGCACCAGAGCCAACAATATCAGAGATTGAATCCTGTTCATTTGGATTCATTACCAAAACCTTAGAAGAATAACCCAATTCTTTCAAAGAACCATCATCTTCTAAAATCCTTGTTTTGGCTTTTCCAAATGGCTTCACTTCTGTTTTTCCCTCATTGAATTGTGCAATGAAGCTATAATCACTTGATATAGAATCATTTTCAGAAGGAATAGTAAGGTTAGGAGCTTCTAAAATAGAACTAGCTTCCACCTCTTCTCCACCAAGCAAAGCCCCCGCCACTGATCCAATCAGGAAAAGAGACATTCCTAGTGTTTTCAAAATTTTCTTTTTTCTCATTCTTTACCTCTCTCTCTTTTTTTGAAAGTGCACTTACAAAACAACTCCGGTTGTCTTAGCAAGCTCACTCACCTCAGCAAGTTCAATTTCAAGTAACTTTTCATCAGATTCCCTGAGATTTTCCTCACCACGAGCAATAATATCTTTTAAGTGTGTTGTTCCTGTAGCCTGATCTTTCGCATTGACAAGGGCTATCGTCCGGCTCATAAAATAGTCTAAATAAGAAAGCTTTTTTCGAAAAGACGGCTTTTCGGGTTCAATTTTCAAATTGATCGCCTCAGTATTTCCAACAAGCTTATACCATTTTTTCCAAACAGTCAGATCACCATTGCGATCATATTCAAGCATGGTTAACTGATTGCTAATAACCCCAAGAATCAAAGATGAAAAATCAAAGTTACTCATATAGTGCTTTAAAAATTCCCTTGCCTTCTCATTCGTCATTCTTACCTCATAGCGGTTTTTTACGTCCACCTCCTCAACCGCAACCCTTTCACGTTTCGCCGTTTCGTAGTTCTTTTGATAAAAACAAAAGTGCATAAGGCTTTGACGTGATCCGAGATAGATTGTCACGCCCTCAGATTCACTTTCCTGTAAACTTTCTTGATTGATTATTCGCATAGATTTAAACTTTGTTTCACACATTCCTCTTTCAAGCTTTTTAGCCATTTCAGGAATAGAAAACAACTCCTCAAAATCATCAAGAGCAACATCAATTCGAGTAGCAACTCCTAAAAAGGCAACAGCCCGACTCATAAAATCTTTCCATGTCTCTTGCCTTTCTTCTAGGATTGCATCATAATTCCGGCAACCTTGACCGGATAATTCAATCAAAACCCCTCTTTCACTTCCTTTCTCAGAATTAAGAACCCGAATCATTCCTAAAATATACATTTCTTTATAGCCATAAAGACCAGTTGACTTTTTATCAAAATAAGCAAAATCCATACACAAAACCGTTTCAATAACAGCTTTCACATTATGAGTAGGAAAACGAATCCTTACATAGTCAAATTTAGCCTCTATAATTTCGCTCACTTCTATTGATTGATAAACATTTAATAATCTTTCAAGCAGTTCAGGGGAAAGCTCCCTTTCACCTTTTTCCACTTTAGCCAAATACGAACGATCAAAACCAAGCGTTTCAGCAACGAGCCGTTGGCTCAAGTTCCTTTTCAATCGCATTTCTTTCAGTTCAAAGCCCTCTATATTTCTTCACCCCTCATTTGTCACACTTTCATTTCTAAAATTTTCATGATGTGACAAGTTAGAATTTTATAAAATGTTTGTTATATCAAGGTTTACCGTTTGATAGTGTATGTATATTTAGTATTTTTTACCCCCCTATTAGAAACTGGGGGTTATGGTGCGGGCAAAGACCGCCCGCACCACACTAGCTAACAACTCTCTACACTACCGTTGAGCCGCCGTGGGCGGCTCTCACGCTCCTTGTTCTCTAGCGTGGTTATGCTTCTTTTTCGTCACCGATCCTGTTTATTGGGAAAAATCCCAAATTCGACAACAAAAAAAATGATAGCAAGTCTTTATAAATCACCTTGTTATCATTTCAATTCGTATTATTTAGTTGTAAAATCTAGGCTTGATACTATTTCAACTTGCGCTTCAAGCTATCCACCAACTCATTTATCTCATTGGTTTCAACGTCAAAATATTTAAAATCACCCAATCCCAATAATATATCGTTAGGGTTCACATCATCTAATTTGACAATATACCAATTTTTTCGATCCCCAGTCTGATAAATTATTTGTGAAAAGAATGTTTGTAATTCATGTTTTGCATACATCGATTCTTTAGTAGCATTACTCAAAAAAACTATTGGTATATCAGCTTCCCTCATGCCTTTATCGATTCTTTCCATTAATCTATCTCCAACATCAATTTGTTCCTCATCAATCCAAAAGTCCAAACCATAACTTCTCAGATTATCAATGATATCTCCAACAACTGTTTTATTTTTGTGACAATAGGATACGAAAATCTTTTTCTTGCTAAACTTACTAAACTTGAATCCCTCTTTTTCAAAATCTGATTTTGGGCTAAAGAAAAACATAGGACTTAACATTGAATCTATTTCTTCTTGATTCATTTGTGGAAATAAACTCATCATGTTATATTGTCGCTCACCTAACCCTAAAATTATCTCCATTAAACCTCTTGTTGTATCAAGTTTCATATTATTTCCTTTAGCTATTTCCATAATTTGATCATAATTTGAAGTAGTCGTTAAAAATATCCCTGCCTCTAATGCGTATGGAACATTATTTACAAATACTGTCAGACTACCATTATTAGACACTAAGCCATTAATCTTTTGTAAAATCGGCAAATACTGATCATACTCTTCATATGGAAACGTTAGGGTTGCTTCTTTCATTTTTTCTGTTACCTCCATTACCAAAATTTTTTTATATTTATGATAATATTGTAACAGAAATTGCGACCTATTCAATCTTTCTAATATATTTTTCAGACTATTCAACACAAAATATTCAGAAAAAGAATCATTTATCCTCCCAAAGCTTGACGATGGAATAGAAAACCTTTTTTTTAACGAGTTACCACTATAAAATAAGTAAAGTTCACGTACATAGTCTAGATCATATGCTAAAAAATCTTTATCTATGCCTTTTCTCACTTTTACGCCACCTCTTGTTCTGGATATTTAGCAAACTCTTCCATAAAGTCAAAATCAGAGTCAACAAACGGAGAATAAAACTCTTGCACCTGTTCCGTTCCAACGTCGGCATAACCACGACCTTTTATCGGCTTATTAAATAATGATTTGATTGTAGAATCAAACATCATTTTATAACCCTGTTGTGACATCTTACCAAGCGTTACACGTAAACCGAAGGAATCCCGCAAAGCTCCGTCGATGTATTTCGCATCCGGTCGCTGCATTCCCAAGATAAGGAAGTAACCAGACTGACGACCCATTAAAATTATTTGATTCAATAGCTGCATAGCCCGCTTACGTTCTTTAGTGTCTAAAGAACTGTAGTACGCAGGCCATTCATCAACTACAATAAATTTAGGCTTAAACCCAAAAGCAGCGTAATTTTTACCTGTTTTATAGTTTGGACTGGCTTTCATGGCTTCATATCGAGCATTCATTTCCTCTACATTTGTTGCTAAACAGGAAAGAATACCACCGCCAAAAAACACATGATCCTTAAAAAATGGCAAGTCTCCCAAGTCCAATAAATCGGCTTTTTTAGGATCACACACATCAATCAAAGCCCCTAAAGGTATCAATGCTTTCAGCAATGATAAAATAAAATAGGTCTTACCCCCTCCGGTTCCTCCCGCGATTAGGGCATGAGGCGTTTTGTTAATCTCCCATGCAACGCCTTGCATAAGCTCCAGAATATAATCTTTCACTTCTAAATCCTTGATGTTCATTCGTTTCTTTTCAATATCGTACAGAAGCTTATAACAAATATAATCTTCTTCCCTTTGAGCTTCTAACATATCACAGTAAAAGGCTTCCTCTAGTTCTCCCGCAAGCTCATTGAATTTAGACTGAAAAGGTCCAAGATCAAGCGGAAAGCGAACATAGATATATCCCTTTTTATGCTGATAGAAGATTTTAGGGAAATACACTGTTTTCTTTCCCTTTGCATTCTTACCAGTTTTAGCCACTTCAACGAAAAGCCGTCTGCTAATAATCATTTTTGCTAGTTTTCTTTTGTGAAGTAACCTCTTATAGTAATTGTAAAGAGGAAAATAGAGCAGTAAATAAGCGACAATACCAGAAAGAATAAAACCAGAAAACATAGTTGATCCAAGAATGATTGGAGAAGTTTGACCCTGACTAATCATCATGTATTCAAGAAAACCAGTAACAGCAAGAACCGGCAGCATAAGATAAAACACAAACCTAGCCGGAGCGCCTTTATGACGCTTCCTGATTCTGAATCCTTTCCACCTAAACAGTTTCAAGGCAACACCTCTTTCTTTTAGACCGTTCCCTTTAAAAAGGGCACACCCCAAACTTTCATAATAACATCAGCCACCACACCTCCACTCATGGAGGCACTCCCTCGCCGGATGGCACCTCTCTTCGGCATTGTCATACCGAAAAGAGTGATTTAAGGGTCTTGAATAGCTAACGTATCAATGCATAAATTCCCTACGGTCAGACATTTATAATTGACACTTCCGGAATGTACCCCACTATAGCAGCTCTTTTTAGACTGTAGGAACAGCATTTTCCCTAGCTTCTTTTAGATTTTGACGTGATCCGCCTTTCTTCTTGATATCTTTAGCAGTAACTTTTACATCAGAATCAGCGTAATTACTGAAAGAATCCTCATCAATCATCGCCCAAGCTTTAAACTCAGCTTCTGTAAGTTCCACTACATCACCAAATTTCAAAGTTTTTGTATCTGCTTCCGGCGGAAGATCCACCCGCAAAATGCTTTCTTGAACATCACTAGATAATTCAACACGACGTTCAATTACTTCACCTGTTCGTTCACCGTTTTCATACCCTTGTCTCGCTTCCAATTCAGCAACAAAAGTCAATACCCCTAAAGTTTTTACCGGATCAGCCGGAATAATGTTTTTTTCAAATGTTAATGCCATAAATTAAATACCTTCCTTTACTTTTAAATCTTCAACAAGTACATCAAATTCCACTTTCGCCCGCTTTGAACCGTTGACATTATTTACTACGGAACGAGGAAGCGCCCAAATACCAATAAGCTCAACAGGTACACCGTAACGAATGCCCTTCATTGCTTTTTCAACTGGTACACGCACTTCTACTTTTCCCGCTTTTTCTGTTGCTACTTCAAATACTTCAAACTCAGCGACCCGATTTCTTCCAGTCCCTCTAAATATCGTTCTTACATGTTGCTGCATTAAAGCCGTACCGAAAACAGACGGCTCCATATATAATTTTGCTACTCCCATTCTTTTCTTCCTCTCTTCTTATAGGTTAGCGAAATGAATTAATGATGCCATCCATTCCGCCGCCGTATGCTCTAATTTTAATTTTTCCGAAAGCTGCTTTGCGATATTATCAGCCTTTTCTTGATTTGAAAATGTTCCAATCTCTTTAAACTCAGAAACCATTTCATCAAGTTCTTTCAATGATACATTTTCAATACTCAAAAATGATAAAATTCCTTGTAGTTTAGCCTTTCTCATTTCATACCTCTCTTATCTGCTTTTTTTTAAGCTACATCAAGGGTTAGCTTTTTCCCTGTTTTAGCGTTAACACACACTACCTCACGACTTGTTTGACGTTCTACGTACCAGTTAGCCGGATTTAGCTTAATACACCCCTTCCCATGATTTGATAGCATTTCTTTCACTTTTCTAGTAGGTTTACGCAAATGTTTCATCTATATAGATCACTCCTCGTATAATTTCATGTTATTTTTCAGATCATGGCACACTCAAAGGCACGCTCGATTCTTACTAATCTTTGCTGAAAAACAACTGCACATTTCTTTATTTAACCCTGTAACTTTCTTTCGTAGATAGCTACAAATAACGCAGAGAGTGACTTTTCAGGTCATTTCATGTATACTGTTCTTGTCAAGGAGTAGCACACATGAAAGCCCTCAAAAGCTTCCCTGTACGGTGTGAAAGTTTCCTATAATCTCATTGAGTAAGTTAAGTGAGCAAGTCAGATTCTTTCACATCGGCTATTCAGTTTTCAAAGGACAAGGCAAACAAATTTTAACTAGCTAGGTCTTTCCCTTTATTATTGGATCGCTAACGATCAACCAGACGAAAAGAACCCTTAAAACTTGTTTTAGTGAAGTATCTCAGCTTTATAGATACCTCAAGAAAGCAAGTTTTTTTATTTTACCTCTCTTTTAAGAGGAAAAGAGCCTGTAAGATATAGAATATCCACTGCAAATTTAACTAATTCTTCTCTAGTTAATTCTGGCTGTAGTCCATGACAAATCATCATATATTCAGCATTTTGAGCCTCACAAGGGTTTTCAGGACTGGGAATAAACTCCCTTATCTCAGTACAAAATTTCTCTTCTCTAGCCTCTCTCAGCCAAACACTATCGCCCCAACGCCCTAGCGAAAAATCTTTTTCTGTAAACCTTGTCTTTCTACTCATTTTTTCCCTCTTTTCTATAGACCAATCTTCTTTTCAATATATGAATCTTTATCAATTATCAAGACATGTTTTATTTGTTTAGCAATCCTAAACTTTGCCTTTTTATCCCATAATCCTTCACTACGTATGATTGTTTCCATTTCCCATATCTCAGAAGCGCTCAGGCTATTCTTTCTATATAAACTGCTTACAAAGTCTTTTCCGGTCATTGCTTCATCTCCGATGTACACAGCGACTAAAAAGCCAATGATAAAACTAATTACTAATAATACTATTCCCATTTTGTCGTTCCTCACTTTTTTACTCTATTTGAGATAGCTCTCTTGATACCAGATTAAGCCTATGCCTAAAATGACTGATATATGTTTTGATATCTTTTGACCTCAAATCACTATGCTGTTCTAGCTCGATTGTTAAATCAATAAGACTATGAACCACAGAACATAATTCTTTTACAGACCAGTCCAGATTTTCATCATTAATAGATATGTATGGAAAATTATGCAACAGATCAGCACAAATAACTTGAAAACTGTTAATAATTACTAGCTCTTTTCTCTTCTTTTTTTTCCATAGAAATCTTCTAGTACAAATGAAATAATGAAAAAGTACATCAGCAGCTATTTTTCTTATTCTTTCTGATTTCACTTAATTCCTCCTTGATATGATATTTTTTTAATCCGAAAGAGAATACATCATGAACTCAATTAATTCACTAAAAGTTATCCCTTTTTGCTGCATTAATAGGTACATTGTTGCTATCATCAACAAGATAAGTAAAATCTTTAGAAAATCGCTTTCCCTCATTCTATTCCTCCATTCATGGTCTGCTGCACTCTAGCAGCAAACCATATTCACCCCACACTCGCCACAAATCACTTTCACTTCCTTAGTTGCTCTTACTGACTGTTCACAACAAGGACATTCATATTTTCGTGTACTTGATTTTTTTTCGCCTTTTTTCTTTGTTGTAGCAGTTCTTGAAAGAGCTATCTTCTGAAAAACCTCATTACTTTTAACAAACTCAACGACTTCCTCAGATGGTTTAGTAAAGCCAAATCCATATTTCTTATCAAAAGTAACTATCAATCCTCGTTTTTCAACTTCCGCCTTAAATTTCTTGTTGTGATAAGTCCCTCCTCGGCTCGTGTCTTTGATATCATTTTCTGCACAATATTGATGTACCATTTCATGTATCAAAGTATCAACTGTATGTTCAATTTCATTGCCAAGAGACTCAGCACTAACATTAATTTCATATGCTTTCTGCTCTTCCGGAAGATTCCAGACTTTACCTTGTGTAAAATGACCGTCAGACCCCGGCGTACTCTGTACCGTTATTACTGATTTTGAAAGTGCATTTTCAAAATATTTCTCATTCAGAATATCAAACCCTTGTTCCAACATTTTCACTACTTCTGATAAAGCTGTTCTCTCTTTCATCTTCCTATCACTACTCCTGTTCTTGTTTTTGTTTTATATTGATTTCAACCCCGAAACCGTAAGCTTTAGCAAACTGTTCCTCGTTTACACGTCCGGCGTTTGTTTTGAAGCCTTCTTGCTCCATTTGTGCATTAAATTCTCTAATGATTACATACGCTTTTGGTACGCTGCATTTCATCAACTCACTGACTTCTTTAGCAGTGAGGAAGTTAATTACCATTTTATCACCTCAACCTATTTTTTATAAATATTATCGGTTTAACCGTTTCGTTATATATAATATACAACGGTTTAGCCGATATGTCAATAGAAAATATAGGTTCTTTTTATATATACTGAAATTAAATGGGTTAAAGTGATATTATGAAGAAAATGAGGTGATTCTTATGGCTTTTGGCGATAAATTAAAACAACTTAGAGCTTCTAAAAATATGAAACAGAAAGAACTAGCTGATCTTTTATTTTTGAAACAGAGTTCGGTTAGTGATTACGAAAATAACAAGTCTATTCCAAGTGGTGATATTATCCATAAATTGACTGATATTTTTGGCGTAAGTTCCGATTACTTGCTAGACATTGACAGTCCAAACAAATCAAAGCTAGACAAAACAATTGAGGAAACTTTTGAAGAACTGAAACATGAGAACACTCTTTTATTCTTGAAAGACGGTGATATTGACGAAGAAACAGCAAGGCTTGTTAAGATTGCAATGAAAAACGCTATGAGAACAGTGGACGATATGAAGAAAAACGAAGAGTAATATCTTTGAAAGTGCACTTTCAAAGAACTTTCAAAGATGGGAAGCAAGGTGGAGCGTATCAAGGGGATAAATAGAAGAATAAAAGAAGAAGCTGCTAGGATTGTTGATTTTTATAATACTAACGATCCTGTAGCCATTGCGGAATACTTAGGTATATTGGTATTAAAATCTGATTTAGGCAATGTTAGCGGCTTTCTACAGTATTATAGTAATTACTACATTATTCACATCAACGAGAACATAGAGGACGAAAGAGCGCTTGATAGAGTGATAGCTCACGAACTTGGACACTACTTTTTACATAAGAATTTAAACATCTTTAAAATGAGTCTCAGCACTATCGCTTTTACCGGAAAGATCGAACAAGAGGCGGACACTTTCGCTTGTGAACTCTTATTACCTGATAAGATTCTTGAAGAGGAAGCTATTTATATTGAAAATATGAATCATAAGGAACTGGCAGTATACTTTAACATTGATCCTAATATAGTAGGCTTGAAATACTATCACAGTACGATAGCTCATTTTTTTGACAAACAAAGAACATATGTTCGTATTTTTGAGGTGATTTTATGGCAATAAATAAGAAAACAAACGGTTATAAGGTTGATGTATCTCTAGGCATTGACCCAATAACGAAAAAGCAACGTCGGATTAGAGTTTCAGGAAAAAAAGTTAGGACAAAACAGCAAGCACAAAAGCTAGAGGCGAAATATCTAAGACTACATCATGAAAACAAGCTTGATACTCCTTCAAATCTATCGCTTACTGATATTTATGAGTTTTATGAAGAACGACACACTAAGAACCTTAAGCCCTCTTACATCAAAAGTCAGGAACGGATTTTCAAGGTATATGTAGAGCCCTATTTTAAAGATACAGCTATTTCAAAAATAAAATTCACTCAGATAAGAGATTTTCAAAATCACTTATTGAGTTTCAAAGGAGAAAAAAAGGATAGGCTTTCTCACAACACAATCAACATGATACTTTTACACATAAATAAGCTGTTTCAGATAGCTATCCGAGAAGGATTCACAAACAGCAATCCTTGCTTAAGAATCGAAAAATTGAAAATTCAAAAAAAGGATATGAGTTTTTGGACTGTAGAAGAGTTCAAAATTTTCTTGTCAGGAATTGATAAAGAGGATAAGCCATTTCTTAGTTTATTTTATCAGGTGGCTTTTCTTACAGGTATGCGAGCGGGCGAAATGATTGCTTTATCATGGAATGATATTGATTTCACTAGATCGGAAATCAGAGTTAATAAAAGTGCTACTCAGATTAAAGGCGAATACGTTACCACCGAACCAAAAACAAAGAACAGCAATAGGTATATAACGATCAACAAAAATCTTTTAACTGCATTGAATGACTGGAAGAATAAACAACAGCAGTACCTTATTGATCATTTTCAAAGCTTTGATAGTGAGAAACTTCTTGTATTTCAATATAGTGAAAAACATCCGTCTAGTGGTTTTTTTAGTAAACAGATCAAAAAAATTATTTTACAGAACGAGCTAGACATAAAACCTATTAGACTTCATGACTTTAGACATTCTCATGTTGCTTTATTGATCCACAACAACGAAGAACCCACAAAGATTAAGCAGCGATTAGGACACGCTTCTATAACTACTACAATAGACACCTACGGTCATTTATATCCTAACGCTCAAAGGTCAATGAGTGATAAGCTTGACGACATAATATAACACGTTTCTTTTTACTAACTTTTAATAAGTAGGCAAATTTAGGCAAATTTTTCTCAGGCTGTTTTTCGGACAAATAAAAGAACCCTTGTGTATCAAGGGTTCAAGGTATGCCAGCTATAGGGATCGAACCTACGACCTACGCGTTACGAGTGCGTTGCTCTACCAACTGAGCTAAGCTGGCCTCTGACTGAAATTATTATAAGACTCTTTCAAAAAATTGTAAAGCAATGTTCCTAGCTAATTTTTTAACAGCACTATTCCAGCAAAATGAGTGTTTCAGCAAGAGAATCTGACTTCCCTCATCAAAAAAACAGCCAGTAAGAAAGGTTGTTTCCCTCTCTGTACCGGCTGTATCTCATTTATTATTTTGTACCAAATAGACGATCTCCTGCATCGCCCAAGCCTGGAACGATGTAGCCATCTTCATTCAGCTTTTCATCTAGTGCTGCTGTATAGATGTCGATATCAGGATGTGCTTCCTGTAACGCCTTCACACCTTCAGGAGCTGCAACTAAACAGACAAATTTGATGTTGCTGCCGCCGCGTTCCTTCAATGAATCGATAGCCATAATTGCTGATCCGCCTGTCGCAAGCATTGGATCGACAACAAATAGCTGTCTTGCATCAATATCTTCAGGCATCTTAACAAAGTATTCAACAGGCTCTAACGTTTCATGGTCACGGTATAATCCAACGTGCCCAACTTTGGCTGCCGGAATTAATTCCAAGATACCATCAACCATTCCGATTCCGGCTCTCAAAATAGGAACAATCGCTACTTTTTTCCCAGACAACGTTTTTTGAGTCGTTGGTCCCATCGGTGTTTCAATCACAATGTCCTCTAAAGGCATATCTCTGGATACTTCATAAGCCATCAGCATGGCAATTTCGTTTACTACCTCACGAAATACTTTAGTCCCGCAATCCTTATCTCTAATGATTGTCAGTTTGTGCTGGATCAATGGATGATCAATTACTTGAAATTTTCCCATGTTCAGTCTCCTTACTATTCATTTTCTTGTACTATTGTAAAACAAAAATGTGTGCTTGGCTAGCTAATCACACAAGAAATGATAAAATAAGAAAAGATTCTTATTTTATCACTATCAGCTAAAGGAAAAAGCACCCAAAGACTGTCCCGCTTTGAGTGCTTGATATACTACAAAAACTAGTCATTTATTCCTCATACTCATCATCATCCAACTCAGGCAATTCAATCGCCGCTACTGCATCTTTGCCGATTGGTAAAAGATAAGCGACTAGTGCATCAATGTCTTCTATTGGAGAAAGTGCCGCTTCTATCACTAATGCCAGATTCAAGCCGGACATCACCCGTATATTTTCTCGCATGCCCATTTCCATCATCGCAGCATTACATGGTGTACCGCCCTTCAAATCAGCAAGAATCAGCACCTCTTCCTCTCCAAGCTTATCCAATAGTGCGGTGAGCTTCTTCTGTGTACCAGCTAAGCCATCGTGCTCTTCCATTGACACGACCTCCGCAGCTGCCAAATCACCGGCAATCATCCTGGCAGATTGTAAGGTTTCATAAGCCATATTTCCATGACTCATCAAAATCAGTTTTGGTTTCATCCTTTTTATACTCCCCTGTTTAAAAATAATTTGTGTAAAGAGCTGCTCTAGCCTTTATAAATCCCTTCTCATCACGGCTTGGATGAATGCGGTTCGTCAATAAAACAAAACCGATTTTTTCCTCCAGATTCATCCCAATTGACGTTCCCGTAAACCCTGTGTGAAATAAATAGGGCCCATTGCAGCCTCTTTTTTGTTCCCAGCCGTAGGTTCTTCCTGCTACTTCGGTACTCTTCACTTTAGCAAAAAGCGCTTGATGAAACAACCTATCATCGTTTGCTAGATAGGCAGATACAAATAAATTGATATCTTCCAATGTTGAAAAAAGTCCTGCACTGCCTATCTCTGTATTCATTTTGTACGCCTTTGAATCGTGTACTGTCCCTTGAATCGTTCCTCTTTCCAGCGTTTGCTCGGTAGGAAGCGCTCGCTCAGGATTAAGCAGGAAATAACTGGTATCACGCATTCCTAAAGGGCGAAAAATATTTTTTTGGAAACTCTGTTCTAATGAACAATTATCCACCGCTTGGATAATAAGTCCTAGCAAAAGAAAACCAATATCTGAATAAACAGTGGACGCCGCTTCTCTTACAGGATAGTTTCTAAAATATGTGTAGAGAAAATCCGGAGTAAGCAGCTCTTTCTCCTTCGTCAAAAAATCAGCAGGAAAACCGCCTCGATGCAGCAATAAATCACCAATAGTTATTTCAAGATGACTAAAATCAGGAATAATCTTGTTAACGTTTGTAGTAAAATTCAATGTTCCGTCATCAATCAATTGCAGTATTCGTGTGGTTGTTCCTATGACTTTTGTTAAGGAAGCTAAATCATAGAAAAGCCTCTCTTTGATTTTCATTTCAGAAAATGGGGAATAGGCGCCCATCACACCGGCATAATAATTTTCAGACTTTCCTTCAGAAATGAAGGACCATGACGCACCGGAAATAATCTTCCGTTGAATTAAATGATTGATTTTATTAGAAATCAGTTCTTGATTCATTTATGCCCAAGCCTTGATAACAGCTGAAATGCGCCCATCCTTTTCATCCAATGCCTGTATACTTTCACTGAAGCTTTTTCCAGTTTCAAGCATGACGATTGCAGCTGCTACATGATTGTCCGCACGTGTTAAGTAATCCTCCGCTTTCGCAGCATCGACACCTGTTGCTTCCTGAATAATCGAAATAGAACGCTGAATCAGCTTCAAATTGGTCGGCTGGACATTGACCATCAGATTCTGATAGACTTTTCCGCTTTTAATCATAACCCCTGTTGACAGCATGTTTAACACCATTTTCTGAGCAGAGCCCGATTTCATCCGCGTCGAGCCAGTGATTACTTCCGGACCTACCACAGCGGCGATTCCAACCTGAGCAAGCTGATTCATCGCCCCCTTATCATTACATGTAACTGAAATGGTCAACGCGCCAACCTCATTCCCATATTCAATGGCTGAGATGGCATAAGGCGTTCTTCCGCTTGCTGCCAAGGCTATGACAACATCCTTTTCACTTAAGTCCATTTTTTTCAAATCCTCAACAGCCAGTTCCTTAGAGTCTTCTGCCCCTTCAATTGCTGAGAACATTGCTTCTTTCCCACCTGCCAAAATGCCAAATGCTTTCTGCGGAGAAACACTATAGGTTGGTGTCAGCTCAATCGCATCCAATGCCCCCAATCGCCCTGAGGTCCCTGCGCCACAGTAGATTAGTCGTCCATCTGCTAAGAATCGTTCTGTCATTGCATCGATTGCCAATGCAATATCAGGCAATACACGTTCAACAGCCTCTGCCACTTTCTTGTCTTCCTCATTGATAACTTTTATCATTTCCAGTGTACTCAGCTGGTCGATATTCTGACTATGTGTATTTCTGCTTTCAGTTGTCAATTTTGTTATTTCCATCGTGTTTCCCTTCTTTCAATCGATTCACTAATGTATTTGTCTCGATCATTCTTTCCTGGATATCTTCTTCAATTCTATCTTGAATAGAGCCAAGATAGAGAATATCTCCGACAGCCATAGACGAAGCGATGGAAGAAATTGCCCCTACTCGAACCAGGTGCTCATTATCCGGTACAAGCAGCAACATGTTACTGATTTTTTGAATTCGTTCCTCATCATTTCTGGTAATGAAAATGATTGGGGTCTGATTTCTCTGAGCAATCTCACAGGCCAGCAGAACCTCTTTCGTATATCCGCTATATGAAACAGCGATCACGACATCAGCCGTTGTTGAATAATTCATGAATTCCAGATTCATATGCGGATCAAAATTAAACATTGCTTTTCTTCCTGCACGATTGAATTTATGGTAGAGGTTATAGGCGGTCAGCGAAGATGCCCCAATCCCTAAAAGATAAATTGTTTCTGCACCCTTAATTGCCTGAATCGCCTGAGCCACCTGTTGTTTATCCAGAGAATACATCAAATCATTTACTGTTGTTCCTAATAATAAGGCAACCTTCTCACACAGCTCTTCAATTGAATCGTCTTTGGAGATGATCGGATCTAAGTTTTTTTTATTCTTCTGATCCCCTTGCTTAGAAGCTATCGAAAGCTTCAATTCATCCAATCCGTCAAAATCAACGGAGCGAGCAAATCGAGTGACCGAAGCCGGAGAGGTCTGGCTCTTTGCTGCAATCTCACTGGCCGTCATTTTCAAAACCTCCGAAGGGTTCTTCAAAATGAAATCAGCTATCCTTTTATTGACCTTTGAAAATTTCTTATAGTTTTGCCGAATCAATGTTTCTGCATCCATTGCCGGACCTCCCGTTTATTTATTTAATAAAATTCAAAATTGACTCATCTGACTCCGAAGGAACCATTTGAGCGGTAATGGTTGTACCGCCTTCAACCAGCTTTCGAATACTGGTGATGTCCTCGTCTGTTAATGCCACTGATTTTTTGATTGCCTTGCTGCCATTCTTCTGAGAAATATTTCCTACGTTGAAGGCTGATAGGGGCACGCCATTTTCAATTAGATGTGCCATATCGGGGATGTCCTTTGTAATTAGAAAAACCTTTTCTTCATCATAGTTTCCAGCCAGAATTTTCTCTACTGCTTTTCTTTTTGATAAAATTGACAGCTTTACACCTGCCGGTTTTGCCATCTTCAAAGCAGCTATTTGCATTTGGTCCTTCACAGCAGAGTCATTTACGACCATAATTCTTTGTGCCCCTACTGTATTTGTCCAAACCGTTGCTACTTGTCCATGAATCAATCTCTCATCTACACGTGCATGAATAATTGGCATATTAAAACTTCCTTTCACTTTATCTAACTGATTATTTACCTATTTTACAAGCCTTCACTCTATTCTCTGTATTCATTTATCTCATTAAGAATAAAGGATATTTTCCAAAAATCTGTTTAGAATAGACCACCAATCCACTCAAAGATTCCCTGTAAATTCCCTAAAAGCATTCCTAAAAGAATCAAGACAAAGATTAAGCGTGTCGAATTCATTTTTTTCTTGCCTAACAGCCAGTAGGAAAGACCTACAATTGACAGCGGAACAAGTGCCGGTAAGATTTTATCCAGCATTTCCTGAACAGATAGGGTTACCTCACCCATTTTATATGTTATATCTAGTTTATAATTGATAACCGCCGGAATCAACCCGCCAACCACGGTTAATCCTAAAATCGCTGCGGCATCTGTAAACATTTTCATTTTATCTGCAAATTCTGTCGCCAACCGTTTGCCTTGAATATACCCCATATGTGTAAACTTATACCGTACCCAGATAACCGCACTGCCGGCAATCAATGGAATCAGCAGCCCTAACGCCTGCCCTCCTTGAGCCATATAAGCAGCAATTGAAAAGACAATCGCGCGATAGATAGCAATAAATACGGTATCACCAACACCCGCAAACGGTCCCATCAGCCCCGTCTTCAAGCCCGTAATGGCTGTATCATCTTCCGGTCCGATTTCTTCTTCCAACGCCATATTGGCACCAACAATCAGATTTGACATCGCCGGCGTTGTATTAAAGAAGCCCAAATGTGTCTGAAGCGCCTTTTTCATTTTTTCCGGATCGTCCTTATAAAATCTTTTCAATGCAGGCATAATGACATAACAGTAGCCTAAACCTTGCATTTTTTCATAATTCCAACCCCACTGAAGGCCGAACAGATTACGGACAAATACTTTGTTTATATCCTTCTTTGTTAATTTCTCAGTCATCAATCTCTACCTCCTCATCATCTTCATAAACAACGGAAGCTGCTACAGGACGATTGTTTTGATTCATAACATAAAGAGCAGCTAATGCCAAACCAACTAATGCAACACCCAATACTGAGAAGAACTCTGCAAAATAAGCCATCAGCACGAAGCCAATAATGAAATACGGCCAATATTTTTTGATTGGCAGATATCTCATCAAAATCGCAATCCCCATTGCCGGTAGAATCGCACCGGCAGCCTTCAAGCCATTCATGACCCAGACCGGAATCATTTCATTAATAACATTTACAACCTGCTCACCAAATGCCAAACCAATGAACACCGGGATAATTCGTGACAGCGTCCAGGGGAATATCCCCAAGACATTACAACGCTCAACGCCTTTGTAGTTTCCTTCAGCAGCATAACGATCTGCCTTATGCTGGAAGAAAGTATTCGTCATTCTTCCCAAAATATCCAGCTGCGTCAGTAAAAGACCAATTGGGACGGCGACACCAATCCCATATTCAGCTCCTTTGCCTGACAGGATTGCATAGGCTGTTCCCATAATGGCACCGGAAAGAAAATCCGGAACTGTAGCTCCTCCATACGTTGCCACACCTAGTGTCATCAATTGGAGTGTCGCACCGATCATCAGACCAGTTTGTAAATCTCCCATGACCAAACCTGTGATGGTTGCAGCGAATAAGGGTGTATATGGACCAATCTGAATAGATATTTGATCCAGAACCCCTACTGCCGTATACAAACACAAAATAAGAATAATACCAAATGACATTTCCATCGTTATTTCCTCCTTGAATACGTTTTCTATTTGGTAGTTCCACTATAACACCTAAGAAACGAAATTTCAATATGTAATCAAAAATATATTTTCATGAAATATCATTTCTTATTTATCATTTCATGCTATAATAAAAAGGGATAGCTACTAAATGAAAAGGAGAAGCCGTATGAATGTTATTATTATTTACTTTATTACAATCTTTTTATCCAACACTATAGGAGCAATTTCCGGAATGGGCGGCGGCGTAATCATTAAACCTGTGTTGGATCTTATTGGCCTGCATTCGTTAAGTGCCATCGCCTTCTATTCAAGTGTTGCAGTCTTTACTATGTCACTTTCCTCTACGTACAAACAGCTGAAAAGCGGTATTAAAATTAATTTTAGACAAGCGTTAAGCATTTCATTGGGATCATTAATCGGGGGCATAATAGGGGATCAGCTGTTGAGTCTTCTTCTACATAGCTTTGGCTCCGACGACCAAGTACAAATGATTCAAAATATAATCATGATTCTCACTCTGATTCTTGTCCTTTGGTATAACCAGCGTGGAAAGAAGCAATATGAACTGTCCGGCATCCTCATTTATCTTCTAACAGGACTTGCCCTAGGACTAATTTCTACATTTCTAGGAATTGGCGGCGGCCCTATCAATGTCGCAGCACTGACATTTCTTTTCGGTATGGATATCAAACAATCCACCGTTTATTCCATCATCACCATTTTCTTTTCACAAATTGCAAAATTGACAGCAATCGGTGTTTCCACGGGTTTTCAGGTATATGATTTATCTATTCTTTGGGCAGTTATTCCAGCAGCTTTATTAGGTGGCTATTGCGGAGGGTTATTGAGTAGCCGCATGGAGGATGAGCAAGTGAAAAAAATCTATAGTGCTATTGTTATCCTCGTCTTATGTATCAACGGCTACAATTTAGTTTCTGTTCTTGTTTAAGTAGGAATACAACTAGGAATAAACTTACAGTTGATGGTTTACTGACCTGTGGACCATCAACTGTATTTTTTCAAAAAAGTATGCTACAATAAAAACGAAAAGAGAGATATGCGCTAACATATCCCTCTTATGTAGAACCGCTTAAGACGGTGGCTAAAGTTTAATTATCTAAAAAAATAACCGAAAAACTCGCCAAAGTTTATCGACGGTTATTTTTTTTGTCCTTTTTAAGCAAGTCAACAACCAAGCGTACTAATGCAATAGCAAACATGCTAAAGCTGATTAGTAGCTGAATTGTCTCTAATGCTGACAAAACGGCTTTCTCCTTTCATAGATTTAGCACTTACATACATAAGCACCACCTCCTCCAGAAGTAGCCACCGCCATAAACTTTTCTACTCTTATAGTAGAACATAGTTGAATCAAACAATAGTTATTTTCAATACTTGGCCGTCATCAAAATAGCTTCTATTCCTTTTCATCAGTTGAATTTCCGCTAGTATCGGCATTAATATCATAGGTCAGACTGGCTGAAAAATTATGGTTACGAATTTCTTCCTTCGGATTGCCATGCGTCAATGTCTGCACTTCATTTGACAGCTCAGAGGCATACAACTCCTCGCCAAGGTCCTTCAACAAATTGATGTAGTTAATAATTTTGTAGTAGTACTCCGGTTTTCCACTCACAATATACTCTAACAGGTTTGCGGTATAATAAAGATGCATTTTACTACTATAATCATTGAATGATTTAACCTGTTCTTCTGCCAAGCCAATATACTTTCGTGCCTCATCAAACTTTCCTTCATATATTCGTCCTGTAACCAGATTAAGCACTGCATTGTGTGCAATCTGTTTCGTTTCAAAATCACGCAGCTCTGCATCCTCAACAGGGATAGCCTTCATAATGAGTGCATCTGCCTGAGCCTCATTAAACTGAAAAATAAGATTACAGATGATAATATAGTCATACAGGAAATAATATTCTTTATCAATCAGAAATTCATAAATCATCTGAATTTCTTCCTGTGTAATTGCGTCCACTTCATCCCAAAGCTGACAAAATCCATTTTTTATTGAGATGTAATTGCTGATATCTCTTAAGCTCTTCTCCTCTTTTGACAGCGCCTTACCATAATACCCCAACAATTTTTTCTTTTTCTGTTCGTCTTCCGGATGACTTCTACAGTAGTAATACGTGTTTCGAAACTCCTGTTGATTGTAATCTTTATTAAGGTTCGCATAGCTGAAAAACTCTCCGGCTTGGATGGACAGCTTATTCAATATCTCCTGTAAATCATTGATTCGAATGGAGCGCGTTCCATTTTCTATTCTGGAATAAGCAGACCGGTCAATATACTCTGTTGTCATTTCCCGTTGCTTGTACCCTTTTTTTTGCCGAATAAACTTTAATGCTTCACCAACATTCATTATAATTCCTCCCTTTTGTGAAATTATAACACAAGATTTCGCAAATAAATGCCGACTTCCCCACTTTCTAAAAAAAACCGAACATTCTTGTGTTAAAATAGCATTCTCCCTTTTTTGTCTTTCCCGTTATACAATTGTCTGATAATATTTTATTCAGGATACAGTCTTTATTTATTGATATACGTGGTTTTTTTCAGATAATGTTATCAAAAATTTTTTTCAACAAAGTAATGATTCTATCTTTTCTGGTACACCCCCAAAAAGATAGGATAACAAAAAACACAAAATAGATGCACCTATCAATCACACTATAGGATAGAAATAAAAGAATCTATTAGATAACCACAGACCATATACCCAAAAAGAACATAGCTATAATTAAACATTCATTCGGTACTCTTCCACACTGTCTATAAAGTTGTGCCGAATCTGAATAATTGCATGAATCTATGCCTGTATCTGAATAGGAGAAAATCACAAAAATAGAGAAATCAAGCTGTATCTGATGTTGTTGATGGGCTTGTCTGATTCATTAGACAAGAAATTTTTAAAAAAGGGAAAATGATGAATAAACAGGGTTGATAGTTAACAACGAGAAGACTGACTGTATAAGTCAATCGAGAACCCAGCCTTAACCCCTCATAAATTTTGGCTGAGTGACTCGAAACATGCAAGTAGTAAGGAGTCATTATGTATCGCAGTGAGGAGTCAATAGAAAGTTTGCACTCTGTATTAGACAATCAAGGGATGTAACGGGAGTAGCAGTCTTTGATTGAAACATATAACCAGACTTTCTTTGATATTTGCAGCTCTCATAACAAAGCAGATGGTTTGAAGCTGTACGCCTTAAGTGAAACAGGATGGGGTACACAATGATTTACTTTACAAAAAAAGATGCGTTGAAAGCAGAGCTTTCAACGCATCTTTTTACATGGACGGCTATAACATAGTTATCACAGCCGGCCTTTTCTTATTTATATAATGGATGTTTTTGTGTCAGTTCCTTAACAGCAGCTTTTACATGTGCTAAGGCTGCTTCGTCTTCATGGTTATTCAACGCTTTAACAATCAATTTTGCCACTTCGACAGAGTCCTCTTCTTTGAATCCTCTTGTTGTAATTGCCGGTGTCCCAATACGGATACCACTTGTTTTGAAAGGGCTAAGCTGTTCAAATGGAATAGAGTTTTTATTGACCGTGATATTCACAGTGTCTAGCAATGCTTCGGCTTCTTTCCCGTTTAAACCAAAGCCAGTCACATCAATCAGCAGCAAGTGATTATCTGTTGCACCGCTAATCAAACGCGCTTCCGGAGCCTGATTGAATACCTTTGTCATTGCTTTTGCATTCTCAATAACCTGCTCACTGTAATCCTTGAAATCCTGATTAAGTGCTTCTTTGAAAGCAACTGCTTTCCCCGCAATCACATGCTCCAACGGTCCCCCTTGAATACCAGGGAAGATGTTGCTATTGATTTTCTTCGCCAACTCTTCATCATTTGTCAAAATCAAGCCGCCGCGTGGGCCGCGTAATGTTTTATGGGTCGTAGATGTTGTAATGTCAGCAAACGGTACTGGGTTCGGATGAAGACCTGCCGCTACCAGTCCGGCGATATGCGCCATGTCGACCATCAGCTTCGCACCAATTTCATCCGCAATTTCACGAAATTTTTCAAAATCAATAGTTCGTGAATACGCACTTGCTCCGGCAACAATCAGCTTTGGCTGATGCTCTCTTGCCAAGATGCGTACTACATTGTAATCAATTACTTCAGTTACAGGATCAACACCATAGCTGACAAAATTATAAGTTTTCCCGCTGAAATTCACGGGTGAACCGTGAGTCAAGTGTCCTCCTGCAGATAAATCCATTCCCATCACTGTATCGCCCGGTTCAATCAATGATAGATACGCTGCAGTATTCGCCTGTGAGCCGGAATGAGGCTGTACATTGGCAAATGCCGCGCCAAACAATTCCTTCGCACGATCAATCGCCAGATTTTCAACGATATCGACATACTCGCAACCACCATAATAGCGGCGACCTGGATAGCCTTCTGCATATTTGTTCGTCAGGATGCTTCCCTGAGCAGCCATCACGCCTTCAGAAACAACATTTTCAGAAGCGATTAGCTCTAGATTGTTTTCCTGACGTTCTTTTTCTTTTCCAATTGCTTCCCAAACCTCTGGATCAAATTCTTGATAATTCATAGTTGACAACACCTCATTTAATTTCTTGTTTCGATTGTATCATAATTCATACCGGACTACTTGAAAAAGCGTTCAGTTTTTGAAAAAATTTTGATTCGCAGCTTTCTTTAGCCGGTTCATATAAGCTTCACCTAACCCCGTTTCAGGAAAAGCCGGGGCAAAAATTATCTCTGCTGCTGTTTCATCCAACGCACGAAGTCCCGAAAAAAGATACTTTGCTGCGTGTTCTACCGTATCCTCGCCAAAAGAATAGCCTACAACCGAGGGATTTTCTTTAAACAGCTGCAGAATATTCTCAGCTGCAAACAAACCAACCTGTTGGTTCTGCGTCACTGCCCAATCGACAGCCTCAGTCCAGTTTTCAGGTGTATTTTGAACAATCCAAACCGGCACTTCCGGAGAGTAATGCTTGTATTTCATCCCCGGCGCTTTTGGCACTTCCTTCTCACCTAGTAAATGCCCATCCATTGACACGTTACCGATAACCTTTGCCAATTCCTCTCTGGTTACTGCTCCAGGTCGTAAAATCGTTGGACCGGCCAGCTTATCTGTTAGGTCCAACACCGTTGATTCCACACCAATTTCAGCAGCACCACCATCAAGAATACCGGCAATTTTCCCCTGTAAATCGTGGTACACATGATCTGCTGTCGTAGGACTTGGTTTTCCTGACGTGTTCGCACTTGGTCCCACTAAAGGAATATCCGCCTCTTTAATCAGCTCCAATGTCAAACGATTATCGGGCATTCGAAAGGCAACCGTATTGAGCCCACCAGTAACGGCGGATGAAAAGGTTCCCTCCTTCATCGGCAAGATTAAGGTTAGAGGTCCCGGCCAGAAGTGCTCGATCAAACGACAGGCTTCTTCGGGAAGCTCTGCCACATAGTTTTCCATCATCTCTTGACTACTCACGTGAACAATCAGCGGGTTGTCACTTGGTCGTCCTTTTACTTCATAGACCTGTTTGACTGCAGCTTCTGAGAGGGCATTTGCGCCCAGACCATAGACTGTCTCTGTCGGAAAAGAAACTAATTGACCTTGCTTTAGACAAGCAGCTGCTTCCTTGATATCCTTCGCTGTAAATCGTTTTGTTTCCATGCTTATTCCTCCCTCTCTCGCTATTCCTCAGTCTGCAATAACCATGCGATCATTGCCTGAAAGATCCTGCTCGACTCTTACCTCTTTTTCAGGAAACGCAGCTTCTATCAGCTGTTTCACTATAGCCCCTTGTTGAAAGCCTATTTCAAAATAAATTTTGCCCTTCGGTGCAAGACATTCCTTTGCTTCTCTAATCAGCTGTTCATAGATTGCCAGCCCTTGATTTTCCGCAAACAACGCCATATGCGGCTCATATTTTTTCACACTATCATCCATCAGCTCCCACTCTTCTTCGCTGATATAGGGTGGATTAGAAATAAGGATGTCAATTTTTCTATCGCGTACCGGTGCAAGCCCATTTCCCCAAAAGAAGGATACATCTGCACCGAGGTCTGCCGCATTTTTTTCAGCAACCGCCAGTGCTTCCTCTGATAAATCTACAGCCAATACCTGCCAGTTCGGTCGAGCCAGCTTCAAGCTGACAGCGATTGCCCCCGTTCCGGTTCCCACATCAACAACCGTCAAAGATTCCTGCTCATTTTCGTTCAAGCAATGCTCTACCAGCTCTTCCGTTTCCGGACGTGGAATCAATGTCGCTTGACTTACTGAAAAGTGATGCCCGTAGAAATCACTGTAGCCTAGTAAATATTGTGGTGGATGGTCTTCCATCAGCTGTTCTAAATCAGCCGCAATCTGCTTTTGGTCTTCCTGAGAAGCCTCTTCCCTCATATGCAAAAGCCACTCTGTTTTAGACCAGCCCTTTCTTTCCAGAAAAAGATACTCGATTGCGTGTCCCTCTTTACCATTTTCCTCTAAAAAAGAAGAAGCCCGTTTCAGGACTTCAAAATAATTGTTAGCCATTCTGCATCTCTTCCAGCTTCGATGTTTGATCGTAAAGAACCAGTGCATCAATGATTTCATCCAGCTTTCCAGCCAAAATTTGATCCAGCTTTTGGATTGTTAAACCAATTCGGTGATCGGTCACACGATTTTGCGGGAAATTATAGGTACGGATACGTTCAGAACGGTCTCCTGTTCCTACTGCTGATTTACGGTTTGCATCATACTCGCTTTGTGCTTCCTGCTGAATGATGTCATAAACTCTGGCACGCAAAACCTTCATCGCCTTGTCACGGTTTTTCAACTGTGAACGCTCATCCTGCATCGCAACAACAACACCCGTTGGAATGTGTGTCAGACGTACAGCAGAAGCTGTCTTATTGACGTGCTGTCCGCCGGCACCGCTGGCATGATAAATATCTGTACGGATATCTTTGTCCGCAATATCAATTTCTACTTCTTCCGCTTCCGGCATCACAACAACAGTCGCTGTAGAAGTATGAATTCTACCTTGAGATTCAGTTGACGGTACACGCTGAACCCGATGTGCCCCACTCTCATATTTCAGTTTTGAGAAGACATTGTCTCCACTAATCATCATGATTACTTCTTTATATCCGCCGATACCTGTGATATTGGCTTCCAATACCTCTGATCTCCAGCCCTGAGCCTCGGCATACTTCTGATACATATTAAATAAATCACCCGCAAATAATGCCGCTTCGTCTCCACCTGCAGCGCCACGGATTTCCATGATAATGTTCTTATCATCATTTGGATCTTTTGGAAGCAGCAAAATTTTAATTTTTTCTTCCAAAACCTCTTTTTCTTTCTTTAAATCTGATAATTCTTCTTTGGCCATTTCCGCCATTTCTGCATCAAGGTTTTCTCCCAGTAGCTCTTCTGCCTCTTTGATTCCCTCAATAACCTTTTTATAGCGACGGTATGTCTCCACTGTTTCTCTTGTATTCGCTTCTTCCTTTGATAACTGCATGAAGCGTTTCGTATCGCTAATTACCTCAGGATCGCTTAACAGCTCTCCCAATTCCTCATAGCGATCTTCTATCGATTGTAACTGATCGTACATGTTTGTAGCTCCTTTATAATAATATGGATGAATCTGTTTGCTCTAACACACGACAATTGCATGGCAGGGCTGATGCGGCAAGTACAAGGTTCCTATAAGAAGTGTTGCTTCCCTATTTTTACCAATTTTCTTTATCTCTGTTGCTAGATATCTCAACATTTCAGACTTAATACGCTGTCTTTCAGTCGTTTTATCACTTCAAGCTCTTACAAGCACAGCCTTGACATAAAACTAACCGAGCCTTCCTATTCATTCAATCCGGACAGCTAATCCATCCGATCTTTTGGATGAAAATAGTGTTTTCTGCATACCGGATAGTAGGCCTCATTGCCGCCAATCTGAACTTGATCGCCTTCATAAACCGGTTGACCGTTTATATAATGAAGATTCATTATTGCTTTTTTATGACAGAACCAACAGATTGTTTTCAATTCCTCAATTTTATCTGCATAAAGCAACAGATACTTAGAGCCTTCAAACAACTCATTTCGAAAATCATTTTTCAACCCAAACGCCATAACTGGGATATTCAACTCATCTACTACTGTCGCAAACTCAATGACATGGTGCTTACTCAAAAATTGAGATTCATCGACTAGGATACAATACGGCTGTACATCCAGTGCTTTGACTACATCATACACATTCGTATCTTCAAAAATAGGAATTGCTTCACGCTTCAGACCAATCCGACTGGAAACCATGCCGACACCATCTCGCGTATCAAGTCCACTTGTCATCAAAACAACAGGCTTATCCTGTTCTTCGTAATTATGTGCAACCTTTAAAATTTCGATTGTCTTTCCGCTATTCATTGCGCCATATTTAAAAAATAGTTGTGCCATCTCTCACTGTCACCTTTCATTTCGTTCCTTTCGTATTTTACTATAAAATCGAAGTTTTTTATAGTGGTAAATTCGAACAATAGGATAGTAAGAGATTTCTTTTGCTGAAAATTTTTAAAGTTTGCTCCTCAATCGAACAAAATAGAAGAGAGCAATCGACTTTATCATCGATTGCTCCCCTCTTTATTCAATGAAAAGGCCCCATTCAATTAGTTGCACCTCATTTATTCCATCTCAAAATCAAACACGCCTCTTTTTTTCGTACCAACAAAATAGCGTAAATCATACGCCGGCTTGCCTTGAGACATTGCTTCCAATATCTCTCTAAGCTCGGCTTCTGCATCTGCCCGTTCTTTATACCAGCCCAACGCAACAGTACTATCTCCCCAAAAGCTGTGGCCATCTATCCCCAGAAGCATTACCTCAGGATGATACTCTTTCTTCCCATAAACAGGAGACAAGCTGAACTTGTAAAAAGAAGACATTTTTCCATCAATCTTGCTGATAATAGTTATCTTGTTTCTACCTTCCAAACCAACAGATGCACTGTTCTCTTCCTTTAGTTGATTTCCCAACAGAAAATCGATAGATACCTCAAAATAGTTCGAAAACATTAATAGCTTATCAAAATCGGGTTGGGCCGTTCCATTCTCGTAACGTGAGATTGATTGGCGGGACACATCCAGCAGCTCTGACAACTCTTCTTGTGAGATTCCTTTTTTTGTCCTTAACTCTTTTAATTTTTCACTAAACATTTTTCTCCTCCGCTTTCATTCCTTCATCCATTTTATAGTAAGTAATTTCTCTAAAAGTTACAATAGCCGATTGGTTGCATCATCGCACGCTCTTGTTGCAAGCCTATTAAATCAATATCTTCAACGCCAACTTCCTTAATTCTTTGTCAGATGTCCTCTCCAATTTTTTTCATTACTATTCTAAAAATATCCTTTAGAGCTATACATCTTTTCTGCTTTTCTAAGTTGTTAATAATTTCCAGTGTTTTTCTTCGTTCCGTCGACACGTTTTTCTGCTATACTTTATCTATTGATATTGTAGGAGGCTTACCATGTTTTTCAGTCGTTTTCTCTGGCGTTCTCAGAAGAAAGTACGCCAGTTCATTCAGGAACATTTTTCTTCAATCCAAATCATTGTCAGCTATTATATTTTGATGACCATTATTTCACTAATTTTGTTTTATCTGCCTATTTTTAGAGTGCCCGGATCGAAGGTTCCGTTTTTAGATATGTTTTTTATGGCGGTCAGCACTGTTAGCGTGACTGGGTTGACAACCTTTGACATTCATACAGTTTTTAATGATCGAGGTATTGTTCTGCTTGAAGTTCTTTTTCAAGTCGGCGGTCTGGGAATCATGATGATTTCAACAGCCTTCATCATTTTATCCAAACGTAGAATTACATTGAAGCAGCGTCAGCTGATTATGACAGATATGAATCAGCCTAAATTAAGCGGAATTGTTCGCTTGATTCGGATTACTTTTTCCATCTTGCTATGGTTTCAAGTTATTTTCGGTGCATTCTTTTCTATCTATTTTTATTTCTCCGACTATTATGATAACTGGCGAGATGCCATTTTCTATGGTTTCTATCAATCGATTTCTGCCGTAACAAACTCAGGCTTTGATGTTACTGGTGATTCGATTATCCCTTTTGCCGATGACTATTTATTTTTAATTATCATGATGTTTTTGATTTTCATTGGCGGTATCGGTTTTCCGGTACTGATGGAGTTTCGAGAGTGGTTGTTTTTCAAAAAGAAAAAGCGCGGACTCCCATTTCGATTCTCTCTATTTAGTAAAATAGCGATCCTGGCCTTTGTCATTTTGTTTATTGGCGGCACGCTATTAATCTACTTATTGGAACGAAACCATCTCTTCGCAGATATGACCGAAACAAACCGGTGGATTACCTCCATGTTTTATTCGATGACAACCAGAAATGCCGGCTTACAGATTAATCAATTGAATGATTTTCAAGTAACCACACTGATTATTTTCTCAATGCTGATGTTTATCGGCTGTAGTCCTAGCTCTGTGGGTGGTGGTGTTCGTACAACAACAATTGCCATCATCGGACTGTATCTCTACTCATTCATCAAGAGTGAAGACAACGTCAACATCTTCGGTCGCCGAATTGATGATGATGATGTGCGAAAATCAGTTGTTGTCTTCATGCTCTCCTTACTTATGTGTTTCTTTTCCGTTGTCTTTCTATCCGCGACAGAAGACCATTCGTTGATTGCCATCATTGTGGAGGTCGCCTCTGCCTTTGGGACAACAGGACTGTCCCTTGGTATCACGGATGATTTGAGCAGTGTCGGGAAAATAATGATTTCCCTCTTAATGTTTATTGGTCGAATCGGTATGCTTTACACTCTGATGCTGTTTATTCCAAAAGAAACACGAGATTTAGGTTACGAATACCCTTCTGAAAAAATCATCATTGGATAACAAAAAGTAGTATTACGTCCAGCAGGTATGTCTTGATACCCTGCTGGATTTTTTTTGCATACTTTCCTCATCCTTAATATTTTCTTAACCAGCTAGCTGCATCAATCATTTTCAGCTCATCCCAATACGCTCAAGGTCTTGTTTACTCTTCGTTTCTCCTAATGAAAAAACAGACTGTCACCATCCGTTTTTGAAAGACAGACCGCTTTGTCACGCCTCTCTAATTATGGTATTATAGGTTGAGTTTAGTCCAAAGAACATGGATTGTTCACTCTAATAATGGAGGAGATATCATGGGCGTTAGAAGCCAACTAGCTATCCTGGCCGGAAAAACCTCACAGTGGGTATTGCAAACCTTTTTCAAAGGCGGAAGCAGCTATCCCGGACAGCTGGCATTAAAAATAGACCCTAAAATTTTAGATACATTAGCAAAAGATTATGAGATTGTTGTAGTAACCGGCACCAATGGTAAGACACTGACAACAGCACTTACAGTAAATATTCTGAAGCAGGAGTTCGATCACGTACTGACAAATCCAACAGGAGCCAATATGGCTCAAGGGATTGTTTCTACCTTTCTTTCTGCGAAAGCTAAAAAAGGGCAGAAAAAATTTGCCGTACTGGAAATCGATGAAGCAAGCTTGAGTACAGTCACCAAATATGTGAAGCCAAAGCTATTTTTATTTACCAACATTTTTCGAGATCAAATGGACCGTTATGGTGAGATTTATACGACCTATCGTTTGATTGTCGAAGGTGCAGCCGCTTCACCGGACGCACCGATTTTATGCAATGGTGATTCACCGATTTTTAATTCTGTGGATACTGTTAATCCAAGAAAATACTACGGCTTCAATCATCAGCCGGATCATGAACAGATGGCGCATTACAACACAGATGGCGTTCTTTGTCCTAAATGTCATCATATCCTGCACTACAAAATGATTACTTATGCGAATCTTGGTAAATATTATTGCCCAAACTGTGATTTCAAACGTCCTGAGTTGGATGTCCAACTAACGGAAGTAACAGCGATGGACAATGTTTCTGCTGAATTTGTAATTGACGGCGGTACCTATGATATTGCAGTAGGTGGAATGTATAACATCTATAATGCCCTTGCTGCAACAGCAGTCGCTGAGCATTATGGTGTCTCTAGGGAAAAAATCAAGGCCGGCTTAAGCTACGATGAAAAAGTCTTTGGCAGACAGGAAGTTATTCAAATTGGCGACAAGCGTTGTACCCTTGTACTCGTAAAAAATCCTGTTGGCCTAAACCAGGTGGTTGATATGATTGGGCTTTCACCCTATCCCTTCTCTCTAGTATCCTTACTGAATGCCAATTATGCAGATGGTATTGATGTCAGCTGGATTTGGGATGGTAATCATGAAGCCTTTGCCGAAATGGAAATCCCCGCAGTAATTGCCGGTGGTGACCGTCATAAGGATATGGCATTGCGCCTAAAGGTTGCCGGTATCTCTGAAGATAAACTGACTGAAATCGCTGACCTTGAAAAGGTGATTGACGCCATCAAGGAATTACCTACGGAAAACGTCTATATTTTAGCTACCTACACCGCTGTTTTACAGCTTCGAAAAGCATTAACAGCACAAGGATATATTCAAGGAGGAATGAATGGTGTCTAAAGAATTACGAGTTTGTCACCTTTATGGGAATCTATTGAATACTTATGGAGATAACGGCAACATGCTGATGCTGAAATATTTAGCAGAAAAAAATGGCATTGCCTTCCATTCAGAAATCGTGAGTATCTATGAACCTTTTGATCCCGACAAGTATGATTTGGTGTTCTTCGGCGGCGGTCAGGATTTTGAACAGCTGATTGTCTCTCAGGATATCCAATCAAAAAAAGAAGCTCTTACTCGCTATATTGAAGACGATGGGGTCATTTTAGCAATCTGTGGTGGGTATCAATTGCTTGGTCATTACTATATTGGTGCAGATGGTCAAAAAATCAAAGGCATCAGTGCAATGGACCATTACACACTCAGTCAAGAAAATAACCGTTACATTGGCGATATTGTTATTCATAACGAAGAATTTGACGAAACCTATTATGGCTTTGAAAACCATAACGGACGCACCTTCCTTGGTGAAGGCGAACGTCCACTGGGAAATGTTGTCGAAGGAAAAGGCAATAATGCGGAAGACGGCTCAGAAGGCGTTATCTATAAAAATGTTTTCGGCTCCTACTTCCACGGACCCATCCTATCCAGAAACGAAAACCTCGGCATGCGCCTAATCAACACCGCCATGGAAAGAAAATATGGGAAAGAATAAAAGCGGAGCGAGTCGGGAGCTCATGAGCGATATAGAGAACTGGCTCAGCGATGTCCTTTATCACTGAAGACAGTTCATCTTATCGCCGATTGAGCTGACTCGTGCAGCTGGATAAGAATAAAAGCGAAACAGCCTTGGGAACTTCTGAGTAACATAGGAACTTGGCTCAATGACCGCCCTTTGTCATTGACGACAAGTTATCTTATTACCGAGGAAGTTAGGCTGTGTAGCTAGATAATAGTAAAAGCGGAGCGAGTCGGGAGCTCATGAGCGATATAGAGAGCTGGCTCAGTGATGTCCTTTATCACTGAAGACAGTTCATCTTATCGTCGATTGAGCTGACTCGTGCAGCTGGATAAAAGTAAAAGCGGAATGAGCTTGGTCAGGCTTTAAGTAACCTGATAGGTACTACCCAGCATCCACTCGTTTCTCGTCATACTTCATAGCAATTAGGAAAGCCACACGAAGATGTCCATCATCTTCATGTGGCTTTATCTATTGTTTACCGATTTCCTCTTATTTACACCCTCTATATTGCAACTCTCTTGCTCCGCCTTTCATTGACAGCTTTGGTTCAGATTGCTACCATTAAAACAAAAAAAAATTTATTACTTTACGAAATGAGGATGTATATAAATGTTTGGATGGTTCAAGCAAGAAAAAAAGGCAAATAAACACGAGAATGAAGCGAAAGTCTCTCAACCGTCATATACCATCACACAACCTACTCCCTTTGGCTACAAATCCGTCTGGATTGCTGTTCATTCAGAATCAGCACTGGAAGTAGCAGAAGCTGTCAAAGCTTTGGGATTCGATAATTTCCAAGTCAATGAAAGCTATAACGGCTGGGTCTTTGTTCATGATGTAATCGATTCTGTCACTGATTTTTCTAAAGTTACTGCTATAAATGATGAAGCCGAAGATAGCAGTTCCTATTGGGCACTTCTAATAAAAAGTAATTGTGTTGATGAAAAAAATATTGCTGTATTAAAAGAACTTAGCAAAGCCTTTGGTTCTGTCTGCTTTTTTGTGAATCATCGGGTGTCCGATTGCTACGCTTGGGTTAAATGCGAAACAGGAGAAGTGACTCGCGCGTTTGAATTCATTGAGGGCTATGGAGTAACCATTGATATGGGCATACCAACAGAAGAGGAAGACAATCTATCTATTGATTATGGAGATTTCAATGCGATGAATGAAGCGGATGAAGAGGACAATGATTCTCCAAACGAAAATGATGTCATGGAAATCGCCGTGGCTTGGAGTTCACTTCCCGCACAATAAAATAGAAGACCTGCCGCAAATCTAATATCCTAGATTTACAGCAGGTCTTCTTCTGTTCTCTTTACTAAGCTTTTTCTCCCGGCTCTGAGGCAATGATTTTCAGGTCGCCTTCAATACGCCATTTTTCAATATCAGAAGGAAGAATAAAGCTATCACCCATTTTCAACTCGTAGCTGTCATTCTGAGCAGGATTTTCCTTCTCGATAATCAGACTTCCTGCGCCTTCAATAACTGTAGCCAACGTATATGGTGCTCCCTTTTTGAGCTTCAATGTTCCTTTGACCAACCACTCATAAACATTGAAAAATTCTGTTTTCAGATACGTCACGACAGCCGACTGATCTTGATTCTGTTGTTGAATCTGTAAGACCGGTGCTTTCGCAGGTACTGTTGTCACATCAATTGATTGCTGTAGATGCAGCTCTCTTGGATTTCCGCTATCATCAGTCCGATCATAATCGTACACTCTATAAGTTGTATCACTGCTTTGTTGTGTTTCCAAAATCATAATGCCTTTTCCAATGGCATGGATTGTTCCACTCGGTACATAGAAGAAGTCACCTTTTTTAACAGGCACTTTTGTCAGTAAATCCTCCCATTTTTCATCGTGGATCATTTCTGCCAACTCTTCACGAGTCTTTGCATGATGACCATAAATGATAGAAGCACCTGGTTCTGCATCAATGATATACCAGCATTCTGTTTTTCCAAGCTCCCCCTCATGCTTCAACCCATAGGTATCATCCGGATGAACCTGAACAGATAAATCATCTTCTGCATCAAGAATTTTAATCAACAGCGGAAAGACATCGCCGGGGGCATTGCCAAACAGCTCACGGTGTTCGCTCCAAAGCTCATCTAGCTTCTTACCTGCAAACTCTCCATTGATGACTGTTCCTACGCCGTGGGGATGTGCACTGATTGCCCAATCTTCCCCGATTTTGTCACTAGGAAGCTCGAAACCAAAAACGGTATGCAGACGATTGCCTCCCCAAATTTTTTCTTGAAAAACAGGTTTTAAAAACAGCGGTTGATTCATAGTGATTTTTACTCCTCCCGAAACTTGTATTCGTTTTCGTTTGATCAGTTTTTATACTTTGGCAGCTTTCGCTTTTTCCTCAAGATAAAGCTGAATGAGCTGATCTCTCTTTTCAATATACGCTGCCCGCTTATCTACAGGATGAACCCTGTTGGATAAAAATATAAATGCTTCTTGTGATAAAATATCCATCAGGATAAACGTTCCGGTATAGCCTGTATGAAACAAGTATACTGCTCCATCTACGCCCCTTTTCAAATCCCAACCAAGGGACCGAGGATGATTTCTCGCAAAGGAATGGTCTTCCAATAAGGAAAGCACTGTCATTTCCTGAAGAAAGGGTTTCCCTTTATAGATACCTTTATTCAAGTACATAGTGACAAATTTCACCAAATCTGTCAAGTTTGTAAACAAACCGGCATTGCCCGCATGCTCAGCTAAAACATACGCTTTAGGATCATGGGTCTGACCTCTGATTAATCCTCTTTGCTTATGCAGCTCTGTAGGAACCGTTAGAGCCGGCTTATCCGGTAGAAAACAACTATTTGTCATTTCAAGGGGAATAAGCACCCGCTCCTCAAAGATTTCAATCGCTGGTTTTTGCAGAAGCTCCTCCAGCATCAGCCCCAACAGAATTGTTCCAGTGTCTGTATATTTCGATTCAAGCCCCAGCTTATCACCGGCTGTTACCTGATGATACGCACGGATCAGTTCCTCTTGAGACAAAGCATCTCGATTCTCAATATACGTAGTAATATCTCCTGTATGAGTCAATAAATGACGAATCGTAATCCTTGAATCCTGAAATGACGGATAATAATCCTTAAGCGGTTTATCAAGAGAAATCCTTTTTTCCTCCATAAGCTGAAGCACGACCGTTGTTGTACAGATAACCTTAGTCAATGAAGCCACATCAAACCTGAGCGATTCTGTTAACCGCTCAGGTTTTGGAATAATCTGTGCCAATCCTTTCGTATGAACCTCCTGCTTTGCTCCCTTGATAAAGGCAAATGAAGCTCCGGGAAAAACACCCTCTTTTAAATACGCATCAATCAGCTCTTTTGTTTGTTCATACATCTCGTTCGTCCTCAAACTCTGTTTTTTGTAAACCACCATTCGATACCATTGATATCAAAAACAGTCAAAATAGATCGCTTATTATCAATAAAAAAGTCCTGTTTCTTTTGTTCCAAATGATACATCAGTTTTTCAATTTCTTCTTTTCCATCTAAATCGACAACAAAAAAATTCCACCCAAGGTCCGCTCTGCTCCCTAGATGCGCCTTCTCCAATAATTGAAAAACAACATTCTCGCTTCCCAAGCTTAAAGTCGTCTCATCAATACTGGTTAATCCTAACACCTGCTCATAGAATTCTTTGCTTGATTGAATATCCATTGTATTCAGACTGATTTGTACGACCGTTCCAGCCTCTGGTTCTTCCTCCTCAAGGCCGTCAACTTCTTCCGCCTTGATGATTGTGTCCTCTTTTTGCTCGTCTTCCTGCTGTCCCCTTTGATAATAGAACTCAATCTCATTCATTTCCGGATCAACGATAACAAGCTCTTGTTTATCCCCGTCAATTTCCTTTTTCTTGATAGGATAGCTATGCTCAGAAAACCGATTAACTATCCCCAACCATTCCTCTTCTGAAGATAAACAGACTGAAAAATGAACAGTAGAATGATCAAATGTCTCTCCTTCTTCTAAGATTAACACTTGATTTTTATTCTTACCTGAACTGAAAATCGACAACCCGTTCTCTTCACTTTTCAGAGTTAGACCAACAATATTTTTATAAAAATCAACCATTTTATAATTATCCTTGATTCTAAATGCAATCGTCTTCAAAGAGGCGTTGTCTGTTAATTGAAAATCCAACATAAATCTTCCCCCTTTCGCTCTGATATTCTACTCTATTGTATCATTTGTACCAAAATCAGCAACTAATATAGTTTGAATAACAGTGCTTTTCTTTAGCTAGACCAATTGCCTCTTTTAGCAAAGAAACAGCTGCATGACTTGGTCTCGGCTGTTACAGTATTTTTACATAAAAAAGACAAGGCAACTCTCAAATTGAAAATTGCTTTGTCCTCTACTAATCATTCCCATATATCGGATTTATTCACTCAAGCAGACATGTCTTTCAACTAATTACCTAAGCCTCTTGTTTAGACCCAGCCTGCTACCCTTCGGATATTGAAGGAAGTTTTTTGAGGCGCGTTACATCGACCTCATGAAAGTCTCGAATAATCTCATTGGCAGCCGTCAAATCCTGCGCCGGATATTCCGGATTTTCAAAGCCAATACAATACATGCCTGCAGCCTTTGCTGCGCGACTGCCGTTTTTCGTATCTTCAAATACAATACAATCTTTTGGCGACACAGCTAAAAGCTCGGCAGCCTTCAGAAAAACATCCGGTGCCGGCTTGGAATGAGCAACCTCTTCTCCACTGACAAGGAAATCAAAAAAGGAATCAAGCTCCAACTCTTTCATCGCGCGCTCAATTTCTGCCTTTGGAGAAGAAGAAGCAACTGCCAGCTTAAATCCGGCCTCAGACAACCCTTTTACCACCTCTTTAACATGAGGTATTTCTTTGATTCCATCTCGGTCAATCATTTCTTCTCTTCGCTCATTCATCTCCCGAATGTAGTCCTCTACCGTTAACGGCAATCCCAGCTCTTCCTTCATCTTTTTCCACATAAACTCAAATGTTGTTCCCATGAACTGATACTGATAGCTGATATCCTTTTCAAATCCTGCGTCCTTTAAAAGTGCTGTCTTTGACTCCAAAAAGGTATATTCAGAATCTACCAACACACCATCCATATCAAAAATTACGGCTTCCATAACACGCCTCCCACATCTTGTTATTTCTTATATATTCAAATTTTGGACTATTTATAGATGAAAGTAAATAGGCTCAATCAAACTATTTACTGTAAAACACAAGAATCTGTTTTTTCATACCAGTGAACCGCAAGTATTTTCTCAGCTGCTAAACTGCACTGTGAGTAAACAATATGCCTTTTTCCAGACTAGCGCCTTTTATGTTTTTTGCTGATAGCGCTCGACAATCTCCCTCAACTCTGACACCATCTGTTCAATCGACTGATCGCCGTTAATAATATGAACGTTAGGGTACTTTTGAAGCTGTTGCTTAATCGCCATATCCTTTTCGTAAATCGCACTGCGCTTTTGTATCGACTCTTCAGATTCATCTCTTTTTTTCAATCGTTTAAGGATATTTTCTTTGGATACATCTAAAAAAATTGGGATGACTTGATTGCCAAATGCTTGGCTGATTGATTCAAATCCCTTCAAAGTAAGCACATTGTACACACTATGCTTCTTTGCCTTCTCACTAATTTCTGTTCGGCCAACGCCATAATAATTGCCATCATACAAATCATATTCAATCAACTGATTGTCCGTAATAAGCTGTTCAAAATCATTCCGATTGATAAAGTAATAATCCACACCATTCTTTTCATTCCGGCGCCTTTTTCTTGTTGTAAAGGAAACAATCTTCTCTTCACGCGGAAAAACCTGCTCCGTCATCTTCGTCTTCCCTGAGCCGCTTGCCCCCATAATAATAAATATTGGATAACCCTTGCCCTCTTCAGTCATCTGCTCACGCCTCCTTGAACTTCTATGCTTCTATGCAGTCTATTTACTTACAGAATAGCTGTCTTTATATAAAACGTCTTTGGCTATTCTACTTTGCTTCATTCGTGAACTTTCTTAATCATAGCATTTTTTTACTCTCCCCGATATTATTTACACCAATCCTTTCACATAAGAAAAAAATTTTTATCAGGCATATAAATTGCTTCTCTTACTTTTTATTAGTAAAATGATAATGTTTCTATCTATATACTCTTGTCATTCACAAAAATTATATAGGAAAACACAAAATCAAAGGCTTCTGTTGTTTTCTTTTTCAGACTACAACATAAAAGACCTTGAGCTGATACGAAAAGGAGAATATACATGTCAAAATTATTAGTTGTTAAAGCACACCCACTCACAAAAGAGGAGTCACGTTCTGTACGCGCTCTGGATTCATTCTTGGAAGGATACAAGGAAACTCATGCAGAAGATCAAATCGATATTCTTGATGTCTATGCGGAATCAATTCCTGAAATTGACGAAGAGCTGCTTTCAGGCTGGAATGCCTTGCGTACCGGAGCAGAATTCACGAGCTTAAATGCTTCTCAACAAGAAAAAATTTCAAAGTTTAACGATCTTACAGAACAATTTATGGGATCAGATAAAGTTGTTATTGCGAATGCTCTTTGGAATTTGAATGTTCCTACACGCTTGAAAGCATGGATTGATACAATCAACGTTGCCGGTAAGACCTTCAAATATACAGAAGAAGGACCAAAAGGCTTAGCTGGAAATAAAACTGTTCTTCACATCCAATCTAATGGTGGGGTTTATGAAGGAAATGATTTCTCTTCCCAATATGTTAAAGGCATCTTGAACTTTATCGGTATCAGCGATGTTCAACAATTATTTATCGAAGGAATTGACTACGCTCCTGAACGTTCTGAAGAATTGATGAACAATGCGCTTGAAAAAGCAGCAAACCTTGGTAAAAACTTTTAATTACACAAAAAAGGAAGCGATCTGCATCGCTTCCTTTTTTATGTCTTCGTATCTGTTTGTTCCTCTTCCTCGTAATAGAGCGTGGAAACTTCTTTGTACCATTCGAATACATTTTTGATGACCACTTTGGCAGCCGCATATACTGGAATTCCCAGAATTACTCCGGCAACACCAAACAGTTTTCCAGAGGTCAGCAACACGAGTAAAATCGTGACTGGATGAACGTCCAGCTGACTCCCCAGTACTAACGGCGAAACAACTCTGCCTTCAATGGTTTGTTCGATAATAAAGACAATCAGCACTTTTATTAAAAGAACCGGTCCGCCAACAATACCAAGAAAGACCGCCGGAATCATTGCTAAGAACGACCCCAAATATGGAATCAGGTTCAAAAAGCCGGCAATAATCCCTAAAGTAATCGAATATTCCAGCCCAATTACTGAAAAACCGATAATGAACATAACTGCAACTGCGAAAGCAACAGTCAGCTGTCCTCTGATATAAGAAGAAACCTGCTCGTTCATTTCAGACAAGACAGTCAATGTTGGACGACGCATTTTATTTGGTAAGAACTTAATATAAAAGGGCGCCAGCTTTTTCCCATCCTTTAACAAGTAGAACAGGATAAACGGCATTGTAAAAACCGCCACTACAACGGAAGCTACTGCACCAAAAAAGCTTCCCAGCCCCTGTACAGTCGACGTTGATACATTCTTGATAATTTCACCTAGCGAATTGGTCAGCTTCTCTCCCATATCCTCTAGTGGTTCCCTCAGCTGTCCAAACAATGGATCGCTTAGTATCTCCTGTGTTTTACTGTCAATTGTCTCAATGTACCTAGGAAAATTATTGGCAAAGCTCAATATCTGACTGCGAATCTCAGGAACGATGACAACCACTCCCCAGACAATCAAAGCAATCACTGCCACAAACAAACCAATAATACTCCATGCTCGCGGTACCTTCTTTTTTTCCAAATAATCAACGATTGGATTCAATAAATAATACAGAATCCCTGCCATGATAATCGGCAGACCGACAACGCCAATAAACTGCCACACAGGCGTAAACAGATGTGATACCTTCGTAAAAATTAAAAGTATCAATAAAACCAGCAATACAATTAAAAGTGCGGTCACGACTTGATTGTTCAAAAACCAACGCCAGAACCACGAAAGCCGGCTTTCCTTTTTCTCCTGTTGCTTTTGAGACATCCTATCACTCTCCTCAGCTTATATATTCAATAATAGACCCTACCTTGACTGTTGGAACAGTCGTCGGTGATAGATAGATACCATTAACCACAGCATCTTCCTCAGGTACCTCTGAGAATACCAATGTAACATGAGAAATGCTGTTCAAATTGGCATTAGCAAAAGAACCAACATGTGTGACCTGATACACTGCATCATCAATTTTCAATTGAGCGCCGGTCTTTACATCCAATTCCCCAGATTCTTCAAATTTCTGAATCACTGAATATTCCCTCAGGCTATCCGTTGCACGTTCGCCAAAAAGAATAATCATCGGCTCTTTACCGTCAAGAGCATGCTTTCCAATTTCAGTAACAGTTGCTTTCATCTAATACTTCCTCCTCTAACATTCATTACTCCTGTTGTACCGCAGTCAAATCCTATTTCTTCTTATTCCCACAGCACAACTTGCTCACATAGGTGCTAACACCGATGAGCTTCTATTCATTACCTTTCTAACTGATGACTAAAGGGTAGAGACCATCGTTTTCAATAGACTTCCCTTGTTTTCATCATTTTTAGAAAGATAACAATTTTCTTTCTATGATACTTTTCATTATAACATAGAAAGTATTTTTCCCATGAGTAAATCCACCTCAAAATGGAAAAGCTGAACAGACTGATTAACTTCTGAGCAAAGCTTGTAAGAAGCTCTTTTCCGATGATTCTCCACTGACTATTGATTTCACAAGAGTCGCTTCCTCAAAAACTTTATAACACCTTCATAAAAAAAAGAACTATACTATCATCCGATGGATAATACCATAGTTCTTAGTCTTAGTGTTCAGATTAATGGGTCTATAATATTTTGTGTTGGTGGAAATTCCTAAAGGAAAACTCACTAACACTTTTTTGAGTGTTCAAACACAAAAAAGGAACAACTAACTGATAAAATGAAATCGACTAAAAACCAAATC